>NZ_JBLZXA010000001.1:0-416706 GCF_056099005.1 Priestia sp. 53B2
GGTATATTGTTTATTACAACCACAAACGAATAAAAGTAAAATTAAAAGGATTGACCCCTGTAGAATACAGAATTCAATCCTCATTCGCTGCTTAGATAAAGGGTCTAACTTTTCGGGTTCAGTTCACAGGGAGTGGCTTTTTGTTTTGTTCTGCACGTAAAGTCATTCTCTTTTTGCCCGCACTATTTAGTCCAGAGTACATACACTAATAGGCATACTTTCCATATTTATTCTTCCTATATTTATGTTTTGCTCAGAAAAAAATTCCGAATAATCAATAAATGTTTGAACATTTTTTAAAATTGACATATATTATAAACAAACAATCATTTGAATGTTTGAATGAAGGAGGAAATTATGCCAAAAGACCGCTGTGATATTTATTGTTTTAATGAAGAAAAAGTGAATAGTATTAAGCCTGCTATCGATGCCGAAGCTGTTCAAGGTGTTTCTGCCCTGTTCAAAGCGTTAGGAGATGAAACGAGGCTTAAAATCGTCTTGGCTCTGTATAAAGGCGAGGAATTATGTGTATGTGACGTAGCCAATATTGTAGGCTCTACAGTTGCGACTGCTTCTCATCACTTAAGACTGCTGCGTAACATAGGAATTTCCAATTATCGCAAAGAAGGAAAGTTAGCTTTTTATTCTTTAAGAGATGCACATATTAAACAAGTAATTGATATCATGTTTGCTAAAAAACAAGACGTAACTATTTAAGTTTTTCTTACCGTATAGGGAGTGGGACACAATGAAACACGAAGATAAAAAAAATCATCAGCATACCGGAAACTGCTGCAGCGGATCTTCTTCGCCAGAAATTGAAAGCAAGACCTGCTGCTCCTCTTCTTCAGAAACCGCATCTACTGAAGAGCCTTCTTCCTGCGGCACAAAGAGTCATGAACACAGTCACAGCTGCTGTTCAGATACGATTGCGTTAACGACCGACAAAGGCCAGCATTCTTGCTGCAGTGATCACGATATAGTATCAGGCGACAGTGACATAGAAGAAACGGCTGAATACCGCGTATATGGAATGGATTGTCCTTCCTGCGCCGCGACGATTGAAAAAAGTTTAAAAACATTAAACGATATTCACCACGTAACTCTCAACTATAATACAGGGAAGCTCCAGGTAGCGGCGGCAAGTGAGTCAGCTCTGTCACTCATTCCAACCTCAGTAGAAAAACTAGGGTTTAACATTGAGCCTATCCAATCAAATAAAAAAATGAAAACGTATTTGATTGAAGGAATGGACTGCGCGGCTTGTGCGAACACGATTGTGAATCATTTAAAAACAGTTCCTGCTGTCAAAGATGTACGCGTGAACTTCTCAACGGGAAAAGCACAAATTGAGCACGATAACGAAGCCGATGACATTATTAAAGAAGTATCTAAAGCTGGGTATACCGCTACTTTAGTAACCGGCAGCAGGCAGTCTACTGAATCGCGGCACCATAAAGGCCAAAATAGACCGATTGTTTTTTCGGGTATTCTCATCGCATTAGGTTTTATCGGTTCTCATACAGGAATTGCTTCTTATATGACAACTGTACTCTACGCTATTGCCATGATTGTTAGCGGATATAAGCCGGCTAAAAGTGCTTATTATGGAATTAAAAGCCGTTCCTTAGACATGAATGTTTTAATGACCGTTGCAGCGCTTGGAGCAGCTGTTATTGGTGAATGGCTTGAAGGTGCTACGGTCGTTTGGCTATTTGCTTTAGGCGTTGCTCTACAAACAAGATCGATTGAACAAACAAGAGACTCGATACGAGGTTTGATGGATTTAGCTCCTTCTGAAGCATGGGTGAAAGAAAAAGGACATCTGATTAATAAAGCAGCGGAAGATATTTCAATCGGCACTAAGATTGTCATAAAGCCAGGAGACCGAATTCCGCTAGATGGTGAAATTACAAACGGCGAATCCAGTATCAACCAAGCTCCTATTACAGGTGAATCTATTCCAGTTGATAAAGTAATCGGTGATGCTGTTTATGCAGGCACGATTAACGAAAGCGGATCGTTAGAAATTAAGGTAACAAAGCTAGTCGAAGATACGACGATTTCTAAAATTATTCATTTAGTGGAAGAAGCACAGGAGAAAAAAGCACCTACTCAAGCATTTGTTGATAAATTTGCAACCATTTACACGCCTATCGTCTTTATTTTAGCTTTATTCATTATGGTCATCCCTCCCCTGTTTGATGGTGCATGGAGTGAATGGTTTTACAAGGGGCTTGAATTATTAGTTGTGGCTTGTCCATGTGCGCTAGTCATTTCTACTCCCGTCGCCATTGTATCTGCTATTGGAAACGCGGCGAAAAATGGCGTGCTCATTAAAGGCGGGACATTTTTAGAAAAAGCAGGTGCAATCAATGCGATTGCTTTTGATAAAACAGGAACGCTGACAGAAGGCAAACCAGCCGTTTCAGAGGTTGTTTCGCTTGCTGCTGAAGAAAATCAGCTTTTAGCGATAGCAAAAACGCTTGAAGATCATTCGAATCACCCCATTGCCCGCGCTATCGTGGATTATGCAGAGGAGAAGAAAGTCGGTTCTTTAAAAGGATCAAATTTTAAAATTCTTACAGGAAAAGGCGTGCAAGCAACAATTCAAGAAACGGTTTATTATGCAGGTAATGCAAAGTTATTCTCAGATTTAGAAACACCTCTATCCCACTGCTGGTCTCATATTGAAAAGCTTCAAAACGAAGGTAAAACGATTATTATTGTCGGAACAGCTAAAAGTATTCTAGGTATTATTAGCGTAGCTGATACCATCAGACATACAACCGTATCTGCTTTAGAAAGCCTCAAACAAAACGGAATGCAGCAAATTGTGATGTTGACCGGTGATAACGAAGGAACAGCTAAAATGATTGCCTCTGAGTCTCGGGTAGACCGCTATTTCGCTGATTTGCTGCCTGAAGACAAAGTAAAGGCCATACAGCAGCTTCAACATGAAGGGTACCAAACCGCTATGGTTGGAGATGGAATTAATGACGCCCCTGCCCTCGCAACTGCTGATCTTGGCATTGCAATGGGCGGTGCTGGTACTGATACAGCCATGGAAACAGCTGATATTGTCCTGATGGCAGACAATTTGGAAAAGCTTCCTCATACGATGAAGCTAAGCCGCAAAGCATTAGCTGTCATCAAACAAAACATTTGGTTTTCTATTATTGTTAAAGTCATCGCCTTAGCCTTTATCTTCCCAGGGTGGCTTACTCTATGGATTGCCGTCTTAAGCGATACAGGAGCAGCGCTACTTGTTATTTTAAACAGTCTTCGCTTACTCAAAATGAAACAATAAATGTAATCCATAAGCTTTCCAGCAGGCGTTGGAAAGCTTATTTTCTAGGAGGGTTTACGTGAATAACCGCTGGAATCAATTTATTTATAAGTGTTGGTCCCCTTTTTATGATGCGTTTTTTAATAACGGGATGTTTTATCGAGCCAGAAAAAAAGTCTTTCAAGACGTCCACTTTTCATCTGAACAGCGCATTTTATTTGTAGGTGTTGGAACGGGTGCAGATTTAGCTTTTATTCCTCATGAAGTAAATGTAACAGCCATCGACTATTCCAGTGAAATGCTTCAAAAAGCAAAAGATAAATACAAAAATCGATCTATAACTTTCCACCAAATGGACGCTCAGCAGCTAACATTCGACTCTGTTTCATTTGATGTGGTTGTAGCAAGCTTAATTCTTAGCGTAGTACCTGATGCGAAGCAAGCTTTAAAAGAAATGACAAGAGTAGTAAAACCTAAGGGAACTATCCTGATTTTTGATAAATTTGAAACCAAAAAGAAATCAGCGGCTTTTCCTAAAAAAATATTCCGCCCTTTCGTAAAATTACTAGGAACGGATATTGGGCTCTCTTTTGAACATGTGTTTGAAGCAAGCCGAGATCAGCTTATCTTGAAGGAGAATTCAAGCGCCATGTTGAAAGGTATGTATCGGAAAATTATTTTGCAGAAAGTTGATGAATGACTTCAAAGACGAATGATGCCTGTTTAACATGATGGGTCTACATATTATTGTCTGGCTTTAATTGAAGAAAGGATGAACATTTTGATGATGAAATCAAAGGTCATAACAGTTGTCCTTGCAGCAAGCATGGTCTCCGGCTGCGGAAACGAAAGTAAAGAAAGTTCAGGCAGCAAACGTACAGAAGCAACACAACATGAAGAATATCAGCAGCACACATTAGGTGATAAACGAGAAGAAACAAAAAATAGTGAAACTCTTCCCTCTTTTCTGAGTGACAAGCCCGAAGACATGCAGCTTATTTATGCAGCGGCTGCTAAGCATCAAACCTTACTAGAAAACATTCCTTGCTACTGCGGATGTGGAGAAGAAGCTAATCATCAAAACAACTACGACTGTTTTATTTTTGAAAACAAAGGAAACGGCGCAGTGACGTGGGATGATCACGGAACAAAATGCGGCGTCTGTTTAGAAATAGCCGCTCAAGCTGTAGTAGACTACAGCAAAGGCAAAAGCATAGAAGAAATTCGTCAAGAAATCGATAATAAATATAAGGAAGGCTATGCCACGCCTACTCCTACGCCCGAAGTATGATGCTTCAGTATAAAAATCAGTAAAAGACTTTGATTTCTTTATTCAAAGTCTTTTTTGTCATTTTATTATTGGTTGATAAAATCTCGTTTGACCCCAGCTTTTAAGTCCTTGTAAAACGCCATAATATAAAAATAAAACATTTGGACGTTTATTTACTGAATCCTCAGGGAATATGCTTTCTAACACCCAAATATAACCATGAGAGGAGAAAAAAACTATGAGTAATTCTGTAGAAACAAATCATTCAGCAAAAGTTGAAGGAGCAATTAATTCGATGAGCGAGGAGAAAAAAGAGGATATTCTCTCTAGCTTCGAAGGATTTAAAAGTTATCTAGGGGACAAGGTCTCAAAAGGCGAAAAGTTAGGGATGAATGAGGAACAGCTGGCTAAAACAGCTCAGAAAGTAGCTGATTACCTTGCTAAGCATGAAGAGCCGCGCAATCGAGAGGAAAACCTGCTTCACGAACTGTGGAAGGTTGGAGACAAAGAACAGCAGCATCACCTTGCCCATATGCTTGTAAGATTAGTTCAATAAATAAAAAAGATGACACGCTGCCGTGTCATCTTTTTTATTTACAGATATTAAACAGCTGGAATGATAATTTGCTGACCAATTTGTAATTCTGCAGGATCTACGCCAGGATTTGCATCCTGCAGCTGCTGAACGGTTATGCTATATTTTTTCGCAATGCTATAGAACGTATCTCCTGCTTGTACAGTATACGTAGTGACAGGAAGAACAATTTGCTGACCAATTTGCAGTTTTGTAGGATCTACGCCAGGATTTGCATCCTGCAGCTGCTGAACGGTGATATTATACTTCTTTGCAATACTATAAAATGTATCTCCAGATTGAATGGTATAGAATGTAACTTGATTAGAAGGTAAGTTTAAATACTTAGCAATTCCACGCGCGTGCGCTTCTCCCACTTCTCGAAGAAACGTAGCGCTTTTTAATTTTTCAGCGTCGGCTGTCGTATCGATAAACAAGTTTTCTGTTAAGACAGCTGGCATATTTGTTTCACGCAGTACAGCGTAATTGGCCGTTTTTAAACCGCGATCTGCAATCGTTCCAAATTTCCGCATGATTGTTAAAATCTCCGTGTGCAGCTCTTTTTGTAAAAGAGAAGATTGACTTCCCTCTTGTGATGGATACCGATACGTTTCAAATCCAGTACCGCCGCCAGCATTAATGTGCATAGAAACAAAAATATCCGCTCCCCATGCATTAGCCCGGCTCGCTCGATCTGATAATGAAACGAACACATCGGTTGAACGAGTTACTTGAACATCTACTGAATAGTTATGTTCTAAATACGCCCGCGCGTGTAGTACAAGCTGCAGCGTAATATCTTTTTCACGCAAATTATTTCCTAAAGCACCTGAATCTGTACCGCCATGTCCTGCATCTAGCCATACTTTTTTCATGTGAACCTTTCCTTTCAATTATAATATGAAAGAACTTATGATTAACACCGGCTTTGCCAGATGTTTTATCTCTCATTCTATATATATGTGATTGGACAAGAAGGGTTCGTCCCCTTAAAACATTCGAGAAAATTCACACAAGAAAGCAGGATTTTGCTAGGTATTCTCCGCTGTTTTAAAGCACAAAATAAAGACGAACAAATGGGATACATGAGCTGGACTGCTTGTTACACCGCTGTTGATTTCCGTGCAAGGCTTCGTTTTGCCCTCCAATCACCAGCTAGAAGCAACTACATACATGAAACCTACTTTTACCATAGACATAAAAAATCCGAGCGAATTGGATTTATCGTTCGGATCTTCCTTTAATTAAACTACTTATGCCCCCGCCTATTAATGCAGATAAAAAGCAGGTTTACCGTCTTATCTTCTGCTATTTCTCACTAAAAGCAATTTTTAAGCCAATAAGCGTAAAGATAGAGCCTTGCACGAGATTAAGCCGCTTAGACAGCGCCGGAGATTTTCGCAAAAACTCCCCTACTTTCCCTGCAAATAGACTAATTAACGTAAAAATAATCAGCGCTTGAACTAAAAATACAGCTCCATAAACGAGCATTTGCTGTGTGGCGTGTCCGGTTGAATGATTAACAAACTGAGGTAAAAGAGCAAGAAAAAAAAGCGAAACTTTTGGATTTAGCAGATTCATAATCACTCCTTTTTTATATAGTACCTTGTACTCAACGGCTTCTTTGTTTTCAACAGCGAGAGCGGAATCTTTTGCTGTAAACGTCTTATAAGCCAGATATAATAAATAAGCTGCTCCAGCGTATTTTACAATAGCAAACGCTAAAGCCGATTGATAGATAACAGCCGATAGACCCAATGTTGCTGCAGCTATATGACCAAGCAAGCCCGTACAAAGCCCTAATGAAGTCGAGATTCCTGCATATTTACCGTTTGATATGCTTTGTGCTAAAACAAATAAGTTATCAGGACCGGGCATAACCGTAAGTAAAGCGGCTACGCCTAAAAAAGAAGTGATTGATACGATATCCATAAGTCGTTCTCCCCCTGTATGATTTTGCCCACCATTATAGCATTTTTTACTATCTAGTATTCAAAAAAATAAAATTCATCCACAAAAGAAGAGGCTGGGACATAACTAAATCAATCTAATCTAAAGACAAACAAATTGGATACATAAGCTGGACTGCTTGTTACACCGCTGTTGATTTCCGTGCAACTGCTAGAACCAACTATACACATAAAATCTATATTCAGCATAACCACAAAAAAACACGAACTACCAATCAAAAAATAATTAATAGTTCGCATTTGACTTCAACTGAAATACTTTTGTCCCAGTCTCATTTTTACTACTTATTTAATTTGTTTTTCTATGATCTGTTCTTTAGCTGAGGCAGTCTGTGCTTCCGCTGCTTTCATTTCATTATTAACATGGATTGCTTCTTTTAAATACTCTGTTTTGTATCCGCTTTTAAGTGCCCAAGCATAAAAGAATAGTGCAACAATTGCAATAAGACCCATATCCCAGCCGTATTTAATAATATTGAGTCCCCCGAACTTTTCACTTCCTATCCAAGAGATTGTCATCATACATAATAAGTAGACAATCATCCAAACCCCAGCTCGGAAGTTTTGACCAAAGCCTTTCCATTTTGATTTTGCTTGGTAGTAAAAATAAATCGGTAACCCTATTAAAATAATAAATAATACCTGTCCAGTTAACGGCCATCTTGCCCAGTAAAGAGTAAGTGAAGCAAAGATGAAGCCAAGAGGCGCTATTACATTTAACCCTTTTATACGTAAAGGTCTATAAAGCTCGGTCCCCGTTTTTCTTAACGTCATAGCTGTGATAGGACCAGTAAGATATGAAATTAACGTAGCTACAGAAATAATTTCGGCTAATATTCCCCAGCCTCTAAATAAAAATAAAAAGATGAATGAGACAAATAGATTAAAGAACATGGCTTGACGAGGAACTCCGTAAAGCGGATGAACTCGTCCCAGTATATTCGGCAAGTATTTATTTTTTTCCATACCATAAATCATGCGTGACGTGGTAGCTGTATACGTAATACCCGTTCCTGATGGCGATACAAAAGCATCGGCATATAAAACAATAACAAGCCAGTTAATATTTAACGCAATCGCTAAATCGGCAAACGGCGAATTAAAGTTAAGATGACTCCATCCTTTTACGATTTCTGAAGGATTTACCGCTCCAATAAACGCAATTTGAAGCAATACATAGATCACGGTCGCAATTAAAATGGAACCTACTACTGCAATAGGAATAGAGCGTCCCGGATTTTTCGCTTCTCCCGCCATATTAATGGGGCTTTGAAAACCGTTAAAAGCAAACACAATCCCAGACGTAGCAACAGCTGTCAAAACGCTTGCCCATCCATTTGGAGCAACGCCTCCTGCAGAAGAAAAATTCCCGCCGTGAAACCCTGCAAATAAAAGAGCACCAATCGTAAGCCCTGGAATTACAATCTTGAACACGGTAATAAGTGAATTAGCTTTCGAAAATAAGCCTACGGTCCAGTAATTTAGAAGAAAATAAATGATTAATAGTCCTGTAGCAATAGCTAAGCCTTTTCCGGTAAGAATCCCGTTTTCTACTAAACTGCCTGTCCATTTCGCCCACTCCCACGGCCATGAACTCATATACTGAACAGAAGCAACGGCTTCAACAGGAATAACCGATACGATTGCAATCCAGTTTGCCCAAGCCGCAATAAAGCCCAGAAATGAGCCGTGCGAGTATTGCGTATACTTAACCATACCTCCTGCTTCTGGAAACATCGATCCTAGTTCACTGTAAGAAAGAGCTATAAATAAAATAACAACCATTCCAATAATCCAAGAAGCAATTGCTGCGGGACCTGCAATTTGAGCAGCTCTCCATGCTCCAAACAGCCATCCTGATCCAATAATAGATCCCAGACCGACCATCATGAGAGAGAACGTTCCCATTTTTCTATGTAAGTTATTCATGTATCTAACACCTTTCTTCTATATTTTCTGAGAAGTTAGTTATTAAGCGCTTTCATTAAATTTAAAAAATAAAATTCATTTTGATCTCTAAAAATGCTGCTTAAAAGTACTAACCAAAAGCTTTTACATTCATTCACGCGTCCCCTTTCTTCATTTATTATTTGTTATTATATCATCATCAAGTTAAAAAGTACGCGTTTTGAATAAAAAATATTTTTATTTTTAGAATTTTGTACATTTTCTTACTTAAAAGTGCGCGTTTTGAACACAGACATTATTAAAAGCAGCCTTTCCGTTAAAGTGATATACAAGCGTATTTCGATGGGATAACCAGAAAAAAAAGCAAGATAAAATGAATGCTTCATTTTATCTTGCTTTTTTAAGTTATTTCACAACAGCTAATACCGTTTCTTTAAAGCTGTTATAAACATACGACCAAAGAGCCGGTTCTTCTTTATATCTTGTTCGTAACGAAGAAAAGACTTCTTTTTGTTTTTCTTCAAACGAAGGATCTTCTTTTGAAGGAAGCGTGGCACGAAGCTCATCGACGATTTGCTGAACTTCGGGAGCACGGGGGCCCCACTTCCCAAGTAACGTCCCTTCATTATTAAAAATTAAAATAATCGGAATGGCACGTCCTCCGTTTGTTAAGTGACGGTCAATTAATTCGGTGTCCGCATCTCGCAGTGCAACGCGCACATCAATACCGGCAGCTTCAGCTACTTTACGAATGATTGGGTTAATCATCATCGCATCTCCGCACCAATCTTCAGTAATCGCTAAGAAGTGAAGCTTGTGAGCCTTTAATTTGTCAGCCAGTCCATCTTTAGGAAGCTGAAATTGTTCATAAACAGCTAAACTTTCCTCTTTTAATGTACTCATGTCGTTCATATATGTTTGAATTGATTTTCCTTCTTCAAAATACTGCTGTTCTGTTTTCATGAAAATCCCTCTTTCTTTTTTGTATACGAATAGATGAGATGTAAAAATTCGGTTTACTCTTTTCTATACGCACTACTAGTATAGCTTTTAAGCACAGTGAATCAAAATATAAAAGTCAGCGCGTTTTTTAGCCTGCGACAGGATTTACAAAACTTCGATTTAAAAACAGCACATTGAGATGTTATAAAAAAAGAGAATGGGGTACATGTACACTATCAATGTAACAAATTTTAAATCTTTGTGAATATTTGAGAATGTTTATTGTGTAACCGTCATCTTTTGATTATGATAATGATATGTTAGCTACTTGACTAAATATGGAGGATGAGGCAAATATGAATCAATCCCCGCATGAAAAGCGAAAAAAACGCAAACAGTTTGTAGAACGTTTAAGGCTAAAAGGAATCAAAATAGAGCTGACAAAACCGCGCTCTCACTTTTCTTCACTATCCTTACTAAAATCATAACTCGTAACCACCTTTTTCTAAAGCGGAACGGTATCGAATTTCAACTATCTATGCTAAGGCTTACATATCATTTCAAAAAGAACAGCTTCTAAGTGCTGTTCTTTTTTGATACTTTTTTATATTTCTGCCTCTGTCAAAAACAATTATAAACCTTTTTCTTTATTTCCTCCTTTTTCTATCTAGGGCTTTCCACCCCCTTTCATACGGTGTTCTCAAAATCTATAGTTCTATAAATCCCTTAAATCACCACTATATTCAAGGTATATATAATATAAGTATATATTGTAAATTTATAACTCTTCCTATATAATCTTGTAGAAAACGTAAAAAAAAGGAGAAAATTGATGAAAAAACTGGGGGCAATACTATTATCATTTCTGCTGTTTGTTGGCGTATTTCCAACGTCTTCATTCGCAGCAGCGTCAACATTTGACGCAGATTTCAACAAGTATTTAAAATCGGTAAGCCAAACGCGAGGCTTTGAAGTAACCAAAGACGACGTTGAATATTCACTTTCACTGTATGACGATAGTCTTGAAAACTACGATACAATCGCAGATTTAGAAGATTTTTTAGGTGAACCAATTGCAGCTGACTTACATAACGTGCAAGATGTGTATGCAGATTTTGACTTAGACAAAACAAGCTTGAATGCGTTATTAAAAGAGAACGGTCAAAGCTTAGACGATTATGTGTACCTAGATGATTTATACGAGGATGTTGGCTTCTATCTAGAGGGCGACGACTGGTATGAAGATGATGAGTCATATGATGAAGAAGACGCTTCTTACGATGATGAATTAAGCGAAGAAGATTTAAGCGGCTTACTATCGTTTATGCAGTCTGAATTAGGCTTAACTTCAGAAGAGTTAAATCGAATTGAAGCACATTTTACATCGTTAGAAGATGAGCTTTCAAATGAAGCAACGCTTAACCGCTTAGATCAATTAGGCGAGCGCTTAGCGGCATTCGAAGATTTTGATACAGCGACAGAATTATCTGCGGATCAAATTGCTGAATTAATGTCTATTTATAAAGAAATGCTATCAATCTTCCATTTAGACGCTAAGTTTGCACTTGTACAAGGCGGAAATGAAAGACCGCTTTCTCTTACTGATTTAATCAACTTAGAAGAATTAAAAAATGCAAGTCTAAAAATTTCTCTTTATACAACAGACGGTAAATTTTTAGCAGACATGGTGATCACAGGCGATATGTTTAATTCTGATATCATCACAGACACAGGAAAAGAAGTAGAAAAATCTGCTGAAGCTGTAGCAAAACCAGCTCAAGCACAAAAACCAGCAGTAGAAAAGAAACAAGAACCGGTGAAGAAACAAACGAATGGCGCTGTACAAAAAACCGTTAAAGGTGGAAAACTTCCGGAAACGGCTTCTAATTATGTAACAAATACATTAATTGGATTAGTGCTTGTAGCAGCTGGCTTTGTTCTTTTCCGCAAAGTGAGACGCGCATAAAATGGAACCAAGAAAAACAAGAAGAACAATCAATCGCAAAAAGCGGTTGATTGTTCTTTCCCTTTTAGCCGCCGTCATTTGCTTTGGTCTTTGGTTTACAACAACAAACGCCTATAAATTTGCAAGAGGCTATTTGGCATTTAAAACAATGGACACAGAAGAACCAGCCGCAGCTTCAGTTTCTAAAAGCAAGGACTCTTCAACAGCAGACTCTTCTGCTGAAGCTTCTTCTGCTGAAGCTAAAAAAGCGGTACACTCTCGTACTGCTAGCTCGGAAAAAAAGCCGAAAGTGTCAAATGTGTCTTACCCGAAACAGCCAAAAATCGGTGATTTAATGGGAGAATTATATATTCCTAAATTAAACGCTAAGCTGCCGATTTATCACGGTACGAACGAAGATGAATTAGAAAAAGGCGTGGGTCATTTTGCAGGAAGCGTATTGCCTGGTCAAAACGACAATTCTGTTCTATCAGGACATCGCGATACGGTTTTTCGTAAGCTTGGCGACGTGGGTGAAGGCGATTCGCTCGTGGTGAACACGGCAGCAGGCACCTTCACATACAAAGTGAACAAAGTACGAATCGTTGATGCAGATGACCGGACTGTTATTGTGCCAAAGCCTAGAGCCACTTTAACCGTCAGCACCTGTTATCCATTTAACTACGTTGGTTCAGCACCTGAACGCTATATTTTAGTCGCTCACCTTGTGTCATCAACAACAAAATAAAAAAGCTGTCCTTAAAAAGTCAGCTTTTTTTAATGAATAGATTTCATTAGTAAATCAAACCATATTTTCAGGGAAGTCGCCGTAATAACGATCGCTAAGATAACTTGCAGCGACGCTACCTTCGTCTTTTGCCCTACGAAAGCGCCGATTGGAGCTGCTAGTAAGCTTGCTCCAATAATCATAAGCGCCGGAAGCAAAAGGACTTGATGCGTCATTACTTTACCGAATGTTGTTCCCATAGACGAAATAAACGTCACGGCTAATGAGCTTGCAATCGTTACGCGCACAGGAATTTTTAACACGGTAATCATAATAGGAACAAGTAAAAATGCGCCCCCTGCTCCGACAATCCCCCCGCAAATTCCAACTAAAAACGCCAGAGCTGCTGCCAAAGGTTTTGAAAACGTCACTTCGAATGAATCGGCCGCTGGATTATTTTTTTTTGGCATAAACATTAATCCTGCAGCAATTGTTGCCATCACGCCGTAAATGAAATTGATCATTCCTTCTGAAAACGAGTTTGATAGTGTTGAACCAATGAGACTGCCAACTAAGACGCTGATACCCATATATAAAATTAACGGTTTATTTAAATAGCCGCCCTTTTTGTAAGCAAGAGCTCCTGAAACAGACGCAAACAGCGACTGTACGGCCCCTATACCAGCTACTTCGTGCGCGCTGAACATTCCCACTCCTACAAGAGGCGGAACAAATAGCAACAGCGGATACAAAACAACTGATCCTCCAATTCCAAGCATACCTGCTAAAAATGACCCGAAAAACCCGAGTGCAAATACCGTTATTAATAGTTGTACATCCATGTTTTTACCACCTGCTTTTATCAATCCAATATCATGTTTGTTATAAAGTATGTATAAATACAACGCCTTATCTCTTCTTCCATTGTATCACTGTATATGCTTCTTTTCTGTAAAAATATTGATAAAAGTGCTTTCAATTATTAATTTTTTTAATCATTAAAATCCTATCGACTTTATGCGTTATTTACTTTTAGCCTAAACTTCCTCGTTCTACCTTCTGTTACTTGTGGTAGAATAAAGAAAAACTAGATGTTAGAACTGCCTACACGCTACGCTTATCTCAGCAGGCCCATCATCACAGGAGGCTTTCGTATGTTTGAATACAAAATTGATGACGAAGTTAGTTTGCATTTGATTGAATCAACTGACGCTTTCCCCTTGCTTTCTCTTATTAACGAGTCAAGACCTTACCTAAAAGAATGGCTCCCATGGGTAGATAGCATGCAAAGTATTGCTGACTATGATGAACTCATCCCTGAATGGAGAGCTCAATATTATAATAACCAAGGATTCCAGGCCATCATTCGGTACTACGGAGAAATCGCAGGGATGATTGGTTTTCACGGAATTAATTGGGGAAACAAAAGTACAAGTCTTGGCTATTGGATTGGACATGATTTTCAAGGAAAAGGTATTATGACAAGAGCCGTACACGGATGCCTGAACTATGCATTTAATACGTTAAACCTTCATCGAGTCGAAATACGCTGCGGCGTTAATAACGAAAAAAGTAAAGCCATCCCTACGCGTCTAGGTTTTACAGAAGAAGGCATTTGCAGAGAAGGTGAATACCTATATGATCACTACCATGACCTTGTGATTTATGGCATGTTAAAACACGAGTGGAAGCAAGCTCCTTATGCCCCTTGGCTTCTTTCTTAAAAAGCAGGATCATTTGGACAAGTTATCGTTTGAACAAGCAATAGTGAAAAGATTAAAAGAAGCTGGGACAACAATATGTGAGTTGAAGGGAAATCCGAACGAGATTGATTCTTAATGGAGAATCAACCTCGTTCGGATTTTTTATTGTGATGGCGAACATAGGTTTCAATGCAGGTGCTTCTAGCTGTTGATTGGAGAGCGCAGTCTTGAACGGAAATCAACAGCGATGTAACAAGCGGTTCAGCTCATGTATCTAATTTGTTCATCTTTGGATTGGAGCGATTTCGTTATGTCTCCATCTCTTTTTTAGTTGAAATACTGAAGCTGTTCGCGGCGAAGCTTATCTTTTTGTTTGTCCGAAATTGAGTAGTCGTAGTTATAAATAGCTCCTTCCCAATCTCCATACATTGGATTTGGAAATACGATTAGCTTTTGGCCAAACGTTTCTTTTTGCTCTTCTACAAGCTTATTTCGATCAGTAATGGACTTTTTATCAAAGCCGCTAAAATCAGATAAATTATCACCAAACAGCAGAACTACATTATGATTCGTCGCTACTTTTTGACGGCGCGTTTCTTTTCCTTCATCTTTTGGCCCCGTTAATAGCACATGGTCTTTGGTTGCTTGAGGAATATTTAAATTCTTTAGGTTTTTAATTGTTGCCTCAAGCTGAGAAGTTGTACGGCCCGAAATATAGTAAATATCTACACCCTTTTGATCCGCATACGTCAAGAAATCAACAGCACCTGGTACTGCTTTCGCTTTTGCTGCTTGCACCCACTCATCCCATTTATAAGGAAATCCTTTGCCAGTTTTGATTGCTGAAGCTTGAAATGGGCTATTATCAAGCACGGTCTCATCTAAATCCAAAATAATGGCAGGCTTTTTATCGGTACTTTTTGCAAGCGCCTCATCTAAACGAAGCTTTCCAGTATTATAGCCTTGGTAATACAAAGCTTTCATTTCGCCGGATGTTTGGTACCAAGCGTCGGCCATGATTTGCTGATCAGCTAGATGTTGAGCGGGTTCTTTTTTCTCAGCAGACACTTCTTTTTCCTGCTGAGGGGCACATGCTGTCAGTGAAAAAGCAAGTACAGCCACCCCTGTCAACGCTGATAATTTCTTATTCATTTCGCATCCACTTCCATCTCTACATATTTTCATGCTAATAATGTTATATATTACCTCAATTAAACGAAAAATCAATACAAATACGAATTATATTTTGATTTTAGTTAAAATTGTTCGTTTTAACTAATGTTTTCTCCCTTTTTTTAACCATTATCCAAATATTTGTTTATACATTTTCCAAAATCCGTTTTTCTCATTCTTTCTTTGGAATCTTTTTTTAGAAACATATTGGTTTATCACTCATTCGCTTCAAAAAACTTAATAAATCTGAATTATCTAACTTTTAATCTTGTGTTAGATTTTCTCACAAAAGTGCTTTTTTTTGAAAAGATATATAGTAAAATAGATTTTGTGAATTAAAAGACGGCGTTTTCTATCGAAAGTATTGTATAAATATACAAAAGGGGATGGAGATATGAATCACGTAAAACAATGGGGATGGATTACCTTTGGCTGTTTGTGCGTTGCCATCGGAATTCAATTTTTAACTGCTTCTAACCTCGTTATTGGCGGAACAGCAGGACTTGGAATCGTCTTGCAGCATTTAACCGGTATTTCATTTGGGGTATTGTTCTTTATTATCAATTTACCATTTTATTTTATGGCTCTTACGCAAATTGGACTTCAATTTACGATAAAAAGCTTCATCAGCGTTAGCCTGATGTCAGTGATGTCCGATTTATTAGCTGCCAACTTTTCGTTTGCGCTTCCGCATCCGCTTGTAGCTGCGGTTGTGGGCGGCGTTATTGTCGGCATTGGACTGATCTTCTTGTTTCGCCACGGTTCTTCTCTTGGCGGAATCAACATGCTATGCGTGTTTCTTGATAAACGATTTGGCATTAATCCAGGTAAAACAATGCTTTTGACAGATGTGTTGATTGTAGGCTCTGCAACAGTGGTATTCGGCGTAGTTCAAGTTCTTTATTCGTTAATCGGTATCTTCATCATGACAGGACTGCTTGGACGCTATCACAAACGCTCGCCAATCGAACGAACTGGTGAACATATGGAAGAAGAAGCGAAACAACAAACGGCTTCAACCATGTAAAAAAAACCGTGCGGGAATGATCCTGCACGGTTTTTTATGCTTATTCTGCTACTTTTACAAGCTGTTTTCCTAAGTTTGCTCCTTTAAATAAACCAAGGAACGCTTCAGGTACATTTTCAAAACCTTCTACAACGTTTTCGCTGTACTTGATTTTTCCTTGCTGCACCCATTCGCCTAACTGCTTAATGCCTTCAGGGAATTTGTCTGCATAGTCGGCTACGATAAAGCCTTTCATTAACGCACTGTTAATTAATAAAGGTGTTTGAACACGTGGTCCAACATCTTGTTTTTCTAAGTTATACAGTGAAATTTGACCGCAAAGCGGAATGCGCGCAAATTTATTTAATAAGCTAACAACTGCATCTGAAATCTCTCCGCCGACGTTTTCAAAGTAAACATCAACGCCATTAGGACACGCTTCTTCTAACGCTTCTTTCACATTTCCTTTTTTATAATTAATCACTTCATCAAATCCGAGCTCATCTTTTAAATAAGCAATTTTATCTTCAGAACCTGCAATGCCGACAACACGTGCGCCTTTAATTTTAGCGATTTGACCAACAACAGATCCAACAGCACCTGCTGCACCGGAAACGACTACTGTTTCGCCTTCTTTTGGCTGACCGATTTCAAGCAGTCCAAAGTAAGCTGTGAGACCAGGCATACCAAGAACGCCGATAGCCGTTGTAATTGGCGCTAGCTTTGGATCAACTTTCTGTAAGTTTTTTGCTTCTGCAGCTGAATAGCGTTTCCAAGGAAGCATACCCGTCACGATATCGCCTTCTTTAAAGCGATCTGATTTTGATTCCGTCACGCGTGCTACAATGCCGCCTGCAAGCGGTGCGTTTAGCTCAAATGGAGGAACATATGATTTTGTATCGTTCATGCGTCCTCTCATATACGGATCAACAGAAAGGTACAGTGTTTGAACAAGTACCTCGCCTTCTTTCACTGTAGGCATTTCAATTTTTTCGTATTTAAACGTTTCTTTTGTTGGCATTCCCTTTGGGCGTTCTGCTAATAAAATTTGTTCATTCATCGATATCGCTCCTTTTTATTTCTCTGTTTTTTGTAAAATGTGCTAAACTTACTTTTGTTATTTTAAATTATATATTGTGCACAACGCAAAAAATATGATTGTGCAATAACACCGAAGGAGAAAAAGACATGGAGCTAATTCGCTGTAAAGAAGATGTTGTTAAAAAACTAAACGAGTTTGTTGAAGTAACTCCCCCCGTTATTTTGTTTAAAAAAGGCAATATGTATCCGATTAAAATGGATATCAACTACAACTGGATTGCCACGGACGAACAAGGTCATGAGCATATTGTCGCTTCAAACACAAAGAATGTGCAGGACGACTACTGGTTTAGCTACCATTTTGACTTATATTAAGGAGTTTCCCGGATTCACTCTTCATAAACGTTATATAAATAAAGTGTTTCATTCGTAAAAACAGCGTACGAATTCCCGCGCTGTTTTTATGTAATAATTAGAGTATCTCAAGCATGTGTTTGAAGCTTTGCTCATGTTCCATTTTCTGCATCGATATCTACTTAAGATTATGTTACAATCACGGTAAAGTAATTTATGATTGATAGAATAAAAGCTAGAGCTTGAAAAATTCGAGGTGGATTATGCAAGGTAAAGTTGTATATAAAGAAGGATTTTCAGTGATAGGCATAGCAAAAAACGGAGAATACCAAAAAGAGAATCTTTTGAAGCAAATACTTAAAGAAAAAGAAATGATTACCTCTTCAAAGGAACCTCATATGATTACAGGCATTTGCATGGCTCCGAAAAAAGAAAATTATTTTTATATTGCAGGGAAAGAAGTGGCTGATACGGCTTGTATTCCAAACGGTATGAGTGTTCATACGTTTCCTTCGTTTACATACCTGCAGTTTAAACACAGAGGTCCCATTACATCGCTCGGGTCGACGTACAACAGCATCTGGAATAAATGGCTGCCGAACTCTCCTTACAGCATGATTGAAGGTCCTGCTCTTGAAATTGTAAATACAGCTATACACAGCAATTTATATAGTGATACATATGAAATGGATATTTATATTCCCATAAAGCTGGGACAATAAAAAAAGGTGAACTTACGTTCACCTTTTTTCCTATTTTTGCAGCTGTATATATAAATGATAAAGAGTAAAAACGCACTCTGGATGACGCTCTTTATGGTTAAAAAAGCCATGGGGAAACATGAGTGAAAGATTTCCTTTTTCAATTCCGGTCACATACTTGTTTTCCATAAGCGGATATTCTTTCACAACCCAGCGCGCTTCGTCAATAGTAGACGTAACCACTTCACCAAAGTATACGCCCATACACTCTTCGAATTCTTCTTTTGTCATCGAAAAATAGTCAAAACAATTGCTGTCTTCTAGATCATAGTAAAGAAGCTCTAATACTTTCAAACTTTCGTCTGTAAAATCAACGGTGAATTCATCTACCGCTTTGCTTATTTCATGAATGTGATTCATGCACTGTTCGCGCACTTGATGATAGTAATAGCTAGCTTCAAACTGATGTTCACACGTCACTAACGATTCTCCGTATGATGCTGTTAGATCATGATGCTTGCTCATGCTGACACCTCCACGCTAAGCTTATGGAGCAAGTATAACATTAACCAAGCAGCTATTGAGCATCTTCCATTAACAACCTATCCGTGGCAATATTAGGTTCACTTTTTGCTCATTATTCTGCCGTACACAAACCCTCCGCTAAGAAGAAGAATACCGCTAATCAATACGCTGCTTAAAAAGATTTGCGAATGCATCAAGTGATTATACATCATCCACACGCTCATTTCGTCATCTCCTTTTGGCCTTTATTAACTAGTATCCCCGATTTTCTTACCGCACATGCCGGCGTTTTCACTATTTTTTCATCAAGTTTCTATATAGTTAAAGCCGTGAAGCCAACTATCTTTTTTCATCGTTTTACTCCTTAAAAAGCCTGCTTATGACTCTAAAGCAGGCTTTTTTATGTGGTGAAACAAGTAATTAAGCCGTCTATCCCCACTAATTGTGCACAGTAAGGTATAATTAAAGATAGTTTCACTTTTCTAAAGTGAGAAATACATAGGAGACATCAAAGGAGACATGCAAATGACAGAACTCGAAAAAACGAAAATTCAGCACCGAAAGCTGTCCAAGGGACAGGTATTTGGAAGGGCCATCGCTATTGCCATTGGTGCGCTGCTCATGGCCACAGGACTTGAAATTTTCCTTGTTCCAAACCACGTTGTCGACGGAGGAATTACCGGTATTTCCATTATGCTTTCGCATATTACTGGCGTAAATCTAGGAATCTTTCTTTTTGTACTAAATCTTCCGTTTGTATTTATCGGGTATAAGCAAATGGGGAAAACATTTGCCCTTTCCACTATTTTTGGCATACTGGTTGTATCCATCTTAACTTCTATGTTTCATGAAGTCCCCGCGTTTACTGCAGACGTTCTTCTTGCTACCGTTTTTGGAGGAATTATTCTCGGAATTGGAATTGGACTCGTAATTCGCTACGGCGGAGCGCTTGACGGTACGGAGATACTTGCCATTTTAATCAGTAAAAAAATTCCGTTTTCTGTAGGAGAAATTGTGATGTTTTTCAACTTCTTCATTTTAGGAGCAGCGGGATTTGTGTTCACGTGGGACCGCGCCATGTATTCCATCCTTGCGTACATCATTGCAGCTAAAGCCATTGATACGGTTGTGGAAGGATTGGAAGAATCAAAATCAGCTTGGATTATTAGTGAATATTCCGACGAAATTGGCGATGCGATTAATGCGCGTCTAGGTCGAGGCGTTACCTATTTGCACGGTGAAGGTGCTTATACGGGCGATGATAAAAAAGTGATTTTCTGCATCATTACGCGCCTTGAAGAATCAAAGCTAAAAACCATTGTTGAAGATTTTGACCCTACTGCCTTTTTAGCCGTTGCAGATATTACCGAAGTCCGCGGCGGACGCTTTAAAAAACGAAACATTCACTAAAAAACGCGCAGAAAGCATAATGCTTTCTGCGCGTTTTTTTATGTAAGAGATACTTTTTGAACCCGCTTAAACCATTCATAACAAAGAAGCACAATTAAACATAAGTCGATTAAATCGCCTCCGTAATACATCAGCATAGCCCCTTGCTGTGCCCCTTCCGCTGAGACATGCATAGGCGGGTGAGCGTACACATATTTTGATAAAATACCGTGAGCGGCAAGAGCAATTATTAATACGAAAACCCGGTGCGTAAAACTTTTCTGATGCGGCGAAGGATCGATTGAAATCATGGATACGGTGAATAAATAGCCGGCTAAAAACACGTGAATATGTACAGCGACATGCACGAAAAAAGAGTGATGCATCATACCATACAGACTTGTTGTATAAAGAATCCAAAGTCCTCCTACGTTAAGAACAGAAGCTGTCACCGGACTGCTGATGAACCGAACAAACCGCCCTTTTAAAAGTTTTGACACTTTTCTGGCTGCATGAACCGGAAGCGTGCGAAGCAGCAGCGTAAGAGGTGCTCCTAACGCCATTAAAAGCGGAGCTAGCATACCTAAAAGCAAATGCCCCGTCATATGCGCAGTAAAGTCCATATGAGCACGGGCTGCGAACGGTCCTGCTACAGAAGATACGGCGCATAAAATACCAAGTGTCCAGCTGGACGTCCTATATAATGACCATTTTCTATACGTTGCATTCGAAGACGCTACAGCCCACATGTATAAAAAAAAGGCAGCGACAAAAGGCAGGGCTAATAAAAGCTGAGACAATACTTCATATTTAATCATGATGTGCACCTTGTTTACGTGTAAACCACGTTAAAATGATGCCAATAAGCAGCATCAAACATGCAAGTACATTCCACGTAATGTCGTAAGGTGCAATCTTCACTCCGTACCGGATTTGATGAAGTCCCATAAGCTTATGCTGCACGGTCCCGTCATAAAGCTGAAACGCCCCGGCTCCAAGCAATACTCCTCCTATCCACCTTTTTACCCACCAGCCGCCCCGGCGCCTTAGATCTGCCACCATAAAAAGTGATGCAATTGTAGCGAACCAGCTGAATGCATGAAACAAACCATCCGACACTAAACCAGCGGCCGTTGTGGACTTATCATAAAAATGATGCCAATGAAGCAGCTGATGAAACACTGCTTCATCAATAAAAGCAACTAACCCTACGCCAAACAAAAAGCCTGACCAGCTATTTCGACTACGGTGAATCACGCGCTGATCCGTAGTTGCTTTGCTTTCTTTTTCCATATCTATTCCTCCCTGCAAGTTCTTCAAATTAATATGGATTCTAATGAACGTATACCCTATTAACGAGAGATAAATCTATAATATAGAAAAATAGGAGCTATATCCTAATGTTGTTTTCACTATCTTTTCATCATAAAGGTATACGATAGTATTTGCAAAGCCAATTAGCATATTTTTTCATAGTTTTACTCTCTTTCTAATGACCTGTTTCCCCAAAGCAGGTCTTTTTTATACCCCGCTTCTCTTTTCACCATTTTTTCACCATAAAGGTATAGGATAGTACTTGCGAAGCCAATTAGCATATTTTTTTCATAGTTTTACTCCTTTTGAAGATCTGCTTCCCCAGAGCAGGTCTTTTTTTATATCCATTTTCTCTTTTCACCATTTTTTCACCATAAAGGTATAGGATAGTACTTGCGAAGCCAATTAGCATATTTTTTTCATAGTTTTACTCCTTTTGAAGACCTGCTTCCCCAGAGCAGGTCTTTTTTTGTTTGATGTTTCTTTTCACTGTTTTTTCACTATTGGGCGGTAAGATAGTATGTGGAAAGCCAATTAGCATATTTTTTCATAGTTTTACTCCCTTTCTAGTGACCTGTTTCCCCAAAACAGGTCTTTTTTTATTTTTTCTAAAAGCTTCCATCTTTTCACCGTTTTTTCACTTTTCTTTTGTATACTAATTTTGTCAAAGCAATTTCATCATTTTTCATAAATGACCCCTATTTATTCCCCGCTTTTTGGGAGCGGGGCTTTTTTTATAAGAAAAGCATATTTTCCCCTTATTTTTTAAAAAAGCTTTTCTCTTTTCACCGTTTTTTCACTTTTCTTTTATATACTGTTCTTGTCAAAACAATTTCATCATTTTTCATAGATGTACCCTATTTGCACCCGCTTCTTGTAAGCGGGACTTTTTTTGTGTCCATACAAAAAAGCTTAACCCGGAGGTTAAGCTTTTTTCGCCTGCTTGCGAAGAACAAGCATCATAATCGTAATAATGGTAAAAGCAATAAACGCTAAAAAAGGAATGGTGATAAACCCAAGCCAGTTAATATATTGACCTGAGCAAGGAACACCGCTTGTACACGTTTCAAATGCTTTAAGAGCCGGTATCTTCTGCAGGCAATAATGATAGCCTGAAAGCGCCATACCAATCACAGAAAACGGCAGGACGTATTTGTAGATGAACGTATCATTCCGATACACGGCTACACCTAGCACAATCGCGAGCGGATACATTAAAATTCGCTGATACCAGCAAAGTTCACACGGGATAAAGTGAAGAACTTCACTAAACGTCAAGCTTCCAAGCACCGCGATCAGCGCTGTGATCCACCCGAAAACCAAAGACTTGTTCATTATTTGTTCTCCTTAGCGGCATCTTTGACCATTTGATCAAAATCATCGATTGTTTTTCCTTCGAATTTTTTGCCGCCTACATAAATGGTTGGTGTACCTGTGATGCCTAAGTCATTGGCTGTCTTCATATCTTGATCAAACGCATCTTTTCCTTTTCCGTCTTTAAATGCACTCGCTACTTTTTTCGCGTCGGCATCGCTTGACACTTCTTTTAGCGTATCTTCTAAGTAAGATTCCGTTAAGACATCTTTCTTTTCGTCCGCTGCGTTTTGCTTTTTATAAAGAAGTTCATGGAATTTCCAGAATGTATCGTTTCCAAGCTCTTTGTATACCGTTTCAGCAAACTCTGCTGCACGAGAAGAGTCGTTGTTGATAAACGCATAGTTCATAAAGTAGAATTTGACTTTGCCTGTATCTACATAATCTTTTTGAATCAGCGGGAAAAAGGATTCCGTGAAGTTTTTACAAGCCGGGCATTTGTAATCTCCAAACTCTACCACTTCTACCGGGGCTGACTCTTTTCCAAGATACGGCTGGTTATCATATGTAAGAGCCGCCTTTTCATCTCCTCCGCCCTTTGACATATTAGAAAGGACGATTAACCCTAAAATACAGACCGCAATAATTCCAATCACCCAAAAAATCCACTTGCTCGAGGACGTTTGCTGATTGGGCGTTACTTTTTTCTTTTTCTTTGCTTTTGACACAACCTCATCTCCTTCTTTTCTTTCTCTCTTACACACTTACAAAGCTGTTAGAGCTGTAAAAATTAGCGCACACAAAATAAAAAACACGTATAGCGACGTCAGCGTTAAAACAACAGGAGGCTGCATCGGCATTTTCGTTTCCGGATTTAAAATATATTGAATGCGATAATTAACCGACGTATCAGCAAACGATACGTGCACACATGAAAAGCTGGTCTGTCCGGTTTTTACCATTTTTAAAAGTGCGCTGCCAATGTGAGCGGGCGTGCCATTTTTTACAATAGCATCTTGATCAGCCAGCACTTCACGCATGACTTTGAAGCGTTTATGGCTCCATTTAATAAACGGAATATACCATAATGCAGAGGCAAGCGTGCTTAATAAAAACGTTTTGAGCGGATCTTTGTTTGCAACATGTGACTGCTCATGGTAAATAACAGCTTCTAGTTCATTTTCATCAAGCACCGACAGCAATCCTGTAGACAGGACGATGTGCGGTGTAAACAACCCCATTGTTAATGCAATAGGCTGATCTGTTGTTAAGACTGTTAAATCTTTTCCGTACGCTTTTTGTAGGTCAGCCGTTATTGTCTCATTTCGTAGCTTCGTAATCATTTTACGGACTTTCCGCATTTGAATTACTTGCTTTACAGCTTTAATGAACAGTACAAACATCGTATGAAAAACAACCGCATTCAGCATGTATTCAATAAAAAACAAGCCGAAAAAGTGGGCTACTTTGTTACAAAGTAAAATTAAGTTAAATGATAAATTCCATCCAAACAGCAAATGCAGCACATACATGCCCATTTGCATAAGCAACGTCACGGCAATAAAAAAGCACAGGTTAAAAATAAGCTTAGAACGCTTTAGTATTCCTTGATTCATTGATTATTCATCCTTTTTTAACTGTTTGACTTTTGATTCGAGCATGCTTAATAGTGAATCATCCACTTCTTCTAACGCATCAAGCATATGAGTAACAGCGAGCGAGCCAAATTCATCGATCAATTCGTGCGTTAACTCTTTCGACTGAGCATCGATAAATTCCTCTTTAGAAAGAATCGGCTGATACATGGATGTACGTCCTTTTAAATGCTTTTGCAACACGCCTTTTTCCACCAATCGATTCATGACTGTCATAACGGTGTTGAAGTTAACTGCTTTTTCTTTCTCTAGCACGTGCTGTACGTCTTTAATGGACATTTCATTTCCATTCCATAAAGCCGTCATAATTTTTGCTTCAAGCGGGCCAAAAAAGCGATTAAGGCCAGTTTCATTAAATTTGAATTTTTCAATTTTCATATTTGACACCTCACACTACTAATTGTAGTGTGAGGTGTCAAATCCGTCAACTTTTCGATTACAACTGCCTTACAATTGTCATAATCACTTTTTTACTTCCTCGGTTAAATGCTGAATGGACAGCACAACTGTATCAAGCTTGGCTTCAATGCGGTGGAGTAAATAAAGCGTCACCACCACTGGAAAACCAACGTCTGAAACAAGCGTAAACCACTCTGTCATCTTCCTCTCTCCTTTTAAAAAAGCCCTTCGCACCGAAGTGGAAGGACTTTGATTTTTAAATCGTAAACTCGGTTACATTTCGCTCAACGATTTGAGCGCCTTTTCTTGCAACGAGCGCTCCGCCGCTTGAAGTAAAGACATCGCTTGCGATCAGTGCATTCATTGCTGCTGCAATGGCCGCTGCGTCTAACGTATCTTTTGGTGATTCAATCGATAGGCTTACTGCTTTTTGTGATTCATTCAAAAACTGCATCGTTAAAGTTTTCATACTCTACCTCTTTTCTTATTTTAAAAGTGAAAACGTGACAACTTCGTTGATTTCAACAAGCGGCAGCGACTGCAGGCTGGCAATGGTTTCACTCGCTGTAACGAGAGCATCTGCAGAACTTCCAGGCTGAATGTTCATATAGGATTTTGTCTTCAAATCGGGTTTTCCATCCTCTTTTATTCCTTGTTCTAATACTAAGCGAAGCTGGCTTGAATGCTGAATTTTTTCTGCCATCTTTTATTCCCCCTTTCACTTTATATATAGAATTTGAAATAGGAAAGAGGGATGATGGAAACATAAAATTTTTTGGTTTATAATGGGAGATAGACTGAGTTAGAAAGAGGCTTTTGTAATGAGAAAGTGGAGCTTTTTATTTTTTGTTCTAGCATTCATGCATCCAGCTTCAGCACTTGCTGATGATGGTTCACATGAAAAAAAGCTTGGTCCGTTTTACTACACGGTTTCTCATGATTATAGTCGAGAAAAATGGGATGTAGGGGTGTTAAATCAACAAGACAAAACGAACATTCCTGAGACTGATTTGAACGACGAAACGCTAAAGCTGTTTCAACGTACGGTTGATGATTTAGCAGACCTCGCGATTCAATTTGCTGCTATGAGCGTACTTCTTGTATGTTCACTCGTTGTCTTTACGTACTTTCGCATTCAAAAAAAACGCCCTTTTCTCCGCTTGTTTTTTGTTTTTTCAAGCGTCGGCTTTCTATTTTGCGTCTATACATCATTGGAGTTATTTAAAAAAACTGAACAAGCAAAATCTTTATTTTACTTACTATGACTTGAAACCCCAAAAAAACCAGCCGATTGGCTGGTTTTTTCATGCATTTCTTACGGTTATGTAGTTCTGTTCATACGTCATTTCTTCCGTTTGCTTTTGCTGCTCCAAATGGTAATAAGCAGCGCATACTCCTCCTAACCCAGCCAGTGCTAGGACAATTAGAAGTATGGATGTCGCTTTTTTCATTGCCTTTTCTCCCCTTATGTTTAACCCTACCTAGCAACGGCATCCGTAAAAAAGAGTCCCCTTTCTCTTCTTTACTTGCTCATTACTTACGAAAGATATTATCATACTTTTTTTCACTTTTGTCATTTTTTTAGTTATTGTCAAAAAATTGTATATTTTATCCTTGATTTAACGAGTGTTTAAGAAAGTCAATGGACTGGTTTTTTGAAAGGCCAAACGCTGTCACGATATAATCAACGTAGGCAAGAAGCTCCAGATTCCCTCCTAATTTTGTCGTTTTAAATGATCGATTAAATCGGTATTGCTTTTTATCTGAAAAGACGAGCCCTTCTTCTTCTAGAAATGTTTGAAATTGCTTATGCGGAAAGTAAAGCACATCGTTTCGAACGTTCTCTAAGTCAATCACAATAATCATATCTTCCAGCTCTGCTTTTAATTCCATCATACACTCGATGTATCCGCCGATGCAGCTGATTAAAGATGTGAGAAAAAAGGGTCCGTTTATATATTGAAACTGCTCAAAAATCGTCTCATCGATGTAGCTTGAAATACTTGACTTTAATACGTCATGAATTTGTTTTGATTCTTCCATGTACGGAATAGGAATATGAAACTTAGCTGATCCGTTATAAAACTGCTCCCACGCAATTGTTTTATCATACGCATCAATCACATCTGTGCTTCGAAAAATGATGGATTCGGCTGAATAAGAGGCTTTAACAAACGGCGTATGTAGCATTACCGTACTTTCCTCGTCCAAACGATAGTGTTTTGGTTCGCTAGACTTGCTTAAAATATATTGCTTTAACCGTTCTTCTTCCGTTTGTTCAACTAAATGCAAATCATATAGTGGCAGCACGTACATATTACACATCCCGTAATGAATATAGCTTTTCCCGTGCATCGGCCATTTTCTGTTATAGATAGACAGTTCTTTTGTGCAAAATTCCTCTATTCGCTGCGTTTGATCCTCGGATTTTTGATAGAGTCGATCTAAATGATAGCGATCATCGATTTCCGTAACGGGAGATGTGCCGCTTCCAATTCTTCTGTAAATTTTCCCGTAAGACATGTACGGAGGGTTCGGACCTTCGGGAATCCAAATAACAAAAACACCTTGCCCGGGGTGATCTTCAGGTGATAAAAAACGCGTAACGATACGAGGAATGGGATTGGTGACATCTTTAAGCATATTATTAATAAACAGCTCATATTCCTTGCGCTCGAGCAGGTTAATGGAATGGTCGTCTTCATCTACGCCAAAAATAAGCCAGCCTCCTTTTTCATTGGCAAACGAAGCGATGATATTTGGGATTTTCCGTTTGACCGTTGAGCTTACTTCGCGCTTGAACTCAAGCTGATAGCCTTCTTCTAAATGTTTTTCCATCATGCGCTGCACATCTGAAAACTCAATTTCTCCAATTGTTTTTTTCTTTCCGTCTTCGCTTATAAATGGTGAATAAAACGATTCTTCGTTCACTTGTCTTCCCCTCCTCACCACTTCTATTTAACTTATCCATATGATGAGAAGTAAAAAGACAGTCATATTTCTTTAATTTTTTTCAAAAAACAAAGTTTTTACCAAATTAATCCTGTTTTATATTATGATAGAAAAAGAGGTGAAGAATATGATTGAAGCAATATTTTTAGACCGGGACGGAACAATTGGCGGCAGTAATGAAATACAATATCCAGGTGATTTTCAGCTGTTTCCCCAAGCAAAGCAAGCGATTATAGACATAAAGAAACAAAACATTCCGCTGTTTTCCTTTACGAATCAGCCCGATGTTGCAAAAGGAAAGGTAAAGAAATCAGACTTTATCTCTGAGCTTTTAGCTTTTGGATTTGATGATGTTTACCTTTGTCCTCATGAAGATTCGGACAATTGTTCGTGCCGCAAACCAAGGCCGGGCATGCTGTTAAAAGCAGCCGAAGAGCACAGCTTAAATTTGGCTAACTGCATCGTGATTGGCGACCGGTGGAAAGACCTCGTAGCGGCCAGTGCAGCAGGGGCTCAATGTATTTTAGTGTTAACAGGGGCTGGGCACGACACGTTACATGCACGGGAAAAATGGGCTAATGTACAAACAGCCTTTATTGCAGCCAATACACAGGAAGCTGTTGAATTTATCTTTACATCACTGAGTTCACAGCTGATACTACCGCATTCACATACTCGTTAAACAGCTGATTATCCTGTAATAATTGTTCATACTGCGGAGTGGTTATTTCAAGCTGCAGTCCTTTATGCCGCTGATTGCCGTTTGCGATATTTCGAGGTGAAACGCCTTTTAAATGTACGGGCGTTTCACTGATCGGAAAACCTGAGAGCGCATGACGCACCGCTTTTTCTAACTCTTCGTCTCTTCCTCCGATATAAGTCGTACAGACGTCGCTGTAGGCACCGTGAAGAGAAATCGTGACCGCTGATTTTTTAACAAGGTGACGCGCCATTTCTTCATCGTAGTTTGCAGACGTAACATGCAATTCAAACGGATTTTCTGTTTTCAGCGTTTTAAATACGTACACCGTTGCGTTCAGCTTTTCTGCTATTTTTTCTGCTACTTCTTCTGTCCCAATTTCCATCGTTCCTCCGTGAATAGCAAGCACGACAATTTCTCTCCGGCGAATGACACATTCTATTTCGTAATCAATTCCCGCTCGTTCACACTGTAATAGTTCTTGAAAACTTTGATACACATCCCTCATCTGTTTCTTCACACCTTTCTTTTATCTTTCATATACCCAGGCTTTATTTTTTCTTTTTCTTCATATAGTAAAGGTAGTAAAGGGATTAACCCTTTGTTTCCCCGTTTATTTTTGTTTTCATACTTTATATTTTAGTGTGCACAAAATTTTTTTTTGAAATTCGAAATAAAAGTATTGCCAAACAAACCGTCCAGACGGTAAAGTATTCTAGGGAAAATCAAAAAGGAGGAAATTCATGTGTCTACATTTGATGATATATTGCTTGCAGCTACTCAGGTTGTACAGCGTGACGGCGTTGGAAATTTAACGCTTGAAAAAGTAGCAAAAGAAGCCGGCGTCAGTAAAGGCGGTTTGTTGTATCACTTCTCTTCAAAAGATGAATTGATTAAGCAAATGCTGTATTCAGTCACAAAGAAATATGATGACGGACTAAACGTACAAGTTGAACATGACGATTCTCCTGGCAAATGGAGCCGGGCTTATCTCTCTGAGACGCTTCGTGACCTGCAGCGCGAACAAGTGATGAGCGCGGGGTTACTTGCAGGTATTGCAACAAATCCTGAACTCCTGCAGCACTTTCAAAAGCAATACGAAAAGTGGCAGCAGCACATTGAACAAGACGACATTGATCCAGTCCTTGCTACCATTGTGCGCTTAGCAGCTGACGGACTATGGTTCAGCCAAATGTTTGGGCTTGCACCCGTGGATCCAGTCATGCAAAAACAGATTCAACAACAACTTCGGAAATTAACAGAGGAGGGTTTTCGATGAAAGCCTATTTATTTTTAGCGATTGCAATTAGCTCGGAATTATTCGGTACATCTATGTTAAAAGCATCAAACGGATTTACAAAATTTTGGCCTAGTCTTGGTGTTTTATTAGGATTTGGTCTTGCTTTCTATGCGCTTTCCACATCGCTTCAGCACATTCCACTCAGCGTTGCATATGCCATTTGGTCTGGCGTAGGAACTGCTGTGACAGCTGTGATTGGCGTAGTCATTTGGAAAGAAAGCGGCAGTCTCACGATGGTATTTGGCATCGTATTAATCATTGCAGGAGTCATTCTTTTAAATTTAAAATCAGTGGCTCACTAAAAAAAGAGCCAGTAAATACTGACTCTTAAGCAAAGGAGGAAAATCGACTGTCTACTTATGAAAGTAGTATGTATCGTTTTCCTTTTTTTATACTCTTTTATAGATTAAACGGATCTAGGAATTTAACAGATGGATATTTGTCCTGGAACAAACGCCATACAAAATCGTTTTCAAACATAAGAACGGAATGCTTATCACGATCTTCTACTAGCATCACGCGAGAATCTAGCATGCGATCTTCAATTGTTGATTTGTCTACCCATTTTGCAATGTTATGAGACATGCGCGTGAATTCAAGATCGACATTGTACTCACCTTTCATGCGATGTTCAAACACTTGGAACTGAAGTTCACCCACTGCTCCTAAAATATAATCTCCAAAGAACGGCGTACGGTAAAGCTGTACGGCTCCTTCTTGTACAAGCTGATTAATCCCTTTTTCAAAGTGCTTGGATTTCATTGCATTTTTCGCACGAACTTTTACAAACAGTTCAGGCGGGAACTTTGGAAGAGCGTCAAATTCGAATACTTTTCCCTCTCCTACAATTGTGTCACCAATTTGATACGTGCCTGAATCATATAAGCCAATGATATCTCCTGGATACGCTGTGTCTACTGTTTCACGGCTTGATGCCAAGAACTGATGAGACTGCGCTAGCTTCATTTTGCGGTTCGTTCTTGCTAGCGTCACGTTCATTCCACGCTCGAATTTTCCTGAACATACGCGTACGAACGCAATGCGGTCGCGGTGAGCCGGGTTCATGTTCGCTTGAATTTTAAAGATGAAACCTGAGAAGTTTTCATCCGTAGGCTGAACGGTGCCATTCGTTGATTCACGAGGCTGCGGCGGTGATGTTAATTGTAAAAATGAATTAAAGAAAGACTGTACACCAAAGTTTGCAATCGCACTTCCGAAGAAAACAGGTGTTAATAGGCCTTGCTTTACTTTTTCAATTGAAAAATCATTACCTGCTTCGTCTAATAGAGATAAATCATCGACTAAGCCTGGTAAATACATTTCATCGACGTGTTTTTTAATTTCATCGTCGATATTTTCCCCGTCAAAGTCTGCAAAATATGACTCTTTGTTTCCTTGGTATACTTCAATTTGTTTTGAAAAGCGGTCATACGTTCCTTGGAATCGTTTCCCCATGCCAATTGGCCACGTTACAGGGTATGATTCAATACCGAGTACATCTTCAATTTCTTCAAGCAGCTCAAGCGGCTCTTTTCCTTCACGGTCTAATTTATTGATAAATGTAAGGATGGGAATACCGCGCATACGACAAACTTTAAAAAGTTTAAGCGTTTGTGCTTCAATCCCTTTTGTTCCGTCAATAACCATGACCGCACTGTCTACAGCCGTTAAGGTACGATACGTATCCTCACTGAAGTCTTCATGTCCTGGTGTATCCAAGATGTTAATAAAGTGATCTTTATACTCAAACTGCATAACACTTGATGTAACCGAAATTCCACGTTGTTTTTCGATTTCCATCCAGTCAGATGTAGCAAACTTGCCTGATTTTTTTCCTTTAACCGTTCCGGCTGAACGAATCATTCCGCCCAGTAACAGCATTTTTTCTGTTAACGTTGTTTTCCCGGCATCCGGGTGAGAAATAATGGCGAATGTACGACGTGAATCGACCATCGTTTCTTGAAGTTGGTTGCTCATACGTTTTAAAATCCTTTCTGCTCTACAATTCCTATTTTCATCATTTCATTATACGCTTTTTTTATACTGCGTGACTAGTTTTTTTCATATTTGAATACTTCTACAAAATCAAAGAAATCGTCAACAAGGTGTAAAAAGCGAACAGGAAAAGACCCCTTTTATAAAAGGGGCCTTCTCCCAGTTTAGTTTAACGAACGACCAGAGAAACGTTCTGCTGATCGGCTTAAACTTTATAAAAAAAATTACTTTTGAACGTTAGCAGCTTGTGGTCCACGGTTGCCTTCAACGATTTCAAATGTAACTTCTTGACCTTCTTCTAAAGTTTTAAAACCTTCGCCTTGGATAGCAGAGAAATGAACGAATACATCGTCTTGTCCTTCTACTTCGATGAAACCGAAACCTTTTTCAGCGTTGAACCATTTTACTTTACCTTGTAACATATCTCTTTTCCTCCTTGTGTGACAATCCACACATTGTATATTACTCTATTCCTGCTCTTACAATAAGTCAAGACGAACACTTCGAACTATCCTTACCGAACAAAAATAAGCACCTTTATTGTAACAAATCCTCCAAAAAATTTCAAAGGAATTTGCACATTCTTTTTGTTTGCTTTGATCCCTTACCTACAGCCTTTCCGCCCCTTTTTAAGCAGCCGAATGTGAACGCATTATCCGCACTTCTTCTTGATGCTTTTTCTTGTATAACGATCCTTTAAATGGATAACGCTATAGAGATAGATACTCTTTCTATTTATGAGAAAGCAGGTGACATCACAACCTATGGAAGACATTCTCATGTCCCTTCTTAGAACCTTTGTTTCTTTTATTATCTTAAGCATTACAACTTTCCTGATTGGAAAACAAATTAACACGCATAATAATCATTTTACATTTGCGATGTCCATCATTATTGGGTCGTTCATCGCAAATATGGGATTTGATTTAAAATTAAAATTTCTGCCGATGTTCGCTTCTTTTGCTTTTCTTGTGGCCATTCATTTTCTTTTAGCATCAACAGCTCTAAAAAGCAGGCGCTTGAGAAAATGGATTTCAGGTCGCCCGACGGTTATTATGGAAAAAGGAAAGCTTCTTGAAGCAAATATGAAAAAAGTTAAATATTCTATTGACGACTTGAATCAGCATTTACGAGAACTAGGAACATTCAACATTGCTGAAGTAGAATTTGCTGTTTTAGAAGTAAGCGGAAAACTGTCAGTATTAAAGAAAACTGCTTATCAAAACATTGCCAAACAGGACGTTTTATCTAAGCCGTTTAAAGAAATGAATTTACCGGTAGAACTCATCATGGACGGAGAAATTATTCAAAAAAATTTAACATCTCAATATACCGAACAGTGGATCAACCTTGAGCTTTCAAATCGTCAGCTTCAGTTGAACCAAGTGCTGTATGCAGTTGTGTCAACAAACGGCATGCTCTATGTAGATGAGTATAAAGATCAGCTATCAGCTCCTACAGACAGAGAATGAGAATGAGAATGAGATTGAGACATAACTAAATTACGCCAATCTAAAGGCAGACAAATGGGGTGAATGAGTTCGTATGTATCGCTTGTTACACCGCTGTTGATTTCCGTGCAGGGCTTTGCTTTTCTATCAACAGCTAGAAGCAGCTACATACATAAAACCTATGTTCATGACCACCATAAAAAAATCCGAACGAGTTTGATTCTCTATCAAGAATCAAACTCGTTCGGATAAAATATTTTTGTCCCAGTTTCACTGTGCCATCTCTTCAACGGTTCCTTCTTTTAAGCCATAGTAGTTCCGTTCGAATCGCTTTATTTCTTGATCATAGCGGCGTACTTTTGCATCGGCTAGCTGGCGGCTTTGTTTTGTTTCTTCAAGCAGTTCGACCTGCTGATTAATTTGAAAAATAGTCGTCGTCAGCTCGTCTTGATAATCATAAATTTCATTTTGAATATCCACGCATACGGGCAAGCGATTTGCTAAAATAAAGTCCGTCATTTGCATAAGTACTTTTTTACGCTCTACTTCTTTCACTTTGCTTTTGACCGCTCGTTCTGCAGAACGGAACGTCAGTCTTACTTTAGAGAAGAAGTCACCTTTAATCGAAAGCTTGCGCTGCAGTTCTTCTACATCTTGTTTTAATGATTCATGCTCTTCAATCATTTTTTGAAGCACAAGTCCTCCGTTTAACGATGTGAGCTCCATTTCATCAAGCTGATGGCGGATGGCTGTTTTGAGCGTTTCAATTTGCTTCACCGTCTTTTTCTCCGTAGCGCGGAGCTGCTTAACATACTGCTCTGTTTTATAAATAAAGCTGTCTAACCGTTCACGGTCAAACAGTGACTGCTCTTTCTTTTTCATATAATCTTGATACGTTGTGTGTACAGATGACCACTTGATCAGCAGAGACTGATAATTCAACAGCTCATCCTGATGCTCAAGCTTGTACGTCCACATCAGCTGAACAACTACTAATAACAGCGGCAAAAAAGTTCCAGCTTCTTTGCGTTTTGCAATAATTTCATGACTTTCAAAGCTCGCCATTAAAAACAGCGGCGCATTCATACTAAATAGCAGTGCTGGCGGGTAATTAACGGGAATAAAGATACTCATTACGGTTGCCATAAGGCCTGAAATAGCAGGGTATGCGTGCAGAGGAAGCTGTTTGTATAGCTCGATTGTCCCTTTTTTTTGCAGCAGTTTCACAAGTGCTTCCTGCTGATATTCTCCTAATGCATCAATCATTCTTTCCTGATACATGGGGGGCAGCTGTTCAATCCAATTCATCAGCTGCTGCTGAAACACAGCTTGCTGACGATTTGTAGCAATCATGTATTGCGAATCAATTAGATGAAAGAACAGTCGGATTTGATGGCGCATTATGTCTTCTAGCGTATGACAGCGTGCAATTGAAAACAGCTCATTGTATTTAGATACAAGCAAATTTCCAATGTTATCGCTTAACTCGTACAGCTCGCCATTTGTTGTAGCATGGGAAACAGGAAGTTCAAAAAACTTCGCCATTTCAAGCAAAATATGCAGATGCATGTCTACTTCAGGCTGTTTTTCAAGCAATTTCATTTCTTCTACCAATGACGCTTGAAAATCTGTATGCTCCGTTTGCTGATACTGTGCTGACATTTCCGTATAAATGCGGTGGTCACATAACACATAAGCAGCTCTTAGGATATCGCCTTTAGACGTAAGCAACCCATACAATAACTGTTGTCCGTTCATCTTCACACCGTCCTTCATTAAATTTTCTTACTATAGCTTTCTATCATTTTATACTTTTTCTATAAATTCGATGCAATAGTTCAAATTTCCTGTTATCTTTCTTCTTGCTTCCTTAATACAAAGAGTGCCGTCCAACATGACATCAGTGCAGGCGGAATAGTCCAAGTCATATATCGCCACTCACCCGTCACAAGTGCCATAATGAGAAAGATGAGCGGAAAACCTATTAGTACTATGATAACACGTGCTCGGCTTACCGATTTTTTCATAGTGCATCGCCCCTTCTGTTCGTCCCTTATTCCTATAATACCCTTTCGCTTCTATAGCATTAAACACCTTTATAAACCGTTCGTACATTTCTTTGTTTTCTAGACAGTCTATGACATAAGTTTTAAAAAAGAACAGAGGATACCTCTTACTTTGATGAATCTCGTAAGCAGCTTTTATGTTTTGACAAGCTAAATCGAGAAAAATGTGTTATGGTAAAAGAAAATTTCGTTTTTACTACCTACATTGAAACGAAAGGGTTGATCGTATGAACATTTTTTTGATTGGCGCAAGCGGCAGGACCGGACAGGAATTAATAAAGCAAGCGATTAAAAACGGACATTATGTAAAAGCATTTGTGCGAAATCCATCTAAGCTTAAGATAACGCATGCGAACGTACACATCATACAAGGCGACGTGCTTGATTATTATGAAGTGTGTCAGGCCATGCGAGGGTGTGATGCAGTAATTTCTTGTCTTGGAACCGAAAATCTAGGGCATTCTACCCTTTTAGTAGAAACGACAAATCTGCTGATTCAATGTATGAACGAAAACGGAATTCAGCGTATTGCCTACACGGCTTCTGCCGGAATCGACGGAGAAATTCCAGGCATGACGGGCTGGCTTGCTCAGCGCATTTTAAAAAATGTGCTTCGCGATCATCACGAAGCGGTGAAGCTCTTGAAGGTAAGCGGGCTCGACTGGACTGTTGCTCGGCCAATGGGTTTAACGAGCGGTCCATTAACTACGTATTATCGTATAGGAGAAGCTAGCATACCAGAAAACGGACGCAACATCAGCCGTTCTGACGTCGCTCATTTTCTCCTTCAAGCCGTAGAAAACAACAGACACATAAAAAAATCACTAAGTCTTTCGTATTAAGTGTTCTAAAGGAGTGTGGATAGTGAACCTATCAAAAATTTTTCTAAAAATAAGTCTTGTACTTTTAATGGGATGCGTCTTTATTGAAGGTAATTTTCAGGTGGCGCTTGGCATCTTTGCTGCTGTTTGCATGCTTGTCGTTATTTTTGCCAAGCCTCTTTCAAAATCGCTGCTGCCTGCTAATAAAAAAACAGAAAAAAAAGACCGCGAAACATTAATGATGGTCATTGGTGTCATCGTTTTTATTTCAGGAAGCTTTTTTATTGCGTAGTAGCATTGTAAAGAAAACAGGCTTAAATCCACATTTTCAATCATATAAAGGGCTGTGCTGTAAGTCGAATGTTCGGCTTATAACACAGCCTTTTTTGGTTTAATGAGGTCTCTTTTAGCAATAGCTTCTGTCTTTTATATACATACCATTCCATTATTTAAGCAAATTACCTATCAAACCCTCTTATGCTTTTTTCATCGGCTCACATAATATATGTAGAAGATGTCATAAGACAAGTGTCAAACGATTTGTATCTAGAAAAAGGAGGAAGATAAATGAAATGCCCCCATTGCGCTTATTCTAATCCGGAAGGGGTAAAATTCTGCTTAAATTGCGGCCATGAAATCGTGGAACACGACGAAAACTACAGCATATTCTACTTGTTTGCCCATCGTGTTGATAAAATCCCAAGAAATGAACGTTCGGTTGAACCCAAATTTCGAAATATATTCTCTCGAGTCTTCCGACAGCACAGTGAAATGGAAGCTGAACGGCTTTTTATTGTAGGAACAGGGCTTACGACTCCTAAAATAGAAGAAGTTGTAAATACATGGCCAAAGCCTTGGCTTTTTGCAAGGGTCTTTCTTATTGCGCTTGTCGCATACTTAGGGCTATATCTAGGCGTAAGCTTGTTCGAAAACATCAACTTCATACCCGGTCTTATTGTAGTCGGTGCTTTTGCAGTGCCGTTTACTACGCTCATTTTCTTTTGGGAAATGAACGCTCCGCAGAATATTGCTATTTACAAAATTGTTTATGTCGTTTTTATTGGCGGAATCCTCTCACTTTTATTAGCACTTGTGTTTTATGATATTCTGGGAAATAACACAAACGTGATCGTGATTGGAATATGCGAGGAACTGGCTAAAGTTATCGCGGTTATTTATTTTGTGCGCAATCTTAAATATAGATATATCCTTAACGGACTCCTCTTGGGAGCTGCAATAGGAGCTGGTTTTGCTGCTTTTGAAACCGCTGGCTATGCTTTACGGGCACTTCTTTCCGGCAGCTTTCACATGCTTTATTCTACAATACTTTGGCGCAGTATTTTTGCTCCTGGAGGACATGTAGCTTGGGCTGCCTTGACTGGAGCTGCCGTCTGCATCGTCCAAGGAAATAAGAAATTTCAGTGGAGCATGTTGATAAAACCAAAATTTCTCGGTGTATTTTTGCTTGTCGTTTTTATGCACGCTCTTTGGGACTCACCTATACTAGGTATTTTGCCCGCTGGACATACAATTTTAACGGTTATATTATGGATTTTAGTATTCAGTATGATTCGTATTGGGCTAAAAGAAATCGCAGATAAAAAGTTGGAGTTGACCTACTGCAAAGAAAATCCTACCCCCTCATAGGAAATGTTCAGCTTGCGTTAAGCTGCTCGTTTTAAATTTTTGTTACCTTTATGTTTCATTTTGAAAATTGTTGTTACAAATTGTAAAAAAAAGCATTCAAACTACCTGTACATGGTATGATAACTTCAATAACATGAAAGGGTGACTTGGTGGATGAACCTAACTGAAATTAAGCACATGATAGCAAATTTAGTAAATTATAGAGATAGCGACATTACTCATACTCTTGCCAATAGGTTTACACTAAGTTATTCAAAACAATTAAACAGTTTTCAAATCTGCGATATTGAAAACGATATCATTTATCGTTATGAAGAACTAGAAACAACTGCGTTAGCTCTGTTTAACATGGTCCATAATCTTCCTGAGACTATTTATAGACATACTAATTCGTTTGAACAAGTTTAAAGCAGCAAAAAAAGCTCATTTATTAACTAACATGAGCTTTTTTGCCGGTGTTTATCTATTTTAGTTATTTATAACCTTCTTCAAAAGAAGAATATCCTTTTTAATTGCCTGTCTAATTTCTTCAACTTTACAGCGTTTGTATTCTTGTACTAAGCGATAGAGCTCTCGTTTAAATAAAAATTCATCTTTTTGGTTACTCATAGCAGCATGCCCCTTATTAGCTTTCTATCACAAGCGATTAAAGAAAGTATTCCCTCTTCTTCTTATAAAAAACAAATAAATTCACAAACAGATGTAAAAAAAGCACTTTATCATGCCCTTACAGGAATGGCGAGATGTGCTTTGCGCTAGACAAATGAAAGAATTTCGCTAAAGCAAATAAAAAAACATTGACTACTAGCTCTCAGTCAATGTTTTTTTATTTATTTTAGCTTTGTTTAATTACAGTCGATTCACATACTTTTATGCATTCATGTCTCCTAAACCTGGAGCATGCTCATTTGGCATTTCAGATAAATGAGGGACTGGAAAAGCTTCAGGTGGAGGTGTTACGCTCAAGTCTCCGCCATTTCTGCTTGGCGTCTGCCCTTGGAATATTTCTCCCATTCGATGCGGATCTAACCTAAAATCAAATTGCGTGTTATGATACCCCATCTCGACAAATTTTCTGCATTCAGGGTATTTGTTAATATCGTAATTTGGTACAGGGAATAGCTTTCCCCAGTCCACGCCTAATGTTTCAAGAGCTTTTGCAAACGCATTTTGATGAGCATTATCTCGAACAATTAAGAAACCTAGCGTTTCTCTTAACGTTTGGTTAGAACTCATTTCATATATCCTTGTTTTTTGTAAAACACCGGTTGATTCTAATACAACGTTATTCAGCAAATCAGCCACTAGATTTCCGTGATTATAAACCCACGAGCCGTTCCATGGATTTCCGCCCGCATCCACTGGCAGTGAGCTTTGAGCGCCCATAATATAGTGATGAGGATTAGCATGTTTTACGGCTTCATCAAGAGGAGCCTGATCTGAACCTTGACTTCCTACCCCAGCTCCGCCAGATTCATCTAACAATGCATTAATGGTATTTTGAACGAGTTCTACGTGAGCTATTTCTTCTAAAAAAACACCTTTCATTAAATCACGATACTGCGTCTCTTTTCCTCTGAAGTTAGAGCTTTGAAAGAAATATTGCATCATTGTCCGCATTTCACCAAACTGCCCGCCTAAGGTTTCTTGCAGTACCTTCGCGGCCGCAGGATCGGGCTTATCCGGTTTAATGCCATTAATTAATCCTTCTTTATAATAATACATATGAAACACTCCTTTTATTGACATTACTTGTTTTTGAACTAACTTATGTAGATTTTTGTCCGCTATAAGATTTTTCACTTACAGTACCTGTTGCTTTTTTTCCTAACTATTCTAGCGTGCCATCTTTCTAACATGTGCACATAACTACTGTTTCCATATGCGGTCTTTTTATTCTGGGTAGTTAAAAGACCGCATATGGAAACACGTGGATAACACCCTTTGTTATAAGCAAAAAAACTGCTTGTAGCAGTCTTTTTACAGTCACGGAACCGTGAATACTTTGAATGCAAAAAAAAGAGCTGGTCAAAACCAGCTCTTTTTTCTCTATTACTTCTCTATACCTGCTTTAATTTCTTTAATCATGCCAGCCATTGACTCAAGGCCTCCTCCAGATAAATACCAAAGGCCTGGATCAAGATACACAACGTGATTGTTTTTCACCGCGTTGATTTCTTTTACATACTCATTTTCAACAATTTGTTTGGCGGATGATTTTTCACCGATTGCGGCGCCGCGGTCAACGACGAATAAGTAGTCTGGATTTTGCTTAACTAAATATTCGTATGAAATGCTTTGGCCGTGCTTAGCGGATGGATCTAAACTTTCGTCTGCTGCTTTAATACCGAATACGTCGTGGATTAATCCGTATTTAGAACCCGGACCAAACGCTGTCATTTTGCTATCATTTGCCATCATGACAAGCGCTTTTTTATCTAGTTTGTTCGCTTGTTTTTTCAAATCTGCAATTTGCTTATCAATCGCTGCTAGCTCTTTTTTCGCTTGATCTTCTTTATCAAAAATTTGTCCTAGTACTTTTGTATTTTCTTTAAATGACTTCATGTAGTGCTGGTTATCTGTATCGATATAGATCGTCGGCGCAATTTTTGAGAATTCGTCAAATGAATCTGCTTGGCGACCTTGAATAATAATTAAGTCTGGCTTTAATTCTGCAATTTTTTCGAAATCAGGTTCTTTTAAGCCACCTACATTAGCATACTTATCATCTTGATATTTTGATAAATACTCAGGAATCGCTTGTTTTGGCAAGCCCGCTACTTCAACCCCTAGTTTATCTAGTGTATCAAGTGCACCCATGCTGAATACTACAACTTTTTTAGGGTTTTTCTTAATTTTAATTCCGTCTTTATTGAACTGATCGGTTACTGTTACCGTCTCTTTTTGCTTACTTTCTCCACCTGTTGTTTCTTTTGCTCCTTGATTACCGCAAGCGGCTACAACAATCGCAGTTAAGACTGCTACAAACATTAATAACACTTTTTTCACTTTCGTCACCTCATGAATAAATTTTATGAAAAATACACGCAAATACGCTGTCCGCCAACCGTTTCGATCGGAATATCCATATCGTATATATCCTTTAATACAGACGTTTGAATGATGGTTTCTGTTGGGCCTTCACGGATTACTTCACCGTTTTTAAGCGCCACGATGTAATCCGAATAGACAGACGCAAAATTAATATCGTGAATGACAATCACAATCGTTTTGCCTAAGTCTTCTACAAGACGTTTCAACAGCTTCATAATTTCAACAGAATGCTTCATATCTAAGTTATTGAGCGGTTCATCTAAGAAAATATACTCCGTGTCCTGGGCGATGACCATAGCGATAAATGCTCGCTGACACTGTCCCCCGCTCAGTTCATCCAAGTATTTGTCTTGAATACTTTCAAGCTTCATATAACTCAGCGCCTGATCAACCGCTTGTTCATCGCTTTTTGTTAAGCGGCCTTTTGAATAAGGAAACCTTCCAAAATTTACGAGTTCACGTACGCTAAGCCTGATATTCAGCTGATTGGACTGTTTTAAAATGCTCATTTTTTTGGCTAAATCTGAGCTGTCAATATTGTCTATATTTTTTCCTTCTATTGATATTGACCCTGAGTCAGCTTTAATCAGACGGCTCATAATGGAAAGCAGCGTACTTTTTCCCGCTCCGTTTGGGCCGATAAATGACGTGATTTTCCCTTTCGGAATCACGACGGATGTTTTTTCTAAAACCGTTTTTTCTCCGTATGTTTTACTGACATTTGTTACTTCTACCATGATTTATTCTCCTTTAGCAGCAAATAAATAAAGTAAATTCCGCCGGCAAAATCAATAATGACGCTCAGCGTAGTGCTGAAGGTGAACACTTTTTCAACAATAAATTCTCCTCCGACGAGGGCAATAACACTAAGCAGCAGTGAGCCTATCATTAGATAGGTGTGCTTATACGTTTTGAACAGCTCTCTCGCAAGGTTCACAACAAGCAGTCCAAGAAAGGTAATAGGCCCAACTAACGCTGTAGCTACTGAGACAAAAATGGCGATCACAATCAGCATTTTTTTGACGAGCTTATCATAATCAATACCTAAATTTACCGCGTGTTCTCTTCCTAGCGACAGGACATCAAATATGGATGTAAAGCGCCACACGTAAATGCCAAGCAGGATAAAAATAACGGTTGCTATGTATAGCAAATCAGTATTAACATTGTTAAAGCTTGCAAATGATTTATCTTGTACAATTTGAAATTCGTTCGGGTCAATCAGCATTTCCATAAATGAAGACATGCTTTTAAATAACGTGCCGAACACAATTCCAACCAGTAAAATAAAGAAAATATTCTTACCGGCTTTTTTGAACATCAGTATGTAAAGCAAGACCGAAAAGATAATCATCAGCGAAACGCAAAGAAGAAAATTAAGATTTTTGTTCATGATGACAATATTCGTCGAGCCAAAGATGTACACAATAAACGTTTGCAGAAATAAATACAGTGAATCCAGCCCTAGAATACTAGGAGTTAGAATTCGATTATTGGTAATCGTTTGAAAGATAACGGATGAAAATGCAATGGCTCCTCCGGTTAAAACAATCGCAGCGACTTTTTCAATTCTTCGCGGCAGCGTGTACTGCCAGTAGCCTAAATCGTAGCTGATAAACAGCGCCACTGATAAAACGGCCAGCGCTGCGAGAATGATGATTTTATGTTTGTTATGCATAACGACCTCTCCTTATCAGCATAAAAAGAAAGATCGCACTTCCTATTACACCGACCATTAGCCCAATAGAGATTTCATAAGGGAAAATAATGACTCTGCCTAAAATATCGCACGCAAGCACGAACACAGCTCCAAGCAGCGCTGTATGAGGCAGGCTTTTTCGCAAATGATCTCCACGGTAAATCGATACGATATTTGGGATGATTAATCCTAAAAAAGGCAGCATGCCAACGGTCAAAATCGTAATCGACGTAATAAGCGAAACAATGACTAATCCAATGTTTACGATTTGTTTGTATTTCACGCCTAAATTGATTGAAAAGCTTTCTCCCATACCGGCAACCGTGAACTTATCTGCGTAAAGATAAGCAATTATTAAGAGCGGTATACTCAGGTATAAAAGTTCATATCTCCCTTTGACTACTAGCGAAAAGTCGCCTTGCAGCCACGAAGAAAGGTTTTGAATCAAATCGTATTTGTAGGCGATGAAGGTAGCCAAGGAACTTACGATACTGCCGAGCATTAAACCGACTAGTGGAATATAAATTGTATCGTTAAATTTAATTCTGTCTAGTATTCTCATAAACAATAGATTGCCCGCAAGTGAGAAAATGAAAGCAATGCTCATTTTTAATAGAGGACTTGCTGAAGCAAATACTAGTAGAGAAATTAACACACCAAGTCTTGCCCAGTCCATCGTCCCTGCCGTTGTTGGAGATACAAACTTATTTCGCGTAATTTGCTGCATAATTAATCCGCAAATACTAAGGCTCATTCCCGCCATAATAATACTCAAGAGCCTAGGGAAACGACTAAAAAACAGCGTTTGGCTTTCTTCTTTTGTTAAATGAAACAGATCCATCGCTGACAGATCTTGTACTCCTACAAAAAGAGACAAAACGGATAGTACAGCAAATACAAGAATTAACTGATAAAACTTCAACTTTCCTTACTCCTTTCTTTCCTCTATAAGTCTAGTTATCTCCTCCTTCATCACGTGTAAATGATTATCATTATCAATTGACTTTCTTTATCATATCATTATTCTCTAAATAATCAATGGTTTTCTCAAAATTCAAGCAAAAAAATGCCTTAACAGATGGATCTGTTAAGGCATTTTAAGGTTCAATTAGACTTAAAAATAGCTATTTCTCTCTTCATATAAAAGAGGATTGGGACATAACAGCATTAATCCAATCTAAAGACAAATAAATTTGATACATGAGCTAGTATGGATCGCTCGCTGTTGATTTCCGTGCAAGGCTTCGCTTTCCGCGGGCGGCCGATGAGCCTCCTCGTCGCATGCGCTTTTTTCACAGGAGTCTTCGCCTTGCCCTCCAATTAACAGCTAGAAGCCACTACATACATGAAATCTACATTTACCATAACAACAAAAAATCCGAACCATTAATAACTATTAATGGTTCGGATTTAACTTTAAGCAAAATACTTTTGTGGCAGCCTCTTTGTATCAATACTACATATATATGAAATATATGTTTATATTTGAAAGAAATCTACTTATTTTGCAAATACATGGTTTCCGATAACTGCCGTTACTTGCTGCGTTGCAACCCATTGGCTTTCAGCGATTTTTGGATTATAGAAAAACAGCGCATCGTTTTCATGCGGGTTTGTCAATGCTTCGCTTACCGCTCGTTTTGATTCTTCTGATGCAGACTGATTAATTGCTCCGTTTGCTACTGGTGAAAATTGATATACGCCGTTTCCTAGCTGCTGATAAATAACGTCGTGAATGTTATTTGGGAATTCCGGTGAAGCCACACGGTTTAATACCACAATTGCTACCGCTACTTTTCCTTGGTACGGCTCACCTTTTGCTTCTGCCTCTACTAATCTTGCTAGTAAATCTTGATCTTGTGCAGAAACCGATGTAGACGGAGCAGTTTGTGCCGGCGCCGGTGCTTCTCCTTGAAGTTTTAATGTTTGTCCGATGGTAATGATATCACTTTGTAAACCGTTAACAGCTTTTAACTGATCCACAGTCATGCCGTTTTGTGCTGCAATATGATATAACGTTTCGCCTTGTGCTACTGTATGTACAGATGTTGCCGGACTAGCGGCAGGTTGTGCTTGTCCCTGGTCAGGAATCGTTAATGTTTCTCCAACGTAAATCATGTCGTTTTGGCGGTTATTAGCACCTTTCAGTTCATCTACCGTAACCCCATTTTGTTGGCCAAGCCCCCACAAGGTATCTCCCTTTACGACTTTGTGCGAAGCTGCTGCTGATGCTGTTCCTTGACTTGCTAGAAATGCTACAGACGCTGCAGAAGCAACTGCCCATTTTTTTACACGTTTTTTACTCACAAAAACTACCTCCTAAAATTTGAACCTGTTATTACCTTAGCATATAGATTCGTCTTTTCATTAAAAAAAACAGTAACATTTGTTCTAATTGGATTAAGTTTCTTACAGTGCCATTCATTATGTTACAACTTTTACACGCCCCTTAAAGAATATGTAGAAATATGACGATTTCATTGCGAAACGAGCTTTTTATCTGTTTACTTACATTCCTCTTTCTGTAAAAAACTTGATTTTATTATGATTAATCGCAGAGATAAAAAGGAAAACAGCAGTCAGATAGAGAAATAGTGTAACTATTGAGGAATGATTCAGCGCTTCTTTGTCAATTTACGTTTGTTTATTAATAAAGGAGGTCTATTTGGATGTGTGCAAATAAAATGTATGTGACGTATAACACGGAGAAACCGGCTATTACAATTCAAGGAGCTTTTTATCATACGGGAGGAACGCAGGAAGAGTTTTTGCGGGAATTCAAGTACTGGCTTGAATCTCACGGCTGGTCATTTATGGGCGTAACAAATGAAACGACGATGACAACGGCGAACAAAGAGTTAAAAGAAACGATGGAACAGCATAAAATAGAAGGCAAAAAAGTTCAAAGACTAGAAGATTTATAACCATTGCTTCTATGACCCTTCACACATATCCAAACGCCAATACGTAAAAAAGCCTTTAGATGAGCTAAAGGCTTTTTTACATTAACGAGAAAGTGCGACCACCTTCTGATTTTCTACTCTCTCTTCAACAGGCTTTCTCATTTCTTTTTCCGTCCAAACGCCAATGCGTTTTTGTCTTTTCCCAAGAGGCTGTTTTTCACATGCATAGCAAATTTCTGAAATATCATCAAAATGAGCTAACGACATCTTTATCCCTCCTTTTCTAAATATACACAGGCAAGTTAGTATGCTTCTTCCCTTATTTTCCAAAGCTAAACTGCTTCTTCTTATATTTAAACAATTTATAAACAAACGGAATAAATAATTTCTACTTCATTATCATTTAGATTGTTTTATTTAGGTATAGACGGGTAAACAAAAACTATCCCACCTCACACCCTGAAGTTTGAAACTGTCACGTAAAAAAGCTGCTTTCTATCCATTACATGGATAGAAAGCAGTTTTTTTCTTTTACTAGCTGTAAAATCTAAGGATACTCTCAGAAAACGAACGGCTATACTTTTATTGATGCTCTCCTATTCCAAATACTTCTGCTACATGGTTTTCTAATTTATGCTTGTAGTGATCAACGTTTGGATGTTTGACTACATCATGAATAGAGTAAGTTGGAAGTGGACTCATACCGACGTACTGATTCATTTTATGCAAATGCATAATAGCTTCGTCTAAACTTTTTCCTTCATAGAAAGCTTCGTCATTGTCGAAAATAGCTTCCGGCGCATTCCACGTGAGAGAAAACATGTATTTTTTCCCCGTTAATAAGCCGCCTCGCCCGTATTGATTGGAGCCTTTAAAGAAAATGTTATCCATATACAAGCGATCAATATATTGCTTAAACTTTCCGGGAATGCTGAACCAGTAAATAGGCGTCTGCATAATCACAACATCAGCCCATAGCCACTTTTCAATTTCTTCTTCTACTTCGTAGCCTTTATCAACCACCGTTGTTTTAATGTCAAATTGATCAGTGAGTAAATGCTGCATTTCGTTAAAAATCGTCTGATTTAACTCTCCTTTTGACTTTTTATAATACTCGTGTCCATTAATGATTAATACGTTTTTCATGCTGACCTGCTCCTTTCCAAAATCCTTGCTTCTTTATCTTCATATATCTGTATACCCATAAAAACTACTTACCTACCAGTACCACCTCTTACTTTGAAGTAACATAGGTACCTAGAAGTCCCTTTTTAAACACCCTTATGATTTCCTAAACAAAGAAAAAAACAAGGTCTAATTTACTAATTCCTTAGAAGATGTTTAACTCTCATAAAGCAAATCGTTTTTTAAAATCAGTTCTTTTAACCCGATAAAAGAGGCTGGCGAATTAAATTCCGCCAGCCTTTTTCCCTTTTTTTATTTCGGTTCGCCTACTTCATTTAACGGATAGTAGCGAAACTGCACTTTTCCGATAACTGATTTTTGTGGAATGAAGCCAAATGCTCGTCCATCATGACTTACAGGACGGTTGTCCCCCATTACAAACAGTGAATTTTTCGGTACCTTCACTTTGCCATCAGTTGCAGGCAGCGTTTGAAGCGTAAAATCTTCCGTGAATTTTTCATTAGGTGCAAGAGATTTTTTAGATTCTTTTAAATACGGCTCTTTATAAGCTTTACCGTTAATATATAGAACGTCGTTTTTCATTTCTACCGTATCTCCTGGCAGTCCAATTACACGTTTAATATAATTTTCATCTGCGTCCGGTGCATGAAATACAATCATATCAAAGCGATCAACATCACTGATTTTATTTAAAATAACGCGGTTTGAATCTTCAAACGTTGGATACATCGATTCACCGTGAACTGTAGTTGGCGCAAATAAAAAATGTCGAACTCCCACTACAATAACCAATGCAATAACAATGGACTTAATCCATGAAAATACTTCTTTTTTTACGTTATTTTTGCTCATCTCAAAACATCCCTTACGTCAAAATATACTTTCATCATAGCATCAAATAGAGGGAAAGTATAATAATAACCAAATAATCTTATTTATTGATTATCGTTTGTCACTGTGCCTTGATGGAAAAACAAACGCCACTTTTCTTCTCTTTTTCGCCAAATAGAACTGCGAAGCGTCTTTTTTTCTGCCGTATGGTTCATAAGATGATAGGTAGTTAATACGCAGTCAGGAGACAATATGTCTATATGGAAATGAGAGATTTGGAATATATCTGGCGAGAGTACATGATTGTTATTGTAATCTTTTCGTTTCCATACCGTGCCTGAACTGCCAAACTCCACGTAATCATCTGCAAGAATGTTTGAAAGCTCTTTAGCAGAGGTTCGTACTTCTGATTTTAAGTGCATGCATTCTAATTCATAAAATATTTGGGTAGCGTTCTCCATTTTTTATTCATCTCCTCTTACGCCTATTATAAAGAAATAACGCGTTATTTTCATACAAACAAACCATACTCATATCCCGTATAGATAGAAGTATGGTTTGTTCAGCTGACGCTATAGCGTCTCTTCTTACCTGCCATCCAATCGCTAATGATTTTCACCACAAGTCCTATGATAAATACTGTAAGAAAAGAATAAAAAATTGTCCAGTTCAGCAATTCATATAAATGCAGCGCTCTAAATAGCGGAATGCCTATAAAAGCAATAATGGCAGAATTAACGGCATGTGCGATAAAGAAAAATTTCCATTTGCTAAAAAATTGGTAGACGAGTGCGATACTTACTGGAATAATAGCAAAGTCAACCGTATTGAAGCGATCTGTAAACGGAATCATCTGGTGAGGGTAGCACCACAGGTTAAAAAATTTGCCGAATTCATCTACCAAACCGACTATGTCAAAGCTGATAAAAAAAACGAGCAGCATAAAAAAGAGGCGCTGTCTATCAATAAAAAAGTAAAAAAGCAGCAGAAAAAGAGCGTTTATCACCACTATGAGCCACCATTGAAAACTAAAAAGATCTTGATGAACCCAATAAGAAAATTCCTTTTCATTTAAGACTTGTTGCATCATTTTGATCATTTCAAACATAGAAATCCCTCCTATCTTAGAAAGTCTGTCCATGAGGGTTTCACTTCATGCTAAAATAAAGCATCGCACACAGTGCTTTTGCACCTCCTCTTTCTTCAAAAGCAGTTCAAAAGCAGATTGTACCTATTTAGCGATTTCTATCTGTCTAGTAAAAATTTTTCGCAGGAGCTTTGCTTTTCATCTCAGAACCTATTGACTATTATTTTCATTTCATACAAAATTAACAATTGTGCATGGTTTACATGTTAATACAAGCAAAAAGATACTGTTTTGCAACATTAAAGGAGGAACAACATGAACATCGGTACGATTAAAAGAGAAGCTAAAGCTTCTTTAAAGAATCGCTGGGGACTAGCGATTTTACTGACGGTGGTGACGTACGGAGTATATACGCTTCTGCCTATTCCATTTGAAATTGTGGCAAGCGGCGGCTATGACAATTGGATGAAAGATGAATCTGATTCGTCCTCATGGATTTCAACTGCCTTTGCTATTGTCTTCTCGCCTCTTCTCATGGCGAACTACTGGGCATTTTTAGGTTTAGCACGAGGTGAATCTGTCCAATTGGGACACTTGTTCAAAACATTCCAAGACTTCGGTCTTTATGTAAAGTCACTAGGAATTTATGTACTTATGACTCTTTATGTGATGCTGTGGTCACTGCTTTTACTAATTCCTGGAATTATCAAAGCACTGGCATATTCACAAACGTACTATATTTGTAAAGACAATCCTACTTACTCGATGAATCAAGCGATTACAGAAAGCCGCAGGTTGATGAATGGTTACAAAGGACAGTACTTCCTGCTGCTGCTAAGCTTTCTTGGCTGGTTTTTATTAAGTATTATTACACTAGGAATCGGCTTTTTATGGTCTATTCCATACCTTTCTGCTTCACTTGCCCGTTTTTATGAAAATTTGTTAAACGAACGCTCATCGCATGCTGAATAATAAAAAAATCCTCTTCATCGTGAAGGGGATTTTTTTATAAGAACACTGTTTGCATAAGTGAAGCTCTTATGTCATAAAGCTTACTAAGAGTATAGAAGAAAGGCAGGAGCTTATATGTATACTACAAGTGAAATTTGTCAGCAGTTTGGCCAGATTTTAAACGCTAAAAGCAAAGTTAGTCCAACAGGATGCTCAGTGTCGCTTAAAAGAAGCTTTCAAGCTCATGTTCAAGGGCGGAAAAGCAGCTCTGTCGTTCCTGTTGGTGTATCATTTGAGGCGATAGACGCACAGGGAAACGCGTTAAACTTGGCTGAGATTGCTATTTTACAAGAAGAAATCCCTCGTTTTACAGAAGCTGCTGCGCGGCAAGGTCTTATCGTAAGCGCTTTGCATAACCATTGGCTTTTTACAGAACCGGTCCTTATGTATCTTCATATTCAATCTGTAGAGCCTCCTTTACATTTTGCAAAAAAAATGGCTTTTTGTTTTACAATGCTCAAGAGTCTTCCCGTTCCGACAAACGAATAATTTATTAAACGCATCTCTCGGGTACATTAGAGAGGTGAGAGATGTTTTTTATACCTATAGATTACTAATATAGCTAAAGGAAACCTCCTTACCTTTTAAGTCATTAACAAAAGGGCGCTATGTATTTTTGAGAAGCTACATAAAAACAAAACCCAGCACTTTCTTATAAGTGCTGGGTTTCTGCTTTATCTATTTTCGCGTATATCTTTTTCAATTTTCCGCAATGCTTTTTTTGATCCTCGCTGCAGATCATGCTGCTCTTTTCGATCTTTATAGCTAATAAATAACGAATCGAGGTCATAGCCTTCGGGATATAATTCAGCAGCTTTGATTTCAAGAGCTACTCGCTTAACGTTTACTTCAATTAACTCATTCTGATAGAGTACGACTATATTGTTTGTGTTGTCTTTAGACTTATAAACAATCGCATGATTTTCATAATCTAACAGTTTGACTCGATCTCCCATTTGGTATTCAACATGGTCTTTTTTCTTTTCCTTCAAAATAGTTGGTTTTTTTATTTTATTTTCTCTGACGACTTCTGTATCATACGATTTGCTTTCCATATAGAACTTTGCTTTTTGTAAAATCTCTTCTTCTACCTTCATCTTCTTTGAAATCCAAAGCGCATTGCTTTCTCCAGATGTTCCAATTAACAGTTGATACAGCGGTTCTAATGTTTTACTGTTGAACTGCATTGCGGCATTCATAAAGTCAGGATGAATTTCTGAGAAACGCTTAATTTCTCCGTAATGCGTAGTCGCGACCGTTATGCAGCCCATATGATAAAACTTTTCTAAAATCGCAATCGCAAGTGCAGCTCCTTCATTCGGTTCGGTGCCGCTGCCAATTTCATCGAATAGGAGCAGTGTATTGTTCGTTGCTTTTTGCAAAATAGCCGATATATTTTTCATGTGTGAGGAAAAGGTGCTCAGCGCATTTTCAATACTTTGGTTGTCGCCGATATCGACAAAAATATGCTCAAACAATGCAATTTCTGTTCCTTCATCAGCTGTAATATGAAATCCTAACATTGTAGCGAGTGTCAGTAGCCCAATCGTTTTTAAGACAACGGTTTTTCCTCCTGCGTTAGGTCCCGTAATAATTAAGCTTCGATAATTCTCGCCAATTTCGAAGTGAAGCGGAACAATTTCACCAGTTAACAGCGGGTGATATGCGCCTTTTAAATGAATATATCCATAATCATTAATTTTAGGTTCGATTCCGTCTGCCTGTTTACTGTATTTTGCTTTGGCAAACACCATGTCGTATTGGCTAATTAGCTCTAAATTAATATGAATATCAGCTAGCTTCTCTAACACTAAACCTGTTAAAGACGCTAAAATTTGATATTCTTCTACCTCTTCTTCTGCTTTCAAAATCGCTAGTTCCGCATTCAGCTTTGTAATAGATGCCGGCTCTATGAACACTGTTGACCCTTTAGAGGATGTTTCAACAATTGTTCCTCCAACGTGATTTTTATAGGAGGCCTTAATCGGAATCGTATAGCGGTCCCCTTTTTTACTGATAAAAAAGTCTTGAATATACTCTTTGTTTTTACTGTTTCGTAAAAATTTCGCAAGCTGTTCTGAAATCTTAGCTTCCGTTCCTTCTATATGTCTTCTGATACGCTTGAGCTCTTTGCTTGCCGCGGCGTCTACTTTTCCAGCCTTGATCGCAAAATTAATTTCCTCTTCTATACTTGTCAGTTCTTTCATCGAATGGGCATAGGAACTTAAGAGCGAAGCAAAAAATTCTTTATCCACCATATATTGTTTTACTTTTCTGCAGCCTTTTAAAAAATCGGATACGCGCATTAGCTCTTCGGGTTCTAAAATCATGCCTTTTTCAAGCTTTTCGATGACTCTTCCTATACCTGAGACACCTGATAGCGGAAGTGATTTCTCAGCATCTAGAAGTCTTCGTGCTTCCGTTGTTTCTTTAAGTCGGTTTTTTACTGTTTTAAGAGATGTGCTCGGCTGAAGTTTATCCATTAATTGTTTTCCCAGCTCACTTACGCAGTGAGATTTTACGATTTTTTTTAATTCATGATACTGCAATTTTTCAAATGTCATCGTATTCATGGTTTTTCTCCTCACTATGATTTGTCATCACATATGAAGATACCTATTTATTAGAAGGCAATGAAAAAGGTAAACAAAAAAAGCTGTGGTGATCCCACAGCTTTTTGCGTTAATCAGGCGTCTAGGGCACATATCACAAAAGAAAGCTCTGTAAAAACAGACGCCTCCCTGACGACAAATGCCGAACCCTTTATAAAGCATTGTAGGTATCTTCATAGGCAGTGAAATAAATTCATAAGCAAACAAAGGGTACCTTATTTTTTCAAAAAAATACCCATCTTACTTATTCAATTTATTTCATTTAATTTTTCCTATTTAGATACTACTCCGCTCATAAAAGCACCTCATTTATATTTTTGTTTTCATTGGCTTCTAATTTACACTCTTATCATACTATATGAAAAAGCGTACGTAAAGGAGACAGTAAAAAAGCTCAAGAGCATAACTTGAGCTTTCATGACCAAAGAAAAAAACGAAGCAGCGCCATCATTCCAACTCCGCTAATAACGGTGATGGATAAGCTTTTGGTTTTCAGGGCAATCAGTAAGGTTGGAATGACTACGATAATGACGGGCCAGTTAATCTTTACGCTGTCATTTGCTTGAATGATAAAATTTTCTACAACAAGTGCAGTTAAAATACAAATAGGAATATAGGATAGCCATTTTAATACGGGTTCTGGCAGCGCGATGTTACGTACAACTAAAAACGGAACAATGCGAGGAACTACGGTAACAAGGGCACACCCTAAAATAACGATGAGTGTTGGGTAGTGGATACTCATTTATCCGTCACCACCCCAATTGTCGCTACAATAATCGTTGAAATCAATACAGCCACATGTGAAGGTACGAAAAAAGACAGCACAATCATAAGAATCGCCATATAAAGAATCAAACGTAAGTAATGATTAAGCTTTGAAGGTAACACGCTTTCGATTTGTAAAACAAGCAGCGCTAAAAACATAGCTGTTAAGGCAAAATCAAACCCAAAGGCTTCCGGGTTCGATAGCATATGACCAAAAATAGCTCCTGTCGTACAGGCGATAATCCAGCTGACGTAAGCCGTTATATTTAATCCGTTCATCCAGCGGTCATTAATTGGCTCACCTTTTGCAATTTTACTTGAAGACACCCCAAATGATTCATCTGTTAAAAGGGCTCCAATTCCGACGTTTTTTAATAACGAATATTTTGTAAATTCAGGCGCGATCGTAGCGCTCAAAAGAAAGTGTCGTAAGTTCACAATAAATGTTGTGAGAATAATAGCTGAAATCGAGCTGTTCGCAACCATCAGTGCACAAATAATAAACTGTGCTGCCCCGGCATACACGAGCGCTGATAATAAAGTAACTTCCATAACGGAAAGATGCGAGGACACTCCAACGATCCCGGCAGCAAGCCCTATACTTATGTAACCGAGTAGCGTAGGGATACAATCCTTAGCCCCTTGTCTGAACGTTAAATCCCCTTTTTCTCTTTGCTGTACTGCTTTTTCTGCAATCACCATACTCCCTCCTTTTCCGCTATATTATACATCTATACGTTATATTAAACAACGGTATGTTATACTATCTTTATAATAATTAAAGGAGTACAACAATGGATGCGATTCAAGATATTATTGCTAAAAATCTTGTTAAATTACGAAAAAATCGAAATTTGACACTTGATCAAGTTTCCGAATTAACGGGTGTTAGTAAAGCAATGCTTGCACAAATTGAAAAAGGTAAATCCAGTCCCACGGTTACCACGCTTTGGAAAATCGCCAACGGTCTTCAAGTCTCTTTTTCTGTATTTATGAAAGAAGACACCCCGGATGTGCAGAAAGTAAGCATAAGGCAGCTAGATCCCATCACGGACAACAAAGGTGATTACTTAGTGTATTCTTTTTTTCCTTATCATCCGGAAAAAAAGTTTGAAATTTACATCGTCACATTAAAGCCCTGGTGCGTGCACGAAGCGAAAACTCATTTAGGAGATGAATACTTACTTATTAAAGAAGGCGAATTAACGGTTCGTTTTGAAAATGAAGAACATGAATTAGCCTCGGGAGACGCTCTGCATTTTTCAGGAAACACCTCTCACAGCTATATCAATTCTTCTGAAGAAGAAGCAAGCTTTTTTTTGCTTATGCACTACCCCGAATCATAAAAGAAAGAGCGTACGGATTATCCGTACGCTCTTTTTTTTAAGCTGCATGGGCTTGTTCTTTTTTCATTTTTTTGTTTTTCATGTACCCAATACCTACAACTGCAATAGTTAAGATAACTTGAACAGCGAGATGTAAAGCTGTACTTGGAACAAATCCGCCGATAATTTTATCTTCAACAATCATTTTTCCAGCAGACCATGCAAGCATCGCTGCTCCAGCGTAAATAATAATCGGAAATTTTTCCATTGCTTTCATAATAAAGCTGCTTCCCCAAATAATAATCGGAATTGAAATTAATACACCAATCATAATTGGGACAAATTCATGAGCTACACCTGCTAGAGCTAATACGTTGTCTAATGACATGACCGCATCTGCGATAATGATCGTTTTAACCGCGCTCCATACCGTTGCTCCACCTTGAGGATTGTCGCCGTGATCGTGATTGTCCGCTAATAATTTATATGCAATCCATACTAGCATCAAACCGCCGACCGCTCCGATTAATGGAATTTTCAATAAAGGGACAATAATAGCCGCAAATAATAATCGAAGGCCAATCGCGCCGCCTGTTCCAATTAAAATCGCTCTTTTTTGTAAATCTTTTGGTACGTTACGAGCCGCCATTGCAATAACAATTGCGTTATCCCCGCTTAAAATTAAATCAAGAAAAATAATTTGCAGCAAACCTTGCACTGATACGCCAATTAGTTCCTCCATAGTTACCTCCACCTTCTCTTTTTCTGTAACGTTTCTCCTCTAAATGTCCGAGCCTTTTCCTCCCTTTTTATAATTGAATACAAAAAAGACCCTTACCAAATAAGCGGTAAAGGTCTTGCTAACAACATAATGTCGCCAACAAAGCCGAGAGATAATCTCTGTAATGACGACTTTGCTGTTAAAGCTACTCCCCTTTAGGAGATACGTTCAATTATTTGTTTGTATTTACACCACTTATACTATAGCATCTCCTACATCCTGTCAATCGTTTTTTTATGCAAAGCAGTTGTCAACGCTTTCTCTCTCAACCAATTCATAGTTAGAAAGTGTCAGCTTTTCGACTTGTTCTCCGTTGACTAGCTTAATGATTCGCTGTGCCCCCATTTGTCCCGCTTCTTTATAATAATATTTTACGGTCGTTAAGCTGGGATGAATCACACCTGTAATTTCGTAGCCTCCAAAGCCGGTAATGGATACATCTTCCGGAACGCGCAGTCCGTTTAAATAAGCTGCCTTTAACGTGCCAAGCGCAATGTTATCGGTCGCACATACAATAATGGACGGATTAAATTCTTTCATCACAGCCGTAGCGGCCTCGATTGCATCACTCATGTTAAAGCTTGTTTGATAACAGCGGATCTCGCAATCTCTGTCTTTAAGACCTTCCTTTACGCCTTCTTTTCGCTTTACACCTACAGCTATGTCTTTTTCGGTTACGCCTAAAAAAGCGATTTTTTTATGCCCTTTTTCTCCTATGTACCTTCCAATGTCGCATGCAGCCTCGTAGTCTTGGTGAATTAAACTGTGGACTTCTTCATGCTGCTGTCCAATTAGCAAAACGGGAATTGAAATTGTGCGGAACGCTTCCAAATGAGCTTTTGTGATTTGAACGGCAAGAAGAATAATACCTGCCACCTTCTGCTTAGCCAGCGTATAGATATTTTCGATTTCTCTTTCTAAATCTTGATTAGAATTGGAAATAATCATTTGATAGTGGTGGTCTCTAAGTTCTTGGTCAATACCATCTAATGTGCGGGAAGTCGCAAAAGAACCCATGCGCGGAACAATTACACCAATGATATTTGTTTTTTTCGCTTTTAAGCTTTGAGCAAACGCATTTGGGCTATAGTTTGTTTCTTTAATAATCTCTTCGATTTTTCGTTTCGTCGCATCGCTCACAGACCCTCCGTTAAGGTAGCGGGATACAGTGCTTTTTGCTACTCCTGCAAGTCGAGCGATATCTGCAATAGTTGTCATTCTCTCATCTCCGTATTTTGTTGCTGCTTCTTTCACAGTATACACGAATATCGCGTGCATATTAAGTAACTGCTTTATTTTTTGATTCATAAGCGGTATGATAATCTAAATGTGGATAATCATTATCCAAATTGTACACATAAAGCAGGAGATGATGTTTTTGCATATGAAAACAGGCGTTGAGCAATCGGTGTATGCCATTTTGCTGCTGACGTTTTTACCTGAAAAAGCGGTGCTGCCAGGAGATGTCATCAGCACTCAGCTTGGGGGTTCGCCTACGTATTTTCAAAAGCTTCTTCGCAAGCTGGTTAGCGCTGATTTACTTGCTTCCGTTCCTGGTAGCAAAGGTGGATTTCGCTTAAAGAAAACGCCGGAAGAAATTCGTATTTATGACGTATACGTAGCCATTGAAGGTAAGCAGTCTCTTTACTCATCAAGCGGTATTTTTCACGATATGCTTAACTTAAAAGACAAAGATATTTGCTTATTATCCGATTTAATGGAAGAAGCCGAATCTTCGTGGCAATCTATCTTAAAACGGCAAACCATTGCTATGCTCACAAATGAAATTAACAAAAAATGTCCGAAAGAAAACCTGGACATGCTAAAAGCGACAGTAGAAGAAAAAATGGTGCTGTAGCACCCAAAGGAGATCATTATGGAAAACTTAAATAGATATTTTGATTTATTCGATCAATCACGTACAAGCGAACAAGCATTTGAAGAATTAGTGGGGCTTTTTTCAGAAGATATCATATTTGTCTTAAACGGCCACGAAAAGCAAGGCATTGAAAACTGGAAGCTGTTTGTGAAAATGGTGTTTAAAGAAAATGCTGATATTAAGCATATGTTCGAAGTCTGGAAAGCAGTTGAAGGTACAGATAAGTTTGAAACGCCTTGGGCAGTATGCGGAAAACGTGCATCTGGCAGCGTCTTTACTCAAACGGGAAAAGATATTGCTAAGCTAGATGACAGCGGAAAAATCAGCTACTTAGAAAACGTACCTGACGATACGAACATGTTTGATACGTATAAAAACTAATATAAAAAAGAAGGGCTCTTCTAGCCCTTCTTTTTTTACGGGGCAAATCCCTCTTGAGAAAGATAAATCATCGAAGAAGGATAAAACTTTTCAAAATAACGAATGGCTTTGACATGAATGTCTTTGTCATACCAGTCTAGGAAACCGTACTTCTCAAATAATTCCGGCATCCCTAGCCTTTTAGACGTTTTACCTAAGGAACCGTCTCCTAAGTACAAGGTATCAATGCAAATTCGGTCCATCATTCCTTCTATTTTTTCAGGAAATTCAGGCGTGAAAGGAAGCATTGGAGCAATGGTTACTTGCGTTGAAATTCCGCTTTCTTTTACTTTTTTTAACGCGTTCATACGAAGTTTCATTCCCGGAGCATAAGGAGAAAAAATTTGTTTTACCTCTTCTCGGTCCGTTTCAACAGTCATCGATACGCGAAGATTACATACTTTTTGAAGCTGTAAAAGCAAATCAATATCCCTCGTCACAAGGGGCGACCTTGTTTGAATCAATAAAAAATCAGGCGGATGATTGATCATCGTTTCTAAAAGGGCACGTGTGATGCCTGCTTTACGCTCAGCAGGCTGATAGGGATCTGTCGCTGAAGACATAAAGATGCGCACCGGCTGCTCTTTTTTTCGCAGCTTTTGTATTTCTTTTTGGTAGACTTCAGCTGCGTTGACTTTCAGCTCTAGCCATGTCCCCCACTCCATCTCTTTAAAACGCTGAATTGGCAGTTCTCGCACGTAGCAAAATTTGCAGGAAAATGCACATCCGGCATACGGATTTAAACTATGAGTATAACCAGATGCCAAAAATCCGGTCGCTTTTGTTAAAATACTTCTCGAAACCACGTCGCTTTTGTTCATCTTTCTCACCTCTTTGTCCAATAAGTATATCAAGTTCGCAAATGAAAAAACTACTTTCCAGATGGAAAGTAGCCCTTTATGTTTTCAATTCATCAACTTTGATTTTCTTTCTTTTCACTTGTTGTTTCAAGTAAAGAAGTTAAATATGAATTTAACTCAAATTGGTCCTTTTCAATAAAATCAGATAATACCGGCTGCTCTTCTTTTCTCATCTTTCTCCACTCCTTTTGTTTTTTATGTATGTGTTTTCATTCATCAATGGATAAAAGTAATGTACTTAACTCTACCCGTATTAAAACAAAAATAATCATGGTATTTTATACTATTTTTTAATTTATGCGCGTTTTATTTGTATATTTTTTACAATATCACACACATTAATAGCAAGATTAGCAAACGTATATATTTTACTATGCAACATGAGAGGAATTTCATCATGACGATTAACAAATCAAACGATTGTTCTAGTCTAGCTGAAGTAGTTGACCGCATCTTAGATAAAGGCGTGGTAATTGACGTATTCGCTCGTATTTCCGTTATTGGTATTGAATTAATTACCATCGAAGCTCGAATCGTGATTGCCAGTGTGGACACATGGCTGAGGTATGCCGAGGCAGTTCGGCTGCTTCATAATGAAAGAGAAGATTTTCTTTCTTCGAATAACGGCGGAAAAAAACTTGAACAGCTAAACCTTTTACAAGATTTAGATTTATAAACTCATAAAGGTGGATTAGAGAAGTGAAAGTAGCCGAAATCATGGAATCCGTGACTGATTTTTTTAAAGAACACGTTGCTCCTCCTCATCGAATTATTTCGTATGAATCGATTCAAAATGGAGGATGGAAAATAACACTTGAAGCATTTGAAGAACAGGAGTATATGAGGCGCTATGCAAAAGATGAACTGCTTGGTATCTATGAAGTGCTCGTCAATAAGCAGCATAACATTACGTCTTTTTCACGCACCAGTCTGCGCTATCGAAGCTCCCCAGCAGAGAAGTAAGCCTATCATTTTAATGGAAAGGAATGAAACAAAAATCGATGAGTGAAGCAACAGGTATTTATATTTTTTGCAGCATTCCCGCCACCGAGACGCATACGTTTGGCAGCGTCACGATTGATCATCAAGAAAGAGCTACTTTTACCATTCACTACCGAGATGCAGCTATAGTGGCCGCTGCCTTTCCTCTTAAAATTTATCATCCTACAAAAGAGAACGTCACAGCGCACCAGCAGGTGATTTCCAAAGTAATGAGTGAACATGATTCCGTTATTCCAATCAGCTTTGGCAATGTGTTTCATAGTCAACAAGATGTTGAAATGCTGTTAGAAAACTTATATCCACAGTTCGCCTCCCTTTTCCCCCAGTTGAAAGGAAAAATAGAAGTCGGACTAAAAGTAATTGGGAAACCGGACTGGCTGAAACAAAAAGTGAATCAAGATTCTTCTTTGCATCAAGTACGAAACCTGCGTTCTGCCAGTGCTGATTTTTATAAGCAAATTGCGCACGGAGAAACAGCTCAGAAATTCTTTTTAAAGCTTCAGCACGACTGTAAAAAAGAGCTGTATCAACATTTAGAACCGATGGCTGAAGCATCGAGACTCAACCCTCCTATTGTCGAAACGATGCTTTTGAATGCTTCTTTTTTAATTGACCGAGAAAAAGAAGCAGCGTTTGATGAACGTGTAAATGACCTGTATGAAAAATGGAAGCACAAAGCCGATTTTAAATATTCCGGACCGTGGGCTGCTTATAACTTTATTAATATTCAACTAAAAGTAGAAGAGAATGTATGATTCATAAACTGCTGCTGTCTCCTGTTACGCTCATTGTAAAAGTCGGACAGAAAATCAAGGAAGAAGCGGATAAAGAACTTTACGATGTCTCTTTTATTCAGCAAAAAATCGTTCATCTTCAAATGATGTATGAGCTTGGAGAAATACCAGAAGATGCATATATGGAAAAAGAAAAAGAACTGCTGCTGAGGTATGAAGCAGCAAAAGAATATGAATTAAAAAGATGGGAATCAATGACGAAGAAACAAAAGTGAGGTTAAAAGATGGAAAAGCTCATTTATTTATATGGTCTAGTTCCAACCGAAGAAGCTAAGGAAATGCCCTTTCCTTCACTTGAAGGCATGGATCAGAACAACCCTATCTATGCTCTTTACTTTGATGACATTACCGCATTTGTATGCGACTTGCCAAGCGATGAGTATTCGGAAGAAATGCTGAAAGAAAAGATTGAACACGATATGAAATGGCTGCAGGACAAAGCCATGCATCACCATGAGACTCTTCTTTTCTTACAAAGTCACTACACGCTTCTTCCCATGAAATTTTGTACGGTCTACAAAAGTAAGGAAAGCTGTCAAGAAAGTATTGTCGATAACAAAGAAACAACCCTCTCTTCTCTTCAGCTTTTAAAAAGATCTGAAGAATGGAATATAAAAGTGTATGCCCATACGAATTCTTTAAAGAACTATCTGCTAACCCATAATGAAACGATCCAAACGAAAAAAGAAGAAATAACTGCGTTGCCTCCCGGCAGGCAGTTTTTCGAACGTAAAAAGATAGAAAGGCTGATTGAAGAAGAAACAGAAAAAGAACAGCTTTCGCTTTGTGATCACTTGCACAGTGAGATAAGTCCTTACGCCGCTTATCATAAAATCAAAAATAACTGGAGTCAAAAAATAACCGGCGAGAGCTACAGCATGTGCTGGAACAGCATCTACCTTCTTTCAAAGAACAATGTGGAATCGTTTTTAAAAGCCATTAGCGACAAGCAAACGTTTTATAGTGAAATGGGACTGAACATCGAAGTAACAGGACCATGGCCTGCTTATCATATCGACACTCTGCGCTCGGAGAAAGATGCGGGATGACATCGCTGCGAAAACAAACGCTCGAGCAAAAAGACATCGCCCTCATTGATATATTAGATGTGATCCTCGATAAAGGAATTGCCATTAAAGGTGATTTGTTGATTTCAATTGCCGGAATTGATTTAGTCTATCTTGATTTGCGGGTATTGATTTCTTCTGTAGAAACGCTGATAGGCTCTCATGATCGTCAAATCATTTCTTCTCAGCAGCTTGAACAGGAAACGGAGGCGTTGCGAGATGGAAAATACACCTAAACGAAACGGCCGCATTGAGCTGAGTGCGGAAAATGCTGAACAAGGTCTAGCGCAGCTTGTTTTAACCGTCATTGAATTACTGCGGCAGCTCATTGAAAAACATGCGATTCGTCGAGTCGACAGCGGAAACCTGACGGACGCTCAAATCGAAGATTTGGGCGTGGCGCTAATGACGTTAGAGAACAAAATGGAGGAGCTAAAATCAGTGTTTAACTTTACAAATGAAGATTTAAATATTGATCTAGGTCCCCTAGGAAAAGTGTTATAACAAGGAGTGAAAAAATGGCGGCGGAACATAACGGGCAGCTGGGCACCATTGTAGAAGTATTGGAAAAAGTATTAGATAAAGGTCTTGTTATTGCTGGAGATATTAAAGTGCAAATTGCTGATGTTGAACTCTTAACAATAAAGATCCGGCTGCTTGTCGCTTCTATTGATAAAGCAAGAGAAATTGGCATGGACTGGTGGGAAACAGACCCTTACCTATGTTCAAAAGCAAATCAGTCTTATCAAAAGCTCCAGGCGGAAAATGACAGTTTAATGCAGCAAGTGGCATCTTTAACGCAGCGAATTCAAGATGATTTGCTTTCGCTTGATTAACAGCTCACTTTATATAAGGAGGAATAACAAACATGAATCATGAACAAAAATCTACGCTGTCTCCTATTTCACAAGAGCAGCAAAGCCCCGATACTCAGCTAACGGAAAAAGAAGAGCGTATGCCGGAGTATACGCATACTTCGCTTAATCCAGATTCATAGAACCAAAAGAGAAATGCCGCGGCATTTCTCTTTTTAATGTTTTTACACTTTTCCTTATTAATCATGACATTGAAACAAATGGAGGTAAATACAATGAACATAGCGAACGAGTACCATTATCTGTCAAATAAAAAGGAGAATGAACATGAAGAAAAAAGCATTTGGAGCAGTCTATGCTCTTTTAACGCTGTTCATTTTAGGTGCCTGCAGTACCGAAGACGTTGTGACAAATAATTCAGATCCAAAAGTTTCTGTCTCTACTCCAGTTAAACCGCTGACGAAAAAAGAATTTAGTAAAGTTGGAACATCAGGGTTAACAAGCCCTTCTAAAAAAGATTTTCACAAAGTACATATGATCCTTACTTTACGCGGTACGGATTACCTGTCGAATATTCAAGTTAAGCTACCTAACTATAAAGAAGCTTTTAATAACATGAAAGACGATCAGCAAACAAGATATTGGTTTGGCAGCGGTGCAGATGAAGAGCAAGAAAATAAAAACATCTATACAAGAGAATTTTTCCTTTATACGAAAGGCTTAAACAATAAGCAAATTAAAGAAATTTTAGCAACAGGTAAGATCAAGGCGTCTTGGGTATTAAAAGATACAAAAACGAAGGTGCAAGCGGAATTTGATGCCGGTAAAAACATAAGATTTGAAGCAAAATGAGAAATCCACGAATTAGCAAAAGCCCTCTTTATTAAAAGAGGGCTTTCTCTTATTATATGAAGAACAACTACCTTGTCACCTGCACCTAAAGGTTTGGATTTGAGGCCAGACTTTCAGAATGCAGCATATTTTCTAAGCTATCTACCCGTTATAAACGCTAGCGCATGTTCCAGGCTTTGGCTCATAGTAGCAATGATTTTTGTATTGACCAGAAGCCGGTTGACCGTACCAGGTTGGAGGGCATGGAGCGTATGGATTAAAGTACCACAAGGCATATTTCCCCGGGTGTTCTCTCCAGTAATCCAAATTCTTTTTGGCTAGCCTTTTTTCAACACTTCTTGCTCTTTGGTAAAATACGTTTCCTTTTTGAACAGCTTCAAACGAATAGTTGCCTCCCTGCACCTGATAAACAACTTGCGGAACGGATCTTAAATTCTTAAAATCTAAACAGTTTGCTTTAAGACGATTTACAATGACATTTCCAACATACAGCATGCCTTGTTTTCCTTCGCCTTCAGCTTCTGCTCTCATCATCCTTGCCATTAAAGCAACATCTGAATCTCGATAACTTACTCTTGGCATTTTTTCACCCCAAAAATATACTATGAAAAAAACACGGTCTTGATGTCACTGTCCCTAAAATAACAATATCTGGATGTCAAATACACGATGAGCACACTGACACTACAGCAAGAGTTTCTATTACGAAGAGCTTATTCTTTTTCGTAATAAAGCTGAGCAATTTGCCCGTACTGCTTCATATGAGTGAACTTCAAGTTCATTTCTGGAATCCCTTGCTTAAATAGCGGAATACCACCCCCAAGCAAAACGGGAATAACCGATATGATAAATTCATCCACCCTCTTTGCTGTTAAGAAATCAGCGAGAATATCCGAGCCTCCTACTAGCCATATTTTTTTATTGTCTTGGTTTAAGCTGTTGAGAAATGACGTTACGCTTTCGTTTACAAACTCTACATGTTGATTTTTTCCTTGAACTGAGCGGCTAAATACGTAGCACTTTTTATCGGAATAAGGAAACTCAGAGGTGAGCTTTAGCACATGGTCGTACGTAGCTTTTCCCATAACGACCGCATCACACGTTTGATAAAACGCTTCGTAGCCGTTGTCTCCCTCTCCTTCTACGCTTTCCAGCCAGTCAATCTCTCCGTTTTCTCTTGCAATATACCCGTCTAAACTTGCCGCAATATATACGGCGATTTTTTTCTTCATTCCCTTTTCTCCTTTCAACTTTACTGTTTCTGTATGATATCATCTTAATACGACAAATTTTGTCACATTAAAAGAAAAAGGTGAAAATAAATGGCTAAGTCTAGACGGCTTGTTGATATGCTCATGTTTATTAATACAAAAAGAACGTTTACAGCAAAAGAACTAGCGGAGGAATTTGGTCTTTCCGTGCGGACCGTTCAGCGCTATTTGCTGGACTTAAGTGAATTAGGACTGCCTCTTTACGGTGAAAAAGGACGAAGCGGCGGCTACAGAGTGTTAAAAAATCGTATTCTCCCCCCTATTTTGTTTACGGAAGAAGAAGCTATTTCTATCTTTTTTGCTTATCAAGCTCTGCAGCATTATCATAACCTCCCATTTGATGCAGAAATTCATGCGGCTCTTCAAAAATTTTATATGTATCTGTCTGAGGAAACAAAGAAAAAAGTAGATAAAATGAGTGCTCATATTGCATTTTGGAATCCAAAAAGAAATCTAGATACTCCTTATTTAAAAGAGCTGTTAGAAGCAAGTCTTGCAGGAAAATATATTGAATTTCTTTATGATTCAAAGACGGGGCTAACAAGAAAACAAGTCAAACCTCTTGGCATTTATGCTCATAACGGTTTATGGTACTGCCCCGCTTATTCCTACGATAAGCAAAAAGTGTTATTGTTTCGAGCGGATCGTATTCACTCGTTAAAAATTTTAGAAAAAGACGAAAATATGTCTCTTACGTTAAAAGAATGGCTGGAAACAACTCCGGTAAACACACAGCCTATTTCGTTGAAAGTAACCTTGACGCACGAAGGCGTTCGTCAGTGTAAAGGCGTTCCGTGGCTTGAAAATCATGTGAAGGTAACGCATGACGGCGGTGGCTATATTGATACGATAACTGATGGAAATGAACTAAGCTACATGGCTTCTTTTTTCTATACCTTAGGTGCTCATGCCCTTATTGAAGAACCTCAGGAGCTAATTGAGAAGATCTGCTATCACGCAGAAGAAACGCTAAGGCGCTATAAAAATGAGGCTGGGACAAAAGTATTTTAGTTGAAGGTGAAACAGAAATATTAAGTGAAATCATTAGTTAATATTTCTGTTTTTTTGTCATAGTGGAAGCAGTTCTAATGTGTTTAATTGCTTCTAGCGGTTGATTGGAGGGCATGGCGAAGACTCCTGCGGGAAAAGCGGAACAGGTGAGACCCCGCAGGAGCACAAGCGACGAGGAGGCTCATCGGCCGCCCGCTGAAAGCGAAGTCTTGCACGGAAATCAACAGCGGTGTCACAAGCGATCTATGCGAGTTCATTTCTCAAATTTGTTCGCCTTTAGATGATATGGGTTTAGTTGTGTCTTCACCTCGCTATAAAAAATAACCTCCGCTAAATAGCGGAGGTTATTTTTTATTTACCCAGCCCACACGTCTTTTGCGTATCGACCCTTTTCTTCTAGCTGCTGCAGCCATAAGCGAGCGTCTGCTTCACTCACTTTGTGAACGTCAGCATAGCTTTTCATAAGCGTTGCTTCAACGTCAGGGGCCATTTGGCTTCCGTCTCCGCAAATATAGAAGTGCGCTCCTTGGTCAAGAAGTTCAATCAATTTCGTACCGTCTTGTTCCATCACGTGCTGAACGTATGTTTTCGGCTGATTTGGTACGCGAGAAAAAGCGGTATGAAGCGTAATGATGCCTTCATTTTGGGCGCTTTCAAGCTCTTCTTGATACAGATAATCTTCATGAGGTGAACGGCAGCCAAAGTATAAATGCGCTTCTCCAAGCGACTGTCCTTGTTCTTTTAACTGTTTGCGAGCCTGCACAAAACCTCTAAACGGCGCGACGCCTGTTCCTGGCCCGACCATAATAAGCGGCGTTTCAGGGTCTTTTGGCAGCGTAAACCCTGATTGCGGCGTAGAAACAAAGCAAGTAATCGTATCTCCTTCTTGCAGCTCGGCAAGGTAGTTTGACGCAATTCCTTTGTATTCCCCATATCCGCTCCATGCTCCTCCTGAGACAACGCTAACCGTGATGCTTGCTTGTTTTTCATCCACACGAGGTGAAGATGAAATTGAGTAATAGCGCGGACGCATGCTTGGAAGAAGAGCGATAAATTCGCTGAATTCCATTTCACACGCCGGATATCTTTCAAGCAGTTCAAGCATTGTTAAGCGTTTTGCCAGCACTTGTTCTTTGTACGCTTGCTTTTCAAGCAAGGCTTCAAGCTCCACTTTATGCGGCGGGCAGACCGTTTTAGCAGCCATTGCGCGAAGCTGCGTGCGCGTAACAGGATCTTGAAGCTCTACGTATTGCAGAAGCTCTTCTACTGATACTGTTTTACCGAGTGGCAAATGAGCTAATTTTTCTTCTTCTGCTTCCAGACGGATTTGCTGTGATGCATCTAGACCGAACCTTGCTGTTACACGGTTTACTATTCCTTCATAGTTGCGAGGAATAACACCTAAATGATCTCCTTCTTGATAAGAAGCTTCTTTTGGAAGTTCAATTTCAAGGTGTCGCGTGCTTCGTTCACTGCCTGGCTGTTGAAGCTCTTTGCTTGCTACAACGTTCGCTGAAAATGCACCGTGCATTTTCACAAGCGGCATGTCCGCGGCGCTGTCGACAAATTGAAGTGAAAGCGTAGATTTATTATCTTCACTGTTTTCAATGTCGAGGTTAAAGTAGGCTGCTACATCACTCCACATATGTTCACGCCATTCTTCATATGTGCCTTCAAAGTCGTCGCTTGCATCTGCTTCACCGCGGTCAGAGATGTTTTCTGCCCCTTTAGCGGCAAGCGTTTCATCGATAAAAGCAGGCACTTTTTGATACGTTGTCGCCCAGTTTTTATCGCCGCATCCAAATACAGCGTAGCGAACACCTTTTACTTCATCAGCAGACGCTTGGTCTAACCACTCGACAAATTGCTTTGCGTTATCAGGCGGGTGTCCGTTATAAGAAGCCGTTACAATTAAAACAGCTCCTTTATGCGGAAGATTTCCAGCGTGAGAATCAAGCGTTGCGACCTGTGGTGCAAATCCTTTGCTCATCGCAATATCCGCTAAATCACGCGCCGTTCCTTCGGCTGTTCCCATGTTCGAACCGTATAGCACAAGCAGTGGCGTATTATGAGCATTTTCTACCTTTTTGCGTACTTTTTTAGCAGACTGTTCAGTGCTAGGTGAAGGAATGCCGCCAAGCGGAATTTTTTTCGATTTTGCTTTCACAACAAAGCCTTCAGGTTTTAACGTTAAGGTTTCTTTAATATCCAGCTCGTAGTTTGTATGATCTTCAAAATCAAAGTGTTTTAGCATCATACCAAGTACAAGCGTTGCTTCATGAAGAGCGAACTGCTGACCGATACACGCACGCTGACCGTTTCCAAATGGTTTAAACGCATGCTGCGGAATCGCGCTTGGGTTTTCAAAACGCTCTGGGCGGAACTCCTCTACATCGTCTCCCCAAATTGTTTTATCGCGGTGAAGCTGAGGAATCAGAACCATCAGTTCATCACCTTTTTCTAAAGGATATTCTCCTCCAAGCACCGTATCTTCTTTTGCATATAGGGAAAACGCAGGAGCCGTTGGCCATAAGCGCAGCGCTTCGTTTAAGACCATGCCCACATATTTAAGCTGTTTGACTTGTTTGTAGCTTGGAACAGGATCTACTAGAACTCGTGCTGCTTCTTCTGCTGCTTTTCGTAATACATGTGGATTTTTCACTAAGAAATACAGCGCAAATGATAAAAGACCGCTTGTTGTTTCGTGTCCCGCAATTAAGAACGTAATAATTTGATAGCGAATGTTCTCGTCATCAAGCGGCTCACCTGTTTCTGGATCTTTTCCGTTTAGCATATGCGTTAACAAATCATCGCTTTGTTCACCACTTGCTTTGCGGTCTGCAATAATTTTATCTACTAGGTCGTTCATTACCTTGACATCTTCTTGAAACTGGCGCTTATTTTCATCGTAAGCTGGATCATCTGGATTTGCTCGCTGCAGCTTGTTCATCGCTTCATCTAGCGCGCGTACCATACTTGTAATAAACGGATGAGGCTGATCTCGATAAAAGCTGTTAAAGCGGTAGTTAAATCCACAAAGACCGATTGTATCAAGCGTTAAGCGCGTCATATCTTCCGGTACTTCAATATGCTCATCTGCATTTAGACGCTCCCACTTTTGAATAAGCTGCACGGCGATATCGACCATCATCGCATGATAGCCTTTCATTGCCTGCTGACTGAAACTTGGAAGTAAGATATTATGCGCTTTTTTCCAATTTTTTTCGTGCGTCCAGCTTGTAAATAATCCGTCTCCTGCAAAATCACGTACAAATTTAAGCGCTTGACTTAAGTTTTTATCAAAGCGTGATTCATCGCATGCTTCTTTAATTAGACGCTGACTTGATAAGTAACGCGTTACACGGCCAGGCGCTTCAAATTTAAAGATTTCTCCTAGTTCATCCGCAATTTTCATCAAAGCTTGAACTGGTTTATCTGTGTTTAATAACGGTAAATTTTTAAGCTCTCCAAACGTTTTTGGCTGAGGCATTTCTTTAATTGTCATGTTATCCCTCTTTCACTTGTTAAGTTTCATGATTGTCTGCTAAGTGCTGCCCACAGACTCTCTTCTACACCTGTAAGAAGTTCATCAGTTAAAGATAAGTAGTCATTTTCAATCATTTCATATACTTCCATGAAACTTCCAAATAAAATAGCAATTAGCGCATTTTCAGGAAGATTTCTAATCACACCTTGCTTTTGTCCTTCTCTGAAGAATGTACAAACAAATTCCACCAGCTTTTGATATGCTAAGCGGCTCTCTTCCGTTAAAAAAGCTCCTTGGCTATGAGTTTTAATAAATCCAAGAGCCCGAGGATGGTTTTTAGTAAATGTCACCATACCTTCAAAGATATGATGAAACCCATCTCGGTATCCATCTCTTTCGTTTGCCAGACCGCTTTCAATGCACTGTAAAAACTCGTTTACGTGTTGCTGAAATAATTCATTTACAAGGCTTTCTTTATTTTTAAAGTAGCGATAAATTGTTCCTGCTCCTACTTTGGCATTTTCTGCAATCATTGGCATCGTTGTTGCATCAAATCCTCTTTCTGCAAACAGCAGAAGCGAAGCAGAAAAAATCGCTTTTTGTTTTGTTGGAGTAGATTCCACTTTATCACCTCTTTTCAAAAACGGAATGAACGTTCATTCCGCTACAATTACAAGTATAAAAAACTGCATCTTAATAGTAAAAAGATAACTAGAAAAGTGGAAATAAAAGGTTCTTTCATTCTAATTTTATACCATTTAAAGGTAATTAACCGAGCCTTTCAGAATCTTTTGCGCTTACAGAAAATTAGTCCACTTATCCCCTATATTAACATAATATAACATAATTTATTAAGGACAGAAGTTTAAAGGAAAAGCAAAGTGGAAATAGAAAAGAGTTACACAAGGCGTAAAGGAGGATTAAAAATGAACCAAGCAAGAGTTATAGAATACGAAGAAATGCTTCGTTCAGCCATGCTTTCTAATAACGTAGAGCTATTAGAAGAATTACTTTCAGATGAGCTTATTTTTGTGAATCACCTTGGGCAATGGTTGTCAAAAGAAGAAGATATAAATGCTCATCGTTCAAAAAGTCTTGATATAGCGGGCATCGAAGTGTTGGATCAAGAAATTAACCTGTTTCAAGAACTTGCCGTTACGGTTACAAAAATAGCGTTAAATGGGTCGCTGGCGACCGGTGAATCGATCGGAGGCGAATACAGCTATACGCGAGTTTGGAAAGATGTTGAAGGGAAATTAAAGGTTGTTTCTTGTCACTGCAGTTCTAGCGCATAATCAACGCAGCCACAACAAAAAACATCCCTCCTTTCGTTTGCATTCGCCAAGGGGGATGTTTTTTTACTAGTTAAAAGACTTTCTTTCTGTCTCTGTCATCTTTTAAAATCTCCACGGCCTCACGGAACCGCTGTGAGTGAACAATCTCTCTTTCTCGTAAAAACCGTAAGCTGTCGTTTAAATCGGGATCATCTGATATATCAATTAACCATTGATATGTAGCTCTTGCTTTTTCTTCTGCAGCTATGTCTTCATAAAGATCTGCGATCGGATCTCCTTTTGCCTGTATATAAGTAGCTGTAAACGGAACCCCAGCAGCATTATTGTAATAAAGTGCACTATCATGGTTCACATAGTGTTCTGCTAATCCCGCTGCCTTCAGCTGCTCCGGCGTTGCATCTTTTGTTAACTTATAAATCATCGTAGCAATCATTTCAAGATGAGCAAACTCTTCTGTCCCGATATCGTTTAGCAGTCCAACAACTTTATCGGGAATCGTATAGCGCTGATTCAAATAACGAAGTGCTGCTGCAAGCTCTCCGTCCGCTCCCCCGTATTGTTCCATTAAATATTTGGCAAGCGTTGGATTACACGTGCTTACTTTCACTGGATACTGCAATTTCTTTTCATACACCCACATATAGTTCCCGCCTTTATCTGCTTATATTTGCCATGGCCAAGGGCTTGTTCCCCAGCTCCACTTTCCGTCGGTATAGCTGTTTCCATACTGCTGGAGCGGCCCGTACTTTGTTTCAAAGTTTCTTTTTAACTGCATAGCCTGCTGCGCGTATTCGTTAAACTGCTGCATAGCGTGCTGGTCATTTGGATGGGTATCTAAATACAGCGTTAATTCTACTAGTGCAAAATCAATGGCCTGTATTTCCTCTAAATCCTGATAGTACTCCGGAGGTAGATTTTTCATTCTTCATCCCTCTTCTTATCTTTGTATGGATTTTCATAGTAGTCCCAAAAAGCCGGCCACAGCGTTCCTTTTTTTAGCGCTTCTTTCGGTGAAAACTGCTGCAGATTCGGCGGCTGAAATCCCATGTACAATTGAGGCGGCGTAGAATAATATTTAACTCCTATCGGCCGGCAAGGATCATAGATACTGTGGAAAGGTTGATAGGTCTTAACCGGTGTAAACATCTTTTTTGGATTGTTATCCATGAAAAGTCCTCCTCTAAAAACACACTCTGTTTTATCCTATTCAGCTTTTATCGAGTTCATGAAGGAATTTATTTCCGACTTAGGAACCAAACTTTTCTTCATAAAAAAGACCTATGTAAAAAACGCTATAGTTGCCCAATCCCTTTAGGCAGCTTTCTCATACTTTATAAAATAGTGATAAAAAAATAGAGATGATTAAAAAATGGACATTAATTACATGGATTTTTATTCTTACTCAGCAAGATTTCCTGGACCTCAACTACCGCCCGGCCCACCTAGACCACCAGGCGGTTTACCTATACCTAACCCGCAGCAAGCCCCAACTTCCCCTCCGCCGGCATTTATTCCAGCTCAACAAACGGCAACTCCATTTGCCGTTGATCCAGGAGCCATTTCTCTATGTCTATTCCGCAACACGTTCATATGGCTTAGAAACGGCTCTAGCTTCTGGTATTTTCCTATTTTTGTAGGCCCGCGATCAGTTGCAGGATTTAGATGGAACGGACGTTTTTGGACCATTTTCGGTGTGGATACACAACAAATTGTTTCGTTTACGTGTTTTTAAACGTTATGAAAAGAGATTGAGACATAGTTAAATCAATACAACCTAAAGACGAGCAAATTGGATACATGAACTAGTATGGGTGGCTTGTTACACCGCTGTTGATTTCCGTGCAAGACTTCGCTTTCCGCGGGAGTCTTCGCCTTGCCCTCCAATCAACAGCTAGAAATAACTGAATAAATATATGAAAGCTATGTTCACCATACTAATAAAAAAATCCGAACGAGTTTGATTTTCAATCAAGAATCAAACTCGTTCGGATCTTCCTTCAACTAACAATTTTTATACCAGCCTCTTTTTACTTACTAGCTACTATTACACTATTGTTTTTATTCCAAAACCGATCAGCAGCACTCCGCTGCATCGTTGAAAAGCTTTTTGAAATACCGGTTTTTTAAGCCATTTTTTCACGTAATCTATTACATACACCAAGATTAAAAACCACCCTACCGCTATAAGCGTCAGAATAAAACCAAGTATCAGAAGCTGTTGATTTGTGTGTGCATCCAAGTTAATAAACTGTGGCATAAACGTAATATAAACTAATACCGTTTTAGGATTAAGAAAATTACTAAGAGCCCCTTGCATATATGATTCTTTATAGCAACGATTAGATGAAGACTTTACAGTTTTTGTTTCTTCTGAAATGGCCTCCAATGAGAGCGTATTTTTTGTCAGAAATATTTTGATGCCTAAGTAAAATAAGTACGCTGCCCCTATATATTTAATCGTGTTAAACAGATACACCGACTGCGCAATAGCAACAGACAAGCCAAGCACAGCAATTAACGTCCAAAACGTGAGGCCTGTAGCCATGCCGAGTATGGTAAAACGTCCTGCTTTTGCTCCGTGATGAAGCGTATTTTTCATGATAAGAATTGTATCAGCACCAGGTATCATGGACATGACCAATGCCATCAGCATGTAAGCAGCTAAATGATCCACAGTTCTTCTCTCCCTTTTGAGCTATTACTAGCATCCTGTTTTCTTTTCACTTTCAAATATTTTCATGTATTGTTTTGGTGTTAACCCAACCTGACTTTTAAAAAATCGAGTCAAATGACTTTGATCACTGAATCCCGTTAAAAACGATACGTCAATCGGTTTTTTTCCTTGCTCTAGCAGCTTTTTAGCCTGATTGATTCGAATTGTTTCCAAGTAGCTATATGGAGAGATTCCTTTTTGCTTTGTAAAAGAACGCAGCAGCCGGTATTTGCTCCATCCAATTAGCTGACTTAATTCATCCAGCGTGATCTTGTTTGTATAGTTGTCTTCCAAATAGCTGCAGATAGTTGTGATTTCATGAGACGTGTCAACGGCTGACGAAAGAAAAGAAAGATTTGAATGATCCTGCATGAGTTCTTCTAGCAAATATAAAAATAACTCTTCTTTCTTAAACTCACGTTCACCATTTAAAATTTGCAAATGAAGCTCTTTTAAACTAGAGACAGCATCACTTCTTTGCACCACGCTGCTGTTAAAACGCGGAAGACTTTCACTGCCATTAATGTCAAAAACAGCTTTTTTCATTACTTCTGGCGTCACGTTAATACAGCGATAATCAAGCGTTTTGCCGTCGATTTGTTCACAGCTATGGACATCATACGGATTAAACAGCAGCAAATCTCCTGGGTTAATGATGTATTCTTTGCCTTGGCAAATTAAATGACGCTGACCTTCTTCAATAAATCCAATCACATAATACTCGTGAAAATGAGCAGGAAACTTTTGCATAATTCCTTTAAAACGGTAAGCTTCAATATGTAAATCGGCATCAACGTGCGCCGTGCGAATTTCTTTTGTCATCAATCGACCCCTCCTTGTCACATACTAAGCTTTTTAACCATACTATTCACTCGAAAACTTTTCTTGTATGATATTGCAGATAAGACTTTTTTCCATTACTTTTATCCGTTCAGCTACAGGTGGTACTAATCACTCTTAAGAGTGATTTCTCTTCTTTCCTCTAGTAATTTTCCGCTCAAATGATAAAATATAGACACATTTTATGGACGAAAGAAGGGATACCGTGAAATATAGACAAATTAAATGGCTGATTTTGCTTCTTCCAACTCTGACCATCGCGCTTTGGGAGTATGTTCGCCATGCCTTTTTGCTCCCTTACATCTCAATGGATATGGGAAATGTGCTTTCTCCGCTCCTTGTCTTTTTTGTCACGCTTGTGTTTGTCCGCTATTTATTTTCTATTTTAGAAAAAATACAAGAGGAACTAAGACAAGAAAAAGAAAAGAAAGCAGCACTTATTGAACGTGAAAAATTAGCTCGTGAACTGCATGATGGCATTGCGCAGTCGCTGTTCCTCCTATCTGTTAAAATGAACAAGTTCGGAAGAAAAAACAACTTAGAGCAGGATCCTGATTTTATACGAATGAAACAAACTCTGCAGCATGTTCATGACGATACGCGCCAAGCGATTACAAATTTAAAGCACTCTCCTTCAGACTCTTCAGAAAGCTGGACTGAAAGCATTCATCAATACGTCGATGATTTAACACATACTCATTTACTAGATGTAAATTTAGATTGGAGACTGTCAGAAACAACGCTGTCGAGAAAAGAAAAAAATGAGCTGTTTGCCTGTGTGAAAGAAGCTGCTATGAACGTCATTAAACATGCAAAAACAAATAAAATCTGGATTACAGCCAGTGAAACGGCAGGCGGATGGATTTGTGAAATTACAGATTTCGGTATAGGTTTTACCTCTGACTCTCTCAAGGCCGGGCTTGGTTTACAAATTATGAAAGATCGTGCTAAAGATATGAACTGGGACTTTTCTATTCAGCGAAAACAGAATCAAACGACTGTTAGTATTAAAAAGGAGGTTACGTAAATGCAGCCGTTTCGTATTTTAATTGTAGATGATCATGCTCATGCGAGAGAAGGCATTCGCGATATTTTAGAAGAATATGAAGATTTTATTATTGTTGGCGAAGGAACCAACGGGCAAGAAGCTATTGAGCTGACTGAAAAATTAATGCCCGATATCGTGTTAATGGATATTGGAATGCCTGTGATGGACGGCTTAGAAGCGACAAAACAAATTAAGCTTCAGTTTCCGTACGTTAAAATTGTGGTTATCACGGTTTCAGACGATATTACGGATTTATTTGATGCGCTGAAAAAAGGCGCACAGGGCTATTTGTTAAAAAACCTGCAGTCTGAAGTGTGGTACGACTATTTGCGTGCGTTCGCTTTAGATGAAGTTCCTATGTCAAAAGAAATTGCGTTTCAAATTTTAAAAGAGTTTCCTCAGGAAACGTCCATTACAAAACCCGACACTCCCCTTTCTGCACGAGAGCTTGAAGTACTTCAATTAGTGGCTAAAGGACTGTCGAACCGCGATATCTCCGCGCAGTTATTTATTTCTGAACACACGGTAAAAAGCCATTTAAAAAATATTTTAAGCAAGCTTCATTTAGAAAACCGCGTGCAGCTGACAAGCTATGCGTTTCAAAATGGCTTAATGAATTAACAGCTTTCACGAGCTGTTTTTTTATTAGCACCTTCCTCTTATAAGTCCCAACAATCACTCTCAGGAGTGATGGCTAATTCTCCCTTTCCTTCTATAATAAAAGCACGTTAGTTAGTAAAAAGGAGGAAAAAATGATGCAGGAAAAGCAAGAAGAGACAACGAGTACAAATAAAAAAAGCACGGCGCGTTCTCAAGGTCTATACAAAGCCACATGGCGCTGGCATTTTTATGCGGGTTTAGTGTTTACTCCGTTTCTTCTTATATTAGCTGTTACTGGCGGTATGTATTTATTCAAGCCTCAAATTGAGGAAAGACTGTACCACGACTTGTATCATGTACAAGCTCAGTCACAGTCCGTATCTCCTTCAGCACAAGTACAGGCTGTAAAGGAAAAGTATCCAGGTGCTGACGTGTTGACTTATAAGCCCAGTGATCGCCCCACTCGTTCTTCAGAAGTAGGAATCTCATTAAAAGACCATACATATACGATTTTCGTTAATCCTCATAATGGTCACATCATAGGAAAATTAGATGATTCGAGTCGCTTAATGAATCAAATTGAAGAATTTCACGGAGAGCTGATGGCAGGAACCGTGGGTGATCGTATTGTAGAACTTGCGGCCTGCTGGGCGATTGTCTTAATTGTAACCGGCGCTTTTTTATGGTGGCCGCGCAAAAAAGACAAAATAAAAGGCGTGCTGATTCCTCGTTTTTCAAAAGGTAAAAACGTGCTTGTACGAGATCTTCATGCGGTACCGGCCTTTTGGATTTCAGCTGGTATGCTTTTTCTCGTACTAACGGGCCTTCCGTGGTCAGGACTGTGGGGCAATGCGTTTCAGCAAATCGCCACAAACGCAGGCGTTGGATACCCTCCGTCTATTTGGGTAGGCAGTGCGCCTACTTCAAGCGTGCAAACAAAAGATGTAGCGGACGTGCCTTGGGGAGCTGAAACGTTAGAAGTTCCAAGCTCCACAGCTCAGCAATATACAAAAGTATCGCTTGATGACATTGTAGGTATTGCAAAAGAACAGCATATTCACGACGGCTACACCATTTCCATCCCGCAAGAACCTCAAAGCGTATATACGCTTTCTGTTTTTTCACCAAGGGCTCAGGATGAAGCAACCATTCACCTTGATCAATATACTGGAGCTGTTTTAGCTGATTATCGGTACGGCAACTATGGATTTATGGGCAAATTGATTGCACTTGGTATTACGCTTCATAAAGGCACACAGTTTGGATTTATAAATCAGCTTATGGGCCTTATTATTTGTATCGGAATTGCTGGTATCGCTATCAGCGGAGCCTTACTGTGGTGGAAACGAAAACCAGCTAAAAATATGGGGGCTCCTAAAGTTCCTGAAGGAAATGCACTGCGAATCGTGACGTGTATAATCGTGGTGTTTGGTCTCGTCTTTCCTTTAGTCGGACTGTCCTTGATTATCGTGTGGCTTTTAGATTTCTTTGTCATCAAACGAATTCCAGCATTGAAGCGGTTTTTAAACGCATGATTTATGAAACGATGTGAGGTGCAGTAACAATGAACAAATGGAAAATACCCGGATTGATCATATTTAGTACACTTGTACTTTCCGCGTGCTCTGTAAACAGTAACGCAGACCAGCTCTACAAGCAGCAAAAGCCTCTGTCTGCGCATGTGATGCTTCCTGAAAATATAGAGCCACAGAGCACACAGGTGTTAGAAGTGCATGTAATGCAAGAAAATAAAACGGTGGATGATGCCAAAATCGTTCAGTTTAAAGTGTGGAAAAAAGATGCTCCCGGTAAAGTTGAAACAGCAAAGGCACATTATGACGGCAGTATGTATAAAGCAAAAGCAGCCTTTAAAGAGGATGGTATTTACTATATTCAAACCGATATTAATGCCCGCGGTGAGCACATCCTTCCTACTCAGCAAGTCGCAGTAGGCAAATTATCGAAAGAAGAGTTACGTTCACTGCAGCCAGCTGAAAACAAAACGCATCATCATCACTCTCATCATTAGACATAAGCTCACGTTCAGCATCTGCGCGTGAGCTTATATTTTTCTTATGGATTCTAGCTAGTTCCATTATATGTTTTTACATTTTTTTCTTATTACTTTAAAATAAAAGTGATAAACGTTTTATAAAGGAGTTTTACAGATTGAAAAAAATTGTTTCTGGTATTTTAATTTTAGTATTAGCCGTTATTGTTATGATTGAAGGAAATCCGTTAGAGCAGAACTCTTCAACGAATACCTCCTACGATGAAGTAATTACCTTCCCTGCTGATCGTTACCCTGAAACTGCAGCGCACATTCAACATGCAATCGATAAAGGAAAATCGGCTGTTTGTACAATCGACCGAGACGGGGCTGAGGAAAACCGCCGTGAGTCTTTAAAAGGCATTCCGACTAAAAGCGGCTATGACCGAGATGAGTTTCCGATGGCCTTTTGTGAAGAAGGCGGAAACGGCGCAGATATTGAATATGTAAAGCCTTCAGACAACCGAGGCGCCGGGTCTTGGATCTCACATCAAGTAGACGAGTTTCCTGACGGTACGAAGGTTTTAATTGAAGTGAAGTAAAAAGAATGGTCGTGATGACCTTTCTTTTTTTATATTAAAAGTCTATAAAAAATGAAAAATTGCTCTTGCCTAAAGATACTCTTCACTTTTAAAATAAAAACGTGTGCTTTATATATATGCATCATCGTTTTATAGGAGGAATGAGTTTCTTGGACAATCTATGGCAGCAGCTACTTCCTGCCTCATGGCAATTAACTTTATTTATTTTCTTTTTTGTCTATATCTTGCGCTACAAACAAGAGAATAAATTCAGCATGCAGCTTCACGTGCTGCTTAAGTTTCTTTATGCCGTTATTTTGATTTTAAATGCGGTGTTGTTTTTAGTGGAAAGTCAGCGCGATTTTCTTTTTTATGCAACGCTTTTCATGAGTATCCTAACAATTATTTTGATGGAGTTCACGCTTTCTGCAAAAAAACAGAACGAGCTTGATTTTATTTCAGCCGTTTCTTGCTGTGTTCTTCCGATTTTTATTTCTTTACTCGAACTTAGTTAATGAAACAAAGGCCTCTGGGGATTCAGAGGCCTTTTTGATGTTATTGATCTTTGTTGTTACGGTCCATCATATCTTTTGGATCTTCTATAATATCTTCCGGATCACGGTTATTGTCTTTTTCATCATCTCTGTACATCTTGTCATTTTTATCTACACCAGGTACGTTATTGTTGTTCATGTTATCTAGACCTGTGTTTACAAACGCCACGTATACTTTGTCGATTTTATTATCTGCTTCTCTCACGCGGTCCGCAATTTTTTGTTCAAAATCAGTTGAAACTTCATGGTAAGTATCGCCGTTATACGTTACGTTGTTAACCTTACCGTTATCATTGTTGTCCGCTGCGTCATTTCCGGCTAGATCTACTGTTACATAAGCATTATTATTATCGCGAAGTACATACGCATCATCAACTTCCTTCATATCTTCTACATTTTGCGCTGCTTCAACTGATTTCGTGGGCTGATCGGTGTTGTCCCTTGGGATATTGTTATCAACTCCGTTGTTTGTAGAAGTGTTGCGTAAGTCATTTTGAGTATTGTCCATTGCGTTATTGTCTTTATTTCCTCCACATGCAGCTAAGCCTGAAAGAAAAAGAACTGAAGAAGCAATGATAAGTCCTTTTTTCATTTTTTCCATCTCCTTAAATATAGTTTGCAATGGTATTATGCTTAATTTTTGCAAAACTATTCAGAGGAGGTGGAGGATTTACAAAAACTTTTTTCTATACAAACTTAACGCTGCTGGCAATACTACAAGGAACATTTCAAGATTGCAACTGTACTTATTCACCTAACATCTTTCGGACAGCTATGGACAGCGTAATTATATGACGTTCTACATTTGCCTCTTCTGTAACTTGTTTCTGTTCATCGACGTTGTAAACCGGTGCTGGATTTTGTGTGATTCCGTTGATCGTTGTAGCCATAAAAGCTAGCAGATCATCTGTTGGTACAGCCAGAGAGAAATTCTTTACTTCTATTTGTTCCGTGATAAAGTCGTGAAGCTTCTTTTGAATATATTTAAGGTTAGATACTTCAACTAGCTGATCTTCAATTTTCATAAAACGCTGAGGGTCTTTTGAATACAACGCTACTAGTTCAAAGTAAATTTCTCCTCTTGCTGTCATCGATTCTTGAATATGCTCTCCAATATACATAATGAAATCATGCAGCATTTCAAAGGAATCTTTCTTTGTCTGAAGTAGGGCTTCAATTTTATCTTTTACTTTATAGCTGACGCTTTCTTGATTAAGAAGTCCGCCAAATACTTCATCAAGGTTTGAAAAATATTTGTACACGCCTCCTTGACTCATTCCAGATTCCAAGACGATATCTCGCATGGCTACATCATGCACCGGTTTGCTCTTACATACTCTTTTGTCTGCTTCTAAAATCTCTTACTTCTTTTTTTCAGCGTATCCTTCCCTTACTTTTGGCATTTTTTTCACGCTCGCTTACTTTTTATTTATTCCCGAATGTCTCGAGTGTATTAATAATCACCTGAGCTGCTTTTTCAACTCCTTTTTCAGCTCGGATTTGTTTTCCAATTTCTTGTGCTTTGGATCGAATTTCATTAACCTGCGTATAGGAAATGGCTGCGGATAATTTTTCAGCGGTCAATTCTTTTCTCGGAATGGCTTTTGCTCCAGCTCCTAGCTCGTGAATTTTTCTTCCCCAAGCGAATTGGTCATTTCCATAAGGAACAATAATACTTGGAACACCAGCTCGAAGGCCTTCGACTGTTGTTCCTGCTCCTCCATGATGAACAACGGCAGACATTTTAGGAAACAGCCACTCATGAGGAATATCTTTTACAAATAAAATGTCTTCTGTATCTCTTCCGTGTGATTCATTCCGCTTCCTCCTGTATTGATGATACCTCGTTTCTTGGCAAGTTTTAAGGCTTTAATCACTAAAGCAGTCGTTTCGCCTGCATTTTTTTTATCCCCAACACTTCCAAATCCAATATAAACTGGCGGTTCTCCAGCCTTTAAAAACCTTTCAAGCTTCTCTTCCGGCTGATAGCTATGGTCACTGTCCATAAACCAATTTCCGTAGGAATGAACGTGTTCAGGCCAATCTTTAGATAAGGAAAATACAGTGGGACTTGACGAAATAATGGTTGGGTTAGCTGCTGTACGCTGCTTTGGGTACGGACATGAAAAATCGTTAGGTCTTTCTCCATGAAAACATTGCTACTAAAAAAGATTATAGAGGCAGTGGAGTCGGAAAGTTGCTCTTAAATAAAGCAGAAGAGTGGGCAAAACAAAGAAAACTTATAGGAATGTCCTTGGAAGCACAAGATGATAATCTTGGTGCATGCAGATTTTATGTGAAACAAGGATTCATACTAGGTGGCGTTGACACACTAAAGCAGTCATATAATCCTACTATTGAAACCACTTTATACTGGTATAAGCTATTCAAGTAACAGAGGCTTTAGCGGAATAAGTAATACAGTCGTTTCAACATAGGAATTTTAAAAGGTTAAATAGTTGAATTTGCTCGTCTTTGGTTAAGTCCGAAAACGTGGCATAGATGTCTTTAATCATTGAGAAACCGCCTCCTGAAAGAGTATTTTATCACCTCTTATCAGGAAATAATCTATGTAAAAAGAGCCTTTCCTAAAGATAAACCCGCTCTTTATAAAGAATGAAAAAAAGATGCTTCGCGTTTTAAACGAAGCATCTTTTTTCTTTTACAGCTATGAATACTATCTACTTTTTTAAGTTAAACTGCTCGTGAAGCAGCTAATTTCTCGATTGGGGCTTGTTCAATGTCTGCTGCTGAAATATGCAGCAACTTTTCTAAAATAGGCGTTATACCCTCATTTGTTTTATTACTTTTTTTGCAGTCATTAATATGTTGGTTTAATTGCTTTTTATAAGCCTCGGTATGAATGAGCCACTGACTTAAAAGCTCTTTTGTCGCCTTTCTTTCGTCTTCACTTTTAGCTCCAAATAAGCTTTCCATATCAGGCTCTTGAATAATGAGCTTACTAAAATCTTCGCTTACTGCAAGCCAAAAATAGTTCTTTTCGTATTCGTAATATCTATGTTCTTTTAATAAAAAGTAGCCAATTTCAAATTCAATGCGATAGAGCGGCTGGTTCACTTTCAGCGCATGAAGGCTTTTAAAGTTAATATGCTCTACGTCATCTACATAAACCTCTGAACCGTATTGGGTTTTAATAATCTTAGCGTCTATTGTATTCATGATGTTTACCTCTTTAGGGATATTATGAAAGAACGCGTGCATTCTTTTTCTAGAATGCGCACGTTCTTTATCTTTTACTTAGTTTTGAACAGCATTTTTCCAATCAGCCGCAAATTTTTCAATTCCTTGTTCAGTTAAAGGATGTTTAACAAGCTGCTCGATTACTGAATATGGAATAGTTGCAATATGAGCTCCGGCAAGGGCTACGCGTGTAACGTGGTCCGGATGTCTTACAGAAGCCGCAATGATTTGAGAGTCGATATTTTGAATGCGGAACAACTCGGCAATTTTAGCCACAAGCTGTACGCCGTCTTCTGAAATATCATCAAGGCGACCAAGGAACGGAGATACATACGTTGCACCTGCACGAGCTGCTAAAAGCGCTTGGTTTACAGTAAAAATAAGCGTTACGTTTGTTTTTACACCTTTTTTAGCAAGGTAGCGAGTCGCTTCTAATCCAGCAATCGTCATTGGAAGCTTAATCGTAATGTTTTGATCTCCGCCGTTAATTTTGATTAGTTCCTCTGCTTGCGCAATCATGTCTTCTGCTGTTTCGGCATCCGGCGTCACTTCTGCTGAAACGGATTCTACTTCTGGAACGGTTTTTAAAATTTCTTCAATACGGTCTTCAAACTTTACGCCTTCTTTTGCAACAAGAGAAGGGTTTGTTGTGACTCCAGATAAAACGCCCAATTTGTATGCTTTTTTAATATCGTCAAGGTTTGCAGTATCAATAAAAAATTTCATCTTTTCATTCCTCCATTAGTTTTTTTTACTATACCCACTATTTCACTTGTTATTTCTTTTCCACAGCATGACCGCCAAACTCGTTTCGAAGCGCGGAAACTACCTTTCCTGTAAAGGTATCATCTTCAAGCGAGCGATAGCGCATCAGTAAAGACATCGCAATAACTGGCGTAGCTGTTTGAAGGTCTAGAGCGGTTTCTACCGTCCATTTCCCTTCACCAGAAGAGTTCATAACTCCTTTGATGTCATCTAGCTTAGCATCTTTAGAGAATGCATTTTCTGTTAATTCCATTAGCCATGAACGAATAACAGATCCATTGTTCCATACTCTCGCCACTTTTTCGTAATCATAGTCGAATTGGCTTTTTTCAAGAACTTCAAATCCTTCTCCGATTGCAGCCATCATGCCGTATTCAATGCCGTTATGAACCATTTTTAGAAAGTGCCCGCTGCCTGCTTCTCCAGCGTATAGATATCCGTTTTCTACTGCTGTATCGCGGAAAATAGGTTCAACAATTTCCCACGCTTCACGATCTCCGCCAATCATATAACATGCTCCGTTACGAGCGCCTTCCATTCCGCCAGATGTTCCAACGTCCATAAAGTGGATTTTGTTTTCTTTTAACTCGTTATAGCGTCGAATAGACTCTTTGTAATGAGAGTTTCCGGCTTCAATTACGATATCTCCTTCAGCTAAAAAAGGCGTCACTTCACTAATAACAGAATCAACAACCGTATGAGGAACCATCAGCCAGACAACTCTTGGTGTTTCTAGTGACTGAACAAGCTCCTGCAAGCTTGATATTCCTGAAGCACCGTACTCTTTCATTTGTTCTACTGCGTTTGAATTTACGTCAAATGCTACAACGTCATGACGCTGATCCAATAAGTTTTGTCCTAAGTTAATCCCCATTTTCCCTAAACCAACTAATCCTACTTTCATGTGAACAGCTCCTTCTATTTATCTTCTTATTTAAGCCTTTAGCAATTCTTTTGCTTGTGCCACTACGTTTTCTTCTGTAAATCCAAACAGCTTCATCACATCAGCTCCGGTTCCTGAAGCACCGAATGTGTCAACTGCTAACACTTTTCCTTTTGGTCCTACAAAACGTTCCCAGCCAAGTGAAATTCCCATTTCTAGAGAGATTCGTTTTGAAATAGATTCAGGCAAGACGCGCTCTTGATACTCTTTTGACTGCTTGTTAAACAGCTCCCAGCTAGGCATTGCCACAACTCGTACGGATGTACCTTCACGTTCTAGCTGAGCTTTAGCACTGACCGCTAGTGCTACTTCAGAACCTGTAGCGATGAAAATCATCTCCGGTTTATCGTTTGTTTCGGTTAGTACGTAAGCTCCTTTAGCTAGGTCGTTGATATTTCGTTTTGTTTCTTCAAATACAGGCAAGTTTTGACGGCTGAGCACTAAGGCTACAGGACCTTCCACTTGCTGAAGCGCATAAGCCCAAGCGCTTGCTGTTTCGTTTGCATCAGACGGACGGATTACGGTAAGCCCGGGAATTGCACGAAGAGAAGCCAAATGTTCAACCGGCTCATGAGTTGGTCCATCTTCTCCTACTGCTATGGAATCATGAGTAAACACATATGTGACCGGCAGTTTTTGCAGTGCAGCTAAACGAATCGCTGGACGCAAGTAATCATTAAAAACAAAAAATGTGCTGACAAACGGCTTCACACCGCCGTGAAGGGCCATTCCATTACCGGCCGCTCCCATTGCATGTTCACGTACTCCGAAATAAATATTTCGATTACCGAAATATCCTGGTGCGTAAGGGCCTCCTTCTTTAATGTCCGTCATCGTGGAATGCGATAAATCAGCGCTGCCTCCAAAAATAGATGGCACAGATTTAGTGAAATAATTAATAGCTTCTCCGCTTGCAACACGAGTCGAAATCGCTTTTTCTGATGAGAATGTTAAAATATCATTCACTTCAATTAACGCTTCGCCCGTGATGGCATGCTCTAATTCATCAGCGAGCATAGGGTATTCTTTTTGGTAAGAAGCAAATAGCTTGTTCCACTCTGCTTCTGCTTTCATCCCTTTTTCTTCTAGCTTTTCAAAATGGGCTTTTACTTCTTCTGGAACATAGAAGTTTTCTTCAGTTTCCCAGCCATAGGCTTGTTTTGTTGCTTTTGCTTCTTCTTCTCCAAGCGGATTGCCGTGTGCTTTATTTGTTCCCGCTACTTTTGGACTTCCGTAGCCAATAATTGTTCTCACTTCGATGAGCGTTGGCTGTTCGGTATGCTGCTTAGCTTTTCCGATTGCGTTTGTGACTTCATCTACGTCATTTCCATCTTCTACACGCAAATACTGCCAGTTTGCAGATTCCGCTCTTTTTTGGATATTTTCACTAAACGAAAGATTTAATTCCCCGTCTAACGAAATATCGTTGGAGTCATATAAAGCGATAAGTTTGCCAAGCTTCATATGGCCAGCCATGGACATAGCTTCATAAGAAATGCCTTCCATCAAGTCACCATCGCCTACTAACGTATACGTATAGTGATCAACGATAGGGAAATTTGGTTGATTAAATTTTGCTGCTAAATGGGCTTCTGCCATCGCCATTCCCACTGCATTTGCAATTCCTTGACCTAAAGGACCTGTTGTGGCTTCTACGCCGTCCGTATGGCCAAATTCAGGATGCCCCGGTGTTTTACTGTTTAGCTTGCGGAAGCTTCTTAAATCTTCTATTGATACATTGTATCCGCTTAGATGAAGCATGCTATACAGCAAGCTTGAACCGTGCCCGGCTGATAAGACAAAACGATCTCGGCTAAACCAGCTTGAATTTGCCGGATTGTGCTGTAAGTGATTCGCCCATAGCGCATAGGTCATCGGAGCCGCTCCCATCGGAAGCCCTGGGTGGCCTGAATTGGCTGCGTTCACCGCATCGATTGACAGGGTGCGAATCGTGTTAACTGCAAGTGTGTCTATGTTGGTACTCATGTGTCATCCTTCTTTCGCTTTGTTTGTATTAAACTGGCTGCCCTTCGCGTGATTGACTCGCTGTTTCTTCATCCAGCCACCATTTAAAACCGTCTTTTGCTAAAAGTGCATTTGATGCATCAGGGCCATGTGAACCGGCAGCATATTTATGAAGCGGCACTGTATTTTCCTCAAACGCTTCAAGAAGCGGCTGAACCCATTCCCAAGCTAGTTCTACTTCTTTCCAATGAGCAAAAAATGTAGAATCTCCGGCACATGCATCTGCAATAAGACGCTCATATGCTTCCGGTGCTCCTTCTTGCTGACCTGAAAAATTAATTTGTACAGGCTCAATATGACCATGATTAAATGGATTTTTGCTGTTCAACTGCAGCGTAATATTTTCATGCGGGTTAATTTCAATGATCAACAGATTTGGAGATGTTGTTTCTCCTTTGTCTAAGTACAACTCTTTTAAAGAGTCTTTGAATTCAATAACAATTCGCGTCGCTTTTTCAGCCATTCTTTTCCCTGTACGAATGTAGAAAGGAACGCCTTTCCAAAGCGAATTATCGATATATAGTCTAGCTGCTAAAAACGTGTCCGTCTGCGAAGATGGTGATACGCCGGGCTCATTTACGTAGCTCTCCACTGAAGACCCGTTTATTTTTCCAGCCTCATATTGACCGCGAACAACGTCTAGATCCATATCTTCTTTTACAAGCGGACGAAGCGCTTTTAACACATTTATTTTTTCGTTTCGAATATCATCAGCGCTAATGCGAGCCGGTAAGTGCATGGCCGTCATCATCAGCATTTGCAGCATATGATTTTGGACCATATCTCGAATGGCTCCTGAATGGTCATAATAGCTTGCTCTTTCCTCTACTCCGACCGTTTCACTTGCTGTAATTTGTATATTCGCAATATGTTCGTTATTCCATAATGATTGAAGAATGGGATTAGCGAATTCCAGCGCTTCTAAATTTTGCACCATCGACTTGCCAAGATAGTGGTCAATGCGGTAAATCTCTTCTTCTTTAAACGCTTTGCTTAAGTTTTCGTTTAATTGTCGAGCTGACTGTAGATCATGGCCAAACGGTTTTTCAATAATTAACCGTTTCCAACCTTTTGTAGCACCTAAGCCACTGTCTTTAATATGCTCGGCGATCGTACCGAAAAATTCTGGTGCAACGGAGAGATAAAACATCCGGTTGCTTGGAATGTTTAGTTCTGCTTCTCGTGCTTCTACTAGATTTAACAGACTTTTATAGTCTTCAGCATTTGTTGCATCCAATTGGCTGTAGCGAAAAGCTGAAAGAAAATGCTGCATAAGAGATGAATCTTTTTCGATGCGACGTGAAAAAGTGTGAATAGATTCTTCTACCTTTTTCTGAAAATCAGCATCGGACATCTCCTTTCTGCCTAGTCCCACAACAGAAATTGATTTAGGGATTTTCCCGTCTACAAATAAATTATAGAGTGCAGGATAAATTTTGCGTTTCGCTAAATCACCTGTTGAACCGAATAAAACAAAAGTCATCGCTTCCATATCTCTTCCTCCTGTTAGGAAAAATATAATCTTTAAAAAGTAACTTTTCTTTCACTCGTTACTTTATGTAACATATCTTATTCCTGAAATATTTTTTCGTCAAGATATTAAACTTGTAAAAAATAATTTCATTTTTCTTTTTTTCTTTAAACCTTATAGCAGCTTATCTCGTTTAGTTTATGGAAAAATAATGAAAATACTTTTCGGTTGAATTTAAAAAATAAAACTGCTTTAATGGATTTGATAGAATTATATGAAATTAAAAACATACATAATATTTACATATGTGTCAGGTGAAAATATCAAAAGGTGGAAGTAATATGAAAGCTCAACTAATAAAGATGTTTGAAGACCTATCTGTTTTTCCCATAAAAAAATCGTAGCTCAATCCAAAAGAGAAACAAGAAGTTGACCTCTTTCTTTTGAGCTACACTCACACTTTAACTTTAATGCGTCACTGCAACAAGAAGCGTAAGCATCATATAGAGGTTAAAAACAGCCAGTAAAACAAGCACGGTACAGACTAGTCTTCTACCTGTTTTGCTTAAAAAGTAAACGTTGATTAACATAAAATACACGCTTGATGCCCATAAAGTAAACGCAAGAAATTCCTTGCACTCACTGGGCTTCATTTGAAAATCTGGATTATAGTAAATTCGAAGATCATTACTAACAGCGAACGGAACGGTCCACCACCTGATTAAAATCCCCATAAACATAAATATTCCGATTACATTTAGTGTAAACTGCAGCGTTCTCTCCTTTTTCACGCTTCTTTTTGTAGATTCTTTAAAGTTTGCCCGCATGCATTTCCCCCCTGATGTTTTTAACACAGTAGCTGATTTGAGCAGACCTATATAAACGTTCCTTCTTTTAATTTTATACACGCTAGGTCTTACAGATGACATGATTGACATGATTGACATAAGAAAAGCTTCTTCCATTCATAAAGGAAGAAGCCTTAAATAATGAGACTATATTAATCAATGCCGTTCCACTTTTTTGCTTCTTGGTTTTTTCTTCGTATTTCCATTAATAAAGTTCATTGATATCTTCCCGTGTCGCTTCTCTTAGCACCACCTTTTCTTCCATTAGTTTTATCATAAGGGGCAACACTCCTTGATTTATAAAATAGCTTATTACGTCCTGTAGAAATAAAACGAATATTAATACACATATGTACAAGCACACCTTTGCATAACAAATAAAATATAGTAGTTATGATGAAAGGAGTGAATTCTATAAAAAAATATTATTGCTACTACAATTCAGCAGATGGAAAATATTATGTAGAAAGCGATTATTCTTCTAAAAAGCGTTCTCGCAAGAAAAAACCATGCTGTGTAACCATTAATTATTATACAAATATTGCATATGAAGGCGGACAAATTGCTATAAACGGCGGGCAAAATGCATCTCAAGGTGGACAAATCGCAGGAAAGTACGGGCGAAATAAGCTAATTTAATTTCACTAATAACAATGAAGAGTAACTCATCCTGTTTTGCCTGTAAAACACCGGAAGAATATATATGCTCCCGGTGTTTTGTATTTTTGCTCTATTTATTATTCCCATTTTCCATAACTGCAAAATAGTTACCTTCACTGTCTGAAAAGTTAAAGACTTTTCCTGAAGGCATAGATACGATTTCTCCCACCGTTACGCCTTTAGCTGTTAAATCTCTGTATAGTTCATCCACATTCTCTGTAAAAAACAGCAGCGAAGGAGTCCCGACATTTAATTCTGGCTGCATTTTTGCTATTAGCTGTTTGTTATGAAGGATAATGGTTGTTTCGGCCCCCGCTACCGGCGCTAGCTCAATCCACTTCATGCCTTGTTCGTTATTTTGTTCAGACATAACCTGAAATCCCATTTTTTCTGTCCAAAACTTTACCGCTTGATCTTGATCGTTTACATATACCATAATTTGACCGACTTTTGTAATCATTGCTTTCACTCCTTTTTCTCATCGTTTCATCACCTTTTTACTATTTCTTCATTGCTTTTTCATTTCCTGTGTCTTATTTTCTTCCTTCCTAAATAGCGTTGTTTTATTTTCGCTACACGCTTTTTAAAGAAGTGGAATATGAATAACTAACTGATTTACTAATAAAGAATTGAACGTATGGAGGCGCCAAACCGAGACGACAAATATATGCACAATGAAGAACGCAAAAAAAGTGCTGCTCTTGTCAAGAGCAGCACTTTTTTAAACTTGCACGCTATTTGATTCTACTAATTTTCCATCTTCCATCCACACAACACGATCACATAAATCCAGCATTCTGTGGTCATGTGTAACCATTACAGCTGACTTGCCCCTTAGCTTCACTTCATCTGCGAGCATTTGCACGACTGCTCTTCCTCGCTCTGAATCCAAGCTTGCCGTCGGCTCGTCTGCAAAGATAATTTCAGGGTTATTCATCCACGCTCTTGCAATCGCTGCCCGCTGGCGTTCTCCTCCGGATAAACTTTCAGGATAGTGATGCTTTCGATGAGCAAGCCCTAGTTTTTCAAGCAAATCATCCGCTCTTTTTTTCGCTTCTTTATTTCGAATTCCTTCTAGTTCCGTTACAAGAAGAAGCTGATCGCGAACCGTTAAATACGGAATTAAATTAGCTGATTGAAAGATAAAGCCAATTTTCTTCAGACGAATACTGTTCATTTGTGATGGAGACATTTTATTAATCTCGTCTCCGTCAATAATTACACGTCCGCTAGACGGTGAAAGCAGCGCCCCTGCAATAGATAAAAAGGTACTTTTCCCAGAACCAGAAGGACCGACAATCGCCACAAGCTCTCCGGCTTTCACACGCAGCGATAGGTCATTTAATACGACTACAGCGTTTTCTCCTTCTCCAAACGACTTGCTAACATTCTCTAAAACTAATTTTTCTTCACTCATTAAACACCCCTCCCAATCGCTTCAACCGCATCTACTTTTGCTACGCGATACAGCGACAATAATGAACTCAATACAGAAACAGCTACAAACAGCGCCGAACAGCCTACGATTAGCGATAAATCCAAGTAAATGGCATCGAATCAGGCAAAATGGCAGCTACTCCGTATGTCAGTCCAATACTAATAGCAAGACTGCATAAAGTTAACACAACCACTTGAGATAAAATCGTCCGCGCTAAATAACTTGTTTTTGCTCCGATGGCTTTTAACACGCCAAACTGATTCATTTTTTGAAGCGTCACTACATAGAAAAAGACGGCTAGCACAAAAGCTCCAATAATAAAAAGAAACGCCACCATCATTAAAAGCGAGCCCTGTTCTTCTTGATAACCTGGAATTCCTTTTAACGCTTCATCTTTACTGATTACATCGATGTCAGCTTCTTTTTTTTGAAGAGCCTGTGCTTGCTGGTTGTTCATATTTAATACGACTGCATTAAAAGCACCTGTGCTTTCAAGCGTAGTCCATTCCTTCAAATTAATATGAATGACAGGCGCGTGACTAAACGACTGATTTTTTGTAAAACCAACAATCCTAAAGCTTTTTCCTGAAGCCGTATCTTTTATCGTATCACCTAATTTTACGCCTTCTTCTTTTAGCGAAGAATCTGCCACAGCTTCGCCTTTCGCATCGTTTTTAATCATCTTTCCTTCTGTGACACTCGGAGCTAAAAAGCCCCTTGTGTTTACCGCAAAAAACGAGGCGTCTATTTTTTTCTCTTTTCCTTCATTTATAATGGCTGTCATCATCACACTAAGAGGCTCAGCTTTTTTCTTGCCGCTTAGTTGTTGAATATCTTCTGTTTTGTTTATGGATAAAACAGAGCGCGTAAGACGCTGATCCGCTTCTTTTTGAAGCACAACGTAATTTCCTTTCATTTCTTGAACAGCTGAAGCATTGTCAGAGGAAAGCCCCTTTGCTAAGCCTGATACAAAAAGTACAAGCCATACAATTAACACCATAATCACGCCAATGAGTAAGTAGCGCAGCTTCGCATGTTTCAATTCACGTAAAGCCAAAAACATGTTTCTTTCATCTCCTTTTTTAATTCTATTTAAAGTATAAAAATAGAAAATGAATGGAAGATGAACGGCTCATTACATTTTCGGAAGATAAACGTGAAAGGTGCTGCCTTTTCCTTTTTCACTTTCAACATGAATGGAGCCTTCGTGCATCTCAACAATTTGCTTTACAATCGCTAAGCCAAGACCGCTGCTGCCTTCCGTCCGACTTCTTGCTTTATCTTCTTTATAAAAACGATTGAAAATATGCGGGAGGCTTTCTTTTGACATGCCGATTCCCGTATCTTGAAATTCAACGTGGCAATGCGTGTCTTCCATACCAACGCGAAGAGACAGCGTTCCTCCTTCTTCCGTGAATTTTACGCTGTTTGTAATCAAATTTGTCCACACTTGATGAAGCAATTTTTGATCGCCTGAAATCATCGTTGAAGGAAGATCCATTTCAATAGCTAACTCTTTTTCACGCCAGCTCCACTCCGTCATGAACAGCACTTGCTTGATTTGAGCTGCAACATCAAACGGGATTTTGTCGATATGCTGACTTTCTTTATCAAGTGAAGCAAGCGTAAGCAGCTGTTTGCTGAGCGACGACATGCGCCGACTTTCTTCTTCAATAATAGACAGATACTCATTTCTCTGTTCCTCAGAAAGATGTGCAGAACGGAGCGTTTTCGAAAACCCTTGAATGGACGCCAGCGGAGACTGAATTTCATGCGACACGTTGGATACAAATTCTTGGCGCATCTCTTCAAGCTGCTCTAAACTTTTAGCCATCTCGGAAAAATGTGAAGCAAGCGCGCCGATTTCGTCTCGGCGCTTTACGTACAGCTCAACGTTGTATTTTCCTTTTGCCACTTGTTTTGTCGCTTCCGTTAGCTTGACGATTGGTTTTACTAAATAACGCGTACTAATAAGTACAAATAAAATACTTAATACAATCATCAGCAGTAAAATGACCGAGAAAAAAATGCGCATTTCCCCGAACTGCAGCTGAATATCAGGGCGAATAAACAGCGCTTGCTGCCTGTTACTTTCTCCTTTTAACGGCACGCCGATGGTATTGGCTAACACATTATCAAAAAATCCCGTCACAAACACCTGTGAAGGAAAGTTTGCAATTCCGTGATACATTTTCCCGTCCAGGACTTGTTTGACAGCACTCTTTTCTAAGCGCTGATTTCTAAATTCCCGTCCGTAAAACGTCTCATATCCGCTCCTGTCCACCACATATATTTGATAGCCTAATTTACTGATATGCTGTAAATAAGCTTGTTGATCCACGCCCCTATTGCTTTCGTAAAAGCTCGCAATGTCTTTTGCCATACGCGTAAGCTTTTGATCGTTATAAGGTTTTAAGCTGTACTGATAATAAACGTTTGCTAAAATAAACGCTAGGAGACTGCTAAATACCATTACAGCAATGGTTGTCAGGACGATCCGCAAATAGAGCGTCTTCATTTTGCCGTCACCTCAAGCTTATAGCCGACGCCTCGAACCGTCGTAATGACAAAATCATCGGTATGTTCAAACCTTTCGCGCAGCCTTTTTACGTGTACATCGATTGTGCGGTTATGTCCGTTAAAATCCGCTCCCCATATCAGATGAATTAATTCTTCTCTTGTGAAAATTCTTCCTGGATAGCTCGCAAGCTGAGCTAATAATTCAAATTCTTTCATTGGAAGAATTAACAGTCGCCCGCTGCAGTGCACTTCATAGCTTTTTCGGTCGATAAAGGTGTTGTTCAGCACGATCATTTTTTCATTTACCACTTCGTACCTGCGAAGCAGGGCTTTGATTCGGAAAATCAATTCTTTTGGTTCAAACGGTTTTGTCACATAGTCATCTGTTCCTGCTAAAAAGCCTTTTTCTTTGTCTTCCAGCTGATCTTTTGCCGTTAATAAAATAATCGGAAAATCATAATAGCTGCGTATTTCTTCGCAAACTTCATACCCATCTTTATGAGGCATCATAATATCGACAACCGCTAAATGAATGTGCTGCTTAGCAAGCAGACCCGAAGCTTCCTCACCGTCTTTTGCTTCATGAACCATATAGCCTTCAAGCTGCAAATAGTGACGAACTAATTGCAGCATATGCTCATCGTCATCCGCCAGTAAAATATGAATCATTTCTTCTGCCACTCCTTTTATCAACCATTTAAAATGGCGGCCTTTTGGCCGCCATCATTTATTCTTTCAGTATCTATCTGTTTACTAGTGTAACCAAACGTCGCGGTCATATTGCGTTTTTATTAGGATAAGAACTTATTGTGAACAGCAGATGAACGGCTTGTTACAAAATCCATTCTCCTCTCGCAATCATCTCGACTTTTCCGCCTACTTGAATGTGAAATTTCTCTCCGTCATAACTAGCTTTTACGTACAGCAGTGAAGGTCTTCCTATTTCGTATCCTTGTTCTATACGTATATCAATCACGGTCTGATTAAAATAGCCGTATTTAACTAAATATGCTGCTAAACAGCCGTTGGCGCTGCCTGTTGCCGCATCTTCTGGAACGCCGTAGTAGTCGGCAAAGTCTCGCACGTTTAGCTGATGATCTTGGTTATAGGTTTCCGGCGAAAAGACCATAATCGCTTTTGCTTCTGTATTTTCTATCAGTTTGAAATATTTTTCTTTGTCTACATGTATCTCTTTAGCTGCTTCTAATGATGTTAACGGGACAAGGATGACCGGCAGACCGGTGGATACTTCTTGAACGGGAAAACGCGTGTCGATATAAGCTTCATCAAGGTTTAACACATCCGCCACTCGCTTTTTATCAAGCACTTTCCCAAACGTCGGCTGACCTTGTGTCATCCATAGCACATCTTTTTGTTCATCATATGTAACGGGCGTAGGACCTGCTTTATAATGAAGAATAAGCTCCTCTGTATCTTTTTCTTCTAGTTCTTCTCGGATAACATAAGCGGTACCGAGCGTCGGATGGCCTGCAAATGGTACTTCTTCATTAGGCGTAAAAATCCGCACGTTATATTCTCCTTTTGCAGAAGCAGACGTGATAAACGTCGTTTCAGAAAAATTAATTTCTTTAGCCATTTGCTGCATCTCTTTGTCTGAAAGGCTTCCTGCGTCTTTAAAAACTGCGAGCTGATTTCCCGTATATTTTCTCTGTGCAAATACATCAACAATGGAATACTGAATACTTTTCATTTATGTGTTCCTTTCTAAAGGGAATTTTTATGTATAAAATAGGTCATTACGTTTTTCTTTAAAGCCTCATATTGCTCTTTATTCGTATCCATAAACGCTTCTTCCCGACTGGATAAAATGTCTGCATATTGGAGAGGCTCAGGAAATTGTTCTTGTGTAAAGTCATAGCGCTTTTCGCTGAGCTTATTATAAAAATGCCACCCTTCTTCACACGGAGTTTTTAAAATATCTCCTCCTTTTAGATCTTGAACGACAAGAGCTGTCACGCCGCACTGTCCCTTAGAAGGATTATCAGCCGTCCACTTCGTGCTTGAATGAATTGACCACGATTGGTGCAGGGCTTTCTTTAAATGATTCACGTTCAAGCAGCTCCTTTTTCTTCAAATCTACCATATTCTTCTTTTTTATGAAAGTTCTTGTTGAAAAACCCATAGCACAAATATTCTTACTTTAAAAATAATTTAAGGAAGAATAGAAAAATACTAGAAATAATGTATAATAATAGAGTCATTTTAGATGATAGATTATAACCAATGAAAGGTGTTTTAAATGGAAGAACAAGCAGTAAATGAACTCGTTTCTTTTGAAGAAGAGCATAAAGTAGTTCGAACGAATACGTCGTATTATGATTTAAAATGGGGAAAAACAGCCAATCCAGCTAAAAACAACACGTGGAACTGGGCAGCCTTTTTTCTGACAAGCGCTTGGTTTGCATACCGAAAAATGTATAAGCACTTTTTTATTTTATCGCTTATTGAAGTAATTTGGTTTTCCCTTTTGTGCTTTGTAGACATACCAGAGTGGTCCGACGCAATTGTGTTCGGCGGTGCTTCACTTATTACAGGGCTATGTGCCAACCGCTGGTATTATAAGCACGTTAAAAACGTGTTAGCTCGAGCCGAAGCTCAGCCGGAGCAGCGGAAAGAAGCTTATTTGCAAATAAAAGGCGGCACTCACATCGGAATTGCTATTGGTTTAAGCATCTTAGCGCTTGTGATTACTTTTGGAGTCGGAGCGGGATTATCATTTTTACCAACAAAAACGAATATTAAAGATGTAGTTCGCTACGGCGACGAAGCAATTACGCTTGAAACGTACAACGATCATCCAAAATGGACCTACATCAAGCAAGAAGGCCGTCATCACGTTGTACAATTTACCGGCTACGATTATACGGAAAAAGAGCATGTACGCATTGTGTTTAACGTTTATTTGGATAAACAAATTTACGAGTGGGACAAAATTTACATCAACGGCAAAAAGTTAAATAAAAAAGATGCGGAAGACTATGAATACTGGATTGAAGACAGTTCAGCATATTAAAAAGGTCAGCAAAAAAGAAAGGATGAGTGCTTGCTCTCCTTTCTTTTTTGTTTTATCTTAAAGCGTCAAAGGCAGCTTCACCGTCACCACTGTCCCGTTCTCATCACTTTCAATCGCAAGCTTACCGTTATGCTCGTTGATGATCGTTTTACAAATAGAAAGCCCTAACCCCATGCCTGTTCCATCTTTTGTTGAGAAAAATGGATTTCCTACTTTATTAATAATAGATAGCGGAATGCCAGAGCCGGTATCTTGAATGTCAATAAGAGCCCAACCTTCCCATTCTTTGATAATAAGATTTACTTCCCCGCGTTTCTTTTTCTCCATTGCTTCAATGGCGTTTTTCAAAAGATTCATAAACACTTGTCTCATTTGAGCAGGATCGATTGATACAAGCGGAATGGCTCCTTCTATTCTTACGTTCATTTCGACATTATACAGCGCAGCTTCACTTTTCAAGAAAGCAACGGTATCATGAATAACTTCTACAATCGATACAATTTCTTTTTTAGGCGCTGTTGGCTGCGTGACAAGCAAGAAGTTGTTAATGAGTGCATTCATACGGTCCAGTTCATCAAGAACAATTTTTTGAAAAGGCTCTGCCTGTTCATTTTCATTAAATAGAAATTGAATAAAACCGCGCACCGACTGCATCGGGTTTCGAATCTCATGCGCTAACCCTGCTGCTAGCTGCCCTACGAGCGCCAGTTTATCAAGCTGCAGAATTTTCTCTTCAATTTTCGGCAAAACAGCCGCTTGATTTTTATAAATAATATGAGACAAAATACCAGCCAGCCGGTTTAACCCTTGAATTTCACTTTCGCTAAACTGATAAGGATCCGGATCGACCGCGCATAAAGTACCAAACATTCTCCCGTCTTCTAGCACAATAGGTGTTCCTAAATAAGAACCTACCCGGGCACCATCAATGATGGCTAAATTAGACGTTCTAACATCGCGTTTTGTATTGGGAATAACAAGGGGTTCATCACACGTGACTAAGTTGCATACCGCAAGCTCTAACGGCAGCGTCAGTCCATCCTCTACAAGGCTTCCCCCTTCTTTATTAAAGGCTTTCATAACTGAAAATTGTTCGTCGAAAATCCCTACAAACAGCGTCCTGCTTCCGACTACTTCGCTAGCCATCTGCAATACATCCCGAACGGCTTTTTCATTGATGTTCCTCTCTTCCATTACCTTAGTCACCTACTATTTAAATATAGACTGTTCTATTCTCTTATTCTCATTATAAATTTTAAATCCGAAAACGTATATCAAAATTTTAAGAACTCATTTATTTCTTCTATTTCATCGTTAGGGTTAAGGATAGCCAAGACTTGATGGTCTTCCCATATACCGTTAATATGTACATTTTTTCTAGCTATTCCTTCCCTATGAAACCCTGCTTTTTCAAGTACTCGCTGAGAAGGCATATTACGAGGCATGACACCGGCTTCAATGCGGTGAAGATGCAACTCTTCAAACGCGTAGCCAACAAGCGCTTTTACCGCTTCTGTTGCGTACCCTTTTCCACTATGATGCTGATCTAGAAAATAGCCGATAAACGCGCTTTGTAAAGATCCGCGCAGCACTTGAAAAAGACTAATGGTGCCAATTAACTTATTATTCTCTTTTTGAAAAAGACCAAAATAGTATTCTTGATCGTTTTTTCTGTTCTCTTCATGACGCTTAATTTTTTCTACTTGGCCTTCCAACGTATAAAAAGAATCCTCTCGAATCATAGAAAACTGTTCAAAAAAGCCGCGATTGTCCTTTTGCAACTGAAGGCTGTCATGCGCATCGCTGACAGTTAACGGGCGTAAATAAATAGCGTGACCCTCTATCATACTATGTCTCTCCTCTACTTCAAGAAATGTATGTAAAAAAAGAAGGCTTTTTTAAAAACCTTCCATTTTCTCACATATTAAACTTTTCTTGTTTGAATGTAAAGTTCTAAATCACTGCTTTTCTTCGTTGTGATATGTTCTGCTATGATTTTAGCTAGCACCATATTATACACCGTTCCGTTATCTCCATATCCGCTTAGAAAGTAACAGTTAGGCATTTCGTCATATATTCCGATGAGGGGAAGGCCGTCATGAGTGCCTCCGTAATAAGCGCTTATGTAATAATCAGCTTCGACTTGAAGATGAGGAAAAAGCTTATTGAACTCTTTTAAAAGTTTGTCTCTTTTATGAACGAGTTTAGCATCACGTTCTTGCGGCACAATCGTGTTTTCATCAAGACCGCCTATAATGACTCGATTATCGTAAGTTGTTCTCATGTAAATATACGGTCGAGCTGTTTCCCAAATTAAATTTCGATTTTTCCATCCTGTAAAATCCTTTACAGGAGTCGTAACGATTGCATACGAACTTGTAAGTACAGCTTTTTTCTCTCTCTTAAATTCTTGATTTTCATAGCCTCCTGCCATAATGACATGTTTAGCTTCGATTTGTGATTTATTTTTAGTGAAAAATACAGCTTCATCTTTTTCTAACTTTTGACCGACAATTTCTGTTTCTTCAAACATCCGAACCCCATGCTGTTTTCCATACTGTAACAGACCGAGTGTAAAGCTGTAAGGGTTCAGCTCTGCATCATTTTTAATAAGCATTGCCATTCGTTTTTTAAATCCATAGTCTTTTTCAATTTGTTCTTCTGATAAGATTTCAGCTTCAAATCCATGCTTTTGCATATAAAAGTAGTCTTTATTTATCTTCGTGATATCTTCTTCATAACTTGCATAATACAAGCTGTCTCTTCTTATAAATTCTGCATTAATCGGAAGCTTTTTAGCTGCTTCCTCAATATCTGTAATAGCCTGTTCGCACAGCTTATAATGACGGACTGTTTTTTCTTCTCCAAACGTGTTGACTAATTCGTAAAACAATTTATCTCCTAAATATTGAATAAGAGAGGTATTTACAATTGTACTTCCATGCCCTGCTTTACGTTTATCAACAACCACAACATCAAGCCCCTGCTCACATAAATAATAAGCACATTGTGCACCTGAACTTCCTCCTCCAATAATAAGAACATCGCACTCAATATCTTCCTCTAGAGATGGGTATACAGGTGGCTTCGCTACAGTTGTCTGCCAATAAGGGTTTCCAAATAATAAATTCATGCAAACGCCTCCTTTCTTTTCTCTATTATGCCCAATATAAGCTAATTTTTGCATGCAGCAGGATGAAAGTATGTGGGTTAAGCTTTTCGAGGATAGTAAGCAAGTTATTAACGTAAAGGTCAGGTGATTAAAGAGGCCATTCATTAAACTAATCTTCTATACAATAGAATTAATCATGACTCTTAATACCATGAGCATATAAAGTGCACGACTAAAGTATTGATAAACATCATGTCGTGATCTTCTGCTTTAGACACAGACCCCCAGTAAGTGCGTAAATATATAACTTCTTCACTACATAAAAAGTTCCACGCAAAAACCACCTGGAAAATCACCAGATAGTTTTTTATATTAAGTGGGGTGCACGCTCTGATTAACTGTGGATGGATATAAAGCCTTACGTTAAAAGCGGATCCTGACTTAGAATGGTATAGGGAAAGTACTAACGTGTTTATTTCATAGTAAAAAATAAGAAGCCGAAGAAAAAATTCTTCGGCTTCTCCTTCATTATGTACGCAGGCTAAGGAGGAAGTGGTATTAGCCTGCTTTGTTATAACATGGGGGCTCATATATGAGATCTTGGGATGATTCATCCTATGTAAAAAGTGAAAAAAAGTACCGTGTCCATCTTATTTTCTTATCTTTTTTTATTTTCATTGAAATCATTGGATATTTTTGGAGCACTTTTGCATTTCAGGCATATGTTAAAAATGTACTCAGAACTTGGAGGTGAAATATATGGGCTTCTATGGTGGCTGTGGTTATGGCGGTTACGGTTACGGCGGCGGCGGGTTTGGCAGTGGCTTTGCTTTAATCATCGTATTATTCATTTTATTAATCATCATCGGCTGTGCTTGCTGGGGAGGATTTGGCGGTTGCTAATCATTAGAAATAATGATGAACAGCTTCATTTCCACTAATTTTTTCACCAAAAGCTAGCTTTCCACTTTATTATGAAAAAGCAGTGTCCACATAATGGGCACTGTTTTTAAATGTGCTTATGAACCAGGTAATAATAAGACTAACCATTGTAAAAAAATAGATTTTTTTAATCTGCCGTTTCTTGTCTGCTTCTTCCCATCACCTTATTTTTCTTGTTCATACTTCCTTTTCTTCTACATATTAATAGATAAAAAGATTAATTAAAAAGAGAGTCACTCTGCAACTCTCTTCCTGCTCTATGTAGATGCTAAACATTAAACAAACGTTTTTTTCAAGACAACGCGCTGATCATTGACAGTATAGCCGTTTCTTTCATAAAAAGCCTGTGCAGCTCCTCCAGTCGCCGTCAAGAGATACAAGCTGTTGATATCGTGTCTTTGAAGTTCGTTCTCAAACCGGCTTAAGATAGCTGAACCGTACCCTTTTCCCTGCGCACTTGCGCTGACGCAAAGCTCGGCCACGTAAAAGGTCATACCGCTGTATGATTTTTTCGCGTGACCTGCAATCATTCCAATCAACTCTCCTTGGTCATAAAATAAATAGCCCATAAATTTAGGTGTGTGCATTAAATCAGTCAGCCTTTCTCTAGCTGATTTCTCTGTCCACGGCTCATTCCAAGGTGTTTTTGTAAATACATTCATATACAAATTAATGCACTGCTGCATATTCTCTGCAGTGAGAGGTACTACTTTTTCGATCATTTTTACGCTTCCTTTTTTGTTTAGTTTGAAGGCTTGTTAACAATTCGCTCATACATTTCCGGCAGGTGCTTAATTTTATAATCAATCGTCTCAAGCTTATGATGGATTTCTTCGATTTCTTTTTGTACCGCTTTTTTATGATCCATCAGCATTTGCAGACTTTTATCAAGCACGGCATTTTCAAGCGTACAGTTTTCAATAAGCGTCCGAATGTCCTTGATTTGCATACCTGTGCTTTTTAAGCAGCAAATTAAATCAATCCATTCAATATCTTGTTCTTTAAAAATACGATTCCCTGACGCTGTACGATCTAAAAATGGAAAAAGCCCTTCTTTATCATAATAGCGAATGGTATAAATTGTCACGTTCAATTTCTTTGCAACTTGTGAAATGGTATACGTCATACTGCTTCCTCCTACACCTTAAACTTCTCAGAAAAACATGATGAGTTTGTCTTGACCTCCAGCTATCCCGAGGATTTATTCTTTTATAGTCTTCTTCATTGAGCTCTTTATGCTGCAGACTTTTTGTACAAGCAGCAGCAACATATATTTAAACCTGAAAGGATGAATACGATGAATACTGCTCACATGATGCTTACCATTGTAATTGGCGGTTTTATTGCCTTTTTGTTAGGTCTTGGCGTCACAAAGATAATTGAGCTGCTGCTAAATCTTTTTCTAGCTTAACCAGTAGTTACTTATCGTAAAACGCAGGTAACTCCGTTCCATATCCGAACGGAGTTACCTGCTTTATTTTAAGAACTGCAGCGCTTAAGGCACCATGTTGCCAGCGGCTTTATAAATATCGTACCACTCTTCGCGCGTTAACTTGATTTCTGAACCTTTACTTGCATCTTTCATACGCTGAATATTTGTAGTACCAAGCACTACTTGGATGTTTGCAGGATGAGTTGTGATCCATGCAACGGCAATCGCTGTATTCGTTACGCTATATTTACTTGCGATGCGATCAATCACTTCGTTTAACTTTCCAAATTTCTCTTTATCGCCGAGGAAAGGTCCTTCGAAAAATCCGTTTTGGAATGGCGACCACGCTTGAAGCGTTATATCATTTAAACGGCAATATTCAAGCACGCTGCTGTCGCGGTTCACAGCTTGGTCGATGCCCATATTTAAAGAAATACCAGAGTCAATGATTGGCGTATGTGCGATGCTGAACTGCACTTGGTTTACGACAAGCTTTTGGTTGATATATTTTTCAAGCAGCTGAATTTGCGCTGGGTTATGGTTCGACACCCCAAAGTGACGTACCTTTCCGCTGCTTTGAAGCTCATTAAACGCTTCTGCTACTTCTTCAGGATTCATTAATGGATCTGGGCGATGAAGTAATAAAAGATCTAAGTAATCTGTTTTTAAACGCTCTAAGCTGCCGTTAACAGAGTCTATAATATGCTGCTTTGAAAAGTCATAGTAATTTTTCGCTGAGTTAATGCCGCATTTACTTTGAATCACCATTTTCTCACGAAGACTTGAATTCATTTGTATAGCGTTTGCAAAATACTCTTCGCATTGTCCTACATAATTAGGACCGTAAATATCAGCATGGTCAAAAAAGTTAATTTCTTCTTCCATCGCTGTGCGGATTAGCTTCTCTGCTTCTTGTAAAGAAAGCTCTGTTAAACGCATATTTCCCATAATTAAATTTGATACGTGTAAGTCAGTATTAGCAATTGTATGATACTTCATATAAAGCCCCTCCTTGAAATGATACTACTACAAGATAAACCATAGAGTTAACTCTAGGTCAAGCAGAAAGAATAAAAGATTTTATAAGCAGCAACGGTAAAACACCCTATCTTTTTTGGTAAAAAGATGAAATACTAGGTTGTGGTGTGATAAAAGTCACTGCCGCTCTGCATTTCATTTAGTAGTATATGTTACGTTCTTTCCTTCCTTTTTATCGAAGCTTATTTCATAGCAATACATTAATCTATCAGGCAAAGGAGCTTATCAATCACTATGCAGAAAACGAAAGCAAAACGATTTGAAATACAGTATTCCGTTCTAAAAGATGAAGCCAAAATCAAAGGAACTTTTGTGATAGAATCTGCTAAAAACCGAGATGACGCATCAAGACTTGCTAAATTAAATGTCTCTACAAAAGAAAGAGTGTTTATTCAATATGTAAAGATTTTAAAAGTCAAACGAGTTTCTACAGATTCGGCGGCAAAGTGACATTGGTTTGCTTCTTCTTTTAGCAAGCCCCTATTTATGCTGAAAGTGTCGTCTCAGAAGATGCTTGTTTCGTTCGTGTGAGTAATAGAACTAATCCAATAATACAAGCTGTGCCTATCCATTGATAAAAACCAAAAGGCTCTTTCAGCCAAACAACAGTTGTAATAACAGCGGCTAAAGGCTCTAAACTTCCAAGCAAACTCGTTTCTTTAGGTAAAAGACTTTGCAGGCTTTCTACATAAAACCAAAAAGCAAGCATCGTGCCAAAAATAATGACAAATAAAATATATCCGCAGGTTATTGGTGATAAGCTTGACGCTTCCCAAGGAGGATGAATAAAGCTCATTACGCTTCCCCCAATTACCATTGACCAGCCAACGATGACAAGCGAACTGTACTTTTTGATCAGCGGCACGGCATACAGCGTATAAAATGCTGCTGCTACACCTGACAGCACTCCCCAAACAACGGCAGATACAGGAACAGACAGCTGAGAAATAGAGCCGTTTGTTAATAAAAAAAAGCAGCCCCCGAGTGCCAGCAGAACAGTGATGACGTCTTGTCGCGTAAATATAGACTGCTTGCGCAAAAGCAAATAAACGATAATCATCACTGGTGATAAATACTGCAGCAGCGTAGCTACTGCTGCATTTCCATGCTTAATAGAAGCCATATACGTATACTGAACGGCGAGCATACCAACTATGGCAAAAACGACGAGCTGAAAAGCTGACTTTCGGTTCTTCCATACTCCAAATACGTGAGAACGATTATTTTTCATACATGAAATCATTAGCAGCAAAAAACCTGCAATGAGCAGCCGTACTGAAACAAGCCAGTCTACACTGATTTCAAATTCTTGAAAAAGCTTTTGAGCAACCGTTCCTCCCACCCCCCAACATATAGCTCCAGTTGTTACAAAGAAGAACCCTTTTTTTCTGCTAAGATCGTTCATCTTTCATCCCTCACTTTTATTATAATAATAGTGTTATAATAAGTGAAAAACGGGGCGGAAAATACGCATATTGCATTAAAAAATATAAATATATTGAGGTGACCATGTATGCCAGCAGCCCATTTTAAAATTGATGAAAACTTAAAAGAGCTAACGACCCATCGCACCGTTGAGCTGCCAGTAGCATGTTATCAAACGACGATCGGCGATCACATAAACGGCTACATCCCTCTTCACTGGCATGATGAGCTTCAATTTGTATTGGTTATAAAAGGTGATGCGTCTTTTCAAATAAATGAAAAAACAGTGATTGTCAAACAAGGCTACGGACTGTTTATTAACAGCGGATGTCTTCATATGACTGAAGACATAAACAAATCCGGCTGCGTGTATATTTGTTTAAATGTTTCTCCTCATTTTCTTGTGCCGCAAGAACTTTTCACAAATTATGTTTATCCCTACATTCATGCAACGAATCTATCTCATTTATTCATCAGTCCAAAGCAAGCCTGGGGAAATAACGTGTTAGAGTCTATACATAAGATATACACATGGATTCATAAGCAGCCGCACCACTATGAAATAGAGATTGCCTCTGAACTCAGCATACTTTGGAAAAATTTAATTCTTAACGGTTTGCAGCTGAAATACAATGAAAAAGAAATGATCAAAAATCAGCGGATGAAGCAAATGCTTAATTGGATTCATTTGCACTTTGCTGAAAAGATTACGCTCGATGATATTGCCAAAGCCGGACAATTGAGCCGTTCTGAATGCTGTCGATATTTTAAGAAAATGTTAAAAAAATCGCCTTTGACCTATGTATTAAACTATCGAATTCAGCAAAGCTTAGTTATGCTGCAGCAAGCAGAAGCAAATGTGACGGACGTCGCTTATCAAGTAGGGTTTAATAGTACAAGCTATTTTATTAATCAGTTTCGAAAAGAAATGAAGATGACTCCGCTCATGTATCGAAAAAAGAAGCTGCACATCTCATCACATCACTAAAAAACGGCGGGGCAATCACCCCGCCGTTTTTTATGAACTCTTTTTACTCGTTGATTTTGCATCAGAAATCTTTCCTAAGAAAAACCCGTCTACTTCTGCTATTTTCCCTCTCCAAAAGATCTTGCCTTTAGAAGGAGTAGATTTACTGTCTCCACAGTAAATCTTTGTATTTTTCAAATGAATAAAATGGGCTTCTGCTTCTCCGTTTGATTCGCTCGCTTCGCTTGCTAAAGAGAATTGTTCGCTTAGCGCCTGAGCCACTTCACTGCCTTCTTCAAACGTTTCGCTTAAGTAATCAAAGTATTCTTTTGCTGAAATCATGGTACCGGAAATCACAGCGCCGTTTACATTTAATGAAATATCAAGTGAAAAGCCGTGTTTATTAGAAGCTTTCACAAAGTATTCAAGCGTATTGTCTTTAGTTGAAAAAGAAGGGCCTGTACTCATGTCTTTCTTTCCTCCTTTACGCCTTAGGCTGTTGTATCGTCTTCACTAGAAAGAGATGTTGCTTCATCATCTTCTTCGTCCGTGTTTTTCTTTGCTTTTGTGTTTTTTGATTTTTTAGCTGTTGACTTTTTTGGTTTCGCTTCCTTTTTTTCTTCTTCGCTTTCATCTTCGTCTTCTTCTTCTGTTTTTACTTTATTGTTTTTTTTGTTTGAGCGAGAATCTTCCTCTTCTTCCTCGCTGTCTTCGTCACTTTCACTTTCTTCTTCCTCTTCTTGTTCAGCTTCTTTTTTATCCTTTTTACGAGGCTTAGATGTTTCTTCTTCGTTTTCATCGTCCTGCTCGTTTTCTTCATTCTCATCGTTCTCTTCTTCGTCGGAATCTGTATCTTCCGTTTCTTCGTCTTGATTTTTATTGAGGCTAAGCTCAACAAGCATGTTCATTTTTTCTTCAAGCTGTGATAAGCGATCTTGAAGAGTTTGATTTTCTTCTTTTAACTCGTCGTACTCTTGAACATTATCGTCTTCTGTTTCGCTACTAGAAGAATTTACGTTTTCTTCATCATCTTTTGATTTATCTTTATCTTTTTTAAACAAGCTTCCTGCAGATGTTTTCAGACTGGCCACACTGCTTTTTGATTTTTCTTTTACTTTGGTTCCTAAATCTGATGCTTTGCTTTTTAATTCGTCTGTATCAATGCGGTCAAGGAGACTTTTTCGATTTTCAGGAGTCGATACATATCCAATCGTTGCACCGATGATGCCTCCTGCTACCGCTCGTTTGATTGGTCCGCTGCTTGTTGTTTTGCTTGCTTTTGAACCGTTTTCCGTGTTTTTATTTTCCTTGTTTTCTGCCTGTGTGTTATCTAATTTTGTTTCAGTTGCCATTGTAAATCCCTCCATTTTTTAAGTAGCGTACAGTTTTTAACGTTTCGTTTCTATTTTTTCTTCAAGCGTTTTTAACCGCTCATGCAGCATTTTATTTTCTTCTTCGAGCGCTTTGTTATTGGCTCCTTTTGAACTGAGATAGGGATCATTTTCCCACCAGTCCATGCCGATTTCTTTGGCTTTATCAACCGAAGCCACAATCAAGCGGATCTTTATCGTTAATAGCTCGACATCTGCAATTCCTACGGTGATGTCCCCCGCTATAACAACTCCTTTATCCAAAATCTTTTCGAGCACATCTACAATCGTACTTGACTGCATATTATGTTCGACTGCCATACTGTTCCTCCTACCGACCGCTTAAAGCAGGCTGCCTAGCGGTCCAAGATCAATATTTAAATCTTCTGCGTCCAGACCGAACACCTCTTTCAACTCGTCCATTTTTTCTTCTAAGTTCATTAGTGCAATTCCTAAGTTTTCAATTTGTTCGTCCGTCAACGTTCCACCCTCCACCCGCCTCATGGCATGACGTTCAACGATTTGCCTCAATAGCTCAATAACTGTCATCACAAGCTGCGCTAAGCCTTGTTCAGCTTGATCAGGATCCAAGTGGATTCGCCCATTTGCTTGGCTGACCGGTTGCATCCATTAATTCCTCCTTTTGTTTATCAAATTGTTCAGAAGTGATTGGTTTGCGATTTCCTTCTTTTGCTTGCACAAGCGTTTCAACCGAAGAAATAAGCACCCGCAAATCCAAATACACTAAATCGACGCCAGCTATGGAAATGATTAAGTCTCCTTTAATGGCGACTCCTTTATCTAAAATGACATCTAAAATATCAATAAGAGCAATATCTTTATTCTCCATGGATTGTTTAAGAGACATAATGTTAATTCCTCACTTTACGCAAAGCTCGAGAAATGATAGGGCGGCCATGGTCCCGTCACTTCAAACTTCCAGCCTTTATTTTCAAGCTTTTGCTGAAGCTCTTCTATTTCGTTTACGAACTTAGCAATCTGCAGAGACGGGAGAAGAAACACGCTGTTCCACGCCATCTGTTCAGCTGCGCCCGTTACATCCTTGCTCCAATTCTTTTTAACAGAGTCATAAAGCGATAATTCTTTAAGCTTGTCATGTATCTCTTCACACACTTTGTTTTTATGAAGTTCTAATTCTTTTTCAATCAGCTGATCTATTTTTTTCTTTTCAAAAAACTGTCTTCCTGGTGATAAGTGACTAATTTCTTCTTTTTTCGCTTTCACGCTTTCATTTGTTTCGCTGATCCCTTTTTTAAGCTCCGTATCATCACAGTAAATCTTCACGTTCCATTCTTCATTTCCTTGAAGCAGCGTCAGTGAATTCTCTATCTTTTCTTTGTTAATCTCAATAGCTGCTTGCAGACTTTCTTCACTTTTATAAATGGTGCAAAATTTTAATGGAATGATCGTAAATTCTTCGTACAAAGCGGCTACCGTCTCGTGATGATGAAATGCTTTTTCCTGCAGCCAGCTCATATCCTGCTCCATTTTTTCTTTAATCACTTCTTCTGAATAGGTGTCAGCATCCAGTTTAGAAACTACAGCCGTCACCTGATCAATCGTTATTGGGTACAGTGAATGTTCTCCGTCAAACCCTTTATAAGATGGAAACGGCTCTATGGATGCTGCTTCTTTTGTTGGAATTAAACCGTATAAATACAGTAATTCTCCCATCTAGGATTCCTCATTTCTTTTTTGTGTTAGCTCTTCCCATTGTTCAATTTCTCTTCGTTTCGCAATTTCGTACCTCATTAACAATTCCTCTTCTTTTTCTTGAAACGCTTCTTCGGGAATTTCACCAAGCTCAAACATCATTTGAAGCTGAATGAGTTTTTGCTGAATCGTCGGAAGGTCATATAGCTGTTTATCAGCTTCTTCCTGTACTTTTTCGCCGATTTTCACTACAAGGTTAATAGGTGCGGTTACTAATTTGTGAAGCACGTTATTTTTCTTCCACTTTTAGGCGAATGTTTACAAAATTATAAGCAGGCCAAGGACCGCTGTAATGAAAATCGGCTTTGTCTTTCCAGTTTTCATGCGCTTCATTCACTTTTTCATCAAACTTCGCTTCATCTTCTCGGTTAATTAAGAAAGACGCGTTTAAAAGCATCGTTTCGCCCGTTGGCTCATTTGCTTTTGCTGCTTCTGCTGCTTCTTCAAGCGGGGAAAACACATCTGTCTTGACTTCTTTTTGCAGAGAAGTAAACATCTTTTGAGCCATTCCCCCAAGTTGAATACGCTCATAATAACCGGCTGCTTCTGATTTTCCTTTTACGGATGCTGATACTTTTTCAAGTTCAGGATTTTCGTTTACTTTTTTCTCAAGCCATTCTTTTTTCCCAATTACTTTTAAACCGACTTCAATTTTTCCTTTGATCGCTGGAAACAGCTTTTCAAACTGCGGATAAAGGTTTTCCAAAAGAACTTTTACATCTTCTTTTGATTTGAATACATTCCCAAAGCTGATTGGAATAACCGTATCGTTCTTGTCCATAATCGCTGCTACTGCGTTTTGATGCATTAATAAATTTTGGCGATTAGGATGATAAATTTTCATCGGTACTTCAGCTGCTACCATAGCCGCGTCTTTGTAGCGAATCAAAAACGTTTCAGCTTTTGTTCCTTCTACTTCGACCGAGCCAAATTCTTCGTCTTTATCCGTTTGAATGGCGCTAAAAATATAAATACCTGTTTCGTTTGTTTCACTCATGTTTTCAAACTCCTTTACTTTTCTTCACTGTCTATATTCTTGCATTCTTCTAAAATGATTTTTTCGGCTTTGCTTTTTGCATTTTTTTCATCCAAACATCTAGTAAGCGGATGATGTAAAACATCCATACATAACGTTTGAAACTCTTCATTATTTCCGTCAATAGCAATGTCTTGCTGCGTGGCAAGAGTAGCGATCATAAGGGAAGCCCGCAGGCTAAGTCCGCTGCTGTTTTCGTCTCCAGAGCGGTTTCGCACGTTTGCTACGAGCGTTACAATTATGCGCGCTTCGTTTTCTTCTACGTCCGTTTTCTCCGTTAAGATCGCTGTCTCTCTGTCGATGTCTTTATAATCAATAAACATGGTAATTAACCTGTCAAGAAGCGCATCTTGCGTATCATATACGCCGGCATACTCAGCTGGGTTGCTTGTGAAGATGACGCGGAAATCGGGATGCACGCGCACAAAAGGATCGGTCATTTTTACTCCATACAGCGGCAGCACGCCTTCTTCTAATATCGATAGAAAGATATTATTCGTTGCAGGCTTAGAACGAGTAAATTCGTCGTAAATCAGCGTATAGCCATTTTTTACAGCTTCAAGCAATCGGCCATCCTGCCAGTTTTCACTCACTTGTTCATCTTTTTTATATACCGAACGAACATACTGGTCGATTACTTTTTTGCTCGTGTATCCCGTAAAATCGCCAATTAAATCTTTGTTGTTGAGCTCGTGATTCCCGTGCATCAGCATTACAGGACGCTTTCTCTTTTTAGCAAGCGCTCGCGCTAAAGAGGTTTTGCCTCCGCCGGCAGGACCTGTAAAATGAATGGAATAGCCGGATTTTAAATAGCTCAGCGCTCTTGAAAGAACCTCTTTTGTCTCGTCATCTTGTATAAAAGTTCCACTGCCTTTTTTCCTTTTGTCTGTTAAGACGGTCATTTTTACGTTCCTCCTGCCATCTTATCGTTTATGCTTCAATGCCAATGGCGCTTCTATATCTGACGTCGAGTCGTTTAAATGAAATAACTTCTTTTTCTTTATTTAAAAAGCACTCGTACGTTCCGAGCATTTCATCTTTTGCGTATTTTTTCATGTATTCTCGTTCTTCAATGACTTCAACAATAACTCTCCAGCCTTCATCTTCAGTAGCTTCCACCGAGGTAATTTTATGAGGAGGAGCTACGTGTTCACCGAAAAAGTCGTTCACGGCTTGCATAATTTTTTTAATTTCCATTTTTAGTAGCCTCCAATAGTTAGATCTAAAAGCTGGAACCAACCTCAAAAAAGGAAGGTTCCATATCACTTCATATTAAATACTAAAACGCGGCTGCCCTTCACTTGAATTTGAACGTTCAGGAAGACCGTTTTCTTCTACGTCGTCACGAAGAAGCCCTACTGCTTCTGCATAGCGTAACCATGTATCAACACTGGCAATAACCACTCGCGCTTCAATCGTTAAAATTTCAATTCCTACAACAGAAACTCTTGCAAAAGCGTCAATAACAATTCCTTTATCTAAAATACGGTCAATAACTTCTGCTAAACTTGAACTATTAGTACTTTTTTGAATAGACATATCTCATTTCTCCTTTCGCTTATGATCCCATTGTTTTTAAATCTGTAGATGATTTAATATCAGTGGAACTTTTAATCTTAGTAGAGCTTTTAATATCCGTTGCTTTTTTAATCTGATTTACACCTTTTATTTTCCGCTTATTTTTTAACTTCTCTTTATCGTCTGAAGAAGAAACTCTTTCTTGAAAGTCCTCTCCAGCTTCTTTCACATCGCTAAGCTTATCTTTTACTGATAGTAAGACGTCTTGAAGCTTTTCTTTTGCGTCTTCCCCTTTGCCGTGTACCTTACTGGCATTTTTTTCTTTTGTTTCCTGCAGTTTTTCTGACGCTTCATTTGCTTTTTCCTGCAGTTTCCCTTCAGTTTTTTCGACAAATTTTTCTTTCGCTTTTTCTTTAACCTTTTCTTCTACCTTTTCCTTAACAGGTTCAGGCGTATGATCGATAATCTTTTTTCCTGCTTTTAAGGCTGCTTTCTCCACATCTTTTTTATCCATGAAATTCCCCTTCAGGACGAATATCTTACTTTTTAGCGTCCATGAGTTTGTTTAGCATCTCTTCAATGCGCTGCAGCTGATCGTTCATATTTTTATTTTCTTCTTTTAGCTCTTCGTACTGAGACGTTTCCATTTCTGCGCTTTCGCTGACTTCTTCCTGCGCATTTCCCTGTTCATTTGATGCCTCTTCTTTTTTCTTTTTAGGTGCCAGCAGCTTGCTTAAATTGTCTTTTTCAAGATAGCCTGTAGCCGTCTGTCTTAATGCTCCCATCGCTTGCTGCGTTAGAATATCCTGTGCGTTTCTTCTTAACTCTTGTCCTGTCGCACGTACAATTTCTGATTGTCCTAAGCGGCTGAGTACTTTTTTACTCGTTTGAGGACTTGAAAGAAGCCCAATTCCTGCTCCTACTACGCCTCCTAAAATAGCAAGATTTAAAGAGTTTTGCGTTTTTTCTTCCTGCTGCTGATTTTCTTGTTTTTCATTTTGCACATTGTTATCAGTTGTTGACATGTTTCATCCTCTTTTCTCTTATTATTATTTATTTAATGAATTTTCTTACGATTAAAAGACTTAAAAGCTAAGCCCTGCACCTCGCTCCTCTGTTCGGCCAGGCAGCCCTTCTTCCTCTACTTTGTCGGTTAATAACCCGACGGCTTCTGCATAGCGAAGCCACGTATCGACACTTGCAATCACAACTCGTGCTTCAATCGTTAAAATTTCAATTCCTACGAGTGATACTCGGGCAAAAGCATCGATGACAATCCCTTTGTCGAGAATTCGATCAATCACTTCTGCTAAACTAGAACTATCTGTACTTTTTTGAATACTCATTTTTAGCAGCTCCTTTTGAAATTTAGCTAAATGAATGATGCTACTAATCAATCTGCTTAACTTTTTAATTAAACATACTTTTGAAATATACTTTTTAGCCCTCTTTCAAACATGAATAATTTGCTAAAAAGTAATTCCTGAAAATAAATTAGAAAATTATTCTAATAAGTATAATAATTTACAGTTAATTTATGGATAATCATTGGACATAAACCCTATTGTTAAAGCTTTTATCAAGAATATAACTCTAGAATAAAACAATAAATACATTATTGTTACAATAATATTACATTATAATTTAAGGCATATTATTACTCGATACACCATGATATATTTTGATATTTTTAACTATTATGGAATATTATTGTTAGGTGAATGTGTTTAAATCAGTGCATAAAAAAATCTGCCGCACTGCGACAGATTTCTCCTACATATCATACGTTCTATAAAATCATTCCGGTTAAAGGCGCTTTCGGATTTCCATCATGATCTGAATCTTCTTTGTCTACTAAAACAAGCAAGCTGCCTTCTTTGACTGAATCATTATATTGTTCGGCCTGCTGTTTTGGAATTCCCATACTTACTAAAATACCAGACAGACCTCCTACGCTCGCACCAGCTGCTGCACCTGTTAATGTAGCTACAATCGGACCAGCTGCCACAATTGGGCCTATTCCCGGTATGGCAAGAGCGCCGGCACCTGCTAATATTCCGGTCAAGCTCCCTAGCGTACCTCCGGTAAGTGCTCCAGTTGCTGCCCCTTCTGCTTTGGTATTCGTTTCTTTCTGAACTTTTTTGGTCTTTTTATGTTTGCCGATGATAGATATTTCTTCTGATGTATACCCTTCTTTTTTCAAACTCTCTACAGCTTGAATTGCTTCTTGTTCCGTTTCGTATACCCCCACAACATTCTTTGCTTTTGCTTCCATATTATCTCCTCCTCATTAATGTTGTGTGTACCCAAGAGCGTTACTTTGAAACGTTTTAAAGAGTAAGTATTTCTAAATAAATGACGCCAAATCAATCTTCATTTAGTGACTTTCTTCTCTTCTTACCAAACAGCATTGCATAACAAAACCCTAAGAAAATATGCGTTCTTAAGGTTTTGACTTAAGCAGCTGTGGTATTCTTTTTCACAAACTTCATAAACAATCCGCGAACTAAAGGTCCCATTATGAGAAGCTGAAGCGGGTATGCCACGATAAAGTTTTTCATAACGATCAATGCATAGCTTGAAAGAAGCGGCTCTCCGCCTAAACCTTTCGTAATCGACATCGTAATTAATCCGTATACAGACATGCAAAGCACCATTCCGATCACCATACATGACGACAAAATCAACACGACTTTTAACTGTTTCGATTTATCAAACGGCAGTAAAAATGCTACTTTTTTTGCTACGGGACCGACAAAAAAAGTTTCGACAGCCATGGCAACGACAAATGTGATAACCAAGTTCAAAATACCTTCTGCGAGTGTGATATGCCCGATGACGTCATTCATTAACATGTTATACACCGTCATCACAAGCACCATCCCTCCGCACATCATCATTCCAAAATACATACTTTCTTTTTTAGTTGTTGGCACATTCCTCATCCTTTTCATCTTTTTTACTTGGATTAGTATAGCTTTTTACATTCCTCCTTCGTAAGTGAACAATTTGTGAACATTCTTAAGCGGCTGGTGCTCATTTTGTGAGGAAGGCTGAGTACGGCAAATCACTCTAGTCTATATCGTTAATCAATGTTTGAAGATGTAACAAAAAACCCCCGCTCTATAGACTAAAGCGGAGGTTGGTTTTATAGAGATTCCGTGTGAGATCCGGGCGGAATTGGCGTTTGGATGCGGAATACTTTTTCCCATTTTGAGACGACGATACAGGCAATCGCGTGGCCCGGAACGTTGACTCCTGTTCTTGCCATATCCATGATCCGGTCTACTCCTGCAATAATTGCCACTCCTTCAGCCGGCAGACCTACTGCATTGGCTGTTGCTAAAAGAACAACAAGTGAACCTGACGGGACAGCTGCAATTCCTTTACTTGTCATCACCAGTATAAGCATCATAAATAATTGCTGAGTTAACGGCATATCGATGTTAAAAGCCTGTGCTAAAAAGACGCATGAAACGGATAAATACAAAGTAGATCCATCACAGTTTAACGACAGGCCCGACGGAATAACGAACGACACGACTCGCTTAGGACATCCGTACTTTTCCATCCGCTCCATCAGCTGTGGCAGCACCGTTTCTGTACTTGTTGTTGAAAACGCAATAAGAAACAAATCCCAAATCATTTTGAATACTTCAAAGTAGTTGAATTTGAATAAAAACCCAACAAGGGGAAATAAAACAAATAAAATAATAAAAAGACCTAAAAAGACGGTTCCAATTAGCTTTAGCATTGGAAGCAGAAGTGCAATGCCGTATTGCCCTACAGATGCAGCCATTAGCGCTAGTACACCAAGAGGCGCTGTGACCATAACAATTTGCGTTAATTTAAACATAATTTTAGCCGTGGATTCAAAAAATTTCATTGCAGGTTCGGATGCTTTACCAACTCCTGAAGCGGCAACACCGAATAAAATAGCAAAGAAAATCACGGCCAGCAAATCATTTTTTGCCATCACATCTACGATATTCGTTGGAATGATGTTCAAAATCATTTGTTTAAAGTCTACGACTTTGTCGGTGTACTGAGATAATTCACCGATATCTTTTTTAACAAGATGAGAAAGATCGAGGCCTACTCCGGGCTTTAGCAAATTTACTAACAGCAGACCGATTCCTAATACGATGGTAGTAATGATTTCAAACCAAATAATCGTCTTTAACCCTAGACTCCCCATTTGTTTCATACTGCCGCTTCCCGCAGCACCTATGACGATGGTTGAAAAGACAATCGGCACCACAATCATTTTAATGAGGCGGATAAACCCGTCCCCTACCGGTCTTAAAGCCATCCCGAAGTCCGGAAAAAAGTGCCCGATAACAGCTCCGATTACTAATGCAATTAAAATTTGAAACGCTAAAAACTTTTTCACATTTCTCCCTCCCTTTTGCTTTCACGAAACGGACATCCATTCCATTAATATCCAAATTCTCAGACACTTTAAGTAAGTTCGGGACATTTAGCTAGATTCCTTCTAAAATAGACAAATTGGTCTATATATTTTGCTTTATCCGTTAAAACACATAGAAAAAAGCCAGAGTGAAGTTGTTCTTCATCCTGGCTTTTTTAATTCTTATGCTTTTTTAACAAACTGAGATTTTAAGCTCATCGCTCCAAATCCGTCAATTTTGCAATCGATGTTATGATCGCCTTCTACTAAACGAATGCTTTTTACTTTCGTTCCGATTTTTACAACCGATGAGCTTCCTTTTACTTTTAAATCTTTAATGACAGTAACTGAATCGCCGTCTTTTAAAAGGTTTCCGTTTGCATCTTTTACAGTAAGCTGTTCTTCCGTACTTTCTGTTTTTTCATCTTGCCTCCATTCATGCGCACACTCCGGGCAGACGAACAGGTTTCCATCTTCATATGTATACTGTGATTGACAGCTTGGGCAATTAGGTACACTCATTTTCTTTTCCTCCAGCAGCAGCTCGTAACCAATGGTACGATCACGAGATTACGTTTTTTATCTATTTTATACTGTCACAATTTTATGAGATTAACAAGCTTTTCTATTTCTTTGCTGCTGATGTTTTCTTTTCCAAATAAGTGAGCCGATAAATAGAACAAAACCTGCTCCAAAGACAAGAAGCTGATCTAAATAAAGGTCACTTGTTTTTACATACCGTATAATAAATAACCCTCCAAACATCAGCATCAGCATACATGAAAACCGAATGAGGTATGAATTGATTTCCATTTTTCATTCCTCCTTTTTGTAAGACTTTTTTTGTTACGAAAAAAACACGAACCATATGCCAAATGTAACTGCGTATAACGGTAAAATGACGGCTAGTTTTTGCTTCCACCCTTTAAAAAAGGAAGAATTACGAGGCGCAAACCAAAGCTCTAACGTACCGTATAACAGAAGTGCTCCCGCTGCTAGTATCGCAATCACAGTCTCCCCTAAGTCCATACATACTTCTACGCACTTGAAGCTAAGCGCAGCGTATATAGTAAGTCTCATCATTATAAAAGAGCTTATAATCGTGATGCGTACGGGTTTTGAATACTCTTTCACATAATACATTTATTACCATTATATCATAATAAAAGAATTTTTGAGATTTTTTATACATGTTAATTATTATATAATGAAAATTAGACACAGAGAAAAAAGGGGGAATTTTTTGAAGAAAACTCAGCTTATTTTTGTTATTACACTGCTTATTGAAGCTGGATTAACCTATGCGTGCTCATCATTTTTGTCTATTCGCTTTATTGAGCTTATGTTTTTTAGCGGACTTTTGTTTTCAGTTTTGACTTTTTGGTTTTCAAGCAGCGGAAGCAACAGCGCTCATTCTCACTATAAAGCTCATTCCATGAGGTTAATGTCTGGGGCCAATATTGAACATAATCCGTTTCGTTTGCGCTGGACGGCTTATTTTCTTGCTTCTTTAAGCTTTACGGGAGTGGGCCTGATTTTTTTCATTCTGCTGCTGACGGACGTTATTCCTCCAGTAAGCTAAAAAACCTGCTCTTCACAGAGAGCAGGAACTTACGAAAACAGCTTGAGAAGCAGGCATTTTCGCTTTACTTTATTCGCAACAGCTTGAGTCACATGATCTTTTAAAGGCCGAGTCAATATTCGTTTCAGCGGATGTTTTAGCATCCGTTTGCTAACGGGAACTTTAAAGATAACGCTGAGAACCACTGTTGCTAAAACTGAGAGCAGTAAGACCGCAAAAGGCTTTTTTTGAAACCATCTCAAGAAGATAAGCATCATTACATAAATAAGTGCTGACCACCCTAAATGCCAGCCGTGCCTAAAGGTAATCCCCTTGCAACTGAGTCCAATCCATTCTACAAACGAAGCTGTACATACCCATTTTGCAATATATTTCACCTGCTTAGCGAGCGTAGACGGATAGGTAGCTAAGAACGACAAAGTCATTAGAGGTGTAATAAACATAAGATGTAAAATACGCAGTCCTTTTAATGAAAGATGAGAAGATTTAAAATCCCAAAGCAATTTATCATTACATAAAAAGTAGTAGAGAATATTAAAAAAGCTCACGTATAAAATCCCAGCATACAGCTCGCGTATTTTTTTCCACGTTTTCTTATGGATATTTTGAAAAATCAGCCATAGAAGGACAGAAATATGCACCTTTGTTCACCTCTCTAACATCGTTTTTAGAACCTCTGTTATTGTATTTTCGTTTCTTCCTGCTTCTTTTCAATTTTTCGAATCCATCCAATCAGCATTCGGTTAAGATACGATTTTAACGTTACGCTAGTAAAAGTGTGGTACCACATCCAGCCTGTTTTCCACTCGATGAGCTTCGTTCGTTTTTCAGCCCATAATTCAATAAAAAACATCGGGATCGTAAAAAGCACAATTTTATATAGAACTTTCAACCCTTTATCGTAATACGTAGCCTGGTTAATCATGACGGATATCATAGGATACAGCAAAAAGTCGAACAACACGTTAATTCTAAACTGTTTTTTCAATAAGCGAGTTGGATATCGAAGAAGGCCGTGAGTTATAATAAATTTATCAATAATACCATTTGTTAAGGCGTTAAATACATAGGCCAGCAGCCAATCTTTAATTGGTGGTTTTCTAAATAAAAAAGGGAGAATCCCCAGGGCGATAAGTAGCATTACACGTAAAAATTTCACTTCAAACTTTTTATTTCTCATCACCTTTTCGCTCCTTTCACCAAGTGTTATTAGCCTACCTTCATGTCAATTGGCAGCTTGAGACGGCTGTTCTAACCACGTTCTGCTTACATACGTACATGTTTGTTTTAGTTTTAAGTTCTTTGAAGAGATTTATACATATGGTTGAGACATGAAAAAAGCCCAACTCCAATCAGTACGGGCTTTTCCCTCCAACTATTCTGTTTCTTTTACCCGTTACCATCCAGCTACAAATCCATCCGTTCGTGATTCACTTCCTCCGCATAGCACGCCGCTTTCAGGATCTCACCAAATAATCTGTCCGCGCCCAAATGCCATTGAATCAACGGCTACTTCAATTATATGTCCTTTTCGTTCAAGCGCTTGTGCTACGTGTGAGGGAAAAGCTGGCTCTACAAGCACCGTTTTATCTTTTTTCCACTGCCATCTTGGCGCGTCTAAAGCGGCTTGAGGATGAAGATGGAAGTCAATCGTATTCATGACGACTTGCATATGTCCCTGCGGCTGCATAAAACCTCCCATCACGCCAAACGGTCCTACGGGCTCATTATTTTTAGTGAGAAAGCCTGGAATAATGGTATGAAACGTTTTTTTATTAGGAGCAAGACAGTTATCGTGAACAGGATCCATTGAAAAATTATGTCCGCGGTTTTGCAAGGCAATTCCCGTTTCTGGCACAACGATTCCAGAACCAAAGCCCATATAATTGCTTTGAATAAACGAAACCATGTTTCCTTCTTCATCAGCCGTTGCTAAATACACCGTTCCGCTTCCAACAGGTTCTCCGGCTTCAGGCTGCAGGGCATGTTCTTTTATAAGGCCGCGGCGATAGCTTGCATATGTATCAGACAGAAGCGCACTAACAGACACGCTCATTTTTGCTTCTTCCGTAATGTATTTTTCCCCGTCCGCAAACGCAAGCTTTATTGCTTCTATTTGTTTATGATACGTACCCACCGCATCTTTTTCTTGAAGCTCAAAGCCTTTAACGATATTTAATGCCATTAACGCAATAAGCCCTTGACCGTTCGGAGGAATTTCCCACACATCATATCCACGGTAGTGAGCGGAAATCGGGTTCACCCACTCAGGCTCATAAGCAGCCAAATCTTCCTTGGATAAAAAGCCGCTATATTTTTTGCTGAATGCATCAATACGATCCGCAAGCTCACCTTTATAAAACGCTTCTGCATTTGTTTCGCCAATGAGCTGAAACGTACGGGCGTGATGTATGGATGACCACATCTCTCCTGCTTTTGGTGCTCGTCCATTTGGGGCAAACGTTTGAAACCATGCCTCAAATTCTTCACTTGTATGTACTCGTTTGAACGTATCGTACGCTTGTTTCCATTGTTTCGCGAGAGTAGGCGCTAGCGGAAATCTTTCTTTGGCGTACTGAATAGCAGGCTGCAGCACTTGAGAAAGAGGCAGTTTGCCAAACCGCTTCGATAAAGCAGCCCAAGCAGCCGGAGCCCCGGGAACCGTAACGGGAATCATTCCGTACTTAGGAATATCTCTGTATCCTTTTTCCTTTAGTGCATCAATAGAAATAGACTGCGGAGAAGGTCCGCTAGCGTTTAGTCCGTACAGCTGATTATTGGTCCAAACAAGCGCAAACGCGTCTCCTCCGATTCCATTAGAGGCGGGCTCTAATACTGTAAGGCTCGCTGCTGTCGCGATTGCTGCATCAATGGCATTGCCGCCTTTTTTAAAAATATCAAGGCCTGCCTGCGCTGCGAGCGGCTAAGACGTAGATACCATTCCTTTTTTTGCATAAATGGGAACTCGGTAAGATGGATATGGATGATAATGCGGATCATAGGTCATGAAAGCGCCTCCTTTTTCAGGTGTTTAAATTTTCTAAATAATACAACTTCTTTATTTTACCATATTCATAACGCAGCGGCTTTTTTTATCTTAGAATGACATGACTCTTTTTACCTAAAATTGGTATACTGATAGAGTACAAGAATCGCCAAGGAGGATGATGTATGAAAAAAGTAAAAGCTGCACTTCCACTCGCTGTTTCTTTAGCACTCGGGCTTCAAGTACTCCCTATGTCCACTTCAACTGTTCAAGCTGAAGCAGCGGAAAATGCTGCTCATCACTCAGCAAAAGTTGAAGTCAAACGAGCAAACGCATTTTTAACGAATGTGGCCAACGGCAAAACAAAAGAAGCTAAGCGCTACTTTTCCCGCAGCCTGCAGTCCAAAATGAGTGAAGACAACCTAAAAACATGGTGGTCAGCTCTAACGGCTCAGTTTGGTTCTGTAAAAAAAATTGGTACATCTGTACAAGGTGAAGTCAATACCGTTCATCGAAATATAGAAATTCCAATTGAATTTGAACACGTATCAGCTACTTTAACCATTCGCTTTAGTCAAAATCGTCAAATTGATGATTGGCGAATCGTACCGGTGGAGCGCCAGTTTTCGTTTTCCACACCGCCTTATGACACCCCTGAGAACTACAGTGAAAAACAGCTTTCAATCGGCAAAGCACCTTACGAACTTCCAGCAACGCTCACTCTTCCAACACGTTCAAAACATCAAAATGTACCCGTTGTTATATTAGTTCACGGATCAGGACCTTCTGATCAAGATGAAACGTTTATGAGCTTAAAGCCGTTTCGAGATCTGGCTTCTGGACTGGCTTCTCAAGGAATCGCCGTTTTACGCTACAACAAGCGTACATACGAACATACAGCTAAAATGTCCGGTGAAAGTAAAATAAACGTTGACGATGAAACAACGGATGACACCGTACTCGCAGTCAAAGCAATGGCGAAACAAAAAGGCATCGACAGCCGCAATATTTTTATACTGGGACACAGTCAAGGCGGCATGATGATGCCCAGAATTTTAAATCAAATGCCGGACAAAAGCGTGCGGGGCTCTGTTTTACTTGCTGCACCGAGCCGCACGCTTCCAGAGTTAATGCTTGAACAATATGCCTATCTTGTATCGCTGAATCAGCTTCCAAAAGAGCAGCTTGCTCTTTTTCAGCAGCAGTTTGCCATTTTACAAGACCCAAGCTTTTCGCCAGCTCAGCCGCCAAAAGAATTCCGCCTTGGAACTCCTTATTTTTGGTATGACTTAGCTCACTGGCACCCTGCAGAAGTCGCAAAATCTCAGGACACGCCGCTGCTTCTTTTACAAGGAGCGCGTGATTATCAAGTAACGACCGAAGATTTTGAAGGCTGGAAACAAAGCTTATCTCAGCGTTCCAACACTTCTTTTAAGCTTTATCCAAAGCTCAACCACTTTTTCACAGAAGGAACCGGTGAAAAAAGCACGCCGGCTGAGTATGCTGTTTCAGCCAACATTCCTTCTTATGTCATTGATGATATTGTGAAATGGGTTCGTGAAACGAAAAAATAAGAGAACAAGGCGCTGTTTTCCCAGCGCCTTGTTCTCTTATCCATTAAACCTACCCATCATCACCGTACTATAGTACTTGCCGTCAGACAGCACCTTGTTCTCTTATCCATTAAACCTACCCATCATCACCGTACTATAGTACTTGCCGTCAGACAGCACCTTGTCATTTTTTAATACTCCTTCTATTTCAAACCCGAACTTTGTATATAAATCAATCGCTTTTTTATTGTTCTCTAGCACATTTAGCGTCATTTTCTTCATGCCCGCGCTATCTGCCCACAGTATGGACTGCTGTAAAAGCTCTTTGCCAATTCCGTATCCCCAACATTCTTTTGCGACGCACACACCAAACTCTACTTTATGAGCAAATCGTTTCAACTCGTTGCCTTGGCACCTTGAGTATCCGACAATTTCATTATGTATAACCGCTGCTAAAAATAAGCTTCGTTTACTCTCCGTGTCACGACTAATAAGCTCTTCAAAGTCCCCTTTATCCATATACCCTTCTCCTGACTCACGATCTAAGTTTTCCGTTTCTCCATCTAGCTGAACTCTCAGGTGAGATAATTCGCCTGCATCGCTAGTGGCAGCTGAGCGAATGAGGTACTGAGGTCCTTTCACATGGTAAATCTGCTGGCTGATGACCATCGTATACCTCCAAACGTCTTTCTTTCAATAAATCTATCAATTGAATTTAATTTCCTTTAATATAAATATTATACATAAAGATATGAAAGAGAGTTGAATGACTTGCTTTGGTTACTGCTTTTGGTCCTATACGGCATTTATAAAATCTATAAATCAAAAAGACCGTTAACGAAGTTTGGCCATTTTTATGAGAGAGCGTTTGAGCTAGAAGAAAAAAAGCGATATGAAGATGCGCTTGATGTACGCAACCAAGGGATTGAACTTCATACCCTTACGGATTTAGAACGTGCCGATTTACATTTAGCAAACGGGCGTATGCTTTTGAAACTAAAGCAGTATGAACAAGCAACGAAACACTACGACGCCTCATTTAAACTAGCAAAATATGAAAAATTTCCTTACTCAGAAGGATTTGACGAAGTCATTGAAGCTTACTTGTATGCAGGGCGTAAAGAAGATGCGCTAATCATCACTAATGACATGTTAAAACGGCAAAGCTACGATCAAAAATTTAAGAAGCTAGAGCCTTTAAAAGAAAAGCTTCTTTCACATGAAGACTAATGGTAAAATTAAACAAATGAAAGCGTATTATTAAGAGCGGTTGAGGTGAACGTAATAGTCATAACCGTTATTGTAGGTGTGTTGGGTTTGATTGGTTTAATTGCAGCAGGATTTGCGACCAATTATAAGGATACGAAGTAAGATGTCGTAAAGAAGAGAGGTTAGGACAAACGCAGGTTTCACGTATGTAGTAGCTTCTAGCTGTGGTTGGAGGGCGAGACGAAGACTCCTGCGGGGAAAGCGGAATAGGTGAGACCCCGCAGAAGCGTATGCGACAAGGAGGCTCACCGGCCGCCCGCGGAAAGCGAAGTCTTGCACGGAAATCAACCGCGGTGTCACAAGCCATCCATACGAGCTCCTTTGTCCCTTTTTCCGCCTTTAGATTGGGGTAATTTTATGTCTGAATCTCTTTTTTAACGAGCCAACAACTTTTCTGCGACGCACAAAAACATCTTTACTCCGACTTCAAGCGAGGCTTCATCTACCGTAAATTTCGGATGGTGATGAGGGTATACGATGCCTTGTTCTTCATTTCGCGCTCCAATGTTAAAAAAAGCTCCTTTTGTTTCCTGCAGGTAAGCTGAGAAATCTTCTCCTCCCATTTTAGGAGACAGCGTCTTTACACGTTCTTTTCCATATTCTTCGATAGCTGTTTCTTCAATTAAACGCGTAATTTCTTCAGAGTTAATGACGGGATGATACCCATTTTCATATGTGAAGGTGTACTCTGCACCGTAGGCTTCGGTTAGTCCTTTTACAATCCGGTCAATTTGTGCCGGAACTTTTTTTCGCAGAGCCGCGTCAAAGCTGCGAACGGTACCGTTAAGCTCCACTTTATCAGGAAGTACGTTGTGCGTAGTTCCTCCGTGAAATTGTGTAACTGATACGACTAATTTATCGATTGGATTCGTCGTTCTTGAAACAATCGTTTGGAGATTCGTCACAATTTGCGCTCCTACAACAATGGCATCAACTGCTTCATGAGGCGCTGCAGCGTGCCCTCCTTTTCCTTTAATCGATATATTAAACGTGTCAGGCGAAGCCATCATAGGACCTGCAAGCACGCCTATTTCTCCGACCGGAAGACCAGAATTCAAATGAGTGCCAATCACGTAATCCACACCTTCCATCACGCCTTCTTTCACAAGCTCCTGCGCTCCCCCGGGCAGCAGCTCTTCTGCGTGTTGAAAAATCAAGCGAATTTCTCCTTTAAATTCATTCCCCAATTGAGAAAGAACAGAGGCTACTCCTAATAAAATAGCCGTGTGACCGTCATGCCCGCATGCATGCATCACGCCTTTATGAACTGAAGCAAATGCAAACGTGTTTTCTTCTTCAATCGGCAGCGCGTCCATATCCGCTCGAATCGCAACCACTTTTCCCTGCGCTTTTCCTATTAATCTAGCCACCACGCTTGTTGGTGTAGGACGCGTAATGATAAAGCTTCCAAACGAACGAAGCGTATCTTCAACGAACTGAGCCGTTCGGTGCTCTTGAAACGATAATTCAGGATAGCGATGAAAATGTCTTCTCCACTCAATTACCTGCTTTTTTAAGCTTTCTGTGACGCTGTATTCACTGATTAATTTGACTGTCATACACATACTCCTCCTCTGTTTGACTATATCGATTGGCTGGAACGGAAAGGTTCAAATTTCCGCGCAGCGTACTGCTTTTATACGAAGTGTCGTAAAGCCCACGCTCTTGTAAAATAGGCACCACTTTTTCTACAAACTGATGAAACGTCTCGCTCATAAACGGGCGAAGCACAAATCCATCCGCTGCTTCTTGCTCATGCCATTTTTGCATTTCATCCGCTACGTGCTCCGGGGTTCCTGAAAACGGCGAACGAGGCAAAATTGTTTCAAGTGCCGCTTCTCTTAACGTTAACTTCCTAGCAGCTGCCGCTTGTTTAATTTTATTTGTAGTGCTTTGAAACGCATTTGCTCCTATATCCCCTAACTCTGGAAACGGTGCGTCTACGTCAAATTGATGAAAATCATAATCATCAAAGAAACGGGCTAAATATGTAATGGCATGATCGATTGGAATTAAAGCGGCAAGCTCTTGATATCTTCTTTCTACATCTTCCTCGCTATCTCCTATAATTAAATCAATACTTGGAAAAATGAGAAGTTCTTCAGGGGTTCTGCCGTGGTCTCTTGCTCTATTTTTCATATCTTGATAGAATGCCTGCGCTTCTTCTAGTGTATGTGCATTGGTGTAAATCGCATCCGCATTTTCTGCGCCAAATCCTCTTCCTCTTTCTGATGAACCCGCTTGAAACACAACCGGATGTCCCTGCTTTGAACGAGCAATATTTAACGGCCCTTGAACTTGAAAGTGCTTGCCTTTAAATCCAAGAGTATGCATTTTCTTTGGATCAAAAAACTGACCGGTTTCTTTTTGATAGGTAAAAGCATCATCTTCCCACGAATCCCACAGCCCTTTTACTACGTCGAGATGCTCTTTTGCAATTTCATATCGTTCGCTGTGAAGAGGAAGATATCCTCTGCTGTGATTGCGCGCTGCCCCTTCTTGTGGAGAAGTGACTAAGTTCCATCCCGCTCGCCCGCCGCTGATATGATCAAGAGACATCAGCTGACGAGCGATGGTAAAAGGCTCACTGAAACTTGTTGAAACCGTCCCAACTAAACCGATATGATTCATAGAAGCAGCAATAGCTGACAGTAGCGTAATGGGCTCAAAACGATTTAAAAAGTGAGGAATGGACTTTTCTGATATTGCTAACCCATCCGCAATAAAGACAAAGCTGAACAGTCCTTTTTCCAATATACGCGCTTGCCTCTTGTAAAACTCAATATTAATGCTCGCATCAGGCTCTACGTCCGGATGTCTCCATCCATCCGTCGTATTTCCAAGTCCTTTAATATTTGCTCCTAGCATTAGCTTTCTTTTTTTACTCAACGTATACTTCCTCCTTTTTACGACAAATAAAAAAGAGATGCTTTGATTGTTCAAAGCATCTCCAGTCGTCTGGTCGATTATTTTTAAACAGCTATTTATTTAGAGAAAATAGCTGTTGACCTCTCATTTATTTAGCATATTTGAATAGTATACTCACTATTCCTATAAGTCAAGTTTGTTTTTAGTTAAAATAGATGATCTCTTACTTCTTTAGTTAAACTTAATTACGATTTCATTCTTTTTAAATTTCTCAAAACTCACTTTGACTATCGGAATAACCGGTGATATAACTATATGTACATTCAGCATCCGTACCGCCTGTCAGGCTACTGAAGGCTCTTATCTTCTCTTCAACTTGAAGCGAGATAAGAGCCTTTGGCATTTAAGGAGATGAATGTTTTACCCAGCTCATTTATTTTCACTACTTAACTAAGGAGGCGTTACATATGAGTTTGCAATTTGCTTATTGGGCCCCGAACGTAAGCGGAGGCCTTGTCATTTCCAACATTCCTCAAAAAACAGAGTGGTCATTTGAGGCAAACAGCCGGTATGCGCAAATTGCCGAGCAGGTGGGCTTTGATTATGTTCTCTTGCAAACTAGATTTTTTGCAAGCTATGGAGCTGAAAATCAACTAGAAGCTGCGACTCTCGCTTCTGCTCTGGCCGCCACTACTAAAAAAATCAACATTATTACAGCGGTTCTTCCGGGGTTATGGCATCCCGGCGTATTTGCTAAAATCATTTCGACTATTGATCATATCAGCAGCGGACGCGTCTCTGTGAACGTTGTAAGCGGCTGGTTTAAAGGCGAATTTAACGGCTACGGCGAACCATGGCTAGATCATGATGAGCGCTACCGCCGTTCTGAAGAATTTATTAACGTGCTTCGAGAACTATGGAAAAACGAAACGACTACGTTCAAAGGAGACTTTTACCGATTAAATGACGCACCGTTAAAACCAAAGCCTCTTCAGCCGCCAAAAGTATTTCAAGGAGGAAATTCTAAAGCCGCCCGTGAAATGGCAGGCCGAGTATCAGACGTTTATTTCATGAACGGCAACTCGATTGAAAACTTAAAAAACCAAATTGAAGACGTAAAAGCAAACGCAAACGGCCGTAATATTCAATTCGGCGTAAACGGGTTTGTCATTGTCCGTGAAACAGAAGAACAAGCAAAACAAGTGCTAAAAGAAATTGTTCTACAAGCAGATAAAGAAGCCGTTGAAGGATTTGAAAGTCAAGTAAAATTTGCGGGCAAAGCTTCTCCTCAAGGTGAAGGCATGTGGGCAAACTCTTCATTTGAAAACTTAGTTCAGTATAATGACGGCTTCCGAACTGGCCTTATCGGCACAGCCGAACAAGTCGCCAATCAAATTATCGAACTCAAAAAAATTGGTGTGGATATTATTTTGACAGGCTTTTTACATTATGATGAAGAAATCAAAACGTTTGGCGAAACCATTATTCCGCTCGTAAGACAAAAAGAACAGGAACTAAAAGAAAAAGCGGGCGCATTGTAAATAGTTTATCACAATGAACATTAAAATCTTTGGAGGTATGTTATGTCAGTCGAAATTTCTGCACGTCCTGTATACAATCAATCTACGCGCGCTTATTACGCGTCCATCCGCGAGAAAATTGCGTCTCTCGTAGATGAAGTCATTCGGCCTAATGCAGCCCGTACAGATGAAGAAGGAGCTTTTCCACGAGAAAATTTAGAAGCGCTTATTAAAGCAGGCTGGGGAAACATTCTTGTACCAAAAGCATACAGCGGCTTAGAGCTTGATCACGTGGCTTTTGCAATTGTGGCTGAAGAAATTGCAAAAGCTTGTGCTTCCACTGCTTTAGTTTACGTGATGCATGTCGGAGCGGTTCAAACTATTACGCTGTACGGAAACGATGATCAAAAAAAACGCTGGTTACAACCAATTGACCAAGGGCTGATTGGTACGTATTCTACAAGTGAAAAAGCCTCAGGAGGACACTGGTGGTACAACTTCAGTCAAGCGCAGCGAAATAACGAAGATTATGTAGTTAATGCTGACAAATCATTTACTACAAGCGCTGGGCAAGCTGATTTTTATGTGGTTCAAACACGCAGTCCTGAAGCACAAGAAGCAACGGATATTAGCTTTTTTATTATAGACGGAAAATCCGACGGCATCACTGCAAGTCCATGGGAAGCGCTGGGCGTTCGCGGTAATCACAGCGGTCCGATTTCTTATAAAAATGTACACGTGCCAAAAGAAGACCTTCTAGGCAGTGAAGAAACAGGGAAAGAAATCGTCTTAAACGGTGTTTCCCCTATTTATTTAATTGGCCTTGGTTCTGCTTGGCTTGGAGTAGCGGAACATGCGCTAGAGCTTGCGGTTAACCATGCAACGCGAACGATTCACCGCGATTTTAATAACCAGCTTAGCGACTATCAAGTCATTCGCCAGCAGATTGCTGAAGCAAAAGTCCTCATTGAAAGCACAAAACCATGGCAAATTGACTTGGCAGAACAGCTTGATATTTTACAAGCTGAACAAAAAGCACAAGGTGTCCTTACCCTCCCGCTAACTGAATTTAAAGTGCACGCTTCAGAAGTAGCCAACAAAGCAACGCGAATTGCATTGGATGTAAGCGGCGGATACGGCTATAAAAAAGGCCCTATTGAACGTTTGTTCCGAGATGCCAGAGCGGGCATTGCTATGGGCCCTTCTAATAATATTGCCAGAGAATGGATCGGAAAGAACCTTGTAGGGCTTCCGCTTGAACTTTGGATTAAAGGCGGAGAGTAAAGTTTAATACCGTAAAAAAGAGGATCTTTTATAGAGATTCTCTTTTTTACTTTTTTAACGTAACGACTACGCTCCCTATTTTATGTCCTGTTTCTACATACTCATGAGCGTTTGGAATTTGTTCTAAAGAGTAGCATCTATCAATCACTGATTTTATCTGCCCTTCTTCCATCAGTTTTTTTAGAAGCAATAAATCTTTCGTCTGCACTTTGGCAGTTCCTTGCCCTTCGACCGAAACAAAGCGTCCATTTAAGGCTAACGCTTCCTTGCACTGATTTTTTGTGATTTTCCCAACGGCATCAAAGATAAGATCGTATCTTTCTTCTTTTTCAGTAAAATTTTCATGTTGGTAGTCGATGACGCGGTCTGCTCCTAAAGACTTTACTAGTTCACTATTTTTAGCACTGCACACGCCTGTCACTTCAGCTCCGTAATAGCTAGCAAGCTGTACAGCGGCAGTTCCTACGGCACCTGAAGCACCGTAGATAAGCACTTTTTGCCCAGCTTGAATGTTTCCTTTTCTAAAAAAATGGAGAGCCGTCGTGCCGCCGAAAGAAATAGAGGCGGCTTCTTCATGAGTTACATTCTCTGGCTTTACGGCTATTGTCCCCTTTTCTGGTAAGCAGATATATTCCGCATATCCTCCGAACTTCATACCTGGCATTGCAAAAAGCTGATCGCCTTTTTTGAACCGCGTTACGTTCTTTCCGACTTCCTCTACTTCTCCGGACAGCTCTACGCCTAGTATTGATTTTCTAGGCTTCCGTAATCCTAAAACTATTCGCATTGGAAGCCACAATAGCAGTGGACTATTAAAGCTCCTCACTCTGCAGTCGCCCGATGTGACCGTGGTGGCATGAATTTTTAACAGTATTTCATTCTCTGTTGGAATAGGCTTTTCCACTTCTTGAAGCTGAAGAACATCTGGTTTACCATACTTTGTACATACCATTGCTTTCATAATAGCTCTCCCTTCTTCACTAGAGTTCAATATATGTTTATAAACTATGCTCTTCGAAAGCTATTCTTTCACATTTTATAAAGAACGCCGGTGAATCTACTATCACATATGGTAAATAAAAGGATATTGCTATAAAATAAGTATAAAAACAGAAAGCGTGGTACGTGTGATTGTTTAAACTTCTTTTAATTGAAGACGATGTAACACTGTTTAACGAACTGAAAGAGCGGTTGGAGCAATGGTCTTATGATGTTTACGGCATCCGTGATTTCAGTAACGTTATGCAGGAGTTTAGCGAGGTAAAACCTGATTTGGTTATTATGGATATTCAGCTGCCGAAGTATGACGGATTTCACTGGTGCAGAATGATTCGTTCTCACTCAAAAATCCCTATCATCTTCCTATCTTCACGTGATCATCCTTCTGATATGGTAATGTCTATGCAGTTTGGAGCAGACGACTTTGTGCAAAAGCCGTTTCATTTTGATGTGCTTGTAGCAAAAATACAGGCTCTTCTCCGCCGCGTATATAATTACAGCGTTGAACAAGTAAACCTTCTTTCGTGGCAAGGCGCAACGATTGATTATGAAAAAAATAAAGTATCAGCGGGATCTACAGCTATCGATTTAACCAAAAATGAAATCTTTATTTTAAAATGCTTAATACATAAAAAGAATACGATTGTAAGCCGAGATGAACTGATTAATAGTTTGTGGGAAGATAAACGATTTATCAGCGATAATACGCTGACGGTAAACGTCAATCGCCTGCGAAAAAAATTAGATGAAATTGGACTGGGAACTTTTATTGAAACAAAAGTCGGTCAAGGCTACGTAGCCATTGAAGAGGAACGCTATGATTAAACTCTTTATTCGCGAGCGTCTAAGCTGGATCCTTTTCTTTTTTATCATACATTTTTTTATGCTTTTTATCGCGTATATTGATGAATCCATTCCTCTGTCTTCGATTCTCTATATCGTGTTTTTATCATCGATTATCTTTCTTATTTTCTGCGTCTTCCGCTATCAGAAAGAAACGAAATTTTACCAAAAGCTAAAAGATGAAGAAGACTTCTTTGATTCTTCTACTCTTTCTCATCCGCTGCGTCCGTTTGAAAAGATTGTTCAGCGAAATCTGATGCAACAATTAGAACAGGCGAAAAAAGATGGCGTGCAAACTCGGCTGCACGTGACGCAGGAAAAAGATGAACTGTTAGCTTGGATTCACGAAATTAAAACGCCCTTAACTGCGATGCATTTAATAATTGAACGTTTAGAAAATCGAGAAGTTAAAGCAAACTTGACGTTCGAATGGCTCCGTATTCACTTTTTACTTGATCAACAGCTGCATCAAAAGCGCATTTTCTTTATCGAAAATGATATGTATATTGAACATCTGGATTTAGAGTCCCTTATTTTCACTGAAATCAAAACGCTGCAAGCTTGGTGCATGCAAAAAAATATTGGGTTTGATGTAGACCTACAGGCAGAACGTGTACTGTGTGATGCAAAGTGGCTTTCGTTTATTATGAGACAGCTGTTAACAAACGCAGTCAAGTACAGTGAAGAATCTGATGTAATGATTAGAAGCTACGAGCACCACGGTCAAGTATACATCGAGGTAAAAGATAACGGACGGGGCATTTCTCCTCAAGATATGCCGCGCATTTTTGAGAAAGGTTTCACCTCAACTACGCAGCATGAAGACAGCCGTGCTACAGGTATGGGCTTATATCTGGCTAAAAAAGCTGCGCAGGCCCTTTCTATTCACATTGGCGTGCAGTCTGCTCTTAATGAAGGCACAACATTTACACTTGCCTTTCCTAAATCAAATGATTTTGTGGATATGAAAAGCATGTGACAAAAATGTCACATGCTTTCGTTATTTGTTCGGCGAATCAAAGGAAAAGCTAAAGCCCTTTTTCTATAATAAACGTATCAGATTAAAGGAGTGATTACATATGAACATATTAGAAGCAACTAATATTCATAAAAGCTACGGAAATAAATTTAATAGACAAGAAGTATTAAAAGGCGTAGACATTACGATTATGAAAGGAGAATTTGTAGGAATTATGGGCGCTTCAGGATCAGGCAAGACGACGCTTCTGAACGTGCTTTCCTCCATTGATAAAATCAACGGAGGAACCATCAAAATCGAAGGAAATGAAATTAGCAGAATGAAAGAAAAGCAGTTAGCAAACTTCCGAAAAACACATTTAGGCTTTATCTTTCAAGACTATAACTTGCTTGATACGCTGACAGTGAAAGAAAATATCCTCTTGCCTCTTTCTGTTGCAAAAACTCCTTCAGCAGTAGCTCACAAAAAATTTGACGCGCTGGCCAAACAGCTCGGCATCCATGAGCTGAAAGATAAATATCCAAGTGAAATTTCCGGAGGACAAAAGCAGCGTACTTCCGCTGCAAGAGCCTTTATTCATGAGCCAAGCATGATTTTTGCTGATGAACCAACCGGTGCACTTGACTCAAAAGCGGCAAGCGATTTGTTAAACAAACTGACCGAGCTTAATGACAAAAGAAGCGCAAGTATTGTGATGGTAACGCATGACCCAGTGGCAGCCAGCTATTGCAGCAAAGTCATTTTTATAAAAGACGGACAAATTTATACGCAGCTGTACAAAGGCGACCAAACGCAAAAAGCCTTTTTTGACGATATTATGAAAACTCAAGGCGTGCTAGGCGGAGTTCAACATGAACATTAATCAGCTGATTTTTCGCAACTTCAAAAAGAATGTAAAAAACTATTATTTATACGTTTTTGCACTAATTTTCAGCGCAGCTTTATATTTTGCTTTTGTAACGCTGCAGTATGACCCTGCTCTTGATGCAACCAAAGGTTCAATTAAAGGAGGCGCAGCGGTTCGGGCCGCTTCTGTTTTACTTGTTGCCATCGTTTCTATCTTTCTATTATATGCAAACATGATATTCATCAAACGGCGCAGTAAAGAAATTGGCTTATTTCAGCTAATTGGCATGACTAAAACAAGAATTTTCCGGATTTTGACCGTTGAAAATTTTATGCTGTACTTTGCCTCACTGATTGTCGGCATTCTAATCGGGTTTTCGTTTTCAAAAGCGGTCATTATGATTTTGTTTAAAATCACCGACACAAAAGGCATTGCCAAGCTTCATTTTTCCGAAGAAGCCTTGATTCAAACGCTGATTGTATTCGGTGCTATCTATTTGCTGATTATGACGATGAACTATCTTTTTATTAAAAGACAGACCATTTTGGCTTTATTCCGCGTTACGTCATCAACAGAAAGCAAAACAAAAAAAATCAGTATTCTTGAAATTATTATTGGAATTCTTGGCATGATCTTTATTGCTTCCGGCTACTATATTTCTGCTAAATTGTTTGACGGATCTTTTACAAGCATGAATGCTTTGTCCATCGCAATGGTATCCATTTTAGCTTCGGTTATCATTGGAACCTATTTGTTTTATAAAGGCTCAGTTCGCTTTTTATTAAATCTGATGCGAAAAAGCAAAAAAGGCTATTTGTCAATTAACGATGTACTATCTCTTTCTTCGATTATGTTTCGGATGAAATCAAACGCATTGTTGCTGACGGTTATTACAACCGTATCGGCTCTGGCTATTGGCCTATTGTGCTTGAGCTACATCTCTTATTATTCTGCTGAAAAGTCGGCCGAAGATTATGTGCCTAACGATTTTTCTATCAATAATACAAAAGACGCTGCTTCGTTTAAAGCCGCACTGGATCGAAAGAAAATAGCATATACGGAAAAAAAGATCGACGTCATCCAAGTAAAAGCAAACGTAAAAAACATCTTAGAAAATAATTTGGAAGGCCCGATGGTAGACTCGTCCGCTATGGTTTTTTCGGTTGTTAATGAAAAATCTGTTAGTGGTGTAAATGTAGCTCAAAATGAAACTTTGTTTACCGGCTATAATGATATGCTTCAACGAGTAAATTCATTTAAAGATTCCGGAGAAATTGAGCTAAAAGGAAAGAAAAAAGTCATTCCGCAAAAGTATATAGGTTTAAATCGAAAATTTCTCTTATCTACCTATTTTACGAGCGGTATGCCTACTGTGATTGTAGCCGATTCCGTGTTTAATGAACTGGAAAAAGACGTGGATCCTTCTATTCAAAGAGAATCTTCTATGTACACAGGGATAGATATATCACAAGAAAATGACTTACCAAAAGCAAATGAGATTTTCAAAGAAATGAAATTGGGCAATCATACCTTCAATGATTCGCGTATCGAAACGGTAAAAAGCCAAAAGCAGACTATGGGTCTAATTATGTTCATTGTCGCTTTCCTTGGACTAGCCTTTTTAATCACATCAGGGTGCATTCTTTACTTTAAGCAAATGGATGAAAGTGAAGATGAAAAACCAAACTATACGACTCTTAGAAAATTAGGCTTTACCGAAAAAGACTTACTAACTGGCATAATGATTAAGCAGCTTTTTAACTTCGGCATCCCGTTAACCATAGGCTTGCTTCACAGCTATTTTGCCGTCCAATCCGGCTGGTTCTTTTTTGGAACAGAACTTTGGATGCCTATGATTATCGTGATGATTGTCTATACTGCCCTGTACTCTATTTTTGGTATTTTATCTGTTCTTTACTATAAAAAAATTATTAAAGAGGCTCTTTAACGATCAAAGGCACAAGCTATAGCTTGTGCCTTTGATCGTTAAATGCCATTAATTGCTGGCATTTTCTTTATTCCCCTGACTGGCTGCATGTAAAAAATCTTCTAGCCGCTTTTTGACAAACGGCCACTCGTCGTCAATTATACTGAAGATAACCGAATCTCGTACGTCTCCATCAGGTAAAACCATATGTTTTCTGCTGATGCCTTCTTGCGTGGCCCCTAACCGTTTAATAGCTTCTCTAGATCGATTGTTTCGTACATCCGTTTTGAATTGAACGCGGTGAAGCTTCAGCTCTTCAAAACAGTATTTTAATAATAAATACTTACACTCCGTATTAACACGGGTGCGCCACACGCACGGATGATACCATGTCCACCCTATTTCTACGCTTTTGTTGGGAAGTGATATATCTAAAAATCTTGTGCTTCCTACAATCGAATGTGACTCTATATCAAACACAGCAAAAGGCAGCTCTCTTCCCTCTTGCTTGGCTTTTAAAGCACTTGCAATCAGCCGTTTCATATCACTTAGACTATGAACTTTTACCGGGAGATGCTCCCAAATTTCTTTCGGTTTTGCAGCTTCATAGAGTCCTTGCTCATGCATTTTTTCAAGCGGCACTAGCTTTACCGATGTTCCTACAAGTTCACCTGACTTTAGCATAATCTCGCTCCTTTTCGATACGTCTAAAGAAAATGTTAATACATGTATATGTACTGAAAAAGGGTCAGTTTCTGCTTATTGTAAGGTATCACTTTCAGAATACATAGCTAGTGATCAGCTAATTGTTTTTCGAGAAAATCACTTATTGTTTGAAAGGCTTGGTCTGCTGATTCTTTATTAAAGGTTCGTGAAAAAGGATTCATAAAACCATGAACGCCATAAAACGTTATGATTTCCAAAAGCGGCTCTCTTTTTTGCTCCAATGAATTTATTAAAGAGTCTACATCAAATGTTTGCTCTTCAGTAGGAAAAATAAGAAGAGTTGGGCAAGCAGGACTTCTATTTACATAATCTCTAATACGCGATCCGTAACAGCCAATCACAAAGTTACACAAATTGTTTTCACTGCATAGCCACGACATTGTTGCTCCTACACTGAAGCCTATAACTCCTACTTCTTCATATTCTTGTTTTAGTTGAATTAACATGTTATTAATTTGTCTTGAACCCTCATCAATACCAATGTTTTGAACAAAGTTTTGATAAGCCATTCCTTCTTCTTCATAACTATAAGAAACGTCTTTAGATAATAAGTTAGGACAGATAATATCTGCTTCTAACTTAGACAATTTCTCTTTCATAAACTTCATATGATCGTTCACACCGTATATTTCATGAATCAATAAGATCGCTTTATTTGATTTTTCCATTCTTTTTATAAAACAGTCGTTTCCCTTGTCAATTCACGATGCAATACGTCTCCCATGCGCTTCATGCCTTCAACGATTTGTTCAGCAGACATATTAGAATAATTCAAGCGCAGCGCATTGTTTCTTGTGCCGTTTGGAAAGAATGGTGTTCCAGGCACACAGGCTACGTTATTTTTTAGACATTCTGAAAAGATATGTGCTGAATCGATTCCTTGGGGCAGTTCCACCCAAATAAACAATCCGCCTTCTGGCTTACTGTAAGACAAATTCTCCGGGAAAAATTCTTCAATGCACGATAGCATTTGGGTACATCGCTCTTTGTATACGGCTTTAATTTTTTGAATGTGCTCTTCGATATCATAAAGCTCCATGTACTTAGCGGTTACGCGCTGAGCAAAGCTGTCCGTATGCAAGTCAGCCACTTGCTTAAACGCTACGTACTTATCAATAAAAGCTTCATCTGCACATACCCAGCCGATTCGAAGACCTGGTGCAAAGATTTTAGAAAATGTGCTGATGTAAATCACTCTGCCTTCTGTATCAAAATGCTTAACCGGCGGCAGCGTTTCTCCTGCAAATCGGACTCCTCCGTACGGATTATCTTCTACAATTAGCACGTCGTATGCGTTCGCAAGTTCGATCATTCGCTGACGTCTTTCTCGCGTTAAGGTGCGCCCTGTAGGATTTTGAAAATCAGGAATCGTATAAATAAATTTAGCATGGGGATTTTCCTGAAGCTTTTTCTCTAGCTCTTCCATAATCATTCCGTCTTCGTCCATGTCTACTTCTACAAACGTCGCATTGTAGGATTTAAATACGTTAATGGCCGCTAGGTACGTTGGGCTTTCACAGATTACCACGTCTCCGTCATTAAGAAACAGTCTTCCGGTAAGATCTATTGCCTGCTGAGATCCGGACGTAATTAAAATGTTCGAAACTGTGGATTCGATGCCGATATGCTGCATTCGTTTAGAAATTGCTTCTCGTAAAGGGATATACCCCTCTGTTGTACTGTATTGAAGCGAAGCCGCTCCGTCTTCATTTAATACGGCTCGGCACGCATCGTTCATTGCTTCAACGGGAAATAGCTCCGGTGCGGGAAGTCCTCCTGCAAACGAAATGACTTCTGGTCGTTCCGTTACTTTTAAGATTTCACGCGTTTCAGAGGATTTTACAAGACTAGCTCGTTGGGCAAATTTATCTTTCATTGACGATCATTCCTTTTCTAGATTTTAAACTTTTAATAACGGGTTAATTATTCGAATAGTCAGAAAAATTAAAACAAAAACCTTCCCTATGAGCTCAGACTTCTTTTAAGCCTTGGAAAATGCCTTTTTAATAGACAACCAGCATCTGCTTGCTCTCTGACTCTTCATTTCTTCTTGATGCCACGTTCTCCTTTCGGTACATATTTTTCTCATTCACTATTTGTAATACAAATCAAAGGTTGTACGATAATTATGGCCTTGTATTTAATGTATGTTAAAAAGGATAACATAAAAATCAAATAAATAAACAATAAATTCTACAAATTCTTAATTTTTTATACAAATATACTTATTTCAGTAAATTATTTTGTAAGATTCCTTTCCTTTTATACTCGTTAAATCGTTTCATGAGGTAATCATAAACCTGAAATTTAACATTTTATATTGACTGCTTATATCATTAAATGATATATATCAATTAACGATATATCGTTTAATGATATAAGGAGGCTGAATATGCCGCGAAACGATTCATTAGAGACGGGGGAACTTACCGACACGTCCTACTACATCTTAGTGTCCCTCATAGAAGCAAAACACGGATATCTTATTATGAAAACCATTGAAGACATGACCAATCAACAGTTTTCGATTGGACCTGCATCCATGTACACCACGATTAAAAAGCTTCTTGCAGCTGAGTTAATTACGCCTTTTAGCGAAAGCAAAGACAAAAAGAAAACGTATGTTGCAACGGAAAAAGGAATTCAGTTTTTAAAAAAAGAAATTCAGCGCCGTAAAGAAATGATTAAACACGCTGAAGATGCTTTAGGAGGTTTATAAATGAAAAAGACAAAATACATAATGAGCGGCGGAACGGCTTTTGCAGAGAAAGAAGATTTACAAAAGCTCAGCGACTATGCTAAAAAAGGCTGGCTCTTAGATCGTTTTGCATTTTTAGGATATACATTAAAAAAAGGAGAGCCTCAAGACCTTCAATATTCACTGGATTTTCAAGAAAATGCAGATGATGAATATTTTCTGTTTTTTAAAGATGCTGGATGGCATCACATTTGTTCAACAGGTCATGCAATGCATATTTTCAGCGCACCTCCGGGAACAAAACCTATCTATTCTGATGTAGAAACTACTATTGATAGATACAAACGAGAAAAGCATTCGGTAGGCAAAGCAGCTCTATCTATTCTTGTTGCTATGGTGTTTTTTCTGTTTTTTAACGCTATGAGCTCATACGGTTGGCTGCCGGAAGCAGTAGGAATGATTAGCGACATTTTATTAATGATTTCAACAGTGCTTTTAGTATTTCCAGGACTTCCTTACCTGGCGTATCAGCGTAAGTTAAAAAAGCTTCGTAACATTTAAAAATTCCCTTTTCATTGACCTTCCGTATAAAACCCTTTATAATCCTTATTAACTCGATAAGATTTAAAGGTTTTAGTACAGGAGTGATGAAAAGTGAAATGGCTTCATTTTCTGTTTAATGAACGATGCCCTAAATGCAAGCAAGTGTTAAATACATCAAAATCCAATGCGCTTCGCTCTACTGTTGTGAAAGTATGTCCGTTTAACCACTATCAAAAAGAATTTCATCCTGCGCTTGAAACGTTTGTGGAAAGTGATGAAGTACTATAAAAAAAGCTAAAGCTATGGGAATCCATAGCTTTAGCTTTTTTTATAGCAATCCCCACCAAATCTTAATTGTCGTTGCTAAAATTAAACCGGCAAGGATCCACTGAAGCACTTTTGTATTCATTTTCTGCCCCACTTTTGCACCGATTGGAGAGGCAATTAGGCTTGCAGCAACTAAAATAAGTGCAGGTATAAAAGGGATTTGATGCGTTATCAGCTTTCCAACCGTCGAACCAATGGAAGAAATAAAGGTAACGGCTAGTGAAGTTGCGATGGTAATTCGAGTTGAAATTTTAAGCACCACGAGCATCACAGGAACTAAAATAAAGGCTCCTCCTGCTCCTAACACGCCTGCTACGGCTCCGATAAGCAGTGATAAAATAGAAGCTAATCCTTTATTGAATTGAAGTTCGCCTTCTTTTATCTCATCTAAATTTTTCTTTGGAATAAACATCATAATAACCGCAATAAGAGCTAAAACTCCATATACAACATTTAATCCTTGTTCACTCATATAATGTGAGCTGTAGCTTCCAAGCATGCTGCCGATTAGAATATTGCTGCCCATATATAAAATTAATGGTTTGTTTAAAAATCCGCTTTTTCGATATGCCCATACGCCGCCTATTGTCGCAAAGAATACTTGAATAGCTCCTGCACCTGAGACTTGATGCGCGGTTAATGCTCCTACTCCTACTAATGGAGGAATATATAACAGCATCGGATAATTAATAACAGACCCGCCAATACCGACCATACCGGAAATAAACGACCCAATAAATCCAATGAGAAAAAGCGTGATGATAAATGTAAGATCCATCTATAGTCGCTCCGTTTCATATAAGGAAAGGGTACCTTTTACAAGAGATACCCTTTTCGTCCATTATTTCTTATCCTTTTTTAATCCAAAATTTAAGAACGTCGCCTTCTTCTGTCTGAAGAAGCTCGTGACCGACAGAATTAGCCCAGGCTGCAAGGTCATTTTTCGCCCCTTTATCCGTTGCGCGAATTTCTAACACTTGACCTGCTTCAAGTTCATTCATTGCTTTTTTTGTTTTAACAATCGGCATTGGACATGCCAGCCCTTTTGCATCTAGTACTTTATTTGATTCCATTTCTTTCTCTCCTTTCGTTAGATTGAATTTTTCACTTAGCGAATCGCACAGCGGTTTGGTCCAATTTCCATTTCACGCTGTTTTTCTTCATCTGGACTTACTTTTCCCATATTGGTTTCACGGATTTCTTGATATGCATTTGGCTGCGGCGGTAAGTTATCTGTTACTAAGTGTCTGAACGCTGCTTCGTCTTCAATATTTAGTCCATGATTTTCCGCAAACAAAGTACCTAATTTTTCAGCTACGCTGCCGTTGTCATTTAGCTCATCAATAATCATAAAATGAGCTGGCAATACGATTAGCTCATCTGATAATGCTTTATAGCGTGTATAAAGCGTCTCGCGCAGATCGCCTACCCAGTCTTCAGCCATACCAGCTAAATCAGGACGTCCAATTGAATCGATGAACAAAATATCACCTGAAAGCAAGTATTGATCGTCTACGATAAAAGAAGTTGATCCAATCGTATGACCCGGTGAATAAAGAGGCTGAATCGTAATCGTTGTGTTACCAATCACGACATCACTGCCTTCTTCTAACGCCTTGTAGTCAAAAACCACTTCTTCTGCATCTTTTGGAGGCAGCCAGTAAGCTGCATTTGTTGCTTCAGCAATAACTCTTCCTCCTGAAATGTGATCTGCATGAAGGTGAGTATCAAACACGTGCTTAACTGTGACACCAAGTTCTTTGGCAAAGTTAATATACACATCCGCCATACGCGTCGCATCAATAATAGCAGCTTCACCGTTCGATACGATCATATATGATAGGCATCCTTTACCGATACGAACAAACTGATAGATCTCTCCGCCGTCTTTTAAATCTCCGACTTTAACAGGCTCTAAATATTCACTCCACGCTTTCATACCGCCTTTTAGGTACGATACGGTAAGACCCGCTTCTGAAAGCATGTCAGCTACCATAACGGATGAACCTTCTTTGGCGCAGACAACTAACACTTCTTTATCAGAAGGGATTTTTTCTAAGATTTCTTCTACTCCGTCTAAAAGATCGAAGTACGGCACGTTTAAATGCTGAAATTGATGACCTTCAATTTTCCAATCGCTAAAATCACTTTCGTTACGAACGTCCAAGATAAATAACGCTTCTTTATTGATAATTTTAGATGTAACTTCTTTTGCAGTAAGAACATGCACTGTCATATTAAAATACCTCCTTAGGTATATAAAATATCAAATTTTTTTAATTCACTATGATTCATTGGTTACTCTACTTTACCTGTCCAGTCACACATACCAGGAACCACGTTAATTAAGTTTTTAAAGCCTTGCTTTTTCATCGTTTGCCCTGCCATTTCACTTCGTCTTCCAGAGTGGCAAATAATATAAATTTCATTCTCTTTATTTAACTCATTCGAACGTTTTTCTACTTCACCAAGCGGAATATGAACTACGCCTGGAATATGAGCTGCATCATATTCTTCTACTTCACGAACGTCTAAAATATGAAGATGTTCATCATTTTCTACTTTTTTCGCAAATTCTTCTAATGGAATTTCAGGAATTGGCGTTACGTTTTTTTCGGCACCGCCTTTACGAAGAAAGTGGTGAAGAACGTCACCTTCTGTCTCGGTACCTAAATACTCATGACCTGTGCTTTTTGCCCACGCTTGTAAGTCAGCCGTAGAGCCTTTATCCGTTGCTTGAATTTCTAGTACTTGACCTGCTTCTAATTCATTCATCTTTTTCTTAGTTCTTACGATTGGCATTGGACACGCAAACCCTTTTGCATCTAATACGAAGTTTGCTTGCATCATTTCTTTTTCCTCCTTGGTTTAAATACTAGTAGGGGTATATTTTTCTCTAAAAAAATTAGACCGTTTCCCCTTTCCACTCCATCATTCCGCCGGTCATATTCGTTACACTGTAGCCTTGCTGCTCAAGAAAACGAACTGCCATTCCGCTTCTGCCACCAGAACGACAGACAACAATATAATTTTTTGCTTTATCTAACTCATGCATACGGAATTCTAATAAAGGAAGCGGGATATTTAACGCGTCTGGAATTTTACCTGTTTTTACTTCCTCTACTTCACGCACGTCTAAAATGTGAATTTGTTCTTGTTTTTTTACTAATTGTTCTACTTCTTGTGCTGTTATTGCCTTCACGCTACGTCTCCTCCTTCTTGATTTATCTCCACGTATTCATTCCGCCTTTAATGTTGGTGATGGATGTAAAACCTTGCTTTTTCAAAAGCTTACTTGCTTTCATACTTCTCATTCCGCTTTGACAAATAACGACTACTTCTCTGTCTTTTGAAAGCTGGCCTGTTTGCGCCGGCAGTTCTGATAAAGGAATGTTTCGAAATCCTTTAATATGTTTGGTACGAAATTCATGCGGTGTTCGCACGTCGATCAACTGGTTATTTTTATTTTTCAACTTTGCTTTTAACTCCGTTGTGGCTATTTGCTGAATACCTTTTACTGGTGCAAAACGTTGATACAAAAACCACAACAGAAAGACGATAATAAGCGCATTGATAATCATATTAACCCTCGCTTCATGAGTTATCTTTTAGATGAATAAGTTTACGTTTCCGTCTTCTGCGTCGGCTAGATACGCCGCTACGCCTGCATATTCAATATTATCTAGCAGTTCTTTTTCCTGTAACCCTAGAAGATCCATGGTCATCGTACAAGCCACTAGCTTCACATCTTGTTCTTGTGCCATTTCGATAAGCTCCGGCAGCGTTAGGGCATTATGCTTTTTCATTACGTTTTTAATCATTTTAGCTCCCATACCTGCAAAGTTCATTTTAGATAAGCCCATTTTATCCGCACCGCGCGGCATCATTTTGCCAAACATCTTTTCTAAAAACCCTTTTTTCACCGGCACCATTTCTTCTTTACGAAGCGCATTTAACCCCCAAAACGTATGGAATATCGTCACTTCGTGATCATAAGCTGCCGCTCCGTTAGCAATAATATAAGCTGCCATCGCTTTATCGTAATCACCGCTAAATAATACAATCGTTGTTCGTTTCTTTTGATCAGTCATGTTGTTCCTCCTATTACCCTAAGGGGTATATTTAAATCTAAAAAAATTAGCCTTTTTGAATGTAAAAGATAAATGTGCTGTCTTCTTCTTTAAAATCAATAAGCTCGTGTCCTGTTGATTTTGCCCAAGCTGTTAAATCACTTTTAGCACCTTTATCTGTCGTTTGCACTTCTAATACTTGACCTGTTGTTAAAGTATCCATTGCTTTTTTTGTTTTTACGATTGGCATTGGACACGCTAATCCTTTTGCATCTAAAACTTGATCAATTTTCATAGTATTTATCTCTCCTTTTTATATACATATACCTGTAAGGGTATATTATACTGAATAATGATATTCGTCAACCTTAAACAAGGTGACAATTATTAACGACTTTTCACTAACAGCTGTACAGCTTCTTTCACTAAACCTTCCGTTGGCTCTCCTTGCTCCAGGCTTTCTCTGACGCACTGTTCAAGATTGCTGCTCACAATGACTCCCATTGTGCGATCAATGGCACTTCTTGCAGCAGATAATTGAGTCACGACGTCTCGGCAGTCTTTTCCTTGCTCCATCATGCTAAGCACGCCTTTTAGCTGGCCTTCAATTCGGCGCAGGCGATTTTTCACTTGTTGGTTATACTCCATAATCGAATACCCCTTTCTTTCCTTTATTTTTACACTTACACGCTGCTAACTCATAGCTGCGCACTTCAAAACCTTTTTTTCGTAAGAACCGTACGCCTAAATTTAACTCCACTCTATCTGCGGCAATCAGATGAACGCTGCCCTGTGGAATTTCTGAATAAAAGCGTTTGAGATACGCATACGGAATAACTATACCAATAGAATCGCGAACTTCATGATAATGACGAATATCTACAACCGTTGGCCCAAGTTCTTTTGCTTCAGATTCACGTATGCACTGTATTCCTTTAACAGGATAATAACGTCTGTATGCGATAAATGAAATAGCAAGCAACAACACTGCTATATAGAGCATAACAATCACCGCTTTGCTATCAATTTGATGTTGTTTACATGCTCTATTATTATACCCCTATAGGTATATTGTCAAGCAAGAAAATTATGTTTAATTTTTGCTTGTTTACATAGTTGCTTTACTGCGAACTATTTCATTTTATACAGCTTAAACATCATGAATGGTGGTCTTTAATCCGCTTTATTTGTGTATCCCCTACCCTATCGACCAAACATATTCTTCATCATCGTCGCTCGTATACAGCGCTGAAAATCAAGCTTACTGCATCATTCACGTCTACACACAAAAGGTCCCGTTCCCAAGGAGAACCGGACCTTTTATGGTAAAAAGCTGATTAGCTTTGATGATAAATATTATGCCATTGATTCCACGAACTGTGTGGATGCTGATGGTGCCACTGATTCCATGGCACATATGGATTTTGCTGGTGCCACTGATTCCACGTACCGTGCGGATACTGATGATGCCACTGATTCCAAGGTGTATATGGATGTTGTTGATGCCATTGATTCCATGTGCCGTGCGGATACTGGTGATGCCACTGCTCCCAAGGTACATGGGGATGTTGCTGATGCCATTGATTCCATGTGCCGTGCGGATGCTGGTGATGCCATTGTTCCCATGGAACATAATGCTGCTGTCCTTGATGCATATTTCTTCAACTCCTTTTCCTTTGCCACATCATATGTTTTTTTTAGGATTTAGAGCTTATCTATTTTAAAATATAGGCGTTTGATTAATTGTGAATTAAATTACGTATTTCCTATCTTTACTTATACGCATGAGCTCTTGTTTTATAAGTGGAAGCACGTATTTATCTAGAAGTATAGAATGAATATTTCTTATGATTCACGTTATTGCTAATAATATTTCTTTAAGGGGTCTGTGTTTTTTTGGATGCATTTGTCTTCCCATAAAAAAACACCTTCTCATTTGAGAAGGTGTTTTGGAATTAACCTACGATATTATAACCAGCGTCTACGTGTACGATTTCTCCTGTTACGCCGCGTGAAAGATGGCTCAGTAATACAACCGTCATGTCGCCAACTTCTGCTTGCGTTACGTTACGCTTAAGAGGTGCTTTTTCTTCAACTTTGTGAAGAATTTGGTTAAAGTCAGAAATACCTTTTGCTGCAAGTGTACGAATTGGACCTGCTGAAATCGCGTTTACGCGGATATTGTCTTTCCCTAAGTCTAACGCTAAGTATTTTACTGAAGACTCAAGCGCTGCTTTCGCTACGCCCATTACGTTATAGCCTTCAACTGCGCGTTCTGCACCAAGATAGCTCATTGCTACAAGAGAACCGCCTTCTGTCATAAGAGGTTTTACTGCTTTCGCTACCGCGATAAATGAATAAGCGCTTGTATCTTGAGCAAATGCATATCCGCTTCTTGATGTATTGATGAACTCGCCGTTTAAATCTTCTGAGTGAGCAAACGCAACAGAGTGAATCACTCCGTGAACTGTGCCTGCTTCTTCTCCGATTTTTTTGAAAGCTGCTTCAATGCTTTCGTCGCTGTTTACATCACATTCAGCAATTAATGATGCTTGAATTTCATTTTTTTCTAACAGCTTGTTCAATTTTCCTAGTGAACGTTCTTTACGGTATGTAAAAATTAAGTTTGCTCCTACTTGATGAAGGGCTTTTGCAACACCCCAAGCAATACTTCTGTCGTTGGCAACTCCCATAATAACAATGTTCTTGTTCTTTAATTGTAATAAATCTTCCATATTATCCTCCAAAAAAAATTAGTCATCAATGATGACTAATAGGTAATTGTATAGCTTTATTATAGCACAAAGATGCGCTTAGTTCCTAAGAGTCTTATGAAATATCCGTTTTTGGTTTTATAAATAACTTTTTACTTGTCCGAATTTTGCAGCCATGCTTGCGTTGTTTCAGCAAATTTTTTGGCTGCAGGTGAAAGATGATAACGAGTAGCTAGACCAATTGAACGGTAGCTGTCCACTTGAAACGGAATCGCACGCAGCTCTTGCGGGATCGAATCCAAAAGCATTTCAGGTAAAATACTAATTCCTAAGTGATGCGTAACCATCGATAAAATAGCACTTTCATCCATTAATTCAAAGCGGATTTCAGGCTGAATGCCACGTTCTTCAAACAATTGCTTAATATCATGATAACCGCCGTATGTCGGCATAATAAAAGGTTCTTTCTCTAGATCTTCAAAAGAAACGGTTTGCTGATGATATAGAGCACTTTGATTCGATACGACGCACAGCAGTCGATCTTTTTTTAAAGAAATAATATGAAATTGACTTGAATGCGTAATGTTAATAAAGCCGCAGTCTATTTCTCCGCTCAGCAGCCACTGTTCAATTTCAAGGTAATCGCCTTCTTTGAGCTGAATTTGAATATCAGGGTAGTTTTTTTCCATCAGCTGAATAATTTCAGGAAGCCATTTGGTCGACACGCTTTTAAAAATGCCAATTTTAATCGTTCCTTTTGCAAGACCTAAGAGACTGGCTGCTTCTTGATGAACTTTTTCATTTTCTTGCAGCACTTTCCGAATGGCAAGAAGCATCGTTTCGCCTTCTGTTGTTAAGGTAATACCCGACCTGTTTCGATTTACAAGCGGAAATCCAAATTCCGATTCAAGATTTGTAATGGCATGACTGACCGCTGACTGCGTGAGCGCCATCGCATCTGCCGCTTTTGTAAAGCTTTGCAATTCCGCTACTTTGTTTAAAATTTCGTATTTTACTAAGCTCATTTTATCCCGCCTAAACATGAATTTAATTCACGTTTATCATTATAAAGATTCATTTTATTAATATCAAATTCCTTTGTATACTGTGGGTACATGATAAAAAATGGAGGGTTGAACGTGAGTTACCGCACACGAGCAAATGTGATGATGATTGGGGTAAACGTATTTTGGGGCATGTCGTACGTGTTTATGAAAATGGGGCTGAGTTCGCTCGGATCATTTACCATTATTGCGCTTAGATGTTTGATTGCTTTTTTCATTGCCGGGCTGTTTTTTCATAAGCCTTTACGACAAATCACGCGCAAAACGATTTTATCATCCGCTATTTTAGGCTTTTTACTGTTTTCCGTTTTTGCATTTGTCACGTTTGGCGTCAGCATGACGTCTGCTTCAAACGCCGGGTTTCTTGTCAGTTTAACGGTTATTTTTGTTCCGTTGCTCAACTGCTTGTTAGTGAAGAAGCTTCCTTCTTGGCCGATTGGGCTTGGCGTTATCACTACCCTAACCGGTATAGGTGTTTTAACTTTAAAGCACTCCTTTCATATGAATGCTGGTGATTTACTTTGCATTGGAACCGCACTATGTTATGCCATTCATATTACGTTAACTGGCACATTTACAAAAAATGAAAATCCAATTGCTCTCGGCATTTTACAGCTGGGTTTTGCTGGATTATTTGCACTGACTTGCAGCTTTTTATTTGAACACCCTAGCATCCCAACTACTTTATCATCATGGATTGCGATTTTAGGTCTTGGCGTTCTTTGCAGCGCGATTGGATTCATTTGTCAAGCTATTGCGCAGCGCTATACAACTCCTACTCACACAGGACTTATTTTTGCAACAGAGCCTATTTTTGCTGCGCTGTTTGCCGTTCTTTTTTTGCATGAGCTGTTTACGCTTAAAGAACTGATTGGTTCTGTTATTGTGGTCGCAGGGATTTTAATTGCTCAGTTAGACAATTTTCTACTTAAAAGAAGAGTTCATTATCAAGAGACATTGCCAAAGTAAAAGCCGCTAGATTTATGAATCTAGCGGCTTACTTTATACCTTATATGTATAAAACTTTTTATCTACGTTCATCACCGGGAAATTCTCAGGCAGCTTTTCTTTCTCTATATGTTGAAACCCATTTTTCTCATAAAATCGATGAGCAGCTCTATATTGTAATGTGGTTCCTAAATATATTCTTTCCACTTCTCTCTCTTTTGCCCAAGCGATAGCTGTATGCAATAACCGGTGAGCTGTTTTAAAGTTTGCTCCTCTATAAGACTTTGCTACAAACATTTTCCGCAGCGCTACTTGATGGCTGCCAATGTCTATTAAAGCTACGCTTCCTACTACTCTTTCGTTGCAAACAGCAACCCAGAAATTTCCATTCCCCTGTTGATAAAAGTTTTCGATTTCAAACAAATCAGGCTGATCTTTTTCCGTTATTGGAATTTGGTATTCTTGCTGCTGAATATGAAGAATTAAATCCACTACTTGCTGTTGATACTTGCTAGCATATGGCTGAATAATGATACTTTCACTCAAAACCTCCACCGCCTCCAATCAGTTTACTCCATCTTACTTTTGACTGTTTTTAATACTGCACTGCCTATGTTCATTATAAAACCAATCACAACACCTGCAAGAATCGATATCACACCTACAGCGATAAAATCGCCTTTAGTCGGCTGAAATAAATTCATGGAAAGCAAACCAAACATAAAAAGCATTGGAATAAGATAACTCAGCATCTTTTTCAACTTCGCACCTCATTTCCTTATCTCTTCTATAAACCCTTTATCCATTTTATCGTATATTAATTTCCTATTTATTACAATCATTATCTTATTTCATATTTTTATTGAAAAAATGAAATAAAGTGCCTGCCTCTCGTTCCTTACTAATTGAGAGACAGACACTTTTTTATAAAACATGACTCGTTGCTTGTAAAAAGAACTGAGATTGTTCATAGTTGTACGTCACTTTTGAAAAGTCAAACGGCTGGCCGTTCGCTAAGTGAAAGAGCGTTTCAATAAATAATTTAGGATCGCCTTCTTTTAATCCTAAGTATGTAGCTTCTTCTTCGTTCAGCTTACCAACGTGAAGATATAGATCAGAAAACCCGATTTTTAAGCCAAGGCCTTCTTTAATGTAATGAAAAATAGACTCTGACACAATTTCGTTATTTAAGTATGTAACGATGGATTTATTATAAAATGATTCTTCTAGACACAGCGTCTGGCCGTTAATATACCGTACTCTTTTGACATAATATGCGTCGCTATCTTCGGCTATGTTTAAATTTAACGCGGCTTCTTGCTTCGGCTTTCGTACATCTAGCTCAATCACTTCCGATGTTAAATGAAAATCCTCAAGTTCACTTGTAAATCCTTGGTTAGAAAGCAAACCGATATATCCTTTTCGTTTATGACGGCGGACAAAAATGCCGCTTCCTCTCACTTGAAAAACAACGCCTTTTTTCTCCAGCAGATCTAAGGCCTTTGTTACGGTACTTTTGCTCGCCTTAAACTGCGCCATCAGGGTTTCTAATACAGGCAGCTTTTCTCCTTGCTGAAGCTTATGTTCTTCAATATAGGTTTCAATTTCAATTGCAATTTGTTGGTATTTGATCATAGCTATACCTCTTTACTGAATTTGTCTCGAGAATAACACGATTATACCATAATCTAACTGCACACCCTAAACTTAAATTATTTATTGATTATTATTTTATTTGGGTATTGATAAATTGTATCGATACAATTATACTGAAAGCGTATACTCAACAAGGGGGTTAAACGTATGGGAGGTAAAATTAGAGATTATCACAAGCTTGCGGCAGACATTTTAGATGCGGTGGGCGGCGAAGAAAATATTGTAAGCGCTACACGCTGTGCCACGAGGCTGCGAATTGTGTTAAAACGCTCAAAGCCAGAAGCCAACCGCACGGTGTCTTCTATGCCAGGTGTCATTACGGTAGTTGAAAACAGCGGACAGTTCCAAGTTGTTATTGGGCAGCACGTGGGAGACGTTTATGAAGAGTTTGCTAGTTTAGTAAACTTGGATACCACAGAGGAGCAAACTGAAAACAAAGGGACAATCTTAAATCGCGTGATTGCTACGATGTCCGCTGTGTTTGCACCGTTTGTATACATCCTAGCAGCGGCAGGAATTTTGCAGGGCTCGTTAATCTTAATTAATTTGTTTTCGGATAGCTTTGCAAAAACGGGTACGTCTCAAGTATTAAGCTTCATTTCATGGGCACCGTTTGTTTTTTTACCTATATTTATCGCCATCACAGCATCCAAGCATTTTAAAACTAATACCTACATCGCAGTGGCTTGCTGTGCAGCATTAGTGAGTCCCACATGGGCAGAAATGGCGGCGAAAATTTCAGACGGAAGCAGCATTACGTTTTTAGGTCTTCCCTTATCCGAAACGGTCTATACTTCTTCTGTTTTACCGCCTTTATTTTTAGTATGGATTTTGTCTTATCTTGAAAGGTTCCTAAATAAGAGCATTCATGAAGTAGTTAGACCGCTGTTTGTTCCGTTTTTATGTATGGTAATTATGGTTCCAGTAACAATTTTGCTTATTGGTCCTGTTACTACGATGGGTGCCAACGGAATCGCTCATGGCTATAACTTTTTAGCTGAAAACGTACCTGCTTTGGCCGGAGCAATCATTGGCGGGTTCTGGCAAATTGTTGTTATCTTCGGAGTACACTGGGGAATTACGCCGATGGTACTTGCTAACTTTGACTTAAACGGCAGAGATTCGTTTCAAGCGTATCAAACAATTGCCGTGGTAGCTCAAGTTGGAGCGGTACTTGGGGTTATTTTAAAAGCAAAAAGCCAAGAAGCACGCAAAGTCAGCGTATCAGCCGGGATAACAGGATTATTTGGTATTACAGAACCAGCCATTTACGGCGTAAACTTACGTTTCAAAAAGCCGTTTATCTTTGGCTGCGTTTCTGGTGCTATTGGTGCTGTTGTAGCAAGCTTCTTTCACCCTTATTACTTTGCTTACGCAGGACTTCCCGGTCCTTTGACCATTGTAAACGGGATCAGTCAAGACTACCCGATGTCAATCTGGGGAATTTTAATTGGATGCGCCATTGCGATTATTCTTCCCGTTGTGCTTATTCAAGTGTTTGGTTACGGAGAAGATGCAGCAAAAGAAGCAGCTACTGCTTCTTTAAACGAAGTAGCTGTCAGCAACCCGAACGACAATGAAGAAACGATCAGCGCACCGTTTAGCGGAAAAGTCATCCCTCTTTCTAACGTACCGGACGAAGTATTCAGCTCAGGTGCGATGGGAGAAGGATTAGCGATTGATCCTTCAGATAATAAGCTTTATGCACCTTTTGACGGAACGGTTGTCATGGTAGCCCCAACAAAGCACGCCATCGGCCTTCGATCAGAATACGGCGTTGAATTACTTGTTCATATTGGATTAGATACCGTTACGTTAGACGGCAAGCCGTTTACGCTGCATGTAGAAGACGGTGTAAAGTTTAAAAAAGGCGATTTACTCATTGAATTTGATAAAGAATTTATTGAAACACAGGGATTACAAACGATTACGCCGGTTATTATCACCAATTCAAGCGCTTATCGAGAAGTGATTATTGAAGATATTGAAAATAGCGGGTTGAATCAAACATTATTTACCGTAGTGAAATAAGGAGGAACTAACAATGACAAAAATGCCAAAGAATTTCTTATGGGGCGGCGCATTAGCAGCTCATCAATTTGAAGGTGGATGGAACCAAGGCGGAAAAGGACCGAGCGTAGTAGACGTTATGACTGCAGGTGCGCACGGTATAGCGCGACAAATCACTGAAACAGTAGAAGATGATAAATTTTATCCGAATCACGAAGCAATTGATTTTTACCACCGCTACAAAGAAGATATCGCGCTGTTTGCAGAAATGGGCTTAAAATGTTTGCGAACATCTATTGGCTGGAGCCGTATTTTTCCTAAAGGCGATGAAGCTGAGCCAAACGAAGAAGGACTAAAATTCTACGACGATGTATTTGATGAACTGTTAAAGCATGGAATTGAACCGGTTATTACGCTGTCTCACTTTGAAATGCCCCTCCATTTAGCTCGAGAATACGGCGGATTTAGAAGCCGAAAAACGGTAGATTGCTTTGTGAAATTCGCTGAAGTTTGTTTCGACCGCTATAAAGATAAAGTCACGTACTGGATGACGTTCAATGAAATTAACAACAAAATGGACGTAAACAACCCTCTATTCTTATGGACGAACTCCGGCGTTTCTGTAAAGCCGGGTGAAAATGCAAAAGAAGTGATGTATCAAGCGGGACATCATGAACTGCTTGCAAGTGCTCTTGCCGTATCAAAAGGAAAAGAAATTAATCCGAATTTCCAAATCGGAGCGATGGTGTCACACGTGCCAATCTATCCGTATTCTTCAAATCCTGAAGATGTGATGTTAGCAGAAGAAACAATGAGACAGCGCTACTTCTTCCCTGACGTTCAAGTTCGCGGCTATTACCCAAGCTATGCGTTAAAAGAATTCGAACGAGAAGGCTATCATATTCCGTTTGAAGAAGGCGACGAAGAAATTTTACGAAACGGAAAAGTGGATTATTTAGGCTTCAGCTATTACATGTCCACAACGGTTAAAAGCGACGTTGAAGCTGACAACACGGGCGATATCGTAAACGGCGGATTGCCAAACGGCGTAGCAAATCCTTATATCAAATCAAGCGATTGGGGCTGGTCAATTGATCCAACGGGCTTGCGCTATACGTTAAACCGCTTCTACGACCGCTATCAGATTCCGCTGTTCATCGTAGAAAACGGATTTGGCGCCATTGATACGGTTGAAGAAGACGGATCCATTCATGACGCATCACGAATTGAATATTTAAAATCTCACATCGAAGCGTTAGAAAAAGCTGTGACGTACGATGGTGTTGACTTAATGGGCTATACGCCGTGGGGAATTATTGATATTGTTTCCTTTACAACAGGCGAAATGAAAAAGCGATACGGCATGATTTATGTCGACCGTGACAACGAAGGAAACGGATCAATGAAGCGCTACAAAAAAGATTCCTTTAACTGGTACAAACATGTAATTGAAACAAACGGTGAAGAACTATAAGAAATTAGAAAAGATGGGCTCCTGCGTAAAGACACAGGAACCCATCTTTTTTAAGTGTAAGAATAAATGCAAATTTCTTATCTCGGTTTATCTACTAGCTGTGTTTGCGCAATTTCTGTTTGTTTAATTCCCGCTCGTTGAATTTCATCAGCAAACGATTCATGTTTCAGCGTTTTGATTACCTTTTCGCTTCCATCTCGAAGAGTATACACTCTAAATTCATACATACTCTGCCCTCTCCTTTAAGCTATGATTGATGCGATACATTAGATGCGCTCCTGTTAAAAGCAACTCATAATAGAAGTAACTTTTTACTCTTCTTTACTTTACCCACTTCTTTTGGGAACTAGACAAAGAGTTTTAATCTGACGCGATAGAAAACAAACAAAAAGCCTTTGCGGCAAGCAAAGGCTTTTATAGATGGAATGTTATTGTTCAAAGATGGTTCCTTTTTTAAATTTTGAATGTTTAAAAGTAAATTTCGTCAAAAGAATATATGCGCTTCCTGCGACTACAACTCCTATAATCCAACCTAAATCAACTTCGATAAACGCAGCACCTGCACCGATGAGCATCGCAAGCATGGCGCACGGATTGTAGCCGGAAAACGGTCCTTTTTCTTGATACAATTCTTCTACGTTTACTCTTTGTTTCCGTAAAATATAGTAATCGACTAGTAAAATAGAAACAATCGGCCCTAAAAAAGCAGAGTAAATTAAAATGAACAGCCCAAGTCCTGCAGCTGACGAATCTTGAACAAGCACCCAAGGGAATGAACAAAAAGCAAGCAGTCCGGTAATGGTAACCGCCACTTTATAGTTTGCTTTTGTCAGCAGCGTAATCACATACGTAGGCGGAATAATATTTGCCACCATGTTTACGGCAATTACGCCAATCACAATAAAAGCTGATACAGCGACGGTAATATATGAATTATCCACTACAACCGCAAACGCTTTGACAGGGTTAGATATACCCGTAGCAGAAGCAAGCATTGCCCCGATTGTAAGAACGAAGCCGTAGGCTACTAGAATTGGTGTAAAGTATAAGAACCCACGCTTTGTGTCGCTAATTCCTGGCTTCAGTTCTCTAGAGTAATCGGCTGCGCTTAGAAAAATCGCCGCATAATTTCCCATAAACATCATAATGAAAGAAAAGAACGGAAGTCCCCATGAACCTTTTGTATGTACCCACTTCTCCTCTACTACCTCACTATGAGAAGTTAAAAGAACACCAAATACGTAAACAAGGCCAAGCAATATGATGATTGAAGCAAGCATCTCTACCCATTTAACCGCGTGGAAGCTGTATAGGGAAAGCACAATTTGCAGCAGCTGAATGATAATAAAACAAAGAACAAGATTATCAAAAGACCCTTTGCTCACAATTTTCCCGATTTCGTTTAAAGCTGTACCGCCTGTCCAGCTTTGGAAACCATACCAAATGATAGCTGGAATACCTCGTAAAAGAGACGATATGACGGAACCTTTTATTCCAAAAGACATTCGAAGCTGCATCACATACGGTATGCCCGTCTTATAGCCAATTCGATCATTTAACACAAAAAAAGTAGAAATAATACCAATGGCAATAATCGCTGCCACAAACGTTTGCAAAAGATTTAATACCGCAGTACCTGCGATTACCAAGCTAGCCCCAAGCGTCATATTTCCTAAATTAACGCCGTCTCCAATCCACATAAACATATAGGACATCGGAGTTAGCTTTCGATCACTTTCCGCTTTTGGCTTCAGTGACGGATCAAGACCTGTATCTTGATGAGAATGCATCTCTTCTATAACGGAACTTGTTGCATTTGTAGACACTATACACTCAACTCCTTTTTTATACTATTTCCACTCTCATTTCTAACATTAGATGTAAGTTAACTTAACATGTACATAGTGTATACGAATTTCAACGCAAGTTCATTATTATTTATGTGAATTTTCTGATATTTTTTTGTGCGATTTGACTAATTTTTGACCTCGGCTCGCAACATACAGGAGTTGATGATAATAAAAAATCCAAGCGCTTACAATAAGCGCTTGGATGAGTCAGCTAGTATTTATTTTTCACAGGCGATGTAGTCTTTATCTCGATCTAGCTTTGTATTAGCATCATACAGTGATTTTGACACATACGGTTTGTACTTTGTTTTGCCGCCTTTATTTGTTACATTAGCCGCACGAGCTACGCCGCCTTTATAGTCTTTGTTTAATTCCGTGCAGTTTTTATAAGATTTAGCTCCCGCATCTACGTTTGAAACTGTGCTAAAAGATACACTCGTTAATAAACCGAAAGATAGAACAATTGGAAAAATCTTTTTCATAAGAGATACTTCCTTCCTATATTTTTTCTAATTAATAATAGAATGTTCTATCAATCTTTTTTTCACATTTAAACTACTATTATCCAACTTTATTTGCGAGTAACTTTAAGATTCTTCACCGTTTGTTTAGCCGCTTCTGCAATCAGTTTATCATTATACTCCGCATCTTTTTCCGTACGATTAGAAAGGATCGCAAGAACAATTGGATCTCCTTTTGGCGGCCAAAGGATGGCAATATCATTTCGCGTCGCGTATGAGCCTGCGCCTGTCTTATCGGCTACTTCCCAGCTTTTCGGCACGCCCGCTCGTATTAACGCATCCCCTGTTGTATTTCGTTTCATCCAATCCGTTAGAAGTGCACGTTTGTCTTCAGGAAGTGCCTGTCCAAGTACATACGTTTGAAGACTTGCAGCAAGTGCTCTTGGTGTACTTGTATCGTGGGTTTCTCCTGGATTCACTTCATTTAAATCCGGTTCAAAGCGCTCAGGCAGCGTCACATCGTCTCCTATGTTTTCTAAAACTTCTTTAAATCCATCCGGTCCGCCCAGCTGCTGCAGAATTAAGTTCCCTGCCGTATTGTCGCTGTAGCGAAGCGATGCATCCGCGAGTTCTCGAAGAGTCATGCCTGTATCAACATGTTTTTCTGTAATTGGGTTATAGTTCACAAGGTCATCGCGCGTATAAAAGATTCGCTCGTTGAGATCTTCGATTGACTTCTGCTGTAAAAGTGCACCGACAGCAAGAGCTTTATGAGTAGACGCATAAGCAAAGCGCTCATCCGGATGATACGTTACCGTTTTATTGGTACCCGTATCTAATGCAAAAACGCCAAGATTCGCATCATATTTTTCTTCAAGCTTAGCAAACTCTCGATCACTCTTAGTTTCTTGTCTTTGACATTTTACCGTTTCAGCATGTACCTCGCTGCTTGAAAAGCTTACAGCCGCCGCGCACGACAGAGCGAGTACAGGCATCATTTTTTTAAGCTTTGAAGTACGAAACATCTCTTTCCATTTCTTCATTACCCTTCAACACCTTTCAAAAAAGTATTTAGTATGTATTCTCTTAGGTAGAGATTACCAACAATGCTATTTTATCAATTGTTTATCCCCACGAACATGATAGCTTTATCACATTTATATAATAAAAATGTCTAACACTGAAGATGAGCAGTATGAAAACCGTAAGTATTTTAAAAAACAGGCGGTGTAACTGAGAATAAAATCACCGCTTTCTCCTCAAACGGATTGTCCCATTTGTGCTTCAGATGCGAAGGGATTTTGACGCTGTCTCCTTTTTCTAGCACGTATACTTCCTCTTCCAAATACACCTTAATTTTTCCTTCTAAGACATATGCCACTTCCTCCCCTTTATGCGCTAAAGGAGATTCTGATGAAGACTTCATCGGCGGTACTTCCATAATCGCCGTAGCTAGATTTCCCGTAAAGTCTGGTGATACTAGCGAATACGTTAACTCTTTTACTTTCATCGTTTTACGCTCGTTCGACCGTACGACTAAATGAGAGGTGTTTATTTCTTCAAGTAAAAAGCTGAAAGTGGGAACATCGAGGCATTTAGCTAAAATTTTAAGCGTTGAAATGGACGGATTAGCTAATCCCCGTTCAATTTGACTTAACATAGACGGTGTAATCTCCGCTAATTTGGCTAATTCTCGACTGCTTAGTCCCTTTGCTTTTCGAAACTTCTCTACTTTTTTTCCAATATCTATGTTTTCCATGATGATTCCTCCGTAAAAGGTGTTTAATTACATTTAATTTTATTAAATTAAACTTAATAAATGGCGCTACTTATGTTAAATTATATTTAATAAATAAAAGACAGTTTAATACTATCACAGTAAGGAGGAAGAAAAAAATGAATGACATCTTGACCTTTTTGGTTCTCACATTGTTTGTTATTATGAGCCCTGGTATCGATACTGCTCTTATTACCAAACGAACGATGGCAGATGGACAAACGGGCGGCTATAAAATGGCATTAGGCTTAGCGAGCGGCTCTTTAGTTCATACACTCGCCGCCGCGTTTGGTTTATCTGCTCTTCTCCTTCAGTCAGCTCTGGCATTTGAAATCGTAAAATATGCAGGAGCCCTGTACTTAATGTACTTAGGAATCTCTGCTTTTCTTTCTAAAAAAATCGATACAGTTTCTCCTATAAAAGAGGAGAAGTCAAAAGAAACATCCGCTTTTCGTCAAGGTCTTGTCTCAAACGTCCTTAATCCAAAAGTGGCGGTGTTTTTCTTAACTTTTTTACCTCAATTTGTTCAAAGTGATCAAAACGTAACGCTTCAATTACTTCTTATGGGAATAACGTATACGATCCTTGCTATCACGTGGTTTTTCGTATTCGTCTTTTTTATTAACTATTTACGAAAATGGCTCACAGCACCTAGCGTTCAGCGCTTTATGGATAAAGCAACAGGAGTCGTTTTAATCGGGTTTGGATTAAAGCTGGCTTTTGAAAAACATAAATAAGAAAATATGTTAGTTGAAGGAAGTTCCGAACGAGTTTGATTTTTGATGGAGAATCAAACTCGTTCGGATTTTTCATTGGCAAGGTAAATGTAAGTGCTTCTAGCTATTTATTGGAGGGCAAGACGAAGTCTCCTGCGGGAAAAGCGGAAATGGTGAGACCCCGCAGGAGCGCAAGCGACGAGGAGGCTCACCGGCCGCCAGCAGAAAGCGAAGTCTTGCACGGAATTTAATAACGGTGTCACAAGCGGTTCAGCTCCTTTATCTCATTTGTTAGCCTTTAGATGGAATTGGTTTCGTTCTGTCTCAATCTGTTTCGTCATTTATACACGTCAGGTTCATAGAGATAGACTTTAAGATCAAGCTTTCCATCCGAAGAAACGAGTATTCCTTCCGCTTCGAGTGAAAGTTTTTGAACAACGTACATTTCTTCGTCTTTAAACCCAATTTCCCCTTTAGAATTAATGACTCTGTGCCAGGGGAGATTATGTTTCTTACTCATCGAATGCAGTACTCGTACAACTTGCCTTGCACCTCGCGGACTACCAGCCAGGCCGGCAATTTGTCCGTATGTCATTACTTTCCCGGATGGTATTTGTTTAATAAGTGCTACTGCTCGTTCTGTAAAACTCATGCTGCTCCTCCTTTTATTCTTTAGTACAACATTACCATAATCATTAAACGTGAAGTAATCACTCGATTTTTCTTCAGCACCATTATAAGATAATAATAAGAAGTACGCTCATCATTGTTCAACATACTCCAAACAAATGCTTATATTTCCTATTCTTCAACTAACAAATCTTTGTGCGAGTGGCAGCTTATACCTCATTTATGACACTGTGATTATAAAAACGTTACAGAAACCAACACAGCAAGGTACGTAGAAGCGTTACATGATAAGATAAACAGTAGATACTAGTACAATTTCAAATTGATGCTGACGAATAAGTAATCATTTAAAAAGTGGTGAGAAAATGACAAAATGGCTTAGTGTAAAAGAGTTATCTGAAGAAACGAGTATTCCTACTTCAACGATTAGAAGATATATAGATAAATTCCAATATTTCTTTATACAAAAAGAAGATCATCGACCAAAACAATACGAAGCTGCGGCTGCGACCATTTTAATGAAAATCAAGCAGCTTTACGATGAGGGCTATCAAGCAGAAGAAATCAATGAAGCGCTGCAAAAAGAATTCTCTTTAACTACAAGCGAGGATCAAGCTGCCGTGTCTATAGAAGAAGACAAAGAGGACACAGAGAACACAGCAGAAGCAGCTGACCAGCCCGAGGCCGACGACCAGCAGCCGACATCTCCCGAACAGCCGGTACAGCCTTCACCCCAACAAGAGCCTGATACAAAACAAATTCTTCAGGAAAAAGATAAGCAGCTTATTCAATCTTTGCGTAAAAGCCTGCGTGAACAGCAGGCCATTTCAGAATTAGTAGAAGCTTCAAAAGAAAGCAGCGTAGTAGGTAAAAAGAGATCGATTTTAAAAAGGTTATTTAAAAGAAAAAAGGACTGAGTTTGTAAACAAGTCTAGGCTACGAAACACCTTTATTTCTGCTCATGGAATTTATGTAAAACAAAGTTTCTAAACTGTTTAACAGCCGGTGATAGATATCTTCCTTCAATCCATGCTAGTCCAATTACTCGGTGGCAGTTGGCTTTAGCTAATGGGATTTTCACTATTTTACTTTGATCGATTCCGTGTAAATCTGGAAGGATAGAAATTCCTAAGCCGGCTCCTACAAGTCCCGCTACGGTATCAGCTTCTTCTCCTTCAAACATGATGTGAGGCTTTACCCCTGTCTCTTCAAATAACTGCTCAAACGTAAGACGAAGAGAAAAACCTTCTTTTAAGTGAATAAATGATTCTTCAGCAATTTCTTCTAGTGGGATACTCTCACGGCGAGCATACTGATGATTTTTCGGTACGATCACAAACAGCTCTTCACTCCAAAGATGCTGCCACTTGATGACCGATTTCTCTTCCATAGGCGCAATCAAACAAAGATCTAATTCGCCCAGCTGCAGCTGCTCAAGAAGAACGTGAGAAGGGCTTTGCCTCAGTTGAAAATTAACCTTAGGATATAAGCTGCGAAATGACGCGATTAAATCTGGAATCAAATCTGTGCTGAGCGTATGTAAAAATCCAAGTGACACCTGCCCTTTTTCAGGATCTAGCAGCGCTTGAATTTCCTCTTGTCCTTTATCAAATTCTTTCATTATGTTATCTGCACGCTTCAAAAAGACTTTACCGTATTGATTCAATCGAATGGAACGTCCTTGCCGGTCAAATAGCGGCGCTCCCACTTCCTCTTCAAAACGAGCGATTGAACGACTGAGCGCAGGCTGCGTAATTAACAGCTCTTCTGCTGCCCGCGTCATATGCTGCGTACGTGCGAGCGTTTGAAAATATTTAAACTGCTGCCATTCCACTTCGTACCATCTCCTTATCAAACCGTTCTATTCATTACATAGATGTATGAAAAATATGATTATAATGAATTATACATTATAGATAGCGGGTGTTACGATAAAAAATGGAAACATACTCGAGGAAGTTTTTAATTCATCTTGATGATTGCTGTATACGGCCTTTATAAAATTTTATACTCATCATTTTTTAGCAGAAAGAAGAATTTGTCATGAAACGTAAGGAAAGTTATTAAAAAGCTAACTAAGATATCATAGTAAATTCACCTCAAAAAGACCTTTCTATCGCAATCAAAGAAAGGTCTTTTTTGAGAATGTAAAACGCATTTTTTCTTGTATGTACCTCTTAAAGTAAACTTTTTAAAGTTTAACCCGTTCTACTAACTGCAGCAGTTCATCATTAGGTCCGTGAAATAAAATCATACGGCCGCCTTCAAGTGTTGGCTGAGGCTCAGATGATAAAAATTCAATTCCTTTGTTCTTATAATGTTTAATAGCCTTATTTATATCCTCTACCGTAAACGCAAGGTGGTTCACAATCCCGCTTTTGTTATACTCGCCAATAGGATCAATATCTCGAATAAGCTCAATTTCGATACTTGGCTGTTCTTCAAGATACAAAAAAGCCATCTCTCTTTTTTCGGTAGAGCCTTGAAGGCGAACTTTAAAGCCAAACATATCCCCGTAGTAGTGAATCGTTTCATCCATATCTCCAACAATAATTGCTGTATGTTCCATTTTCTTAATCATGAATATTCTCCCTTTCCCCATGTTTAGTAAGTACAAGTAAACTATACAGCAATTTAGTTAATATGTATTTACATATACCCTTTTCCTCTATGTAAAGAAAAAGCGAATCTCAGTTAAACTTAAACCCTTCTAGTAAAAAAGAATAGCAAGTCCTCATACTACAATAAGGAAAATTCAAGCACTCTATCAATGAGTCTGCGCTATGATTTGAAAAAATAACAAACAAAAAAACAAACCTCATTGGTTTGTTTTGAGTACATATTGTAAAGTCAGTCTCTGTTTCAACAACGTTCGATAAGCCATGTTTTGTACCTTTGTACTGCAAACGATTTTACTCTCGTACTCAGGCGGTAATCATCTATCTACGATTACACATGTAACCGTCCGTCTCTCCGTTTGATTCCTTAGAGACAGTTCCCCTACCATTGTTTGGGTTTCTCGCTCGTGGGGTTTACCGCGTTCCACCTTTGCTGTTTCCAGCAAAGCTTCGTCACTGTGGCACTTTCAGGGATACTCGACCATATCCGAGGACTTAGGTGGTTTTTCCCGCCGTCAGCTAAGCTATAAGCCAAGCTGCCCTAGCTTATTTTTTCACTAGGCACGAACACTACGGGCATCTCAGCACCGTGCGAGCATGGACTTTCCTCTACATCAAATGATGCAGCGATTACCTGAACGTTGTTTCAGATCGTGTATGAGTAGTATATGCGTTTTAGCTTGCCGAATCAAATGTAATTTTTGGTATGGATTCCATTTCAATTTTTGCGGCAAATTAAATAAAATAACTTGTTTCTGTACAATCTTTTTAGTAGATGAATCACCAGCAAGCCAAGAAATATCCTCTTCATCCATTTCTAAGGGGGATACTTTGTTTCTTTGTAGAATATTTTATACACCACATAAAAAGATGACAGAGGTGATGAAAAATGAACGCTGATTTAAAATTTGATTTTCATACCCATCACGACCGATGCGGACATGCTCGGGGAACGATTCGAGATTATATAGAGGCATCCATTGATAAAGGGCTTGATATCATTGGAATTTCGGATCATTCTCCTTATTTTGCGAGCGAAGAAGATCAGCCGTACCCTCATATTGCGATGGGAAAAAGCGCATTTTCGGGATACGTAGCTGAGATTTTAAAACTAAAAGAAGAATATAAAGAAAAAATCGAAGTGCTGTTAGGGGTGGAGTCTGATTTCTTTCCAGAGCATGCGGCGATATATCGTAGCCATTATGAAAAATATCCGTTTGACTACATAATCGGCTCTGTCCACCAAGTTGATGAAATCAGCATCTTTCATAAAACGCGATGGGAAGGACTTTCTCAGCAAGAAAAGCAGCGCACGAAAGAAACGTATTATCAGCTGATCGAAGAGTCCGCCCGAAGCAAAATGTTTCAAATTCTTGGCCATATTGATGCCATGAAAGGATTCTATCCCTCTTTTTCTTCTATCGAGACAGCTGTAATTGATCAGACGCTAAAAGTGATTTCAGCACATGACATTGCCATAGAAGTGAATACATCAGGTAAAACCAAAGACTGCGGAGGCTGGTATCCTGCAGATGATATTTTAGAAAGAGCTCTGTACTACGGGGTACATATTACATTCGGTTCTGATGCTCATGACCCGGAGCGCATTGGAGACGACTTTGAACTAGTAAAAAAACGTCTTAAAGAAATCGGCTTTACCGATTGGGTTTTTTTTAGACAAAAAAAAATGCAGGTGACACCTTTGTAAAACGGTGAACTTAAATAGACTGTAAATACAAATATGCCTGAAGACACGCAGATGAAGGAACATCGCGTGTTTTCAGGCATATGTTTTTTACTGAGAAACTTTGACTTTTGTGGAGGAAGATAAATCTTCTCCATTTGTCTGAATCACTTGTTTATACCAGTAAAAGGAATCTTTTTTAGATCGTGCAAGCGTACCATTTCCTTCATCGTCTTGATCTACGTAAATAAAGCCGTATCGTTTTGACATTTCGTTTGTTGATACACTGATTAAATCAATAGGTCCCCACGCGGTATAGCCCATTAAGTCTACACCATCTTTGACCGCTTCTTTCATCTGTTCAATATGCTGTCTTAAATAATCTACGCGGTACGGATCATGAATAGAGCCGTCTTCTTCTACTTTGTCATAAGCTCCTAAACCATTTTCAACGATAAACAGCGGTTTGCCGTAACGGTTATGAAAATCTTGTAGCGTATAGCGAAGTCCTTTCGGATCGATTTGCCATCCCCAATCGGACGTTTGAAGATGAGGATTTTTTACACTGCCTGCAATCATATTTCCTAGAACATTGTCTTCTTCACTTTGAGTTGTGACAGAAAGAGACATATAGTAGCTAAATGAAATAAAGTCAACGGGATATTGTTTGATAATTTCATCATCCCCTACTTCTTTTACGATTTGAATGTTGTTCTCTTTAAAGTAACGTTCCATTACCTTTGGATATTCTCCGCGCACTTGAACATCTGTAAAAAATAAGTTCAAGTCATTCTTATGCTGTGCTAGTAAAATATCATCCGGATGATTCGTAACAGGATACGTTGTCATACGTGCAAGCATACACCCTACTTTTACATCTGGAATAATTTCATGAGCTAACTTAGTGGCAAGTGCACTCGCCACAAATTGATGGTGAGCCCCTTGATACGCAATTTGTTCCGCTGACTGATTCGGAACGTTTTCAACTAAAATACCGCCGCCTGTATAAGGGCTATGGGTAATCACATTAATTTCATTAAACGTCAGCCAGTATTTTACTTTGTTTTTATAGCGTGTAAATACCGTTTCCGCGTAGCGTGTATAAAAGCCAATTAGCTTGCGGCTGTACCAGCCGTTGTATTTACGGGTAAGCTCAAGCGGCATTTCATAATGCGAAAGGGTCACTAATGGTTCAATGCCGTACTTTAACATTTCATCAAATAGGTTATCGTAAAATTGTAAACCTGCTTCGTTCGGATTCACATCATCTCCATTTGGGAAAATTCTCGCCCAGTTGATTGATATGCGAAGCGTTTTAAACCCCATTTCTGCGAACAGTGCGATATCTTCTTTATAGCGATGATAAAAGTCAATAGCCGTACGTTTTGGAAAACGATCATTGACTTTGTAGTTAAGCACATCTTCAATATAATCTGCTTTTACATCCATTGAGTAACCAGTTCGTTCATCTTTCGGTACAAACCGGATCATGTCTGCAGTAGACAGCCCTTTTCCATCAACGTCGTAAGCTCCTTCAATTTGGTTAGCAGCTGTTGCGCCTCCCCATAAAAATCCTTTTTTAAATACAGTATCATTTGTTAACATAATCCCCACGTCCTTTTCTCATATTTTTATTAAAAATAGCATTTATTTGACTACAGAAAGTAGCTGTTCCCCTTCAAAAATTGGACCTATTTCATTAACAGACAGCACATCTAAATACTCCGCTGTGTTTGTGACAATAATCATCGTAACGGTTTCAAATCCAGCTTCTGCAATCGCATGCCGGTCGAATTCAATGAGCGGCTGCCCTGCATTTATATAATCTTTTTCTTTCACCATTGCCTTAAAATGCTCTCCTTTTAAAGAAACCGTATCAATTCCAATATGAATTAAAATCTCCTCTCCGTCCTCTCCTTTAATGCCGATTGCGTGTTGAGAATCAGGAAGCACCATAACCGTGCCAGCGATAGGCGAAACTACGCGGTTTTCCCTAGGTTCAATTGCAATTCCTTTCCCCATAATTTCTTGAGCAAAAGTTGGATCTGACACTTGATGCAGCGGAACAAGTTCACCTTGTAAAGGAGAGAAGACGCTTTTTGTTTTACCACTTTTTTTCGCCTCTACTGCTAGAGAAACATTTTGCAGTGGCGCTTCTTCTTTGACAGGATGTTCTTCAAGTTTTATTGTATTTTTTTCTGTTTCTTCTGAAGCAATATCTTTAAATCCAAGAGTTAGTACCAAAACAGCTGGTAAAATAACGGCCGCTGCCGCTAAAGCCACGGCGACAATCAAATTGCCTGCTGCGCCGCTTGGATCTGCAAACGTAGGGACAGCAAATATTCCGACTAATCCTCCTAGTGTAAAAGCTTTAAACCCATACCACCCAGCAAAGCCACCGAGCAGTGCACTAGACGCAATAGCGTAATAAAAAGGTTTTTTTAACTTCATGTTTACCCCGTACATAGCAGGCTCTGTAATTCCGATAACAGCTGAAATGGCCGATGAAAACGCAACTTGCTTTAAATCTTTATTTTTCGTCTTCAACGCTACTCCGAATGCAGCTCCTCCTTGAGCGAGGTTGCTGATATACATCATCGGCATTAAAACATTGTCAAATCCATATACTTTTAGATTTTGAATGGCGATCGGACCTATTGCATAGTGCATACCCGTCATGATAATAAGAGGCATAAGACCTGCTAGTAAAAGACCTGCCAGCGGACCTGCTGTTTCAAACATCCATGAGAACATAATGGCTAACCCGTCTCCCATATACGTTCCAAGCGGACCGATTATCCATAACGTGATAGGTGCCGCAATTAAAAGTGCAAGCAACGGTGAAAACATGACAGTAATAGTAGCCGGCATCCATGAGCGAACAAATTTATATAGATACTTTAATAGAAGTACACCTAAAATAATCGGTATAACGCTAGACGTATAGTTCACGACTGGAATGGATATAAAATCGATTCCAAATAACGTGAATTCTTTTATTTTCGTAATGCCTCGCGCTGCATCTACAAAGGTCGGATACAGCATGGCAGCTGCTAAAGCAAGCGCTAAGTATTCATTTGTTTTAAACTTGCGAGCTGCTGAAACAGCTAAGAAAAATGGCAGAAAGTAAAAGACTCCGTCTCCGATTGCATTCAGCACTGCGTACGTATCACTTTCTATGCTCAGCCATCCTAGCGTAGCGAATAAAGCGACAAAAGCCTTTAGCATACCCGCACCAATAAGCGCTGGCAAAACAGGAGTAAAAATCCCCGAAATGCTGTCCATCACAAGTGAAACAACCCCTTGTTTCGTGCCGTTTTTTCCCTCAGCAGCGCTTCCGCTTCCTACCAAAGGTTCAACTTCTTCAAAAACTTCAGCAACTCTGTTTCCAATAATGACTTGAAACTGATCACCGGAAAATTGAGCGCCCATCACTCCTTTTATTTGCTTAATTTCCTCCACCTGGACTTTATTTTTATCATGAAGATTAAAGCGAAGTCTCGTCACGCAGTGCCAAGCCTGGTTAACATTCTGTGCTCCACCGATTTTATCTACTACTTCTTTAGCTGTTTCTTTATATGAAGTCATTTATATCCCTCCTTTTTTCAATAAAAAAACCCAAACAGATCACCGCATGTTTGTAACATGCAAATGTCTGCTTGGGTAATGCCTGATCGAGTCAGTAACAATCCTCCAATGAAGAAAAATTATTCAGTTTCTACTAGATTCGTCACTCGCCAAATGTGTAGCGTTAAGTAAAGCTTTTCATCTGAAGTCAAAGACCAACCATGCTGTTTATGAAGTAAATTAGCCACTTTTTCAACAGCTTTATATGCTTTTTCATACTTTGTTTTTACGACATCCAGCAGCGTAGCATCAACTTCAGGAGAAACATGTGGGTTCTGATCCAGCTGACGCAAAACAAAAAATCGTAGATGCGTGACAAAACGAGAATAGTTCATGGATTCTTCATCAAGTTTTAGCTGAAAATGATATTGAACAACATCGATAATTCGATTAATCACTTCAGTCATCTTCATCGTTTCTTCCACTTTTGCTTGTACATTCTGTGCGTTTACAAAATGATAGGTGAGAAACGTTTCTTCACTTTTAGGAAGCAGCACATCAAGCCGGTCATACACTAGTCGAATAGCGTTAACCGCAGCATTATACTCTTTCGGATAAAGCTTCTTAACTTCCCAGCGGCTTGGCTGCGCGTATTCAAGGCCATTATGGCTTCGTTCGATCGCAAAATTTAAGTGATCCGCAAGAGTCAAGTGAATATTAGTGCGAAAAGGCTCACCTATTTCTCTTTCTGCTTGCTTGATTAACTCTACAGAAACCTCGAGAATTTCTGGTTTGATGCTCTCTAGAATTTGAGCCAGCGGTCTACGAATATTGGACGACTCCGCCACAAACTTTCGTCGAATGACAGCCTTATCAACTGGATCACCTTTTTTCTTTTGGAAACCGACGCCTGTTCCCATGATGACCCATTCTACATTAGAGGAGTCTTTGACCAATGCTACGTTATTATTAAATACTTTAACAAATTTCATAGATGCTTCCCCCACATCAGAACAAACGTAAAAATCCCATCTTAAAAACACATGAACACATCACGTATTTTTAACACAGGTAATGCCTGATCGAATCAGTAACAATCCAGTTTTAAGTTATTACTGAAATTATATTCTACTATGAAAGCGATGTCAATACATAAAATACTGAATTTTTAACAATCTACTATTCTCATAAAGAAGCTGCTTATAAACGCGTTATCCCTCTACTATCCACTGCTCATTTCCCACATAAAACATCCACATTTTATTTCAACTGTGCTACATTTAACTAAAAATGCTTTCTTAATGAGGGATACAATTGTGAATTTAGATTTAACAGCTTATATAACGCTTATCTGCACGTCCGGTGTTCTTAATCTATACTTATGTTTTTACGTATTTATTAAGCGTCACCACTACGCTAACATTGCGCATTTATTTATTCTTCATACAGGCTTCACCACCGTTTATTGTATTGGTGCGGCATTTAGCTTACTATCCGTTAACCTCGAGGAAATGAAATTTTGGACCTTCATTCAATACGTGGGCATGCCTTTTTCACCTCCTGCAGGACTGCTGTTTGTTATGCAGTATGTCGGCATAAAGGTGAGGAAAAAACATACTTTTGCACTTTTTATCATTCCGTTTATTAGTTTGATCATGGTCGCAACAAATGACTGGCATCACCTTCATTACCGAGTGTTTGAAATTGACCCAGTTTTAGGTGCTCCTTACGTTCATCAAGAAATTGGACCATGGTACACGATTCACGGCATGTTCATCTTTTCGTCTATGTTCGTTGCTTTTTTGCTCGCCGTTTACCGCTGGAAAGAAACAGCCAAAGCTTACCGCCTGCAGCTAATTGCATTAATGGTGGGGCAATTAGTCCCTATCGTTACAGCTTTTGTCTATTTAATGGGCTTTACGCCGCAGGGAATTGATCCAGTTCCGATGGTTTTATGGGTTTCTTCTTTTTTATATTTATGGTCCATTAACTCGTCGCGTATGTTTACGGTCATGCCCGTTGCTAAAGATGCGATATTTAACAGCATCAATGACGGTGTTATCGTGCTTGATGAAGCTTACAGATTAATTGAATTTAACTTAGCGTCGAAGAACATGTTTCCGCAGCTAAAAAAAGCGATGTTTGGAAAACGTTTTGCTGATATTTGGTTCACGTTATCGGACAGTTCATTTCCTTTTACATTAGAAAATAGAAAAAGCAGTCAAGAGCTGCAGCTTTTTTCTGCGGATCAATTTCAGTATACGTATCAAGTTCGCACCTCTCCGTTGCAATATGCTAACAACAGTCACGGCTTGCTGCTTATTTTTACGGATATCACGGAGCTAAAAAGACTTCAGCTAAAGCTTGAAAATCAAGCTTATTACGATGAGCTGACGCAAATTTATAATCGCAGAGCATTTTTTCAGCGCAGCAAGCAAGCATTCGATGAAGCAAAAAAGTCCGTATCTTCTTTTACGCTTCTTTTACTTGATATAGATTATTTTAAAAAAGTGAACGATACGTATGGTCATTATACCGGCGATCAGGTGCTTGTACATGTCGTAAAAGCCTCCCAGTCCGTATTACCGCAAGGAGCTCTTTTTGCTCGGTACGGCGGTGAAGAATTTGTACTCGCGCTAAAGGGCTATACTTTATCCGAAGGCGAAACGCTGGCTGACCAAATTCGCCGTCACGTCGAGACTCAGCCCTTACTGATTAATGAAGAAACCATTTCTGTTACGCTAAGTCTTGGAGTAGCACAAGCGGAAAAACATGAAAATGAAACGTTAGATGAGCTGGTGAATAAAGCAGATATCGCCCTGTACGCTGCCAAACAACATGGACGCAACCAAGTACGTATACATAAAGAGATAAAAGAAATCCTAAAAAGAACCTAAACAGCACTGTTTCGGTTCTTTTTACTTTTGACTACTATTCTTTCATTTATCAAGTGAAAGTGTTAAAAGACTTGATTTTATCTATGTATTTGTAACTAGAGCATCCTATAAACTATACGTAGATCAAAAAAAGGAGAGATACAGATGAAGATTACACATATTCGTAACGCTACTCTAATTGTTGAATACGGAGGAAAAACGTTTTTAATTGATCCCATGTTAGCGGAAAAAGGTACGTACCCTCCTTTCCCAAATTCGATCAGACAAGATCAAAACAACCCATTAGTAAGCCTACCGTTATCGCTTGAAGAAATTATTGCTGATGTAGATGCGGTTATTGTCACTCACCTCCATTTAGACCATTTTGACGATGCCGCTAAACAGGCGTTGCCAAACGATATCAAAATGTTCGTTCAAAATGAAGAAGATGCCGCAGTAGTAAAAGAAGCTGGTTTTAAAAATGTAGAAGCACTCACAAAGAATACAGTCTTTCAAGGCATCCAATTAATCAAAACAAAAGGCGAACACGGAAGAGGAGAAATTTTAAAACTTGCCGGGTTAGTATGCGGAGTTGTCTTTAACCACGATAGCGAAAAAACGCTCTATGTAGCTGGAGATACGGTATGGTACCCTGCTGTTGGAGAAGAAATCAACACACATAAACCGGATGTCATTGTCGTAAACGGCGGCGATAATCAGTTTTTAGAAGGCGGTTCTCTTGTGATGGGGAAAGAAGATATTTACCAAGTTTTTAAAGCTGCTCCTCAGGCTACGATTATTTCTGTCCATATGGAAGCTGTAAATCACTGGACGCTATCAAGAGAAGAATTAAAAAGCTTTATCAAAGAAAAAGACATGACATCTAACGTCTTTGTTCCAGATGATGGCGAGGTTTATACTTTTTAAGAGAAAAGCTGAGATAAAAGTATTCTAGTTGAATGTAAATCCGAACGAGGAATCAAGATTCTTGATGGAGAATCAACTTCGTTCGGATTTTTTCATCGGTATGGTGAACGCAGGTTTCATGTATAGGGGTACTTCTAGCGGTTGATTGGAGGGCCTCCTGCGGGGAAACCGGAACAGGTGAGACCCCGCAGGAGCGTAAGGGATGAGGAGGCTCAGCGGCCGCCCGCGGAAAGCGAAGCCTTGCACGCAAATCAACCGCGGTGTTATAAGCGGTTCAGCTCATTTATTCCATTGGTTCATCTTTAGGTTAGATTCATGTAGTTATGTCCCAGCCTCTTTTTATAGCCGGTTAATTTATCAAGTAGTAGTCGTAGTAGCAACTGCTGAAGTGCTCGCAATAACCGCTAGCATAGCCGCTTGCTGGGCTTGAATAATCGTTTCAATCGTTGTATAGATGCCTGTTTCGATCACTCTAGAATCCTTTAGCTTTTCACTGATAACCAGATTAACCGCCAGCATAACATTGATGTCTTTATGCCACTTAAAAAGTTTATCTGCATTCAGCTGCTTTACCGCTTCATGGATAATTTCAATTTCAGCTTCCGGTTTTTCAAACAGTGCTAATAAGCCAATGACCGGGTAATGCATTGCTTTTACTTTCATACCTGCCGATTCACAGATTTCTTTTACTGCTAGGCACCTTTCAATAAGTGTATCCCCATGTAAGTTTTTATCGATTGCGAGAATATGACTTAAAAATTGAAGGTCATTTCCTTTTTTAAATCCATGCTGCGCCAATGTGGTATAAAAGTGTTCAATTTCACGCATCAAATCATCAACAAATTCGCTCGTTTCAGCTAATAGCACAGCAAGAGGTACATCACCGCTTGATGTAAGGAAGAGATGCTTTTTTTTCATGCCTTGATAAATTTCTACTGACCTTCGAACCATTTCTTTATGACTTCGACTTGACTCATTCGACAGCATAGCGGAAGCCGCGATATACGTAAATGCGCCTCTGGTAAACCCTCCTTGTACCAATTGATCATATACATCCAGAAATTCATGAAACGTTTCTTTTGGATTCTCATAGCGGGTATCTAGCATGGCTGCGATCGTAAAACGCTGCGATGATTTTAATGTGGAAAACATTCCTACTTGATTTTTAATATAGTCACTTAACTCTAGATAAGGCTGAAGCTGAAGCGATTTACCTTTCACTGCATACATAGAAGCGATAGCCATAAACTGCTTCGGATCTGCCACTTTCCATTTGAGTTCATTTTTTAAGCTGATATAAAAACCTCTATACTGATCTACTTTTTGTTGAATCGTTTCCGATAGCATATCAACACGTCCTTTATTCGTCGTTAGCTTATATACGTAACACTTCAATAAAAGTTTCAAATATTCGGTAAATAATCCGTACATTTATGACAATACGAAAAAGACCCCGGAATATTCCGGGGTCTTTTTCGTTCAGTTCTACCTATTAACCTCTTCCCGCTTGGAAAGAAGGATATTTTGTCATACCGCCATCAGCAAATAGTGTAATGCCTGTTACGTAGCTTGCTTGTGACGATGCTAAGAATGCTGCAACTGATGCAATTTCTTCCGGGTTGCCGATGTAGCCCATTGGAATCATGCTTTCTACGTCTGCACGCTGTTCTGGATCTGCGAATTTTTCAGCGTTGATTGGCGTATCGATTGCGCCTGGTCCAATGTTATTTACGCGGATACCTTTTGGCGCATATTCAAGAGCCAATGTTTCCGTCATTAGCTTCATACCGCCTTTACTTGCTGCATAGTGAACAAATAGTGGCCAAGGAATCATTTCGTGAACGCTGGACATGTTAATAACGTTTCCTTTAATGTCATTTTCAACAAAATATTTAATCGCTTCGCGGCTTCCTAAAAACGCGCCTGTTAAGTTTGTATCGATTACTTGATTCCAGTTTTCTAATGATAATTCATGTGAAGGAACTGGGTTTTCAACACCAGCATTATTAATCATAACGTCTAATGTGCCAAACTCTTTAACAGCTGTCTCTACAAGATTCACAACGTCTTCTTCTTTTGTTACGTCGCCTCGAACAACAATTGCTTGACCGCCAGCTTGTTCAATTTCTTTTTTTACTTCTAGCGCTTCATCTTCATTGCTGCGGTAGTTTACAACCACTTTTGACTGCTCTTGACCAAAACGAACGGCCATTGCGCGACCCAATCCTTTTGATCCGCCTGTTACAACTACTACTTTATCTTTTAAATCTGTATACATCTTGAAGTCCTCCTACTTTTCCTGCGTGATATGTCTTGCTATACTGTACTAATTATAAATACAGTTTAGGTTTTAAAAAGAGAATAAACATTTCTCTATCTCTTCTTTCTCAAACTGTCATTCCTTTGAAAAATAGCAAATTCATCTTTACTTCTTTCGTTACTTATCGTAACCAAGAGAAATAAAGTAGTCAAACTTTTTGTTTTATCATTCTTAGTATTTATTTTTATCACTTACTCTCTTCATCTCTGTTCCTTGCAGGATGTGGTTTCACACTTCCAATTAACACCACTTCAAAAGTTTAAACTTTTTCCCTTGCAATTCTTAAATCAATGCATTATATTGTTGATGTATCAATTATTGATATGTCAAACAATTTTCCACAATCAAAAATACGGAAATGACAATAAATAACCTTAACGCCTAAAAAGAAAGGAATAATGACTATGACTATAAAAGATTTTAACGAAATTGCTTTAAAACGTCGTTCAATTAAAAAATATGATCCTTCAGTAAAAATTAGCCGTGAGGAAATGGAAGAAATTCTTACAGAAGCTATGCGCGCTCCTTCTTCTGTTAATATGCAGCCGTGGCGCTTTGTTGTAATTGAAACGCCGGAAGGAAAAGAAAAGCTAGCTAAACTCGCAAAATTTAACAGTGAACAAGTTAATACATCTTCAGCTGTTATTGCCGTGTTTGGTGACATGAACAACGTTGAATATGCAGATGAAATTTTCGGCAAAGCAGTAGAGCTTGGCTATATGCCTCAAGACATTAAAGAACAGCAGCTAAATTTCTTTAAGCCGATTTATGAAAACATGCCAAAAGCTGATATGAAAGACATCGTTTTAATAGATTCCGGTCTTGTATCTATGCAGCTTATGCTTGTTGCTCGTGCTCACGGATACGATACAAATCCAATCGGCGGATATGAAAAAGAATTAATCGCAGAAGCATTCGGTTTAGATAAAGAACGTTATCTTCCAATTATGCTTATCTCAATCGGCAAAGCAGCAAGCGAAGGCCATGCTTCTTACCGTTTACCGGTCAATACGGTTACAACTTGGAAATAAGCAGCAGCTATTTCTGTTCATTGAATAAAGAGTTAAAAATGTGAAGTAAAAGGAGATTTTCTGATGAATAACTATCAAGAACTTACAAAAAAACAGCTTTCATTCTTTAATAGCGGTAAAACTAAAGACGTTGCGTTCCGTATCGAAACGCTAAAGAAATTAAGAGAACTTGTTGTACGTCATGAAGACGACATTTTAAAAGCAGTAAAAGCTGACCTTAACAAACCAGAATTTGAAGCAAAACGTGCAGAAGTTGGCCTTGTGCTAAGCGAAATCGACTTTGCAGTTGAGAACCTTGCAGAATGGGCAGCGCCAAAAGAAGTAGAAACACCATCTACTCACGCAGGAGCAAAAAGCTACATTTATCAAGATCCATACGGTTTAGCTCTAGTGATTGCACCATGGAACTATCCGTTCCAACTTGCTGTATCACCAGTAGTAGGAGCGATTGCTGCAGGTAACTGCGTGGTGTTAAAGCCTTCTGAATTAACACCTCATACGTCAAGCCTTCTTGCTAAGATGTTTAATGAAAACTTCCACGAAGAATACTTGACTGTAGTCGAAGGTGAAGTAGAAACAAGCACGGCTTTATTAAAAGAACACTTTGATTACATCTTCTTTACAGGAAGTACAATGGTCGGCAAAATTGTGGCAGAAGCTGCTGCTAAACATTTAACGCCTGTTACGCTTGAGCTAGGCGGAAAAAGTCCTACAATTGTACACGAAGATGCAAATATTAAAGAAGCAGCAAAACGCATTGCGCGCGGTAAATTTGCAAATGCTGGCCAAACTTGCGTAGCGCCAGACTACATTCTTGTTCAGCGAAATGTAAAAGACGAGCTGCTAGCTAACCTAAAAGAAGTCGTAACAAACACGTACGGCGAAGATGTTTCACAAAACCTAGACTTCCCTCACGTAGTGAGCGAAAAGCATTTTGATCGCCTTAGCAACTTCTTAACAAACGGAGATATCGTTTTTGGAGGCAAAACGGACCGTTCTCGTCTGTTTATTGAACCAACTGTTCTTGACAACATCTCATGGGAAAACGATGTAATGCAAGATGAAATCTTTGGACCAATTCTTCCAGTCATCGTATACGACGAAATCTCAGAAGTGATTGAAGCAATCGTAAAACGTCCAAAACCATTAGCACTTTATCTTTTCTCTGAAGATGAAGCGATTCAAGATCACATTTTAAACAGCGTGTCATTCGGCGGCGGTTCTATCAATGATACGATTAACCATATGACATCTCACTACCTTCCATTTGGCGGCGTAGGTGACAGCGGAATGGGTGCGTATCACGGAAAAGCAAGCTTTGATACATTTTCACATGCAAAAAGCATCTTAAAACGTTCAAATAAATAAAGAAAAGAAAAGCCGAAGTCACGAGTTGACTTCGGCTTTTTTACTCGTTCATTTGTTTAGTTATTTGTTCATATTGCTCTTCCTTTTCTGTAGAAATAGCTAAATCATAAAGAATATGCAAAAAATATTTTTTATCTTGAACAAATAGATATTCTTCTTCAAAGCCTTTAGAGATGTATACCGCAAACTCCCAAATATCGTCGTAATAAGCTGGTCCAATGGCCTCAGCGAGATTTCCAAGCGTTTTGAGCAGCTCCATCGTAATGATAATATTCCGTCTCGCATAGTGCCGTATATTAGCAAATCCATCATATAAAAAGTCCTCAAATTTTTTGTCAGGGATCACCATTCGTATCACGCCGCTGTCATCAACTAAGTAAGAAGAAAATTGACTAACATCACAAATTTCCCGAAGAATATCGCTAATTTGGTGAATGGAGTTAACCGCCGTTTTGAAGTCATCATTTCCTAGTGATTTAATCGCCATCTCCACAAACTTCGTAATAATATACGTAGTGTCTTGAATATCAGTCTGAGATTTCCCTACATGGATATATTGGTGAAAGACGGTGCAATCCATTTCATCGTGCTCTGTCGAATCTCTATGCCAATAATAAAACAATACGGTTCCGCTGAGCACATAATCCCCTACTTCACGCTCCATTTTTATCACTAAATTATGCTCTTTGGCACAGTGAATCAGTTGGCTGTAGTTCAACGTTTGAATATAACCGGATGTTTGAATACATACCGGCTTTTTCTCTCCTTTTGGAAAGGAAAATTGTTCGCTATGACTAGACTGCGTTCGATGAATCTCCAGTTCCTCTCGAATCGTTGTCTTAATTGCTTTTATGGACGCTGTTTTCATCGATTGAGTCATATGATTTACTTGCAGCCACCTAACAGAATGATTAATAAAGTAGACAAACGTGCCAGCACTAAAAACAGACAGGGCTGTCGTCACAAACGGAATCGCAAAATATCCGTCTACTTGAGAGCTGTTTAAAAATAAAAAAACAAAAAGTGTATACAAAAAACTCCCTATAAAAATACCCAAAATTCGCTGAGTAGACTTAGAAGAAGCAAAGTTTTTTAACACGCGAGGAGAAAACTGAGCTGCAAATGATGTAAACACAACAAGCATTAAATTAAAAGTAAATGTCGTAATTGACAGAATGCCCGGCATAATCGTACTCACTAACGTATTGGTTAAACTCATGTTGATTGAAAAAAATGAAGGAACTTTCTCTCCTACTTTGCAATAATAGTCGAGAAACAGCGTCAATGCAGCTAAAAGAACAGAAAAAAAAGCATAAATTAAGGGACTAAACCATATTTGGCTATTTAACTCATCTTTGAACGCACGAGGAGAAAGCTGTTTCCTTGCCGCTATCCATCTAAATGTATTCATATAAACCCTTCCTTTTTATTTGTAAATCTCTAACTTTTTTCTTAGTTCCCTAAATTTTTCTGATTATGCTTATATAATGGAAAAAATCTATTTTTTAAGGTATAACTGTACAAAGCAAAAAAGAGGTTGAGACATACTTAATTATTTCGATTTAAATACGTACAAATAGGATATATGAGCTGAACTGCTTGTGACACCGCAGTTGATTTCCGTGCAAGACTTCGCTTTCCGCGGGCGGCTGGTGAGTCTTAGCCTTGCCCTCCAATCAACTGCTAGAAGGAACTGAATGAATATATGAAAGCTATGTTCACCATACAAATAAAAAATCCGAACGCGTTGGATTCTCAATTAAGAATCCATCTCGTTCGGATCTTCTTTCAACTAACCTAATTTTATCCCAGCCTCTTTTGACTCTTATCTTTTTACCAGCCCCGGCTCGCTCCTCCGCCTCCAGAGCTGCCGCCTCCCCCTCCGCGAGGACCGCTTCCGCCGCTGCCACCACCTCCGCCTCTTCCTCCAAACATCACAAGGAAGTTTAGCAGAAATTGTGTAATCGCTCCTTTAAAAAAGACGAAGTCGACTATAAGCAAGCCCACAATAACAGCTGCAATCAGCAGCGTTTGAAGTGTTGTTAAATGAACACCGCTATCAGAAGGCGGGGATGCTTTTGGCACTTTTTGTTCAAAATCTGTTCCTAAATCATACTCTTTCACGACTTGGTTATAAACAGCTTTGTATGTACTTTCTAGAGCCGTATCGTATTTGTCATTTTTTAAGTTAGGAATGGCATAAGAATCTAAAATTTCTCCAGACTTGATATCGGTAATGGCTCCTTCTAGCCCGTATCCTACTTCAATCCGAATCTTCCGTTCCTCTTTAGCGAGCAAAATGAGAACGCCATTATTCAGCTTTTTATCACCGAGCTGGTACTTTCGAAAAGCTTCATTTGCATACTCTTCTACATCCGAATCACCTAATGAATTCACGGTAAGAATAGCTACTTGAGCTTTCGTTTCATCATCCAGTTTTCTGCCCATTTGGTTTATTTTAGCTTTTTCCTGATCGTTTAATAGATGAGCAAAATCTTGAACGTAAATATCGCCTACCGGATTTGGAATATCAGGTGCAGCAAAAGCAACGCTTACCATATTACATAAAAGAGACAATAATAAAGCAAACGAAGCAAGAAATTTCATCAATTATCGCTCCCAAAATCAACTTTCGGCGCTTCTTTTTCTTCATTTGTTACTTCAAAATATGGCTTTTTGTCAAAACCGAACGTACGCGCTAACATGTTTTTAGGAAATCGCTTAACCGATTTATTGTATTCTGTAACTTCATCGTTATAGTCTTTACGTGCTACAGCGAGTCGATTTTCCGTTCCTTCTAAACTGTCCATTAAGCTTCTGAAGCTTTCATTAGCTTTTAAATCGGGATATTTTTCAACCACTACAAGCAAGCGGTTTAATGCGCTGCTTAACTGTTGATCAGCATCAGCTTTGTTCTCAGGAGTTTTAGCTCCAGCTAGCTGCGCTCTTGCCTGAGTGACTGAATCAATCGCTTCCTGCTCATGCTTAGCGTAGCCTTTTACCGTTTCCACTAAGTTAGGAATTAAATCAGATCGTCTTTTTAATTGGTTATCTACTTGGGAAAATTTATTATCTACATTTTCCTCTGCGCTCACGAAGCTATTGTAAGAGCTCACTCCATAAATTGCAACAATCACTAACACAATGATCGTAGCGATCAAACCTTTGTTTTTCAATGTACTACCTCTTTTCCTCATCAAAATAATTAATCTACTTACTAATACGAGCCAGTGGCAAAAAAGATTCATTATTTACCAATTTTTATTAGATTTACATAGATGACGCATACCTACACTGTTCTTATAGCGCCTCTTTTTATAGTCTCGCCTCTTTCTTGAACATGTCATACCTTACTATTTTATTGGTATTAAGATAAAGGGATTAGCTTTATATGTACGGGAATGGAAAAGATGTCGTGCACTGTAAAAAGTAAGCGGAAGCTTATCCTATATCTCCGCAGCAAGAAAATAAGCTAAAAAGCTGCTTACAACTTCAATTGTTATAAGCAGCTCACCTTTATATCTGATTTCCATACGCGCTATCAATATTCGCTAAATCTGTTTGATCAAATACATCGGGGTCCACATTCGTATTTTTCATTCGCGCACAAGCAGCTGAAATGTCTCCATAGGTTGAGTTGATTCCAACAGATTTAACATCCGCTGTGTGTCCGTTGTGAAGAACTTCTCCAAAATTCATCGATCCGTTTCTTGCCATACCATTAATTCTCGTGTTACAGATGTTAATAACTCCTGCCATGCTCATACCACCTTTTCTTCAAGTGAATTCGTACATCGTATGTTGTGACAAGCCTATGTGTGAAAAGTTTTTATAAAACAAAAAGCAAGGTACAAACATTAGTGAATTTATTCATTTCACCCTGCTTCACCCAAAGTTTCCACATGTTTTTATGCTTTTTCTGTTACAATAAATGCATAAGTTATTTTTCATCCATATTGTTTGAAGGAGGATACGTAATATGGACGAACCAAAAGATATTCAACCTAAAGTAGAAAAAAGTTTCGAACTGATTGGCAAGAAGTGGACAGGATTAATCATTTATGTACTTATGAGCGGTCCTAAACGCTTTAGTGAATTAAATGAAAGTATACCAGCCTTAAGCAGAAGGCTTTTGACAGAACGGATTAAAGAGCTTGAAGACCACGGAATCGTTGTCCGAAATGTTATTCCAGACCGCCCTATTCGTTCTGAATATTCGCTGACTCAAAAAGGAACAGAGCTAGGCAAAATATTAGGGCCGATTAGCCAGTGGGCAGAAAGCTGGGTCCAAGATTAATGTCAGTTACTAAAATTACTCCATAGAAAGGATGAGCATCATGGCAAATGTTCTCTATATTACTGCACACCCTTTAGCCGAAGACGAATCGCTTAGCATGGCTGTGGGGAAAGAATTTATCGACGTGTATAAGCAAACACATCCAGAAGATGATGTGGTTCATTTAGATTTATATCAAGCAGATATTCCATACTTAGATGCAGACGTATTTAACGGATGGAAAAAGCTTCGTTCTCACTCTTCCATCCAGGATTTAACAACGGATGAACGATTAAAAGTGGGACGATTAGCCGAACTAGGCGGACAGTTCGTACTCGCTGACAAATATATTTTTGTTACGCCAATGTGGAATTTTTCCGTTCCTGCGATTATGAAAACGTACATTGATGCGATTACCGTGTCAGGCAAAACCTTTACATATACAAAAGAAGGCGCTCAGGGATTGCTTAAAGGAAAAAAAGCAATTCACATTCAATCCCGCGGAGACGTGTATTCAGAAGGCCCTGAAATAGCAAGAGAAATGGGCCATCGCTATTTGGAAATCATGATGGACTTCTTTGGAATCGAAGCGTTTAAAAGCATTATTATTGAAGGGCAAGTGAAATTCCCGGATCAAATTCCGCAAATTAAAGAAAAAGCACTCCAAAAAGCCCGTTCAATGGCCAAGACGTTTTAAATTCAATAAAAATCAAAAAGACCTCGAAGCTGATCGAGGTCTTTTTCTTTTCTTCCCTCCTTTCTATCTTATATTTCCCTTGAAATAATCCACTCTTTCTAAATCGTTCTACCCTAAAAACATGTCTTAAATGAACCATTAAACGCTGTTATTTTTTGTTACCATTAATAACGTACGAAACAAAAATACACGATTTTTCTTTTTCATTTTTTAATTATCTACGTTCAAAAAAGATAGTTCCTCTAAATCAATAACGTTTAAAATCACGCTTTAAACAGAAATACACCCTTTATTTTAAAGGGTTTAGCTACAAAATCCAAAAGCGTAATACTCTTAAAAACGTTTGTGAATATGATAAAACCCAATAAAAAACCTTTGACTAAATTTGTTACGTAAGTTACTATTAATAACGTAGTAGATGTTTTCGAACATATTATTTTTAATTATGAAACAACATTTATATATTGAAGACAGAAAGGTGAAAAGAATTATGGCAAAAGTATTATATATTACAGCAAACCCTAACAATGCTACGCAATCATTCAGTATGGCTGCGGGAGACGCATTCATTAACGAGTATAAAGAAGTAAACCCAACGGATGAGGTGGTTCACGTTAATTTATATCAAGAGCATATCCCTCACATCGACGGCGATGTATTCAGCGGATGGGGTAAACTTGGAAGCGGCGCAGAATTTGACGCGCTTACTCCTGAAGAACAGCGCAAAGTTGCTCGCTTAAACGAGTTAAGTGACCAATTTGCTCAAGCGGACAAATATGTATTTGTTACACCAATGTGGAACTTCTCATTCCCACCAGTGATGAAAGCATACTTAGATGCTGTAGCAGTAGCTGGAAAATCATTTAAATATACAGCAGAAGGTTCTGTAGGTCTATTAACAGATAAAAAAGCTTATCATATTCAAGCAAACGGCGGTATCTACTCTCGCGGCCCTGCTGGTGAACTAGAAATGGGTCATCGCTATATGCGCATTATGATGAACTTCTTCGGGGTTCCTTCTATCGGAAGCCTATTTGTAGAAGGGCAGGCTGCAATGCCAGATAAAGCACAAGAAATTAAAGAAGACGGCATTGCGCGCGCTAAAGAAGCTGCACGTACGTTCTAATAAAAAATGTAAGCATAAAAAAAGGAACATCTCCCCATGTTCCTTTTTTATGCTTATAATTATATCTTTGCTTCCCCGCGCAGTAGCGAATAAATATATGTATCAAACGGGATGCCGTTTTGGAACATGTACTCTCTTAGCGTCCCTTCCTTTTTAAATCCTAATTTGCTCAACAAGGAGATCGATCCACTATTTTGCGTAAATACAATCGCTCCTATGCGATTTAATTGAAGTTCGTTGAAGCCATAAGAAATCGCTTCATGAACGGCTTCTGTTGCGTATCCTTTGTTCCAATACTCCGGAAAAAGAGCATAGCTTACGTTTGCTTTCTTATGCCCAGAAGACCACTCTTGAAACCCTATTGTTCCAATCAGCTTTTCTTTTCCTTTTAGCTGAATCCCCCATTTAATCAATTGCTTTTCTTCGTAGCTTTTGGAAAAATTCTTAATGATCTCCTTCACTTGGTTGATCGATTCTAAAGGTTTTTGCCCGTAATAGCGCAGCACCTCTTCATCAGAAAAGCATTCTAAAATCTCACCGGCATCATCTTCTACAATTTTTCTTAATATCAGCCGTTTTGTCTCTAATTCCGGAAACATTTTCTTCCCTCTTTTCTGCGTAGCTCATATATCTACGGTAAACCATACTATTCTCCTCTCAACTAGCAATATCCTGCTAAAACCTCACCCGAGAGGACTCATTTCCTATCCAAATAGTCGATTTACAGCGGAGATAGTGGTATTTTATATAGTGGGCATAAGTTGCTTTTTATCAACACAGAGGCGGTGAACGCAGAAATGAACCAAGATAAAGAATTGCTGTCCACGATACACGCTCTTCAAAAAGAGCTGCAGCAAGAAAAAGAAAACCGTGCGTATATGCAAAAAGATATGGACGAACTAAGAAGCGCTTTATTACAATCAGAACAAGTAAAACAAAACTTAATTGATCAGCTAGAAAAGAAAGTCGATTTGATTTTAATGTTGATTCAAAAAGGAGACGCATAAAGGAATGGATTTTTTTAAAAACAGCAAAATACTATACACTATTGTAGCACTTGTGATTGCCCTCATCGCTGTATTTACCAACAATTCGCCTATTTCCCTCATTCAGCAGCATGAAAATTCAAGCAGCACATCGAGTAGCACATCGGACACTGCATCAAGCAACCAATGCTCTGCAGAGACTCAAAGCGACAGGCTATTTACCGGCAAAGAACTTGTCTTACAAGAAGGAAATGATAAATACGGATATTGCCACATTGTCGCGCATATGCAAAAACCAGGCGTTGACAATTATCAAGGTAAAAGCCAATTCAGCAAGTATTTAAATGAAAAACAAGCGATGTCTATTGCTGAAGAAGTCATTAACGAAGGTGAAGACGGCACCAACAATAAATCTGGCAACTACGTTAAAGAAAAGTATATTAGTTCTTTAAACCAAGAAGTTAGAGTTGTGTATACTGACTACAGAGGTAAAGACTACGACTACAGCGTAACGACCATGTATCCAATTGGTCATTAATAATAATGCAGTGAATAAAAGCAGGCGCATGCCTGCTTTTTTTATTTTACCTCTATTTATGATTTACACCTTTAAAAAAGTCTCTGTAAATTTACAGTAGCACTTTTACCTCTTGGACATAGTCTAAATATAAAAAAGAAACAGCCCCTTGCTTCTTTTTTAGAAAGAGGTTAAAAAATGAGTAACAAGTACAGAGTTAGAAAAAACGTATTACATCTTACCGACATGGAAAAAAGAGATTTTGTTCGTACCGTGCTAATACTAAAGGAAAAAGGGATATATGACCGCTATATAGCCTGGCATGGTGCAGCAGGTAAATTTCATACTCCTCCGGGCAGCAATCGAAATGCAGCACATATGAGTTCTGCTTTTTTACCGTGGCATCGTGAATACCTTTTACGATTCGAACGTGACCTTCAGTCAATCAATCCAGAAGTAACCCTTCCTTATTGGGAATGGGAAACGGATGCACAGCTGCAGGATCCCTCACAATCACAAATTTGGAGTGCAGATTTTATGGGAGGAAACGGAAATCCCAAAAAAGATTTTATCGTCGATACCGGGCCATTTGCAGCTGGGCGCTGGACGACGATCGATGAACAAGGAAATCCTTCCGGAGGGCTAAAACGTAATTTTGGAGCAACTAAAGAGGCACCTACACTGCCTACTCGAGATGATGTTCTCGATGCTTTAAAAATAACCCAGTATGACACTCCGCCTTGGGACATGACCAGCCAAAACAGCTTTCGTAATCAGCTTGAAGGATTTATTAACGGGCCGCAGCTTCACAATCGCGTACACCGTTGGGTTGGCGGACAGATGGGCGTTGTCCCTACTGCTCCGAATGATCCTGTCTTCTTTTTACACCACGCAAATGTGGATCGTATTTGGGCTGTATGGCAAATTGTTCATCGCAATCAAAACTATCAGCCGATGAAAAACGGGCCATTTGGTCAAAACTTTAGAGATCCGATGTATCCTTGGAATACAACCCCTGAAGACGTTATGAACCATCGAAGGCTTGGGTACGTATACGATATAGAATTAAGAAAATCAAAACGTTCATCATAAAACGTTCTAGAAACAGCGGTATACAATCAAAACAGGTAAACTCCTTCCCTTCTGACATAACTTATAAGGCCACAAGCATCGTAAAACTCACTGCTTCATTTCCATTCACCATAAAATATAGTTAATCAACCATAATTGGGCTGTGAATAAGCTTCATATGAGGGTCTTGAAACATATGAATAAGTTATCAAAGCTTTATAAAAGTTTTATAAATGAAGGGAAGATATCAAAATGCATAATAACGTAAACGCACCTTTTAGTTCTAATGAAAATATGCCGTTCTCACCTGCTATGGCTCACCACGGCTATACAGCTCCTACTTATGAGCACATGATACCACACTGCGGATATTTCATGCCGGATTATGGATATGAAGCTCCTTGCCACAGAGGTAATGGTTTTGCCATTATCATCGTACTGTTTATTTTACTCATTATTATTGGTGCTTGTGGTTTCGGTTTCCGTCACGATGATTGTTAACCTAAAAAACTCCAGTATAAACACTGGAGTTTTTTCATGTCTTAATAGGCGGCAGGCACCTTAAGAATTCTATAGCGTTTCGTCCAAATCTAGCGGTCTCAGCTTCTCTTCGATTTCTTTGCGCTTAGGCTCTAAAAATGGCGGCAGCGCTAATGTTTGGCCCATCGTTTCAAGCGGTTCATCGGTCGCAAATCCAGGTGTGTCCGTTGATAATTCAAATAAAATGCCGTTTGGTTCTCTGAAATAAAGTGCTTTAAAATAGTATCGTTCTACTTTACCGGAATTCGGCAGACTGTTTTCGTTTAACCGGCTTGCCCACTTATTGTATTCTTCTTCATTTGGAACACGGAATGCAACGTGATGAACGCCACCGCGACCTAAGCGAACTTTCGGCAAATCGGGTCTCGTTTCAATATGAACTTCGGCTCCGCTTCCGCCTTCACCTGTTGCATAAACCAAAATATCTCTATGGTCTCCTGCAAGAGATGGATAAGAACCCACGTAGCGAAATCCCATAATATTTGTCAGTACGTCAACAGTTGGTTCTGCCGTACCCACCGTTAGCGTGACCGGTCCTAAACCGATAATCGCATGTTCTAACGGAATGTCTTCGCGCTTCCACGGCACGCCTGCTCTTACCCCTTTTTCACCGTTGTCCGCAACAAGAAGCAAACGTGTCCCTTCATAATCTTTAAATGCTAACGTATCACGATTAGCTCGTTTAGCTATTTCTTCATATTCCACTCCGTACTGCTCGAAGCGCTCTTTCCAAAAGTGTAAAGAATCCGTACTTTTAACGCGAAGCGAAACAGTCGAAATGTCAGATGCACCTTGATGCGTTCTTGCAAGCCCCGGAATATCAAAAAACGTTACTTCCGTTCCTGGCGTCCCTTCTCCATCTGCATAAAACAAGTGGTAAGACTGAGTGTTATCTTGATTCACCGTTTTTTTTACTAATCGCATGCCTAAAACTTTGGTGAAAAACTGATAGTTTTTCTCAGCTTTCCCCGTCAAAATAGATACATGATGCAACCCTAACAATTCCATCTGCTCCGCCTCTTTTCATAATATATAAATTTTTTAACTTTCACTGAAATTACCTTTAATTTAATTATCTTTAATTAAAGATAATTTTAAAGGAGATACAGCCTGTTTGTCAATAACAAGAAAATGTTGTGAACATAAAAAAGAAACTAAACACATAGTTAGTTTCTCTTTATCTTCCCTTTAACAAACTGCTGATCTTTTCCAACAGCGGTTACTTCTTAAGGAATCGCTGCACATTTTGCTTCATCAGCTCCGCAATTTTTGTTTCATTTTCACGAGACGTCTGCTCTAATTTTTTTATGACTAACTGTTGTCTTTCGACTGAATGATTTTGACTTATCTTTTGTTTGCCTTCCATTTTGCTGATGTCGATTTTAAACCCAATGATTCCTTTGCTTAAACCATTCATATAAGCAGGATCAACGTCATTTAGTGTATATGTACTGCTCGGGCTTTCATATTTCTCCACCATCTTCCTCAGCAGCTCAAACAGTTCTGTTGGTTCTTCAATCATTTTCATGGTGCCATACACGTGAACAGCTTCATAATTCCATGTTGGTACAGCTTGATTCGTTTCATACCAAGACGGTGAAATATAACAGTGAGGCCCTTGAAAAACAACCAAAATTTCTTGATTTTCAGCATCTTTCCACTGCAGATTCGGACGAGCAAAATGTCCGTATAAAGCTTTTTCTTTCCGGTTTAACATCAGGGGCAAATGAGTAGCATAAGGCTTTTCATTATGATACGAAAACAAAGTGGCGAATCCATTATCTTCAATAAATTCATACATTATTTGTTCCTCATTCACTTTAAAATACTTTGGAATATACATCAGCGCTTCTCCTTTATCTCTTATTTAGTAAAAGATATAATACTATACGTGTTTGCAACAGCGTCAGTTATGAACTTTTTATGGAGGTCAGCAAACATTTAACCATTTATGAATGGATTTTTTAAGAAGCTTATGCTACACTGCTGCGATGTAAACCGCTGATTTTTTATTTGTATTTATTTAGCACATGATGTAATTAGATACATGTTGGTTAAATAAAGATTCAGGAACTCAAAAAAAGAAGAGCTTGTTTAAAACAGCTCCTTTCTCACGTTTATCTATACAATTGAGGATTTTTTTCTCGTTTGATAGGTCCGTCTTTGGCGATATGCCACTCAATGACGCGGTCCGTCAAACGATCGTATACGTCGTCTTCTAAATATGGATCTTCTGCCGAAGTGAGCAAGGTGTGAACATCGGCTTTTATTTCGGCTAACATAGCTGCGCTGAATACATCCGAGTCATTTAATACGTCTAGTATATATAACACCAGCATCTCAAATCCGCCGTCCCAATTGGCATTTCCGTTGCCTTGAGCTTCACAGCGAAGCCTTTCAATGGCTCGGATGACCTCTCCTTCTACGATATCCGACTGCCCATTTCTGGGAACATAATTTAACCATAGTTCTTTTGCTTCATCAAAATATTTCATTCTGCACTCCTTCTTTCAGAATTTTATTCCTTTTTATGTTTTTGATTCATTGCCGTTCCAAAAGCAACACCTAAGGACGTTCCTATCGCAATACCTAACCCAATATTATCCATAAGAATCCCAAGAGAAGTCCCCATCGCAACGCCCAGACCTAATCCCATTCCTAGATAATCTGTCTTTTTCTTTTCTTCAGACAAAAAACCACTCCTTTTTCTACTGTTTTATTGATACCTTTTATACGTAATAACCGCGCTAAAAGTTTCATAAAAATGGAAAAAAGCAGTCGCTGTAACTGCTTTTTATTTTTAGATGATGAGCTGATAAACGGCCCCTCCCAGCAGCAAAACCGACGTAAGTATACAGATCACCCCAAATACGTACATCGTTTTACGTGCAGAAAAATACAAACAACTCAACAGGAAAAGGTATCCAAAACTTAAGAAAAGGGCATTTTAAAAGTAACGAAATTTTGCTTACTTAAAAAGGATGGATTGCATTGACACCAAACCAACAGGAATATCTTAAAAAAATACATAGCACACAAAAAAATCTAGCCAAAACGTGGGCTGAATATTGGCAGCACTACTCCACTCCAGGCTCTTGGCAGTTTTGGGTTACCTTGGGCGCTTTCATTTTACCTTTAGTCATTCTCTATTTTTCAATTGACCGAAAAAAAGCCTTTCACTTAGGGTTTTATGGATTTAACGTGCACGTTTGGTTTCACTATAGTGATACCGCTGGAGTTTATAACGGGCTGTGGACGTATCCTTACCAAATCAACACAATCATACCCGTAAGCTTTAGCCTAGATGCTTCGCTTATTCCTGTCTCTTTTATGCTTCTTTATCAATGGACAATTAACCATCATAAAAATTACTATGTATATGCAACTGCTCTTTGTTTGTTTTTTGCTTTTATTTTCAAACCGCTATTAACAGGGATTGGCTTTTTCCAGCTGCATGAATGGGCTACTTACGGTCATTTATTTGTATTTTATCTCGGTGTGATACTGCTATCAAAATGGATTACCAATCTGTTTCTTTATTTTGAAAAACAACATTAAATTTGATAAGTGTCATCAATAAAAAACGTAAGCATCTTTAAAAGACCTTACGTTTTTTGTAATTGTTTTATTTACTAGTTGCCTGCTTCCTTAGAAGGTAACAGGCTTTGTTTATCTCACAGCATTTTGCAGGCAGATCCTTTTCCTTGTGTTAATTTAGAACATGCTGCATCTAGCAATAATAAAACTTCTGCTACTAGAGAGAATCGCGATTTTTCTAAGCCCTGCTTAAATTAGCATTGTATAAGTCCATTAAACTGCTTAAATCATCTAACAGCGGACAGTGACCCACACCTTTCATAATTTTTAACGTCGCATTTTCCCCTATGCCTTTCGCGATGTCAGATGCATCTCTTGTAGAAACCATCTTATCTTCATCTCCTTGAATAACCATAGTAGGAATCGTAATTTTTTCTACCTCTCCTGTTCCTTGAACAACACCATTAAAATCATTTGAAATATTAAATCTCATGAGTGCGTAGTTGATGTCAATTAAATTGCGCTGCTTGATCGTTTCTTGTAAATACTTTTCAAATTGATCAGCAGATGGCTTGTTTTTTGTATATAAAAATTGACGCAGCATCATTTTTAAAAACCATATATTTTTTGTTTCTTTTGCGTTTTCTACCATTCTAAATGCTTCTTTTACTTCTTCTTTGGTTTGTATAAAGTTGTTAGGAATAGGCAGTTCTAGAAAAGTTCTTCTCGGGATGGGATAGCCTTTGATGTTGACGGAGCTTAAGAGAATTAAATTTTTGGCATCATGAGGATAATCAATTACATACTGCATGGCCACTGCTCCTCCTAGTGACCAGCCGCTTATTGTAAAAGCAGACAACTTTAAAGCATCTGCAAACAGCTTGACGTCATCTGATAAGTCTTTGATTGTGTGGATAGGTGTATGATATGTGGAGTCTCCAAATCCTCTTAAATCGATCGCATAAGCTGTGATATGTTCTGGAAGTTCGTTCATTAATACATCCCAGTTAAGGGAAGAGTTCATGTTTCCGTGAATTAACAAAAGTACCTCTTTTCCGCCCTTTTTCTTTCGGTAATTTACTATTTCTCCATTTGGTAATTCTACTTTTTCTTGTTCTAAAGCAGATACGGTCATCGCTATTTTCCTCTTTTCTTATATAATTAGAACGATAGCTAGCATTTATTTTTACATACCCTATTTATCAAGATTTAAGCAGTTAGAAAGAAACCGTGCAAACACGAATAGATTCTATGTCATTCTATTTGCTAAAAAAGGCAGCCAAATACGCTATTTGGCTACCTTTTTAGGATGAAGAAATATACGGATGAGCAACAAGGCCATTACTTTTTCGGTGCGTCTAATGCTTGATAGGCAAGCTGATATTTCCCGCCTTCAGCCACTTCTGCATGGTACAGAGCTTTAAGAGCAAAGTTTTTTTCAAGGCTGTGCTCTTTCATCAGTCCATTCAGCTTACCTTGCAGTTCCTGATTGTCTTTAATGAGCTGCTTCATCTGTGATTTTAAATATTTCATGGTGTTTTCCGCTCCTTTCACTTGATGAATATCTATCAAGTATATCACTTAAGGATAGGATAATGGTAAAACGACTTACGATTGAGCGATTAAATCTGTACCGCTCTGTTCTTTAAGCGTGCTACAAGCGGAACGACGATGATACCCGCTATAACCACTTGCATCACATTTCCCGGTATAGAGCCGAGTGGAACGATCCAGTTATGATAAAGAATCACTTCGGCAACATAGTAGCCGACGACTTTTACAATCAGCGCAGCAACAACTGCCAGTGTGTTCACAAGTGCTCTTTTACCAGGTGCTTTTTCAGATATAAGACCTGCTAAAAAGCCCATGGCCCCTACGATAATAAACGTAAACGGCGCCCATGCTGTCCAGCCGGAGATGAGGTCGAATAACCCCATTCCAAAAGCCCCTGCGATGGCTCCTGTTTTTTTGCCGTAAATAAAGGCTGCTATAAAAAGAGGAACGTTGCCTAAATGGATAAGGCCTCCGTTACCCATGATTGGAAGCTTTATGTTGATAAACATTGTCGCTACAAACGTCAGTGCGATAAAAAGCGCATGCATGGATAAAGCTTTGATTTTGGTTGATTCTCTTGGTGAGTATGTTGAATTCATCTGTTGACCTCTTTCTTTTTTTACTACTATCATACTCCTAATTACATACTAAATAAATACGTAAAACTATTTATTTAGTAAGGTATATCATTCTAGCAGCATACAGGGATCCTCCAACTTCAAAAATTGTCCTATCCGTTCTTAAAAAAATAAAGCTGCCTCAGCTTCCTTTAGCAGACTGCGGCGCCTAATTTTTGTTATGGTAAAGAGTCTGTTCGGGCATAATATGAGCAAATCGTTCTTTTTCAAGAGTTGACGAAGGCTGATAAATATGAGAAGTTATATGTTTGTAGAAATGAATGGAATAACCTAGAATTCCAGCGGAACCTGTTACTATAATTGTACTGATATTAACCAAGTTCGTTCAGATTGTGGCAGTCATGATTTTTACATACAGCAAGCAAGTTATAGGAGGAGCAAGAATGGATAATAACGATATTTTAATTAGATTACGATATGCCTTGGATTTAAAAAATACAGAAATGGTAGAGATCTTTCATCTTGGCGGGGTAGACGTAACAAAAGAAGACGTATTAAAGATCCTTACGAGAACACCGGACGAAGAGGACGAGGATGCAGTTCATGCGGACGAACACATCTCGTGCAGTAACGATATGTTAGATTCTTTTTTAAACGGTTTTATTACCTTTAAAAGAGGAAAACAAGACCCTAAACCAGGGCAAGCACCGCCAGCGCCGGTTCAAAGCAATCAAAATATGTATAACGTCTTATTAAAGAAAGTAAAAATTGCTTTGTCCCTAACCAGTGAAGAGATGTTAGAAGTATTTGATGACGGTGGCATACGTGTATCTAAAGCAGAATTAGGTGCTTTATTGCGAAAAAAAGGCCACAAAAATTACAAACCGTGCAAAGAGAATTTTGCACGAAAATTCCTAAGAGGCTTAACCGTACAATATAGAGGATAAAATGATACACACTTTTTCAAATCAGAGTATCCATTACGAAATACGATATAAAAACCGAAGTTCTTTTGCAATTAAAGTAGACGGATACGGAACGGTCGAAGTCCTTGCTCCTAAAGGAACGTCTACTGAACAAGTACGTATGTTATTAGAGAACAACTGGGCATTGATTCAGCAAAAAATAAACGAAATGAAAGATAGAACGCATGGACCAAAGAAAAAAGTCTATGAACACGGAGAAAGGTTTTTGTATGTAGGAAAAAACTATCCGATACAGATTCATCACGATTCGACTATTACAAAGGATTCTGTAGTGTTTGAAGCGAACACGCTTCAGATTTATGTCAATCAGCACGACGATGAAGCGATTAAACAAGCGCTCAAACGCTTTTACTATCAACAATGTAAAGCGCTAGTAACCAAGAGTATCTCCTCCTATCAAAAACATTTTAAAACAAAGCCGCGCTCCATTTCGATTTCGGATAGCAAAAAAGCGTGGGGCACGTGTGATTCCAAGCGTCAGCTAACCTTTAACTGGCGGCTGGCAATGGCACCGCAGCACGTCATTGATTACGTAGTCGTTCATGAAATGTGCCACATGGTTCACATGAATCATGATCGGTCCTTTTGGCGTCTTGTGGGGAAAATCATGCCCGATTATCGTGAACAAGAGAACTGGCTGGAAATGTCGAGCTGGGAAATGACAGTGTAGTACCTCTAAATAAAAAAGAGCAGAAGCCCCAGGGGCATACTGCTCTTTTTTATCTTTAACTATAGCGATATTTTCTTAAATCTTTTAAAATAGAGATTTCTTTTAACAATTCTTCTCCGACGTTTGTTTCTAGAACCATTTTTCGCTCTAGTTCTTTATCGACCAATCGCTTTACGGATAAGACGTCCGTTCCTTCTAATAAAATTTCTTCTTTTGAATTAAAGTGTTTGTGAGCGACTAGCTGCATGCCGTAAGAATTATATAATAACGTGTATCCAGCGATCCCTGTTGTGGATTGATACGCTTTTGAAAAACCGCCGTCAATGACAATCATCTTTCCGTTTGCTTTGACTGGATTTTCTCCTTCAATCTCTTTGACCGGCGTATGACCATTAATAATATGGCCGTGATCAGGATTCAGATTAAATTCTGCGAGGATGTTTTGACAGACTTCTTCATTTTCCCGTAAATAGTAATACGGATTCTTTTTCTCTTTATGCGTTGCTTTATCACTGATAAAATATCTTTCAAACGTCGTCATGGCACGTTTCCCAAAGAGTGATGAATATTCTCCTGTCCATAGGTACCAGACCATATCTGTTGCCAAATCATCCGTTTCTTCAGGATGTGCAAAAGCCTCTTGTAAGTAATGTTCAAACACATCAAGCAAGTTGCGGCCTGCATACGTTTTATCTTCAATCGTCATTTTTTCCATGTTTCCTTCTTCATCTAAAGGAATGCAGCCATGTATTAATAAGTTTCCGTTGTATTTCAAATAAAGGCTGCCTTTTTTCATAAGAAACTTCATATGTCTCGCCAGCTTTTCCGAATGCTGTACAGACAGCAGCAGTCTTTCCATCACATGCTCTTCTTCTTCTAATAGCTGATCAGGCTGCGCCGGATTAACCGTTGCAAAGCAGCTGTTTTCTAGCTGATACGTGTTTCCGTATATCGTAATTTCATTTTTATCATAATCGATTTTTTCAAGCAACAGCCTTTCCGACATATTAAAGAAAGGACGTCTTTTTATAATCGGACTTTCAAGCTTGAATTGAATCATCGCAATGGCCTGATGAATTTTCGTAATTTGTAGTCGCTCGTGATCGGATAGTTTGTCACTCGAGCTTACTTTTGGTCTAAAAGCAGGATTATCATCATAATATTTCTCCGCCAAGTTAAGCAGCGGTCTCAGGTTAATGCCATATACGTCTTCAATAATATCTAGATTGTCGTATCTCGCGCAGATACGAATAATATTGGCGAGACACACTTTCGAACCCGCAAAAGCGCCTAGCCATAGCACATCGTGATTTCCCCACTGAATATCAACGGAGTGATAGTTAATCAGCGTATCCATAATTTTATCCGGTTCAGGTCCACGGTCATAGATATCCCCTACTACGTGCAGATGGTCCACAACCAATCTTTGCGTCGTATAAGCAAGCCCTATAATAAGCTTATCGGCCTGTCCCAGAGAAATAATCTGCTGAACAATCTTTGTATAGTACTGTTCTTTATTTGTAAATTCATCCGTTTTATATAGCAGCTCTTCAATAATGTACACAAATTGATCCGGCAATGCTTTACGCAGTTTAGAGCGCGTGTATTTAGAAGAAGCGTACGAAATAAGATTAAGCATACGATCAATGATTTCTGTATACCATTGATAGAGTTCCTTTTTGTTTCGAAACTGTGCTTTGATCAACGGTAATTTTTCTTCAGGGTAATACACCAATGTCGCAAATTCATTGATTTCTTTGTCAGATAATACGTTTTTAAAAAGATCTTTAATTTTCTCTTTTACATTTCCTGAACCGTTTCGCAGCACGTGCTGAAAAGCTTGATACTCGCCGTGCAAATCACTGACAAAATGTTCAGTCCCCTTTGGCAGATGAAGAATAGCTTCAAGGTTAATAATTTCGGTTACCACTTTTTCTTCCGTATCATACTTTTGTGCAAGTAAATCTAGATATTTTGTATTCAAAACTATGTATCCCCTTTCAACGTTCACCATTTAGTATAATCACTCAGCAAGCTTGTGATTATGATGTTAAATACCTTTTATTTAACTCTTTTCTCTCCACGCCTCACCTCTTTATTTTAACCTATTTTACGTAGGGATAAAATGGTATAAAGTCTATTTGTCTATAAAGATTAACCGATCTTGCCCCCTTAAAGATGACAGCTAGCTGGTAACATAAAAAAACCTGCTGATCTCAGTCAGCAGGTTCGATACATATGAAAGAAGCGCACATAATTAAGAAAGTTTACTCCGACCTCTATACAATAGCAGATTTTTTCTTCTCCCGCTGTGAGAAAACGCACAGCGCCAAGTCCTTGGTGATGGTACGATAAAGATGACCTTTCTGAGACAGGAAAAGTCATCCTTTGTATTATATAAGAATCATCATTCTGTTGAATCCCTGTTCTTCTACGTTCAGGGATTTTTTCTGTTGGCTTTGTTAGATGAAGAGAAAAACCGAGGAAAAATCATCACATTAATGTCTGCTGATACCTTATCCACCCTAATTCTGACCGTTTCACTTTTTTAGCATATCCGGTTTTAAAACCTGCCGTTAGCTATACAACGGGCGCCTTGTACTAAATGGATTTTACGATATAAAAAAGCAGCGGATGTAAAACATCACGCTGCTTTTCTTATCTCTACACCCCAACCTAAAGGTGGATTATTGCAGAGTGTTCGTACAAATGTAGTGATTTGTGAACTTAGTGAATATTATTCTTTCTGAAATTACCGCCTTTAACTTCGGCTACGTCATATACCGTAACAAAAGCCGTTGGGTCAATTTCGTTGATAATTTCTTTCATCTTGCTTTCTTCCAAGCGGTTGATTACGCATGTGATTTCCTTAAATTTTTCATGAGAATAACCGCCGTAAGCTTCTTTGTATGTAGCGCTTCGACCTAAACGATCACGTATTGTCTCTACCATTAACGCAGGCTGAGAAGTGATAATCTGGAAGGTTTTCGATCCGCTTAGCCCTACTTCTACGATGTGAATAACTTTGGATGCAATAAAGTATGCAATTGCAGAAAGAATCGCGCCTTGGAGACCAAATACTAATGAAACGAAAATAAATACAAATGCATTTAAGAACAAAATAAGATCACTTGTTCCAAACGGTAATTTTCGAGAAAGCAGTACGGCCAGCATATCGATGCCATCTAAGGCCCCGCCGTTACGAAGTGCAATTCCCATTCCAAACCCAAGGATAATACCGCCAACAACGGTTACGAGTAGTGTATCTCCTTCAATAATTGCTGGAGTGTGATGCATGAGGCTAGTACCGACAGCTAATGAGACAATTCCGAGGATGGAAAATATGGCAAAGCTTTTCCCAATTTGTTGATACCCTAACCATACAAAAGGAATGTTGATAATGGCAATGAGAACCCCAAGTGGCAAGCCAAATAGGTTTGAAGCAACGATGCTAATGCCTGTTACCCCTCCATCTGAAACATGGTTTGGAATTAAGACAGTTTCTAAGCCGTAAGCTGCAATAATTCCTCCGATAATGACCATTAATGCTCGGAAAGCAATTTTTAGCCGCTTAGGCCTGTGATGTTTTTTAGTTGTGTTCATATAATTCCTCACTTTTAAATGTTTTTTACTATTTGAGTGTACCATAAACATTCTCTTTATTTGAACTAAGGAGGCTTACGTATCGTTTTTTAGCTCACATAGTGCAAACATAGATAAAAGAGAAATTCTAGCTGTACAGACTCTATCCTTGCAATAAGTCCCTATTTCTGTTAAGTTTAAGAAGAATTATTTTTGTTCGGTAAAGATTGATAAGTTAAATAACTTTCGTCTGTAGATTTGGGCAAGGATAGTAACACAATGTGTGCGTGTCACACTAGGAGGCAACAATTATGGAACAAGGTAAAGTAAAATGGTTTAACGCAGAAAAAGGTTTTGGATTCATCGAACGCGAAAACGGAGACGATGTATTCGTACATTTCTCAGCAATCCAAAGCGAAGGCTTCAAATCTTTAGACGAAGGTCAAGCAGTTACATTTGACGTAGAACAAGGTCAACGCGGCCCTCAAGCTTCTAACGTTCAAAAAGCGTAATCCATCATAAATATAAAAAGACAGACTCCATGGAGTCTGTCTTTTTCATTTCCTTGAAAATGTCATAATAAAACCCTATCCACTGAGGAATAGGGCTTATTAATACAAAAATAGTAATCGGTAATACAAATGGTAAATTCAGTATAGCATAGTATAGACAAAACCCAAACTATAAATCAATATTTATTCATGTTTCATTAATTCTTCTTCAAAAAAAAACGTACTTGGATATTTATCCACTGTATAAGAGTATCTTTTCATGTTTTTTACATAATGGCTTTTTAAGATGATCACTCTTTCATTAGATGCTTTTATATTTACAATTTCTCCATTAGAAAATAAGCTTATACTCATATCCCTCATCCTCTCTCCTATCAAAAATAATCAAATTTTTAACTTTATTTATCGGGAAATATAACGTGATCTCTCAATGGCTAATCCAGCGAAGGTTAGTTATTTTTGATACCTCCAGGCGTATATGTACTCCTAAAGCATACAGCTCTATAACCATAAGGGGGTTTTTCTATTTTTTTGCGACACAGGATTTTACATATAGGTAAACCTTCTTTAATAGCATTCTGTCACAAATGTCTCTACTTATTTTTTAAGTAATCTTTTTAAATTATTAAAATCCAAAGCAAAAAGACCCCTATGTGGAGTCTTTTTTAGTTTTAATTATGCTACTTTATGAACGTTAGCAGCTTGTGCTCCACGTTGGCCTTGTTCGATATCAAACGTCACTTTTTGACCTTCTTCTAATGATTTAAAGCCTTCACCTTGAATAGAGCTGAAATGTACGAATACATCGTCTCCGCCTTCAATTTCGATAAAACCGAAGCCTTTGTCTGCATTAAACCATTTTACTGTACCTTGTTCCATAATATTGCCTCCTGGTGTGGAATACTCCACACTTGTATTACTACCCTTGTCCAACCATACTATCTTAAGATAAAAAATTCTATGGAAGAGATTTCTCTTCTCTCAATCTTATACCGAACAAAAATAATTAACTTAATCGTAACATACAGAATCAAAGATAGCAAATACAGGGAATGGGATAAATTATTGAATGATAAAAAGAGCCTTCTCTATGCTATACAAGGAGAAGGCTCTTTTTAAGTGTTCATATTTTGCGCAGCAGTTAATGTAGCAGCTGCTTTTTATTTACTTTATTTTTCTGTTTGCTCTGTATGCCACCATAATGAATCTTTTGGATTTTCAACCGCTTCATTGTATTCAGATTTAGAAGCAACCGTTGGGTATGAACCTTTGAGTGATTTTCCTGCTGTGTTTGCAAACAAGAATAAAATCACGAAAAATCCGATGATGCTCACAATGGTTAAATAGAACGCTGGAGCCAAGTGATTGCCTGTTGCGTGAACTAACCATGTCGCAACTAATGGCGTCGTTCCTCCAAAGATAGACACTGAAACATTAAACGTGATCGCTAATGTTCGGTAGCGAATATCTGTGTAGAACATTGTTGGCAGCGTCCCTGGCATTGTTCCTTCATACGTAGCAAGGAAGATTCCTAGAATAAGAATACCGATTGAAACAAAGACTAAACCATTTAAGTTGATTAAATAAAACGAAAAGGCTGACAGTAAGCTCAATCCGCCTAAACCGATTAAGAAAACTTTCTTGTTTCCAATTTTGTCGCTCAATTTTCCAAACATAAGAGCAAGCGGCACCATTAAAATCATAACTGCCGTAATTAATACAGTACCAACTGTGTTTGATAAACCAATAATTTCATTTAAATAAGAAGGCATGTACGATAATAGCATATAGTTTGTAATGTTAAAGAAAGCCACGGCTACGAAACAAACAAACACATCTTTTTTGTGATTTTTTAAAATAGAGAGGAAGCTTTCTTCTTCGACTTCGTCTTCATTGGAAATTTCATTTTCAAAAATAGGTGTTTCCCCTAAACTTCTTCGTAAATAAAAACCAATAAGTCCTAAAGGCAATCCTAATAAGAAGGGAATTCTCCAGCCCCATGAGGCCATTTGTTTATCCGACAGAATAAAAAATAGTAAGCTAGCTAGCAGTGAAGCAAGAATATAACCAACAAGTGTACCGATTTCTAGTCCACTTCCAAGCACATTTCGCTTATTATCTGGAGACGATTCTGCAATATACACCATCGCACCAGCATATTCACCACCAGTTGAAAAACCTTGAATGATTCGTGCAATTAATAAAAGGATGGGTGCCCATATACCGATTTGATCATATGTAGGTAATAACCCAATGAGTAATGTGGAAAAGGCCATTAAAATAATGGTGGTGGTTAAAACGACTTTCCTTCCTAACTTGTCTCCAATTTTACCGAATATAACACCGCCTAATGGACGCATTAAAAAGGCAATCGCAAATGTGGCAAATGTGAACACTAATTTGAGCTGATCATTTTCAACTGCGCTAAAAAAGTTTTGACTAATAATCACGGCTAAATATGAGTACAAGCCAAAGTCAAACCATTCCATCGCGTTTCCTACTCCTGTAGCAAAGACGCTTTTTTTAGCTTTGTCAATATCTACGACGTTAATTTTTTTCTTGTTAAACTTCATTTCATTACGTCACCTCCGCGGTATACGATTATACAAGACTGAGTAGTAAAGTCAAATTTGACTTACTGTATTTCACTCTTAAATGTGTTGTAACACTCTTTATTTTTAAGTAAAAAACGAAAACTATTCATGTGATGTTAAATATTAAAAAAGGTTATAGCTAAAGGGATTGAAGCCAAAAAATGCTGAGGAAGGAACGCTAACAAATAAATGAATTAAAACCAAAATAAACTTTTTTTATTTCAACGTACAATTCATTGCTATTAAAAAAACGATTTTCGCCTAAAATAGGGATCGTTTTCGATGGAATTACACTAGCTGAAATAGTAACTTGTCGTTAAAGATAGCGCATCTGGTTTACAATGTGCTTGGTAGCAATTTCCACTCAGGTTATCTGACAATTATTGTTACAACTCATTAGATATAAGCTTTATTTTGTAATAAATACACTGTTTCTATTACAAAAATTATGTAGCCTTAAAAATAAATATAAAGCTCGTTCTAACAAGTGCAGCAATGGATGATTCGGTCCATAGAATAAAACTTTAAGAGTTGGCTGGGGTTCGAGGGATAAAATTCAACTCCTTTCTCCGTATAATCATTCGTGGCTTCAAGTAAGTTTTCTACTGTAAAAGCAAGCTGGTTTACAGTGTTACTTTTGGCATATTCTTCAACTTGTGTAATATGCCAGCTCCACTCCCTCACCACGCTGTTTTTCCGGTTAGAAAGATACTCTCTTTCTTCTCTTAGATACCCCATAAGACGAACTTTAAACCTAAATACACCCGTATAGTTTTGAATATAAAGATTCACAATTATTACATTTTTTTACATTAGATAAACGTTTTATCTGCGATAAAATAAAAAAATAGACCTCCGCTTAGAAGAAGATCTATTTTTTACTTGCTTTATTTTTTAGTAAGGCTGCCATTTCGTTCTAAAACAGGGACTTCAATATCTACCGTGTTTGGATATTTAACTCCAAGCCCTGTATTTAAAGCCACAACCGTTTCGTTTTCTTTGATCCATCCTTCTTCTCGCAAACGGCGTGCAGCTAAAAATGTTGCAGCGCCTTCCGGACAAATGAACGAACCTTCAAGCTGTGCAACCTTTTTTTGTTCTTCCACAATCTTATCTTCGTCCACCGCAATCGCACAGCCATTTGTATTGTATACGGCTTCTAAAACAAGAAAGTCTCCGATTGCTTTTGGTACGTTAATACCAAAGGCAATGGTTGAAGAATCCGGCCAAAATTCAGATTCTTGTTTTCTTTCATTCCATGCTTTTACAATAGGCGCACAGTTTTCAGCTTGTACCGCAACTAAACGAGGAAGATCACCTTTAATCCAGCCAAGCTCTTTTAATTCATTTAACGCTTTATAGATGCCGATTAAACCAACGCCTCCTCCTGTTGGATATAAAATCACATCAGGGAGATTCCAAGAAAACTGTTCAGCAATTTCCAGGCCCATTGTTTTTTTACCTTCGATTCGGTACGGCTCTTTAAGCGTAGAAGCATCATAAAGACCCCAGGCTTTAATAGCTTCACCGACAATTTTACCCGCATCGCTGATGAGTCCATCTACTAAGTAAAGGTCAGCTCCAGCGACAGCACACTCATTTCGTGTAATAACAGGCGCATCTTTTGGCATAACAACGGTTGCTTTTATGTCAGCGCGTGACGAATAAAGCGACCAAGCAGCTCCGGCATTCCCATTTGTAGGCATCGCTAACTGTTCAACGCCCAGTTCTTTTGCTTTTGACACCCCTACAGCGGCGCCTCTAGCTTTAAATGATCCCGTTGGAATAATGCCTTCATCTTTCATATATAAGTTTGGAATGTCCATTTCTTTACCTAGCTTAGGCATTTTTATAAGCGGAGTCATCCCTTCTCCTAAGGAAACGACGTTTTCTGGATCTTCTACTGGAAGCAATTCATGATATCTCCATAGATTTGGTTCTCTGCTTTGGACATCTTCTGGACTTAGATTGTCTTTCAGTCTCTCTAAATCATACGCTACTAATAAAGGTGAGCCACATTCACATAATTGATGTTTTTCTTTTGGACTATATTCTTTTTTACATTTAGGACAATATAAGTGAGAAACATAACTAAACGGCATCATACACACTCCTTTAAATTCTGTAAACATACTACCCTATATACATTATAATTTATACTATTTTTATCAGAATTGTAAGGTATGATTTACCCATCATTTTATTGAATATTAATAAAAGCATAAAAATCCTTTTAGAATAGGATTTTTATGCTTTTTTCTACTTTATTTATATTGCTTTTTTTAGATTTAACCCTAGTAATTTTAAATAAAAACGTGCAGAATAAACAAAAATCATACTTTAATTATAGGAATAATCAATTTAGAATTTTCAGCAAATTAACTTGTATTAAGAAGCAGTAACTTCCCTTCGGATTTCAACACCGAAACCTTTACTATACCAGGAACACTTTCATACACAAAAGCAGCATTATCTTTCCCCATCATTAATTCATCTGCGGATATGAACTTTTGATAGCTCTCTCCCTATTCCTAAACAGGTTTATTCACACTCTCTTTTTTAAAGATTCCTATTAAAAGCGTAACGAGTCCTATTAAAAAGAAAACTGGAAACAATAACATCATTAATGCAGCTCCTGCAAAACCTTCTTCCTGGCTAACCGCAAACAAAATCGAAACGGCCCACGAAAAGAACGGAGCTATGATTAATATAGTTGTTGTTCCCCACACTATATATTTTCTTTTAGCTGATTTCCCTTGGCTTAGTCCGCTTGCAAACATCAGACCTAATACTAAAACAAGTAATGCAACTCCAATTGCCATTTTATCCTCACCTTTAACAGCCGTTTATTTTTCACGTTACAGCCCTTTTTTTTGCCTCTTGAGCGGAAATGAATACGCTTGTAACAACGAGTAGTAGTAATCCTTCTCCGATAATTATTATCCCTTTTATCTGGATGTCTAGCGCGTCAAACCCGCTTATTTTAGAAAAAGAATAAAGAAGTAGAAATAAACCGAATAACACAGTAAGAAAGGAAATAACTAGGGAAGCTATTCTTCTGTTAAACGCGATACTTACAAAAAGGATTACCACAAATACGATGCTAATGGCCATACAATTATTAAGAATAAAAGACATACGCCCTCCTTTAATTACCTTTTTATTCCATTCTGACATATTCAACTCGTTAATTGGATATAAACGGGGTTTTGCCTATGTAAGATGAATTGTGTATCTGCTCTATCATAAACCTCGCAATATCACGAGAAGATATGTTGAATCCCGGCATATCAAATGCATCTTCTTTTATCGCCTGAGATTTTCGGTGCTCTTTAATAAAAGGAAGACGTACAAGCGTCCAATCTAGCCTGCGTGTTTGAAGAAGCTGCAGTTCTTTTCTTTTATCATCTATCATTTCAGAATAAAGAAGATGAAATGCCATAGCTCCTATTTTATTAAGAATGGATTTTTTATCTCCGTCTATATCTAAAGATCCCCCCGTTACACCAATATACCTCTTTATGCTAAGCTCTTTCATCACCTGAATAACTACCTCGGTAACTTCGCTGTATAAAGGGATAGCTTTGTTAGGCTGACCGAATGTGTTGATGACAGCGTGACATCCACTTAGTAAATAGTTCCTTACTTTTTTAATGTAACTACACAAGGTACAAAAATACACAAAACCCTGCCCACGTGACATAATCACTGAACTCCATTTTTTTACCGCCTCTAACAAGTACACTAAGCGCCCAATTGCAAACACTTCCTTCAGACGTTTTGTGTATATATCTGCTGGCTAAAGCGTATGCCCCCACTCGAAATAAGTAATAGCTTACTAAACATAAAAAAGATATGGTCATACAACTCACATTTAATTCTTTCACCCGGTACACCTCATTATTTTTCTGCTATTCTATCGGATGGCTTACGCTGCTTACCCTTTTACCCTTGTTCATAAAAATCTTTTTTGACGTCTTTTAAAAGTTTTAAGATATCTTTATAAAAACAAGTAATTAACATTCCAGCGATGTTGGTCACCATCGTGATTGTAAGATTGCCGATAATCAGGCTAAGAAAAGTACCAAGAAACATAATACCAATTCCGATATAAAAACCTGGGTGAAGCAGTTCATCGTCGTCTTCTTTTTCTTCTTCCCGAATGTTTATTCTATTTTGTAATGCAGCATTATTTTTAATAAATTCATCAATGGTTGTTCCATAGATGTCCCCTAACTTTAAAAGATGCCGAATTTCAGGGTAGCTCTGATTATTTTCCCACTTATGTATGTTTTGGACAGATACCCCTACTTGCTTAGCAACCTCTTCTTGAGACATTTTTTGTTCTTCTCTTAGTTTTTGCAATTGATTTCCTAACCTCAACTCATTCACCTCTATAACCATGGCAGCGTGTAAGCAGGATCTCCCTGCCTTACGTTTTCTCGTTTTCTATAATTCTAACATATTGTGGTAAAAAAGAAAGAAACAGTTAATGAGGCGTATACCAAAACCTACAACGACAGTAATAAAAAATAGTGAGAATTCTCATGTGTAAAAAATGAAAGAATGCACTTTTATCTCTATCCTTTTATTGTTTATACTAAATAGTGGATTGTACGAACGTAGAAATAAAAAAGGAGGCAAAATAACGATGGAAATGCTGCTTATTTATATATTTGTGATTGCTCTTATTGGATTCATTATTTGGAGAAAGATGAAAAAGAAAAATAAGCCCATTAAAAAGAATGGACTTGGTATATTAGCACCTATTTTTTTCATATTGATTGCATTTTCCCTTAGTCTAAGTCAGCTGATGCACATACCGGGCCAGCCCTTTCACTTACCACCTTACTGGGAAATGCTGATTGCTGGTGTATTAGGTGTTATATTTGGACTTATTATGCTTAGCCAAACAGACTATGAAGTAAGAGAAGATGGCTTCATTTATTCAAAGCCAAATAAGAATTTTAAATATGTGATTATCGCCATTATCTTCATAAGAATGGCTTTGAGTCAGTACTTTAAAGGATTAGATTCGATAGACTTCGCGGTCTTAACGATGACGCTAGCCTTTATATATATTGTTATTTGGAGAGTTGGCAGCTATATGAAATTTCGTAAATTAAACGGTGATGATTACAGCGTAAATGCTGGGTAATCATCAATATGAATGGTCCTTCTTTCTGTTTAGAAAGAAGGATTTTTTGTTATAGCAAGTAAAAGACCCTTGTGTTGTATAAGACAATACATATTTTGTGTAATGCAATATGTGTTTTTATAACAGAACTCTATATATAAAAACAAAACAGATTAAATCAAAACTGTACCTAATCACCCGCTTTTTAATTTACAGGTATATTAGAAAGGAAACCATACTATGACATTTATCAATTCTGTAACAGGCCCAGTCGATACGTCAGAACTAGGGCTAACGTTAATTCATGAGCATATGCGCGTTCGTTCTGAATCTGTTTATGCACAGTTTCCTCATTTATATGATGAGAAACAAGAAGTTGCAAAAGCAGTCGAACAAGTAAATCGTGCAAAGAAGCTCGGAGTCAAAACAATCTGTGATCCTACGGTGATGGAACAAGGGCGCGATATTCGTTTTATTGAAAAAATTGCCCGTGAAACGGACACTCAAATTATTACAGCTACAGGAATTTATACGTATACCTACACCCCTACCCACTTTCAAACCCGTAGCATTGACTATATGGCAGACCTGTTTGTTCGAGACATCGAAGTTGGTATTCAAAACACGTCGATTAAAGCAGGCTTTCTAAAATGCGCTACAGATGCACCTGGCGTAACGGCGGATGTAGAAAAAGTAATGCGCGCTGTCGCACGAGCTCATAAAAAAACGGGCGTGCCGATTATGACCCCTTCACATCCTGCAAGCGGCACAGGCTTAAAGCAGCTTGATATCTTACTTGAAGAAGGCGCTAATTCGAATCAAATTCTGATTGGACATACGGGAGATACGGATAACCTTGAATATATTTCAAACATCTTAAAGCAAGGTGCCTTTATCGGAATGGACCGCTACGGTTTGACAAGAGAATGTTCAACTGAAAATAGAAATAACACGGTCATTGAGTTAGCCAAACAAGGATACTCAAACCGCATGTTTCTATCACAAGACTACTGCTGTACAATGGACTGGTTTCCAGAAGACGCAATTGAAGAACGTTTTCCAAAGTGGTCAATAAGCTTTGTGTTAGAAGAAGTCGTGCCGGAATTAAAAAGAAAAGGCGTAACCGAACAGCAAATTCAGCACATGCTTTTCGATAACGCCCGCTGTTGGTTTGAAGAAAGTAATTGAGATAGTCTTTTTCATTACTACTAAAACCCCCACTGTCTAAGCATACAGTGGGGGTTTTTACGCGTATTATTTTATATACTTACATTAACCAGTTTTTCTTAATAGCTTTTGTTTTTCTTGACTCTTTTTCACCATAAAGTGTACACCGGACAGGCATAATCCAACGGCTATTCCTACTGTCAAGTTTGTAAACACCGTTAACAAAAAGGTCGTGAGGAGAACCAGTGAATGAAACGATTTTTCTTTTACTACCTTTGCAAACTGTTCCTTCTTACTTATATTCCATGCCACGACCATTAGTACTGGCGCGAGACTGGCAAGCGCCACGTATGAAGCGTACGGAGCGAGCACTAGCAGCACAATCAACACAAAGATAGCGTGCGTGATTCCTGCAATTGGAGAGGAAGCGCCGTTTTTAATATTAGTAACCGTTCTTGCAATCTCTCCTGCTGCGGGAATACCTGAAAACATCGGCGTTACCATGTTTACGATTCCCTGGCCAATCAGTTCTTTTTTGCTGCTGTGCTTTGATTTTGTCATTTCATCTGCAACGCGAGCTGTCAGTAAAGATTGTAACCCTACAAGTATAGCAATGACAAATGCAGAAGGTAAAAGAGTTACCACCCTCTCCGCTGTTATATCTGGAAACGCTGGCGCCGGGAAATGACGAGGTATCTCTCCGTAAATGGAACCAATCGTTTCAAACTGATTTGCAAAGAAAAAAGATGCCAAGCCCGTTGATACAATAATTCCAAGTAAATAGGACATTCCCAGCGACTTAGGCGAAAAGTAAAGAACAATTAAAATCGTAGCTAAGCACAATCCCGCTGTAGCGATACTATAGATGTTGATGAAGTGTAAATTACCAAAGATCTCTTTTATATTCAAATGAAAGTACTGATATTTTTCAATAGCGTGCAATCCAAGGAAGTTTGGAATCTGCCCGCTAAAGATAATCAGCGCAATTCCTGACTGAAATCCTACAATAATAGAGGACGGAAAATACTTGATTAAAGCTCCTACTTTACATAGCGCAAAGATAATGAGGAGAATTCCGGACATAAAGCCGGCAATTAATAAGTTTTCATAGCCATATTGCAACACAATTCCTAATAAAACAGGAACAAACGCACCGGTAGGTCCCGCAATTTGAAACCTACATCCACCTAAAATAGCAATTAGCAAGCCCGCTACAATCGTTGTATAAAGTCCTGTAACAGGCGATATTCCAGAAGCTATCGCAAATCCTAACCCTAAAGGTATAGCTATAATGCCAACAACAATACCCGATAGTATATCTTTCTTCAAATGATGCAAGGAGTAATTTCGAAAAACCTCTAGATTCATAAGTGTACATCAGCCTCCATTTTAAGTAGTGAGGTTACCCATTCGTATTTTCGTCATACAACCTTATCTAGCTTTCATCCATCTAAAATAAGGTGGGCTACTCGATTACTTTTATCTTAAAGGAGACAACTTACAAAAAAATAAAGAGGAAATTAGAAGTTTCTTAGCAAGTTATTAAAATTTTCTTAAAAATTCTTGCTATTTATTCTTTTAGTTATTTTTGATGAATTAGATTTCTTTGTTGTTAATCAAACAAGATAACTAGACCCTATAGTACCTATAGAGTCTATGTGGCCAGGCTGCACAGATTTTTAAGGTCAAGTAGACTACAAGGACTACATCCATTGGTTTAATTATATCCGAATTCACAGGACGCTTAGTTGCATGAGTCCGATTGATCACAAACTTGAACACTTTAAAAAAGTTATCTCGTTTAGTGCTGATATACCATGGATATCGTAAAACAAATTACCAGAAATCTAAAAAAACAGGGGCTTTGAATTACAATTCAAAGCCTCTGTTTTTAACTAATAAGATATATAATACCAATTCCTTTGTAACTTTTTTATTTCTTCAAACTTCAGACCAAAATCGCCTGATGAAGGTTTACGGTTGTTTGGGTCATAAACAAAACCTGAGAAATGACCGAAGAGCCCACTGTTTGTAAAGAAAAGTACGGAGATTGCCTTTCCTTTGGTTTCTACTGCGACATCATCTCGACCTCTAGATACGCTCACATACTCTTTCGGTAAATCAATTAGTGATGAGAGGTCGGGTTCATTGGGTAAAAAATTGAACGATGGGTAGTTGGCTTCATCGGGTTTCAGGACACCTTTTTGTATTTTAGCTGCCACTTCTTCTCTCTTCTGCTGATGAAGTTTAAAGTTTATGTCTAAATTAAGTTGCTCAAACGGAATGAAGAACCACAGCACAACGGTTATCACTTGAATAACTAAAGGCAGCCACTTTCTACTGCTAAACAGATAAATCCATGTCCACAGCGTTAGTAGTAAAAAGAAAGGAATGACAAAGAATAACCATATATATGGACTTACGTATTTCCCTATACGATCATCTAAATCCCATTGAAACAGTGACAATAAAAAAATGAGCAAACTACTACATAACGATAAAATTAAGGTTAAATGACGTTCACACCTTTCCCTCTCTCTCAAATAATTCTTTTTTAACCTTCATTCTTTATAATTCGTTATTTACTATAGTTCTGTGAATCCGCTTTAAGAATTCTCTTATTATTCTAGAAAGACCATTATTGGCGTTATAAAAGTAGCCAAAAGAATAAGTTTTGTAATGCGGAGGAGCAAAGTTAACGACTACATATTGATCACTTCTAGATAAGCCGGCATCTGTTTTAAATGCGTAGTCAAATCCTATATTTATTGCCGTATTATTTTCCAATGTATTACGAATTGTATCTACATTATTGGTAGTAAACAAGATATCAAATGGTAATGAACTAAAACCTTTCATAAATTCCTGAATATATTTGTCGTTATATAAAACAATGGGCTGGTTGAGCAACATCTCTTCAGTAATGAGTGTTTGTTTAGCTAATGGCGACTTCTTATTTACTGCAGCTACCATATGACCATCTAATAACTTTTTAAATACCAAGTTCCGATACTTTTTTTCTTCTTTTTCTGTATAAGTAATAAAACCTACATCTACCTCCCCCTCTAGAACTTTATCTATAATATACTCGGTGCTATTTTCATAGACAGAAGCCTTTATGTTCGGATATTCTCTTTTAATTTCTGTTATTAAGTGAACGAGAATCTCCATTGGTCCTGGGTAGGTTGCAATCTTTATTTCACCATTCATTGTATTTGTATACGCTTCTGCTTCATCCATAAATTCTTGAATTTTCAATAAAGCAGAGTTGGCCTTTTCAATTAACCTGTGACCTTCTTCAGTTGGAATAGATCCTCTTCTGGAACGATGAAAAATCATTATATTTAGTTCTTTCTCTAAATTTTTTATAGATTGGCTTAGTGCAGGTAACGTAATATGCAGGTTATCAGCTGCTTCTTTTAGTGAACCCGTTTTATCTATTTCCACCATATGTTTTAACTGTTCAATATTCATAATGCCCTCTTTTTTCTTTTAGTTAAGTATTACTTAACAATCGTTAATATTAACTAAATTTACCATAAGTATATCTGGTTGTATACTTATAGGTATAGTAAAAGAAATGACACAAGGAGATGTAGTATATGAAGGCGCTAAGATGGCATAATCAAAAAGATATTCGTCTTGAAGAAATAAATGAACCGGTTGTACAGGCTGGTCAGGTAAAAATGAAAGTTAAATGGTGTGGAATTTGCGGTAGTGATTTGCATGAATACTTAGGCGGTCCCATCTTTATTCCAGTTGATAAACCGCACCCTCTCACTAATGAGGTTGCTCCAGTGACGCTTGGACATGAATTCTCAGGTGAAGTAGTAGAGGTTGGAGAAGGTGTAACTCATTATAAAGTGGGTGATCGTGTGGTAGTTGAGCCAATCTTTGCTACACATGGACATCAAGGTGCTTATAACCTAGATGAACAAATGGGATTCTTAGGTTTAGCCGGAGGCGGTGGAGGTCTTAGTGAATATGTTGCGGTAGACGAAGAACTTTTATTCAAACTTCCAGATGATTTATCTTATGAACAAGGTGCTCTAGTAGAACCAGCGGCAGTAGCTCTTTATGCAGTACGTTCAAGTAAAGTAAAAGCAGGAGACAAAGTTGCTGTATTTGGATGTGGCCCCATTGGACTTCTTGTCATTGAAGCGTTGAAAGCAGCAGGTGCAACCGATATTTATGCAGTGGAATTATCTCCAGAAAGACAAGCGAAAGCAGAAGAATTAGGAGCAATCATCATTAATCCTGCTGAAGTTAAAGATACGGTAGCTGAAATTGCTAGATTAACTGACGGTGGCGTAGATGTATCATTTGAAGTAACAGGCGTACCTATCGTATTACGTCAAGCAATCCAGTCTACAGGAATTGGTGGAGAAACTATTATCGTTAGCATATGGGAAAAAGGAGCAGAAATTCTACCAAATGATATTGTAATTAAAGAACGAACTGTTAAAGGAATCATTGGCTATCGTAACGTGTTCCCAGCGGTATTATCTCTTATGCAAAAAGGCTACTTCTCAGCCGAAAAGTTAGTAACGAAAAAGATAGCTCTAGACGATGTAATTGAAGAAGGATTCGAAAGCCTGATTAAGGAAAAAAACCAAGTTAAAATTTTGGTTGAATCAGAACAGCGATAATAAGGATTTCTCTAAGCCACTGATAGTAATTAGTGGCTTTTCAGCTCTTTAATAGGCTTCAGCCGAGATATGTGCAGAGTTCCATCAACATAATTTGACAGTGTAGAAGAATTAACGAGTGAACTTCAGGACTATGCCCGTTGATTTAATTACATTCGAATCCATGAGATGCTTAGTTACATGAATTTCATAGATTACAGACTTTAACACCTAAAAAATTTGTTTCATCTAATACTAAAATATCAATAGGTTAGTTCATGAGGACCAGACAGATATAAAATACACATGCCCCCCTTTTCCAACAAAATAAAGAACTAGGGGCCATTCCGTAAACAACTTAGCTATGAAACTTTTTATTTTCTTTGTTCTTTTGGTACTCTACAAAAAATGAGACTGGAACTGCACCAATACCTATACCTATTGAAATAAACAGCGCCTGGTTCAGCTGAAAACTCGCATTTTCTGCTGCTTTACTATAAATCATAAAACATACAAAGCTTAAAAATCCTATGGCAAAAGGAATGAGTGCATGCTTGTACCATTTCATTGTATTAATGTCCCCTCTTTTATAACAGGATAAAGTTAGAACAACCCCCAGCTTCCAAGCTTATGAATATTGCCAAATTATCACATCTCCTTTTTCTTCCTTTTCCTTCTTTTCTTCTTGTTAAACAAATTTAGCCAAATAGTCAGCAGCGCCTCTCCGGAACATAAGAGTCCTTTTGAAATCATACAAAAATAAAAAAAGCAGGATTTCTCCTGCCTTTTTGCATATGTAATTCCTCTTCACTATGTCAACTCAGCGCTTTTAGCGAGCATAAAAGCAGAGATATAAAACAAAACAATAAATAAAGAAGCGGCATGTAACAGTAAAAAAAGAAATTTTTGACCGCCTTTAATGAAGAGCGAATAAATCATTCCTAGGATTGTTACTAAGATTAAAAGTGCCGCTGCTATTTTGATTAGTGTAGCAAATACATTCCCCGCAAATACAATTGACGGAATAAAAGACGCTACAATAATGATATACAAAATCAGTGTAGCAATAAAAGCGGTTTTTGATACGTTTGAAGCATGTTTAAACAAATTCCCCATATAATCTCCTTTCTCATTTTGAAACTGCATCTTTTACTATAATACATGTGTATAGAGGACACAATTAACTTTTGTGAAAACCTTAATAAGTTAAGCTTGATTACCAATAATATCGGCTATATTTTTGGGATCTTGCTTGCTTAGTTTATCAAATGTTGTAGCTGTTTTTTTGTTTGAATTATTTGTTGATAAATAGCCTTGAAGAACGCTTTTTAGTCTTTACTTCAAAATCAATTCACACTAAAATTCTCTCTTCCGGTAGATAGACAGCGCAATAAAGTAAGAAGCAATATACATTATCATCCCAAAAAGAGTATATAAGATAGAAACATGCAAAGAAGAAGCGATCGGTAAGCTTGATGCCGCTAATATCTCGACTAAATAGCCAACAGCTCCCTGTACTATTCTTGCCTGACCTATTTAGCGAAATCACAAATAAAAAAAGGATCTCCTATAAAAGATCCTTTTCCTTCACTATAATTGATGACCCTGCTTTTTTTCTTTTTCACTTAATACGTAGTCCGTTATAAAACCAACAATAAGTCCAATAGCTACTGGTATTAAACCGCCTTTTGCTTCCATTTGAAAATTTTCCGGTTCATTTACATAAATCCACTGAACTGAAAGCAACGAAATATGAAATGTATTGCCGATAAAAAATAAAATTGCTATGGTGCCAATTGTTACGCCGAATGAAATGATATATTTCTTCACCGTACCCCTCCTTTCACTAAAAGGCTGCTCCTAGCAGAGCAACCTTTTAATTTCTTTATTTTGCTTCAAGCGCTACTTTTTCTTGAAAAACCTTCTTTAATACAAAAGACTGAAAAATCATAAACAAACTGCCCGTCATCCAGTATAAAACAAGACCAGATGGTGAAAATATTCCAAATGAAAGCACCATGATGGGCGAAAGAATTCGAGATAACACTGCGGGCGATTGATTCATTCCTTCTACATCCTTTTGCATGACTTTTGACTGCAAGTACGTAGCAACTGCGGCTGCGATTGGAAGAATAAAATACGGATCTGCATGTCCTAAGGCAAGCCACAAAAAAGATGATGCGCTAATTTCATCTATTCGTCTAATTGCGTAGTACACGATTGAAAAGACAGGAAGCTGAACAAGTAAAGGAAGGCATCCCATAAGAGGATTGGCTCCATTTTCTTTAAGCAGTTCCATCATTTCACGCTGATATTGCTGCTGACTCTCAGGATCTTTATCTTTGTACTTATCTTTTAGCTGTTGAAGCTGAGGCTGGATACGTTTATTGCTCAGCTGATTTTTATATTGAAGAATGTTTAAAGGCGCCAGCAGCATACGTACGCCAACCGTCACAAGCATAATTGAAAAACCAATACTTTGATGAAGCCACGTATTTCCTATAAACAAAATGAGTAGTGAAAAAGGATAAATAAAATAGTGATCAAAAAAGTGAGTGTGCGAACTTTGAATAACGTTTGCTGAATCACAGCCGGCAAGTAGAAAAATGGAAACAAAAATAAAGAAAAGCTTCTTTTTATGTTTTAACATTTATATTCCTCCAGTATTTTTTTAGTTAAACGAAAAAAATACTGGCGAATGCGGACCTTCATCATCTTGTTCACCTATTGCTTCTTGTCTGTGAACAGAATATATAAATTTAAATTTGTAATACACGCAGCATATGAGATTCTGAACGCGTAAAAGATTCACGTTTTGTATAAGATACATGTCCTTTTGCTGCAGACAAACATGCTTATGTATTGTTTGAAACGTAGCTAGTTTAATAGCAGCATGCACAAAGAATGCCGTCATAATCGCAAATGATAAATACAGAAAAGCATCCGGTATAAACAATTCCATTTATTCACATCCTTATGGATTATTGTATCATATTTCCCTTAATTTAGGTTAAATGTTTTGTGAAGCAGTTTTAATCTAAGGTAGCCCACAAAACCGATTTCCTTATAGGAGTCAAAAAAGTAGGTTTCTTTTTGTACATGTCATTATACGTTTGATGAAATGACGTATAGAAAATATACTGGGACACATATAATTCTAAAAATTTCTACTTTTATTAATAAAAAGGATATTATTCCTTTTTATGGTATAATCAAAAAAATATAATTCATAGGGAGTGAATCTATTGGAAACTAATACAAAACCTCAAATAAACACCCACTCTATTGTTTCTCTAACTCTAGGTATCCTGTCCATTTTTATTCCAATCATCGGGTTTATTACAGGTATTATCGGCATTATCCTCTACAAAAAAGCATCAAACGAAATAGCTGCTACCAATCAAGGCGGTAAAGGACTCGCAATTGCCGGACTGATCTGCAGTATAGTAGGCGTGATTTCTCAGCTGTTCTTTGTATTAGGGATTATTACGTTTGTATTTGCGGGGACGACTGTAGACTAAAATGACTTACTTTTTATCACGAGTGGCGAAAAGAAACGTACGAAGATAATGATCTTACATAAGGTTATTAGTATTTCTACATTAGATGCATACTACTAGCTTTAAAAAGCCTAGAAACATAGTGTTTCTAGGTTTTTTGACTATTTATCTATATCGTCTAGCAGAAAAAGCTGTGATAACTGAAAACTAGATATTTATTTGTTTAAAGAAGAGTAAAGAAAGACTTCAAAAATGTTAATTAGAGCTTATTCATTTCTTTACGTTCAGCCATACTCCCCTCTTTTCGTACATAACGACGTGCACGAAAACCATTTAATAGTAAGAAAGCGTTTATATAGGAACAAATTGTTACATTAGAAGAGTATAATACACCATATGGAAATTAATTGAGTCTCGAGTCACCTATATGTGGTATATTATTACTCGTTGAAAAAATATATATATAAATATTCGGGGGAAGTAAAATTTGAAGAACTTACTAGCAAAGAAAGATTTAACAGCCGAGCAACTAGCAATGGTTCAATCAGAAATGAATAAAAAAAGTAAATCAAAAGGAATTGCTTATGCTTTATGGTTCTTTCTAGGTGGCCTAGGCGGACACCGTTACTATGCAGGAAACATCGGAATGGCAATTGCAATGACTTTAACGCTTGGTGGATTCGGAATCTGGGCCTTCATTGATGTGTTTATGATTGGCGGAGCAATTGAAAAGAAAAACGAAGAGATTGAATTTGAAGCTATTCAATTAGTGAAAACGCTAAATAACTAATTAGAGGCGCACTAGCTCTCTTTTTTTAATAGATCAATATATTTAAATTGAGTTCATGTAAATATAATAATAGAGTAAACATCACAAAGAACAAACGGCAGCTGCTGTTTGTTCTTTTTATATGCTATTAAGAAAATTCATCATTAAAAATCCTCTGCAACGGCTACTCTGTTTGCGTACGAGTAAGTAAACTGCAAGAGTTCTTGTCCATATCGATTCATAATTTCATCGTTGTACTTCTTATGTACGTGCTACGAGAAAAGGTAGCCGGTAAAGAGAATAAACCCTGTAACGAAGATTAATACACCGCTAATTACCACTGTTAGAATACTTCTCAGAGCCGATGTCCAATTGCTTATTCCAAAGAATCCTGCGATGCTGATGAAAAATAGCATAATTGCTAAACATAAATTTATATTCAATAATGATGAATGATAAAATGCGATGAAAAAGAACACGACGCATAGTAATGCACAGATAAATGACCAAAAGTTGATAATTCGTGCCACTTTAACTAACCTCCCTTATCTATAAAATAAACATATTACCTTTTAAATCTCAGTGATTATAATACCTTTGCTTCTTTTACTACATCCAATACTGTCATAGCTGCCTTTAAAGAAGAGCTATACTATACGCTATGGATTTCACCATAATAAGGTAGTTAATACTAAACCGTTAACTACCTTATATAAAAACTCCCCATAGATTTCATAGAAGTTTTATCGTTTTGTAATTAATTGGATAATAAGGTATATTGTTATAAATAGGAAATCACTTTATAAACTGAAAGCGAGGATACATATGGGCTTATTAATAATTGCTGTTATTATCACATTATCTGTCATTTTGGATTACTTCATCTTTGACCATGATGATAAGCATTGGGGCTGGCTAAAAAAAGCTTCTAAACCAGTTAGAAGAAGTGTTATCGGCTGCTACTTGCTTATGTCATTTGTTATTTACGTTGGTTTAAGCCTTCCATATATCAAGCCTTTTTTATAAATATCAGTCTGCCTAAACTGGTTAGCCTATAACTCTTACCCAAAGGTTACAGGCTAACCCACTCATTTCACCACTACTACAAATTGTTTATCTTCAAACTTAAACATTTCCCCTAATTCATAGATGTACTTCTTTTTGTCTAATTTATAATGTTTTCCAAAATACAGGGTTTTTAAGTTAATACTCGTATCTAGACTTGAATCTTTTTCTTCCGCTTCATCACCGTCCAAGCAAGAATATAATTCAATGTGACAGCCCTCCATCAGCTGTTCTTCAATATAAGTAAACAACTCTCTTATTGATTTAGAATGTGCATCACAAGATAATTCGTAGATATAGGGCAAGGTGAATACGTGCTTTATGTCACTGTACCCGTCGGTTAAGTGATTGATACTAATACCGTACGCATCTTCTTCTTTTTCATAGATTGTAATCAGCTTATCTTTCTTTTGATTTCGATTAAAAGGAGAAACTTCGGATAGAGGCATCAGCGTTTCTTTTGTGCCAAAACTTCCTGTAGGCAATTCATAAGGAGAACCTATATAGTGATGTATCGTCATATTCGTCACTTCTCTTTCTCTTTGCTTATGTAAAATACTATTATTCTATCACTCTTAGTAAGAGTACATACAAATACAAGGAAAATATGTATAATAAAACCAGGAGGTGACAACATGAAGAAACTACTGCCTTTTCTATTTTTAGCCGCTCTTTATTGGTATGACTCTTCACACAATCATACTGCTTTTTTACATAAACCGGTTGTTTCTGCATTTTTATATGTAGCTGCTATTTTAATTTGTGCGCTATTGTTTGTAAATGTAAAAAGAGATAAAGCTGTTTAAGCAAGGAGATTACTATGATCTATAAAATTGTATTTTTTGACGTGGACGGCACTCTTACTCATCACGAAAACGGGACTATTTCTAGCAAAACTCGAAAGATTGTAAAAAGCTTAAAGCACAAAGGAGTAAAAGTTGTTGCCGCAACAGGCAGACCTTTATCTCTCTGTGAAGAAATTAGAGAATTAGGCATAGATACGCTTATTACCGCAAACGGAGCGTTTACTGTACATAATGAAGAAGTCATTCATAAGCTGTCCATGGATAAGCACGTCGCGCGCGAAGTCTTTGAATATGCAGCCTCGCAAAATCACGGTCTTTCATTTTATACAAAAGAACTCAGCATGAACGGAATTAAAGATGATAATATTTTAAAAGCACTGAAAGAAACATTATCGCTCAGTGATTACCCTCAAATTAATGAGCGTATTTATGACGAAGATATTTATTTAATGTGTCTGTATGGTGATGATAAAACGGCTGAACAGTATAAACAGCGATTTCCCCAGTTAATGTTTAAAAGATGGCACCCTTTTGTCGTAAGTGTTCTTCAAGAAGAAATTACAAAATCAGTAGCTATTCTGAAGGTCTTAAACTATTTTAACATCCATCAATCCGAGGCTATCGCATTCGGAGACGGAGAAAATGACATCGATATGATAGAGTTAACCGGCCTTGGAATTGCGATGGGCAACGGATCTGATAAGTTAAAAAGCGCCGCAGATTTTGTCACGAAGAAATCGAGTGAAGACGGAATTGAATTTGCTCTCAAAAAATTCAGCATTTTATAAGAAAGCCGCACGCTTGGACAACTTATCTAAGCGTGCTTTTTTCTCTCCATAAATGTTTCAGGATGTAGCTCCTCCGATTGAATAACAATGGCCGTCATGCCGGTTTCACTTCCCGAAGTATGCCATTCTCCTTTTTCCCACAGTGCCGCTTCCCCACTTTTAATCGAAATTCGCTTTTGGTCCTCTCCTGTTACCCACCCTTCACCTTCGACTACGATAAATAGCTGAGAGATAGGAGCTTGATGATGCCCTATCGTTCCTTCTCCGTCTATATACATAAAACCAATGATAGCTGCTTCATTTGTTTGAATCACTTTTACGTAAGTAGCTAAATGCGACTGATATTTTTCTACTTTTTTGCCTTGTTCTTTACTGAATTTATAGATTTTCAATGTGCATACTCCCTTTGGTCATTACGTTTTCTTATTTATTTTTATTGCGTTTAAGATACTCGGGCGGAGAAACAGATTCAACAAGTAAAGCACCGTCTAGCTGGTCACGCGGTACAAATAACGTTGGCATGGTACCACTTTCTAAAAAGATGGTTTTAGTGAATATCCACTTGTTTCCTGAATTTTTTTCAAGCTGTGAGAAATCTGTAAATAAAGCCGGTGACTGCACTTGATGCATATAGTCCTCTAGACTTTTTTTAGGCGGCTTCTCTATTTTATAAGGGTGCCCTGTATCCGTATGTATTTCACCTTCATACATAAATAAGCCCAAGTAATAAGACTGTTCTTTTATTTCATTAGAAACGATTGCTCCTAGTGGTTCAAAGCCTGTAAACGTTTTATATTGTTTAAAAATATGAAGGTTATGTGCCCAGATAATAATCTTTTCATTAGGGTACAGTTCTTGACAAATCCATTCTAAATTTTCCTTCATTCGTTTTTCTCTTACTTTTTTATATGTTCGGTAGTTGTTATGAAAATGTTTTATAAAATACAAGCGATTTTGCAGGCAGCGAAGGATTATTTTAAACTGACGTACAGGCTCTTGATTTTCAAGATTGAAAATGTATTCTTTATGTATAGCTTCTAAGTCTGCTATCACTGCGCTTGCTTTTTCTTTAAACTTTGCAAACTCACGTAGCATTTCTGCTGGAACTTTTTTTCTTCTCGCTTTATATTGCCCTAGTTGGTAGTACCATTTATACGCGCCTGCTTCAATGTATTCTATCTTTTCTATCACGTCTTCAGACACTACGGAACTCAGCTGCTGAACAAATTTTACGAAAAGATCAGGATTAGAAGAAGGATTAATATCTATTCCTATTAAACTTAAATCCGATTTTTTCATTAGCTGAAACAAAGACAGATTTTCTTTTGTTGCCCATAAAGAATAAATCGCGTTTTTTAAAAAGTCTTCATCTGTAAACTCTTCCTTTAACTCATTAGCGCTATGGCATTCCGCTAATCCACTTTCAAATGCCAGTACGGTAAAATTCATTTCTTTATGTAGAAATTCTATTATTTTTGACTTCATCATATTATGTTCTCTTATGTTGTGACCGTTTTCCGCTAACCACACAATTCTCTTATCTTTTACTATATGACGGAGAAATTCAAACTCTTCAGGCATACATTCAGTTGGTTCTCTTAAATGGATTGAGTTTTCAGATAGCCATTCTATAGAGTTTAAATACTTCTCTTTTCCTCTAAAAAAAATTCCCATACCCTATCCCCCTTTGCCGCATTACCTATTACTTCCATCTTACTAAAATACAGCTAACACTTCACTATTTATGTCCAGTAACTGATCATTAGCAAAAAGACCTTATATATCTATAGGGTCCTAGCTTTTTAGAATCTTAGATTAATGCCTTCTGAGCTTTCTCCAAACGTTCTTTAACTATTTTTTTAAACGCATGAGGATCATCTACTCGAATGGCGACCTGCTGACACTTCTTTTTGATTCCCATAAAAAGCGTCGCTTCAATTGGAGACTTTAGTATTAGTAAAAGATCAGGATGAATGGTTTCAAAATCGCGTGCGATAAATTCAATCGTGGTGCTGGGTATTTTTTGTCCTAAGGTGTGAGTGTCTTCAATTATTTCTTCAATATCTTGAAATCGGATTTCCATACGCTTTGCTAAGCCAAACGAAACGTATATGCGGTCGTCTTCAACTCGCAAAGGGTTAAGCCTCAACGCTTGAATGTCTCCTATGAAGAAAACAATGCTATAAATATTAAGGATCAGTAAAACGCCTGAAAGAATGATAGACGTATTGTGCAGCAGCCAGTGAAGCCCTAATGTTTCAATGACAATCGCATGAATAATCATAATTTGAAACCCAATAAAACTGGAGCGTTTATACAGAGTAAACGTATTCCCTTCAGTACTCGGCTGCTTCTTCCACGTTCCAAACGCATAGTAAAACATCAGCATTTCTGAACACAGTATGTGTATAAAAGTTTGTTTGGGGAATCTTTCGTTTAGAGCACGCGAAAAAGAAAATAAAAGCGGCAAAGAGCTTGGTTTGACTCTTTTAAAAATAGGCAATAAATTTTTAGCCAGCATAAACAGCAGTGAAAGTTCGAATAGAATGAGTACCCCTTCTATTCCAACACCTAGCCACATAACCGACTGAAAAGAAGCCAAGTATTCACTCGGAATGATAAAACGCGCAGCAATAAGGCCTGTGGCCATTAATACAATAAAATATTTTACGCTGAACTTACGCTGCCAGGCTAAAAGCAAGAGCGGAGCGACAAGGCTTAAATCTAAAATAGAACCTACTACCACTTCGGTTAGATCAGCAGGCAAAGACTGTAGTCCAAAAGAAGAATGATACAACACGTAATTTGAGCTTATTACTAACAGCAGTAAGAAAAGAGCGACAAAAGAAACTGTTTTTTTATGAAGAACCAAACAACCCACCTCACTTTTAGTTAGTGAAACACAAAATTCCTGTTACTTCCATTTTACCAGTTGAGTTAATTTAAGTCACTTTGTAACATGACTTTGTTTTATAAAACCATTTTAAAGATATCCACTTTTTTATAGCGATTCTTCCATACAAATAATTTACAATGTAAAAAGAGTTTGACATTTTTGGAACTGATGCTACAATAATAAATGTAAAATACTTTTTACATTTATAATAAGGAGGAGTAAAATGGATTGGGTTAAAATTGTGTATTCATTCATCCTGTTAGTTTGCGGAATTTTGATTTTTGTTACCTCATCTTCTCGAAAAGGTGATGAGAGAAGGAAATTTATCAGCACGAAGGCTCAATCATACGCATTTGTGGTAGTTATAGGTATGCTAATTTTAGAAGTTGTAGAGTCCATTTACCGGACTTTCAAGGGAAAAGTTCTTATGATAGCAATGGTATTTCACCGCTAATATTTCTAACGATGATTTCAGTTGTATATTTAATAACGTTTCTCACGTACAGAAAAAAATACGGTGATTAAATGAAATATTTTGTTATAAAATTACGAAGTTCAGCTAATTATTCTAGGTGGAACGATAAATATAGCCTCCCTTATATTAGCTTTTGACACAACCTTTGAATGACATACGACAGTAAATGAGCTTGTTATAAGCGCTTTGATTAAATAGTAATAACTAGACCTCCCACTGAGGTTTTTTTTATGCACTCTTAAACATGTGCTTTGATATTACACTTAAAATAAAACATCTCCCGTAACTAAAATCAGGAGATGATATTATAAACGATGAGTCTATTAGCGTTTTCTTACTACCTATTCTTTTTCTCAATAATTCAATGATTCTACCATTTTGTTTAACAATCGTTCTTAGCTTTGCTTCTAATGAACACAAAGTGATAAAAACGGCTATAAATCCTATAACGCCATAAAACATAACGGCTTCTCCCCTTTTTTAAAACAATCAACCATATACGCCTTACATCTCAAAAAAGCTATGTCTTTCCACTTTACAAACCCTAAGCGAAAAATTTTGATACCATTCGGTTTTCCCTTTGTGCTGTGCTGCGCGGTGAGCTGAGTTTTCTTTCCATATTTTTATTGATTCTAAGGAATCCCAGTATGAAACGGTAATTCCCAAGTCTTGATCTCTGGCACTTTCTATTCCTAAAAAGCCTTTTTGTTTAGATGCAATCTCTACCATTTTGTCTGCCATTATCCCGTAGCCCTTCTCACCTTCCGTTCTTTCAGAAGCAAAAATAACAGCATAATAAGGTGGTTCGGGGGTTTTAGCGATTCCAGCCATATTGATTTCCTCCTTTAGACGTCATATTAATAGTAAAAAAGTATAAGTGCATGGTTATTTGTTTGTTTTTTCTTTTAACAATATTTTTATAAATTCCATTATAATACTTTTTTAGTTTATCTACATAAAATGTAACATTTAATAGTATATAAAGATAAATATTCCATTTATATGATATAGTCTTTATATGTAAGTAATAAACAAATAGAAATGGAGTTTCAACATGAGGAACATAAACAAGATAACAACTGGGACCATTACGATAGCTTTGGCGCTTGGATTAATGGGGTGCAGTCCCACACGTTCAAACAATGACAGCATAGATGGAAGCGAGGCAAAAAAAGAGCTAGCCATAGAGCTGAAATTTTCGCAAAATGAGTCTGAACGCTTAATCAATAAAGACGGAAAGATAGAAGATAAAACGTTGCAAAGCTATAAAAACGATTTTAACCTGCTGTCTGCGTCTATCAATAGTACGTCAAAAATAGAAACGCAAAGTGATAGCGAGCTAAAAGAAAGCATTGCGCAATCAAAAAGAGATGTAGATGCATTAACAGAAAAAGAGTATGTAAAATCTTATAAAAAATTTAATTCAAGCAAGACTATCTATGAAGTTACGCTAATGAACAATATGCATGACATGATAGATGCAACAAAAGATTGGGATGAAGACCATAACGAGTTGGCCTTATTTGATAATAAACATATGCGTTCTTCTAAAGCACAAATAAAAAGAGATATGGGACCTGCGATCGATCATATTAACACCCTATCTAAATATAAAATAGAACTTATGCAAGATGAAATCCAAAAACATCGTGATAGTTATACAAAACTGCAGCTCGAACAATTAAAAAAAGCCACTCATAATTTTGAATTGTCTTTAGACAACCAAATTAAATCTATTCAAGCTTATAAACCTATAGGTGAAGATTATAGTACAAGTAGAGACTTTAGCTATAAAGCATCTGAAAAATATACCAATGGCTGTGTTTACATTACTGACTTTGAATCCAATTTAGGAATTGCCAAAGCCGGTGATTTTAAAAAAAAAGCTCTCTAAAAGTACTTTTAGAGAGCTTTTTTGCTGAATTCATTACAAACGCGAGTTCTTTATTTCTAGCGTTCTATAAATATTTGCTTCTCATGAGCCAGATGAAGCGTCGCGTACACCCTAGGAACATCGAGGTTATATTTCACAAACAATAACCAAAATAAGGGTTTTTAAAGAGCTTTATAGCTCATTTATTACGTAAAGTAACCATATTATTTGATGCATCAACTAATAAAGAGTAAAGTTTTTCTATAATAAAGGTTAAAAGCGAAAGGATGAGTAACATGTTTAAAGATGGTTATGTGAAAGTAAATGATGTAAATCTTCATTACGTAACAAAAGGTGAAGGCGAGCTTATGCTGTTTTTACACGGATTCCCTTACTTTTGGTATACGTGGCACCATCAGTTAGACGAGTTTTCGAAAGATTACCGCGTGGTAGCTGTAGATATGCGAGGCTATAACTTATCAGGTAAGCCAGAAGAAATTTCTTCTTACAGCATGCCTCACTTAATGGAAGATGTAAAACAGCTAATTGAAGCATTTGGTGAAAAAGAATGTGTGCTAGTGGCACACGATTGGGGCGGTGCTGTTGCATGGGCCTTTGCTTATACATATCCGCAGTATGTCAAAAAGTTAGTGATGTTTGATGCACCGCACCCTTACACATTTATAAGAGAGCTTGCTGAAAATCCTGCTCAACGAGAAGCCAGCAGCTATATGAGCTTTTTCCAACAGCCAAATTCTCAAGATGAGCTACTCGCGAATAATAGTGAAAAATTAAGAAAAATGCGGACGGAGCCCGGCATTAAAAAAGGCTATTTAACTAAAGAAGAAGAAGCTAAATACGTAGAGGCGTGGAATCAGCCAAATGCAATGAAATCCATGCTTAACTACTATCGTGCGTCTTCCCTTTATCCATTTGAAGAGCGCGTTCATAAACCTGTAGCTCTGCCGCATAAAGTATTCGAGTCTCCGACTTTAATTGTATGGGGAAATGCGGACGAAGCGTTTGAAAATAGTAATTTAGATGGCATTGAAGAGTACGTTCCAAATGTAACGATCCACCGCTTAGACGGTGTGGGACATGCGCCCCAGCATGAGCAGCCAGAAAAAGTGAATGAATTTATGAGAGAATTTTTAAGCAAATAAACTAGAGAAAGACTGCAAGGTGCGGTATACAACCGCTTTGCAGTCTTTTTTATAGATTATAAAGCATATTATCAACTATTCTTTTCTATTATTGGATTATTTTTCAACGTTTCAATAGAGGTATACCGGGTATGAATTTTACTGTACAGATGCAGTCCCCCCAAAGGAACATGTACATTTCTTTCTTACTTACCCTTTTTGGAACTCTCTTTTTTGAGGGTTCTTTTTTTATGCGTTTACTTTTTTCCCATCGGAAGAACAATCTTAAACAATGCTCCTCCCATCTCTTTATTATCGGCTTTGATGCTTCCTCCATGGTTTTTCACAATGGAATGAGCAATATAAAGGCCTAGCCCCAAGTTTCCGTGGCCGCTTGTTCTCGACGCATCTTCTCTGTAAAACTTTTTAAACAGCTGTTCTTTGTTCGATAACGTAAAGCCGGGGCCCGTATCATGTATTTCAAAGATTACTTCGTTGTGATGAATCATGGTATTCCAAACTATTTCTCCGCGTTCAGGCGTGTAGCGAATACAGTTTGTGATGATATTATCTAACACTTGAGAAATGCGCTGAGGATCTCCGTAAAATGGGTTTGATGCTTCTGCTTCACTAATTGAAGATACAAATGCAATCTCTTTTTTTTGACATAAAAGCTGAAATTCGTTTGCTTTCTCATGAACAAATGTGTTGATATCAATAGGCTCACTCTTTACGGTAAAGCCCGGATTTTCTATGACAGATACTTCTTGCAGCTGATTTAATAGTTGAATCGAACGCTGTGTATTTGTGTAGATCGTATGTAAATATCGATTAAGCCTCTCCGGGTCTTTTTTGCTTCCTTCTACTAAAATTTCGGTGTGACCGTGAATAATCGTAAGAGGCGTTCGTAAATCATGCGCAATCGCAGCCGTCATATCTTTGCGGTCTTCTTCCAGCCTCCACTGTTTAGATAGCGATTCCTTTAATTCTTTTCGCATTTCTTCAAAGGCATGGAGCAGCTGACTCAATTCTTTTGCGTCTTGAGTCACGGACAGCGAAAAATCCAAATTATTATGCTGAATGTTTTTAGCTGCGGTCATCAGCTCGTTAAAAGGTCTTTCAATTTTTTCACTAAATCGTCTTCCAAACAAATAAGCAAACAAGTAAAAGTAAAGAAACGGACTGGCTAGCGATACAAATGTGACAAGCGCAACGATCCATTTAATATTCGGATTAGTAGAGGCCATATTTAATTGATATCTTAGCGCAATCGCTCCGTTTACTTCGTCTTTTGAATTAAAAAGCGGATAAACTTTTATAATATATTTACCTGAATGGATATTTGTATTGACCTGAGAATAAAGATCCCGTTTATTTTTTATGTATGAAGTGGACATGGATCCATACACGATTTGCCCTTTTTTATTTATAATTTGATAATCCATTCCTTCTAGCGGAATAACAGATTCTACTTGATTTTTAGCATCTTTAGAAAGAAGCGCATCATCTTTTTTATTCACAAACTGCAGAATATCAGGAATCTGTTTTTCATAGTAATTTGCTGGATGTAGTGCTCCCGGCATAAGAACCCAGTTCACCGTGATGACAATGCCCCATGTTAAAAGCGTAGCGAGCAGGCTATACAGCAAGATCAAATGAAACGATAAAACAAACTGCGCTTTTAACGTTGCCCGGTTCATCCATTTTTTTATTTTACCCATTTGTAGCCAATGCCCCAAACGGTTGAGATGTAAGGCGTTTCGTCATATTTTAATAGTTTTGCTCTAATTTTTTTTACGTGTTCCGTAATGGTAGACGAATCTCCTTCCGCGTCGTAGCCCCACACTTTTTCATACAGCTGCTCACGTGTGAATACCTGTCCTGGATGAAGAGCTAAAAAATGAAGAATCTCAAATTCTCTCGAAGTAAACGAAATCACTTCATTGCTATGTAAAATTTGATAGCCGTTTAAATCAATGGTTAACTCTCCAAAGTGAAGCCTGTTATAGGAATTATTGCTAATTCTCTGCTCTCGGCGCAGATGGGCATAAATGCGGGCCTTCAGTTCCTTCATGCTAAAAGGCTTAACTAAATAATCATCTCCACCCACTAATAGCCCTTTTACACGGTCCTGCTCCGTTTGTTTGGCGCTTAAAAAGATGATGGGGCATGATATGCTTTTTCGGATCAGTTCACAAAGAGCAAAGCCGTCCATGCCTGGCATCATCACATCCAGCACAATTAAGTCTGGATTTATTTTTAACTTTTTTAACGCTTCCTGCCCTTCGTAAGCGAACAGCACCTCATATCCTTCATCTTGCAGCGCATCTTTCATAAATGAAATAATGTCTTTTTCATCATCCACTAGTAAAATTGTTTGATTCATCTCCAGTTCACCCTACCCATTCTTTCTTTTTCCATACGAATAGGTTTATTATAAGGCTAATGATTAAAATTGGAAATAATAGGTTTACTAAAAATTCAGAGTTCGAGCTGCTTAATTCATGAAAAACAGAATCGGTTACAGAGAAAAAGAAGCTTAGTTTATCTGACACATACACACTTCCAATTAAAGCACCAATGGTTGCTACGTAAGATAAAATGGAATTAGGCATTAGGACACTCAGGATACTCCCGATACTAATAACCGCTATAAAGATACAAAAACAAATGCCATAAAATTTTAGCGAATATAGGAATGCTCCAACAGTTCCTACAGTCTGTCCTCCTAAAAACGTTGTTTCATTCACATGAGGCATAGCTACTTTTCCAACAACCGTCCCCACTACCCAAGTCATGCTAAGAAGAAGAAAGACTAGCAAACATTGAACGGTCCATTTTACAAAAAACAGCTTTACACGATGATGCGGTCGAATTAATACCATGCGCAGAGCTCCCGACGTGTACTCGCTGTTAAAGCTATCTGCCACAAACATAGGAATGATAATAAACGTAATAACAAACGACAGCTCTCGAAGAAACAAAGGCGCGGAATTTAAAGAATCAATTTTCACGTCATGGTCTGCATCGAAAAACGAAGTGCCTCCCATTCGAAATAAAAAGAACCAAATAAAAGCAAGTAACCCTGCGTACACGGCTAATACAGCCGCTGTTTTCTTTCGTTTAAACGTTCGCTCTAATTCACTGATAAAAAGTCCTGTCATCATGTCTTCTCTCCTTTTATAGAAATGATTCTTTTTTTCGAATAGCTACATACGTTAAACCGCTAAAAAATAGAACATAAAAACCTAACACGCCGAAATTCCAGCCTACAAACTGCGGTTTTTCTGCCATCATGACTGTAATACCCTGCCATTGAATCATTGGTACGGAAGTAAAAAACAGCTGTCCAAAGAGCTCTTCACTCATCCACTGCTTAAACCCTGTTAATAAATTCGGATACGAAAAGGAAATCAGTATAAAAGCAACCCCAATGCCAACAGCCGTAGTGGTCGTTTTGCTGATGACAGAGATAAAAAACAGCACACAGCATATCGCAACAGTCGTTAAATAGGCATATCCATAGAATGAAAGATTATATAGCAGCGCTTCTTTTATGTTGAAAGCATGACTGTGATAAAACACAAAGTAGCTTTGCGGGTGTTCAAACATCAGAAAGCCTATCGCATAGCTCATACAAAAATACGTAATAAAAAACAGTAAATTAAACAGCATAAGCACTGCGGCTTTCGCTATGATAATTTCTTTAAACGAATACGAGCGTATCATGACCATTCGCAGCTGTCCTGACCGATATTCGCCGGTAACAACCAGCGTAATAAAAACTAAGAACATGGCATTAAAAACGGTAAATAACATTTCAGCTAAGCTCAGCACAGGAAAGTTTCCCGCAAACGTATACTGTGGTAAATCGACTGTGAGTGCTCCATTTTGTTTTTGGAGATAGGAAGAAGCAACTAACAGCACCACCGGCACTAATAGAAAGGTCAGCCACGCCACTTTTCGTTTCCAAAGTCTTTCCCACTCCGCTACTAACAGCTCCTTCATTGTGACACCAGCTCTACAAAGGCATCTTCAAGATTTTTACCGGATGCTAACTGGTCTAGAGCGCCGTCCCACATTAACTCTCCTTCTCTCATCACAACAATTTGATCACATACTCGCTGTAATTCATCCAGCAAATGACTAGAAATCAAAATCGTTTTGTTATAGTCGCGTTTTAAGATAAAAAGCAGCTCGCGCAGTTCACGTACGCCCATTGGATCTAAGCCGTTGGCCGGCTCATCTAGTATCAACAAGTCCGGGTCGCCTAAGAGCGCTTGGGCAATTCCGAGCCTTTGCTTCATCCCAAGAGAATACGTTCGAACTTTATCGTTTTCTCTGCCCGTTAATCCCACGATATCAAGCACTTCTTTTACTCTTTGTTGCCTTTTCTGTTTTGTGTGAAATGAATGCAGGCGAGCTAAATTTGTTAGATTTTCTTTTCCCGTCATATAAGGAAAAAAGATGGGCGACTCTACAATTGCGCCAACGCTTCGCAGCGCTTCTTTTCTTTGTGAAAAAATATGTTTGTTATTAATAAAAACTTCTCCCCCGGTTGGCTTAATCAACCCGGTCAATAAACGAATCAAAGTCGTTTTACCAGCACCGTTAGGTCCTAACAGTCCACATATTTCCCCTTCGTTAATTTGAAACGATACTTCTTTTACTAAGTGACGACGTCTTACTTTTTTCGAAACGCTTTTTACATCTAAAATGATATTTTTCATATTAAATCCCCCCTACACGTAGTATAGGAGGGATTTATAAAGAATTTATAAAGTTTATAAAAATTATTGTACAGGCTTTTTAGCTACGATATAGGATACAAGCGCGAATAAAAGCAAAAACATGGATAAAAACAAATAGCCCGCACCTTCAAAGCCTCTTACCTCTACATAGCCAATGTAAAAAAGAACAGCGGCAGCAATAACGGTTAGCATTGAAGGAAGCATTCTAATGACTTTTTTCCACTTCATCTTTCTGAACAGCCAGGTTACAAGGAGTAAAAGCACACCTGGCAGTAGCGCAATCAATAAAGGACCGCCTATCATCATAATCTATCAACCTCTCTAAATCCTCATCATTCACCTATAATAAAAATAATAAGCTTACGGTTCAGAAATTCCATTCGCAATTGCTAATAAAAAAATTAAGCCAGAAAGCAAAACAAAAAAAGATACTGTTTGCTATAATGCTAAACCACACAAAGCTCGTTTTTTTGGTTCGGACTCCTAAAACTAATGCCACAATAAAGCCAACGTCTATGGCGAAAAACAACCCCAGCGGAATAGTCAAGTCACCGGTTGTACTTGGGAAAATTGAATTTTGCGGAAACAGCCAATTTGCAAAAAACACAACAAATGCAGCCGCCATCAAAATAACTGTCAGTACAATCGGCTTATTTTCCTTTGGAATACTCATTTCAAATACCCTCCTAACTAAAGAAAATAATACCATATAATACTGAATTGAAATATACAGATTACAAAGTCTTAATACCACAAAGAAAAAGAGGACATAGATTTTTATTTACGGGTTCTTTTCTGAGGGGAAAAATTTAATTTCATAATGCATTTTTAGCGTGAATTCACGTTTTTTATTTTCTTGGTATTACTTCTATATTTGCTATTTCCACTTAAATTCAAGCACGAATTCGCATGAAAATTCTCGAATATGGAAATAATTATTTGAATTTAACCGTGAATTATTTAGTGAGTTTTAAGGATATTATTTATTTCAAGTAGGTTCTATCTTTCATTGTTGATTTACTTTATTAAACTGTTTGGAAGTTTTGTTGAACAAGTTGTAAATTCAACATTTTAAAGTAAGAGCATTTCTTTATAATAAGAAATGCTTTTTATTTTGTTTAAAATTAAAAGGATATTTCAATAACAACAATAATATAATAAAAAAACGATAATATTTTATTGTAAAACGATAAATCATATTTTAAATTCGTATTATTATTAAATAAGTGAGGTGTTTTTTATGAATGTTAAACGGGGTTCTACCACTTTCTTAAAGGTAATAATTTTTCTGATTGGAATTGCAGTGCTTGCCGCATGTATATTTTTGTTGCCTGAAGCAGCCAGAAGAGATGCTATAGAGCGTCCTGGTGATTATTCGTTATATCCACTTTTGGTATGTACATATGGAATATGTATTACGTTTTCTGTGGCGTGGTATCAAGCTTTTAAGCTTTTAACCTATATCGAGAAGAATAACGCTTTCTCTGAGTTATCTCTTCAATCTTTGAAGGTAATAAAAAAATGCACTTTTACTGTCATTTTCTTTATTTTGTTAGCAATAGTTTATTTAAGGGCGCATGCTCAATTCACAGGTGATGATGCAGCAGGTCCAATATCTCTAGGTCTAATGGGCATCTTGGCAACAAGTATCATCGCGGCCATTGTGGACGTGTTTCAAAAACCTATAAAGAATGTCATGGATTCACAGCCAAAAAACAATTAACATTTCGAAATATAGGAGAGGTGTTTTTTATGAAGATAGCAACCACATTATTTTTGAAGATAGCAGTTATTCTCATTGGAATTCTGGTTCTCACTTTGTGCATATTTCTGGTTCCTGAACTGGCAGATGCGGTAGCGGATTTCTTAGGTATTCATTCCATAAAATATATCATTTTCATCCTTTTATATGGAGGAACATTCCCTTTTTATTTCGCCCTTTATCAAGCTGTTAAACTGTTGAGTTATATTGACAAGAACATTGCTTTCTCTGAATTGTCTGTTGGAATTTTAATGAGAATCAAATACTGCGCCATTTCTATCTGTAGTTTGCATGTCTTAGGTTTGCCCGTCTATTATCTCGTGGCAGATAAAGACGATGCCCCAGGGCTCATTTTTGTTGGAATGGTCATTCCTTTTGCTTCGTTGGTTATCGCAGTTTTTGCTGCTGTTCTCCAAAGGCTTTTGCAAGAAGCGATTAACATAAAATCAGAAAATGATTTAACGGTCTGAGGTGAAGGATATGGCAATTATTATTAATATTGATGTGATGCTAGCAAAACGAAAAATGAGCGTAACGGAGCTTTCAGAGAGGGTTGGAATTACTATGGCGAATCTTTCCATCCTGAAAAATGGGAAAGCAAAAGCGGTTCGTTTTTCAACATTAGAAGCAATATGTAAGACTTTGGATTGTCAGCCAGGTGATATTTTGGAATACAAAAGCGACGAAGAGAATTAATAATAAAAGACAACAAATTCCTTCAACCATGAGGATTAGGTATTGAAATTAAAATGAAGGGACAGCTTAATTGCTGTCCCTTCTCTGCTTTTATTGATTTATTTAATTAGAGAACTCGATTGAGAATTATATTGATAAAAAAAGTGTGATGCGATTTGCAATGTTTGCACCTCAAAAGGGAACACGTTAGATTTTTCTACATCCTCTTTATTATTCATTTAGTACATACTCTAAAATGTCACCCAGTTGACAATCTTAGACATAGCTCATTTCAAATATTCTTCCGCTAAATCTGGGTTTAAATAGCGTGCCATACCAGTTTTCATTTTACGAAACCCTGTTTTTCTATAAAACTCTTCATTACCTGCTGTGGAAATAAGGTGAACGCAGGAAATATCATCAAGCTGAGCAAGCAGGTTTTTTATAATTTGCTGCCCAATTCCTTTGTTCTGATAGTGCTCGTCAACCACAACATCATAAATGGCAGCATTAAACACACCGTCTGAAATAGCTCTGCCAAACCCTGCTATGTTATCTTCATCATAAGCGATTGCTACTACGTTGCTTGATTGAAATACTTTTTTAATCTTTTTTTCATCATGGTTCTTCCACCCGACAGAGCGGTAAATTTCTTTCATTCTGGACCACTCAACGTTTTCTATAGAACTGGAAAGGAAAATCTTCATAGAACCTACTCCTTTTGTTTTTGTATAAACTATTTCTGTTTTTAAAAACAAAAGTCCTTGGTGAATCATTTATTCAAACGCTGCATGACTGTATGAGCGCATGCAACCATTGTTTTGATGCTGGTCTAAAAGAAGAAAATGTAGGGATGATGGTGGATTGTATCCGTTTTGACCGAGAATGTGCAGATATTTGCGGGTATTTGGAACAAGCTCTAGAAAGAGGAACGCCTTTCGCTGCTGAACTGGCTGGAGTTTGCGCCGAAATTTGCGAAAAATGCGGAAATGAGTGTAAGAAACACGATCATGACCACTGTCAAAAATGTGCGGAAGCCTGCTTGAAATGCGCGGATGAATGTAGAAAATTAGCTGCATAATCTTAGGAACACAAAAAAGTTTAGAACCCTTGAAGCGCATTTCAGGCATTAAGGGTTCTTTTTAATGTACTAGACAAGAGAAGACATCACGCCACCTCAAGACAGAATCTATAGACTCCCTAAAAAATGAATAAACTGTTTAAGACTTTGAGAGCGCTGCTTCCCTTTCTTTACTACAAAATCAATATGAACGTCTTCTGAAAGCTCTTGATATTCAATGCTTTTCATATCACCACGAGAATTTACTACGCTAGCGGGGACTACACTTATTCCAAGTCCATCGCGGACGCCTTGTAAAATAGCTTCTAATGAATCAAATTCCATGATGTTGGCTTTATGTATATGATGTTCTTTTGAAAACTCTAATAGTCTGTTTCTATAGATGCAGGTTACATCACTATTGATGAGTAGCGTTGGTTGGTCTTTTTCTTCTCTAGCTTCATATCGAGGTGAGATAAGCACCATTTTTTCTGCATAGTGATAAACCGTTTCAAACTGAGCCTCGTTATAGGTACCGCTAAGAAAAAGTCCGTCAATTTCTCCGTACGAAAGCATTTCTTGCAAGACTTGTTTTCTATCTGTTTTTATTTTAACTTCAATATTTTGATGTTCTTTCAGAAAAGACGAGAACAAATAAGGAACTTTAGTAGCAGAAACCGTCTGCGAGGCGCCAATGGTCAAGGATCTTTTAAACTTATTCGGATTAACTTCTCCTTTAGCTTCCTCCATTAAACGTAAAATACGCTGGGCGTAGTTGAGCAAAGCTTCCCCTTCATTTGTTAACGTGACTCCTCGATTCGTACGTATCAATAATTTGGTGTCTAATTCTTCCTCTAGATTTTTAATCCGCTGGCTGATATGCGGCTGCACATATCCTAATATCTCCGCAGCTTTTGATAGGGACTTTGATTCTGCCACACATTTGAAAATTCGTAAGTCTTGGCTTTCCAATTTTAATTCCTCCGTTGATATCATTTTAAATGATACCTCTCTTAGTATTACCTATTATATCCTTTTTTCCATCGAAGATATAATAAAAGATGTTAAGAGAAAGGAAGGTTTATAGAAATGATCGATTTTAAAAATAAAGTATTTATTATTACGGGCGGCGGCACTGGTATAGGCAAAGCAACGGCTTTAAAGTTGGCTGACATGGGCGCGAAACTTGTTATAAATTACAGCAACTCAGAAAAAGAAGCCAAAAAAGTTGTGGAGAAAATTATAGAGAAAGGAGGTCTGGCTTTTGCTTTTAAAGCGAATGTAGCCAACGAGCATGAAGTGAATGAAATGGTCTATCAAGCCATTACACAATTCGGACGGTTAGATGGTTTAGTGAATAATGCTAGTATTACAGCTCAAATCCCTATGAATGACTTAGAGTCTGTAACTGATGACGTATGGGACTCTTTATATGATGTAAACGTAAAAGGCATGTTTCACTGTGTAAAAGCAGCCGTTCCACATTTGAAAAAGCAAAAGTCAGGAGCGATTGTTAATGTAGGAAGTGTTGCGGGTACAACTGGAATCGGCTCGTCTATTCCCTATGCAGCGACAAAAGCAGCGATTCATACAATGACTAAGTCGTTAGCCATTGCCTTAGCACCCCATATTCGAGTAAACTGCATCTCTCCTGGTGCAGTCGACACAAGATGGTGGTCCGGCAACGAAGATAAAATGTATCAGCTGGCAGGAAATCTACCTCTTCAGCGCATTTCTTCTCCTGAAGATATCGCAGATGCTATTCTGTTTCAATTAAAGCAAGAGTCCGTGACAGGCCAAGTGTTTACGATTGATAACGGGCAAACTCTTTAAGCAGACGTGAATATTCCTAAAAAACAACCCCCACTACTAGCAAGAAATAGTAGTGGGGTTATAACGAGCACTATGCTACTGATTCAACCCTTCTTTCCCCAGTGAAAATCCTTCAAACAGCCGGCCTCCATATGGTGCTAACACTTTATCAACTAGTTGAATCACTTTATCTTTACTCCCTGTTTTATAAAAGATTTCAAATGCCTCCACAAACTCTTTATTAAAGCTTTTATTGTAGTTATCCAAAGACCGTACAATCCATTTAGAATCACCGATCCAATGACCGTTTGTTCTTAAAACAAATTCATGCGTTATGTAAGCGAGCGTGTTAGCAATAAAAAGTGCTTCACCTGTATTTGAAGAACCGATTAAATCATCTAAGGCACCACTTATAAAATATCTTTTTAATCTAATTGTCTCTTCCGGCCATTTTTCCGGGCCTTTTTCTAGTAAGTGTTTTGCTTCTTCTTTTATAGACTGAACCACTCCTTTATCCGCTAAAATAATTCCCTCGGAAATCATTCTCGGTAGTGACGGTCTAGCCCTCTTACAGTCGCTTTTAAAAAAGGCTTGATATGAAGTCAGATTATGAGCAAAAACTTCAATTGCCCATCCAAATTCAATGAGCGACTCCCTAAAAGAAGAGGTAAAGCTATCGTCAAAAATAACAAGATCAAGGTCGGACGTGCACGTAGCTTCTCCTCTCACCACGCTTCCAGCGAGTAATGCACCTTGACAGTTAGGGTAATGTTTAAAAATGAATTGTGTAGCTGCTTGCAGCGGTTCTAACCTTTTTAGCTCTTTCATCGTATTCCTCCAGAAAATGATATATATTGTTTTTCTGGTTAGAACGTGGAAATTCCTTTAAATTAAAAGCTAAGCGTTTGTTTTAATGCCTCAACTGAAGTTCGAAACCCTGCTTCAACTGACATCGTTAAATCTTCCATTTCTAAAGAAACTTCTTCATCATAGCCCATCATCTTAACAACGGAGAAAAACTCTTTCCACCACTGTAAATCTTGACCACAGCCTACGGCCACGTAATTCCAGGCTCTATTTGCTACATCCGTCACTTCTTTTGTTTCCATCACTCCGTTTACTCCTGATAGATGTCGCTCAAGGCGCACGTCTTTTCCATGAACATGGTGAATGGCTGCTCCTAGTTCTCTAGCTGACAAAATCGGATCCGCGCCCATCCAGATTAAGTGGCTTGGATCTAAATTTAATCCTACGATAGGTCCCACCGCATTACGAAGTTTAAATAACGTTTCAGGGTTATAGACTAGTTGAGAGCTGAAGTTTTCAAGAGCGATTTTTTCGATACCGCAGGCTTCAGCTTTCCTAACGAGTTCTTTCCAGTAGGGGATGGCTACTTCATTCCACTGATAATCTAAGATATCTTTTAACACTGGTGGCCAGCTTACCGTATAGGTAATCCAGTTTGGAATTTTGTCTTCAGAACTTCCAGCTGGTAATCCGCTCATCATGATCACTTTCTTTATACCTAATAATTTTGCCAGTTCAAACGTCTTATCCGTTACTTCCCGATGTTCTCTTCCCAGTTCACCTGGATCTAAAGGATTTCCAGAACAATTTAACGCACAAAGCTTGACGTTACGCTTTTCTAATGCGTGTAAAAATTCACTTCTCTTATCATCACTTTCTACTAATTCATTTAGTTTCAAATGGGGTGCCGGCGACCAACCCCCTGTGGTCATTTCGATCGTATTGATTCCCATCTCTGCGATTACATCTAACATTTCTTCAAAAGGCAAATGTCCTAAACTGTCTGTTACATAAGATAATTTCATCGTCTTCTCCTCCTAAAAAACTCGTCTGCAGCTTTTAATCTCAACAAGCTAAAAACACTAATTGTAAACGCTTTTATTCAACTTCTATAAAGTATAGCTGTATTATATAATCTTGAATCTTAACCGTCTTTGTTTTAAGAAGACTGCTTTTTATCTTTTCAGGACATTTTTGAATCCAGGTTAATTTTATTCAATAAAAATAACTCTCCTCTGCTTGTGACACATGACCGTAAGCAAAGAAGAGTTGGCTAATCTTTATATGCAGTTGTTTTTAATTTTGTATATAGAGAACGAAAACGTCCTGGCGAGCTGCGCATCGAAGCAGTAAAAACACGCGTAAAGTAGTGAACGTCTGGAAACCCTGTTTCTTGAGCAATATCTCTAATCGATAAATCAGTGGTTTTGAGCAGTATCGCAGCTCTTTGAATTCTTTCATTTTGTACATATTCCGAGTAGCTGACACCTAATTCAGTTTTAAATAGACGAGACAGATGCCGGCTAGATAGATGTAAATGAGTCGCTGTATCCGTAAGTTTAATAGAATTGGCTAGATTATCTTTAATATATAATTTTGCAAGATTAAGGGTTAAAGAAGATGTCTTTTGAACAGCTTTCTGATGATGGTAATTTAAAGGGAAAACAAAAGTATTTATGAGCGAAACAATAAGAGAATGAGCTAAATTTGTCAGTATTTCTTCAAAAAAGATACCTTCACTTTTTGTTGCATGGTTCAAAAGAGACTTCCAAATGAACGGAGCAGTTCCATCTTCTTTTACATCTATCACTACTCTAGAACATCGTTTAGCTTCTTCTATTAGTGTGATGCACTTTTCAGTTGATTCCGATTCAATCAGGTCAAAGCCTACATACAAGAGAAAAAGACCAGTATCGCTTTTTATGTGGTGTAATACCCCGGGCCTTGAAAGGAATATTGTATTTTCTTTTATCAGATAGGGACGCCCATCGTCTATATAAGTTCCCTTCCCTTCAAGTACGTAACACACCTCAAAGAAAGAATGCTTATGAGGGACATTATCATAGTGCTTGGGCATAACTCCCCAGTAGTGAACATGAAAAGACACTCCGTTTCCTTGTGTACGATGGACACGTTCATTTAAAGAAATTTTCCCTGCGATAAGATTAGCTGTCACATGCTCCACCTCCTTCTTATCTGAAGGAACCTGTAATTTATAAGAAATTTCAGAATTCAATACGTATTAAAATCTACACCTGATTTATGATAATGAACAGCAGTTTTATATCTGACAACTTAGCTAGTTATCGAAGAAGGTTTTATTTCTTTAATTGTTTTGACGATAAACACCGGAACAGGCAGCAGACTGAGTTTTCCTAATGAAGTAATGATGCGAATATACTTCATTTCACCTTCCACATCAATTTCATCTCCGATATTCCAGCATTCCATTGATTTTTTACTAAGAACAGGAAGGATTTTCAGCACATCACCATCAAAGGAGATGTTATCTTTCACCTCTAAAAAAGAAAGGTGATCCATTCTTTTATAGTTATGCTTTGGATATGTTCTTTTTTTGAATACCGTTCCCGTAATCCTCACTAAAGTCACCTTCTTTTTTTTATCAAATTATCAATTCCGCTTTGCTGTAAACAAGAAAAGACAAAGTTGATGGCTTCTCTTGTTTACTTCTCAGCAAAAAACATCATAGCATTTAAACAGCACTAGTTAATTTTCTTAGCTGAGCCTTCAAGCTGGATAAAATTTTTTACTGTAGATTTACTTCCGCAAGACTCGCGTACAATTAGTTCATCTTTTAATACAAACTTTTTTTGTTCTAACGCTTTTCCGCTCATTAATCCAAGCAATAATTCCATCGCTTTTTTTCCAATTTCATATTTAGGCTGCTCAATTGTTGTAATATGAGGTTCAATGATATCCGACATTTTTGAGTTATCAAACCCTACTACAGCTATGTCTTCAGGCACTTTTAACCCGCTGTCTTTTGCGGCTTTTATCGCTCCTATCGCCATTTCATCGTTAAAAACAAATACGGAAGTTGGCCGTTGTTCTAACGATAATAAGCGAATCATTTGATGATAACCGGACTCTAAGCTAAAATCTCCTTCTTGAATAAAAGCGGAATCCACGGGTAAATCGTGACTAATCATCGCTTGGCGGTACCCTTTTAATCGATCACGGCTTAAGATAACATTCATAGGACCAGTGATATGCGCAATTTTGGTATGCCCAAGGCTTATTAAATGCTCCGTTATTTTTCGTGCCCCGCTAATATTATCAATAGATACGGTAGAAATATCTAAGCCATCAATATACTCGCACGCAAGAACCGTAGGGAACTGTCTGGAGACTTGTTCAATTCTGTCTTTATTCATGCGGGCTGTTAGAAGGATCATGCCGTCCGCTTGCTTTTGGAATAATAAATCAACAAACTCTCCTTCTCGCTCAATGTCGTTTTCTGTATCTCCTAAAATTACTCGGTAGCCGCTTTTAATGGCCGTATGCTGAATTCCTTTAAGAACTTCAGAAAAAAACGGGTGGGTAATATCAGGAACAACTACTAAAATGGTTTTTGTTTCTTTTTTTCTGAACTGTCTTGCGATGATATGGGGCTGATAATTTAATTCTTCAATGGCTTTTAAAACTTTTTCCTGCGTTTCTTTGCTTACTAGGTGGGGCTGACTAAGAACTCGCGAGACAGTAGCTGGAGCTACATTAGCTAGTTTGGCCACATCACTCATTTTAACTGACATACGTTCACTCACCTTTATCTGTAGTAATTAACATTTTATAATAAAAAGTTCTATCCGTTTTGCATCTATCTTTATTATACATTACTAGCATAATAAAGCCTCTCTTTATCATCATGGTGGGGGCCGAATAGAACAATTAAGACTATTTTAAACTAGCTATGCCCACAAGTTCTGATCTTCTTTCAAGCATAAACCATGAAAAGTGATGCAAAACATATCTTTTTATGCTTCGCATCACTTCAGTCAATCACGTTAAATGTTTAGACTTTCTTTAATATTTAATCCTTCTCTAATTGACTTTAACGTTACTTCGTTTGACCATTCCGGTCGATCAGGGTAGGCAAATACAGAGTTTGTTACGATGCCGTCAAATTTAATTTCTCTTAATTTGCGATACAGTGCGTCAAAATCAATTTCTCCTTCACCAGGATTTAAATGCTGGTGAATCGTTACCTTCGCATCAGGCGGATTTACAATATAGCGCAGTCCAAACGCTGCTTTATGGTTAAGCGTATCAGCAATCAGAACGTGTGCAAGCAAATCACCTGCTTCATCAATATGCTTTGCTACATCGCCAATGCCATCGTCATAAAAGAAAGCATGAGGGACAGAATAAACTAATTTAATCCAGTCTTTATCCAGCGCACGAATCATTGCAATAGCTTCTGTGTTTAACTCAATAAAATCATTTGGATGCGATTGGAGGTTAAGCTTAATTCCTTCTTTTTCAAAAATTGGCATCAGCTCTTCCATCGATTTAACAAAAGCCGCTTCGCTTTCAACAGGCCGGCTCTTGTCGCCGCTGAATTCACTGTTCATTAAATCTACTTCCAGCTCAGAAGTAATTTCAATTGTACGCTTCCAGTTTCTTACTGCCGCTTCACGCTCCTGCTCATTTGGTGAAGACCACTGCTGCACCGGAAGTACAGAAGAAATTTTCACCCCAGCATCGGCACAGTATCTTTTTAAGTCTTTTATACGCTGTTTATCAACTTTTGGGTATTCATAAAACCAAATAAAATCTTTGCGCGGAGATAACTCTACGTATTCATAACCTAATCTTGCAACTGTATCAATCGTATCTTTTAAACTTGTATTGTCACGGTAATGTGACGGATCATATGCTAAACGCAATGTAAAACTCCCCTTTCTTTTATGCACACCAGACGTGTCCATCCCCTAAGTTTTAATTAAGCTGTGTTGTAAACAAAACGTTTTTATGCTTACAGTTTGCCTGCTGCGGTTAATGTTTTATGATAGAAATCAGGACGTTCGCCTAACGAAATAGGAACAATGTTTCCTGATTTTTTTGCTTCTAAGCAAGCATCTGAAGTAACGGCCGCAACGTAACCATCCCAAGCAGTTGGTCCATTCACTTCGCCTTTAAGCGTTGAGTTAATCCAGTCTTGAAGCTCTGTATCATAAGAGTCAATGAATCGATCTTTCCAATCTACTAAAATTTCAGTAGATTTTTTTGCTTCACTGCGCAACACGACGCTTGAAGGTTCAGGTAAATTAGCGATTCCTGTTTCTCCTACTACTTGACATTGAATATCATAGCCGTACTGGCAGTTTACAAAAACCTCAGCATCAATTCGAACGCCTTGCTTCGTTTCAAGCAGCACCATAATTGGATCTTGCAGATGTTCAAGTGCCTTGCTCGTTTTTCGCGGCGCCACGATTTGAACCGATACATAATCGTCATTTAATAACCAGCGCAAAACGTCAATTTCATGGATGAATGTATCAACGATTGACATATCGCCCGTGTATGTATCAGGTACCGTAGGGTTTCTGTGTGCGCAGTGAACCATTAGTGCTTCACCAATTTGCCCGCTTTCAATCACTTTCTTTAAAGCGCGATACCCTGTATCGTAGCGGCGCATATAGCCAACTTGCACCAATGGCTTGCCGTGTGTAATTTCAGCGTCAACGATTCTTTTGCAGCCTTCTGCCGTGGTAGCAAGCGGCTTTTCGCAAAATACAGGTTTTCCAGCTTGAATCGCTGCCAGTACAAACTCTTCGTGCGTCGGCCCCCAAGAAGTCACAACAACTGCATCTACTTCTTCTGATTTAATTAACTCATGTCCATCATCGTAAATAACGGCATCCAAGTTTTGATTTTTTACAATAGCTTTTGCTTGTTCTTGATTTACATCCGTAACCGCAACAATTTTGCCCCCTGATAACGTATTTGTAATTCTTCTAATATGATCTTGTCCGATTGCTCCTGTTCCAATAACACCAATTTTCAACACCATAATCTATGGCCTCCTTTAATATGTGAGCTTTAAAAATAGAAATAGATGCTTGCTTCCATACGTTTTATTTTGCTTTAAAGATTTTATATGACGATGGTTTTTTATCCCATGCTGCTGCAAAAGCAGTAGCGGTTAACCCTAAGGCTGCTGCAAAAAAGAAGCCTGCTTTAAGTCCCATCCAAGAATTTAATATTCCTGCAGCAAAAGGACCTCCGAATATTCCTAACGCATACAGCGCTTGGTAGCCTCCCATCGCCGTAGCTCTTTTTTCTACAGCTATTCTTTCAATAGACATTCCTAGCATAAGAGGAAACACTAATCCTAATGAAAAACCGTTCACACTTTGAATGATACAAAGCAAAAGTTTATTTTCCGTCATAGGAATCATACAGGTAAAGAATGCAGCCAGAAAAAATGCGGCCTTCAAGATGCTCCATTTTCCAAATCGCCAAACAAATAGCTTTTCCATAATAAGAGGAGCAGCTGCATGAGGGATCATAAAGGAAAAAACAATCAAACTCAGCTCGCTCTCTTTAAATCCTGCGCTTAAGGCGTACGCAGGAGTAAAACCAAACATGGTCGTGAAAATAATGCTGTGTGCTAAAATAGACAGCAGCGAAATTTTTAATAGTGACGGCTCTTTTATTACGCTCATTAATTCTTTAAGCTTTATAGGCGATCTCTTTACGTTCTCTTTAGGCTCGTAAATGAAAAGAGAAAGAATAGCGCCTATTACACTCAAGACCGTCCCTATCCAAAACGGAGCGTGCCATCCCCACTCACTTACAATGTAACCGCTTAAACTCATACCCAAAAGCTGAGCCAAAACCACTATAAATGAGATAATATTCATAGCACGAGTGGTTTTTTCACGTTCAAAGTAGCTTGAATATAAAATCGTAAAGGCAACCCACGTTCCCGCTGCCAATCCAGCCAAGCAGCGTGATATAAACACGCCTATTAAGCTGTCGGTCAACGAAAATAGCAGGCAGCTTGACATGCTGGCTATCATGCCGAAGATAACAAACGGTTTTCTCATTTTCACAAAGTCTGAAAAGATCCCGAGCGGAAGGCGACATAACAGCTGCATGAGTCCATAGCTGCTTAACACTAAACCAATAAAGGCATACTTGCCTCCTAGCCCTTCCATATAAGGAGACAAAATAGGTACGTAAATAAACTGCGAGAACCAAAAGATAAACGAAACAGCTGCAAAAAGATACTTATCTTTGACGGTACTTGTAGCGCTCAACTAATCACTTCCATTTTGTTACTACGAAAAAACCGACTTTTATTTTTTTATTAGATTGTACTACAGGGTACTAGCAAATGTCGCTAGCATCCCATAGTACGATAAGTGAATTCTTAGTAGCGTGCCGTAACCATTTTCTTTCTTGTATAAAACTCTACGCCGTCCGTACCGTTGGCATGGAGATCGCCGTAGAAAGAGTCTTTCCAGCCTGAGAATGGGAAGAACGCCATAGGTGCCGGCACCCCTACATTCACTCCTAGCATGCCTGACTCAATATTTTCACGGAACTCGCGTACGCTTGCGCCGCTGTCTGTATAGATACAAGCTCCGTTTGCGAATCGAGAGTTATTGGCAACGTCAATTGCTTCTTCTAACGTTTTTACACGCACGATAGAAAGCACCGGTGCAAAGATTTCGTCTTGCCAGATTTTCATTTCTTGTGTAACGTTATCAAAAATAGTTGGTCCAACAAAATAGCCGTTCTCTTTTACCGCATGATCTTCACGGCCGTCACGAACTAAGCGAGCTCCTTCTTCTATGCCAGATTCAATATAGCTGAGCGTACGTTCTTTATGGTTTTCGCGAATAACCGGTCCTAAGAAAACATCTTTTTCTAATCCGTTTCCGATTACGATGTTGTTTGACTCTTGAACGAGTCGTGAAATTAATTCATCTGCCACGTCTTCTTGCACCGTTACGACAGATGCTGCCATGCAGCGTTCACCTGCTGATCCGAAAGCGGCTCCGATAATTTGTTTTGTTGCTACGTTCAAATCTGCATCATTTAATACAATTGAATGGTTTTTAGCACCGGCTAATGCTTGAACACGCTTTAAGTTTTCCGTACCTTTTTTATACACATATTCAGCTACTGGCTGTGAACCTACAAACGAAATTGCTTTCACTAATTTATGTTCAAGAAGGCCATTTACCACATCATGCGCGCCGTTTACAATGTTTAATACGCCTTTTGGCAATCCAGCTTCTTCAAATAATTCTACTAATCTTGCAGCTAAAAGCGGCGTGCGTTCAGACGGCTTTAATACAAATGTATTACCGCAAGCAATTGCAAGAGGGAACATCCAGCAAGGAACCATCATCGGGAAGTTGAACGGCGTGATCCCGCCAATAACACCGATTGGATAACGATACATGCCAGACTCAATGCCAGTTGCAATATCAGGAAGCTGTTTTCCCATCATTAACGTAGGAGCACCTGCTGCAAATTCTACGCATTCAATTCCGCGCTGTACTTCGCCGCGCGCTTCGTTAAAGCTTTTTCCGTTTTCAAGCGTCACAAGCTTCGCTAATTCGTCCCAGTTATCTACTAATAGCTGCTGATATTTAAATAGAATACGCGCACGTTTTGGCACGGCTGTTTTTGCCCATCCTTTGAAGGCTTCATTCGCAGCTTGTACCGCTTGATCTACATCTTCTTTTGTTGAAAGAGGCACCTCTGCAATGACTTCACCCGTTGCAGGGTTATAAACTGGTTCTGTTAGACTTGTAGATGAATCCACCCATTCGCCGCCAATATAGTTTTTTACTGTTTTTACTGTTGTTTGTGTCATGTTCATTCTCCTCTCAATTTTTGATTACGCTTGTTGCAGAACTTCTTCCGCTGTATCCATAAACTGCTTAATTTCTTCTACAGTTGGCATCGCATCTGAAGAACTGTGTTTTGAAATAACGATAGAAGCAGAAGCACCGCCAAATCTCATCGCTTCAGGAATTGTAAACCCTTGCATTAACCCGTAGATAAAGGCAGATGCGTAGGAGTCGCCAGCTCCAAATGTTTTGAGCACTTTCGTTTTAAAGATGCCGCCTCGATGAGACTGGCCGTCTTTTGTATAAGCAATCGACCCTTCTCCTCCATGCTTGATTACGACAATCTTAGCATGATGAGAAAACCATCGTTCAGCTGTAACTTGATCATTTGATTCTTCATAATTTAAAAGCTTTTCCATCATATCGAATTCTTCTCGCGTACCGATAATCACGTCTGATTTTTCAGCCGCTAAATTATAGTAGACGGCAGTCTCAGCTTCTGACTCCCACGTATACGGACGGTAGTCGACATCAAATAATACAACTACGCTATGTTTTCTCGCGTATTCAAGAGCAAGAAACACAGCTTCTCTTGAAGGACTTTTAGCAAGAGCCGTTCCAGAGATAAGCAGCGCTTTTGATTGCTTAATATACTCTTCAGAAACTTCTGTTGGATCAAGCTTTAAGTCTGCCACATTATCACGGTACATCAGGATGCTGCACTCTTCAGGACTTTTAATTTCAGTAAAGGCGAGTCCCGTTACGGCCCCTGTTTGATCAACTACAATACCTTCAGTGTTAATGTTATTTTGGTTTAAATATCTAGTGCTGAAGCGGCCCATTTGGTCATTTGACACTTTTCCAATAAAGCCTGTCTTCATTCCAAGCCTAGAAAGACCAATGGCGATATTAGCAGGAGATCCTCCTACGTATTTTGTAAACGTCATCGTTTCTTCCATCGGGCGATTAAATTCATTTGCATTTAAGTCGATGCAAAGCCTTCCTACTGCAAGAAGGTCAAATCGCTTTTGTGAATCAAATGTTAAATAACTCATACTCGCGTCGTCTCCTTACTTTAATGCTAATTTTTCTTCCATAATCCATTCATGATCTTTGCTATTATTAAATTTCCATGTTCGCACAGGACCAGCCATGACGTTCAAATAATAAACTTCATAACCTGGAGGCGCAGATACCGGGTGATAGCCTTTAGGAACCAAGACTGCATCTCCATCTTTAATGACCATTGTTTCGTCTAAAGATTGATCGTCCGTATATACTCGTTGAATCGCAAATCCATGTCCTGGGTTGACTTTATGATAATACGTTTCCTCTAAATACGATTCGTGCGGCAAGTTGTCTTGATCGTGCTTATGAGGAGGATAGCTTGACCAGTTTCCTTCCGGCGTAAACACTTCCACTACTAGCAGACTATCGGCCGGCTTTTGTTCTGGAAGAATGTTATGGACTTGTCTCGCGATATTTCCTGCTCCGCGATGCTCTACGCCCACATCCTGCGGCGCAATTAAACGAGCAGGGTATGTACCTTTTCCAGGCGCTGCGCACACCGCAATTTCTAAGTCGGTTACAGCTTCTACTTCATAGTGATCATCATTTGATACATATACGGAGTACGGAGGGATTTTTTCAAAGATATTCATTCGCTGTCCAATGTTTTCCCATTTCTCTTCTTTTGTAGAAACGTTGGACTTACCGGTTAAAATCACAATACAAATCTCTTGATTTTCCGTGTTCTTTTTAAGCTTCTGACCTTTTTTTAATGAGTAAACGTCAAAGCCAATGTACTCCCATCCTGCAGATTCCGGCGTGATGCTTAGTACGTTTCCATCACTGTCAGCTGTTTTTGTTGGTACGATTAAATCAGCCATTACTTTCCACACCTTTCTATGTCTTATTTTTTAACGTGTTTATGCTAGGGACACTCTTTAACCGAGTAAGCTAAAGCTTCTAGTTTTTTAAGAGCTTAATATTTTCTTGCTTTTTGCAACTGATTTTCTTTGCCTTCAAACGCCGTTTGAACGTCTGAGCTTTCAGATACGGCTGCTACTCCTACATGCCACCAGGAATCGTAGCCGTCCGTCATTGTTTTTGGAAGAACTTTAATGTCAATCAGTGTACTAACACTTTGCTTTTTTGAATCTTCAATGGCATATTCAAGCTCTTCCATCGTATACACTTCGTATGTTTTTGCTCCGTACGCAGCTCCAGATTGAGCAAAGTTGATGCGCATAATATCTCCATCAAGCTGCCCCGTCCGTGGATTACGAACGCGGAATTCTGTGCCAAAGCTTTCAATTCCATTATCCATCTGCAAGTTGTTAATGCAGCCAAAGCCGGAATTATCAAAAAGAACAATATTTATTTTAATTCCTTCTTGAATGCTCGTTACCAGCTCACTATGAAGCATTAAGTAGCTTCCGTCTCCTACCATTGCATACACTTCTTTATCCGGCTCAGCCATCTTAGCGCCCAAGGCAGAAGCAATTTCATAGCCCATACATGAATATCCATATTCAAGATGATACGTATTACGTTCATTTGAGATCCACATGCGCTGAAGGTCACCCGGGAGGCTTCCCGCTGCACATGTAATAATAGAATCAGGTGCAATTAGTTCGTTTACTTTACCAAGCACAGTCGTTTGGACAAGTTCGGTGCTTAGGCTATCTTTATACTCCGACAGGCTTTGATCAAAATGCCCTTTAATTTCCGGAATAAATTCTTCGCCTGTGTATGCAATATTTTTTAAACGAGTCAGCTCTTGATTCCACTCTGATTTAGCTTCTTCAATTTCAGTTTCATAGCCTGATTTATAGCCTTCTAATGCAGACGAAAGAGCTTCAAGACCCACTTTGGCATCCGCGACAATTTTAGTAGCCTCCAATTTTGATGCGTGAAATTCAGAAATGTTAATGGTTAATACATCCGTCTCAGCGTAAAACAGCTTTGAAGAAGTCGTAAAATCTGTAAAACGTGTACCCACGCCAATAATTAAATCCGCTGATTGCGCTATTTTATTAGCAGCGCTGTTACCCGTTACGCCAACTCCTCCTAAATTTAAAGGATGATTACTTTCAAGACCGCTTTTTCCAGCTTGCGTTTCGCTAAATGGAATATGAAACTTTTCAGCAAATGCAGCAAATGCATTCGCAGCCTCTGAATAACGAACGCCGCCGCCTAAAATAAGAAGAGGCTTTTTCTTTGATTTAATCAGCTTCACTGCATTTCTAATACTTTCTTGCGAAGGCTCGCGGCGTTCAATAAGATGGGTACGCTCACGGAAGAAACTTTCTGGAAAATCCCACGCTTCCCCTTGTACATCCTGCGGCAGCGCGATTGTAACGGCTCCTGTATCTGCCGGATCTGTTAATACACGCATCGCATTGATCATAGCCGACATCAGCTGTTCTGGACGGCTGACTCGATCCCAGTACTTGCTGACGGACCGGAAAGCATCATTTGTAGAAAGAGATAAATCATGCGTTTGTTCAATTTGTTGAAGAACCGGGTCAGGCTGGCGAGTGGCAAACACATCGCTTGGCAAAAGCAGCACCGGAATATTGTTTGCAGTAGCTGTCGCAGCCGATGTAACCATATTCGCTGAGCCTGGACCAACGGAAGAAGAGCAGGCCATGATTTGCTTTCGATGTTTTTGTTTTGCAAAGGCTACTGCAGCATGAGCCATTCCCTGCTCGTTTCTGCCTTGATACACTTCAAGCTCGCCTGGGTTTTCCTGCAGCGCTTGCCCGATCCCAACCACATTTCCATGTCCAAAAATGGTGAATACTCCTTTGATGAAGCGCTCTTTTTTTCCATCAAACTCTACATATTGCTGATTTAGAAATTTTACTAAAGCTTGACTCGTTGTTAACCTTATCGTTTTCATATACCTTCCTACCTTATCTTCTGAAATTAATCACCATCAGATTGATTTTTCTACCCTTTTTTCATATTTTTAGATGAAATCGATTTCATTTAATGTGATATATGAGGTTCTATCCTCTTACTTCATGGCTTTTTCCTTTGTTTCAGCTGCTATTTAGCGATGAGACAAATACTTTCAACCCCTGCACTTTTTAACGCTTGAAGATGGAGAAAAGCTCGAAAATTCATCATAAATTCCACTTTCAAATGAAATCGATTTCATTTGGTGTTAAAAAAATATTTTTCAAACTCCATCCTTAACTTCCCCATCATTTTTTTATGCTCTGTCTTACCAGTAAAACTAATCTTATTATACATGTAGCTCAGTTTGATGAAATCGATTTCATCTAGTTTTAAAAGCGCTTTCTTATCTATGAACTTAGTTTATAATATTCAGTTTACTTTGTAAACACTTTTTTAAAAATTTTGTTAGTTTATCTTTTCATTCACTGTAATCGCTTTCTAAAGGAGCGCGATGTGAAGAAAAAAGAAAAGGCATACTTCTTTTGTATGCCTACTGGCTCTAAGTCTAAGCATATGTATAATCACTCAAAAACACTTATTCTTCCGCAAGGATAAGCGTAATCTCATTTTCTTTTGCATAGTGCTGATAGCTGACGTCCACTTTATCTGTAATTAAATAATCCACTTCATGCAGCTGACAATACGTAATCATTGCATACTTATCAAATTTTGTATGATCTGCTAATAAAAACACTTTTGTACTTCTTTTTATGACCGTTTCTTTGATTTCACTTTCAACGGGCGATGAATTGGTAACGCCATTTGATATGGAAATACCCGTAGAAGCCATAAATACTTTATCGAAGTTGTAGTTCTTTACAGGATTGGTATGGTTAAAGCTTGAAAATGATTGTGTTTCACGCTCAAGATAGCCGCCCGTAGAAATTACTTTTAACGCATCAAAAGGCAAGGCTTTTACTATAACATCTAAACTATTTGTAACAATCGTTATTGATTTGTCTTTTAGAAATTCAATCATTTCTAACGTGGTGGTTCCTGAATCAATAAAGATGACGTCTCCGTCTTCTACGTACTGAGCTGCCGTTTTGGCAATTAAACGCTTTTGAAACTGGTTTCTTGTTTGTCTTTCATTAAATGATTCAAGCTTCACATGATTAACGGCTACTCCCCCATATACTTTTTTAATATGCCCTTCATCCACTAACTTTTGAACGTCGCGTCGAATCGTGTTTTTGGAGACTTCAAACACCGAAACCAAATCATCTAATGAGACAGATTCATGTTCAAAAACATACTCTTGAATTTGTTGAATTCGCTTCGTTTTTAACATTTCTACCTCCCCCGTTTACCTTTCTTTTCGCTTTTTTGTTACTTACTATTATAACCTTTACAAAAGGCATTTTCTAGAAGAGTAACTGCTAAAACAAAGAGAGATTGAGACATAACTCCATTATTTCCAGCTAAAGACAAACAAGTTAGATACATCAGCTAGAAGCAACTCAATCGATTAAAATCCTACCAAAGAAAAAATCCGAACGAGCTGGATTCTCCGTCAAGAATCTCCATTCATCGTTCGGATCTTGCTTCAACTGTAATGCTTTTGTCTCAGCCTCTTTTTTATTAAGCTTTATGACTTGTATGAAACTCTCTCATTTTCTCTTTTACAGTCGCCATAACCGCTTCTTTTCCCGGTGTAAGAATGGTTCGCGGATCATACACGTCACTGTCGCTTTCCAACGTGTGACGGACAGCGCGCGTCCAGGCCTGAAGGCACTCGGTGTTCACATTAATTTTCGCATGTCCAAGAGCTATTGCTTTTTGAATTTGATAGTTTGGTATACCAGAACCTCCGTGCAACACCAGCGGCACATCTGTTAAATCAGCTATTTCTTTCATTTTATCAAAGCCTAGCTGCGGTTCGCCTTGGTACTGTCCGTGAACTGAACCTAAAGCAGCCGCTAAAGCATCGACTCCCGTTTCTTTTACAAGACGCAGACATTCAGCGGGATCAGCGTACACGATGTTGCCAACAAGCCCGTCTTCCATGCCTCCGACTGTTCCGACTTCAGCTTCAACGGAGACATACTGAGCAGCAGCATAGTCTACTACTTGCTTAGTCATGGCAATATTTTCATCAATTGGATAGTGAGAACCGTCAAACATGACCGAGCTAAATCCAGCGTCGATAGCTTTTTTACATCTTTCTACACTCATACCGTGATCTAAGTGAAGCGCGACAGGAACAGTAATATTCATTTCCTCTAACAAACCTTCGATCATGCCTACAATGGTTTTAAATCCGCCTAAATAGTCGACAAGCCTGTCTGAAACGGCTGCAATGACAGGCGCTTTTTCCTCTTCGGCAGCTTGTAAAATAGCCTGTGCCCACTGCAGGCTGTTAATATTATACTGACCAACCGCATAGTTTCCTTTTTTAGCGGCATGAAGCATATCTTTCATTGATACTAGTTTTGAAGATACTAACGTCACTGACTGACACTCCTTATCATGAATATGATTTTGTTGTTTGAAAGCTGTAGTATTCCGAGATAGCCTTAACGGTTGTCTCTTTAGCCGTCTTAATTGCTTCTTCCGCGTTTAATTGATAATATTCAGGTCGAAATAGCTCTACAGATACCGCGTCATTATAGCCTTTTTCTTTTAATGTTGAGAAAATAGCATCTAAATCAATCGCTCCTAGACCTGGCCATACTCGGTCTTCATCTGTTAAAAAGCCAATAGGAAAATCTTCCGTGTCATCGATATGAACGATAAATATTTTAGAAATATCCGCTTGTTTTAAGTCTTCTAGTTTTGATCCCATCGCATGGAAGTGGAAGCAGTCAAGTACTAATCCTACGTTATCTCGGTTCACAGTTTGCACAATGTCATAAGCTTGATCAAACGTATTAACCGTGCACTGAGGGTGTCCTACAAACTCAACGGCGATTTTAACTCCGTAAGGTTCAGCCAATTCCGATAATTCATTCAGCACTTGTACGCAGCTATTTTTAATCTCTGCTTTTACTATTTTTTGTTCCGTTACTAAAGGAACGGCTACGATATAGGGAGCACCTATCTTTTGAGCGGTTTCTAGCATACTCTTAAACTCTTCTATCACTTCCTGGTACTCTTTTTCACTGCGGTTATTAAAGAAAACTAAAGCGTTCAGCGCTAGCGGTTTAATATGGTTTGTATTAAAAAACTGCGCTAAATCATCCATTGAGTGACTTTCTAAATACTCAGGGAGTTTATCCATTGTGCGAATTTCGATATAATCATATCCGTGCTTGCTGCAATACTCAAGGTCCTTTACAAGATTTGAATTTTCTAATGTTGTTGCTTCGTTAAAACATAGTTTCATAATGATTCTCTCCATTCTTCACTTAAATAATTTTATTGTCATTCATGACGTCAGCGTCTTCATTATCATAGCTGCGGAACCTTTGCTCAAGTTCTTCAAGTGTAAGCCCTTTCGTTTCCGGTAAAAACTTTTTAACAAATAAAATCGCTCCGATGCCGAGTACAACAAAAACAAAAAACGTAGTGGATAAGCCAATGCTGGCCAGTAAAACCGGAAACGTTAACCCTACAAGGAAGTTAATTCCCCACAGACAAAATACGGTAACACCCATCCCTAAGCCTCTTAATCGTAAAGGGAAAATTTCTGAAAGCATTAGCCACGTTACCGGAGATATAGCTCCTTGCTGAAATGCGAGGAACGTAATCGTTAGTGCTAATACGATATATGGAAGTGCCGCGGACCCTTCAAATACAAGAGAAAATATACCAATCAGCAGCAGGGCAGTAGTCGTTCCTACCAATCCCGTTATAAGCATTGGTCTGCGTCCAACTTTACCTAGCAGCCAAATCCCTACAAACGTGGCTAAAACGGAGATGACTCCATTTCCGATATTTCCAATAAGAGCAGCTTCTGTTTGAAACCCTGCGTCTTTTAAAATTTCAGTGCCGTAATACATGATGGAGTTTACGCCGGTAATTTGCTGTACGACAGCAATTCCAATACCAAGGAAAACAACTCTTCGAACCCATGGAGTTGTTAAGTCTTTAAACGTTGCTTTTTCCATTTTTGCTTCTTGCTCGTAAGCGCTCTCAATCTCCTGCAGCTCTGATTTGGCTCTTTTACTTTCTCGTATCTTTTGAAGAACCGTTAGCGCTTCGTTATTTTTCCCTTTTGACACAAGCCAGCGCGGACTTTCTGGTACTCTAAGCATGCCAAAGAATAAAAAGACAGCTGGAATGGCGGCAATTGGCAGCATATATCGCCAAACGTGAGGGTTTTCTCCTAGCATATTTCCGATAATCGCGTTAAACGTAAAGGCAAGAAGTTGACCAGTAACAATCATAAGTTCATTTTGAGTTACCATTTTTCCCCGGCTTTCAGCTGGAGACATTTCTGCTAAATATGTCGGTACGGTAACAGATGCGCCCCCTACAGCAAGTCCTAATAGGAAACGGCAAAGAATCATAACGGCGGCGTTTGGCGAAATCGTGCATCCAATTGTGGAAACAAAAAATAGAATGGCAAGATACAGAATCGTCTTACGCCGTCCGTTATAATCCGCTAGCCTGCCTCCTACCACTGCCCCAAATGCAGCACCAAATAACAGAGCGCTCGTTACAAGACCTTGAGTAAAAGAGTTGAGATTCAATTGATCAGATTCAGACATATAAGGCAGTGCCCCGTTAATAACTCCCGTGTCATATCCAAAAAGCAGTCCACCAAACGTAGAAACTAAAATGATCGTACGTAAAAATGAATGTTGATTTCCCTGTTTACCCATGCTAATTCCCCCGTCTTATTTTAAGAATGAATAACTAACTTTTCGTTAATGTACTTTCGGGCCATTAAAGCATATTCCAATGGATGCGCAATAGAAGGGTCCTGTTCCGCCTCCACTACAATCCATCCTTTGTAATTGTAATCCACTAACGCTTTATACACGTTTGTAAAATCTACACATCCATCACCCGGCACGGTAAACATACCGGCTAGAAACGACTGCAAAAATGACTTTCCTTCTCTCTTGCACTGCTCCAGCACGTTTCTTCTTGCATCTTTAAAGTGAACGTGTTTAATACGATCTATATGCTTATGTAATAACTCCATATAGTCTCCGTCAGAAACGTAAATATGTCCCGTATCATATAGCAGATGAACATGATTTGCGTCCGTTCCTTCCATTAACCGATCAATTTCAGCTAATGTTTGTACACCTGTCCCCATATGGTGATGATAGACAAGACGTAAACCGTATTCTGCTGCGATTTTCCCGAGCTCATTTAATCCTGCACATAAAGCTTCCCATTCTTGATCACTGAAATAAGGTTTTTCAGCAAAAACATTTCTTTCAATCCCTTGAACACTGTAAGTTTGCTCAGATACGACCGCCACATCAGCATGCACTTCCTGCAAATACTGACAATGTTTGTGAAATAAATTTGACGTCTCCTCTATGCCATCACGAATGATAAAACTGCTAAACCACTGCCCTGCGATTCTTAAATTTCGAAGCTCAAGCTCTTTGTTTAATATGTTTGGTTCGGGAAAAAATCCTCCCACTTCCGTTCCTTGAAAGCCTGCTACGACGATATCGCTTAACAGATGCTGCAATGTGTTTTCTGCACCAATTTCAGGAATATCATCATTTCTCCAGCCGATTGGAGCAATTCCCCACAGAATATTTTCGTTTCCCATTTTGATTCCTCTTTTCCCCTTATTGTGTAATGCTGCCTCACTGGCAATAGATAGTGATAAAACTTACCAATCTTATAACTCTACAAATGAAATCGATTTCATTTGTAGATAAAAAAACTCTTTTGTTATGTGTTGGTTAAATATTGGTTAAGTTTGAATTAATATTAATATTAAAAACGCTTTCAGTCAATAATAAAATTTCAGAATTTTTTATACACTGCATGTACCTAAAAACTTATTCCTTCTAAAAATGCTAGTTATAAAAGCTATCATATCCACTTATATAACCGCACAAAAAAGCTTTATCTACTGTTATTTCAACAATAGACAAAGCTTTTATGAGCAAAGTTATATTTCTTATTTTAATAGTATGATTATTTAGTATGAATTTATGGAATAGATTTATAAAAAAATGACCTGCATTTTTTATAATCAGTTTCCTTTTACTTTTATAATTGCTTCTCCGTAGCTTGTCATTGACGTTTTAAATTCAGTTATAAACTTCTCTACTTTTGAAATAGATTTTTTCATCTCATCGTCCCCTTTGCCTCTTATATAGCTCTATTATCAACAATTGTCTGCTGTTTGACAAAGTCAGTGGAAACGGAAACATTCCGCATGAAAACGTACACATACCTGTTAAAAGAGGCAAATCTTCTCATTTGCTTAGTATTTCATCATTTTTCTTTCTTTTTTAGGTCTCTTCTTACGTGTTTTGCTCATGCAACAAAAGGATGTATGAGAACTTTCTTTTAAAAGCGGCATTACGCTTCGTTTACATTCCCTCATACTAACAGCAGGATCACTATGTGCATTAATATTAGGCTTAGCTTACCTTTTCTTCCCTTTCCACTTTTTATCCAAATTACCTCTTGCCTTAAAGTTAACTTTAACGTTTAAGCTAGTTTTATAGTTTTGAAATACAAAAAAGGGGAAATAAAATGCTGATTAAAAGAATGACGGTGCAGCTTTCTGGAGGACTTCAAGCTAGACATACAGCTTTATTTGCACGTGAATCTTGTTCATTTCAAAGTGACATTTTTATTGCGAAAGATGGAAAATGTGTAAGTGGAAAAAGCATGATGAAGGTCATGGCTTTAGCTGTTAAAAAAGGAGATGAAATAACGTTACTGACAAATGGAGTGGATGAACACGCCGCCGCTCGCACCCTTGAAGAATTTCTTTTAACTAAACATAGATAAAAAGCTGCTATACTATTCCTCACTTTCCTTTTTTCATAAAATCATAGAAAGAAAAATTTTTTCAAAAAAGGGCTTGCTTTAAAGTCGACTTTAACGTTTAAGCTAGTGTTGTAGCTTTTAAATATATCGAATATAGTCAGTGAGTCTAACTGTGTTAGCAAACTGGTTATGTTTATAACGAAAGGATTGTGTTTTTACTTATGTGTAATAATCATCAACATACAACAACATCACGTGTTCTAAGTGCGCCGCATGCAAAGGCAAAATTCGAGAATACGACGATTGAACGCAGAGAACTGCGAGCAGATGACGTTTTAATTGATATTAAGTTTAGCGGTATTTGTCACTCTGATATTCATAGTGCATTTGATGAGTGGGGCGGCGGGATGTTCCCGATGGTTCCTGGTCACGAAATCGCAGGAGTAGTTGAAGCGGTTGGAGAAAACGTAACAAAATACAAGGTTGGCGATCGCGTTGGCGTTGGATGTTTCGTTGACTCTTGCGGAGAGTGCAAGTACTGTGTGAACGGTGACGAGCAATACTGTACAAAAGGCGTTGTTCAAACGTATAATTCGTTGGATTATGACGGAAACCCTACATACGGCGGCTACAGCCAAAAAATCGTCGTAAAAGAAGGATTCGTTGTTCGTATTCCTGATAATTTAAGTATGGATGCAGCAAGTCCGCTTCTATGTGCAGGGATTACAACATTTTCTCCGTTAAAGCACTGGAATGCTGGTCCTGGCAAAAAAGTGGCGATCGTGGGAATGGGCGGTCTTGGACATGTAGCGATTCAATTTGCACATGCAATGGGTGCTGAAGTGACGGTATTGAGCCGTTCTAACAATAAAAGAGAAGAAGCTCTAAGCTTTGGCGCAGATCATTATTTTGCAACAAGTGATGAAGTGACATTTACTGAATTAGCGGGTCGCTTTGACCTTATCTTAAACACGGTATCGGCTAACCTAAACGTGGATCAATACTTATCTTTACTTCGCGTAGATGGAACACTTGTTAACGTTGGCGCACCGGCTAACCCAGATCAGTACAGCGTATTCTCACTTATCATGGGACGTCGCAGCATTGCTGGTTCACTTGTAGGCGGCATTCGTGAAACACAAGAAATGCTTGATTTTGCGGCTGAACACGGCGTTGCTCCTATGATTGAAGTCATCGATGCTAAGCAAGTAGATGAAGCGTACGAGCGCGTTCTTCGCAGCGATGTTCGCTATCGATTTGTTATTGACATTTCTACACTGTAAATTTAGAGAAAAGCGGACAGCTAATTGGATTAGCTGCCCGCTTTTTCTTTCTTTATAAAATAAGAAAAACAAACGGTAAATTAGGCTTTAGATGAAAGCTCTTCCTGATACTTTTGCTCTAATTTATCATAGTAGTCGATTTTCGTTTCAACTTTTCTAAAAGCTGCGTCCAGCTCTCTTTGTTTTTCCATCATTTTCTCTCTATGCTTTTCAAATATCTGCTTGCGCAAACCGATTGTATCATCGCCTTGTTGTGTTAATTCAACAATTTTACGTAATTCTAAAAGAGCGATATCCGTTTTTCGCAAGCAAATAATAAATTCTAGCCACTCGATATCGGACTCGCTAAAAATACGATTTCCGTTCTCATCTCTTTTTATAAAAGGTAAAAGCCCTTGCTGTTCGTAGTATCGAAGCGTATGCGTAGGCAGCCCTACCTTTGCAGCGGCCTCTTTAATATGATATTCCATTCCACTATACCCTCCATCGCCATTCTTAGTACGGCGTTTGCTTTATGTATCTAAGCTTCCCTTCTCACGGGCGCTTTCAACTCGCCTTCTAGGTTTCTACTATACAATATATATAATAGATTCCGTTATTTTCTTTGCTATAAGGTAACTGTATAAATAGTATCATAAACATTAAAGTAAACGTTAAGTCAACTTATAAAGAGCTGCCGTGAAGTCAGCAGCTCTTTTCATTTTTATATAAAATACGATTAATCTGCGGCCATTACTTTACTTAGTTCATTTAATAAATAATCAAGGGTTTGATTGATTCGAACTGTATTACGACTTGTAAAGCCTTCTGTAAGTCCTAACATAACCATATGCTCTCTTGCTGTTTCGATTTCTGTCATTAAGACTTGCATGACAACTCCTTTATACCACTTCACAGCTCATCACCCCTTTTTACTATACATATATCTCATATGCGGTAATCTTAAACCTATCATACAGGTTTTTGGGGGTGAATAGCGAGTTTTAGAGCTTCAACAGTTTTATTTTTCATAAAGTAAATATACTAATATACTTATTGAAATAGAAAGTAACACTCCACTTTCTGTTAGAAGTTAAGAAAAGGCCTCCTAAGTGAAGGCCTTTTCTTATTTCTTATAAAGCAGTCTAATACAAAGTCTTAGCCTCTAAAATATTCTCTATAATACGAACCTTTCTCACACTCTATCTCATAGCGCAGCCTAGTTTGCTTTCTGTAAAGCTCTTCGGACAGCTCATTAAATTCACCTTCTGTGATAGATCCGTGAATTAAATTGTTGAATAAATTATTAAGATGTTCAGTTAATTCTTGAAGTTTTTTTTCTTTCAATGAACGTCACCCTTTAAAATAATTTTCATCTCCTAAAATTATATCAAATAAAACGTTTTCATACGATATATTTTTTAATGAATTATCGTATTAAAGTGATGAAAGTATTTTTTAACCACCGCAAAACAATCAAAGAGCTCAGATAAATCATTAATCACATGATTTCAGCAAAAAATAAGTGGATAAAGACCGCGGACAAAAAGGCAAATGGTATCAACCTTTTTGACAAAGGCATAGGATGAAAAGAAAAATTAAACGAGAAAAGGAGAATGAGTATGCACTATACACCTTATTATCATCAGTGGCAGACCCCAGTGTACTACGGCTGGCAGCCATATAGTTATTACGTGCCGAATCACTATCACACCAGCGAACAGTTTCAGCAAAGAAACGGTAAATTAAAGGACTACGGACCAAGACCATTTGTTATTAACATTAATGAAGCGTCAAAGCAAAATAATACGTACCGCACTGCTTTATGGACGGGAACACATTTACAAGTGACGTTAATGAGTCTTAAGCCCGGTGAAGATATCGGCTTAGAAATCCACCCTAACGTTGATCAATTCCTGCGCATTGAACAAGGGCAAGGCATTGTTCAAATGGGCAAAAGTAAAAACAATCTAACCTTTAAACGAAAAGTCTACGATGATGATGCGATATTTATCCCTGCCGGAACGTGGCATGATGTCACCAATATCGGCACCACTCCGCTAAAGCTTTACTCCATATACGCTCCTCCAAACCATCCATTTGGCACGGTTCATGTGACAAAAGCAAACGCTCTGGCTGAAGAACATTAAAAATAAGCAGAGCGTTATGCAGGATTGGAACGCTTTTTCAGGATCATTACTAAGTAAATAGATAGATGTTGACTAAAGAAGCTCGCTAGAAAATCGGTGTACTACCTTTTCTAGCGGGCCTTTTTTAAACTTGCTATACATAAAGGATTTTGTAGCCAAGGAAAGAATTATAGAATAAACTAATCTTTTTAAACCGCTTAAAATAACTGAAAGGCAAATATGCGATGAAACTATTTTATAAAATTCCCAAATCAAACGTAAATCCTTCTCTTAAACTAGTAAGAAAAGTTCTATATACATCTGTAGAAGCAGTCATTATGACTATGCTTGTGATTAAATCTTTTACTGTGGCCTATGAAAACGACATAAATTTAATTCTCAGGCAGCTAAATGAACTAAAAGCTTCGATTGGCGGATTTGGTATAAACGAATCGTTATTTTGGTTTATGATAAAGTGCAGTATTTGTACCATCGCTACATTTGATCTTGGCTTATACTTTCGAAAAAAGCTAAAAAGAAACAAAAGAGTTTTATAATTCATAAGCTAAAGCTTTTACATTGGTCCATTGGATTTCCCATCAAGAATCTAGATTCATCGTTCGGACCTTCCTTCACCTAAAATACTTTTGCCCCAGCCTCATTTTAAATAGAGAAATAATAAAAGTAGAGGCATATCACGCCTCTACTTTCTATTTAGAAATCTACATCGATATCTTCTTGAATGGTTCCGGTCACTTTTTCACTTTTAATTAGCTGACCTTCTTTAAATGTTTCTTCTTCCTCATTCCTAACGGGTTTCAGCTGCTTATAAGAAGGAGCTGACGCAGAGCCCAGCTCTTTTTTAAGCAAATGAATTTCGCCTAACAGCTCGGCTCTTAATGAATGAACTAACGATTGAAAATCTTCTTCCCGGCTGTCTTTCTGCCCGTTTTGTTCCACAAGCTTCGCTACATAATCCTGAAGTTCCTTTGTCTGCGAGGCCTCATACTCCTCACGATTTGCAGCAAGACGTGAATTCATTTCTTTTTTTAGTAAGTCAATTTCGCCCAACAGCTCTTTTCGAAGTGAATGAACGAGCGTCTTCACTTCATTTTCTTTGCTCATTTTTTGCAAGTCTTGCTGTATGAGTCTTACTACATAGTCCTGCAGCTCGTTTGCCTGCTGTTTTTCTTTCAGAAATGAAGACACTTCTGACGGAATGTCAGCAGTATCGATTGTGAAATTTGCACGTTCATCTCTATTACTTACGGTCTTTTCCCTTGCTCCCATCATATCTGCTGATAGATTACCAGCTGTCAGAAACGCATTTGATAGTAAATAAAATGGTGCAGCCATTTGGGAGCTTAGCTGACCGTACCAATCATCTAGTGCTTCCTTAAGGCGAGTGTTTTGATAACTCATATATGCTCCTCCTTTTTAAACGTGAACTGCGTTTGTTTCATGTCTGCTTAAAATTTCAAGACCGTATAAATTTAATTTGCGTGTCTCCGGCAAGAAAAGATGATTTTCTTCTCTGATTTCTTCCCCGTACATGTTATCAATCTGCTCTGCAATAAACTGTTGAAGAATAGGAGCCAGTCCTCCAATATAGATATATTTATAGACTTTATCTTTTGGCGATGGAAATAGATTTTCAACTTTCGTTAATAAAATTTGCGTGTATTCTCTAAGCGAAGCGTGAATAGGCTCCGTGAGATCTACTTTTTTCCCGCTATTGCCGTCTCTTTGCTCCATTTTTGCTTTATGGATATTGGCAATAATAAATTCTTCTAATGAACGAACATCATCAAAATACTCAAGCAGCTTTTCATTTCTTAGCTTTTCAATATGCTTCAAATATGAAATATCCGTAAGACACTTCAGCGAATTTCTGCTTTTAGGAGCGTGAAGTCCTGCAGGAAGCAGCGCAAGGTCAACCGTGCCTCCGCCCAAATCTACAATTAGTGTTTCAAAATGTTTGAATGCATTTGCTTCTTCTCTATCTTGTAATTCAAAATCTTTTTTGATCGCCCAGCGAGCCACTTCGCTTTCAATACGGCATTTGCTCGTTTCAATGTTCACAGTGAGCGTTTTTTCTAACCCAGGAGTCAATACCGTAACCGTGTGCTCTCCTTGAAAACGTTCGGCCATCTTCTGCTGCATTTCACTGAATTTATTTGTTTTCTTAAGCAGCCAAATCGGAAGCATAGTCGAGAAATAATTAATCGTCACATGATTATCCTCTTTGTCTTTTCCTTTAAGTATGTTGTAATAAGCAACTGAAGCTAAAAACATCACATAAGGAATATCAGATTCAGTTTTATTATGTAACTTATTAATATGGATATTGCCTAGCACATGTTTCTCTGCTGCGTCTCCTACTAAATAATACTTTTCTCCGCCTTCGATTGTTGTAGAAATTAGTAAATTTTGAAGAAGTAATTCCGGTTCATTTACACTTGAAGGAAAATGACCCTCTGCCTGATCTTTTGTGATTTCTACTACGTTTGTAGGAATTTCATAGTAATAACCATCCACTAGCGTTTGAAAAATTGAGTTACCAAAATCAACGTTTTGACGTTTGATATCCATCCTTGTTTCTCCCCTTTATCTTTTCGTGACAACACTAATAAGTATATATTTTCCTCATTTGTTTGTCTAAGTATTTAAATAATTTACGTTATTCAAAATTAACAATTAATTAATTTTAGACGGCTATTGTGATTGAAAAGCGCTTGAAATGCTTCTTTTTACCAATACCCATTTTTACAAAGAATGTAACATGTCACGCTGTGAGTTCCCCTTAAATTTTTTGCAATATAAGCCCTCCAATCACCAGCTAGAAGCAGCCACATACATGAAACCTACGTTCACCATAACAACAAAAAATCCGAACCATCAATCAGATTAATAGTTCGGATTTAACGTCAACTAAAATATTTTTGTCCTAGCCTCTGGGCTTTTTATTTATTAATAACGCCATTTGTCTTTTTTTCTTTGTGGATTTTCTGGCAGTTTGCTAAAGCCTATTTCTTCGAGGCCTTTTTCTAACGTCGCTCTTGTTTTGATTGTTCCAAAATCGACGCCTAAATCAACAACGGTTTGCGCGATTTCCGGACGTATCCCGGTAATCATCGTTTTAGTTCCGATAAGCTGTAAGGCTTTTACAATTTGAAAAATATTGTCCGCTACCATCGTATCGACGATAAGAACACCTGAAATATCAAATATTAAATAACTCAGCTGCAGCTGAGCACTTTTTTCTAAAGCCGTTTCCATAATAAGCTGCGAACGATGCGTATCAATTTGTCCAACGATTGGCATCACAGCAATTCCTTCAGAAAGAGGAACGATGGGAACTGATAATTCTTCTAGCGCTGCATAAGCGTGTTTTATGGTGCCCGTATTATGTTCTTCGTAGATTTCAACAAATATATGATTAAGCTGATCAAGCATCGGGTCAATTTTTTTACTTACATCAAGCATCGTAATAGGAGCAAACTGCTTCTGTTGAAGCTCTTCTGTAAAAACACCCCATATCACTGTTCGAAACAGCGCGAGCGATTTTAACGTTTGACTCAAAGAAAGTCCGTTTTCCACAGCCACTTTTCCTATATCTGTACCCCACTGAATGATTTTCTTTAAAACGACCGAGTGCTCTTCGAATAACGACTCGCCTAAATACTCAATGAGTTCTGCTCTCCATTTTAAAACTTCGCTTTCTTCGTGGTAAACAAGCTTCCGCTTATATTCAGAGTCCATTAGATCAGAAAATTGTATCGCTAATTCCTGTTTATTATCGATAATTTTCTTCCCTATATATAGCAACTCATCCCTCATTTTTTTCTTTATCTCCTTTAGTTAGCAGAATTAACGATTACATTTTATAACAATAGTTATATCACATACAATATAAAAATATAACCGAAATGAAAAAATTGTTAAGCCCTCCCTATTTACTTTTATCTCTACCGGTATACCTACCATAAACATGATTGAAATTTCAGCGTTTGGGTAAAAAACTACTATGAATTTATTTCTATACTTATAAGGGGGCTTTTTCAATGAGCAAACATAAAGGAACCGTTAAATCTTTCAACGAATCAAAAGGATCTGGATTTATTACACCCGAAGACGGATCAAAAGAAGTGTTCGTTCACTCCAACGCGATCGACCGTGAGGAATATAAAAACCTGGCAGAAGGACAAAAGGTAGAGTTTGAAATCCAAGAAGGAGCTAAAGGACCCAGCGCTATAAAAGTACACCCAGTTGACTGATAGAGTGAAATTTACATACAGGTTATGGGTAGAATGTCGAATCAAATACTCTTCGAACCCAAAAACACCTCTTCGACTTTTGTTCAAAAGAGGTGTTTTTTTATATGATGCAAATAATTCTACATTCAAAATTAGTTACTATTAGCTATTTAAAAAAACAGTTCTAGAGTTGTTGGACAAGTATCCAAACATTTCCTCTATGAGTGAATACAGTATAGAATACTGCAAAGAAAGGGTGATTATTATAAAAAAGTATTATTTCAATTACAATGATAAAGATGACAAATATTATGTAGAAAAATCTTATCCTTACAAGAAGAAATCTCGCGAGGCTTCCCTTAACAATAAGAAAGAGCAGCATCAAGAAGATGCCCCTGAGGAAGCACGCGGCTGGGCTTATGGACGTGAAGAAGATAGCTCTGAAGAATCACAAGTTTGGATTTATGGACGCGAAGAAGATTTCTATGAGGAATCACATGATTGGGCTTCTAAATATAAAGAAGATAAAGGAAAAAAAGGAAGCACGCGGGAGTCAGCATTTAGAGCGCTCAATTTAACGATGCCTCAAAATGTTCCTGCAAATACGTTTGTAAAAGCAGTTTTCCCAACTGAACAATTTGATTTAGCAAATGAATATAACCCGATTGCTTCTACCTTCCGCCCCAAAAAAGATGGCGTATATTCCATCATTGCTACAATTGGATTCTCTCCTAACGACCAGATGCTAGATTATAGAACTCGCATAGAAATACGTGTAAATGGGACAACCGCTATCGCTATCGTTAACGATTTCTTTGGCGGGAACACACCGTTTGTTAATGCGGTATCCGTGTCTACTATTTACAATTTAGAAGCTGGAGATCGCGTTGAAGTTTTTGTTCAAAGCAGCATAGCTGGTACAATCGTCACATCCGAAGATGGCTCACATTTTGAAGCAGCGAGATTTCCTTCTCCAACAAATAACTAAGCAAATGGAACGTTAGCTTTTAGACAAAAGCATCAATCTTCGGTTCTTCTAGAAGCTGCATGTAAGAACTGTTGATGATATCCTGCGTATCGCAGCCGAACATTTGCTCACAGGCGGGATTTGCTTGAACAATTTTACCGCTTAACTCCATCATGCATATGGCGTTTTCATGGTTCATAAAAAGCGATTTATACTGCTCCATGCTTTGGGCTAATTCTTTTTTTAACTTCTGGATATTTTTACTCATCACTAATAGGTGCGTACTATTATCGGTATCATCAAAAATTGGGGTAAGCGTTGTTTCAAACGCTTCAGCTTCATCTGAAAAGGTATTTATATCATGGTAGGTAACTGGCTTTTTTGTTTCCATCGCTTTCATATAGTAAGGGTAAAGGGAGTGATACGCCCACTCAGGGAGTACGCTTTCTAGCCGCATGCCCGCTTCTCCTTGGCACCGTACAAGCTTAGCAGCAGCTTTATTCATTTTTTTATAATAAAGATGTTGGTTCTTTACTTCCGCTAAAAAAACCAACTCATTCATTTGATCAAAATAAAATTCAAACATATGATCTTTCAACATGATAGGATGCATCTCCTTCGTTTTTTCACAGATGAACGCCCCCTGTACTTTACACTTCTGTATGAAATATACACTAGATCTTTTAACACACAAACACAACTTTAAATGCACAAACAGTAGTTCTTTTGTATCATTACCTACCCTCCTTCACAAGAAGGGTAAACATGATGAACAAAAATAAAAGAGATTGAAGCATAACTAAATTAAAGACGAACAAATGGGACAAAGGAGCTCGTAGGGATTATCTGTTACACCGCGGTTGATTTCCGTGCAAGACTTCGCTTTCCGCAGGAGTCTTCGCCTTGCCCTTCACTCAACCGCTAGAAGCGCCTACATACATGAAACCTACCTTCACCACAATAATAAAAAAATCCGAACGTGTTTGATTCTTGATAGAGAATCAAACACGTTCGGATCTTCCTTCAACTAAGCTACTTTTATTCTAGCCTCTTTTTTAAACTACTTAATTCCGTAATATTCTTCAAGCGTAATTCCTTTACTCTTAATCGCCTGCGCCACTGGTTTGCCTACATATCGCAAATGCCACGGTTCATATTTATAGCCAGTTACCGCGTCTTTCCCTTTTGGATAACGAATAATAAATCCATATTCTGCTGCGTGGGCATCGAGCCAAGTTGCTTCTTTAGTTCCGCCAAAGCAGTCTTGAGCAGCACATGTACCGTCTCCTTTTGTTACATCAATACCAAGACCCGTTTCATGTTCACTCGTGCCTGGCAATGCGCTATAAGTTGCCGCTTTATCATAGCCGTCTCTTTGAACATATGAACTAAAAAGCGCGCTTTGCGCTGCGTGTGAACGGTAAGCTGATACGCCAAGAAGCGTAACGCCTTGTTTTTTCGCACCCGCAAATAACTGTGCAATAGCAGCGGCTGCTTCACTGCGCATTTTTTTCTTTTCCGTTTGTTCTTTGAATGTAAATGGAATGGTTGTATATACTAAATCTTTCGGAACGTAGTTTTCCGGAAGCTTGTTTTGTTTATTCACAACAACTTGTATACTTTCAGGGTTCGAAACCACTTTCATGCCAGTTAATGCTCGTACGTATTGACCGCTTACATAACCAACCTTACCTTGATACGTAATTTTCAGCCAGCCGTTTGCTGCTTTAGCCGTTACGTCGAGCTGTGTGCCAGCTTTAAGTGTTGCCATAATCGCACCAGCAGTTGAAGCAGTTGTTCGAACATTTAAATTCGCCGTCGCCACATAGACAGAAGCTGCCGGAGCTGGAGCCGGCTCAGAAGAACCCGTTGATTCCTTTACATACTGCGTGCTCACATAGCCCGTTTTGCCTTGATAGCTTACTTTTAGCCAGCCGTTCGCTGCTTGTTCTGTCGACGTTAGCTGCGTGCCTTGTTTGACCGTTACAACAATCGCGCTTGACGTCGATGGGCCGCTTCGAATATTTAAATTTGCCGTTGTTACATAGGTTTTGGCCGTTGAACTCGCTGACTTTTTAACATACTCACTGCTTACGTAGCCCGTTTTGCCTTGATAGCTTACTTTCAGCCAGCCGCTTGCTGCTTGTCCAACTACCGTTAGCTGCGTGCCTTGTTTGACCGTTGCAATAATCGCGTTGGACGTCGATGGGCCGCTTCGAATATTTAAATTCGCCGTTGTTGTATATGTTTCCGCCGCTGCGCTTGCTACAGTTGGCTCACCCGTAAAATGTAAAGAATGAAGACCTAGAGTTCCTGCCCCTACAAGTGTAAAAGCAAGACCTGTTACCGCTAATTTTTTGTAAAATCTTTGTTTGTTCACTTCTGTCATTTTTTATACCTCATTTGCAAAATATAATAGAAATACATGCTGCTAGTTTAATAGGTTAAGTGAAAACAGGATCCGATGTTTAAGCTCAACCTTAACTGAACAACATTAAGTAAAATTATTCGACGTCTAGAGGTTTACCATTACTTCGTTCCAGCTAGCACGTACTTTTAGAATACCGGATAATCGTGTCAAAAGTATATCAAAATATTTCAAACTTGTTTCCAAACTGATACATTTTCAACAAAAATAGAATAATAGAGCAGAAACAGCAAAAAAACCCTTGCGTTTACTCCCAACTGCTTAGGGTAAAAAATAACTAAAAACAAAGATTGAGATGGTGATAAAATGAACACGGCAACGGATTTTTCCTCAACTGCGTTTCGAGAACCTCACACATTAAAACAGCATATTTTTGATACGCTTCATTTCTACTACCCCGCTTGTATTGACCATAAAAACGGCGGGTATGTCCATGAATACGACGACGATGGCACCGTCAACAACACGCATTCAAAGCACTTGGTAAGTACGGCGCGCTTTATTTATATCTTCAGTGTAGGGGCTCTTTTAGACGGACCGGATTGGTGCAAAGAAGCAGCTCAGCACGGCATTCGTTTTCTACAAAACAACCATTATGATAGAGAGCACGGCGGATATTTTTTTGAAATAGCCGATGACGGAGAAGTAAAAGATGATTCCAAACAAGCATATGGCCACGCTTTTGCTCTTTTAGCTTCTTCTATCGCATATCAAACCGGCATTTCAGAAGCAAAAGAAACAATTGAACAGGTATATGACGTGATGGAAAAGTACTTTTGGGAAGATGCGCACGGCTTTTACCGAGACGAATGGGACGCATCGTGGTCAGCTTCTTCTTTATATCGCGGCCAAAATGCAAATATGCATATGTGCGAAGCGATGCTTTCTGCCTTTGAAGCAACAAGAGATAAAAAATACTTAGACCGAGCGTACACGCTTGCAAAAGGCGTTACTCAGCAGCTTGCTGAACGATCCGGCGGCATGGTTTGGGAGCATTATGATACAGACTGGCAGCCGGATTGGGACTACAATAAAAACAATACAAAAGATGAATTTCGTCCGTACGGCTTTATACCAGGACATCAGTTTGAATGGAGCAAGCTGCTTTTATGGCTTGATCGGCACCGTTCGGAAAACTGGATGACAGAACGTGCAAAAGATTTGTTTGATATGGGCTGGAACCGAGGCTGGGATGCTAAGTACGGAGGTCTTTACTTTGCGCTGTCTCCTCAAGAAGAGGTCATTGATCGGGATAAAAACTACTGGGTGATGGCCGAAGCTATTTCTGCGGCTTCACTGCTCGGGGTAAAAACCGCAGACAGCGGATATTGGAAAGCATACGACGCCCTGTTCTCCTACTGTCAGAAACACTTTATCGATCACACATATGGAGGCTGGTATCAGCTGTTAAATCAGCAAAACGAACGCTACAGCTCGAAAAAAAGCCCGGCTCCTAAAGCCGATTATCACCCTGTGGCAGCTTGCTATCAAACGCTGATAGCACTGAATTCTCGTTAAGATAGCAATCATAAAGAAATCGTTTTCTTCCAAACGCGTTTATTTCTTTTATTTAAGGGAATTTACTTACTAACAATCATTGTTTACACATTTCAGAAAAAGCTCGACTATATATATGCAAGGAGTGAGGACGATGTATTTTTACGCGTTAGCACAAGGAACAGATTCTGGAGATCCAGTAACACTGCATCATGAGAAGAAATTTTCGAAAAAAGAATTTTTAGAGATGTTTAATGAAGCATTAGATGAGTTGGATACGCATCCAGCTCCAAGCGACGTCAGTGACTACCTTTGCCGTGCGTACGGATTTCAAGAAATTGAAATCGAGACGGGTGTTGTATGCTACTGCGCTCCTTTTAGAAAGCTAGACGACTCAGATATTATAGAAGACCGTACGTACATGGACGCCACGACCGGAACACTAAAATACAACTAATCAAAAAGAAAGGTTGGATGCGTGTGAAGACCGTACAGAACATTTATCGAACGAGTGAAGCTGTACCAGAATCGGGCGCTTACGTTTGTGCGGAAGGTGAAATTAAACTCTTTCAAAAAGATGATCTTTTTACACCTTGCCCACGCACACGTGAATCAACGACGTGGAAGCCTGTAGATGACGCCTTTTCAACCGGAGAATTGGTTCCGCAAACCGGTCGCTATACCGACGAAAACGGCAATCAAGTAAAGCTAAAAGAAAACGATTTATTTCCAAGGTGCCTTCGTTCAGGTGAGCCTACGACGTGGAGGCGAGGATAACAGACAACAAAGCAGCCGCTTATTAAGCGGCTGCTTTTATTAAAACTTATTTAAAAAATGAATTCTTTTTTCTTCCTTTTAACAGATCGCCCGTCCACCCTTTCATTCGTAAATAGAGATAAATGGCAACGGTCGAAAGGACAATTAAAATGAGTGCATAGATATAGCCAAACTTCAAATCAAGCTCCGGCATCCCTTTAAAGTTCATTCCCCAAAGAGCTCCAAAAGCCGTTAAAGGCGTGCTGATTGCTGTCAGCAGCGTTAAAGCTTTCATAATCTCATTTCCTCGATGAGTAGACACAACTTCTTCTAATTTAATTAACGCGTCAAATTCTTTTTGATATTGTTCAATCAGCGTTAAGCCAATTTCAATTTTTTTACACATCCGCTGATATTCGACCGTTTGGTTAATTTTTTTATGAAACGCTTCTTCTATTCCCATAGTGACTTCTCGAACAGAACTGATTAAATTTGTCCATATAAGCAGGTCATACCGCGCTTTGTGAATTTCATCTAACACTTCGATGTTATTATTATGGCGCACTTCCCACAGAAGCTCTCTGAAATGACTTTCAAACTGATCAAACCCATTTAAGTGTTTTTTCATAATTTCGCCTAAAAGAATAAAAAAACTTTCCGCCGTGTTAGCAGACTGCTTCATGCGTTCAATCATTCGTTCATGATTGGTGTTCTCGAGGATTTTCAAATCGATTCCTGCCGTTATAATAAACTCCTCGGTAATATAAAAATGAAACGAATCGTAATTTTTTTGATCAAACGACTCCTTATGATAAATCAGTGAACCATAAATGAGCTCACTTTCTCCTATTACATCTACTTGAATATGATTAGAATTTTTCTTTTGAAGCTGCTGGCAAAACCATTCATTTCTTGGATATTGATAGTCTTTGATTATATCAGCTATTCCATCTGCCTCTTCTAAATCAAACTGATACCATTTCCACTGATCGTTCGTCACGGTATTCATACTTTCCCTCTTTCCCCTTTTATTAGAATTTTTCCCTATATACAATCATTTAAAACCTAACACGCAAAATAAACATACATTTCATATCCATCTTTATAGAAAAGGTGCTATAATAAATACATTGCGCACCTGCGCGATGCTTTATCAGTTTGAGAGGAGAATAACAGTGAAGAAAGATATCGCTTTACGTTCTTATCTGCTAGAAAGTGCACCAAATATGACGGAAGAATGGTATGAATCTTTGGACAAAAAATCTTCTGAAGGCGTATATACCTCTAACGATCCTGACGTCATTCAACGCTTGAAAGCGCAAAATTATGAATTTCATTTATATATTAGCAACGTCTTTATAGAAGATGAAAAAAGCTTTTTTGAATCTTTTAACACGTGGCTAAATAAAGTTGCCAAAGACCAGCAGCATCTCAGAACCCCCATTCAAAGTATTATTAAGGAATTTATGAACGTCCGCAAACAATACTGTGAGTATATTCGCCGATTTGCAGAACTTCATGATGACATCACTCAGCAGCACCTCGATGTATGGAATGAAAAAGTAATAAGAGTATTTGATATTATTATTTTAAAATTCATCACAGAAGCGCAGGAATATGCCTCAAACCGCCTCCGCTCTCAGCAGGAAATGATTCATGAATTAAGTTCACCTGTTATTGTGATTAAAAAAGACGTTGCTCTTTTACCGTTAGTCGGCGATATTGATACAGCAAGAGCCAAAATGATCCTAGAAAGCACGTTAAAACAGTGTGCAGAGAAGCAAATCGCTCATTTGTATATTGATTTGTCAGGAGTTGTGATGATCGATACAATGGTCGCGCACGAGCTGTTTCAGCTGATCAATGCCCTTGATTTAATCGGCGTTAAATCGATTTTATCGGGCATTCGTCCTGAATTAGCCACTACTGCGATGCAGCTTGGTTTAAATTTTAATCATATACGAATTAAATCGAATCTTGCTCAGGCATTAGAAGATGATTCAAAAATTGTAATTGCTTCTAGCACTCATTAATATAGGGATACAAACAAAAAAAACAGCCCGAGAAGGCTGTTTTTTATTTTCTGTGATGAATGTTTTCAGAACCTGATTCATCTTTCGTTTTCGTTTTATTTTTCTCTTCTTTTTGTTCAAGTCTTATATCTTCCAACGGCATAGGATCAACCGTTTCTTCTTCTTTGAAACGTTCAAATAACGTTTCGTCTTGATCTGTTACACGCTGTTCCGTTTCATCTCTTTTTTTTGGTGTATTTGAAATAGATCTTTTCTGGCGTTCTCCCATCTTTTCTCCTCCTTTACTATAGGTGAAGCAATTATGTGTTCATGAAATCTCCGCCGTTGACATGAAGCGTTTGACCCGTCATATAAGATGAATCATTTGAAGCTAGCAGCACATAGCAGCCTACGTGCTCCACAGGATGCCCAGGTCTGCCCATCGGTGTGTCTGTACCGAACTCTCCTACTTTATCACCTGAGAAAGTAGACGGGATAAGCGGTGTCCAGATTGGTCCCGGCGCTACAGCATTAACGCGAATGCCATCTTTGACAAGTGCTTGCGCCATACTGCGCGTAAAGCCGTTGATTGCACCTTTTGTCGCCGTATAATCGATCAGCTGAGGATTTCCGCGGTAAGGATTAATTGACGTTGTATTAATGATCGCACTGCCTTTTCCTAAATAATCAAGCGCTTTTTTCGTAAAATAAAAGTATGAATAAAAGTTCGTTTTGAACGTTCGTTCAAGCTGTTCACTCGTAATTTCTTTGATGCTTTCTTTTGGATGCTGCTCTCCTGCATTGTTCACAAGGATATCAAGCTTTCCTAGCTCATTCACCGTTTTTTCTACCGCTTCGTTACAGAACGATTCGTCTCCTACGTCTCCTGCAATCAGCAGACATCTTACACCTTCTTCTTCAATGCGGGCTTTTGTTTCCTCGGCGTCGCTATGTTCGTTTAAGTAAACGATCGCTACGTCCGCTCCTTCTTTCGCATAAGCAATGGATACAGCTCGTCCAATTCCGCTGTCTCCCCCGGTAACTAGCGCTACTTTTCCTTTTAATTTTCCTGTACCAATGTAATTGTCATCCTCATAAATAGGGAGAGGATTCATCTCACTTTCGATACCCGGCTGGCGGTCTTGCGTTTGTTGGGGCTGACCTTGTGTTTGTTGATCTTGTAAATTCATTTTAATCTCCTCCTATTTTTGATGGAACTTTTTAGTATAGTCTAGGTTTAGCCTTCTGTTTTGAAGTTCAAACATCTTTTTTTAAAAATTTATGATGTTTCTATTCTCTTTTACTATCATAGAAAATTCATAGAAAACAAGTTTAAAGTTGGAAACAAAGGCTACAGAATGAGTAGAAGATGTATTTCAGAAATATCTTTTATCAGGAGGTTTGGTTCGTGTATGAAACACATTCAAATAGCAGAAAACCAAGAGGAAGTAGCCTGCGTCATCCGTTCTTTTTTAAAGAAAGGATTTACAAGCAAAGATATTTATCTGCTGGCCTACGATAAAGAATGGGCTAAGAATTTAACGGAGGCAACACATACAAAAAAGTACAGAAAGGCAGAGCAAGGTATGTTTGAAACGGCGGTAAATAAACTTCTTTCAAGAGAAGATGAGCTTCTTTCAAAGATGGCTTCGCTCGGCTTATCCAATCAAGAAGCAAACCGGTATAAAGAAGAAATGAAACAAGGGCATATCGTGGTTATTGGCGCACAGAGTCAATCAATTCCCTACTAAAACAGCGGAAACGTTTTTTATTAGCTTATAAGGGTATTTAGTAAAATAAACCATTGTCTATCAAGAAAGGAAGTTATAACGATGTTAAATTATTTGGGAATTCAGATAGGCTCTCTTTACTTTCCTACTAGTATTTTGCTTATCACGTTGCTTGTATTAATCGGCTTTTTTATTTATTTCCTCTCTAGAAGGAGAAAAAACCGCCATGAATCACGTGAGCAATCACGAGGAAAATAAAAGAGAATGCCAATTTAAAAGCCCTTCATGCAGAAGGGCTCTTTGTACTATAAAACAGGCAGATACTTCTCATAGCGCGGGTTTACATAAAAAGGAGGACGAGGTCCTAAAAGCGGCAGCAGAAAAGGCTGAGCATCAGAGTTATAGATTACTTCTACTGTCTGATTTGACCCGTCCATTAGCAATAGCTTCACTTCTTCACTGTAGTAATATCGCATGAACCCACCTTCTTTCTCGCATTCTACACTCTTTATACGTATGCATGAGAGATACATCTATGTTATAGAGTGAAAGAGTGATGCTTTTTGAGGAGGTTGTTTTATGTGTCCAAACAATGAATTTTATCAGGACAAGCAAGGGTATCCGATGCAGCCGAATTACGGAAAAATTACGCGCTATGAAGACGTTCCGATTACGGTTCCTGAGCAGCGGCAGCTTCGCCAGCCCGGGTTAGAAAGTTTGATGGTTCCGCGTCCCATCATCGAAAATCCGCATTACAAAGGAAGCAGCAAGCTAAAAGGAAAAGTTGCTCTCATTACAGGCGGTGACAGCGGAATTGGAGCAGCCGCTGCCATTGCCTTCGCTAAAGAAGGAGCGAACGTTGCGATTGCTTATTTAGATGAACATGAAGACGCGAACCGTACGAAAGCACGCATTGAAGAACTGAGTCAAAAATGTGTGCTGCTTCCCGGCGACGTGCGGGACAAACACCATTGTAAAGACATCGTCGAAAAAACGGTAGAAACGTTCGGCCAGCTTGATATTTTGTGCAATAACGTAGGCGTTCAGTTTCAGCAGATGAGTCTTTTAGACATCACCGATGAGCAGTTTGATCATACGTTTAAAGTGAATATCTACTCGCACTTTTACACGACGCGTGCCGCTCTGCCTCATTTAAAAGCCGGCAGCTCAATTATTAATACTGCTTCAATTGTAACGTATAAAGGCTATGAACAGTTAATTGACTATACGGCAACCAAAGGAGCCATTGTTGGTTTCACTCGTGCGCTTTCCAATAGCGTGATTAAAGCCGGCATTCGCGTAAACGCCGTAGCGCCGGGCCGCATTTGGACGCCGCTCATTCCAGCAAGCTTTTCAGCTGATCAAGTAACACAAGTGGACAATCCGATGGAGCGCCAAGGGCAGCCGTTTGAACTTGCTCCGACCTACGTGTATCTCGCAAGCGACGACTCACGGTTTGTCACGGGGCAAACGCTGCATGTAAACGGCGGAGAGTGGGTTTCTTCTTAAAAATCTCAATATAAAAAGCGTGAAGCCAAGCTCCACGCTTTTTCATTATTTACGGGATTCTTTTTGCAAAGGCGACTTTACAATGGAACGCGTAAACCGGTAAACATCAAGCTCTTGTCCTACCTCTGAAGGCAAATACCCAAACGTTGTGAAGCTGTCCACAGATTCCGGCTCAAGCGATAGAGACAATAAATTGTTTTGCGGCTGAGACGTTAAAAAGACGTAGCTTCCTTTTGGGAACGTCACCGTTTTTGGCTTGACGATTGTTTGCACGTCTACATTTGGTTTGTTTTCGTAGGCTTCATTTTTAATGCGGCTGCTAACGCTATACGCTTCTACGGAAAGAGCGGTTTCTTTCGTTAACTTGAAGCCTTTTACTCCTTGTCCCTGCAGTTTTGCTGCTAACTCTTCATGTCCTGGTTTTAAAAGATAAGCAGTGGGACGTTCGCGGACAAGCGTCGGCGTTGCTTTCTTCGCACTGTAGTACCTCACAGGAATTTCTTTAACAGACGCACTTTCCACATCAACCATTTCTAACGTAGAGTTTGGTATTTTTTTATTTTCACTGTTCACAACAATTGGATCATGATCATTTGCATTTTTTCCTTTTTTGATAAGCGCCGCTTTTTCTTTTGCAATCAGCGCTTTAATTTGTTTGGCATGAGCGGCTGTTTGCGTAATCAGCTTTTCTTGCGTAGCAATTTGCGCACTCACTCGCCGCGGAAAATCTTCTCGGCCAATACCAATTCCCCTGCTTTCGACTAAAAACGAAAACGATGGATACAAGCCTAATGAGTTTCGACCGATCCGCGGTTCAACTGAGCCTTCTTCCACTTCAAGCTGCCCCTGTTTATTCACTTGAGACGTATAGTATACTTCTCCTGAATATCCTTGCTTTTCAATTGCCGTAAGCGTGCTGTTCACAAACAGCTCATCAGACACGTCGCGAATGTTCTGCGGAATATTTAAGTTTCGACCGGACTGCAGTAAAATATCGTGATACTTCCACACGCCTTCTTTACCGATATTTTTAAATCCGCTGCTGTAAGGCGTATATTCATGAGCATCAATGACGACTTCCGGTGAAAAACGGTTAAATTCAGCTCGTACGCTCTGCACTTCCGGGCTTTCAAGCTTTATGTAGTCGCGGTTTCCATCTAAATTATTTGCTAGCTGACGTTTAAATGCATAAGATCCGTCTGGATTAATGCGCGGCACAATGACGATATTCACTTTATTTAGCACATCTTTTCCAAAGTCTTCTGTCAAACGCGTCGCAACGGCGAGTACGGATTCACCACTTGCCGGTTCATTACCATGAATTTGACTTTGAAGCCAAATCGTTGGCTTTTTGGATGTTTTTCCATCCGCAAATTTCTTTTCCTTTGAAAAATACAGAGCTGGAATGTCCCGTCCTTGCTGTGACTTTCCGATAATCTTCAGCTTTACGTACGGACTTTTATGAGCAAGCTTTTGGACATAGCTCATCATTTCTTCTTGAGTCGTAAATGCGTCTTGTCCTTTCATAAATGCCGGCGTTGCTTCATTCACCTTTATTTCCGGATAAAGCGCTTTAATTTTTTCCGGCTGGCTATAGTCTTTTCCGTAATAAGGCATCTCAGCTTGTACCGCAAGCGGCGACAGCAATAATCCAATCGACAAAAGAGCCGGCACGGCCGTTCGTTTTACAGTTTTTTTCATTCATTTACTCCTCCCCATCCCCTTGATTAGACATTTTAAATTTTTAAAATATTTAAAATGTTACATAAATAATTATACCGTTTAAGGAAATAACTTCAAGATAAGGGAACTGAACCTTTTTGACTATTTTAATGTAGGAGACGAGTGCGGTTTTATAACAAAGAGATTTGGACATAACAAAATCAACAGCTAGAAGCAGCTACATACATGAGACCTACGTTCACCATCTTAATAAAAAAACACGAACTATGAATCAATTTTCGATAAATAGTTCATTTTTCACTTCAGCTAAAATACGTTTCTCCCAGCCTCTTTTTTATGTATGAACTGCTATAAAACTCAGAACTTCCTCGAGACCGCTTTGCGGTAGTCTAGCTGTTTCATATTCCATGTAGCTATCTCTCCTATGTTCATTTCTTTACGGATTCTAGCGTTTCTAAATCATATCGGCCAATTTCTTTGTTATTTCTTGTGATGACGAGTTTTCCATGCCTCGCAGCCTTTTGGAGTTTTTTTAATTTCTGATCGGATGGAGCCATGGGCATTTCTTTGTTTTTAACAGTCGCGCCCAGATCGTAGTGCACATCGACTTTTCCTTTTTTCATATAGTTAAACTCTTCAATTCCCATACCTGTGCTGAACTGATCATGCCCCTCATCAAATACATTAACGCCTACTATATTGATAGATGCTTTCTTTAAATCTTCATTCGGTATAATTTTAGCTTCTATTTCGTCTTTATCATTTTGATAGAATTTACGCTTGCCTTGCTGCTTCATTTTAAACTCGTAATAAAGCGCTTTTGGTTTTACGTCGACCATTTTTCCTTTGCTATCTTGTATACCAACTTTTCCAATTAAATCGGCATCATCCGTTATCTTGACTTTCACTTTTTGAATGCTATAGCCGCTCTCTTCTTTGCTAGCAGAGTTTGAGCACGCTACCAATGACATTGCCAAAAAAGCACTCAATGTGCCCACCATAAATTTCTTCACTTCACCACTCCTTAAGGATTAATATACCATAAAAGGAATTTAAATGGATGTTTATCAGTCGATTTTGTAAATAAGTAAAGAGGCAGCAACCTATTGACTTAAGTTTCCTCATCAGCTCTATAAAAACATAAAAAGCTCTCTCCATGAGGAAAGAGCTACTCTATCACAAAGTCCGCTTCTGCTTTTACCACTCCGTTTACAATAACAGACAGCGTATGCGTACCACTGTAATGTCTTCTTGTACTTAAATCTTTAAACGCATGTTTTTTTGTGGCTGTAAGCGTTTGGCCTGCTTTTGCTTGAACATTTTTTAGCATAAACACTTTTTGAGTGCGGTTTCCTTTTGCTTTTACATAATGAATTCCGTACTCTATGCGAAGCGGCATGTTTTTTTTCACCGATAATCGGAAGGAAAAGTCAATGTTATCGCCGATTTTAATAGTATGCGGCTGTAAGCTAAGCTCTGTGACACTCACTCCTGGGTCATCTCCATAGCCAAAAAGAGACAGAGCTTCAGGATCTCCTTTTTTCAAAAGTGAACGGCACGCATGTTTAACGATCCAATCGGTTTTAACGTCTTTTCCGTACCAGCTTTTCACCACATCAAGCATCCAATCTTTTTCTATGTAAGAAATATCATTTAAATGATTGGCTACGCTTTTGCGGACATAGAGCGATTCATCGCATTTTAACTGCTCTAAAATCGGCAGCGTTTGTTTTGGATCTTGCTTTAACGCAGGTACTGATTGTCCCCACGGAAGTCTAGGCCGGCTCCCTTCGCTTGCTAATCTGCGAATATGATGGTTTTCATCTCCTGCCCATTCAATCATTTGCTCAAGCATTCGATTTTTATCTTGAATTAAAAACGGACGCACCGCAAATTCTGATGTGGAAAACGGCGTAAAAAAAGCGAGTGCTTTTATTGAAGCTTCCCAAGCGTTCAATCCGTACAGTTCAACATAATCTGGAAAAATCGTGCCTTGAAGCCCTCCTACCGTTGGAGCCACTTTATAGAGAATATGAAGCGCTTCTTCATAATCTTCCGGCAGCACTTCATGCATCGAAAGCGTAATTCTTCTCATACGCTCTTTCAGCCCTAAGTCTTCCCAGTCCTGTTGAAAAACCAGTTCATGAAACACTTTTTTATCAAATGAACTCATTTCACGTGAAAAAGCGTCGCTTAAGTGCGTAATCAATTCTTCATTAAACACGCTTTTACGTAATTCTTCAGCCATACTTATCCCTCTTTTCCAGGCAGTATTTTATTTTCTTTTGAATAAAGCCCCCGCTCATACATGCCTTTTTTAAAAATTTGCATAAACAGCTGCTTATTTTTAACTTCCTTGAATCCGTACTGACGATACAAACCGTGAGCATCTTTTGTTGCCAATAAAATTTTTCGTACGTGTTGAATCGGCTGATAGCCAATCATTTCTTGTACCAGCGCTTTTCCAAGCCCGTTGCCTCGGGCGTGCGGCAGAATAAACACATCCGCCAAATAAGCAAACGTCGCAAAATCTGAAATAATCCGTCCAAACCCTACTTGTTTATCGCACTTATCATACACGCCAAAACAAACGGAATGTTCAATAGACGTTTGAACAAGGTGAAGCGGAATTCCTTTTGCCCAGTACGATTCATGATGAAGGTACGAGTAGATGACCTCTATATCAAGCTTTTCTTTATTCGTATGTATGGTAAACTGATGATTTTCTTTCATGCTGTAGCCTCCTTGCTTTTCTATCATAGCACAAATGTTCGCCATAGAAAAAAGCCTTTTGTGGTAAAAGGCTTTTTTGGTTAGTATGATATTTTTTTAGAAACGGAAGAAGTTTTTCTATAGCGTCTTGCGACTATGTAAATAAGCGGACTGCCAATAATCGTCGGCAAAAACCAATATGAAAGATCGGGAAGCTTGTTTAACAGCGGAATACCGTCTCCAACATTCACAAGCAGCACGGTAACGGCTCCGATATAAGACCCCAGCATACCGCGAATATGGTGTTGAAGCCAGCTCTTCCATTTTTGCTTGCGTGCTGCATAGCCGTAGATCGCTAATCCGTATGAAAATACGGCAATATAGAATAGATAGGCAATTTCATTCCATTTCCAAATCGCTAACATGATAGCTGTGGCAGCCAGTGCTGCATAAGAACCGTGATACACTTCTCCCCATTTGGTATGCCGTCCTTTTTTCTTAGCCGCTAGCATAGACACCATTCCTGAAAGCAAACAAATTATGCCCAGTCCAATATGTATACTTAATATAACTTCAAATAAATCCAACGCGCTCTCTCCTTTTACGTACTTCTCTCTTATATCTTCGGCTAGCCCACTTATTTTTTAACAAAATATTCCTATTTTCTTCCCAACTCTTTACTTACATGATGCATATGCTCCATGTTAAAAAGCGCATACTTGCTTTTCTTTACGTATTATATTTTGCTAACGGAGCCGCGCGGGTGCTGCGTGATTTCGGAGCAATGCTTCTCACCTTCGTCTATCCCGATACGCCGCTTTTTATGGTGAACGCTTTGCTGATGCTTGGGATTATCTATACCGTTCGTCAAGGGATTGAAGTAATGGCACGTTCAGCAGAACTGCTCTTTATTTTTATCTATGTTCTCGCCGTTGCTGGCTTTATTCTTATCTTTGTTTCCGGCCTTATTGATTTTACAAGCCTGCGGCCGATTCTTGAAAAAGACATCGCTCCGGTGCTGCGCGTTGCGTACAGTCAAACGCTCTATTTTCCTTTTGGCGAAGTGATTGTATTTGCAATGATCTTTCCATACACAAAAAATGTGAAAAAGACCGCTCTGATTGTATTCAGCGCAATTACGTTAAACGGTATTAACCTTATGATTACAATGATTGTGAATATAGGTGTGCTGGGCGTCACCTTAACATCGAGCTCTGCTTTTCCACTTTTAAGCACTGTTCAAAGCATTCAATTCGCAGGTTTTTTAGAACGGCTTGATGTGTTTTTTATGCTGGCTTTAATCACTGGCGGCTTCTTTAAAATCGGTCTGTTTTTCTATGCCGCTGTGCTGGGCCTTTCCCACGTGTTTAAGCTTAAAAACCCGTCACCGCTTGTATTTCCAATTGGCTTAGTCGTTTTGTTTTATTCATTGTCTCTTGCTCAAAACTATTTCGAACATGTATATGAAGGGTTAAAAATCATTCCGTTCACTTTACATCTTCCGTTTCAAATTGTCATTCCTTCTCTTTTACTCGTGATCGCATTTTTAAGAAATCGAAAAAAAATACAGTCCGTCCCTGTGAAAAACACCGCAGAAAATTCGTAGTATGTCCATTTCTCTATTGGATTCAATCTCCTAAAATTATACAATATAGTCAAGAAACCAAAAGGAGAACCAATATGATTGGATTAATTCTTTCTATTTTAGTATTTAACGTTCTTGCTTTTAAAACAAACAAGCGCTTCACAGCAAATCAAATTGTTCACATTTGGATGTTCACCATTGCTGCTCAGCATATCTTTGACGTTTTTATTAATTTTAAATTTCACGGCTACTGGTATTTTACACCTGATACAGACTGGCAAGGTATTTTTGCCTATACTGTTCTCATTCCGCCGGTGAACATGCTTTTTCTTATCTACTATCCTTTTGCCGGAAAACTCACAAAAAAAGCCGCCTATATCTTCGTTTGGTCGGTTGCTGTTTTACTTTATGAAGTAGTGGCCCTTCTCCCTGCTCCTTGGGGGTATTTTCACTACGGATGGTGGACGTGGTGGTATTCACTATTCTTAAATCCAGTGCTTTTTTGGGTGATGGTTCAGTATTACCGGTGGGTGTGTAAAATTGAAAAAAGAGCGATAACTTAAAAATAGAGTAGCCTTTGGACTAGCACATCCTCATTTTCAGCACGTGCAATAAAAAAAATGTCTGCTTCTCCGCTGGCTATTCTTTTTTTATTTAAAAACGTCTTTGGACAAGGAAACTTGCTTTTCTTTTTCTTTTCCAACTAACGACACAAGGAATCCTGCTATTCCGGCTATACATAGAACCACCAATAGACCAGTAGTACCTACTAACAAGCTCACCGCAGCTGACGCTAACATTCCTCCAATATAACGAAAAGTGGAATAAATGCCCGATGCAGTGCCTGATTGCTCTTTTTTGACAGATTGAATATTCATAGCCTGCATAGATGAAACACCGATTCCTGCTCCCACTCCTCCTGCTAATAAAGATACAATGGTATAAGAAGTGGAGGCATTCGCTAAGTGGAAATAAAGCATCGCCGCAAGCAATGAAATAAGAAACGATAATCGTATCGGATGTTCTTTCCCTACCTTTTCTGCTAACAATCCTCCTAGCCAAGAAGAAATAGACATGGCTAGTGAAAAAAAGAAAAGAAGCACACCAATTAAACGAATATCATACTGCTTCTCTAATAAAATCGGAACAAATAAAATGGTACTATACATCATAAAATTACTGCATAGAATGGAAAGATTTGAAGAAAAAAAGGGACGAACCTTAAAAAGCTTAAAATCAATCAGCGGCTCTTGGACTTTGCGTTCTTGCACAATGAAAAGAACGATAGACGCTATGCATATAAAAATAGTCCAAGCATTAAACAAATCACGGTGCGTCAGCATTAGCGTAAAGCTCGTCATGCTTACTCCAAGTAAAAAAGCGCCCCATATATCCAGCATTTTTGCTTTTTGTTTTACGATAGACGGCACGTATATAAATGAACAAATCAACGATAGAACAGCAAAAGGAACGTTAAACCAAAAAATCGACGTCCACCCCAGATACTTAATTAAAAAGGCACCTAATACAGGCCCTACAGCTGCTCCCAGCCCCATTGACAACCCAAATAACCCAAGCGTTCTTCCAAGCTTTTCTTTTGGCAAACTGTGTCTCATAATGGCTGTTGCGTTAGGCGTAGCTAGTGCGCCTCCTAATGCTTGCAGCGTTCGAAAGACCGTGAGTGAAAGTAAGTTATATGAAAACACACAGGCCGCTGATCCCACTAAAAAAATAATCATTCCAGCTACAAACATAGTTTTATTTCCATATAAATCGCCAAGTTTCCCCGCGATGGGCTGAGCAACTGCCATCACAATTAAATAAATAGTTACCACTACTGATACATGTACGATGGAAAGATGAAGCGCTTTGGCAATAGACGGTAAGCCTACCGCAATCATAGTGGAATTAACGGGAATTAAAAAAGTTCCCGTTAAAATGGAAAAGATAATCAAAGACGGCTTACTGCTGTTCAATCGTCACCACTCCGTTAGTTCCGTCTACGGTAACAACATCTCCGTCTTTTAGTAGATCCATAGCTACTTTTGTGCCAAGAACCGCTGGAAGTTTATATTCACGAGCCACTGTTCCTGCATGAGATAAGATTCCTCCTGCATTGGTTACAATTGCGCCAGCAAGCGAAAATAACGTGGTCCAAGCGGGTGCTGTTGTTTCACACACAAGAACCTCTCCTTGTTCAAGTTTAGAAAATTGACTTGGATCTGAAATAATTTTTACCACTCCCGTATAAACGCCTCTTGAAGCGGCACTTCCTTTAAAGATTTTTTGCGTTTCATCTACTTCTGGAGGCCCCATTTTTCCGAATACCCGCTCCAATAAAGGATCTTCTCCTGTTTGAGGAGGTGTTCCATAAGCAGGCGGCGTTTTTTTATGACGATTCTCTTCAAACTCCTGCTTTCTATTGACGATCAGTTCATGAGATGCCACGGGCGTTTTTAATACTTCCAGCAATTCATCGTAATAAAAATAAAAGATATCTTGAGGCTGATGAATCACTTGGTGATCAGCTAAAAGAGTTCCTACATTCAGCAAAAATAGTCTTGCTGTAGCAGGCAGCATCGCATCGATATAAAAATGATGATCTTCATCTAACCCCCACGCGTCTAATGCCCAGCCGTAAAACAGCTTAAACTGCTCTTTTTCTTCGCACTCCGGCATTTTTGCGAGTACGTCACGATAGCTTTCTTCTCTCTTTTTTACGACCCCTTCATAATTTTTCTTGAAGTCGTAATCTTTACGCACATAGCCAGCAATAACCGATAGCGCATGTAAAGGATTCTCTACCCACGTTTCATCAATAAACTCATGCGAATTTGCAGAACGATAGCCATACTCATTCAAAAAGCTTTGCAGATTCTTTAAAAATTCTCTTCCTTCAGCTGTGCCTAATAGACTTGCTTCTATGTCTTCTGACTTCTGTGCCGTAAAAGCTTGTTTTAATTGATTAGAATCTTTGACTTTGTCAGTTAGTTCCCACAGTGCTTGATCCGTTTCAAGTGACTTGTTCATTACGCCTTCCAGCAGATCATATACGTAAGCGGTATTCGCGTCTCCGGTCAAGGCTCCATATAGCTCTTCTAAAATCATTCCTAAATCACTTCTTGGCATGACAATTTCAAAGTGAAGCTGCCAAGCTTTTTTATAAAAATCATGCAGTTCTTTTACTTTTTCTTCTGCTTCTTTTAAAGATAAAGGACGTTCTGCATTTCTTTTAACTTCCGTATAAAAAGGTAAAAACACCTCGTTAACGTACTTGTATAATCTAGGTTTAAGTCGAGGCAACAGCGGCTTCACTGCTTCTTGGTGCTCCTTTAAGCGATCATTTACGTCACCGGGAAACGGGATATTTTGCTGATACATTTTTCCATCTGCTAATTTCACTACAAATTGATAGATAGGCAGTTTTAACGTTTCAAAACCTTGCTTTGTCCCATAAGTCATTGCCGGAAGCTGAAAGGAAGCGTATAAAGGACTTAGTGCATGTGCGATATGTAGGTTGTCTTGTACCCAAAATCCCGTTTGTTTTTCTTCCTCACTTAAAAATAGGTTGTTTTGAAATGCAGATAATACGTTCATTTGATTTCCCCTTTCCTTTTCATTATGTAGTAACAGGTCTCACTTGAAGCAAATAAATATGTTCATTTTTTATGGCAAATTCAATGTCTACAGCGTACTGACAATACTGCTCTACTTGATTCGTTAAACGAAGCAGCTGTAGTGCTGTTTCATCTGATATAGAAAATTCATTTTTTTCTTTATCTGTTGTCACAGCTTTTGTTATTCCTGTAAAATCTGACACTAGCTTATACTCTTTTAATCCTAGTTCTTTCATTATATTTTTTGATTGTTTATGAATAATAAATAAATCCGGCGTAACACCACCTGATACAATTCCCTCTCCTAAGCCGTACGCCACGTTAATGACTATTTCATCTTCACTTTCTGTAATAGGATTTACGCTAAAGATCACACCTGATACATCAGCCTCAACCATTCCTTGTACAAGGACACCCATCTGTGGATTAGAAAGCGAAATTTCTTTATCTTCGGCGTACGCTTGAACAACGGATGAAAAATAAGAAGCCCAGCATTTTTTTATACTTGTCAAAAGTTCTTCTCTGTTTCTTACGTTTAATATCGTTTCATACTGTCCGGCAAAAGACGCATTCTCCAAATCTTCAAGTGCGGAAGAAGATCTTACGGCTACGGCTTTCACACCAGCACCTTGAATATTGGCATACGAAGAAATAATTTCTTTTTGCAGAGCTGAAGAAAAAGTACCGCTTTGAATCTTCTTTTCTATGACGCTGCTATCTTCTGCTTTTATTTCTATTTGGTTAAACGTTAAAAAGGAATGTAACGCGTGAGATGTTAAAACAAATCCTGTAGGGATATGAGAAACGTGCTGAATCATTTTTGAGAGATTGTAAGCTTTTGAACCTACTGCTTGAAGTTCTGCATAACATGCTTTTTCTAAAGAGACGATATACACTCACTTCACCTCCCTTCATTTATGTCAAAAGACAGTCAAATAAAATAGTAAAATCCCGTTTAACACCATAATACAGTTTTATAGAGTAAAGTATATTTTACCAAAAATTAACACAATTTTAAATATCTTTACAAAAAAATCACAAACCATATTCACTAGAATATGATTTGTGATTTTTTTTATAACTAACACATTTGAAATTCATATTGTTTTGACAAATTAAATTGTATCTCTCTCCTTCTTCTCCCTCACAAACTCCACCACAGGCCCAACAATAATACAAATCCCTGCAATAATCAGCCAGCCAAACGCAAGATACGTCCAGCCTTTAAAAAAGGAAAGCGTGTATTGATAGCCCGTTAAAAACATCACGCCTGGAAACAAGAGGACAAACAAAAATGTAAGTCCCAGCGCCCAGCGCGTACAAAGCTTTGCATCTTTATTTAACTGTTGTTGTGGATCCATACGCCACTTCCTCCCTTAATGGTTCATCTCCATGTTCATCAAAGCTTTTGAATTTGTCTTTTAGTTCATCAAAGTCAAATTCTTTTTTAGCAAGCAGACCGTGTCCGATTGATATAACTCCGCTGATAATAAAAACGGTAGAATTTCCAATAAGCATTGGATACAGTCCGCCAAGGGCTTCTACATCAATGTGACCGTTAATCAAGTAAGCAGATGTGTTCCATGCGACAACGCCGCCAATCATTCCTAAAAGCGCGCCGTAAAATGCACCTGTATTCGTCGCTTTTTTCCACATCAGTCCAAGCGTAACGGGAATAACGGCTCCGCTGACGAAAATACCCATGGCCATATACACAAACCCAAGGCTAATTCCTAAGTAAAACAGTAAAATGGAAAACACGCCCATCGCCAGCCCAAAGCCAAGCGTCACTTTTCGCGACGTGCTTAAGATTTTTTTACTGCTTGCTTTTGGATTGATAGAACGCAGGTAAATGTCCGTTACGATAATATTTGTGATCGCCGTTAATTCAGCCGCTCCTGTCGACATTACCGCCATAAACAGCATCGTTAAAAACAAAATAGAACCTAGATTTCCAAGCACGTGTGACGCCATAACGGGCGCGATAGAATCCGGTGAATCTACAGCAATTCCAAGCCCAGCCGCACTTACACCTAGGAAAGTGGCAACGGCAAAGGGAATCGAAAACCAGGCAATTCCGCCGTAAATATATGCTTTTGAAGCAGCGCTGTTTTTACTTGCGATGGCACGCTGCCAGTATGCTTGATCCACAAAGACCGTACCAAAGTTCCCTATAATATTAATCATCCCAAACAAAAGGCCCGGCACCGATGCCATCGTAAGCATATGCTGTGACTGAGGCAGATTTTTCAGCCCTTCGTACACGCTTGTTACGCCGAACTTATAATAGACGGCAGCAGCAAAAATAAATAAAATAATAAAAATAAAAACGGTGTTAAAATAATCAGCAACAAATGAGGCTTTTAAACCGCCAATCATGGTGTAGATGGTAAACGTAAGAGGAATTAAAAAAGCGGCAACAAAAATATTCATCCCGGTAAGAGAGTTTAAAGCAATGGCTCCTCCTAAAATAACCATGGCGGTCACAATAATATTTGTCATAAGAGCAAAGCCAAGCATTAAACGATGATTTTTTACGTCGAAACGCTGTGCAATAAATTCTAAAAACGTATGAGCGTTCGGCGCTTTTTTCTTCAGGTTAATCGCTACAATGGCAAACAGCAAAATTTGAATGCTTGCTCCCGCTGCGTACCAATACGGTCCGCTAATGCCGTACTGATAGCCTGTAGAAGAAGACATCATTAACGTAGCGGCCCATGTCCATGCAGCAATAATGGATGCACTCGCCAGACCAACGCCTACATTTCTTCCGGCTGTACTAAACTGCTCAGCCGTCATTTCCTTTCCTTGACGGCGCTGCATCATGATTGTAACGGCTGTAAAGCCTCCTCCAAAAATCAGTAAAATCAAATACCCGACGCTTGATGAAAGCATCTTATCCCTCCCCTTCCTTTTAATGTTAGATTAACTAACATTAAAATGTAAATAAAAGTAACATTTGTTAATAAAAATACCACGCTATAAAATTATTAACAATACTGTATTTTCTGATTATTCAAGAGTATAATTAGATATTTTCTCTTTTTTCATACAAAAAAGCCGGCACATTCGCACCGGCTTAAGCGTAAATTTTCGTTTTCAACATGTTTTATTTCCTCACATGAACGAAATAATAAAAAACGATAGCCCTTGAGGCTATCGTTTTTTATTATTGAGATACCATTACTTTTTGGCGAACGTGCTCTAAGTGATCACGAACCGCTTCTGCTGCTTCTTCTGGCTCTCCATTTTTAATCGCTTCAAAAATACGCTCATGATCGGCATCCGTTTGCTTGCGATTTTCTTTTTGGCTTTTATTTAACGAATAAGCAAGCGCTTTTCGATACAAATGACCTAAATCTTCTACAGCATGAAGAAGGAATGAGTTATGAGCAGCTTTTACAATATCATGATGGAAACGATAGTCCGCTTCATGTCCAATTTCTTCACTGTTATGAACCGTCTTTTTAAATGCTTCTAACGATTCTTTAATTTCAATCAGTTCTTCATCCGTACGGCGCAGCGCGGCTAAGCTTGCTGCTTGCGACTCGATGATAATACGCATTTCAATTAATTCAAGCACTTGATCTGCTTCAACCATTTCAAACGTCATTGGATCAAGCATGCCAACTAAGTTTACACGCTTTACGTAGCTTCCTCCGCCTTGTCGTGATTCAATTAATCCGCTGGCAGAAAGAACGCTTAGTGCTTCACGAATTGGTGCGCGGCTCACTCCAAACATTTTGGATAACTCATGTTCCGACGGCAAACGAGACTCTGGCGGGAACGTTTTCTCTTTAATCATCTTTTTTAATTGATCAAGCACTTGACTAGATACTTTTTTACGCTCAATAGGTACAAACATACTTCTATTCCTCCTCCAAGTAATTATCTCTCTCTTTTTTTTAGTTTTCATCGGACCCAGATTAACTATGTGTATTCCGATTTATGTAAACGCTTCAATCTTTGTATTACAAGTATACATTATTTCAATTCAAATGTGTTGATAAAATTTTACTATTATTGTTATTATACCATGAAAACAAGTTATAAATGAATAACGATTCATGGTTTTTTGACATAATACCACTATCTTACATATAATCCGTATACAATCATAATCGCCGCGTCCGCTAACGCATGACTAATAATTGCCGTTTCGGCACCATATCGTTCCCTTATACACGCCCACATTATACCTGCTAAAAAAACGCCTGCAGCCGAGATCCAATTAAAAGGAAACGCAAAAACGGGCAGAATAATAAACAGGTGATAAAGCGTATAAAAGCTTGATGTAACAATGGTTGAAGCAGGTAAAGATAGATGCTTCTTCACTTTATTCTGTATATATACTCGCCAATACATTTCTTCTAAATAAGGGTTAATAAAAATCAAAATGACGGCTAAAATGATAACTTTCCATTCGCTAAATCCCCATATTTGCAAAACCGCTTGCATATCTTCTGCATGAAAGATTTTACCAGAAAAAAACAGGCTGCTTCCAATTATCACAGCGGCACATAGAACTCCGCTCAGAGTTCCCACATACAGAGATTTTTTTGTAAGCGCTACCTTAAAGTTAATTTTATTATTCGCATATAAAATCATAAACATCCAGCCGTAAAAGCAAACAAATGTTACCAACACATTTTGGATAAGCCACAAACCGAAAAAAACAAAGATTGTTGGCATAAACAGCAAAAACAAAAATTTTATCACGTTTATGGCGCACCTTCTTTAAAAGCCGCTTTTCTTTTACCTAGTAAACCTTTCGTATTCAAAAGGTTTACTATCTTTTATCTTATAAAAGTCCAGGGGTATTTTCAATTATTTTTTAATTCCTGCTCCAGCTCACGAAGACTTTCAGCAAGCTTTTTCTTTTCTTCTTCAAAGTGAGCATCGTCTTTAAAAGCAAGAGCTGAAGGCTCTGTCTCTTCATTTTCTCTTAGCCAATCCGGCGTCAATTCCTTGCGAATGACGCGCTTTTTAGTAGCGTAGGAAAGCGGCTTTTCAGTCTGCTGACTCGCTAGCGTACGCTGTGACGTTACATAATGCTTATGAAAAAGATGCTGTTTGATATAGGCAAATGCCCGAATGGTATCGCCGCTGTATTTAGGCACCTAGTGATCAAATGCTTCATGCAGTCCAGAGAGCGCCTCTTCTACAGGTATTTCGCTTTTTGCGACTTCGTACATATGCTTCAAGTCACTTGCTGAAGGATACACCCCTCGGTTTCTTCTAGCAATAAAAGCGGCTTCTAACGTTTGTACGTAAGCATCATGCGCGTCTTCTTCTCTTTTTATTTGATTTGTATTTTCTGCTGTAGTCTCTGTTAATGAAGCCGTCACAGTGAGTGAATCCGCTGCTTCAATTTGACTCTCCCCTTCTGTCAAATTGACATCTTCGAGCTCTTCAAACTCATCACTTGGCATAAGCTCTTCTAGTTTCTTATAATCAATCCGGTACCAGACCGTGTTGTTAAATTTAGAGCGGTTGTACTTTCCTTTTATAATCAGGCCTTCTTTTTCAAGCTTTGAAATGATGCGTTGAATCGTTGAAAGCGACCAAAATGGAAACTGCTGCAGCCACTGCTGATTGGTGTTATATACCCACGTATATCCGTCCTGTACATTTACGCTTTTTTCAAGCCAGTAGTGAAGCTGCTGAAGAAACAGCGCTCCGTTCACTCCTACTTTAACTGCTAGCGCCGGCAGTACGATTAACGGCTGTTCTTTTAATAATAATTTACTCATTACGTCATCTCCTTTGTTATGTAAAATAGCTACTATATATATACAAAGAAAACAGAAAAACGGGGATGCCCGCTTTAAAATTATGTTAAAATATAGAAAAAACGAGGTGAGCATATGATACGTCAAGGCAGAATTGGCGATGAAGCAAGCATCGCAAATGTACACGTAGAAAGCTGGAAATCAACTTATAAAGGACTTGTTACGGATTCTTTTTTAGATTCTTTGAGCGCTGAAAAGCGAAAACCTCTTTGGAAAAAGCAGCTGGAGTCAAATTCTATTCTCGTTGCAGAAGAAAACGGTCAAATCGTAGGCTTCGCTTCTTATGGTAAAGAAAGAACCTGCAAGCATCCTTCCTATACCGGAGAACTGTATGCCATGTATTTACTCGCAGAGCATCAGCGAAAAGGAATTGGAAAAGCGCTTATGCATAAAATAGCGCAAGAGTTGGCAAACCAACATATACATACGATGCTCACATGGGCTTTTGAACAAAACGGCGCCTGTCAGTTTTACGAAGCGCTTGGCGGAAAAAGAATCGATCGCGCTGACGTGATCATTGACGGCAGATCTCTATCTGAAGTGGCTTTTGGGTGGGACACGCTTAAAAATTTGTAAGACAACTCTCTGGACAGATTTTTTTCTTCACGGTAAACTGTTTAGTTGGTATAAAAAGAAAGGATGACTTACCGTGACGAATTCTACTTATCGAAACATTATTTTACTCGTTCTTTGCGTAACAGCGGGTATCGTCGATGTAATTGGCTACTTAAGCCTTGGCCATATCTTTACTGCAAATATGACCGGAAACATCGTGCTGCTCGGGTTAGCAATCGGAAACTCGCTTGAAACAACTGTTTTTCATTCCCTCACAGCTTTAGGAGGTTTTATTGTAGGAGTTGTAGGCGCTGCAATCCTTGTTGGAAACAAAGAAAAAACGTTTTGGCCTAAAGCCGTAACGATTGTCCTTGGAATAGAAGGATTACTTTTACTTGTTTTTGCACTTTTATCTTCGTTTTCTCCTTCTTTACACTTAACTTACTTGTTTATTTTCTTATTAAGCTCAGCAATGGGTCTTCAAACAACGGCTGCTCGAAAGCTTGGCGTAGCCGGAATTTCAACAACTGTATTAACAGGGACGCTTGCTAATTTCTTTGAAGACGTAACGGCACGTTTGCGCAGCCCTCGCTACCGCAAAACGTTTACAACCGATGCCATTCTTCGCGCGCTGTCTCTTGTACTTTACTGCTTTGGCGCTGTTATCGCCGCACTTGCAGAGCCTGCTTATAAATTTGAAATTATTTGGCTGCCAATTGTTATTTTGTTAGCCATTATCATTTTTGTCAGCACGAAGTTTCGTTCTGATTCAGAAAAATAATAATAAAACGAGACTGAGACAAAAGTATTTTAGTCAAAGGAAAATCCGAACGAGTTTGATTCTTGATTGAGAATCAAATTTGTTCGGATTTTTATTAGTATGGTGAACATTCATATATGTAGCGGCTTCTAGCTGTTGATTAGAGGGCAAGACGAAGACTCCTGCGGGAAAAGCGGACTAGGTGAGACCCCGCAGGAGCGAAAGCGACGAGGAGGCTCACCAGCCGCCCGTGGAAAGCGAAGTCTTGCACGGAAATCAACAGCGGTGTAACAAGCGAACATACTAGATCATTTATCCAATTTGTTCGCCTTGAGATTATATTGATTTAGTTATATCTCAACCTTTTTCATTTTCCCGCTAGTGCCGCTAAAACGCCAAGAATGATTGCCGCTACAGGTCCTACAATGAACAATCCAATTAAAATCGATCGTATGGCTTCCCAGAATGACCGCAAAGGACCTTGCTTAGACTCTGCTTTTTCCACTCTTTCCTCTAGGTGTTCGACTCTTTGCTGAAGCTTCGCTAATTCCTGCGTAACATCTATTTGTTCGCTCATCGCTCAAGCTCCTTTTTACTCTACATTACCATATACTTCCTTACTAAAACTACTATTTATTTGTGATCACTTCAATGCCGATTTCGCGGTAAGCATTTAATACGGTTTCGTTCACATGTTCTTCTGTAATGAGCCAATCTAGTGAGTTGGCTGAGCTGAACGTGTACGTTGACGATGTATTGAGTTTTTTCGCTGTTACAATAGCCGCTACTTCACTCGCACTTTTAATCATTTGGCTTTTAATGTGCATTTCTTCAAGCAAAGGAATGCTCATACCGATTTTAGGATCGATTGCGTATACGCCTAAAAAACAAAGATCCGCTCGAATTTGTTTAAGCGTATCAACCACGCTTTGTCCTATCGTGACCATCGATTCTTTTCGAAACGTTCCTCCAAGAGAAACAACTTCTACAAAGTCATGTTCCGCTAGTGCAACGGTAATTAACGGACTGTTTGTAATAACCGTAACGTTTAAATTCTTTGGAAAAGCTTTGACGAGCTGAATATTCGTTGTACTTCCGTCCATCAAGAGCACCTGCCCGTCTTTAATTAACGGAAGCGCCGCAACGGCAAGTGAATGCTTAACATCCATCAATTCACGTTTTCGCTCTTTGTAATCAACCGCAGACGTGGAACGCGGAAGCGCTCCTCCATGTACGCGCTGCAGCAGACCAAGCGCGTCCATTTCCCGCAGATCTCTGCGGATTGTATCTTCTGAAACATTCAGCGTTTGGCTAAGCGTCGTAGCCACAATTCGCCCTTCTTTTTCAAGCAAATTCATAATTTGTTTGCGTCTTTCTTGTTTTAACATTGCTTGTTCACCTGTTTTCTTTCTGCTTTTTACTTTATTATACTTGTTTATTTTGTAAAAACAATGTAAAAACGCTTGATTATCAGTGTTTTTTCGTTTATTGTAGGATAAACAAGATAAAACACGCAAAAACAAGTAATGATAGTCAAAGGGAGAGATATTTTATGAAGATGATTTTTACAGACTTAGATGGAACTCTTTTAAATAGCAGCAGTGAAATTAGTACAATTAATGCAGAAGCAATTAAAAAAGCGCAAAAACACGGAGTTGAAGTCGTGGTTGCTACAGGGCGTGCTTATTTCGACGTGCAGGAAATTTTAAAAAAAGCTGAGCTTTCAAATCTTTGGGTGATTGCCGCAAACGGAGCGACTATTCATGACCCGAATGGACAGCTCAGACATTCTGTTCCGATTGATGCACATCACGTAAAAGAAGCGCTTCAGTGGCTGGATGCAAACGAATTTTACTATGAAGTGTTTGCTGAACATGCAATTTATACGCCAAACTCAGGCCGTGAGCTGCTGGCTATTGAAATTGACCGAGTAAAAAGCGCCAATAAAAATGTGGACGAAGAAAGACTTCATCACGCAGCGGCTAAACAGTACAGCCAAACGGGATTTGCCTTTGTTGCATCCTATGAAGATATTTTAAATACAAACGCTGAGCTTTATAACGTACTGGCTTTTTCATTTGATGATGAAAAACGAAAAAAAGGCTGGGATCACTTTAGCAAGCAGCACGACATGACGCTTGTCTCTTCCGCTGATCATAACTTTGAACTCGAACATAAAGACGCGTCAAAAGGAAACGCATTAACCTACGTTGTCAAAGAGCTTGGCGGCTCTCTTCACGATACCATTGCCATTGGAGACAGCTTTAACGACGTATCGATGCTGCAAACGGCTGGAAAAGGAATCGCTATGGCAAATGCGCACGCAGAAATTAAAGCGTTAGCTGATGATGTTACATTAACGAACGATGAAAACGGAGTAGCTTCGGTTATTGAAAAAGTGTTAGAAACAAAGCTGGAAGCACATTAAAAAAACGCTTGGCATATGCCAAGCGTTTTTAAATGGTCATGCGGTACATACCAACAAACCAGCTGAACAGCGCAACGAAAAACAGCAGCCACGCGCTGATTTTCTTTCTCTTTTGCCACTCGATTGCTCCTAAAACTAGCATGGTAAACCCGAGCAGTATATTTAAAAACGAAAGGAACTGGTAGCTGTGAGTGAGCATGATATAAAGAGCCAGTCCAACAGTAATAATTGAAAGAATAAGCTGTAATGCTTTTAACAAAAAATCTCTCCTTACTTGTAATTCACTTCTTCATTCACACACGTCACTAAAGGCTTTTTCTCAAGTCCTAACAGCAAGTTCTGTACGGCTAAATCTGCCATTCGATTGCGCGTTTCGTACGTAGCGCTTCCAATATGCGGTGTTACTAACACATTTGAAAGCTGCAGCAGCTTATGATCTGCCGGAAGCGGTTCTGGATCTGTTACATCTAGTGCGGCATACGCAATTTCTTCATTTTTCAGCGCTTCGTACAGTGCTTCCGTATCCACTAACCCTCCGCGCGCTGCGTTTACAAAATACGCGCTGTTTTTCATTGTTTTAAATTCCGCTTCTCCGAACATGCCCTTGCTTTCATCTGAAAGCGGCACTAAGCATACGATACAGTCAGCTGTGTGAAGAAGTTCTTCAAATGAAAGGTATACGGCATCAAGCTCTTTTTCGGCTTCATGCTTGCGGCTTCGGTTGTGGTAAACGATGTTCATGCCGGACGCTTTTGCTCGTCTGGCAACGGCGCTTCCGATATCGCCCATTCCAACAATACCAAGCGTTTTTCCAAATAAATCGACGCCAAATACCGTTTCCCAGTTTCCTTGTTTCACTTTTTCATAGCCTTCATGAATGCGGCGAGCTGCTGACAGCAAGAGCCCAAACGTTAAGTCAGCCGTTGCTTCTACTAGCACGCCTGGCGTATTACTAAACGGCACCCCTTTTTTGGTGCATGCTTCGACATCTACACTGTCATACCCGACGCCTGATTGAGAAATAACGCGCAGATTCGGCGCTGCTTCTAACAGCTCTTCATCCACTGTGATGTGGCCGATATTAAAAAAGCCGTCGGCATCACGAAGCCAGTCGCGCAGCGTTTCTTGTGGAATCTTTCCTTCTCCTTCCCACATTTGAATATCGCAGTGCTCCGCTAGCTTCTCGTAAGCGTTTGGCCATGTTTTTCCAGACATAACAACTTTGTATTTCCCCATGTGTATCTCTCCTTTTCCTTGTTCACTCATATGTATGAATAGTAACTAGCTATCCTATCATAAGCCTACTATAAAGATGAAACTTTTTCCATTCAGTAATCGTATTTATAGTAAGAGGGAATACGAATGTTTGAAGATGAAATGATATTTGAAGATGATCCGTCCGGAGATGACATTGTTTTTGAAGGTGATGTGCCCGATGACGTAAGCGGAGGCGCTTTTTTTCCAGATGACGCGTTATTTAACGGAATGCCTACGTTTGTGATGCTATTTTTTGTTATTGTTATTGGTATTTTTCTATTTTCTATTTTTAAAGGGATCGGCACATGGAGTAAAAATGAGCAGTCTCCCCGTCTCTTCGTAAAAGCAAAAATTACGGACAAACGGACAAACGTCTATCGCCACAACAGTCACGCTCACGAACATCATCACTCTCACACGTCTACAACTTACTACGTAACCTTTCAGTTTGAAAGCACCGACCGCTCTGAATTTACTGTTTCAGGCCGTGAATACGGCATACTTGCAGAAGGAGACGAAGGAATGCTGACGTTTCAAGGAACTCGTTTTTTGGATTTTCAAAGAAATCCAAGTGAAGAACATACAGATGCCTAGCTTATGACCTCTTGCTTTTAGAGGTCTTTTTTACTGGAATGAGGCATTTATACAGCAAACGACCTATTTGTGCCCTTTTTACATTCTACAAGAACATTATTCAATACAAAAACATACCGTGTAACACATTCATTTAAACAGGCAGGTGATTTTGTGTATTCTCCTTATTCAGGCAGCGGCCTCTACTACGGACATTACGGCGAAGCCCCTCATTCGCACCCTATTCAAACAATACTGGCGCAATATTGGCACGAAACCCACTATCCAGGTCCGCACAAAAAATATGTACACGTGTATTATCTTAACCCAGCTTTTCTTCATTATTATCCAACCTACTAAACTATTTTTGTAAAAAACTGGTGATTTATAAACTTTTGTATTGTAAAATTAATCCATATACTTATTTATTGGAAAGGAGGTTAAAAAACAGTGCGTAATTCTACAGCAAAAAATAGTGTGATAATCGCCACTTTGCTTTCTGCACTATTTTTCTGCTTCATTTTGGTTCTTGGTTCGCTTTCTCCTCTAGCAGATTCAGGCCCCAACGTTAATACGTTTGGTTCAACAGAGCTGTGGTTATCTCTTGGCATGGTTCTATTTTTATACCTATTGCCTTTAGCTTTTTATATATTGGGAATCAATTTCTTAAAATTTGTGATGGCCGCTTTTTGCAGCATCGGACTTTTATTCGCTTCTAGTACTCTATTACTGATGCCGGCTCTGTTTTTATTCGGATTAGAAGATTTCTCAGGAAACTTAGCTTCAATTATAGGAATAATGATTTCTTGTTTAGGTTTGCTGATTACGAATATTGTGTGGTTTGTTGCTGCGTTTAAAAGACCGTCAGTCAACGTACAGGAAAGCGTTTAAAATGGTGAGGAGGTTGAGGCATAACTGAGTCCATTTTGCCTAAAGACGAACAAATTGGAGAGATGAGCTGAACTGCTTGTTACACCGCTGTTGATTTCCGTGCAAGGCTTCGCTTTCCGCGGGCGGCCGGTGAGCCTCCTCGTAGCTTCCGCTTTTCCCGCAGGAATCTTCGTCTTGCCCTCCAATCATAAGCTAGAAGCAGCCATATACATGAAACCTTCCAATAAAAAATTCCAACGAGTTGGATTCTCCACCAAGAATCTCAATTCATCGTTCTAATCTCGCTTCAACTAAAATACTTTTGTCCCAACCTCTTTTTATAGCTCGGTAGGCAAGTAGTGCAAATACATATCTAAGCAGTCTTCGTACTGAGACAACACGTCCATTGTTTTTTTATGAGGTTTTGTATAAATAACCGGATAGTCAATTTCACCCCGTATAGAATTCGCCGGAAAAGCCAGTTTTTCTTTTTTTAGCGAAAAGTCGGCCTGCACTCCTTCTTTATTTCCTCTTGCGTCTAATCGGATCCATCTCTCTTCACTTTTAATGTAGACAGCATTTAAGGCATGAATACAGTAGCCTGTGTCTAACGTATCTCCAAGTATCAGCCTTTGATAACAAAAGCCTGCAGGAATCCCTTCTGCACGCAGCAAAGCAGCTAATAGATTACACTTGCTGTAACAAATTCCTTCCTTTTCTTTTAAAGCCTGTAAAGCGGTTTTCGTGATGATTCTGCTTTGAATATCCAGGAATGAGATACTTCATCTCTCACAAACTCATATGCTTTTTTTATGTACGCTAGTGAAGAATAAGGCAAGCCGCTTTTGAGTTCACGTACCTTTTGTTGAATCAAAGGATGTGTAAAGTTCACCTCTGGAAGTTCTTGCGTATAGTCTTCTTTTTCCAACGATTCACAAATTAATTTCATTTACTTTTTTCCTCCTCTTATATTCATCATATGTTTTTTTATACATAATATTGAATTTTATTACATATTTTTATATAATGAAAGACCACTTAAACGGAAAACGATAGTAGATACGAGATTGAAAGAGGTTTTGTTTTTGGTGACGTTATTTTTAACAAATGTACTGCTCGGTCTTTCAATTGCCCTTCCCGTTGGCACGGTGACGATTGAAATGACAAAGCAAGGTTTAAAAAACGGGTTTCTTCACGGATGGGTTGTTGGACTCGGAGGAATGACAGTTGATTTATTACTAATTGTGCTTCTTTATTCTGGATTGGCTTCTTTTTTATCTGCTCCTTTTATCCAACTTATCATGTGGCTTATAGGAGCGCTTTTTTTACTTTATATTGGCTATGACAGCATTAGACATGCCGACCATGACATAACGGCTCCTGGAGAACACGTAAAAAAGTCGTTTGCATCTTCTTATGTGAACGGGATCTTTGTTGCGATTTCTCCTAGCAATCTCATTTTTTGGCTCAGCGTGTTTGGAACGGTGCTGACCAATTCGCTTCAATCCTCTCATTCTTTTCATTTCCTGCTGATTGCCGCTGGAATATTAACAGGGATTTTAATTCATGACCTAGGCTTAATGACGATTGTCTCCGGAACTAGAAAAGTGCTGAATCAGCTTTATATTAAATGGGTTTCTATTGCGGCAGGATGTATCTTAATTGGTTTTTCATGCTATTTTCTTTATCGTTTCATCGGGAATCTGCGCATGTACTTTTAATGTTTCTACATATTTTATGACTTGCTATATCCCCTCTTTATCTAGTATAGAGAGGGAATTTTTATAATCTATCAGGGACTCTCAGACAAAAAGTTCACAATTTCGTCACATTTCTATTGATTTTTTTCTCTTTTTATACGAAAATATAAAAAAGGGAGGAAATATCATGAAAATCAAAAAAGCACTTCGTATCTTTATTGGAGCAAACGTTCTTGTATTATTAACATTCGGCCTTCTTCCAGCACTATTGGTTAACCCTGATATTGACCTAATCCAATCATTTATTAATTATATAGGCAAGGATTAATTCTGCTTAAAATAGTCAAAATTTTCAATCTATTTTTGTGAAAAAAAGAGACAGCGCAGGCTGTCTTTTTTAGTAGGCTTGAAAAAACTTATGGTACTTTTCAGGTTTATTTAGTTGAAAACAGCTTTTTAACATCTATTTTTTGATCCTTAACAATCTTATACGTAGCCTGTTTTTTATCTTCAAAGTTAAATGCTTTTATGTAATCATCATCGTAAATCGTTAAACCATACGCATCTTTTCCGTTTTCAACGATTTTTACCCAGTAAGCCTGATCATACTTTGGATCTCGTTCCTTGCTTTTTTTCACGTCTACTTTTGACAAAGAGTGTACGATCTCTTTCATATTCTTTTTATCGTCTACTACACGTTTTCCTCCGTCCGTATCTATTTCAATACGCGTAACGTTTGCTTCGTCTACTTTTATGACATCTTTTAACTGATAGGTTTTCCCTGTGTATGTAAAGTAAAATACTACGATAAATAAAAGTGCGCCTATAATAATCGTTCTTTTTTCAAAAGGAACCTCCTTTTCTACACCATGCTGCATTCAGGTGATACATCGTTTTATCCCTCCTGTTCCGCAGCCCTTTAATAGAATGCTGCCTCCTACAAGCAGACTATAGATTAATCCCGGAACAGGAAGTATTAACGTTACCACCAACAGTACCATGCCCGTACTTGTAAGAGCTACTTCGGCAGCTCGATTTTTCATTCATTTCACCACCGTTGCTCTGTAAATCTTTTTTATATGAAGTGATAAAAGTATTATTAATCTTATACTTATTTATGTATTGTTCGCTTATAAGACAGAAGTGTCAAAACGCCTACTAGTAAGCTCTTTGCTTCAGATTACCTTCTACTCTTTACCTAAATCATGATTTTCTAAATAAAAACAGCTCATCTACTGTTGCTCCCAGCTCCTCAGCCAGCTGAAAAGCTAGCGTTAAGCTTGGATCATACTTATTGTTTTCAATTGCATTAATCGTTTGTCTCGATACGCCGCATACTTTTGCCAGTTCGTCTTGAGACATCCGTTTGATTTTACGCAGTTCTTTAATTCGATTTTCCACCATTCATCACTCATCTCTAAAATGTAAAAAACTTTTTACATCCATATCTTATATTATCTTCCTTGTTACTGTCAAATATGTTTGACAAAGTAGAGTCTTTTACATAACTGAAATAGAGGTTGGAACAAAAGTAGGTTAGTTGAAGGACAATGCGAACGAGTTTGATTAAGAATTCACCTCGTGCTAATTTTTTTATGGGTATGGTGAACGTAGGTTTCGTGTATGTAGGTGCTTCTAGCTAATGATTGGAGGGCAAGGCGAAGACTCCTGCGGGGAAAAGCGGAACAGGTGAGACCCCGCAGGAGCGCAAGCGACGAGGAGACTCAGCGGCCGCCCGCGGAAAGCGAAGCCTTGCACGGAAATCATTAGCGGTGTAACAAGCGATTCAGAGTAGTAACATTAAAGCTTCTTACTCATATTAAACCACTGCACGCCTGCATGCTGAGACTCCGCTACTCCTTGGTTCACATATCCGTTTTTTTCGTAAAAAGGAATCAATTCTTCTTTACATGTTAAAGTAACCGTTAAGCGCAGTTTGTTGCGCGCTTGTTTTTCAAACTCTCTTAGCAGCTTACTCGCAATTCCTTTGTGATGATGCTTAGGATTTACGACAATCCCTAAAATACTTTGATGACCGCCTGTCTCAGGGTTCGAAATCGTTTTTTCAAACAAATCATCCGTGATAAACGGAGCTGAAATGACGGGACCGTTCACATATCCGATTATTTCTTCATTTTCTTCGGCGATGATAAACGTATCAGGAATGGTGTTGATCCGCGTAATAAATGCATCTTTTGAGGCAGCTTCTTCAGGTGTAAAGCCTTTGTTTTCTAACGTAATTAATTGGTTTAAATCTTTTTCATCCACTTTTCTTATAATCATTGAAACGTTTCCTCTCATTATGTATTTCTCTTTTTTCTCTAAAAGCTTCTATTACATATAACTATCTCTTTCTACTATATATAAAAACGCCCAAACAAAAAAGGATTGACCTCTGCATCATACAGAATTCAATCCTACTTCGCTTTTTAATTAACGTCTTGATTATTTAATAAATGCACCAAATGGCTTGCCCACCGGAAGCACAACTCGACCGTAGTGAGTATTTAATACGGCCGCTGCAGATCCATAGAATGAAAACAGAGCAATCAATAGCTCCGATACTGCTGCTAATAAATGTGTGTATTCATATGCCACATCAAATGTACTTAGCGATAATCCAATGAATAAGAAATCAATTAACACAAAAATAATAAATAATACTTTATGAGTGCCCATTGCTCCAACTGTCATAAAAACGCTGAAAATCAAGTAGCCGACAAAAGCAAATGCGAGCTGCTTCGGATCCGCTTCTTTTGCGAGCGCTTCTCCAAATGCTCCAAGCTGAATAAGCCATGTCATAGCTACACCTAGCCAAAATAACCCGAAGGCACCAAAAGCAGTTGCGCCGAAGGTATTATTATGTTTGAAATCTTGCATAGACGCGATTAACTGCCCTATTCCGCCTAAAAAAATCGCCCATGGCAATACCAATGAAACACCATCGGTTACCCCAAGCTTTTGAAACGATGCAACAAGTGTCACCATGGCAAGTCCAAATAGACCTAGCGCTGATGGATCCGCTGTTACAATTTTAACGTGCTGCGTACTGTTGTTACTCATGTTGTACCTCCCTGATTTTAAAAACACCTTTAAAAAGATACAAAAATGTAGGGGAAGTGTCAATGGATATTTTTGGCCTTTTAAAATCCCATAAGACCAAGCAGTGTAGCGGTTACACTGCTTAGTCTTTAATTTCTTATCATTAAACGTTTTGTAATAAATTTTGTCTGGTTTGTTTTGCAGACTCAACCATCACTTTTAAAGCTTCAACCGTCTCGCTGATTCCTCTTGTTTTAAGGCCGCAGTCGGGATTAATCCAAAATAATGCAGGATCAAGTACCTGCAGAGCGCGGTCAATGTTTCGCTGAAGCTCTTCAAGCTTCGGTACGCGCGGGCTGTGGATATCATATACGCCAAGTCCGATTCCTTGATTGTACGTATGTTTTTCAAATGCATAAATTAATTCACCGTGGCTTTTAGATGTTTCAATAGAAATCACGTCGGCATCAAGCGCTTTGATCGCATCAATAATCTCTTCGAATTCTGAATAGCACATATGCGTGTGAATTTGCGTCTCGTTTTGCACCGATACCGTGGCTAGCTTGAACGCATACACCGCAGCATTTAAGTAGCTGTCCCAGTTTTCTCGTTTTAACGGCAATCCTTCACGAAGCGCCGGTTCATCTACTTGGATCATTGAAATGCCCTGACTTTCAAGTGCTTCTACTTCTTTTCTAAGAGCAAGCGCGATTTGATTTGCCACGTCGTAGCGCGGGATATCATCACGCACAAACGACCAGTTTAAAATCGTAATCGGCCCCGTCAGCATTCCTTTGACCGGCTTATTTGTTAGAGACTGTGCGTAGACCGTTTCTTTGATCGTCATCGCCTGCTCGTACGATACATCTCCGTAAATAAGCGGCGGCTTCACGCAGCGAGAACCGTAAGATTGTACCCAGCCAAACTTCGTAAACTGAAAGCCTCCTAATTTCTCACCGAAGTATTCGACCATGTCCGTACGCTCAAACTCTCCGTGCACAAGGACATCTAAGCCGATGTCTTCTTGAATTTTAATCCATTTTTTTATTTCCTCGTTAATGTACGCTTCATATGCTTCATCGCTTAACTCGCCTTTACGCCATTTTAGACGCTCTTTTCGCACTTCTTTTGTTTGCGGAAAGCTTCCAATTGTTGTCGTTGGAAGAAGCGGCAGTTGAAAAGCTTCTTGCTGAACGCGTTGACGTACGTCAAACGGCGCTTGACGCTCTGCTTTATAGCTGTGCAGCTGCTTCAGCTCTTTTTGTACGTCTTGATGATTTCGAAAAGATGATCCATTTAATGCTTGAATTGCCTGTTTGCTTACGTTTATTTCTTCTTCTATTTTTTCTTTTCCTTGCTGCACCGCTTTTGTTAACAGCGCAATTTCCTTTAGCTTTTCATCTGCAAAAGAGAGCGCATTTTTTAACACTGGCTCAATGGTTTCTTCATTTTTCACCGTAACAGGAACATGTAGTAGACTTGATGAAGGCTGCAGAATCAAACGGTCTTTTGATACAGCTTCTTCAATTTCACTGATTGTTAAAAGCTGTTCATCCAGATTCTCACGCCAAATGTTTCGTCCGTCAATCACTCCTGCTGCCAGCACTTTATCAGTCGGAAACCCATATTGATTAAGCGCCGTGAGATTTTCTCCTCGGTCATGCACAAAGTCTAAACCAATTCCATGAACGGGAAGAGAAACAACTTCTTGGTAATAATCAACGCTGTCAAAATACGTTTGCAAAATGACTTTTACATTCGGTGCCGCTTTTTTCAAAGCTTGATAGACTTCTTTGTACAGTGCGAGGTCTTCTTTTGATAGCGTTGTAGCTAAAACCGGCTCATCTATTTGTACCCACTCTACTCCTTCCGCTTGCAGCTCCGCTAAGATAGTCACATAAAGAGGAACAAATTGTTCAACTACTTCTTTAAACTCACTTTTTTTATATCCTTTTGACAGCTTCACAAATGTTACTGGACCTAAAATCACAGGCTTGCCTTCAATATTCAGCTTCTGTTTTGCTTCTTTGTAAAATTGAAGCGGGCGATTTTCTACAAGGGACGGCGTACATTCCTCAAGCTCTGGTACGATGTAGTGATAATTTGTGTTAAACCATTTTGTCATCGTAGAGGCTACCGCACCTTTTGTTCCTCGCGCGATGTCAAAATACGTTTCAAGCGATACTGGTCCTCCGTCATAATCAAAGCGCTTTGGCACTAGACCAAACATAGCGGCTGTATCTAACACATGATCGTATAAGCTAAAATCACCGACTGGAATTAATTCAATTCCTGCATCACGCTGTTTTTTTAGATGTGCTAGACGAAGAGCTTCAATTTCCTGCAGAAAGATATCTTTCTCTAGCTTTCCTGCCCAAAACTGCTCAAGCGCTTTTTTCCATTCTCGTTTTTCACCAATTCTTGGATAACCTAAGTTTGAACTTTTTACACTGCTCATTTTTTCCACTCCCTGTATATTTTTTTATCGATAAACTAAAAAATCTCTCTTTTCGAAATGAAAAGAGAGATGATACGCATACTTAACTAAAGTTGAGATAGCCTGTTTTTCCCAACACGTATTCCTCACTCCTCTCTATATCCCGTAGAGCTTAAGTGCATACAACAGGCAGGTCTCCTGACTTAGGTTCATCGCTTCCTATCCCTTCCCATTTCAACATGAAACAGTGGTTAATAAGTTGCTCCCCATTACAGTGGCGGGACCGCGCCGGCTTTTCACCGGTCTTCCCTTTTAAGCTGCGTATATTCGTTACACAGCACCTGATGCATTTTTATAAAATTGTTCATTCAAAACATATTCACATAAAATAAAAAGCCTCTCTATCACGAATAGAGAGGCATAGTATCTATGAAATCCTCTCTTATTTTCCAAAGCTGTACGCTTTGCAGGATGTAGCACCTTTTCAACAAGAATGTTAAATGGTTGCCGGGCTTCACAGGGCCAGTCCCTCCGCCTCTCTCAATAAGAGTTTTAATTATTTATAATATTTTGAATGTAGAGTCATCTTAACACCTTACATTTATGTTGTCAAAAGAAATTTCAAAAAAATTAGTTTTCAGGAGGCGTTGACGCTAATTTTTGCCTTAACAATTTGTAATCATCTTTTCGATGTGTTTCGATTAAATCTTTTGCTCCTTGGTGATAGCCTGAAGAATAAATGTACTCTACCGCCGTTTCAATAAGCTTTCTTTTTTCTTCGGCACACTCCCGATCCATTAAGGGGAACAGTCTACCTAAAAGGTCATTTAAATCCTCCTTGATAAAACGATCAAGTCCTTCTTGCATCTTTTCGTTTGCCATGATTGCTCCTCCATTTGCTGTGTATGTTCTAAGCCTTTATAAACAGGCATTTCACTGTAAATTTTAAGATAAAGTTAAGTCATTAAACAGTATATCAAGTGAATGTTTTTCTTTAATTACATATGTAATACAAATATATGACAAATATAGAGAATATATCATCATTCATTATCTATTATAACGTTTGACTTAGCCTTCTGCTACAAGGTTTCTTTAAACATTATGCATAATCTTCCAAAAGTCTGGCTGTGAATCACGGGCACGCTTTTGGCTAAACCTAGCTTTCTACTTTCTTGTTTTTACAAACAATTTCTTCGAGGTCGTCCAAAATCCTTCCAAAGAAGAGGACCTAAAATGTCGTATCTGCTTACAAAAAACTCCGTAAAATTATAATTATTTAAAATTAAAGGCAGCTCAAAATCAAGGGGAGCACCGGCGCCTCCTGACAATACAAAATCAGTGCCTCTTCCAAGCGTAAACGTCCCGTTTCTATTTTTTCTAATAAACTGTTCGTCATATGCATGCACGTGGCTAACGAGCACTTTTTTCACGCGGTGCAAGTCAAAAAATTGCTGACTTTGAGGAGTCGTTACAGGAAACCCTTCAAGGTTTGACCACCGGCCAATATTTGGCTGCGCATGCATGGCTACAACGGTATTACGAGGAGCATCCTCTAGCTGCTGCTCTAAATAATTAAGCTCTTTATCTGTAAATCCATATATTTTATTCTTGGGACTGATGACATTATTTAATGCGATGCACCGGAAGTTGAAGATAGGAATATCAATGATTCAGTGTACTTTTCCGATAGTAGCTCTGAAGTTTTCGAGATTGCTTTCATCAAGGTACAGTTCATCATGATTCCCTACGCATACAAACATAGGAATGTTTGGTGCGATTTTTTCAACAACCTTAACAAAGTGCTCCAAGTACTCTTTTTTCCCTGTATAGACGGTGTCTCCCCCATGAATAATAAACAGCGGGTCCAATTCCACCGCCTTTTTTAATACAAGCTCAAATTCACCGCTCATCGTGAAACAATTATCGTTTGGTCCGTCACCTCTGCTGTCACCCATAAAAACAAAGTTAAATGGATCTCTCGGATTTAATTGTTTAATTCTTTGCTTTAATAACTTTTCAGAACGTTCATGAAGCGTCAAATTCATCAACTAGTTAATCCCCCTATTACTAAATAAATTCAGTTAAAAGTAAACAAGCTTACTTATTTATATGAGAATTTGTTGATGAAGGTCACTACCTTCTTGTAAGCAGAACGCACATTTAAATTAGTTTCCATAGCCTATCTATCCTTTCATTTTGTTAAGCACTGATAGGGCAACATAAAAGCTAGAATCCTCCTAATCTAAAAAAGAACCCCTTGCTGAGATAGCAAAGGGTTCTTACAAGTAGAGCGTTCACCATAATCAAACGTACTTATTACGCTCAACCGGACTTAAAGACTTCCTTGCAGAACGAGCTGCCATGTCCGTTTCAATTTGCTCTAGGCTACGTCCTTTTGTTTCAACAACTACAAAACGTATGAAGAATAATCCGAGAATACAAATGATCCCGAACGTTGAAAAGATAATGCCCAAGCTAAACTGATCAGCTAAAATAGGAAACACAAGCCCCACTGCCAGCGATCCTGTCCAGTTAAAAGCAGATGAAATCCCAGCACCGATTCCGCGTACAGAAAGCGGGAAAATTTCTCCTACAATGATCCACGTAAGCGGCGCCCATGAAAACGCATAGCAAAGGATAAAGCAACAAAGAGCAATTAACGTAACCCAGTTAACGACGACTTCATTAACACCTAATGCTCCTAGAATAGCCGGTGTGAAAAATGAAAGAGCCATACCCGCGCCGCCAATCGTAAGAATGGTACGGCGGTTGAATCTATCAACAAACTGCAGAAAAATAAGTGTTGTCACAACGAAGATTACCCCAACAATGACCGTAAAACCAGCAGCTACCTGCGGGGCTAAACCAACTTGACGAGCAATGCTTGTTGCATAATAAACAATTGAGTTTGAGCCTTGAATCTGCTGAAAAGTTGCCATTCCGACACCGATAATTAAAGCTAAACGAAACTTTTTCTGAAACAGCTGTTTAATGCCTGATTTTTCATGCACAGCTACGCTTTCAATTTCAGACACTTCAGCTTCCACTTCAGCTGTTGACCGGCGAAGCGTGCGCAGCACTTCACGCGCTTTATCTGCCATTCCGTTTTTAATTAAGTAGCGAGGTGACTCTGGAAGCTTAATCATACCGATGCATAAGACGATCGCAAAAACACCGGCGCTGCCAAGCATGAGTCGCCAGCTGTTTGGAACCGGCTCAAAAATAAAGGCTACGATATAGCTTAATAATAATCCAATTACAATCATTAGCTGATTTAAACCTGAAAGCTTCCCGCGAATATTAGCAGGTGCGATTTCTGACATATAGGCAGGAACTAAAGAAGAAGCCGTTCCTACTGCTGTACCTAAAAAGACGCGCGCAATCGTTAACGTAATTTCCTCTGGTGCAATCGCTGAACCGATGGAGCCTAAAAGAAAGATGATAGACGAAATTAAAATTAACTTTCTTCGTCCAAACTTATCGCCTAATAACCCGCTTAAAATGGAACCGATAATTGCTCCTCCCATTAGCGACGAAACCACAATCCCCAGCCAGAGCGGACTTAAATGAAACGCTTCACGGATATGACCTTCTGCACCAGCAATAATCCCAATATCATAACCGAATAAAATACCGGCAAATGAGCCGAAGAAGAAGATAAACTTACTTGATACTTTACTCATGATTATATATCCCCTTTGTATTGTCTTAGTTTTGCTTCCTATCACACAAATTTAAAACGCTTTCATTTATTTCTAAAAACGGCGTTCTTTTACTAACGCTATATTTTCACTTCCAAGGAAGCAGCGCTCCCTCGGAAGTAGTGATGCTTACTTAATAATGACGTACTCTAGATCAACAAGCTTTGCATAGCTCACGATTTGATCCGTCGTTAAATTTAATGAAAGAACCGTATGATGGCCTCCTCCGTTTTCAATCCACGCTTTAACGCCGTCTTGAAAGTTCGGCTTAATGTTCCAAAGCACGCGCGCTACCGGAAGATTTGGAGCTGGAACTTCCGGCTCAAATGCCGATACTTCGTTAATTAACAGCTTGTAATGCGTGCCGAAGTCCGCCATGGAAACCACTACGCCTTCTCCTTGTTTACCGTCAAACACTAAGCGAGCCGGGTCTTCGCGGTTACCGATACCTAGCGGCGAAACGATTAGTTTTGGTTTGTTTACCGCTAGCGTTGGATCTACTTCAAGCATGTGTGATTGAAGCACAGACTCACGTCCGGGAGCCAATTCATACGTGTAGTCTTCCATAAAGCCCGTTGACTGATTATGGCTCATTACTTTGAGCAGGCGGTCAAGCGCCGCTGTTTTCCAGTCTCCTTCACCAGCAAAGCCGTATCCTTGTGCCATCAAGCGCTGTACGGCTAGACCAGGAAGCTGTTTCATACCGTATAGATCTTCAAAGTTAGTCGTAAAAGCGCTGTAGCCGCCTTCATCTAGAAAACGTTTAATCGCAATTTCATAGCTTGCCTGTACTTTTACGCTAGACTCCCAGTCTTCTACAGAATAGTCACCGTAGACAAATTCGTACGCGTCTGCATATTCAGTAAATAAATCATTGATTTCTTCTTCCGTAACGGCATTTACATATTGAACAAGGTCACCGATTCCAAAGTAGTCAACCGTCCAGCCAAATTGAATTTGCGCTTCAATTTTATCTCCTTCCGTTACTCCGACGTTGCGCATATTGTCGCCGAAACGCGCGACTTTGATGTTGAAGCTTTCGTTATAAGCAGCGGCTACATCCATCCATTGTGCAATTTGCTGCTGTACTTCGGGGCGCTCCCAGTAGCCTACTACAATTTTATTTTGTTTCTTTAAACGCGCGTTGATAAAGCCGTATTCACGATCACCGTGAGCAGACTGATTCAAGTTCATAAAATCCATATCAATCGTTTCCCAAGGAATGCTTTCGTTAAATTGTGTTGCTAAATGAAGCAGCGGTTTTTGTAGTAACTTGGTGCCTCGAATCCACATTTTTGCAGGCGAGAACGTATGCATCCACGTGATTACGCCGGCAACTTCATCTCGGTAATTCACTTCTTTCATCATGCTTGTAATCGTATCAGCACTCACAGCTAAATCTTGCAGAACAATCGGATAAGGCAAGATACCGCTTTCATTTAAAGCATCAGTCATCGCTTGCGCGTGTGCTTTTACTTCTGCTAGCGCTTCTTTTCCGTAAAGATGCTGTGAACCAACAATAAACCAAAATTCTTTTTGAGTCGTTTTTAACATGATAATCCCCTTTTCTCTATGTAAGTCTTTTACTGTCCTTGCCCGTAATACGCGTTTTGTCCGTGTTTTCGTAAATAATGTTTGTCTAATATACGCTGCGGCAGCTCTTCAGCCAGCCCGTTTAATTTTTGAGTAAAGAAGTTCATTTTTGATACTTCGTCTAGTACGACGCTGTTCATTACCGCCGATTTGGCATCTTTCCCCCACGTAAACGGCCCGTGTCCTTGAAGTAAAATACCAGGAACCGCTAGCACATCTAAGCCGCGCTCTTCAAATGTTTCAATGATTACCTTGCCCGTTTCCACTTCATATCCGTCATTCACTTCTTTTTCTGTCAAAAAGCGCGCGCACGGTACGGAACCATAAAAGGTATCGGCATGAGTCGTTCCCATTGCCTGCACATCAAGTCCTGCTTGAGCCCAAATGGTCGCCCACGTTGAATGCGTATGGGCAATACCGCCAATTTGCGGGTAATGTTTATAGAGTACGGCATGTGTCAGCGTATCAGATGACGGATTAAGCTCACCTTCTACCACGTGGCCATCTAAATCAACGACTACCATGTCTTTGGCTGTCATTTTTTCATACGTAACGCCGCTTGGTTTAATCACAAACAAACCGCGGTCTCGATCAATTGCACTTACATTTCCCCACGTGTACTTGACCAGTCCGTGTTTTGGCAAATCGACGTTTGCTTGAAATACTTCTTCTTTTAATTTATCTAGCACACTAACTCCTCCCGTTCTTCGCTGTGGTGCTCTGCAGCTGCTTTTTCAATCACTAGCCCTTTTTTATATCTTTTAATAAATGCTTCAAATCCTTTTACATCGAGTTCGTCAGGATAAATTTCTTGTGCGGTCACTTCTTTAAAGACTTTATCATCCAAGAAATCTTCTAAACTTTCATTCTCACTTTTATTGAGCATATAAGAAGAAAGAATAGCCATTCCCCACGCGCCTCCTTCTCCTGCTGTGTCCATGACGGAAACCGGGGTATTAATTGCCGCTGCCATCATTTTCTGGCCAACTACCGGCGTTTTAAATAACCCTCCGTGCGCTAAAATACTGTGAATCATTACGTTTTCTTCTTTGACTAAAAGATCCATTCCTATTTTCAAAGCACCAAAAGCTGTAAAAAGATGCGTTCGCATAAAGTTTGCTAGATTAAAATTGCTTTTTGCTGAACGGACAAATAACGGACGTCCACTTTCTACTCCGGTAATATTTTCACCTGAGAAATAGCCGTAGCTAAGCAATCCCCCTCCATCAGGATCAGCTTCTAGCGCTTTATTTAACATCACTTCGAACAATTTATCCGACTCTACTTTTTGCCCCATCGCCTCCGAAAATTCACGAAACAATCCGAGCCAGGCGTTTAAGTCGCTTGAGCAGTTATTCGCATGAACCATTCCAACTGGACTGCCGTTTGGCGTGGTAACCAAATCAATTTCCGGATAAACGTTTGAAAGCTTTTTATCTAATACAATCATCGCAAAAACGGACGTTCCTACTGAAACATTTCCCGTGCGTTTTCTCACGCTGTTTGTCGCCACCATTCCTGTTCCTGCATCTCCTTCTGGAGGACAAAATGGAATGCCCGGCTGCAAATTTTTTGATTGATCTAAAATGCTAGCTCCTATCGCTGTTAATGTACCTGCTTGCTCGCCTGAAGTATGAACTGCAGGCAGAATATCTGTTAGTTTCCACGGATATCCTCTATGAGAAATGAGCTCATCAAACTGCTTAATCATAGCTTCACTGTAATTTTGCGTGCGTTCATCAATCGGAAACATCCCCGAAGCATCTCCAATTCCAAGCGATTTACTGCCCGTCAGCAGCCAGTGAATATAGCCGGCTAGCGTTGTCATGTAGTCAATGCGCGGCAGATGTTTTTCTTGATTGATGATTGCCTGATACAGATGCGCAATGCTCCATCGTTCAGGAATATTAAATTGGAAATGTTCAGTTAATTCTTTTGCTGCTGTGCTTGTTGTTGCATTACGCCACGTTCGAAACGGAACTAGCAGCTCACCCGTTTTATCAAACGCCATATATCCGTGCATCATAGCTGAAACGCCGATGGAGCCAACTGTTCGAATCGTGATCCCGTAGCTTCGTTCCACTTCTTGCTTCATTTCACGGTAAGCACTTTGCAGACCTGTAATAATATCGAGTAAGTTGTACGTCCAAAAACCGTCTTCCAAAAGATTTTCCCATTCATAACTTCCAGATGCGATCGTTTCAAAGTTTTCATCAATCAGCACTGCTTTAATACGAGTAGATCCAAGTTCAATTCCAAGGGACGTTTTCCCTTTCGCAATTGCTTGTTTTATGCTTTCTTGAGCTGTTTTCACGTTTAATCTCCTTTCTGATAGCTATAAAGATACCTATAGCAGTAAGGAAGCGCTTTCCGTTTTATGTAACGCTGTTTGAATTTGTTAACAACTTAAGTATATTTATTTGTACGTACATTTGTCAATATAAAAATTATATATGCACACAAATATCCAAAACACCCTACTCTTCCCTTATTGAACTTTTAAAAAGTCGGTATCCAACCCTTAAATCATTCTCCTTTCGATTAAAAACCAAGGAAATCTTTTCATTTATTCACGTTCATGATAAAATATGTCCATACAAATTTTACACATAAAAAAAGTTGAATGTATACAACTACGAAAGAAGTGAAAACATGAAGCCAAAATATCAGGTGATTATTGAGGATATAAAAAGCAAAATTCTTTCAGGCGATTACAGCATCGGCGAACAAATCCCGACTGAATCGGTCATGCAAGAAACGTATGGTGTCAGCAGACATACGGTTCGAAAAGCCATTTTAGAGCTGTCTAATGAAGGATTTTTAAGAAGCGAAAAAGGATCTGGCACCTATGTAAGCAATCAGTATCAATCCAAAGCGACCGGGGCTTCTGCAAACAAAACGATCGGCGTTATTACCACGTATATTTCCGACTATATCTTCCCTTCTATTATTCGCGGAATTGAAAGCAGATTAAATAAAGATAATTATTCGCTGCTGCTGGCGAGTACGAATAATGATGTGGAACAAGAAAAAAAAGCGTTGGAAATGATGCTTTCCTACGGAGTAGACGGCTTAATTGTTGAGCCTACAAAAAGTAATTTGTACAATCCAAACATCTCGTATTATTTATCATTCAAAGAACAAGACGTTCCGTTTACAATGATTAACGCTTACTACGAAGAATTGGACGTTCCGTTTTTTTGTCTAGACGACGTTCAGTCAAGTTACCTTGCCACAAACGAATTAATTTCAAAAGGACATACACAAATTGGGCTCATCGCAAAAATGGATGACCTTCAAGGAAAGTATCGAATGAAAGGCTACATAAAAGCGCTCGGTGAAGCAAAGCTCCGCTTTCAGCCTGAGCAAATTTTGTCTTTTAATACCGAAACAAAGCTCGATTTGTACGCTAATTTAAAAACGTTTCTCACTGAAAATCAAGATGAAATGACGGCCCTTGTCTGCTATAACGATGAAGTCGGATTAGAAGTTGTAAATGTATGCAGGCAGCTTGGCATTTCCATTCCGGACAAGTTGTCAATTATTGGTCAAGACAATTCATACATCGCTAAAAATGCGACGATTAATTTAACAACGTTAACCCATCCGCAGGAACAAATGGGACACGACGCGGCTGACTGGATTATTAAAAAGCTGCAGGGCAAAAAAGAGTTGCCAACCGAAACCTACTATCAGCCTGTGTTAGTTGAAGGTGAAACGATTAAAGAGTTAAACGCGAAGCGTGATGAAGTTCGTTAAGAGAAGGCTTCCTTAGAGGTCTATAAAACTTCTTATGAGAGAAAGGGATGCACGTTATTATGCATCCCTTTCTTTATGTAATGATTCTCTTTATAACGGAGCCTGAATGTTGAGATATACTCCTTTTTCTATCCTTTGTTTTGCTTGTTCTATTACTCTTTTAGCGGTAAGTGATAACTGAGATACAGGAGTCGCCCCATCTGAACCAATAACAAGAGGATCAACCCAGCGCATTTTTGTCGTTTGGTGAACATCATGACAAGACGCTGTTCCTTTTTGTACTTTGCTGTTAAAAAGAGCCGATAACATCCCTTCAATGCTGATGTCTCCAGCATTTTTCAGCAACCGAACCACATCGTCATCCTGTTTTAAAAAATCTTCTATGGATAAAATATCTTTTTGCAAAGCGAGCTTGATAATTTTCGTCAGCTGATAATTTCCAAACATATTAAGCGGATTCATAAAAAAGCCAATCACTTCTTTGTAGTAAGCATCCACAAACCACTCTGCCGCTGATAAATTACTGCATGCCATTTGTCCATTAAATACGACAAGCTGATCCAAAAACGCATGCACTTCTTGTAAAGTAATCTCCCCGCATACGTACAAATCCCGCAGCGTATAATCAACGCGATCAGCGCATAAGTGCGGAGCTTTCTGTTCGAGCAGCGTCCACTGGCTTTCATCAAGTAAGATATCTCGCCAGTTTAAACCGGCGCTCTTTAAAATATGAGGAATAGACGACTGGGTCACAATTTGTTCGTAAATCATTTCATGATAATTTTCTTCTTTTTGTTCCAAAACATAGTCAATCACATGAGAAAATGCCGTATGTGAAACGTCATGTAATAAAGCCGCTATTTGCTCTTCCAAAGAGCCTCCGAGTCTATGTACAAGCATCATCGCACCAACGGAATGATCATATCGAGTAGTATTCCAGTTTTCATTTACAAACCGGCTCGCTCCGCCTTGGTAAATTCCTTTTAAACGCTGTACGGGATCACTTTGAATGAGTTCTAAAAGAACGCCGTCTGCTTCAAATTTTCCGTACAGCTCATCATAAAGTATAAGCATATCCTTCTCTCCTTTTACTAGCTATTTTGGACTTATTTTAATCTTACATGAGACATCGCAGGGTTCCATCTGCCTGTAACTAAAAACGACCTCGTCTTACCAGAGGTCGTTTTTTATTATTCACTTGACGCTTTAATACGATCAAAATACTGCTTCGCAGGAAGCAAACCAAGATTTTTTTCTTTCCGTATGTATTTAATAACATCAACGTCTCTTCTGCCATTTCGAATCAAAAGATTGACTTTGTTTTCAAAAGCCTTGTCTTTGTCTATTTCTAGCTGTTTCCACTCTTCATTAGAATCGCGTTTAGGTGTTTTGAGCAGGAATACCACTAGTATAACAAGGATACTGCTTGTGGTCATATAAAGCCAAAACCAATCGAGAAACCAGCTGTTGATCACATTCACTATGATGAGAATGGTGAAGCAAGAATATAGCCTTGTTTGATACTTATTAGCTTTTTTTGAATTTGTTTTGCTGAAAAATAACCCCACAGTCAGTCCCCTTTTAGCAATCTATCTGCACGTTTTATCTATTAATTTATCTTATACATGAAATGAATCTACATCATACAAATTACCATTTAACCTAACAAATAGCAATCAAGTTCACCCTATTATTATACTATCTCATTGACTACTCATAAAAAATACAGGGCTCTTTTCAAAGCCCTGCACTTTTATTTCATATTTAAATAAGGTTAAACGCTTTTACCACTTGAGCAACCGTAAACGTAACGCCAATCGCAATCACTGTTGGTATTGCAAAAGCAAGAAACGTCCACTTTGCATTTTTGGTTTCTTTATAAATGTTCACAAGCGTCGTTCCGCACGGAAAATGCAGAAGCGAAAACAACATCATGTTAAGGGCCGTTAGCCACGTCCAGTGGTGATCAAGGAAAATTTGTTTGAGTCGAGTCGCATCTTCAATTTCAATTAATGAACCCGTTGATAAATACGCCATCAGTAAAACTGGTACGACAATTTCATTAGCCGGCAAGCCAATGATAAAAGCAGCTAATATATAACCGTCTAGTCCTAGCGATTTAGCAAACGGATCAAGAAACTGAACAAAATGCATTAAAATACTCGTATCACCGATATAGATGTTGGCCAGTACCCACGTTAACACCGCTGCGGGTGCGGCTACGATAATCGCGCGTTTTAACACGTACAGCGATTTATCCAGCGTCGCGCGCACAATTGTATCAACAAATTTCGGCTTGCGGTAAGGCGGAAGCTCTAGCGTATAGTGAGTTGGAACCCCGCGCAGTGCCGTTTTAGACAGTGCCCACGATACGAACAGAGTCACCACAATTCCAAATAACACTGTTCCGACTACCACAAGCGCCGTTACAAAGGTTTTAGCGCTTCCTGTAAAGCCGGTCGCCATAAATAAAGAAGCTAATAAAATCAGCGTAGGCCATCTGCCGTTACACGGAACAAAATTATTTGTTAAAATCGCCATCATGCGTTCACGCGGCGATTCAATAATACGAGTCGACATAATCGCTGCGGCGTTACATCCAAATCCCATCGCCATTGTCAGTGACTGCTTGCCGTGTGCGCCTGCTCGTTTGAACAAACGATCCATATTAAACGCTACGCGAGGCAAGTAGCCGTAGTTTTCTAAAAGCGCAAAAACAGGGAAAAAGATAGCCATCGGTGGCAGCATGACGCTAATAACCCACCCTGTGCCGCGAAACAGCCCTAATACAAGAATTCCGTGCAGCCATTCTGGCGCGTGCATTGCTTGAAAGAAAGCTGTTAAATACCCTTCCGCCCAGCCAAAACCTTGTGCGATTAATCCGGAAGGAACATTTGCGCCGGCTATGGTGATATAAAAGATAACCGATAAAATACCAAGCATAATCGGAAAGCCCCAAATTGGCGAGGTAAAGACTTTATCTAGCTTTTCTGTGCGCTGAAGCTTTGAGCGGTCTTCGTACACAACTGATTTTTTACATATTTGCTGTGAAGACTTGTAAATGCTTGCGACCATATTTGAACGATGATCTTTTTCTTTTGCCTGCTGCGCATAGCGCGTTAGCTGTTCCATCGCTAATGAGTTTTCAGGAGTTAACGGATTTCCCATATGCGCTGTTCCTCCTTTCTGTGTGACTGATATCTTGCTGCTGACGCTGCTGAATCGTTTCTAAAAATGACGTGTCTCCATCAAGAACCCGTAAAGCAATCCAGCGCAGAGGAAATTGATTTCCCACAATAGAAGCGACTTGAGGTTCTAGCTCCTTTAATGACGCTTCAATTTCTTTTGTGTACTGCACCTGGTAAGGATTAAGCTTTACCTGCCCTCGCACGACTCCTTCAATTGCATCTAGCAAATTTGTAATCCCTTTTTTATTACGTGCTGATATAGGTACAACCGGTACGCCTAACGATTCAGCCAGCTTTTTTTCATTAATCACAATTCCTTTTTTCTTTGCTTCATCCATTAAGTTCACACAGATCACGACGTTTTCAGTCATTTCCATCACTTGCAGCGCTAAATTAAGATTTCGTTCCATCGCCGTTGCATCGACCACCACAACCGTAACGTCAGGTCTTTCAAATAAAATATAGTCACGCGCTACTTCTTCATCTGCCGAGTTTGAATACAGTGAATATGTTCCAGGCAAATCGACGATTGTGTAGAGCTGCTGGTGATGTTCAAACGTCCCTTCTGCTTTGGCTACCGTTTTTCCCGTCCAGTTTCCCGTGTGCTGCTTAAGACCGGTCAAGCTATTAAATAACGTACTTTTTCCTGTGTTCGGATTTCCTGCTAATGCAATACGATACTTACTCATCATCGTCACCTACTTTTTTTACATAAATTTTTGAGCTTTCTTCTTTTCTGAGACCAATTGTTGTATGACTGACTTGATAAGCAACAGGATCTCCTAACGGGCTTTTTTGAAGCACTTTGATAATTGCTCCTGGAATAAATCCTAAATCTAACAAGCGTCGCTTTAAGGCACCTTCGATTTCGATTCGCTCTAGCTGTACCGTTTCACCTGTCGTAAATGTAGACAATGGATAATTATTTACACTAGCCATCTATTTTTCGTCCCTTCTCATTTTTTACCTAAGGTTATGTTTTTTTCATCAGACCAACTTTTAAGGTAAAAAAATATGCTCGTTGATTTTTAATAGGGTATTCTGCTGGTGCAGAAAAATGAACATGTCAACATAATTTATTTAAAATTTTCAGTTTTTACTTGTCATGATACCGAAAGTTTACCACAGGAAACTTTTTTAGTCCAGGGTAAAATACTGTGTTTTTTCTTATTTCTACTAAAGGCATAAAGTGCGCCGGTCTATTTTATTTAATCATTTAATAAGAGGAATCAAGTCGAAAAATAATTTAGTAAAAACGAATTGATAAAAGTAAAAAGCTGTAAAAATATGCTATACTGGTGAATGGGTTTTTTTTGAAAATAAAGTATCGATTAGCTTTAAAACCTACAAAAATCACTTTAGGGGGCTTTTATGAAAAGGTTCAAAAGAGTTAGCGCAGTTGTTTTAGGTTTGGCTTTGTTATTCTCACCGCTTGCTCCGCAAACAGTTTCAGAAGCAAAAGTCGTGTGGGGGAATCAGGAACTGGTTAAAGGGCAAATAGGACGCGTTACCGTTTTAAAGAACACGAATCTTTACAACATCGAAAACAACAAGTTAGTAGCAGCTAGAAAAGTGACAAAAGGGCAAGTATTCCGCGTGTATTCTGAGTCTAGCAAATTTGGTGGTCTTTATGGAGTATCAAAGGGTACCTATGCTCAAAAGTCATCAAGTATTAAGTATGAAAAAGCGCCTAGTGACAAAATTCAAGCACTAGGAGTAACGGTTACGAAGAAATCTTTAGCAAGCAACATTAGCTATCCCCAGGTATCCGGCCTTATCAATAAACCATTTGAGGCTAGCTATAATCGAAAGTTTTTAAACATTGCGAAAGAAGCACAAAAAGAACACAACGAGCTAAAAGAACAAGAAAAGGAAGACCGCAAAAACGGCTGGGCACCAGGTCCTTATTCTCGTAATATGACATACTCTGTACCTTACAACCAAGATAATATTTTAAGTGTTGCTATTACGAATGATGCGTACGCTGGCGGCGCTCACGGCAACGCTTGGATTGATACGTACAATTACGATTTGTTAAAAGCTCGACAAATTAATTTAAAAGATGTTATTAACAATAATACTAAGTTAAATAAAGTTAATAACTATATTCGCAATGAAATGATTGCTCGTAATAAAAAAGGTGCTCAATTCTGGGTTAATGAGTTTAAGTCTGTAAATTTAAAAGAAGATCAGTTTTACTACACAAGTAGCGGAATTGCCATTATATTTGGTGAGTATGAGTACGGCCCTTATTCTAACGGCATTCATACGTTTAAAATCCCGTCCAGCGTTTATAAATAAGATTGTCAGTCGTATAAAACTAGCCTACTGCATGAAAAAAAGAAGCCTGCGAACCATCAGTTCACAAGCTTCTTTTTCTTTTTTTCTGCAGAATAAGCGGAGCAAAAAAGAAAGATGAGCCCTAACCCGCTTCCAATCATCATTGAATAGGAAGACGCATCTTTTAACGCCAGCCCGCCTATCATTGATGACAAAAATAGGAAACAAAAGATTAATGTGTAGTTCTTCTTCACAATCTCTACTCCCCCTTTACCATCGTTTTTCAGAAAATCAAATTATACACCCACAGAAGAACCCAGGACTGCCTACATTACGCTTCTGATAGCCGAGGAAAAATTGCTTGTTGAGGTATTTTTATAGTGTTTGAAAAAGAGAAATGGTCAGAACTAGCGTCAGCAAGGAGCCTGCGGATGTTAACATCATTATTTTTCGGTTACTCTGATTCTTTTCAGGTTTTAAAAACTCTTGAATTGCTACAAACCAGATAACAAAAGTGATTAAAGAAATAATCCCCATAGACATATGGGCATCTCCTTTCTTAATATGTATTTAAATTTTCAACACCTCTAATCAACAAACTTCCAAGGCGAAAACACTCAAATAAATGGCACTTTCGTGTATAAAATTTAATAACCTTGTATTCTGTATAACTGCCCTTTAAACATAATCTCTCTAATATTAACATAAAATTCCATAATTCTTTAATGTATTATGTAAAACCATAATATTTTAGAAAACAGACTATTTATAAAACGCTCTTTTGAACTAGAAATGGACATAAAGCTGTCTTTGGCTATCCTCCACCTTACAAATGATATACTTATTTATAGAAAAACCTCTCAGATCTCACCCAGTACTTACCCTACCGTCAGAGAAAGAAAGTTTACATTGTGAGGAGGAAACGAAATGATTAAAAAGTTGGATCATTTTGTGCTAACGGTAAAAGACATTGAAAAAACGACTCACTTTTATACGGTTATTTTCGGCATGCAAAAAGAAACGTTCGGAGAAGGAAGAATAGGGCTTCGTTTTGGTGAACAAAAAATAAACTTACATCAAGCAGGCCATGAATTTGAGCCAAAAGCAAAGCACCCTCTTCCCGGCTCTGCTGATTTATGTTTTATCACAAAAGAAAAAATTGAAAGCGTAATTAGTTATTTACAAAAACATGATGTAGAAATCGAAGAAGAACCGGTCAAACGAACAGGTGCTGTAGGCCCTATTGTTTCTGTTTATATTAGAGATCCTGATTACAATTTAATTGAGTTATCCAATTACGTAGATTAAAGCGTTCTTCTTAAAAAAGCTGTTTTCGTAAATATTGTTGCTATATCGTAGGAACCCAAAAGAAAACTCGCAATAGAGGTTTGCGAGCTTTCTTTATTATGTAAGGGACCTTGCTTCCTATAAAATGCGCCCTTACAATCTATTTAACAACCAAATTGATCGTATCTCCCTCTATTGCATACTGCCCCTTTATTTCTCCGATACCCGTGATTAAAAGTGAATCACCAGTTTCCAATGGTTTATCCTTTAATACGACGAGTAATTTATTTATATTTTTTAATCCTTCTGCACAATAGGTAAGAGATGGTTGTTGGACAAGGTATTCTTGGTTATTTATCCTTACTTTTATATAATTTTTATGTAATAACCTGCCCTCCAAAGGGACAATATTCATCGGATCAAAAGATAAAGCAATGATTTCTCCTTCGATAAAAAGATGGGTTCCTATCTGTTCTTCGAATTCATCAAGTTCTTTCTTCCTTGATTCAACAGCAAAATTTACTGCTGCTTCTGTTTCATGGCTTATTTGAACATCTTCAATTGCCTTTTTTCCAGCGGCAATATTAAGACGTTTAATCAAGTCAAATAGTGTTGCATTAGTATCCAAAAAACTTTCCTTCCAATCAGGTGACAATTCATCCAGCAACAAACACATAAATAAGCCTGAACTATAACAGCTCCGTCTTATATTGGAAGTGGGTTCAACCACGTCTATTAGATTTTTTCCATATTTTTTTAAAATCAAATCATTAGCGAGCGAGGATTTTTCTGAAAAAGCCTTTATTTCAACGTACCAGGCAGGTCCTTCAACAGATTCAATTAAATTTTCATATGTTAGATGCTCTTTTATTCCTTCTGCCCTTTTTTCCCTTAGGCCGATAAACTTCTTTAAATACTTTTTCTTTTTACTGATATCAGTTTCTAACAATGCATTATAAAGATTTTTTCTTTCCCGATTTCGAATTTCTACATTCTCTTTTGTTAAGGGATAGGTTATTCCCAGCATTTCATCAGGGAAGCGTTTTTCCTCTTTTATATACTGATTTCCGTGGAATAATTCGTGGACCAATATTGAAAAAAGTCCTTCATAGTCATCGTACAATTCCATATCAGCAATAGCAGTAGGATAGCCATCAAATAGAATAAGCGTATTTCCCACAAACTGCTCGTCCCATTTTAAAATTTTATATGTTTTAGGAGGAACTTGATTATATCTAGGATGATTGAACAGGAATACACTGTTTTTATCGTACAATGCATAAGCAACAAGTTCGAAATTTGGCCAATACCTTTCTAAGTTCGTATTAGTTAAGTCTTTGGCAATCCGATTCAGAAAATGATTCATTCTTTTCATCCCCTATACTAAATTTCCTTCATTGTTAATTACGGAAGGAAAGAGAATATTCTTTTTTAGAAAAAAGGTTTTGTTCAACTTTACTGTCCCGTTAGTTGAACAAGATTACTGTTATTATCCTAATTTTAACATATTTTCTCAATATTTAGTTTGGTGTCTAGTAGGAAAAGAAATGATTAAAAAATTGGACCATTTCGTTTTAACGGTAAAAAACATTGAAAAAACGACCTTATTAAAAAAAGAGAATGCGCGTGACATTCTCTTTTTTATGGCTATATAAGCCCCTTCTTCATCTGTATGCTTTACTCTTTAGACTTGCCTATCTCTACTTTTTTCGTAAACATTTTCATGTCACCGTCTACCGTAACGTGAGCGGTAATCATATATTCGCCGTCTTCTTTAAACGTATAGTCCGTGCTGTATACACCTTTTCCTTCGTGCGGTGCTTTTGTCATTTCTTGATTGATGTAGCCTTCTTTTTCAACTTGGAACTGCACGTCATCCGCGTTTTCCACTTTTTTATCTCCTTGCGTCACAAGGACTTTAAGTTTGACTTGTTCATTTGCTTGAATTGATTCCGGTACTTCAATCGTTCCTTTTACTTCTTTGGAACTTGAATCATTTCCTTTTGAACAGCCTACTATAGCTATCATTAAAACGAATAATACGATGCTGAGTTTTTTCATTACGTTCTCCTTTGTTATGTAAATGTGAAGTCTTCCTGCAATTTCATATTATACTCATTTATCCGGTAAAAAGAGAAAAAATGCTTATTGTCCACATAAAGTTCTTATTTCTACAGTAGCTTTTGCATCTTTTCATTTCTCTACTCGTCATTTCCTTCACAAAAAAGCTGAAGAAGCTTATTGCCTTCTCCAGCTTTGCCTTTATCTTTGCGGTTCTTCTAACGTATAAGCAGACAGTGCGTTTTCTACCCATCGTACAAAATCTTTGCTTGCTCCCCAGTCAATATTTAATATCCCTTCTGCGCTTCCTGAAGGAATACACTTAACTTTGTTTGGACCCGACACATTTTCTAAAATAATCGTTAGTGATCCTCTGCCGCCGGTGCGGAAAAAATAGCGTTCAAACACAAGCGTGCACATCTGCTTACCGTCTCCTAGATCATAATATTCCTTGTATAATAAGTCACTTTCCGAATTATTTGCGTTCAAAAGCTTCTTTGCTCCATCAAAAGGAAGCAGCGTCGTTTTAAACTCAATTACCTTTTCCATCACTCAAGCCCCTTTCTATCGCAACAGATATGTACTACTTCTCTTTTTTTCTCTAAAAAACCTGCCTCTTCTCTTTATGAACAATATGGTACAATAGAAAAGAAAAAGAATTGTTTGAACGGAAAAAGGAGCATACAACCTCTATGAATACACGAGATCAACTTATCCAAAATGTGGTTTCCACGATGCGAAACCAAACGAAAAAAATGCAGCTATCGGTTATCCCCACTTTAAAATCATATATTCCTTTAAATGAATTTTTAGCGCTTCGCCTGCTGTATAAAGAAGGCAATCATATCGTTTCTGAGATTGCAGAGCATATGCACATCTCAAACAGCAGCATGACGTGCGTCAGCGACCGTCTCATGGAAAGAGAATTTGTCACGCGCGTACGCAGTCAAAAAGACCGCCGCGTTGTCTACTTATCCATTACGGATAAAGGAAAAGCGTTTGCAGAAGAAATGGAAAAAGTACTCACTAAAGAATATGGTGAAAAGCTTAGCCATTTTACGGATGAAGAATTACAGACGTTTCTTCGCTTGTTAAATAAAATGGATATCTAATAAAAACCAGATGCCCGCTAAGCAGGCATCTGGTTTTTATTTTGTTATTTGTTATTTACCTTCAAATTAAAGGCGTCCGAGGTTAAATCTTTTGAACTGTCATTTTCGCAATCACTTACATACGGAACAAATCGAAGCATAACCACCCCTTTGTCGTTTCGGTACTCTTCGTCTATTTCTAGCACTCTGTCTGTTCCTCCTCCACTGCCGCTTTCAGAAAGATCTCTTCCATTTTGGTCTTTTATTTTTACGCCCACGTTCGTTCCGTTTCGAATGCTTCCTTTTGAAGCTGTAAACGTATAGTGCATTTTAATCGAAACAGGCGATACGCGAACTTCTTTAATAGACAATAAGCCTTCTATTCCTTTTTCATTAATCGGAATTTCTTTATTTAACGGATACACTTTTGTGTCAGCAATAATTTTTGAGCCGTTTACGCTTGTATGCACGGTCCAATTTCCTTTAATCTCCCCGTAAGAATCTCGGTAGTTCCCACTTTTCGTCTGAGCAGGATTCTTTTCAAAATCAAGGCTCGTGAACTGAGCGCTGATTTGATAGTTTTTATTCGGATCAATATGATCTAGCACATTGTAGCCTTCCACATCGATTTTCCCGTCTCCGTTCGTGTCCGCTTGCGTTAGTTTTAAAGCGTACAGATAGTTCCAGCTTCCGTCTTTGTTTTTGATTGGTTCCTCTCTAATACTTGAAGCCGAATCAAAAAACGACATGTTTCCAATTTTCACGCGCAGCTCTCCCGGTCGAATTGGCGCGTCTCGGTGAAGCCCTAGTGCGGTTCTTCTAAATTCATCTGCGCTAATCGTCAACCCAAGGAGCACCTGTCTGTCATCAAGCATCAGCTCATTTACTTTTACTTGAATGCCTTGATCCGTTGCCGTTTCATTTACCGTTTTTTTATAGCTGCTCAAGCTGCCTTCAGGCTTGTTCATAAGCAGCTCGATTTGCTGGCCAATTTGCTGACTGATTCGCACAGCCGATGCCCATACCGTTTCGTTTTGCATCATTACAGGTGTCACAGCAAGCAGCAGCACCGCAGCGGCGATCAGCGGACGCGCTTTTTTTCGAGTCGGCTTTATGTCACGCTTTAAGCGTTTTTTCATTCGCTTTTTCTCGCTTGCCGTTAGCTCAATTTCTTCATATTCATCAAAATCTACAGAAGATCCATTTAATAAGTCATATTGATTTTTCATCTTTGTCCCTCCTTATTTCTTATTTGAAAATCGCTTTTAATTTTTTTCGTCCGCGCGACAGCCGGTTATATAAATTGCTGATCGTGGTCTGCTGCTTTTGAGCAATTTGTTTAAGCTCAATTTCTTGTAAGTAATACGCTTTAAACAGCTCGCGGTCTCCTTCATTTAAGTGACCTAAAAGTTCTTCCACGTCGCCTGCTTGGACGCTACCTTCTGCTTTTTCATCAAATTCCGCTTCGCTAAGGGATTCATGCTGCGTTTTTATGTATTTGCGCTGATAGTCAATGGCTTTGTACTTAGCAACAGCTGCAACCCAATTTTTAAACGTGTTTTTCTCCGAATCAAAGCGGTGAATATGGTGCCATACCGCTAATAACACGTCGTTTACACACTCTTCTTCGTAGCTTTTTAACGTGCTTAAATGCTTGCGTACAATAGAGGTAATTAATCCTCCGTACTGATCGATTAACAGCTCTAATCCTTTTTCTTTTTTTCTCGTTATACATGCAACAATCCAGTCATCTTCCATGACATTGCTCCTTTCCGCTTGCTTTTACATCTATTAATACGAATTTCTTTTATAAAACCTATCAACACTCTTAAATTAAATAAAAAATAAGCTTGTTCAGTATTTCCCTCGCTGGTAAAATAAGCTAAAACCTTTGAAGGAGGCCGCTATGATTACCTATCCTTTTCTTACATCTAACCCTACCATCGGCGTAACCGCACCTTCTTCTGGTGTACCTCAAGCTCTTCATTCCATGTTTTCTTTATCGTGTGAACGAATGAAGGAAAAAGGCTTTTCTGTTATACCGGGAGAAACCGTTTGGACGCAGCACAAAGCAAAGTCCGCTTCTCCTAAAAAACGTGCGAATGAGCTTCAAGCCATGATAGAAGATGAAAACATTATTGATATTATTATTCCTCCTTGGGGAGGCGAACTGCTGATTGAAACTCTTGAACATCTCGACTTTACAAAATGGACAGCAAAATGGGTGCTTGGCTATTCTGACACCAGCGTTCTTTTGCTGGCTATTACACTTAATACCGGGATTGCAACGGCTCATGGAACCAACTTTGTGGACTTACGAGGAGAATACTGGGATCCAACGACTGCGATGTGGCAGCAGGTGCTGACGACCAAAAAAGGAGAAAGCGTGGTTCAAGTTTCTTCTGATTGCTATCAAAAAGAATGGCAGCACGATAATCCGTCACCATGCGTGTTTCATTTAACGGAACAAACCGCTTGGAAACATACAGAGTTAAGCGACGTTCACATCGAAGGGCGTCTGCTCGGAGGATGTATTGACGTGATCAGACACTTAGCGGGCACTCCTTTTGGAGACGTAAAAGCTTTTCGAGAAAAACATATTCCTGCTGATCCAGTCATTTGGTATTTTGATAACTGTGAACTGACGACGGCTGACCTTCGCCGTTCACTTCTTCAGCTTAAGTTAGCGGGCTGGTTTGACAACTGCTCAGGTATTTTATTCGGCAGAAGCAGCGCTAATAAACCCGTTGATTCCTACACCGCTGAAGATGTGTATCATGACCTTGCCTCAGACTTACATATTCCAGTTATCTATGATATCGACTGCGGCCACCTCCCTCCTCAGCTCACGCTTATTAACGGCGCGTATGCTCGTGTTAACGTAGAGAAGAACAAAAGCACGGTCGTTCAATACTTTACGTAAAATAATAAGGACGTGAGAAAAGTAGTTTGATTGAAGGAAGATCCGAACGAACTTGATTCTTGATGGAGAATCAAATTCGTTCGGATTTTTTCATGGGTATGGTGAACGTAGGCTTGTTTCATATATGTAGGTGTTTCTAGTGGTTGATTGGAGGGCAAGACGAAGACTCCTGCGGGAAAAGCGGGACGGGTGAGACCCCGCAGGAGCGCACGCGACGAGGAGGCTCACCGGCCGCCCGCGGAAAGCGAAGCCTTGCACGAAAATCAACCGCGCTTCATTTCGTTATGTCTCAATTTTGTTTTACATATCTGTCATCAGTAATATAAACGTCCCTAATAAGAAAAAAGTTGCACCAAACCACGAGTGGTAGTGCTCTTTTTGCTTTCTTTCAAACTTCCATTCTTCGAAACCTCGAATTACGTATAGGAAAAAAAAGAAAAGAAATATAAAAACAGAGGTGTAGGCTGGAGGTATAACAAAGATCAGCACTAAAAACGCAGCAAGCATCACCATTTCAATTGTGATAAACAGAGGACGCCTTCCTTTAAAGCTTCTCCAATAGCTTTTTCATCTTTGTATGCAGCTTTTTTCGCAGGCAAAAATCCAGAAAGACATAGACGACTGCCAGAATCAGCAAATACAAAAGCGTCATTTCCTTTTCTCCTCCCACTTAAAATATCCTTATACTTCCATTTTAAAGAACTTTCCACAAATTTCAAGCGTCTAAAAAATCTTTACACAACTTATTAGTGCAAGCATTCATATATTCAAAAATCGCTAATATATTGACTAATGTACAGGTTAAATTCTCTGTATAAACTCACCTAGAGGGGGACATCAAGTTATGAGAATAAAAGAAGTGAAGCAAGGTGCACTCGCAGCGCTGAAAAACCGCTGGGGATTTGCCGTACTGCTTACGTTCGTTACGTATCTAATCGCTGCCGGTATTCCAGGACTTATTGACTTTTTAATCAACGGATTTCCAAACGGGTCCGAAACCGAATACTCTCAGTCTACCTTAGCTAATATTGTATCCCTGCTGCTCGTACCGCTCTTTTTCTCTTACTACTGGGTACTGCTGCGTTTGGTGCGAGGAGAAAGTGTACGTGTTGGAAATGTGTTTGATTCGTTTTCATCTGCGGGCTTATATTTTAGAACACTCGGACTTTACTTGCTAACGATTATTTATACCGTGCTATGGAGCATTTTATTAATCATTCCCGGCATCATCAAAAGCCTTGCCTATTCACAGGCTTACTACGTATTCCGCGATAACCCAGATTATTCAGTCAACCAGTCTATTACTGAAAGCAGACGGTTAATGAACGGCTACAAGTGGACCTACTTTTTACTTGTTTTAAGCTTTATCGGCTGGGGAATTTTAAGTATCATCACGCTTGGCATTGGGTTATTATGGCTCGTTCCGTATGTAACGACTTCGCTTGGCGTATTTTATGAAAAGCTAAAAGCAAATGAAACTGAAGTCACTGAATAAACGAAAAACCGTATTCGAGTTGCGAATACGGTTTTTTTACTTAGTTTTGGTATTCTCTCTATATACATTAGCTGAAATTTGTAACCTGTTATTCAATAGATGAGTTAGTAAACTATATTACCATCGAACTATATCTCTTAGAAACAGCAGCTAAATAGCCGCTGTTTCCTTAATTCCCCCTCTTTTTTAACATAAAAATAGAAAAATTCCATACCCTTTACATATTTTCTAATAAATCTATGAATTCCCTAAACATTTCTACCTAGATAAATTGTCAGAATTATTACAGAGAAGGTGACAATTCTACTTATACCGCTCTTTAATATTAAAACTATGTTACAAAATGTCGTAATTTGGAATTAGATGTTTACTTTTCCTGTCAGGATTGATAGACTCACAGTTGTGAATAAAACAAGTTATGGAAAGGGAGAAAGAACATGCTAAAGAAAGCAAATCGTACAGTTATGAATATGGGGTTAGCAGCATTACTTGTTCCCGCTGCCCTAACATTTAGCACAACTTCAGCAAGTGCAAATGACGGAGGCGCTGCACCAGCACCCGTACAAGAAAAGGTAACGCCAAGCGTACCTCAACAACAAGCAACTACTACTACTAATCAAAAAGTCATCGTAAACGTGAGTGCGTTAAATATTCGTCAAGGAGCTAGCTTTTCATCTCCGGTCGTTGGAACTGCAACACAAGGCCAAGAGTTTGCTATTTTAAAAGAAGCAAACGGCTTAGTTGAAATTGCACCAAACAAATGGATTTCAAAAAGCTCAAGCTACGTAACAATTGCATCAGGTAAACCAAGCGCAAGTCAAGTAAAAGGTGTAAGCACATCAACTCCTTCTACTTCTACAGCATCTGCATCTCCATCTGCAGCACAAGAAACAAGCACACCAGCACCTGCTCCAACAACAAGCACGGCTTCTGGAAGCACAGTAAATGTTGCACGTAGTTTAGTAGGATCACCTTACCAATGGGCAGGAAACACACCAAGCGGATTTGACTGCTCAGGCTTTATCGCATACGTGTTCAACCATAGCGGTCACAGCATTTCACGTACAAGCGTAGCAAACTACTGGAACATGGCGACAAAAATTTCGTCTCCACAACCAGGGGATCTAGTATTCTTCCAAAACACATACACAAGCGGCCCATCTCACATGGGAATCTACATCGGAAACGGCCAAATGATTCATGCTGGTTCACACGGTGTAGCTGTAGCTGACCTAGATGTTTCTTACTACCAAGATCATTTCTTAGGATACGGACGCTTCTAAGAAAAAAATGCCCTCTAATCGTTAGATACGTTCTAACGATTAGAGGGCATTTACTTTTTATCTCTGCGCGACGGAAAGCGCCTTTTCAATACGCGTTTGAAATTTATGCTTCCAGTCTTCAGCTAGCTCAGCCACTTCTAAAGCCCGCTTCATCCCTTCTACATCTTTTGGGCGATGGAAATATAAATCAAGCGTAAACCAAACGGATACTTGGTTTGGATGAGCTTCAATCAATTTCACTTCTGCACCTTGCGTAATCGTACCTTCTTTCAGCACGCGGCAAAGATAGCCGGTATAGCTTGTATCAATCATTCGTTTTAAAATCCCTTTAACGCCCGTTCGCTTTGTAATCGTGTCACATGGATTTCGCCCTTGCGTCACTTGAATAACGGCGTCTCCTACTTGATAAACGTCTCCAATGCATACGTCTTTTTCAACCATGCCTGCAACAACAAGATTTTCTCCAAACGCAGACATCGGCAGCTCCGTATCAAATTCTTCGTTCCATTTTTTGTAGTGTTCATACGGATACACGCACACCGCACGATCCGGTCCGCCGTGATACTTTAAGTTCGCTACGCCGTCGCCTTGAAACCCTTTTTTTGCTAAAAAGGTCTCGTCTACTTGCTTCTTGCATATGCCTGTGCGCATTTCTTTGTCAGGACTGTATGCCATTTGTTCAGGCATGCCGGTTGCTAAATGAATTATTTTACGTTGATTCATTCGTACCTCTCCCTTCCCCGTTTTCCCTTACTAATTACGTCATATTTTACCACATTTTAAAGATGGCGCTCTTATTTTTTGTGTATTCCACTAAAATCTTGGCAATATCATGAAAGTTTAAAAAATATTTCACAATTATATTAAAAATATCTTCATTTCCTCTTTTTCTTTTGTTCGAAATGATTTAAGATAGTAGAGGCTGTCGAAATATAAGTTATTATGTCAGTTCTGCATGTTTTTTTACATATTAGCACATAGTAAATATTATTTTACAATTACATCATTTTTTACAATGCCCTAAAAAATTTTGCCCATTTTTACTAAAACTAGCGTGAAAGTCCTGATTTTTATATAAAATAGAGGCCGACTTACATAGTCATTTCTATGCACGTCCCTCTTTTATAAATATAGAGTACATGTAAGGAGAAAAGTAAATGTCAATTTTAATGGGAATTATCGGAATTGTAATTGTCTTAGCAGTTGCGTTCCTCATGTCAAACGACAAGAAACTTATCAACTACAAAGGCATCGCAGTTATGCTGGTTATTCAGCTTGCTATCTCTGCTTTTATGATGAATACATCGATTGGTCGCAAGGTGCTTGACTTTATTACGAGTGTATTTACAAAGATCTTATCATTTGGTAACGACGGAATTTCGTTCGTGTTTGGAGATCTTGCAGGAAAAGGCATTTTCTTTATCCAAACGTTAGTTATGATTGTATTCGTTTCAGCATTATTAAGTATTTTAAACTACTCTCGTATTTTACCCTTTGGGATCAAATATATCGGAGGACTTGTTTCAAAAATTACCGGACTTCCCCAAATTGAAAGCTTCACAGCAGTGAACGCAATGATTTTTGGTGATACAACGGCGCTAATTGCGGTGAAAAACCACATCGGAGGTTTAACACCAAACCGTTTATTTATCGTTACAACAACATCTTTAGTATCCGTTTCTTGTTCGATTCTAGGCGCATACATGCAGATGATTCCGGCTGAATACGTATTAATTGCCCTTCCGCTAAACGTATTCTCTGGCTTAATCGTTTCTTCTATCGTTGCACCTGTAAAAGTAGAAGATGAAAACGAAGTCGATATTAAAGCGCCTGCTAAGCAAGGCACGCTGTTTGAAGCAATCGGTGACGGAGCACTAGACGGCGGACGCGTTGCGTTAATCGTAGCAGCGATGCTTGTAACGTACGTTGGTCTTTTAGCATTAGTGAACTACGTATTAAACGGCGTAATCGGATTAACTGTTCAAGACATTTTAGGCTATATCTTCTACCCAATTGCCTTTATCATGGGTATTCCGGCAGATGAACTAATGAGAGCCGGCGGCGTAATGGGAACAAAAGTAGTAGCAAACGAATTCGTTGCCATGCTTGACTTCCAAAAAATGATGCCTCACCTTTCTGAAAAAACGGTTGGTATCGTATCAGCTTACTTAATCTCATTTGCAAACTTCAGCTCAATTGGTATCGTTCTTGGTACGATCCAAGCAATCAACGGCGAACAAGCTTCACGGGTTGCAAAGTTCGGCTTGAAAATGCTGTTAGTCGCTACAATGGGCTCGATTTTAACAGGTATTATGGTTGGATTGTTTATTTAATAGGAAAGCACTCACTTTGGTGAGTGCTTTTTTGTTGGGGCTGGTTCATTTGGGATTATAGCTAGAGCGTTTCTACAATGTTGAAATTTATTAAATATCTCTGTTGACATACTCCTAGTTATCGCCACTATTATCAAATGTTTTTCTTATCTTCATTCTAATAACATTTAAATTAGTTTTACATAATGGATTAAAGCAATATCTCTTATCCAATAAAAAGACAGCTTGCTTTATCAGCAAACTGCCTTTTTTGTAATGACCCGTCCGGGATTCGAACCCGTGTTACCTTTTTAAAAGGGCAATTTCTCGACCACTCGGCCAACGGACCAGATAAAATTATAAAATGGCAGAGAAGAAGGGATTCGAACCCTCGCATCGCGTTAACGATCTACTCCCTTAGCAGGGGAGCCCCTTGAGCCGCTTGGGTACTTCTCTGTATGGATCTCCCACTGAAATACTGTGGAATAATGGTAGGCCTAAGTGGGCTTGACACCGACCTCACGCTTATCAGATTTGGGCTCTACAAAACTGATCTACTTCCCGTTTATGGCGCGCCCGAGAGGAGTCGAACCCCTAACCTTTTGATCCGTAGTCAAACGCTCTATCCAATTGAGCTACGTGCGCTTCCTAAAATGGTGCGGATGAAGGGACTTGAACCCCCACGTCATAAGACACTAGATCCTAAGTCTAGCGCGTCTGCCAATTCCGCCACATCCGCATGTGAAAAATGGTTGCGGGGACAGGATTTGAACCTGCGACCTTCGGGTTATGAGCCCGACGAGCTACCAGACTGCTCCACCCCGCGATAATAATAAAGATATAATGGAAGAGGAAGAGGGATTCGAACCCCCGCGGGCTTTGACACCCCTGTCGGTTTTCAAGACCGATCCCTTCAGCCAGACTTGGGTATTCCTCCATATTTCAGGTTCAATGGTGGACCTTGTAGGACTCGAACCTACGACCGGACGGTTATGAGCCATCTGCTCTAACCAGCTGAGCTAAAGGTCCTTTCTAAGTTCTCTATTAGAATGTGGAGACGGCAACCGGATTTGAACCGGCGAAAAAGGTATTGCAGACCTTCGCCTTACCACTTAGCTATGCCACCAATAAATATAGAAATAATTTACAGTAAGTCGTGTTTATTCTTATGCTACCCCTTCATATGAAACATGGACTAGTAATTTAATAATTAATATCTGTTTCGCCACCAACAAAAATTATTCTACCTTATAATTTCGCAGAAGTCAACATAAGCGAAAAAATGACCCCTAACCCTCATACAATATTTTCTTATTTGCTTGATTTACTGTTGTTGGGAAGAGATTTCTTTGAAAGATGGAAGTTATAAGGAGTCGCGTTTCATTATATTGAGTCCTCCACTTAAAAGTGAAGTTCATTATGGTTAGATTTTTATACATCCTTGATCTAACAACACTTTTCTGATGTGGTGATTTTTTCTTCTCATCCTCTCTTCCTCTCTCGATAAAAATAAGAGAAAAATAAAAAAAAGCCTAAATAAAACGGCTTTTTTATTTTAAGAATAAATTACTGTTCTGCTAGTTCAGATATAGAAACACTTTGCTTATTATTTGGTTCATCCAGGTTATGAATTGTAGCTACCCCATTTTGTTGGTCTACATGCTCAATGTAAATACTTTTTCCATTATATATTACATTGGCCATGTCCACTGAATTGGCAATTTCTTGTGCTCTTTGTGCATCCACCTTTATCTAGCCTCCTTTTTATTTATGACAGTGAAAGTATTTGTTTTTAATTAATTTTTATACATCTAATTCCTCTATATAAAATTAATTTTAATTTTTCAAATGAGACATTAAGTAGTAAAGAAGCTATCTCGTTCATAATTTGAGATAGCTTTTCATTTTATTATTCAGTTTAATCTTCTTCTGGAATCTTAATTAAAATGGCTATAGCTATTGTTGCCAAAAATATAACCCCTAAAGTTAGCAATAGACTCGTACTCATATGCCTCATCTACCCTTCTCTCTTCATCCCTATGATTCCATTTTAGCAGAGGAAATTAGTTAATAAAACTGGAAATGATAGCGTTTCACTAAAAATTTTATACATGTTAAAATAATGTAGTTGTTTTAACTCAACCAATGTATTCAATTTTTAGCTTGAGTAGAGCAAGCTACCTCTTTCCTATTTTGGGGTAGCCCTTTTTTTATCGTGATAAAATAAAATTTTGTTTTGGATATATTTCTTCCTACCCTCGGTTTACATTCGTTATTTACGAATCTGTTCAATCTCTTCTTCTGTAAGCTCAGTTAATTCAGATATTGTTTGATTATCCATACCTTTTTGTAGCATTCTTAATGCTACTCCCTTAATAGCTCTTTTTTCCCCTTGTTTTTCAGCTTTTTTTAATGTCAATTTTTCATCTACTTGGAATTCCTGGTTTACTTCATAAGTCATTAACATTTGTGGATTCTCAGTTACACGTGCCCATTCATTCATCGCATTTTTCAAAGTTTGATCTTTCTCCATTACAACTTCCTCCAAAAATGAGTAAAATCTTCATCTCTTGACATATTAAACAACAGTAATTGTTTTACTAATTATGTGTCATTTTTAAGATACTATTCTCACTTATTCCAAAATCAAATTAATCCCATAAAGCTTGGCCGTCCACCCTAAAACTAAAAAAGAATAATTACTGCATTAGGTAAGGTGTAGGTAGTAATGTAAGATGTGCTCGATTGTTTATATGCTGGGATTAGCCTAGTGGCAAATAGGGCTTTGGTTCAGAAGCAACTAACAATTTATTTATTTAATTTATATGTTTTTTCTTATAGTTGCACATATTAAAAACAATACTAGATGAAAGCGAGATGAGATAAGTAATGTCAAAACAAGGGATACAGAAAAAGAATCAAACAAGAGAGCAAGTAGAGAAGCAAGATAAAAGAAATGATGTTGAATTAGGTAATGAATTTCAAGTTGGCAACACAGGTTCCCAGAGCCAGAAAAAAAGTGGACGCCAAGTAAATAAAAAATAAATTTAATCTTTCGAGGATAATAAGAAACCTCAGTTCAAATTTATGAATTGAACTGAGGTTTCTTTTATAGAGTGAGGAAGACTTATGTGCAAAAGAGGCACCATGCTAAAGAGAATTTTAATTCTATTATGAAAACAGAATTAAAATAAAAAAGAAAGTATCTCATTTCCACCTAATACTCTATCTATAACTTCTTGACTAGATGTATGACGCTTAACAGCCTGTAGATGTAAATATCGATCTCCATATGGAAAATCTGAACTAAATTAACGTTCTCTGAGGTATTTCTTTTATAGCCAAAGACAAGGCGTATATTGTATAAAATGCCTTTGCTATAGGACTAATATAAAATGATGTCTAATTATTGTATTATTACTGCTAGGCTGTTTATACACTAGTAATTTCTATTTCTTCAATATTTGGCAGTGCTTCAATTGCTCCTATCTTTGTACATACCAGCGCTCCAACTCGGTTTGCAAATGCAATAATGTCGAGTAAATGCTCGAAATCATTTTTAATGGATTTGATATTCTGTGTATTAGCTAATTTGAACAACGTTGCACCTACAAAAGCATCCCCAGCTCCTGTAGAGTCAATTGACTTAATAGGAATACTCTTCACTAGTTCTTTTTTTCTACTATTAGATATCAATGTTCCCCTTTTTCCAAGCGTAACTGCTACAATTTTAGCTCCCATTTTATGTAGGGTATCAACACCTACTTCATGATTCTTAATGCCTGTGATAATCTCTAATTCTTCATCACTTACTTTTACAAAATCACTTAAAGCAATAGCTTTCTTTGCAATTGAGATGAAATCAATTAATCTTCCTTTCCATAAATCTCTTCGATAGTTAGGATCAAAAGAAATAAACTTTCCTTCCTCTTTAGCACTAGAGATAAGGCTTAAATAAGTTTCACGGAATGGAGAAGTTAACATTGCCGTGGCTGAACCAAAATGAAGGATTTCAGCTTTATTTATTTCATTTAGGTTAATGTCCTCCATTGTCATTAAAGCGTCAGCTCCCCTATGAAATACAAAGTCTCGCTCACCATTTTCTTGTAGAGACACAAAAGCTAGGGTAGTTGCTACCTTTTCATCCCAAGCAAGCATCGAAGTATCTACGTTTAATGAATTTAAGGTTTCTTCTAAAAAGTAACCGAATGGGTCTTTACCTACTTTACCACTAAATGATGCATTACCCCCTAGTTTCGCTATGGTTGCGCATACATTTGCTGGTGCTCCACCGGCATTTTTTAAAAATTGGCGTCCCTCTATTAAATTGGAATTAATATTGCTACAAAAGAAATCAATTAATAATTCTCCTACACAAACAACTGGAGCATTTTCACTTATGCTATTTTGCACTTATATCACACTCATTTACTTAGATTTTTTCTCTAAATCCAAAATCATTTTATTGTATGTTTTTTCAGTTAAAGGATAAAAGCAGATTATTAATACAGAAAGTAAAATGAAAATTCCTGGCACTAGAGCATTCATATTTTTTATAGCATTTAAGGAAGCTACGGTTTGTTCTGCATTAGCTACATAGCCTGCTATCCCCAAATAGATGGCTGAGAATGATCCAGCAAGTGCAACCCCTAACTTATTAGTAAAACTCATTAAGGAAATAACAACACCATCTGCTCGAACTCCAGTTTTCCATTCAGCATAATCTACACAATCGGCAACCATCCCCCAAGCTAGTGTGTTTAGTGGAGTGGTAAAGAATCCCGAAGCAAACAGCCAAAATAAAATTAAAGCAACTGAATCAAAAGAAGTAAATTGGAGTCCTATATATGAAATAAGAGATACTGTAGCTGATACAATCATTACACTCTTTCTACCCCATTTATCAGAGAATAAAGGAATAAATAAGTTACTAATTAGCGCAGCTCCAAAAAATAAAACAGTGCCCCAAAATACTAATTCCTTTTGATGAACATTGTAAGTAAAATAGTAAACCATTGTACTAAGTTTAATATTAAAACCAATAGCAAATGCCAAGAAAGACGAAACTAGTACTAGTAGTGGTTTGTTTTTAAACAAAACAGATAAAGTTACTTTAATTCCATGTTTTTTACTCTTTTTAGGAGCAATGCGCTCGCGTACTGTAAAGAAGCTAAACAGATTTAAAATTATACTTACAGCAGCATAGACTAGAGCAGTCATCTGAAATCCAAATTCTTGATTTTCGCCTCCAATAGCTGTTACAAGAGGGGTTGCGCATGAAATGGAAAGGAGGATTCCTACATAAACCAATATCATACGAGTAGTTGTTAAAACCGTGCGTTCCTGAACATTATTAGTAATTCGTCCTGTTAAGCTATTAACTGGAATCGTTTGCATACTAAACGTCATCCCTAATAAGATATAGGTAATATACATATATATAATATTTCCAGTTGACCCTAAGTGAGGGTTGGTAAAACATAGGATAGTGAATAAAGCAAAAGGAAGTGAGACCCATAACAAATATGGTCTGGCTTTTCCCCAACGTGTATTAGTTTTATCTAAAATAACTCCCATTATAGGGTCGCAAATAGCATCTAGAACTCGTACTACTAAAAATAGCGTTGCAACAGCTGCAGGATGGATACCTCCGACATCAGTATAATAAAAAAGTAGATAGGCATTAACGAATTGAAAAACAATATTATATGCCATGTCTCCCGCTCCATATCCAAACCGTTCTAACCAGGATAACCTAGGAATAGAATTAGGTTTACCTTTACTTTCAGCCTCTAATATTTGTGATTGTTCTGCGTTTAACATAGGTAATACCTCCAGAATGCGTTTTCAAAAATATGTTAAGAAAGCTAGTAGAAAGTCCGTATTATAAACATTTACCTTAAAGAAAAAACAGATGCGGTTTAGTTGCAAATGTCCTATTTTAACTCCGCATCTGAAAATTAAAAGTTCAAGAATCTTGTCATAAATACCAACTAGAAACCTAGCTTTCAAGTATAATGTTTTTATTCGTTTGGATACACTATAATTTTTAAACATTCGTTTTTAAAATTTAGTGCTCTCTCCATCGCTTCACGTGTGCCGGCTAACGGATATCTATCTGTTACAAGATTCTTTGTGTCAATTGCACCGGAAGTAAGAAATTTAATTCCTTTTGGATAAGTGTTGGCATAGCGGAAAATACCATATATATCAATCTCATTATCAGCAATAAATGGTACATCGAGTGGAATATCGCTTTGAGAAGGTAAACCTACGATTGCTAATTTCCCACCACGACGAATTGAAGATAGTGAAGATTGTAATGCTTTTGGATTCCCTGCAGTCTCCCATGCAACGTCAACGCCTACGTTTTCAGTAATATTTTTAATTTCATTAAGAGGATCTTGCTCTCTGATATTAATAACGTGAGTTGCCCCCATTCGTTTTGCTGCCTCAAGACGCAATGGTTCTAAGTCTGTTGCTATTATTGTACTTGCTCCAAATGCTTTCGCTGCTGCTACAGCCATTAACCCTACCGGTCCCATTCCCATAATCGCAATTGTTGACCCAGGCTGAAGTTTTGTTCTCGTCGCTGCATGGATACCAACTGAAAAAGGCTCTATTAAGGCAGCATCTTCATAGGAAAGGGAATCCGGGATTAAAAAGACAAAATCCTGACGAATTTTTATATATTGAACAAAGGCACCATCAACTGGTGGTGTTGCTAAGAATTGAACATCTGGACAAAGGTTGTACCTTCCCTCTTTGCATGCTTCACAATGTCCACAGGTTACTCCTGGTTCAACGGCTACGCGATCCCCTACTCTAAATCTTTCCACAGCTGATCCAATAGCTACAACCTCACCTGAGCACTCATGTCCAAGGATAAATGGTTTTTCTACTTTGTATTTACCAATTCTACCATGGGTATAATAATGTAAGTCTGAGCCACAAATTCCTACAGCCATTACTTTAATTAAAACTTCATTTTCATCAATTTGTGGTATAGGCAATGTTTCAATACTGATTTCTCTTGTGCCGTGCATGACAGCTGCTTTCATAGTTTTAGGTAAGTTGTTATTCATCAATAATTTTCCTTTCTTTAATAGAAATTCTATATAAATCCATAACGTAAAAATAAATATGAATTTACTTTTAACTCATAAATTTCTAATGCACTTGACTGTTCCTTAAACATATTTTTATTATTATGTAAGTGCATACATTTTAGAGTTTTTTATTACATGAGCTAATTTTACCTGCTAACATCACACCATTAATAGCCTTTTATACTGTCTAAAAGTACAGTAACACTGTACTTTTCTTTTTATATACAAACAAAGATATAGCGTTAAAATAAAGCTAATAGGAGGTGTAAGATTCTTATGGCTGAAATTGAAGATCGGAAAACATTTGCAGAACTGTTATCTTCGGGTGTTAAAGAACTAAAACTTCACCCTGATTATAAGATTAAAAGGAAAAAAGGCGAAGATAGCTCACTAGGACAATCTTATATAGCTAATATCGCAAATGAACTAGGCGTATCTCCTAATACAATTAAAAGTTGGATAGGTCAGATGGGATTAAAATATATTCCTGGTCGTATTGACGATGGAAAGCTCTTCGGCATCATATGGATAATACTAAAAAAAACGGATATAGATATCAGTTGGTTCTCAAAGCTGATGGAAACAACTTCTATACCCACTCTTAAACCTGCTTTACCAGCTTGGATGTCTTCGTGTCTGGAAAAGGCAAAAATATTAGGGGCAGACAACTCATTTGGTGCACCCCTTAATAAAGATATTGAGGAAGTAGTAAAAAAAATATTTCTTAATAAACTTCAGACTGAAGCTGCTACTCCAAAGGAACATTTTACAATACATAACTTACCAGCACGCTGGTCAGGAGTTTTTATTGGAAGACACTTTGACTTGGAGGCAATTCGTCAGTGGGTAATTTCCCCTTCTCCATTATGTTTAATTTCCGGATGGGCTGGTATTGGAAAAACAACTCTTGCTCTTGAAGTAGCATATGCATGTATTCAGAAGAATTATAGGGAAACAGAAAGCCTTGAGATGGATTGGCCAAACCTCAATTCTATAATATGGTTTAGTGCTGACTGGAAGGGACTAACCTTTAGTGATTTTCTAAATACAATTGCTTACCAACTTGGACGGATAGAGCAAATCAACCGATCCATTGACGAGAAACGTTTTGTGGTTCGCAATGCATTAGCTAATTATGCAAAAGAAAAACCTGTATTACTTGTGATTGATAGCATCGATACAGCTGAAAGTGAAATTTATGAATTTATTACTAATCTTCCACAAGGCGTTAAAGTATTACTCACATCTCGCGAGAATCTACAGCAAAAATATAGAAACAACTTTAGAGATATAATAACCATTCAACTAAAGGGACTGGAAAAGGACGATGCTCTTAACTATCTTTCTTACGAAGTAAAACAACATATGAAAATGTCTAATTCATCGAACAAACAAGAACAAATGAAACAGTTATTAAATAGCCCTCTTGAAACTCGTGAACAACTCATTTCAGCTACTGCTGGAAATCCTAAAGCTATCGCTCTTAGTATAGCTTACATTGCAGATGATGACATTCCTGCTCAGCAACTTATTCAGGAACTAGGAAAAGCCGGTTACTCACTGTTGGAATTATTTGATTTTCTTTTCGGACGCACATGGGAGAAATGTAATGAAGATACTTTACATCTTTGGAAAGTGTTATGCTTTTTCAGCAAACCTCCTGACGAGAAAAGTTGGGCAACAGCGGCTGGACTAGACGCTCGAAAATTCCATTTTGCTGTTGATCAAATGAAATTATTTGCGCTTATCCAAGGAGAACGTATAGAAGGAAAAATCCATTATCTAGGTCATCAAACCGTAGTAACATATGGTAAACAACGATTGGTAGAAGATAAACAATTTGAAAATGTAGCACGTAAGCGTTGGAGCCAATACTATATCCAATATTTAGACAACTATTTAAAACGGGATCTTCCGGATTCGATTTATTGGAGTTATTTGCTTGGTCGTGATTTAGAGGAAATTAAGAAAGAATGGCCAAATATACTCAAGGTTATAAAATGGGCAAACGAATCCGATCAAAAAGAGCTTTTGATTGAACTGGTATTTCGCATAAGCCATTTTCTGAGTCGAATTAATTTACCTTTAAGGATTAAATATGGGAAAATAGCTGCTGACTATGCAAAACAACTCAGAAAACATACCCATGAAGCATTCTTGCGAATCGACACATTGGGGTGGGCACTGATGGAAGTCAATAACCTAGAGGATTCCTTACTACAAATAGATTCCGGTCTAAAGACACTAGATCAGTTAAGCTCAGACAGGTCTGATGTTTACGATTTGAAAGCTTGGGGACTTGCCTTAAAAGCAAGGCTCTTGTTGAAGAAAAATAATCCTAACAAAGCAGAATGTATTCTTGAAGAAGTTAGGGAGATCTTCACTACACCGGTGATTCAACATAGAATTTCATTAGTGCGAGGTGATCTATGTATGGTCTATAAAAATTATGGAGCAGCAATCCGATTATATGAAGAAGCTAATGAAATCAGTTTAATATATGGAGGAGAAAAGACCATTGAAGCTTACTTTAATTTAGGTGTAGCTTATGTCATTTGTGATATGCTTGAGGAAGCAGAAAAATGCTTTAATAGCCTTCTTTATCAGAAAGACAAAGCCAACCAAATTGAATTAATATACTATCACTACGGGATGGCCCAATTGCTATTACGAAAAGGAGAGAATATAGAGGCTTTACAATCTATCCAAGAAGCTATAAATCTTATCGATTCTTGGGGACCAACCATTAGTATTCGAAAAGAAGTAGAAGAATTCAATGAAGTTATTAAACATAATATTAGAGAGAATTAAGTAAAACAGCCACTTGTATGAAACAAGTGGCTGTTTGTTTGAATGTAGTGCTTCAATTAGGTTGAAATTTATCTGGCCGCTTATTTCTTCCAAGTTGATCACTCTTTTCTATTTGGCTTTTATTAGACTAACGCAATTACATCTATATAAAAGGATTATGTTAAAATTACTCTGGTTTCTCCACTAGTTGCATCTGAAAAATTTGAGTTGCTTGAATACCTCTTAAATTTGCTCGTGGTTATACTTATAGAATTAGTTACACTTTTTTGATATATATATAGCTTAATTAATGGCTTCAAGGGCTTGTTTCAAATAATCCATTTCAGAGGTTATATCATCTATCTTTTGGTTTAATTGACTTACTTTATCAAGAGTATTCTGTGCATCTAATAAATTAATTTCTAACATCAAACGGCTTGCTTCACTCTCAAGTTCTAGTCTCTTTGCAAATAATATCTCGTGCTTTTTTATAATTTCAGATTTTAAATTCTTAATATTGGTTTCTTTCATACTTCTACCTCACTAACTTGTAATAACAGTATTTTATTGAGATGTAAATTTCCCTATATAATTTAATAATTACCTACAGGGAGGTTTATGACATAGTTAAAATTTCCTTTTTCACTTAAAGGAAAACCAAATTTATTTCGCATTTACATAAGCTAAATAATAAGAACCAATTAAAATAAATTCCATTATTCACTTTCCTTGGATGGCGTTCAGAAGTTCTTGGCGTTGGCATTCAGATACATACTGAGCGTTCAGAAGCTTCCCTAACTCTTAAAAACAAATACAACATTCCATAATAAGGGAAATTTTAAATCGTTTAGTTTTTTTGCAGGAAAAGAAAGCGCAGTATATAAAGATAACAGTATACATTAAAAAGTGTTGAGAACATTTTATTATCATTTTCTATCAGCATGAGAGCAATAATTTGAGAAAAGAGCTTATATAAGTCCGTGTCTTAAGTATGCCTATTATATAGAATGGGTTACTTAGTAAATAAGGGAAGGTGATTCATATGTTAGGGGAAGAAGATTTAAAAGTAAATTGTATATCAGCTGCTATAGGTTTACTGATCCAACATAATATCATCACTCACCAGGAACTGGACAAACTAACTAAAACAAATTATCAAGTGTTTTATCATTTTCTAATGGATAAGCTAATTGAACAGGAGTTTAGTAAGGATAGAGTGGCACAAACATAAGTGCTTCAACAAAACAAAAACCGCAAGATTAAAAGAAAAGATCTCATATGTTAAATGTAATTCTAATAAGGCTCCTTACATATTAGACATATATAATATGTAAGGACTCTCTTATTCAACAAACGCCCCCTATAGTTTAAATGCATTTCTTCACAATCTATCATTTTAAAAGTCATTTTATCACAGGAAGTCTGCCAGTATTGTTACAAAAAAAGTCCTCTCCTCGTTTCAGGAAAAGAACTTATATTCAGTGAATTTTATAAGCTACTTCCAAGTCTGATCCAGTTTATCTGAATAGAAATTTAAGGCTTTTTTATAACTTAGTATTTCATTGTCATTTGTCGTATTTATTAAGCATTTCAGTAACAGTTCCATCGCTTTACAATGTTCTTTTAAATTGTATAAGGTCATGGAATAAAACACTTTAATTACATGATTATCTGGGAATAATTCCATTCCTTTTAAAAATATATCTTTTGATTTTTCATATTCCCCCAAGGCTCTATATGTGCTGCCCAATCCCAATACCGCACCTTCCATATCCTTAGAAGGTAATCCTATCTGGCATTTTCGTAAAAGGGCACTGCCTTTTCTTCTTCTCCTAATATGTCAAAGCTCCAAGCACATTGATAGTTATATAAAGCATCGTCTGGAAATTCCTTAACTAATTTACTTAGCAATTCGTTAGATTCTTTGTGATTTCCATTCTTTCGTAACGCTAATGCTTTATCTAGTTTATTATTCATTACTTAAATCTCCAATCCTTTTTTTTCCACTACTTATTTATCTCTTAACATCCTTCCATCTAGTCTCGTTTCAGGTAGTGTAGTTACAGAACTATGCTAACACCTTACATGTTTGCGTTTGAAACCAAGCCGTCCTCTATCTATATCCTTTTGAATGTTTTCGGAAGCAAGAAGAATACTACTTTTTTTCTTATCCTTCTTAACTTCGACTGGACCTACTGCCTTTGCAGTTTCAAGCGCCTTCTCATGAAGTGGCAAATATGAAACACCGACTGTATAGATAAAATTATTCATAGCCGATTTCGTTCGATCTGGAGAATCGTGAATCGTATCTTCCACTTGATTAAGCATATCGGCAATCTTGCTTGTGCTAAATTCATTGTCAGGACGATTACCCAAAAGCCAGCAGTAACAACTCCAACCTGCCGACATTTTAAGTTCTTCATCGCTTGCCACCCATCTATCAGCAACAACTTGCGCAAAATCGGTTTCTGACAAAGTTACCGCAACTACATAATCGGATAGCATGTAAAAATACGCTTTATCGATCCAACGCTCAAAATCCTCCGCAGTCATCTCTGTTGGGTCTGCAATGATACCAGCAAAATACATAGCGTCGTAATTGCCAGACGCATAAAGCTGCTCAGCCAAAGCCTGATTTTTCTTGATTTCCTTTGCAATCGGCTTCATTTTTCCTGTTGCTACTCCAAAAAGTGGATCGTGTGCACCATTGTTTATGTAAGTCTTTTTAATTCGTTCCGTACCAAGCGCTTCAAGTTCTTTCATAACCATTTCAAAGTCCACCGTTCTGTACCCTCCTTCTTCTCCATTCATAAGCTGAATCATCTTTTCTTTTTAATTCAGCTTCCAATTTATCCTGTAATTTTTAAGCTACTTGGGGATCAGTTCACCTTTCATAATCTGCTTTTTATTTTCGCCAAAAAGTTGAACAGTCTTTCTTATCTAAAATATTAAACTCGATTATATTCTTAAGTAATTCATAGTTTACTGGCTCAGTCCATAGAATTCGAAACAGGCCTTTGGTAGCGCTATATCCAGCCTGAGCAATGTCATGATTAAAGTGCGCAATGCCTGTTTCTTCAGGTGAAACGCTCAAATGATGTTTCGCTGAGGCAAAGCCGACGATGAATGTGTCATGATCAGTAAACATTGGCGTATTCCATTTGATTTGTGGTTCCAAATTTGGGAAAGTATTAGCAATCCAAGCCAATACCTCCTCTATTCGGTCACGGTGGTCAGGGCTATCTATACTCGCTAAATATTCTGCAAAAACTTCCATAGCATTTTCTCCTCAAATAAAATTTTTTTAATCTACTCTACTTTTACACAAATGAAACATCAATTAGTTCACTTAACCTTATTCCATTTTTAACTCAAATACATTAACAATTTATATTAGCCATGTTTTGAATAAAATGTACTAATCATTTAATCCTTTTCCATTAAGAATGTAATGAACATTCCCCACGCGTTATCAGCTACACCTTTTCCAAATTTAAGCACTTTAGACATCGCCTTCATATTTAAGTCTTCAATCGCGATTGCGTCAAAGTAGACACCCGTTCTTTTGATTTTTGATGAAGAAAATTTTTGCGTTGATTGGCAACTTTTTCGTGTAGTTTAGCCACCTTTACTCGCTGTTTTTTCCAATTTGAAGAACCTTTCTTCTTACGAGAAAGTTTACGTTGTTCAGTTGCGCGTTAGCCAGCGCTAGAGAGTCCACTTCTTTTAACCACTCAAACTCTTTTTTGTATTTAGCAGGAGTAGGATGCTTTATTTTTTTAAGCTTCTCTTTATCATCTTTTAGCCTTTCGAACGTATCAATACGTTCCGCCAGCATCTTATTGTAGACAAACCGAAGGTTTTGTGGAGTACTATTCTCTGTTCTTCTGTTGGATATATTCTGAACTTGTACGCTTTATTTTGTGTAGCCATATCAACTCACCTCATTTCATTCCTTGATTTTCAATATATTCTTTCACAACTGTGATAGGAGATCCGCCGGTAGTCAACAAACAAAAACTTCTCGACCAGAACATTTCTTTCCATAACTTCTTTCGGAAGTATGTTAAAATCTTCGGTCAACTCACAGTCAAGAACAATCTTTCTCAGCGTCTCATATTCTTCTTTCCACTTTTTAGCTTTACTTAAAAATTCATCAACCTTAGGATTCATTTTACTATTTGTCATCAAGGAACACTCCTATTCAATTTTTTAATCTGTCGCTCTAGCAATCATACAGTCAACCTTCAATTCATTTAATGGTGTTACTATTCTTCAAATGTAGGAAATGCCCTTCTTCAACGTTTGCATTTAATATAGAAAAAAACAAAGCAAGGAATGCCTGCATGTCGATACATATAATGAATCTGTTTGGTAGCTACTCATAATCGATCGAAAGAATCTTTCAAAAAAAGAACATCCGTTCTCTATATTACACAAGAACAAACGTTCTCTTTTCGATAAAAACTCTAAATTTTTCCGAATTATTCCTATGAATAACGTCGAATTTATTATTTTATTAAAAAGAAATACCTTATATACCTAGAGAAAGATATGGAGATAACGAAAATAAAAAACATGAGAAAATGTTCTGAAAAGCAAAATTTCAGAATGAAATAATCAACAAAATTTGCCATAATAAGTGAAGTAAGGAGGTGTATTATGTTTCGATTGTATGGAGCCTTAATTGGGCTTAGTTTCATTTGGGGTTTATCTTTTGTATTTATGAAGTGGTTGCTTCCCTCAGCTGGTATATGGGGAATTGTATTTTTTCGTTGTCTAGCAGGTGCTATCATCTTGCTCCCGTTTCTATGGTGGAAGCGCAGAGAAGTTAAAGAGAAACTACCCTGGAAGGCGTTGATTGTTGTTGGTATATTTAACTGTGGTTTAGCGTGGGGATTAATTTCCTTAAGCGAAACTGAGATAAACAGTACGACTGCCTCCATTCTGAATGCGACCACTCCAATCTGGACAGGTCTTATCGGATTTATTCTTTTTTCTTATCGACTTACCGGACGTCAGTGGATCGGTATTCTTATCGGTTTTTTCGGGATACTCGTTCTCATGAATTTTCAATTTGGTCAGATTTTCGGGAAAGGGTTTGTTGGGATTGGAACAATGCTTGTTGCTTGTATCTGCTATGGGTTTGCTGGGCAGTTAACAAAACGGTTTCTGTCTGAGGTGAGCGTACTAACTATAACAACCTTCACCCTACTAACAGGTGCTATCATCGGTTTAGTTGGGATGTTGATTACCGAACCATTTAAATCAGATTTGTTGATTCATCCACTTCCGATTCTGGCAATTGTGGGTCTCGGCTGTTTTGGCTCAGGATTGGGTCAGTTAATCTATTTTTATATCAATAAAAATGGTGGCCCTGAATTAGCAGCGACGGTTACTTACCTGATCCCTGCCTCGGCCATGGTATGGGGTTATTTACTACTGGGAGAGACAATTACTCCAAACGTAGTCGTTGGACTATTTATTATCTTTACTGGCGTTTATCTTTCATCTAGGAAATCAAAAGGTAAAACTCCCCATGTCACTCTTGTTAGCAATAAACAAAATTAAGTAAGTAGATTTTATAATGTGAGTCTTTAAAGGTATCTCCGAGAGAGGAATTAAGAAACTGAAGGACTACAGAATATGATATATTTCAAATGGAATTCATCATATATGATGATAAAACGAAATTCTAGAATTTCGTTTAAAAGGCAGCCCTCTATTTGGCTGCCTTTTTTATTTCAAGGCAGAAAATAATTTTAAAATTCACTGCTAGTTATCCCATACAACACAACATCAAACAAAAAACGCTGAATTTATATATGAAGCAGATTCGAGATATTCCCACCTAACACTCTGTCTACAACTTCTCCGCTAGATGTATAACGCTTGACAGCCTGTAGATTTAAACATGGATCTCCATAGGGGAAATCTGAACTAAATAACGTTCTTTCAGGTATCTCTTTTATAGCCAAAGACAAGGCGTATGTTGTATAAAATGCAGATATATCTAAGTAAGCATTTTTAGTGTCTTTTATCATTTCTATCGTTTGTAGCCAATGAATTCCGCCCATATGCCCGTATATCACCGGCACATTTTCATATTTTTGAGTGAGAAGAAATAACTCCTGAATATCCTTTAAGTTCAAAGGATGAAAAGTATGTACCCAGATAGGCAAAGACGTATAGTAACCTGCTGCTTTAAATATAGGTTCTAACAATGGAATTTGACCTGGACCAAGAGTAAATTCTCCGAGACCTTTCATCTTTTGCTCTTTGACAAGTTTCTCTACCCATTCGTTTAAGGTGATATCACCAGGAGAATAACAAAGCGGAACCGAACCAAACCCTACAAACCGATTCGGGTGCTGCTTAATCGTAACGCTTACTTCTTCTAGCGCATTTAAACGTGCTTGTACAGGATTCATCTCGTTATTTAGAATTTGATTTAACCTGTTCATTTCCGTGGTAAATTCTTTAACATTGCTGCTTTTTTCTGGATGAACAAGAGTAGAAAACAATACGGTCTTATCTATTCCACTGTCATCCATCATTTTAATATGTTTCTCTATAGGCAAAACCACATGTGCATGACTATCAATAATCATTTTGTTTCTCCTTTTCATTTCTTTCGTAAAAGACTTCATTGGCAACTGTCAAAATTGTATTTAAAGCTACAGGAAATCCAGCATAAATGACCATCTGTAACATTGCTTCTAAAATTTCTTCCTGTGTCCAGCCAACATTCAAAGCCCCGTTTATATAAAATTTTAGCTGTTCCGTATTGCCTAATGCAGTTAGGCCAGCCACTGTAGCAAGAAGGCGTGACTTTAAGTCTAAGCCTGGTCTCGAGAAAATTTGTCCGTAATTAAACTCTACAGCTAACGTTCCTAAATCAGGGAGAGCTGACTGTTCAAAGCCTGCCATTATGTCCTTGTAGTTCTCTGGATCAATCTTAGCTAATATATCTAATCCTCGTTGAAAGTTATCTGTATGTGTTCCCATTACATATTACTTCCTTTCTTATTCATTAAATTCCCTATCATTTTTTTAGGAATGCTCATTGGAATTAAAGAACAACAACTAATGGCTATCATCAGTATGGCTATTGCACACACCCCATTCCACTGCCATTTACTCCATGCAAGTAAACCCACATAAGATCCTAGAGACCCTCCTAAAAATGTGGAAACCATATATAATCCATTTAATCGACTTCTTTTTCCGCCTCCTAATTGGAAAATAGTAAACTGACAGGCAACTTGGTTTGCTTGAGTGCCTATCGTTATGAGAAGAGCTCCTAAAATTAACCCAGGCAACCAGTACCCTCCCCTTATAAGACCTATAAAGGCAAGTAAAGATACGGACATACACAAAAGACTTGCAAACTTCGCCCCTTTTGTATCGATTAAACGTCCGATAACGGGCGTAGCAAACGCTCCCGCTATCCCGACTAACCCTATTACCCCCACCATGTCACTGCCATACGAATAGGGATGTGTATGTAATAAAAAGACAAGCGTGGTCCAAAATGCGCTAAAAGAAGCAAACATCATTCCCTGACTTACACATGCTTTTTGCAGGGCTCTTTCTTTTATAAATAACGGACCTAAAGACATAAGTAAGTGTTTATAACTGGTCGCATTTCCTCCTATACTTCTTGGAAAATAGATGTAAACTAACAAAATCATAAAAAGTGTAGCCACAGCGGACGTCCAATACACCATTCGCCATCCGAAATGAACATCAATAAAACCACTAGCAAGCCGAGCGCCTAAAATACCACAAACTAATCCAATCGCCACATTTCCTAAAACTTTTCCTCTATTATGATCTGAAGCTATATTCGCAGTCAGCGGAACAATAATTTGAGGAACAACCGTTACGATTCCTAAAGCTAAGCTTGTAACCATCATCCACATTTTGTTGATAGATAAAGCGTTTAAAGCAAGAACGATACATATAGCGAATAATAAAAACAAAATTAATTTTTTTCGTTCGAAAATGTCTCCTAACGGTACTAAAAAAAGATTTCCTAGTGCATATCCAATTTGAGCTAAGGTAGCTATGATACCTATGCTGGCTGCTGAAACATGAAAACTGGCAGACATGCTGACTAAAAGAGTTTGGTTCAAGTAGACGTTAGCCACTGTAAACCCGCAAACCGTAGCCATTAAAAGAACTAAGCCTCTTGATATATGAGACTTTTTTTCGCTATCTTTTACTATCATCTGTTTCACCTCCCTTACCTAGATCATAAAATAAGGATTATAATGGTAATAGGAGTCTAGTTATACTAGTAGTAAAAGTACTACCTACACGAAGGAGTAAACTCATGGTAAGCGATAAAGAAAGAAGAAAAGAATTAGGGGATTTTCTAAAGATAAGACGAGAACGATTGTCTCCACAAGATTTTAACTTGCCTATTGGACCGAGGAGAAGAGCCAAAGGATTGCGTAGAGAAGAAGTGTCTCAACTAGCAGGAGTCGGCATAACTTGGTATACGTGGCTGGAACAAGGACGAGATATACAAGTGTCTTCTGAAGTATTAGAAGCCATATCCCGTATTTTTAAATTAAACAAAGAAGAAATGGAGCATTTATTTTTATTAGGCAATCAGCCGATTCCATCTGCAACCGTGCAGAATGAAAAAGAAAATATAGATCGCGTTGTCAAAAATTTATTAAGCCAATTAGGTCATTGCCCTGCCTATGTAACAGACGAAAAACTTAACATCGTAGACTGGAATAAAGCTGCTGTGATGGTATTTGGGGACTTTAACGAGATGGATGAGCGAAACTGCAATGCAGTGTGGCGCTGCTTCACTTCCAAAGAATATCAAAACCTTTTTCAAAATTGGGAAGATCATGCTCAACGACTAATTGCCCAATTTCGCCTAGCTTACACACGCTTCGTTGGAGATGAGTGGTTTAAAACCATTATTAGTGAACTTAGCGAGAAAAGTCCTCAGTTTTATGAGTGGTGGTCTAACCATGAAGTTTTAGGTACGCCGTGTGGAAAAAAGACCATTATTCACCCTGTGGCAGGAAAAATGATCATGGATCATATTACGCTCCAAGTGTATGATGCACCCCAATTAAAAGTAACCGTTTATCAGCCTCGTCAAGAGAACGAAACAGAAGAAAAGATGAAGCGTTTACTGAGATAATAATATTAGTACTATACATATCATTAATGTTAATCACTAGAAGCCTATATAATCCCCATAAGGACATAGGCTTCTTTGCGTTTTTCCTTCTAACTTATTTCATCAAAAACGTTCGTAAAAGTATGTGTATTTCAGAATACGTTTGTAATTAATTTCCGAACTTAAACGAACGGTAAAAATAATAGATTTCTTATATAAAAGAAAAGTTCGTAAACGTATACTTTTATGAACTATATATTTTGTGTTATTGTTAAATTTATACGAATAATACCACTTTAAATTTGGGTTTAAATACTATATCCATAATTACATAAAAAAACCTATTCCCTGGTGCTGTGATGTGGGAATAGGTTCAATGAGTTAAGGTGACATTTCGAAAAATCTCCAATTAACATGCCTTTTTTATTTTACAACAAATCAAAGTAGAAAGCGATCACATTTTTGTTTTAAACACAAAAAATTCGCAGCCTAGAAAGGATGGCGGACTCGTTGGAGTTTGGTTTCAAGAACCAATATGCACGAGTATATTATTTTTCCTTTATCAATTCCCTCATCCCTATTTACATAATAAAAAAATTACTTTATCAAAAGGGGCTTTCGATAGTGAATAAGGAACAAGTCATTGAAGTTTATCAAGATGTTCTAGACAAGAGAAGAAAACGATTTCCGAATTATTTCTTTGTAGGTAATGAAGGAAAAAAATATATGCGATATATGACATGCTATTTACTTGAGCAACGCTTATCGATCCCTATCGATGAAATCCCTTTTCAAGTAAGCGCAAATACATTGTGGTCTCATCGTCTCAGACCCCCTGCTATGCTATATGGATGGAATTATTATGAAGTCATTGATAATGCCTACCCAGGAAAATTTAAACCTTGGCAGTTTCAACAAGCTCCCGATAAATATTGGCACGGAGAAGAAGGAAAACGACGAGCTATTGAGGCAGTAAAGTATGTAATAGAGGAAAAACTAAAAATCCCTCTTAAAGAAATTCCTATTCAGGTTAATATTCACTTTTTTAATCAACATAGCCTAGGAGGTGTCTTTTCCCTTTTCGGCCAATCCCCTTTTCAAGTGGTAGAAGCTATTTATCCTGGGGTCTTTAGACCTTGGCAATTTGCTCATGTTCCTATGAATTGTTGGAAAAATGAAGAATATATTCGAGAGGCTATGGACAATTTTTTATTCAAACAGCTTCATTTCTCTTCTTATGAGGAGTCATTTCTTAAATTAAAAGGAAGCGATTTCGCCGATTTTCAGTTGACTGGTCTCTTTCAAATGGCGTTTGATTCCAGAATGAACAACGTGAAGGAATGGATAAAAAACCAACTAACGAATAGAAACAATGAATTATTTTATGTGGACCTTGACTAAAGAAAGAAGCAATTGAAACGAATAACCTGAACTAAATTACCATTATGTCCATTTCCTATTTTTAAAAATAAGGATTGATGAGTATATGGTTACTTGCTTTGATTTTTCTTCTTTATAAAAAGATACGCAGATTCAGCAAAAAAAAGAAAAAGAAGAAGAAAGAGCACAAATAATTCAGCAATCTCCATTACTCGAAAAGGACTCAAGGCGTTGGACAACGCCTGAGAAACATCAAATCCTTGAAAAATATCGATGCCTAAAGAAAAGCCCATTAAGCATCCCATCATTAAAAGGCTAATACCTATAATTTTCATATTTATCACGCTCCATTTAATAGGTTCTTCCCTTTCTTCTATGATGATACATAAATATTTATTGTTAATTTTTACATAAAAAACTCTTATATGGTTAAAGTAATAAAAACTTAAAGAAGGGTGCTTAAATCTATGCCTTCGTTTTTTAAAGATCGCAAACAAAAAAAGAAACGACCACAGGATGAAGAGAATCAAACTACCGATCACCTAATAGAACTGATACAAGTTTCATTATCAGGCAACCTTAACATGATTAAGCAGAAAACCGGCAATAGTTCAGATGTTGTTATTCGTGAGATAAAAATGGGGAGAAATTCCGATATTAAAACAGCCATTGTCTATGTAGATGGAATTGTAGATAATCAGTCTATTCAAGAGTATTTAATGCTATCTATGATGAAGGATGATTACAAAGAAGAAATAAATCAGTACAATGCGATAGACCTGCTTTCTGAAGATATGATGACAATTGGAAACCTATCCTCCGTCACTAACTTTGATGACCTGTTTGCATCTTTAATGGCAGGCGATACTCTTATTTTAGTGAATGGAGTAGACCGGGCATTGAGTGCTAGCACCAAAGGTGGAGAAAAGCGTTCCATTGCGGAATCCACTACCCAAATGGTGGTGCGAGGGCCAAAAGGAGCGTTTACCGAGTCTCTTGGGACCAATACTGCTATGGTACGCCGTATCATTAAAACCCCCGATTTATGGATGGAGTCTTTTAAAGTTGGACGTGTAACAAAAACAGATGTAACGCTTATGTACATACATGGCATTGCCAATGATAAAGTCGTTAAAGAAATTCGTCAGCGATTGCATCGAATTGATATCGATAGCATTTTGGAATCAGGTTATATTGAACAACTAATAGAGGATCAAACAGCGACCCCTTTTCCAACTATGTACAACACGGAAAGACCTGATGTTGTAGCCGGGAACCTGTTAGAGGGGCGGATTGCTATTTTGTGGATGGAACCCCCTTTGTACTCATTGCGCCAGCTGTGTTCATGCAATTCTTCCAATCGGCTGAAGATTATTATGCGCGTTTTGATATTGCAACCTCCATTCGTCTTTTACGTATTTTTATGTTTATGATTTCGCTAATTGCGCCTGCTACCTATGTCGCTGTTACAACCTTTCACCAGGAAATGGTGCCAACCACGCTCATTGTAGCTATTGCGGCACAGAGGGGAGCTGTTCCCTTTCCAGCATTTGTAGAAGCCCTTCTTATGGAGCTAACCTTTGAGATCTTACGAGAAGCAGGGATACACTTACCTAAAGCCATTGGTTCAGCCGTCTCCATTGTTGGGGCCCTTGTAATTGGCCAAGCAGCCGTTCAAGCAAGTATTGTGTCACCAGCAATGGTTATCATTGTATCAATCACAGCCATTGCCAGTTTTGCTACACCTTCCTTTGACATGGCAATTTCAGCTCGCTTAATTCGTTTTTTGTTTATGATTGGTGCAGCAACATTTGGTTTCTACGGCATCATTTTGTGCCTTTTGATGATGGTTGTCCATCTATGCAGTTTACGTTCATTTGGGGTACCTTATATGGCTCCATGTGCTCCTTTCATTCCCGTAAATAATGGGGATACTATCGTAAGATTACCATGGTGGACGCTGAGACAAAGACCGCGATTAATTACTGCTAACACGGTTCGAGAAGGAACAAATCAACACCCGCAACCTCCTGCGTCTCGTGGCATGGTGAATCGGGACCTTGAAGAAGGTGACAACAATGAAGCGTAAAGGACTTTTTCTGTTGTTGATAATGACGATAACCATGTTGCTCACCAGTTGTTGGAGTAAAAAAGAGTTAACTGACCTTGCCATTGTATCAGCTATGGGCGTCGATAAAACGAAAGATGGAAGATATCACATAACGCTCCAAATTATTAATCCAGGGAATGTGGCAGGAGGTATGCAAGGAGGAGGAGGAGGAGGTACCCAGAGCCCTCCTATTACCATTTATTCAGCTTCAGGAGATAATCTAGTCGAAGCAAGTAGACGGGCTTCGGGCAGAATTTCTCGACGATTGTATTATGCTCATACAAACTTGGTCGTGGTTGGGGAAAAATTGGCCAAAGAAGAAGGAATTAATACATTAATCGATGCGTTTGATCGAGATCCAGAATTTCGAAATACTTCCACTCTCGTGATTGCCAATCGTTCGTCCGCAGCTGATCTTGTGAAAACGTTAACACCAGTTGATAAGATTCCAGCGAATAAGGTGCTAAAAACCTTAGAGTTTACGGAAAGAAAATGGGGAGAGAATGTAAAAACATCGCTCCAAGAAGTGATGAAGAGCATTGAGTCTCCTGGAAGAGGAACCGTCGTATCAGGCTTTCGTCTAGTTGGGAATCCCCAGCAAGCACAAAAGCTGGATAACCTTCAGGAAAGTGCACCCGAAGCAACGCTTCGAGCTTCGGGAATTGCTGTTTTAAAGCAAGGAAAATTAGTGGATTGGCTGTATAAAGAACCAGCCAGAGGAACGGTATGGATTCTAGACAAAATCCAAGGAACCGATATTAATATTGATTGGGAAGGGAAAAAAGAAGCGATTGCCTACCAAACTATACGCCAAAAAACAAGTGTGTCTGCTCAAATGAAGAATGATCAGCCTCATATTTCTGTTCATACACGTGTTGAAGGAGATATCGGTGACATGGAGGTACCTGTTGATATTACCAATCCAAAGGTCATTACAAAAATTGAACAATCCATAAGGAAAGAAATAAAAAAAGAGCTCAAAACAGCTATTGAACGTGCGCAAAAAAACAAAACGGATATTTTGGGATTTGGTGAAGTGGTTCACCGTACTAGACCAAATCAATTTAAGAAATTAAAAACGGAATGGAATGATGTCTACTTTCCAAAGTTAGATGTAGATATTACAGTGGAAGCCTACGTACGTCGAGCTGGCTTACGAAATAAATCGTTTCTTTCAGGGGTAAAAGAGAATCAAAAGTAAGGAAAAGGAGGTGCCAGTTGAATGGAGAAAGCAAAAATCAGTGCCAGTCAGCTCTTTATTTTAATGGTTCTATTTGAGCTGGGGAGTGCTTTACTGGTACCTCTTGCGATAGATGCAAAACAAGATGCATGGCTTGCGATTCTGCTTGGAATGGTATTCAGTTTCATTCTATTATTAGTCTATCATAGGCTTTATACCTATTATCCCAACCTCTTGCCTACAGAATATATGCAAAAAATTCTAGGGAAAGTACTTGGAACCGTACTAGCTTTTGTTTACATTCTTTACTTTATGTACGATGCCTCAAGGGTTCTACGTGATTTTGGTGAGATGCTGTTAACTTTTGCCTATCCGGACACACCTTTATTCATCGCGAATGCATTATTAATGCTTGTCATTATTTATACCATTAGAAATGGAATTGAGGTCATAGCCCGATCGGGAGAACTGCTTTTTATTTTCATGTATGTTCTTGCGGTTGCTGGCTTTATCTTAATTGTTTCTTCTGGTTTAATTGAGATTAAAAATTTACAACCTATTTTGGAAGAAGGCTTATTCCCTGTCCTAAAAGTGGTATTTACTCAAACGTTGTATTTCCCATTTACGGAAGTCATTGTATTTACGATGATTTTGCCCTATTTAGACAATCCCCAAAAAGCAAAGGTAACTATGTTATGCGCAACAGGATTAAGTGGAATCAATTTAATTATTACCATGCTTATTAATGTCTGTGTACTGGGTGTTGATTTAACTGAACGTTCACAATACCCACTTCTTAGCACAATTGAGAGCATCCAAGTAGCTAATTTTTTAGAACGTCTTGATGTATTTTTTATGCTTGCTTCAATTATCACTATCTTCTTTAAAATTTGCTTACTATTTTATGCAGCTGTCGTAGGAACGGCCAATTTATTCAAGGTTAAATCACCTTCGCGGTTATCGTATCCTTTGGGGCTGATCATTCTCTTTTTGTCTATCACCATTGCGAGTAATGTTCAAGAACATAACCATGAAGGACTAAAGGTAGCAATGCTTGTTATACATATCCCTCTTCTTGGAATTGTTCCTCCTTTTCTTCTTCTTGTAGCTTTCTTTAAAAACAGGAAGAAGCATGGAAGGAACAGATTTGATTAACTAATTTTTATATGGAGTATAGTTAATTTTATTAAATTTCCTAGTAAAATCCTTATCCATGCAAAGATACTTTTAGTCTAGAACTAACCTTAAAGTCAATCTAATGTCTACTACATAATATTCAAAGAATCTCAAGTGACGAAAAAGTTAAAGAACCATTCAAAAAAAGCAGAAGGTCGCTTTAATAAAATGGAAAAGGAGGCGCCAATTGAATGGAAAAAGCCAAAATTAGTGCCAGTCAGCTTTTTATCTTAATGGTTTTGTTTGAGCTGGGTACTACTTTATTGTTACCTATTGCCATGGACGCAAAACAGGACTCTTGGCTTGCGATTCTGCTTGGAACAGTATTCAGTTTTGTTCTGTTTCTAGTCTATAATAAACTTTACTCGTACTATCCAGATATTTTACCTACAGAGTACATGCAAAAAATCTTAGGTAAAGCCATAGGAAGCGTACTAGCCTTTCTTTATATCTTTTATTTTATCTATAATGTGGCAAGGGTTCTACGTGATATCGGCGAGATGTTGTTAACCTTTGCCTATCCCGATACCCCTTTGTTTATTGCGAATGCTTTATTAATCCTTGTCGTTATTTATACGGTTCGCAAAGGTATCGAAGTAATAGCCCGATCAGGAGAAATCTTTTTTATAATCATGTATATCCTAGCCATCACTGGCTTTATTCTGATTGTATGTTCGGGGTTAATCGATATTACGAACTTACAACCAGTACTTGAAGAAGGGATATTCCCACCCTTGAAAGTTGTTTTTACTCAAATCTTGTATTTTCCTTTTAGTGAAGCGATTGTGTTTACCATGATTTTACCGTATTTAAAAAACCAAAAGAAGGCAAAAGTGACCATGTTATGTGCATCAGGATTAGCTGGCATCAACTTGACTATTGCCATGCTTATTAACATTAGTGTACTTGGGGTTGATTTGACTGCACGTTCACAATTCCCCCTTCTTAGTACCATACAAAGCATCCAGGTAGCTGACTTTTTAGAACGTCTTGATGTGTTTTTTATGATTGCTTTAGTTACCGGTGGTTTCTTTAAGATAAGCGTGTTGCTTTATGCGGCTGTCATAGGAACGGCCAACTTATTTAAGATTAAATCATCTTCACGACTTTCATACCCTATAGGACTTATGATTCTATTTATGTCAATGACGATTTCTAGCAATTTTCAAGAACACCTCCATGAAGGATTGGTGATAGAGATGTTTGTTTTGTATATTCCCCTCTCTGCGATTATTCCTCCTCTCCTGCTTCTTGTTGCGTTCTTGAAAAATAGAAAGAAACAGAGAGGATAACAGGTTCATTTGCCTGATTTTTCTGATGATAAAATAACTCTTACAATCCCTGAATCCTTCTACACTAGTGCTTATCAATGTGAATTTAAACTATGCGAGGTGATTTTTCTGTATACTTGGTTTTATGATCATTTCATCAATACAATTCTATTTCCTCTTACTTGTATAGTGATGGTAGCCGTCGCATTAAGTACATATGCGTACTTTAAATTTAAAAAAACAAATAATTAATAGTCTCTAGAGCTTGTTGATTTCTAATATGGACCTTTCTCCTTTGAAACTTGATTATTTATACAAAATATAGTTATCACTTATATTACTGGTTTAAAAAAAGCTCGCTATCTAAAAAAGTCCGTCACCATAATGAATTTTATCGGCAACAACATGGTAAAATGATCCATTTCTTCTATTGTAAAGTTTTTTAATTTGTGAACTTATACTTTTACGGACAAGATATTAAGTTGATTATTATCATTAACAAAAAAAGAAAGCTACCCCATCGTTGCAGGACGGATAGCTTTTAGGGAATTTGTATGCTTCAATTCATAAAAAAGTCTGAAAAATTGTACAACAAATTTATAAATAAGGCAATATAGGACAACCTTGAGCATATGTATAAAAGGAGCGCTTTTTATACATTCTCGTTTCTTTCAACTACCCACAGAACGTAGTCATATCAACGATGTATAAAAAGCTGCATACTCAAGCAAAAGAATCCTTAGCTGAACCCTACTGCCGCAAGGGTTCTTTTGCTTGCTTGGTTCCTTGAAGAGACTTTATGTAAACTAGCTTTGTATATCACATACATAGTTTATATTTTAATCTTGTGATAAATAAATCCAATTTTTTTCATCAAATTCTTCAATAATGTAACTTGAACCTATATTCTCTAAAATTTTATTGAAAAACGTTATGTTAACTTCGTAATCATACAAATCTTCTTGAACATATTCCTTAATAATAAAGTTTGTTAAATTTGTATTGTTAACAAAATCTGAAAACAACGATTTTAGGAACATTGAATCTTCTTCATTTAATTTTTCATCATTGATCAATGAAATCCTAAAAACATTTAAAATCGCGTTAATATCTTCTTCATCCATATAACATAATGGATCTAATTTTTTATCTTCTTCTGTGAATGGTTTTCTAGTGTCTTCAATTACTACATAAGAAAAAATCCTTCCGTTTTTTGACACTCGAAAAATTTCTAAATCCCGCAATTTTATAATTCTATTAAGCGATATCATAAGTTCCTCCTACCCAAATAAGAATTCAGGATATTTTAATAAAATAGATACTGTTAAGCCTAAAGGGCATAGTCTTCAGTTTACAATAAAATAATTTTGTGTGCTGTTAATTAACAAATACATAAACATAAAGAAGGAATCTACAACTGTAGATTCCTTTTCTGTTTCCTAGAATGGTGATTATGGTAACTAAGAGTATATATAGATGTAATAAAAATTGGGTTCAAAACCTAGGTACATACAGAGCATATCTGATACATTTAAGGTTGTTGTAAATAATAATAGCCATGTTATTACAGTAATACTAAGATAGGAGGCTTTAAACATTAATGAAGTACGATGAATACGAGCTGCTTGAGTTATTTGAAGCTGAACCTTCAGTAATGGTTGATTATCAGACAGGTATGTTTATGTATACCAAAGATGACGATCATGGCTTTCATTTACTATTGACGATGTCGGTACATGAAAGTCAATGTAGTGTAAGCTTAAGTTATAAACACTTTAAAGGGTTAATCTTTAATTTTGAATTAGAAGATATTAGCCAAATTAAAGGTGAGAATAATCGCTTAACAATTCTCGGAAATGATGGTAACACGGAAGTAGAAATTAGTTTCAAACCACATTTTTCGTTAAAAACTGTAAGATTGTAGTTTTAACTAAACCTTTGCTGCCGAGATCCGTTTTATGTAAATTAGCTAATCAACTAATTTAGGTTTGATTTTTAGTAATAAGGATATTCATTCTTGTTCATGATAATGGAATCCCAAAACCAGTATATAACTGCTGCACCTAATGCAAATATAAACATTTTACGATAATCCCATATTGGATCAGACCAATTTCCTTGAAGCTTATAAGAGATATAAAGGAATAGGATTGCTACGACACAATAGATAAATAAGTAGAGCATATTAAATTTCTTAGGCCATTTATTTAAAAATATTTGCAGTGGTACTGCTACAACAGAATAAGGAATTAGTGTAATAAGTGAAATCATGAAAAATGCAATAATAGCTCTATAACTAGGCTCAATGATGATAAGAAATATGGCATAAGAGACGCTAGAGCAAATAACTGTGAACGCATGATATGGTAAAAAATCTTTAAATGTCACTGATTGAGCACGTCCTTCTTGTCTATCCTATGGATGTATATCATATAAAGATTAAAACCAACTAACTTTAGATTTTTCATTGAGCTTTTTTGACAAATAAAAGCAGACTAGTCCAGTACCTAGTACTTTACAAAAAGGAATAAATGCATAATATGGTGCCACTATAACCATAATGAACAAATATGCATTTATAGCAAATATAAGCCAACTTGTTATAAGTAAAAAGCTAGATAAAAACTCTTTCACAGACTTCATCCCTTAGAAAAGATTAAAAACTATATTGTTTTATCATAACAGATATATTATCCTACAAGTCCATTTTTTTCTACATTTGGTTTTATATTAACTAATAGATAAATAAATGTTATCCTTAACCATATATTTAATTCTTGGAGGACCAAATTGAAAAAACGTTTTAGTCAATATTCATTGTGGTTATCGATGCTTGGGATTGTTATTGGGGTGGGACAATATTTCACATCCATATATAGCTCAAATATTCTTTATATAGGAGTCGGCATTTATCTTGCGGGCTTTTCATGTGGAGTAATAGCTTTTGGAAAACATGAAAAAGGACTAATGAAATATTTTAGTTTGACCTCTTTCGTGGTAATTCCATTACTTATCATGTTAGGTATGCTATTTTTTGCAATGAATTTTGGTGAAAATTAAAAGAAGCAACCATAGAACTTGCTTCTTTATGTGCTATTTCATTAGGTATATATCTTACTGTTAGTTTTCAAGAATTTGCACCTTAAGAAATATTCACATAAAAAAGAATCCTTTGCCCATATAAGCAAAGGATTTTCAAATTTATTGGAATAGGGGGAATACGTTATTAGTCTGGCCAGATTTGTAGATTCATATACATATAACTTTAAAAATAAATATTGTAATCGACTCTACTTAGAAAAAAACACCCTTTTTCTTTTACCTATGTTTTATGATTCGTTAAGTAAACACTAAAGTATTTTATATATTATTAAAATTTTATTATTTACACTTAGTGACGACAAATATGAACTTGTTCTTCAAAATAAATATTAGTTAAAAGGTTTTATCATTCAATTAATGATATAGATTCTCCATATGTTCTTCTTTTTGCTATCTATAAAATGACTCCACCTTTCTCCTTGGCTAATATAATCATTAAACGTAGTATTCTTCATTACAATATGACCTCCACATTTATCTGCTAATTGTTTAGCAGACTCTTTATCAATGGGAAATGCTAACGATTCATCATTAGTAAATTCGTAACTGGATACCTCTTTCTTTTTTACGTCCTTATACGAATGATATACGTAATATAATTTACCTAACTTTATAAAATAGTATGGATACTCTCTGTTAGGCAATTTACTTCCCTCCATTTCTGCATCCCTCAATTGCTTTATAAGTCACTATTACTATCTTACTTGGACTTATAAAGGTAAAATCCTTCTACGCCAAAGGTTTTCCTTTATCATGTGTGCCGGAAAGTTCTATCATGTTAACTAAGGCTGTATACCTTAGTCATCTTAAAAAACAGAAAACCAACCTCTGAGTCCTAAAGATTGGTTTTTCTATTTTTTGGACTTTATGCAATTGGGTTCTATGAGAGGATCCTTTATAGCATCTTGCATAGTCTACTCTAAATATATAGCTTTATTCTTTTTTCTTAGCTAATTGTTCCTTGTCTTTTGTTCCAGGTGGTTGTTCAAGCCATTTATGACGGATCATGATACCAACGCCATCTTTAGCATATTGGGCAATTTCAAACGATAATCTTTCATAATTCAAAAAAAGGTCGCTTCTTTGACTTGCTGCAGCTGCTGTTGCATAGTTTCCTGATCCTGCTGCAGTTAAAATGCTCATATGAAACATGGCAAGCTTATCCGAAAATGCTGGTATTGTTGAATCACTAATAGCAATATCTGATGATATAGGTGATTGTATATCATTATTAAGAAGAGCTTTAGTGAAAATTTGAATATGTTTTTCTGCAATTTTACTACCTCTTATCATCCAATCTTGAACATCCTTTCGAGGGGATGTTTGGGCAAATGCTAGTGAAAGCTTAGCACCTATGAGGTTTGTTTGAATATTCATAAATAGATGGGAAATTTCCATCGAATTTAATGGCCGTTGTTTACTAAAAAAAGAGAAACCACTTAAATATTGTTTACTATCTACATAATCGGTTGTTGTGGGATAGGCTATGTAGGGAGATCGAATGAATATTCCTTTTGAAAGTGCAACAATTGAACTCTGATTGAACAAAGCTGATACCTCTTGAAGTCCTGCTATAAAGTACGTTCGGATATCTTCTCGAGCACTCATTGAAACAAACCCACTGTAAGCTAACATGCCTGCTTTCGCCATGTGATTAATATATATGAGCATAAAAGAATCTGTAAAAAGATGCGGTGCATTTAAATTAACATCATGTCCCATAGTGAAAGCTGTTGGAATGGGTAATTTCTCTTGCTGAAAAATATTCGTAAGTTTTTTCAAATGTTTAGACGAAATGTCATATGCAAGTTGGATAACTGGACGAATATCCTCATCTTCTATTCGTTTTAGAAAATAACTTAATATACATTTGGACATACTATCATTCATGTAACCAGTCCAAATAGAAGCTATTTCGGATGAGGTAAGTTGTGTGTGATGCTTAGTCATACATGGTTTCCTCCAAAAGAATAATTTTAGACATAAATATATTCTTTACGGAAACCAGTATATTATGAGTCAGGGGCTTCACCCCTGACTTTTTCGCTGTTAATTAGCTAGTATATTCGCAAAGATGTATTTTTTCTTTTAAAACCAAAGACGCAGTTTTTGATTACCTATAATATTGATTATGGTAATTAGACTTGTATATCTTCTAAAAAGAAACTAGGCTTTTTCACTGTGTTTACCTTTTGTACCAAAGTAATTTGTCCCAATAACTCCTGCAATAATGATAATGGCCCCGACTAGATGATAAAAGTGAAATTGTTCTTTCAAAAAAATTATTCCTGCCAAGATTGTAATGAGTGTAGCAAAATTACTGAAGACACTCATTTTAGATGCTTCTATTTTTGATAAGGCGTAATTAGAAAGATAGGACGTAACTAAAGATGATAATAAACCTAGATAGGCAATTGCAATCACAAAATCTAGATAAACAAAAGGCTCCATAAATTGATGAATAGTGTTATTTATTAGATGATTTGTCAATGCCAAACCATTAAATGTAATAAACCCAAATAAAGTCATTATATATGTGATAGTGAATAAGGAATATCGTTGAGTTAAATTTCTAGCACATACATTGTATAGGGACGATACAAGTGCGGAAATTAAAATTAAACCACTTCCTAGTAGACTATTATTTTTATTTTCTATATCGTTCATATACATAATATATATCACACCTACTACCGAGAAAATAATAGCTATCTTTTGACCAGATGTAGATGTTTCTTTTAAAAATATGCTCGCAAAGATTAAGGTAAAAATCGGGATTGTTGCTTGAATAATTCCGGCTTCAGATGATGATACATTTACTAGTCCAAATACCTGAAAAGCAAAAAAGAGAGTGGGGTATAAAATAGCTAACAAAGCAATAATCCCTATATCCTTTTTAGTTACTTTTAATGATTTTTTCGTTAATACTTTTAAGATTGTAACCCCTACAAAAGCAATAGTAAATCGATGTGCTAATGCATCAAAAGGTGTAGCAATAGTTAATGCAACTTTGACAAACATAAATGACAATCCGATAATAATGGCATAAGTAAGTGCAGCTATATATGCTTTTTTCTTTTCAATCATGTGAGTGACCTCCATTAGATTTATCCGGCCGGTTATCACTATAGTAAGAGAAACTAACAATATCTACGATATGAAAAATACACATCTGTATCGGTACAGATGTGTATTTGGAGGAGTACTATGCTTAAATATGAAACAATTTATCATTCTCTACTTCAAAAGATACAGTCTGGTGACTTTCAAGCAGGGGCAAAATTACCCTCAATTAGAGGCTTATCGCACCAATATATTTGTAGTAAAAGTACAATAATATCTGCCTTAAAACGTTTGGAAGAGCAACATATTATTTATTCCATTCCAAAGAGTGGTTATTACGTTGTGGAACATCAGGTTTTCGAAGAACCTACATTTACTGAAGGCATTGATTTTGCAACATCATCTCCAACGTGGCATGCATTTCCTTATAAAGACTTTCAACATTGTATTAATAAAGCGATTGATACATATCAAGAAGAATTGTTTCGTTATGGAACACCAAAAGGTTTATCCTTATTAATTACAGAAGCTAAGAAGCTCTTAGAATCTTATCAAGTATTTACGAAATCTGAACAGATTTTCATCACTTCAGGGGTTCAACAGGCACTCGCTTTACTGAGCATGATGCCATTTCCAAATAACGGATCTACTATTTTAGTTGAACAACCTAGTTACCATTTGTATATGGATATGCTGAAAACATATGGAATTCGTGCAATAGGAATTCAACGTACAGCGCAAGGTATTGATCTAAAGCAACTAGAAAAAATATTCAATGAAGAAGAGATTAAATTTTTTTATACAATGCCACGCTTCCATAATCCTTTAGGAACGTCATATAGCAAAAAAGACAAAGAAGCTATTTTACAGTTAGCTTATAAATACAATGTGTATATTATAGAAGATGACTATTTAGCAGATTTTGAATATAACACAAAGAATGATCCTCTTTTTGCAGAGGATATTAAAGAACAGGTTATCTACTTAAAGAGCTTTTCAAAAATCATGTTTCCAGGTTTAAGAATTGGTCTAGCCGTTCTTCCTCCCTCTATTCTTAGCACCTTTCAAAAATTTAGAACGACCATAGATATAGATAGCTCTATGATTTCACAAGCTGCACTATATCTTTATATAAAAAGTGGTATGTTTGAACATAATAAATTAAAAGTAAGTAGTATTTACCATAAACGTGCACAAATTCTTCATCAATCGCTGCAAAATCATCTGGCTAATTACGAATCATCGTCAGAAATAGTTATGCATGGTCATATTTTGCTACCTAAACAAGTAAATATGAAGTCATTTATTCATTATTTACATAAACAGCATGTATATCTGGATTCAGTTAAAAGTAATTATCTAGCCAGCTTTCACAAAGAACGGGTTTTAAAGTTAAATGTGTCAAATGTTGAAAATCATCTAATTGAAGAGGGAGTCAAAAAAATTGCAAGTGCTTTAAAGAAAAGAGATAACTATTTCTTTTAATTACTTAATGTAATTAAGGCCTTTAACACTGTTTAAGAAGAAGAGACTTAAAAGTATTATTCTTGTAATGATATATATTTTTCTCACGTGCCTTTTATATTTATTCCTACCGGTAATTAACATTATGTTAACTAAACATGTATAGCATATACAGCGTAAAAACAGAAAAACTTCCTCAAAGCATTAAGGGAGTTTTTCTACTACATTTATTTGTTGAAAGGATTGAAGCCTTACGGCTTCTTGGGTAGTTTGTTCAAAATACTATTAATTATCCTTCTGTATAAAAGTCGAGTATAAATTACTTTTAATAGAGGTTCCGAAAACGTGTTTTATGTAAACTAGCCCTGTATATCGTATACATACCTGAATGTTTCTTATTTAGTAAAAGAAGGGTGATATAATTATAGAAAAAGATCTATGCAGGGAGTAGGAGTATAATGAGTTCAAAATTTAGCATTGTGTTTAAATCCTACGAACAATTTTTGAAAAAGATTTTAAATATGCTCTTTACTAGATGATATTTCATACAAAAAGGCTTTTAAGAAGTATAACTCTTAAAAGCTTTTTTTGTTTCCTAAAATGGTGATTACGTTAACTATGAATTAATATGCTATATATAAGGTTTTGTAACTAAAAAGAATTTATTCCCTTTCTTTAATGCCTAACACATCCCAGGTATTTCCCCATTCTTTCATTGCTTCGAATATTGGACGCATTGTTTTTCCTTTATCAGTAAGAGAGTATTCTACATGAGGGGGTATCTCTGAATATATTTTACGCGTAATAATTTCCTCATCGTGTAGTTCCTTTAAACGTAAAGAAAGAGTTCGAGGGCTTACTCCTTTTAAAGATTTTTGCATTTCCCCAAAACGTTTTGGCCCAGTAAAAAGGTCTCTTAAGATTAAGAAGGTCCACTTTCCTCCAATAACATTCATTGTCTTTTCTATAGGACATTTAGAAGAATTAGATTTCATTTCAAGTTGATTATTCATTATATTCCTCCATTACTATTCATAAGGATACTTACTATAAAAAATATCAGTACTATAAAAATGAAAGTACTTCATTTAGTATAATTATTATAAATTGCCCAGTAAATGGTTATTTATAATACATTTATAAAAGGAATGATAAAGGTGAAAGCCATTGTTTTTGGAGGTACAGGTTTTATAGGAAGTCATACGGTAGAACAATTGCGGTTAAAAGGACACGAGGTTACAGCCGTGGTTCGCCAAACTAGCGACACTTCCTTTTTGGATAGCTTAGGTGTGCGAGTAGTTAGAGTAGACTTCTCCAGAACTGAATCTTTTGGAGAAGTCATTAAAGGACATCAAACAGTTTATAACTGTACCGCAGATGCTAATCTAAGCACTGAAGTTAATTTAGAAGCACCTGTGGAGATTGGATTGACAAGAAAACTCCTTAAACAGGCTGCTTTAAATGGCGTTGAGCGTTTTATACAATTAAGCTCAATTGTAGTATATGATTTTCGTACAAATAAACCTATAACTGAATCCTATGATATACGTCCAGAGTACCCTATTCAGGAGTTGCTTCTAAAAAGAGAAGAGATTGTTCAAGAAATAGGAAAAGAAACAGATATGGTAACAATTATCCTACGTCCAGCAAGTGCAATAGGATCTCGAGATAAGGCTTCTTTTTTCTCAAGGTTATTAAAAAATCATGTAGATAATAAATTTCCGATTTTGAAAAATGGTCAAACGATAGTTTCTTTAGCTGATACACGCGATATAGGAAGAGCAATGGAATGGCTAGGTACCTATGAGGTGTTTACAAAAAAACAGAACGTCTTTTTACTTAAAGGATTTGACACAACCTGGGGAAGTCTAAAGGCTGCTATAGACGAGGCGAGAGGGACAATAGCAAATGTACACGACTTATCTAAAATAGTAGAGAAACATACACCCATGTCTTACGCTTTAAGTACTTTCAGCACAAATCGAATCTGGGATGATAAAAAAATAAGAAGTTTAGGCTTCAAGACTACATATTCCCAAACTGAAAGCGTACAATATGCAGTTAGAGATTTAATTAAAAGAAATGTTATTTAAAGATAAAGTCTAATAAACTCATTTTTGGTTTATTAGACTTTTTAGTACCTATGATGGTGATTATGTAAACTAGGTTGGCCATCTACAATTAAAAAAGGTAGATCTTCATAAGACCTACCTCATTATGTATTATCCTAATAATCTTGTTAAGCTATTCTTTTATTTAGAAGTTGTTCGCAATGAATTCCTTCTCTTCGTCCTCTGTAAGAGCTCGTGTGGCTTCTCCAATGTTACCACCTTGAATATTCCAAAAGTAGTTATGATCTTCTACAATTGTACTGAAATCACCTCTTTCCCATCTTCCTAAAATCTTTAACATATCGATTTTTTGTTCAAACTCAATAGATCGTACAAAGTCTTTTACTTTTGTGATATTTTCAGGGTTCATTTTAACCGCCCCCCATTTATCTGCTGAGTAAACTTTTTGATGTGTCATTTGATGCATCGTTATAATTGCATCCATTGCTGTAGAATTTTCATCCAACGTCACTTCTTCTGTTGTTCCTCCAATATAGCCGGTTTGTTCCTCTATACTAGTTTCTTCTTGAGTTTCAGATATTTCTTCCCCAACTGGTTTAGAGCCGAAATCAACTATTATAAAAATTGCTAATCCAATAAGTACTGCTATACAACCTGCTATAAATGTCCAATATAAAAATTTCAACATTCTTTATTTCCCCTCACTTATGTATAACTCAAACAAAAAAAGCCCCCGCAACTTCCACAAGAGCTTAATAGTTCAATATGAACTCATTTTCTTCATCGAATTCTGAAACCCCCTTTTGAACTGCTGGTACCTGATTCACTGGTGATGAACTTGAGTATACAGCAGCAGCTAAAGTAATCAGTGACGAACAAACAACAATCCAGCCCGTATAATACAAGACTTTATTCATAGTTATTTCCTCCTTATGTTTTTCCTTATTAGGTGTATTATAACTCCAATCTAAGAAATCGTACACAAGTATATACGGAACATTACCTGTAAAGTAGTCCCGTTATAATATTCAGAACGATCTTATTCGCACTATGGATTTGAGTCAATAATTTGGACACAAAAAAAGTTAAGTCTTAAGTTGATTTTCTCATTTGATCCTCAATTGCTTGAGGGGTTTAATAGCCGAGGCTACTATTTATTCAATTTTCACTTTGATACATTCAATGGCATTATAACCATATCCTTTCCTATTCCACATAGGCTTCTCTGGTTGTACATTCCCTTCAGAATCTGTAGCTTTTATCAATATAGTGTATTCTCCTTGTTCTTTTATTTCCCATATATATGACCAATGAGTCCATGCATGGTTTTCAGTAGATGAGGTAAATTGGCATGCGTTCCATGTTGCACCATTATCTAAACTAATATCGATTTTAGTGATTTTCCCAACTCCTGTCCATGCAATACCTTTTATTTCATGAATGCCTGTATTTAATGTTTGCATATCTAAAGGTTTTTGGATAGTTGAATTTACATTTATAGTTGTAACCGGAAAACTTTCATTATCATTATCTTCATGAGGATAATAAACATAATCAACAGATTGGAAAGGGCCTTTGAATTGTTTATCAATTACCTTAATTCGTTTAATCCATTTCACAGAAGCCATGGCATACCAACCCGGAACAATTAATCGTAAAGGATAGCCATGCTTAAAAGGGATAGGATACCCATTGTACTCATAGGCTATAATGGTATTGGGATCAAGAGCTTTTTCTAGAGGCAAACTCCTAGAAAAATGAACAATTTCATTGGAATCTGTTCTTTCTCCAATATCATAACCTTCCACTACAATTTCTTTTGCATCTGCATGTAATCCAGTAAACTGCAGTAAAGTTCTCAAGGGAATACCTTTCCAAATCCCTTGGCTGATAGCGCCTTTTCCCCATTGCTCACCAAATACTTTAGGGTTAAATAAGTCTCTTTTATCCCCTGCACATTCTAGTACAACTTTTAATGTTTTAGGCGGAAATGTTAGAATTTCTTGCATCGAAAAGGTTTTAGAAGAATAAACGAACCCTTCAATTGGTAGATAATAAAAGGAAGTTAAAAAATTTGGATAAGAAAAATGATTACGTCTATAAAACAGTTTGTGACTTACATTATCATCTTTTAAAAATTGAATAGGTGTCTCTTTATTTTCTGGAATTAAACTTCGCGTAATTAGATTGGCTCTTACTGTAAAGCTCTCTACATTTTTCATCCTACACCTCATTTCCCATCCATTTTAATAGGTTACTTAAATAAGTAATATATATATACTATTCATTTCCATTTTATATAAACCTTTTTAAAACTAATTGTTCAAATATATATTTTCTGGTAATATAAGGATCGTTAAGAATAGTTACTTAAAACTCATATAAACTATTAAGCAAGCGAGGCATAACACATTGAGAAAACATTTTGGTAAAATTTCATTTGCTTTTTTAATTTTGACTTTTGGCTTTTATTTCATGGTTCCTATAAATAATAATTACTCATCAACAACTATTAATACATGGTTATTGATTGGGTTAGCTTTGACATTAATTTTTGCTTTTTTAAGTTCAAAAAATATATGGAAAAAGATCGTACTAACCGTTATTACAATAGCAATTGTACTATTTTTATTTATTGCTATTGCGTTTGGAATATCAGGTCTATGAAGAATACAGCTGTAATTTAGTCGGGTAAGCGAGGGGCATCACTGCCCCTGACTCCCCTAAGAACCGTACGTGAGCCTTTCAACTCATACGGCTCAAGCCTCCCATTGCAGGTCCATTTGCTGTCGTATCCTCATCACACACCACATCGGTAAGTAAAACGTACGCCGACGCTCCAACTGGAGGTATACATAACAGTACGTTTCTTTCGTCAGAAGATAGCCACAACCTTATGTTCCTACGAGAGACCAATGAGAAGTCAGCTCCCTTTCGGGCCTATCATGGGCTTGTTCGTAAGGACGATAGTATCCATCCAGTTATACAGTTTCCTGCTTTCCTGTTCTCTTTCGAGATAATGGCATTTGCTTTCTCTCATATCCTTTACCCTCTGCCACATTGTTTGACTTTGCAGTCATCCTACTGTTTACACAGATGACAAAGGGCTTACCAAGTTCCGCATCTTATAGATACGACGAGGTTAGGTGGGTTCTTTACTCCGGGCAAGATACGGGACGCGTCACAGCAGCATTATGAATCTGCTTTTCCTCTTGCCAATACCCAGGCAAAGCTGTGCACTATCCTGAGCTAACACTTACGAAGCTTACAAACCTTCACTAATGTTCACCATACTCATCTTCCCCTAGCAGTGTTCCGAGTCGTGCACTGACTCTCTGTTTCCGCATTTCCGCATGCAACCCACGAGCCCGTTACCAGACCCGCAGTTTTGGACGGGGATAGTTTTTGCGTCTAAACCAGTGGCGTAAGCCACACTATATAAAAGCGACTTCTTGTCGCACCATAATATGAATTATAAGAACCCAAACATATTTTATAAAAAATATGTTTGGGTTCTTATAATAAGGGTATAGTATTAAACTGGGTTGAATTTCAAAGAAGCCTTCTTTTTAAGCTTGTTTCTTTTCTTGATAATTATAGTAAGAATAATAAATAGTAAACTGGTAAATAGAAAAATCACTGACGAAAACAGTGATTTTTCGTTTTTTTAGACTGTATATGCACGTTTAATAAAACCGATTATCAGAACATCTTTAGATAGGTTATTTTTTAAACTTTTAAGATGTATATCATATACATCTTAATTCACCATAGTTACTGCTCTAGAGACCTATTGTTGTGAGTGAAAAATTTATTAACTTAGAAGGAGCTAGAACATGGATATTAGTAGTATAGCTAAATGGATTCCTATTCCTTATTTTCAAATTACGAAAGATGGTACAATTCTAAATTCTTCGAATATAACTCATTCATATTTTCAGCCTGGCTCTAACATATGGAATATCATTTATGAAGAAGACCGAAATAAAGCAATAGTCATGCTGTCACAGAATACTAATTCTCATCCTGTCACCCAATATCTCATTTTGCAAACAAGTAACAAACTATTTATTAATTTTAAATGTACGATCCAATGGCAAGACAATATAGGTTATCTAGTATGTACAGAAGCCAAAAATATTGAAGTTCCATCTGTTTTATCTATTCAAAAATCTTTGGTAAACACTCAAAACGGTTAGAAGAATCAGAAAATTGTTTAAACAATGTTACTAAGGTATTTAATACAAGAAAACACTAAATTTTTGTTTTTTTTTACATGGATTTTTCTGTTCTGAGCAAACTACCGAAGAAGCAGTAAACTTTCGATCCTTCAATAAAATAAATGTAGGCAGAAAAAACTACTGAAACACATGGCCAGTAGTTTTTTTCTATTTTTTAAGATGTATATTATATACATCTTTAGTTAACATAATTATTCTTATTGGCATCTATCTTTGTATAGTTAAAAGGCATTTAAGCTGTTATTTTCTCTTTTGACGTAAAGAAAGCTCTTTTGTTCTCTATACATTACGTACAACTTTTAAAATTTTGTCAATAAGAGTATATACCTTTATTATTTATCAAAAAATATAGAGAAAACTGGATTCCTTGGAGCTTAAGAACTGGCTATATAGTGCTTATTCGAGGCAGGATCTTTTTGACAAATGGGGTGAAAATTTGAAATTAAAAGTAATCTTAATTCTTAGTATATCTTCTATTATATTTATGCTTTTTTTACTCTTTTTTTATCTAATCAAAGGAGATTCCTCTCGTTGGCAAGTAGCATTGGGAGGTGTGATGGTAAGCGCATTACCGATCTTGTTATTGTTTATGAAGGTTAACCCCTTCCCAATTTCTCTTATAGTGGGATATTATGTTTTTCTTTTTTGCACTCTATTTTTAGGGTCAATTGAAGATTTTTATAATCGCTTTAAATGGTGGGATGCTGTTCTACACTTTTACAAAGGAATCTTCATGGGGTTTGTAGGAATTTCTCTTTATAAGCTACTTATAGCTACCCGTATACAAACTGAAATTTCTAGATGGGCCATTTTCTTATTTGTACTTTCAATCTCAGTCAATGCTACAGTTTTGTGGGAAATGTATGAGTTTTTAGGTGATTTGACTTTTACTCATACTATGCAATCAGGAGGAAATACAGATACCATGTATGACATGATCTTAGGTATGACATCAGCTCTTTTAACTGCTATTTATTCTATGAAACAACGAGAAAAACTATAAATAATATAGGAGGTGTTGGAATGAAACATAAACTGGTTATATTGTTTAGTTTGATTTACGTCATTTTTATGGGGTGCTTGGCAGTATTTTATTATGTTAGCAATGAATCCTTTAAGACCATGGTTTCAATAGGTGGTTTTGCTTGTGGATTAGTCCCCCTTTTATTAGCTTTTTTTACTAAGCTTAAATTTAACTTGCCTCTCATCATTTCCTACTTAGTTTTTTTATTTTGCTCACAGTACCTGGGTTCAATTGTAGGTTGGTATGGATTAGGATGGTGGGATACATTTTTACACTTAATAAGTGGAGCGATCCTTGCTTTTACAGGAATCGCTTTATATGAACGGTTAATACACCGAAGGGCAGGAGAGTATATATCAGCATGGTTTGTTTTTTTATTTACCTTTTCTTTTGCTGCACTTGGAGGCGTCATATGGGAAATTTACGAATTTAGCTCAGATCAACTTTTCGGAATGACTTTACAGGGCGGTGGAAATAAAGATACGATGATTGATTTAATTGCCGATACTTTGGGAGGCCTTTTTATAGGAGCGTGGTCAGGATGGCGCACAAAGATAAAAAGGTCTAATTAAAGTTTACTAATCGTAAAATATTCTGTGCATATGGTAAAACTCCTTAATGATTAAGGAGTTTTATTCGTATGATCTCATGATAATTTCAAAATCTTTCTCTAACATACATTTTGATTATAATGATGGGAATAGTAACAAACAGATATTTCGTAACACTTTAAAAATAATTTAATGGATGTGTAATAGATGTCAGTGGCTACAATAGGAAAGAGAAAAGAAAAAATTTATATCATCAGTGCACTTGTATTGCTTTTTCTTTATTTTCTCCCTATGTATGTATTAGGAGAAAATGCTCACATACGTGTTCATGATAATTTAGATTCTAATATTGCCTGGTATAAGGTGCTGGCTGAAAGTGGTCAAATATTTGGGGGCCTTCACTCTACAATTCCTCAAGTGATCAATGGATTGCCTCGTGATGCATTCGGTACAGCATTCAGTGGGATTATTTGGCTTCACGCTCTCTTTCCTTCTATGACTGCTTATGCTTTAAGCCAAACGATTACTCGGTTAGCTGCTTTTGGTGGAATGTATTTACTATTGAAAAAGCACTTTATCAAACACGAAGATGCCCACTTTGTTCGTGTTGGTGTATCACTTGCATTTGCACTTACTCCATTTTGGCCTTCAGGCATGTTAAGTACATTAGGCTACCCTCTTGCTTTATGGGCATTTTTGAATATCCGTTCTGGAGATTTTTCATGGAAAGAATGGGTAGCTCTTTTCCTTTTGCCTTTTTATTCAAGCTTTGTACTTGGTTTTTTCTTCTTTTTGGTGGCGATTTCTTTTTTATGGATTTATGACTTGATTAGAAAGAAAAGATGGAATTGGCCATTTCTATTCAGCCTTATTTTTATGACTTCCCTTTATCTTTTAATTGAGTATCGCCTTGTCTATTCAATGGTTCTTTCAGAACAGCCAAATCATAGGATGGAATTTATATCCTCACGCCATGATTTTTGGCATTCTATGCGCCTTTCCCTTAAAAACTTTCTCATAGGGCATACACACGTTATGACTGTTCATACGCATGTTATTCTCCCAATATTATTTTTAACACTTGCTTTATTAGCTTCTAAGAGGGAGATAAAACATAAAAAAATATTCATTTTTCTATTTCTTTTAAATGTTGCTTTATCAATATGGTACGCTTTTTGGTTTAATAATTTATGGATTCCTCTCAAAGAAAAGATCAGCTTTCTAAATACATTTAACTTTGCGAGGTTTCACTTCTTACGAATTATTGTTATTTACCTTAGTTTCGGCTTAGCCTGTTATATTCTATGGTCGCTAGGAAAGCTTTGGAGGCAACTAGCTACTATAGCGATTATAAGTCAGATTATAACACTTCTCCTGTTTAACGAAGAACTTCTTTATGGCTATTACTTTCACTCTCCTTCTTTTAAAGAATTTTATGCTACAGAACAATTCAAGGATATAAAAGAATATATAGGGGACCCTCAGGATTCGTATCGCGTAGCAAGTATTGGAATCCACCCAGCTATTTCACAATACAACGGGTTTTACACTCTCGATACGTATAACAATGTATATCCCCTTGAATATAAGTATAAATTTCGAAAGATAATAGCAAAAGAGTTAGACAAAAATAAGCAATTAAGAAAATATTATGATGAATGGGGAAGTCGCTGTTACATTTTTGTCGATGAACTTGGTAAAACATACGAGTTCAGGAAAGATCAAAAAACAGAAGTACGTCATTTGGAGCTAAACACGAACCAATTTAAAGAAATGGGCGGTCGTTATATTTTTTCATCGGTCCCTATTTTGAATGCGAGAGATAATAACCTTTCGCTCTTGAAGGAATTCAATCATAAAGAATCTGCGTGGAAGATTTACTTGTATCAAGTAATATAGGAGGTATAAAAATTGAAGCCAACGCTACCTTTAGTAACAATAGTGGTTCCATGTTATAACGAACAAGAAGTATTAAAAGACACCATTACGCAACTCTCCTCTGTTTTAGATGATTTAAGAAAAGAAGAGTTAATTTCAGCTAACAGCAAGATATTATTTGTAGATGACGGTAGTAAAGATCGTACATGGTCATTAATTGCGATGGAGAGCACAATTAATAACTATGTAACGGGACTAAAGCTATCATGCAATGTAGGGCATCAGAAGGCGCTTCTTGCTGGACTGGAAAAAGCTAAATCTAAATCGGACTGTGTAATTTCCATTGATGCTGATCTGCAGGATGATGTTTGTGTTATTCGAAGTTTCCTCTTAAAGTATCATGAGGGAGATGAAATTGTATATGGTGTGCGAGATAGCAGAGAAACAGATACTTTTTTCAAACGAAATACTGCTTTATGTTTTTATCGTCTTATGCAAAGGTTGAATATCAACCTTATTTATAACCATGCAGATTATCGTTTAATGAGCAAGCGAGCGATTGAAGAACTTTCGCGTTATAAAGAAGCAGATTTGTTTTTAAGAGGAATTGTTCCTTTGATTGGATTTAAATCCTCAAAAGTGACATATAATCGAAAAGAGCGTCTAGCCGGGGAAACTAAATATCCTTTGAAAAAGATGATTTCTTTTGCATTTAATGGCCTCACCTCATTTAGTGTGGTTCCAATTCGAGCCTTTACCCTTTTAGGTTGCGTGTTATTTTCTATAAGTGTGATTACAGGTGGTTATGCGTTTATTCAGAAATTATTAGGTAACACGAGTATAGGCTGGACCTCTCTAATTATCTCTATTTGGCTGTTAGGTGCCATACAGTTAATAAGTATTGGAGTAGTAGGAGAATATATTGGAAAGATATTTTTAGAAGTAAAAAAGAGGCCTCCTTATGCGGTGGATATTGACTTATATACAGAAAGATTAGGGATATCACCGTTAGGGGAAGAAAGTTTATTAAATAAAAAAGAGTTCAATTAAATCATCGTTTCTTATAATAAAGTGTATAGATTATATATACCAAACCTACTTCTTGCTTTCATTTTTTATAACTATTTTCTGTTCTAATCTTCTCTCTGGTACGATATTTTTTATTTTTACATGACAGTCCGATATCATCGATATTTAGTTTCGTTCTAAGCTTTGTTTTAGCACTTATTACACGCTTTTAAAAATTATTCAAATGAATAATGTCCATCCATCTAAGACAAACAAGCATATCTACAATGATATGCTTGTTTAGTTATGTAATGAGGTTCTTATCTGTTTATAAAAAAATTAAAGTATAGCTATTTTACTGTTTCTTACACTTTTCCTTCTGAGCACGTTAATCATTTATTTTTTATGGTTCAAAAACCCAAAACTTAGTACCTATATAGTTTAATCCAACGCTAACAATCGTTACTAAAACCTTACTGTAAGGAAGTGGTATGCTAAATTTATAATGAAACAAAGTTAATAAGAAAGATGTAACAATTAAAGTAAAAACATTTAGGGCAATAAACTTGAGAAATTCATACTTCCCCCTTTTACCCTGTTGTTGAAACGTCCATGTTCTATTTAAAAGATAACTGTTTAGTACACCACACCCATAAGATACGCATTGAGCTATTATGTAATATACGCCTAAATAAGATAACAGAGAAAAAACAAGAAAATCAATAGCTGTATTTAATCCCCCCACGATACAAAATTTCAAGTAGTGAATGCTTTCTTTATTAGCAACTTTCAAATTAAATAATTCTCCTTTTTTGAATTCTATAGTGCTACTATAATAACCTCATAATAAATAGTAAAAGAAGTTATTGGCACGTAAACAATATAGAACAAATAATTAAGTATATTGTATACGTCAAGGAAATAAGAAAAAAAGCTGCCAGGGAGGACAGCCTTCTTTCTTAATACAAGGTTGCAATGGAAGACGCCATTAAGGCATCTTGAGTAGTTTACTCAACGTACGAAAAACTTATGTATAAAAAGGAGAAAAGCCTACTACTTATTGACTTTAAACCAGCCTTTTCGTTTGAACCAGAGAATCATACCAATTGTCATTAAAGCCATAATTCCTAGAACAATATAATATCCGTAATGCCAGTGAAGTTCAGGCATATGATCAAAGTTCATCCCGTATAACCCTACGACAAATGTAAGAGGAATGAAAATAGATGAGATAATTGTTAATGTCATCATAATGGAGTTCATCCGATTGGCGTTAAGTGAAAGGTAATTATCTCTCATATCTGATGTCATATCTCGATTAGCTTCCACCATGCTTGTTAATTTTATTAAGTGGTCATAGATGTCATTGAAATAGGCTTTCTGCTCCGCAGGTATATGTAAACGTTCAGAATTAATAATTCGATATAGCAGATCACGCATAGGAAGAATGGTTTTTCTAAGCTTTAATAAATCACTTCGGATATCAAAAACATCATTCATCAGTAAAGCAATTGATTTTTTGGCATCTCTGCTTTCAATTTCATTTAATTTATCCTCAATTTCATACACAATTGGGAAGTAATCATCCACTAATTGGTCTAGAACCGCATAAGCAATATAGGACACTCCTTTACTAAATCCACTAGGATGTTGTAAAAGGCGTTGTCGTACTGTTTCAATACTGAGTACCGGTTTAAAGTGAAAGGTCACTAAATAATTTTCTCCAATAAATAAGTCTACTTCTTCAACATCTAACGTGTTGCTATTTAAATAATGAAGAACTAAAAAGCTGTAACCCTCATAATAATCAAGTTTAGGACGTTGTAATAAGTGAAGACAATCTTCGATAGCTAAAGGATGAAAGTGAAAAAACGTCTCTAATACTTTTCCTTCCTCTTCAGATGGAGAGGCAAGATCTACCCAGAACCACTTAATTGAAGGGTCAGATAAGTGATCAAGGGGTATATCTTCTTTGACGTGTAAGTCTTGTGTGATAGCGATTGTTCGGATCATAATGCTGCTCCTCCATGTGATTAATGATTCTCTATTGTATAGTATGTTACATAAAATAAACGATTAATCCCACTGCTAACAAGGCAAGGAAATCAAACCCACTCTCGATATGTGTAACTCTGGTTTTATCTTCACTCAATGTAATTCCTCGCTTTTGTAAGTAAGGATTGAGTTTCTGATACATACTTTCAGCTTGTTCCTTTGTTTCCGTTACGATGACGAAGTCATCTGCGTAAAGAATACGTCCTATTTTACATTTGGAATCGATTTTATATCTTCCATTTGATTTGTGTGTCTTTCTATAGAAGATACCAATCTCTTCTTCCATCCCACATAACGCAATATTGGCCAAAAGAGGGGACACAATACTTCCCTGAGGAGTTCCCTCTGTTGTTTTATGAAGCATATCCTGCTCTATGTATCCCATTTTGAGCCATCTTTTAATGATAGTATTTCCTGAGAACGAAGATGTTTGTTCTACTATCCAATTATGATTAAGATGGTCGAAACATCCTAAGAAGTCTCCTTCAAATACCCACTTTTTCTTACTATTTGTGTTCAGCTTGTTAAAGAGGTTACTTATAGCATCATGTGTGCTTCTTTTAGGACGAAAACCGTAGGAAGTGGCTTCGAATCTAACTTCCCATTGCGGTTCCAGTGCATTCTTTACTACGTTTTGATACACTCGATCTCGTATCGTCGGAATACCGAGAGGTCTTAGCTTCCCATTTTTCTTAGCGATAAACGTTCGTTTCGCTGGCTTTGGACGATGCTGAAAGACATTACATTTTAGCAGTTGTTGATATAGTGTGATACGTTCATTTGGTTTTAGAACCGTATAGCCGTCTAAGTGTTTAGGTGCTAGCGTTGAGACAAACACCCATGTAATAGAAGCTAAGCCATTTCCAAAAAACGCAATAGCCATAAACATGATAATGAGAGATGTGCTATTTACATAATTGGCTCCGATAATTGAAGTTGATAAAAGCAGACCTACGATAATCGGTGTTTTTCTTGCAATACCTAGTGATACTCCTTTTTTCACTAAAGCGTCCGATACAAAGCCAGATAGTAATACCCCTACAAATGCTGCTAAAAACGGAGCAGATGCTAAGAAGCCTGATTTTAAGAAATCTAGCCCTCTGTATTCCACAAGGTACGTGGGAAACCAGGTAAGGAAGAACCATAAAGTAGAGTTTACGGCAAACTGACCTAAGTAGATGCCCCATAGCTTCCGGTGAGAAAAGACTTCTTTAAGATTTCCCCATTCGAATTTTGCTCTTTCTCCTTTCTTATCAGCAGCTTTAACTAAGCCTCCACCTTCTTCGATATGCTGTAATTCTGCTTTATTTACTTTACTATGCTGAGAAGGATCACGATAAAAGATATACCATATAATGCCCCACGCTATACCGATAATCCCAGTAGTAATAAACAGACCTCTCCACCCTAAAAAGTGCTGAATGGTCACCAATGTAGGAGTTAAAAATGCTAGCCCTGCAAACTGTCCTGAAGTATAAAAAGCAATAGCTGATGCTCTTTCTTGATTTGGAAACCAGCTGGTGACTACTTTATTATTGGTAGGAAAAGCCGGTGCTTCGAATGCACCTGTCGCTAAACGCAGACCAAAAAGACTCACAAATCCCTTAGTAAACCCTTGCAACAGCGTAACAATAGACCAGGTAATTAAACTAAAGGCATACGTAGCACGAGCACCAAAACGGTCAACCATTACCCCTCCCGGTATTTGCAAAGCAGCATAAGCCCATCCAAAGGCTGAAAATATAAGGCCCAGTTCTACGGATGATAGCTTTAAGTCTTTGGACATAGCTGTGGCAGCTACAGAAATATTACTTCGATCCATATAGTTGATGACAACGCTTATGAAAATAAATGCTAAAACACGAAATCTAACGCGAGTTGGCTTTTCGCTATACCCCTTCATTCCCTTATCCCCCTGTATATGACTAGTTTAAAAAGAAGATCTGACTGACGGTCATTTATCAATCAGATCTTTTGTACTAAAATGCTTTCCCCTTTACCATTCCGCTACAGAACCATCTTTATGACGCCATACTGGATTACGCCAATTATGACCGATATCAGTCATTTTTCTAACATGGTCTTCATTAATCTCAATACCTAAACCAGGGCCATCAGGAATTTTCACAAAGCCTTCTTCGTATTTAAATACGTGGTTATCAACAATATAGTCTAGTAAATCACTGCCTTGGTTATAGTGAATACCTAAGCTTTGCTCTTGAATAAATGCGTTGTGACACGTTGCATCTACTTGAAGACACGCAGCTAATGCAATTGGTCCTAACGGGCAATGAGGCGCAGCTGCTACATCAAAGGCTTCAGCCATTGAAATAATTTTCTTACATTCTGTAATTCCCCCTGCATGTGATAAATCCGGCTGAATAATATCGACGTATCCGTCCGTTAAGAGCTTTTTAAACTCCCATTTTGAAAACATTCTTTCCCCTGTCGCAATAGGAATGGATACGTGATTGGCAATTTCTCTTAACGCTTCATTATTTTCCGGCAAAACCGGCTCCTCTATAAACATTGGACGATAGACCTCTAGTTCTTTAGCTAAAATTTTTGCCATTGGCTTATGTACTCGTCCGTGAAAATCAATACCTATTCCTACATAAGGTCCCACTGCTTCTCTGACAGCAGCAATACGTTCTACTACTTGATCAAGTTTTTCATATGAATCCACACTGTTCCATTCATTTTTACTGCTGTAAATCCTTTTGAAACAACTTCTCTTGCTGCTTCACCTACATCTGAAGGCCGGTCTCCTCCAATCCAAGAATACACTTTAATGGATTCTCTTGCTTTTCCGCCTAATAGTTGATGTACAGGGGCATCGTAATATTTTCCTTTTATGTCCCACAGAGCTTGATCAATCCCCGATATGGCACTCATTAAAATAGGTCCGCCTCGATAGAAACCGCCTCGGTACATAACGTTCCAATGATCTTCAATATTTAATGGATCTTTGCCAATAAGATACTCCATCAGCTCATCTACTGCAGCTTTAACGGTAGAAGCTCTTCCTTCAATAACAGGTTCTCCCCATCCAACAATTCCTTCGTCTGTTTCTATCTTTAAAAATAACCAGCGTGGCGGCACTTGAAACAATTCATAATTAGTAATTTTCATGTACTTTTTCCCCTTTCAGTTGCACTTTCATCTCCTCTAACAAACAGTAATCCTTCTGGTATTTCAATATTTTCTTTTTATAAAAATTAGAATTTCACCCTTTATATTAAATAGAATAATAGTCAAGCTCGAATAAAACCTGATCATCTATAATAAAATCTAGGGAAAAACCTTTTTGATCATACTATGTAGGTTTTTATTAGGTTAATTCTATGAAATGTAATAGATTATTCAGATGGAAAAATGAGTGAATACAAATGAGTTTAGCCACCTATATAGGTTCGAATGTAGAATTACCTATTAACGATGAACTGGATGATGTAGTTACTATTGGAAACTGCTTTTCAGATGAAATGCATCGATTAAACATAAAGAAACATCATTTTACTACTCCTTACGTTTATGAAGTATCAAGTGACTGGGGAATTGAAATTACGAAATATATGAATAAAAGCAGACTAAAAGAATCAAAAGAGAAACTACTTGCACTGTGTCGATTGATGGATCACTATCTTAAATCAGGAGATTTTTTTGAATTGTATAGTTGTTGGATAGGAGAAGAAGCTGAACAGCGAGAAGGAGCACTAACTTTAAACATCCATTATTTTGATATAGATGCTATTGAAATGCCTGAAAAAACATTAGTTAGAATCGAGAAATAAACTTCCCTTATTATGCTAACAATTTTTTCGCATCTATAATTTGAACGCAAAAAAAGCTATTTCAATCGTATTGGCATCGGAGTGAAATAGCTTTTTCTACTTTACATTCAAGAGTGTGTTAGATCCTTATGGATATCCTCACATGTGAATTATATCACAAACTTTTCTGCGTGTGAAGATGAAAAGTGAAATTTGTATGACAAGTATCAAAAAAATAAAAGTGCAACCTCGTTTACCAATAACGAGGTTGCTTTTTATAAAGGTTCTTTCATGCGTATCCAAGTATGAACGATAGCAGCATTATAACATCTGCCTTATGTTAAAGGATTGAGTTGATCTCTATGATTACTAATTGGAAAAAGCTTGTTAAATAAAATAAGCATAATTACAAAGTATGGAATCCATAATACAGTCCCAAAATAATTTAGTTTACTATCTTCTAAGTATTGACGATTCAGCAAATAATAAATGAAACTAAATACGATAACCGAAATCAACAGAACTACAATTCCGATATTCCCTGCTACTGCTACATCAATTTCTATTATTCTACTAATACGTTTAGTTCTTTTAATATAACAAATCTGCCACCTAATTCTTATGTAAAAGGTGTTACAATTAAAAACATAATGAACATAATAAGTGCAAATAAAGCCCCCTGAAGAACAAAGTTAATTGGCCTATGAGTATCTTCATTAGTCTTTACAAGCCGTTTTGACCATCTTGTATACATTGCTAATTTTGCACAAAAGCTGAATAAAACACCTGCAATGATTGAAGCGATTGCTATTATTAAGATATGAATTCACTCCTTTCTAAACTAACAGAAAGATGTCCATAACTTAATATAAAAACCTAAATAATACAAAAATCTAAATAATACAAAAATCTAAAAATCATAGGGGGTATCCTTTCGCCGCCTCTACCCCCACTGATTAACAGCCTACCTTATTTTCAGCATGACTTTTGCCCCTTTTTATTATTGCTCCGCTACTATACTCAGTGCCGCAGATGCCTTTGGCCACCCCACGTAAAAAGCCATATGGGTTATTAGTGCAATCATTTCTTTTTCAGTCATTCCATTCTTTTTTGCCAGCTGCAGATGAAAAGGCATTTGCTCAGTGTTGCCAATACTGATTAAAGCAGAAAGCGTACTCAAGCTTCTTTCTTTTGATGTTAAAGTTGGGTCTCTCCACACTTCTCCAAATAAGATATTTTCTCCATATTTCACAAAGTCAGGAGCCAAGTCTCTCATATCGTTTAGTAGCTTGGACTCAATACGGTTATTCATTTTTCTTGTTCCTCCTTTGGATTCACCATTTGTGTGATTCCTTGCCCAAATGACCAGTTATCAAGCGGCGTCTCGTTTAATGTAATGAAAATATTGTTTGTAGAAATAGCCAAGTCAGTGTAAAGTCCCTCTGCAATGGATTGGTATAGCTTCTTTTTCTGCTCGACAGTTCTGCCCTGGCCACATGTAATGGAGATATAAATCATTTGAGCTGTTCTTCTTCCACCATTTTCTAAGAGATACTGTGAATCATAGAAAAAATGCTGAGATGGATACGGTAAAAATAGTTGAAAATAGTCGTCTTTTGGGATGTAAAAATGTTGGATTAAAGACTGATGAATACAATTGCTTACTTCTTTTAGTTCCTTATCGTTTAATTGACATTCTGGATAATAAACGTTAACAAATGGCATCTATCATCTTCCTTTCTATATCCAGTGTACTTCCATACTCTTCATTTGTATAATTGAAAATAGGTCTAATAATTATCGAAAAAACCGATAGAGATGAGGTTAGAAAATGGAAATTAAAGAGTTAACGACGTTTAAAACAATTGTGGCAGAAGGAACGTTTTCACTTGCAGCAAAAAAATTGAATTACGCTCAATCTACCGTCACCGCTCATATTAAAAAGCTAGAAAAAGATCTTGGGTTTCTTTTATTTGAACGAGGCTGGGAAGCAACATTAACAAAGGAAGGTACACTATTTGTAGGGGAAATAGATAGCTTGTTAAAGCACTGGGAGTATTCCATATCTCAAGCACAGCGTATAAGCAAAGAGGAAAAAGGAACAATCAAAATCGGATTATCAGAATCGATTGCTCAAAGTTTAATGCCTGCTGTATTAAGCTATTTAAATGCCAAAAAACCGTACATACACTGCGATTTTACCATTGGAAACACCGCTCTTTTATCCGAGCTATTACGTCAAGATAAACTGGACTTGGCTGTTTGCGGACAGAATACGAACCTTTCCGGCTTTACTTTTACTCCGCTTGGTAAAGAACAAATCGAATTTATTGTGAATACGCCTAACCATCCGCTGCTACAGCAGAAATCACTTGAAATAGCCGATATTATTCACTATCCCATTTTAATAGGAGAAAATAGCTGTTATTACTATCAATCCGTCAACCACTTTTTATCCGAGAATAATATAGCCTTTAAACAAGTCTATAACTGTAGTGCTCTCCACCTCATTCCAGAAATGATGTTTGGAGATGCAGTTGGAATTATCCCTAGAGGCACTAGTTTAAAACCAACTAATATCCCGTTTAAAATACAAGGGTTTGACCCTGAGATGCCTATAGGGCTGTTAATTTCTTCTGAAAAAAGAAGTTACTTGAGTCAGACAAAAAAGAATGTTATAGAGGTAATTAAATCTTCGTTATCGTAGATCAACACTCACGTAAGATAACGTATTCACCTAAAAAAATCCTCCGCTCTGGAAGCAAAGGATTTTTTATAGTTATAGAGAGTTTGATCCCCTTTACAGATTAATATAGTACTCATCCACTATCTCTATCATGAGCATAGTTTTTTGATAAGCTGTCTTTAAAATCTTGAGGAAGCTTCATATTTCTAAAATTTAAGCCAATTAAATCTTCAACATCTTCATTTAAATACGACCATTTAGATGGTGATTTCATTAAATGGTCTAACAAAACAGCTTCATTAAAACCTATGACACATATATCTAAGCTCCGCTCCCCCCATATCGCCCACTTCTTAGAAGAAGAAAACCATACAACTTTCTCTGAATGATAATATGGAGCATCGGCAGGGCTGTCCTCTGGTCCAATTTCTAGGACATTCCTATACTCTTCACTTGATAAAGAAGTAGGAAGCTGCAAATAATTAAAATAGCCAAACTCTTTATAAAAATAATCTGTGGGATGTGGATCTAAGACAGCAACTGTAACTTCTTTTTCATTAAAGATCTTTGTTAAATATTGTACGGTAGGCCAAAAATCCTCACACATAACCCAATAAAACTCTTCAAATAAGTAATAATCACATCTTTGGTTAAATACTTGATGGGGCAATTCCTTATTAGTGTTGAAGATATTTTTTAGATTTTTATTAGCGGATTGAAATTCTTTGATATCTTTAATAAAGAAATTTGTGGGCTTCACAATGTAGCCTCCTTCTTTTATTAACTGGGCTTAATATTTTCAACCTCACATCTTAGTTCATAAAATTGCATAACTAAGGGGTGCACATTAGAATTATATCTTAAAGCTTCTAGCGTCCTTTTCTCTAACCTTCTATCTACTAAAGTAAGAGCTTGAGAAATAACGTTCTCAGAATTTAATGCTCGATTAATGGATAGCTGAGGATACTGGATGAAGGCGTTATAAACATGATCAACGTTAAAAACACCTCTATATTCTAGAATACTTGCAGTATAGTCCATATCACTTACCTTCCCAATGAACTCTGGGAAACACTCAAATAAACAACCTGGGAAGGATTTTCTTGTTTTTCTCTTCACTTCCTCCCAAAGTTTATCATGTTCCATTAAATATTCTGCTGAAGAAGCATTAAAAATCTCCTTCTTATCTAGAGTAATCCAAATACGTGTCTGTTCTCCAAGAGAAACGTTATATTTAGTCAAATGAATACTCAATCTATGCTTCAACTTCTCACAGATTAAATTCTCCATATTTTTCTTTACTTCCGTCCACTTCATGCTATCCTTGTACTCCTCTTCCCTAAAATTATACGATTTCGCTTCTAGAAACATATTATACAAAATATGCCTAGTTCAAGTTTTTTTTCTTCATATATAGAATATACTTCATCGTTCTAGACAATAAAAAGAGCATCTAATTATTCTTTTAGATGCTCTTTTTATTCACTTTGTTTTTCTTTTTTACTAATAGACTTACAATCATCAGTAAGCCTAAAATTCCAAATGTTAAGTAAAAAAGATAGAAAATGTTTTCTCTTAAATTTTTTCCATTTAAAAGCCCCTTATTCCCTTATAATTACATTTTATTAAATGTTATCTGTCACCAGAAATGTCCTTAAACGTATATTTGAAAAATCCATATAATGTTATATTTTATATAATATATAAAATATGATAAATTAAGTTAGGATATTAATAATGTACTTGGTTATATTTCTAATGAGGGTTTAGGGAGGACATATAAATGAAAAAAGTATTGGTCTTTATTACAGATGGTTTTGCTGATTGGGAAGCCAGTTATGTAACCGCCGAGTTAAATAAACCAGAAACAGGATTTCAAGTTCAGACAATTGCAATTGATAAAAATCCTAAAGTTTCAATGGGAGGATTAACTGTGATTCCGGATTACAGCTTACAAGAATTTTCTTTTAGCTTGGAATTTATAATGTTACTTCTTCCTGGGGGAACTGGATGGAGAGAAGAAAAGAATCATCAGGTAAAGAAACTTGTGAGTTTTTGCCTTGAGAATACCATTCCCGTTGCAGCGATTTGTGATGCAACTACCTTTTTAGGGAATTACGGATTTCTGGATCAGCATAAACATACAGGAAATTCGTTACCTTATCTAAAAGAAGGAGCACCTAATTATCGAGGCGATGAAAACTATATAGAGGAACAATCTGTTAGTGATGACTGTCTAATCACAGCTAATGGAAGTGGTGTACTGGAATTTTCGAAAGACATATTAAATAAATTAGAAGTTTTAAAAGGTAAAGAACTAGAAGAATGGTACGATTTATTTAAAAATGGCTTTATTAAAAGGTAGTTACATAGATGGGTGAGATCATTAATGAATTGGTCGCTCTAAAGGAATGGAATGGATGAGAACCTGCAGTAGCGGAAGCGGAAGTGTAACCGCCCGCCCACGGAAATCAACCGCAGTGTAACAAGCGATTTGCTCATGCATTCCATTCGTTCGTCTGTAGATTGTATTGATTTATTTATGTCTCATTCTCTTTTCATTTTAATACATATAAAGCATAACCCTCTTCATTAGAAAACCCAAGTTTATTGGCTAATGCTTTCGAGGCTTTATTGTTATTATCGCAATCCCAAGCAGGCATAACGTTCTTTTCCAAACATTTATTTATAAACGCCTGGCCCACTATCTTTCCTAATCCTTGTCCTCTATAGTTAGGATTAGTCACAATATCGATTTCAGCTATGCTTCCACTATGAAAAATAGACACACATTCAGCGATAATATTTTCTTTATGGGTAAGACTAACACCTAATCCATTTTCCAGAAAATTATTCTCTGATCCCCAGTACTCCACTATATATGATTCATTAAAATCCTCACTTTTCCTTAAAGAATCAGCGTTAAAGTCTTTTAACTCATAGAGATTGGACAGGCTGTACGTAGAATGAACTTTTGAAGGAAGAAACCTGTACTTAGAGCGTTTCATTTTCTTTACATACGTTTTGAAAGTTTCGTCAAAAACAGTTTCCCAGTCAGTGGATGGAGTAAAAACCGTAAACCGTTTCTCCTTACCATACACGTTCTCAACAAAATAACGATAGAGAAAGTTATTAAATATCACGTCATTGCCTTGTCCAAATACATAATAGTCACCTGCACGTATTCTAAGAAATCCTGATGAAGGCCTCATCATATCATTTACGTACACAGATCCTTCAATAACATGATTAACGACAGAAAAAGCAAATGTAGGAGTCTTAAATGACGCTTTTAACATGTTATTTATCTTGTAATAATCTTTTGGTTCTAAACAATGCATTTTATTTCCCCCTTAATAAATATCACTGTCTTAATTATATAAGTGCATGCACAAATTTAGTTATCATAATGTGCTTTATCGATACAAAAACAGCCCGACGAATAATTAAAATAAAGGTTAATTAATCTTTTTCAAGAGAGCTAAATCAAAAAAATTTCATGTATAAGTTTGTTATAATAAAGATTGTTAAAAGCAAGGAGGAGTATAAGTGCACATAAGAAAACATGAAAGCCAGTCATTTTATGCCGGATGTCAATTCGTAGATATAGAAGATCAAACAAATGAACACGTCTTACCTCTCCTTATTATGTATCCTACATATAAAGAAGAAAAAGTTGAAAAGATGGGACCTTACACGATAAGTGCTGCGCAAAATGCTCCACTTTCAAATGGATCATTTCCTTTAGTCATTATTTCTCATGGCGATGGAAGCACGCCTCTTGCTTATCGAACAATTGCTCAGTTTTTAGCACGTAATGGTTTTATTGTAGGAATACCTCAACATCCGTTTAATAATCGAGAGAATAATACGCTATCTGGAACAATAGATAATCTAAAAAACCGGCCTACCCATATACGTACTGTAATCGATTGGTTTTTAAAAGAAAGTTCCTTTTCTCCATCCATTAAATCAAATAATATTTCTCTTATTGGCCATTCAATGGGAGGATATACGGCTCTTGCTATAGCAGGTGGAGTTCCCACTTCTTTTCCTTCTGAATCTCCTGATCAAAAGCCTTATTGTTTATCTGTTGATCATGATAAGCGGGTTCAATCACTTATTCTTTTAGCGCCAGCCACCGGATGGTTCAGAGAAAGAGGAGCTCTTGAAGACGTGAATATACCTATTTTAATGATTACAGGCGAAAAGGATACGATTACTCCTTCTTTTCACGGGGAATTTGTGTTAAATGGGGTTTCTGATGCGAAAAAAGTTCAGCATATAGCTGTAAAAAATGGAGGGCACTTTTCATTTCTCAGCCCATTTCCCGACTTTATGAAATCTCCTACCTTCCTTCCCTCTCAGGATCCGGAAGGCTTTAATCGCAAGGAGTTTCATGAGTATCTGCAAAACACTATATTGAACTTTTTATTACATTCTTTTTAACAGATTAGTCAGTTGTACCACCTTTTCTTTTGAAGAATAGGGACGGTGTTTTTTCTTTGGAGCGGAAGGTTCTCCTTTTGAACCTATCCTAGTTCCACTTTATATATTACAGCTGTAGCCTTAATTCTTTTAGAAGCAATTATATTTAGAAAGAGCAGTTAAAATCCCTTAGAAACTGATGAGCTTCTAAGGGATTTTTATTTCCCATAAGGCCCATTATGCTAGTCTCCTTCTTTCTTTTTAAAAAAGCAGCCAGTATTTACAAATAAATATTTTTAAATTCAAAAAACATAACACGCGATCTTGTTAATCTGTAATAATTAAGAAATAGAGATATACAGAAAAAGTGCTGTTTATTAAATTGATATTTTTACTCTTTTACAAAACAAAAGGGGGATTTACAATATGGTTTTAAAAAAAGGTCAGCTAACCGGACATGTATTTTTGTCTAAACTTATTACACAGTACGCAATGATTCATGAAAAAACGGTAGGCCCCGTAGCTGAAGAATATATTAAACAAATTGGTATTCGTACTGGAGAATGGATGGAAGACTTTTATAGCGATAAGCATGAAAAGTGGACGGTAGAGGAATATGCAGCAGTTATAATTGACCTTAAAAATTCAATTGGAGGTCACTTTGAAATTGTTTCCGTTTATCCAGACCATGTGGTTGTAAGCGCTACCCCATGTCCATTTGGTGACGTCGTACAGGATGCTCCTCATTTATGTAAGATGACGTCTAGTGTGTTTGGAGGAATTGCAGCTCGGAAATTCGGCTATGGAAAAGTGAGCTTGCGCCAGCGTATTGCTCTTGGTCATCCAATGTGTGAAGTTGCTATATATTTTACAAAACACAGTGAAGAAAATGGAGATGTATATGAAGATCTTCCTATTACCCCTTCTTATGGTAACCCTTTCAATTGGGAAGAGGAAACAATTCATATGCTTAATCAAGAACTTCGAAGAAGCGATGAAATGATTGAAACCCTTCTTGCAGAATTAGAAGAATTACGCAAATAGTATTTTATTACCGCACTTAACTATTAAGACATTTTGTTCTAGTTAGAGATGCAAAACAAGATATATAAAACAAAGAGCAGCCTTTAATTAAAGGTTTGCTCTTTGTTTTCATCACTCATTTTAGTTATTATGGTAAGCAGAAAAAATATAGTAAAAGTTATTATAGCTATTTAGGGATTTTACTTGTAACCTTATGTTTACGAATCAGATGCGTCACCCTAAAGAATCCTTGGAGCAGTCAGAGTGCCTTTGTTAATTGCATGAACTGATAAAAAAGAAGCGCCCCTCCGGCAACTTCTTCCCTCTTTTCCTATTCATACGTCAGATGTTCACCTACAAAACAATTATTTATACTTAGTCTTTTAAAAATGACAGCAGCGCTTCGTTAAATTCATGTGCATGCGTTGCATTTAAGCCGTGCGGACCGCCTTTTATCAAGGCTAATTTAGAACCAGAAATAGCTTCATGCGTTCGCTTTCCGCTATATTCAAATGGAACAATCTCATCTGAATCACCATGAATAATAAGAGTAGGTATCGTAAACTTGGCTAAATCATCTCTGAAATCCGTTTTGCTGAAAGCAGCTATACAATCTAGTGTCCCTTTAGGCGATGCGGCTGCTGCAATATCCCGGTTGTAAAGTCGAAACGGTTCGCTGACTAAGTCATTTCCGTCTTCAACCCCAAAAAATGTCTTTGTAAAATTATCAAGAAAAGCTAAGCGATCATTTTTTACGCCGTTTTCAAATTCTTGGATTCCCGCATCATCCAATGCTCCTTCAGGATGACTTTCTGACTTATAAAGAAATGGTGGTACAGCTCCTGCAAATACAGCTTTTTCTACTCTATCTGTTCCGTAAGTTCCTACATAACGAGCTACTTCTCCGCCGCCCATTGAAAACCCGACTAGTGTCACATTTGTTAGATCCAAATGTTCTAGCAACTGATGTAAATCAGCAGCGAATGTTTCATAATCGTAGCCGTCCCATGGCTGAGAAGACTTTCCGAATCCTCGGCGGTCATACGTTATGACTCTGTGTCCAGCCTCAACAAGAGCCGGAACTTGATATTCCCAAGACCGCCCGCTTAGTGGCCAGCCGTGAATTAAGACAACCGGCTTTCCTGTCCCGTGGTCCTCATAGTATAGTTCGATAGGTGCTTCATTTTCTGTTCCTACATTAATTTTTGCCATTTTGCTACCTCCATTATATAGTCATTCTGTATTTGTTAAGTGGTCGTAAACCTAGCATAGATAATAAAAAAGATGGCTAACTCTCCTATGATGAGAGTGCCGGGGACGATTAAAAGTAAGTTAATAATAAAAAACACAGCTAAAATTCCTAAAAACAAGCCTAAATGATACACTTTTAAACGGTGTTCTTCGAATCTATACTGGTGAAAAACAAGAGTGGTTGCCATGAAGTAAAGCAGCACGGAGCCGAATACAAAATATAAGCTGAATGTGTACTGAACTTCATGTAAAAACATGAGTTTGATCGATGCTGCAATCATGCTTAGAGACATGAGGATAAGTAAGTGTCCGTAAATAATCGTTTGTCCGGCTCTTTGGATAGACTTGTTCACTTTCTTTTCTACGTTCTCAAAGTACTGCCACCACATGGCGATGATCAAGACAAATGAAATAACCGCAAATAAAATGGTATTCCAGTCCCCTTTTTGTGGCTGTATCACAGCAAGAATACTGACAACGGATTCTCCAAACAGGATTAATGTTAGTAACGCAAAGCGTTCTAATAAATGAGCCGTGTTGGTCGGTAATTTCGCTAACCGTTTATGTCCTAAAATAGGTAAAATCATATCCACTGCAATTCCTGTATACAACACGGCGTAGCGGATCCAGGAATCAAAAAAGAGCGACAGAAGCGAGATAACAATCCCACTTCCAAAGCATGTTCCTAAAAACACAGCAACTTTTTTTCTCTCACTCTGTTCAAATTTTTGAACAATAAGATATTGAATCGAGGTTAACGCTCTTAGTCCGATATAACCAATCAGAAAAGAGACGTAATATTGATCAAAATCTACAGACAGGCTTGAGATCATGATAAGAACAAACAGCATTTGAAGAATCATGAAGATGCGCTGATGCAAAAAATCTTGTCCAAATCGATTGATAAACATCGTTTGTCCCGTCCACGCCCACCATATCGGAATAAAGATCAATACAAACTTTAACAAATACTCTCGATGAATATACCCTTGTTCAACGTGAAGCAAAACATGCGTAGCAGTCGCTACGGCTGCCACAAATAGCAAATCATAAAAAAGCTCCAGCCACGTAACTTTTTTTTCTTCCACTACTCCGCATCCCTTCCTATCATTTATCAGGCTGTCGTTAATGTACTTTATTTTATATACAAGAGACGCATACTTCATGACAGGTAGCGTAGTAAAAGATAGGTGAGCCAGCTGTTCATCAGTCGGCTCACCTATCTAACAATTATTTTTATGTCGTTACGTTTTCTCCGTCACATAAATGATCCACAGATGCCATTCTACTTTCATGTCTTATATGTAAAGAGAACGACCTATACCAAAACTTAGTTTCTGCTATGTTAGACACTCTGCTTGCTGAAATCGCGCTGAGCTCCTCTATAGCTGCCCATTAAGTTTTGATAACCAGGAAGATGACTAGAAATTAAATTGCCAAAACCTTCAACGTCGTTGCGCCAGTCACGCTGCAGCTCGCACGCTACGCTAAACCAGTTCATAAGCTGAGCGCCCCCGTGAGCCATACGCGTTAATGCTGCATCGGCTACTTGCTTATTAAACGTCCCTGAAGCATCCGTCACAACAAACACTTCGTAGCCTGCTTTAATGGCAGAAAGCGCAGGAAAAGCAACGCAGACGTCTGTAACTACACCCGCGATAATCAGCTGTTTTTTACCAGTTGCTTTAATGGCTTTAACAAAGTCTTCGTTGTCCCATGCATTAATTTGTCCAGGACGAGCTATTTTTGGCGCATCAGGAAACAAATCAACGAGTTCTTGCATAAGCGGGCCGTTGGGTCCATTTTCAAAGCTAGTTGTTAAAATAACGGGTAAATCAAAGAATTTAGCCGTATCACCAAGAGCCAAGACGTTATTTTTAAATTCATCAACACCATAGTCACGTACAAGGCCAGAAATAAGCCCCGTTTGATGGTCAACTAAAAGCACGGCAGCATCATCTTTTGAAAGGCGAGAGTAAAGATCAGACATTTTATAATCCTCCTTAAATTAAGGCAAGTAAGGATACATATACCTCTTCCATTCCTTACAAGCGGTCTATAATTTGAACGGTTTTTTGGATTTCATTTGTGATCTGTTAGGTAAAAGCATGTATAACATGTATAAAAAGAAAAGCTATTTCTGAGGTGAATATTCGTGAGGTGTGTTCTCTTTCTTAATCTAGAACAGGAACAGGCGCTTGATCAATCCAATGAATGAACTGCTGTAGGTAGCGTTGAAGATAACGTTTCGTTGATTCATCGGTTAGTACCTTTTGTTGCGAATCAATTTTTTCATGAACTTGCGAAATCAGCATTTTTTGAAATGGTAAAACATTAACTTGCATGGCTTCCAGTACTTCTCTCGTTTGCATTTGAGCAAAAGCCGTACCTAAGCCTCCAGGGGTTGCGCCAATTAGGCCAACTGGTTTTCTGTTTAAAACAGAAGAAGTGCGAGGTCTTGATGCCCAGTCCAAGGCATTTTTTAATACCCCTGGAATTCCGGAATTGTACTCTGGACTTACAATAATAACGCCGTCCACGTCTTGAATTGCAGCTCTAAAAGATGTGACAGATTCTGGTGATCCGTCAGCTTCTAGGTCTTCATTAAAAAAAGGCAGGCTGCTTATTTCAATCCAGCGATATTGAGCTGAGTCATCTAATGTAGTCAATGACTCAGCAATCATTCGGTTATACGAATTCTTTCGTAAACTTCCACAAATAAGACCAATGGTTTTTGTCATCTATTCACCTCCTCACTTGGAATTAATTTCATATTACCACGGTGTTTCAAATATAGATATTAGTTTTATATATAGATAAATTAATTCCTTCTTTGTACCTAATTTAGGATTGAATTAGCGTTTTACTATTACTAAAAGAATTCTTTTAGCGAAATTTAGTCTAACTCTCGCACTTCAAAAGGAATCAAAGCTCTTTCAATTTGACCTCGATGGGTTTCGTATTGTTCAGGCAACATAAGCTTTTCTCCCATGGTTTCAAGTGATTCATCATGGGCAAAACCTGGAGGATCTGTTGCAATTTCAAATAGAATTTCTCCGTGTTCTTTAAAGTAAATCGCATTAAAGTAATTTCGATCTCGAACAGTCGTTACTCCGTATCCGCTGTCTGCTACGTATTTCTGCCATTCTAACTGATCTTCATCATCTTTTGCTCGCCATGCAATATGGTGAACCGTTCCAACGCCCATTTGCCCGCGTCCAATCGTTGTTAATTTTAAATCAATCATATTTCCAATGTCAGCTGATGATTGAAAACGTATAAAATCTCCTTCTTGCCCTACTTTTTTTAGCCCCATTACATTTTCTAATAACTGAGCTGTTTCATGTGGCTTAACAGATAATAACGTAGCGCCTCCGAATCCTTTAATAGCAACATCAGGTTTAATTCCACCAGCTTGCCACGTATTCTTTTCTCCTTGTTCTCTTTCCACAATCTCTAGGTGCAAACCATGAGGATCGTCAAACTCTAAATACTGTTCTCCGAATCGCTCCATCTTTGTAGCTGGAACCCCAAACTTAGCTAATCGCTGTTCCCAAAAGCCCATCGCACCTTTTGGAACCACATAGGAAGTTACGCCAACTTGCCCGTCACCAATCTTTCCTTGTCGTGCATTTGCCCACGGGAAGAATGTAATAATCGTTCCAGGTTTTCCGCCTTCATTCCCAAAGTAAAGGTGATACGTTCCTGGATCATCAAAGTTTACCGTTTGTTTGACCAAGCGTAATCCTAACACACCCGCATAGAAATCAACATTTTCTTGAGGATGACCTACAATCGCCGTGATATGATGAATACCCGCTGTTTTTTTACTCATTACTACCATCTCCTTCGATACATTTTTCGTCATATGTTTCGTTATCCCTCTTGCAATTACAACTATTTATCGTAAATATCTCGAATTCGAGATATTAATCAAAAAATAAAAGCGTCTTTCTTATTCCAACCCATTTTCTCTTTTAGAAAATAAAAGTATCTAGTGCATAATAACCTGGTCCTGCAATGGCTACACCGATTGCTACAACTAAAAGCGTAAGGTTATATTCATACCCATTTTGTGTTGCCCAGTATCCATTCGGACCGTGTACTTTCACAATCGCCATGACCATTGTTCCTGCAATCAAAAACGCTCCTAGCGGTGTAAGAAGTCCTGCAGCAAATAAAGCTCCTCCTACTAGCTCGGATAATCCAGCCATTAACGCCATTCTAACACCTGGCTTCATTCCAATGGATTCAAACCAGCCTCCCGTTCCTTTTAAGCCGTGGCCGCCAAACCATCCAAATAATTTCTGAGTTCCATGTGCCATAAAAGATAATCCAATGACTAAACGTATTAACAATAAACCAATGCTCACCATTTTTTATTCCTCCTATTTTTTCATCATTTTAAAATCTCGAATTAAAATATCTTGAATTAAGGATAATTATAAAATCATATGGTTCCACTGTCAACATAAATTTTTATATTTTTTTGTAGCTAGTTGAAACGCTTAACGACGTATTAAAAACATATTCATGATTTTATATGGATATGAGCATGAGAACAGAAAATATAAAAGCTAAATTGTATTATTTATTGAATAAAAAAAGAAGTTACCCCTTGGTAACTTCTTTTCCTCTTCTACTATGGATGAGGAATTGAACGCCCTAAAAGCATTTATAGGGATGATGATCCTTATGAAGATTACGGCGTTCATGGAGAACCAACTTATTTTCTTGTAGGTGAACATAGATAAAAGATGCATGAGTAAATCTTCTTTATCGTTAAAGTAGTCGTAAAAACTACTCCTTGAAATGTTTGCCTGCTTTATAATTTTGATATTTTACTTCTTTTTTGCGTTATCTACTACGCTTTCTATATGTTTCACCGCTTGGTATAAACCATTTTCCGATTGAATGATGCTTTTTATTTGGTGAGCATTTTCAATATACTCTTTATTTTCTACTTGTTCTAACGCCTGAACCAATTCAAATACTTGGAGATTTTTTTCTTGTAACGGTTTTAGTGAATACCCTTTTTTATAGAGAAGATTTGCCCAAAACGGCTGATCCACTGTAAACGGAATGATAATTTGTGGTACGCCACTCAGTAAAGCTTCAGACATTGTTCCAACACCTCCATGATGAATAATGCCTTTAGCGCGTTTAAATAAAAGTCTATGGGATGCATCTTTAACGGCGAGTATATTCTCTTGTTGATTAAACTTCATACCGCTTGTTCCTGTTAACACTATTGCGCGATTGTCCGTCTCCTTTAATGCCTGAACTAACTTTTGTTTAAAAATTGATGGACTCTTTAAAGGCATAGAACTAAATGATACTACAATAGGCTTCTTTCCTTTTTCTAGAAAGTTTTCTATTTCATTGGGTAGCACCTCTTCCTCTACATCTAAAAAGAAAAACCCTGGTAGAAATACAGAACCTTTCCAACTCTCTACTTCTTTGAAAAGAAAAGGACTAATCGGATAAATTATAGGAATAGGTGCACCGTTTACGTCATATGTGTAAAGTCCGGCTTTTCTCTTTGGAAATTTTAACGTTTTTTCTCTAAAATCGTTAATTTCTTTCATAAAAGGTAGCTCACTGAACTTTACTATCTTGTAGGATAATTTATTTAATGTAGGACCAAAGCTTTTTTTTGACGATAAAGAGAGATTTGGGAATTCTGTAATTGGATACATAATTGGAACGGGCGGTAAGCAAATGCAAGGAATATGATAGTACAGCGCAATATCAACCGCACCAAGAGCTTTAGGATGATAAATGATTAGATCTGCTCCTTGGGAAGCCTGATAAAAATCATCCATACTTTTTCTGTAGGATGGAGCAATTTTTTCTTTTAAAAATTTCATTATTTTAAAAGGTGAAAACCTTTTACCATTAAGTATATCTTTTCCTTCCTCGCTCTCCATTATCGCCATCAAATCAGTAGCAGCGGGATGAAAGGAAACCTTATTTTCTTCAATAAAACGTTGAAACGTCGCACCTGTACAAATGACTACTTCATGTCCATTCTTAATCATTTCTCGAGCAAGTGCAATATAAGGCTGTACATCTCCTCTACTGCCTAACGTTAAAATTGCTACTTTCATACTTTTCACCCCCACAATAAATAATAACTTAATTTTTTTGTTTTGCTGCAACTATATTTTAGCTTATGTATGAATTTTTCTTATTTATTTAATTTTTGATTTCGTTAAGTTAAATGATAATGTCTTACGGTTTGCGATAGTTCTTGCATTCACAGATAATTTACTCTTTGCAGAGGTAATAAGGCAGATTAATCCCTTTGTTGAATATAAAATTACTCACCCTTTAAAAATTGCAAGATTTATAGTTTTTAGTTTGATTGCTATAGCCAACTTATACTGGATAAAATTTTGAAACAGAGTCTTTATATTCTCATGTCTCCTTTTCATCATAATTTATATATCAATTAAAATTAGGGCGTTATGAAAAAGGGAATATAGATCGCAAAAAAAGAAAAACTTATTTCTGTTTTAAAAGACGTTTTTTCCGGGCTTAATCTACTGAAAAGATTATAAGGTTGTAAAAGCTCTCTCCTTACCGAATAGCTGGTATAAAAGACGTTTTTTTACTCCTTATTAAGAGAATTAAAATAAGAATTCAGGAAAAAGAAGGAGTCAAGATGGGGAAAAATGATTAAAAAAGAAAACTATGGAGAAATTGAAATAGGTAAATGCGAATAGCAATTTTAAACATAAAGGAGGAAGATCGTGAAGAAAACAACACCTATTTTTTAAATTTCTTTAATCATTAGCTATTTGTAGGCTGGGGTATAGTAACCCCAAATAATCTACTTCACGTCATGACCACTGCCGAAAGTTATTTGCTTAATCGTTTTGGTTGGTTTTATCAATTTTCTGCCACATTCTTTTTAATATTTGCCTTAGTATTAGCTTTTAGTCGATTTGGAAAAATAAAACTGGGCAAACCCCATGAAAAACCTGAGTTTAGTACCCCTACTTGGTTCGCGATGTTATTTAGCGCTGGGATGGGAATTGGTTTACTTTTTTACGGGATTTCTGAGCCAATCTCCCACTATGCCACTCCCCCTTTTGGGAAACCTCAAACTACTGAATCTGCAAAACTGAGTCTAGAATATACATATTTACACTGGGGATTTCATGCTTGGGCGATTTATGCTGTAGTAGCACTTGCCTTAGCCTATTATAAATTCCGGAAAAACATGCCTGGACTAATGAGCGCAACGCTAACTCCTCTTATTGGAAATAAGAGCAAAGGACCAATTGGCTACGCAGTAAATATCATAGCTGTATTTGCTACTATATTTGGGGTGGCGGCATCTTTAGGATTAGGAGCTTCACAAATAAATAGTGGGTTCCATTACCTAACAGGCATGCCTATTAGCTATAAAGTTCAACTCGTTATTATTGGAATTACAACTGTTTTATTTATTACATCTGCAGGAACTGGTGTTTCAAAAGGTATCAAATACTTGAGCAATGCTAACATGGTTTTAGCTGTCATTCTATTTGTTTCTTTTCTTTTTCTTGGGCCTACACAATACTTAATAGAGCTTTTCTCTACAACCTTTGGTTCCTACATTCAACAATTACCAAGCATGGGGCTGCGATTTGCTCCCTTTAATTCTGACAATAACCAGTGGGTAAAAGATTGAACCATTTTTTACTGGGCTTGGTGGATATCATGGACCCCATTTGTGGGAACTTTCATTGCACGCGTATCTAAAGGAAGAACGGTTCGTGAATTTATTATGGCTGTATTAATCGTTCCTACACTTGTATGCTCAATATGGTTTGGCGTATTTGGAGGTACCGGTATTTATTTTAATTTTGTGAAAGGATTAGATGTGGCAAAACAAAGCTTAGAAACTTCTCTATTCTTTGTGTATGATCAAATGCCGTTTGGAGGTTTTCTTTCTACCATCTCTGTAGTCCTTATTTTGACGTTCTTTGTGACCTCTGCAGACTCAGCCACTTTTGTTCTGGGGATGCAAACTAAAAATGGGAATTTAAATCCACCTTTCTTTGTTACATTTATTTGGGGAATCATTTTAGCTGCTATTTCAGCAATTATATTAGGTACAGGTGGCCTGCAAGGCATGCAAGCAGCTATTATTGTCAGTGCATTACCCTTAGGGATTGTTCTTCTATTTATGTCCTATGCATTAATTAAGTCCTTCCGACAAGAAATTTATGAAGATAAAAAGCAAAATAAAAAAACTGCTTAACTTATTTCAATATGAAGCAGCTTTAAAAGGTTTATGATTTATTTTCAAATCGGTATTTATATCTTTTGTTTGAGGGAAACTTTATATTAAACATAATGTTTGTAAGCTATGTTAAAGGTTGTTTCCCCTTAGTGAAGAAACAACCTTTCTCTTCTTGCATGTTTGTAAGCACAAACTTACTTTTCTATGATTGAAGTTGTATTCAAATTCAAATTTATATTATTTAGCATTATATAAGTAATTTGTTACTTATTAATGATACCTCAGGAAAATATTGTATATAATAAACAAAGTTATAAGGATTGCGCGTTATTGAAATGAGAATTAGTAAAGCAGTACATCTCTCCAGGTGAACAGAAACCTATCCATAAAGAGAATGTACCCTTAACAATACTTGGCACATGAAGCATAATTTTAGTTTTAAAGAGACAAAGGAGCATAAGAATGGTTACATATTGGATTATTTTATTAGCTATCGCTGTAGGTGTAGTGTTTATCGCAGAAAAAATGAAACAACCTTATCCCACTTTCCTTGTAGTAATGGGATTAATCATTGGTTTGATACCAATTCCTGCATTGGGAGAAATAAAAAGTTATGCAGCCAATGATACCGTGTTTCAAACGACCGTTATTTTTATCTTTTTATCAGCTTTGTTAGGGGATGCAACACTTAAACTGCCCTTTGATGAACTAAAACGTAATAAGCAATCTATTTCTTTATTAGCTTTTTTAGGTACATTTCTTACCTTCTTATTAGTTGCTGCTTCTACTTATTTTTTCTTGCACCTTTCTTTACAAGAATCCTTAATTTTCGGTGCACTTATGGCAGCTACTGACCCTGTATCCGTTCTAAGTATTTTTAAGTCAATGGGCCTAAACAAGCGCCTCTCCATTGTGGTCGAAGGAGAAAGTTTGGCAAATGACGGAGTTGCTGTTGTACTATTTCAAATTGCTGTGGTAACTACTGCCTTGAGCTTAACAGGTACATTGAATGCGCTGCTTGAATTTCTGAAAGTTGTAAGTGGAGGCATATTGATTGGTGGAGTGTTTGGTTTATTAGCTTCTCGTATTACATCTAAGATTGATCATTATTTAGTGGAGACTGGATTATCAATGGTTCTATTTTATGGTACGTTTCAGCTTGCTGAACACTTTAATGTTTCTGGGGTAATATCTGTAGTAGTAGGTGGCGTAATCTTAGGAACTTATGGACGAAACGTAGGTATGTCAGATCTAACACATGAAAAAGTGAATTCCTTTTGGGAAACGATTGCATTCCTCTCCAATGCGCTTATTTTCTTACTAGTAGGATTAGAAGTGAGTCGTATTGATTTTTTAGATAAAGGATGGCTTATTGTTGGAAGTATTCTTATTGTTCTTTTAGCACGTTTTCTCGCTGTCTATATAAGCTTAGCTTTTGATAAATCCATTCCCACTTCATGGAAACCTATTATTTCATGGGGAGGATTAAAGGGATCTCTTTCAATTGCGCTTGTTTTAGGCATTACACCCGAATTTGAAGGGAAAAATCTGTTATTAGCAATGACATTTAGTAATGTAGTCTTTTCTCTTCTTGTTCAAGGAACAACACTAAAAAAATTAGTTTCATTTTTGAATGTAAAATAAACGCCTATACTAAAAGAGAGTTGATGTTATTTTCGAAACTTTTCTTACACCCACTCGTAGATCCATAAGAAGCAACCTTACTCCTTTCTTAGTAGAATACAATAAATACGCGATAGAAAGCGTACAAGGAGGAATTAGATGGAATCAAGAATGAGTTGGTGTATTAAAAATCCTTCGTTTTATTTAGGAGCTGTTTTATTTCTGATCTTTGGTAGCCAATGCGTTATGAGGTATATAAAAGAACATCAATTCTACGTTCTAGAGAGCATATTAAGTATCATAGGCGTTTTTATGATTGTTCTAACGGTGAAACAGAAACTTGCTCATCATTCACCAAAAAGCACTTAGTTAGATAACTAAGTGCTTTTTGGTGGTGAAAATATTACTCTCCAATCTATATACCACCCTTTTTATACACATGGAAATAAAGCTTATAAAAGTATGGTATAAGTTGTTAGGCGCTATTTACGAATAGAAGAAAAGAATGTAAAAAAACTACGTTCTTTCCAAATTTCTATTACGTTTTTTATTTTTCTTCTTTATATAAAAAGGAATTAATTATTATTTGTGGTATCAAACTGTGGTAGGACTGATAAAAAGAAATACTTAATAAAATTACGTAGCAAAGGAGCGTTTCGGTACAATGTCGATTTGGATAGGAATTTGAATTGCTATGTTTGTTGCCATATTTGGGGGCACATACTCCGGGTATAGATTAAACAAAAAAAGGAAAGAAGCAGAGAAGAAAAGAGATCATACAGTACGATAGCAAACTGTATGATCTCTTTTTTTAGCCTTTTTGCAGCTATATAGACGAATAAGGTTTTATTTTTACACGCGGGTAGACATCTGAAGCGATTTTCACTTTACAAAGCTACATCATAGTTTAACTCTTACCTCTGTACCATCTGTAGCTTTGACATCTACTAGTACCAGTCCCTTATGTTTCTTCAGTTCCTTAACGATAGGCTTTAGCATGCTTTTATCTATTAGCGGAAAAGTAAAATTCAGCTCTTTTCTTTTAAAATGTTCTTTTGTCCATTTATCTGCATGCTTCTGGATAAATTTCGAAAAAACAACGCTGATAACAACGTTTAAAAGAGCATATGGAATAGGGATGTTAAACCGAGCTTCTTTGGTTTTCACTTTTACATGAATCATAAGCGAACCATTACTCAATAATGACTGAAACGGTATCGCCGTTTGCCGATTTAATATCAACAATTTGACCATCTAACTCATTTTCAATTGCTTCAACAATAAGGTTTATGTCTATATCTTTTACATATTTTTCTGATTGAGGGATACTCGCTGCGATGCTGTGTCCAGCCATTAATACCAGCTTGACTAGTTTTATAGGCAAATTAACCTTCACATTATCGTTTTCAGTTGACACAACTCGAATTTTTAACGTTTTATCTAAATAAGCAGTCGGTTTTTTCAAAAGCTTATTGCCTGTTTCTTCTTTTTCTTTTAATACTTGAATTAGTTCTGATCCCTTTTCTGCACCAATTTTTCCTTCTTGAACCATTGTTAACACTTTTGTAATTTCCTCTTTCATAGACAATCCCCCTATTCTTCTTTTAAGAGCTTGATGGCTTCTTCTGCTGTAATTTCACCATTTTCTAACATGGAAACAACTTTTTTCTCATCTATTTCGTTTTTCTTCTTCTCTACATATCCAAGAGATGAAATGATGTCAGTCAGCTTGCCTCGAACAGTTGGATATGAAACGCCCAGTTCTTTCTCCACTTCTTTGATATTTCCTCTACATGTTAAAAACACTTCTACAAAATGAAGCTGATCACTTGATAAGGATGCCAGCTTAGATAATTCAAATTCATTTTCAATCGTCGTGTGACAATGGGTGCACTGCAGCTTTGTAATTTTTAATGTTTCACTGCAGACAGGACAATTTGTAATTACTTTATAAGCCATAATCAAATCTCCTTCTTTTAGTTAATTTGATTATATAACAAATAATTAAAAACAAAAAACAATAAAATTTAATTATTTTAATAAAAAAATTAAAAATATCAATTTATTTTTTAAAAGTGTTAATAATCCATTTTAAATCACACACAATGATAACTAATTGATATTTGGTAAATCAAATGCTTCAAATCAAAAAAAGTGAACACAGAATTAAATAAAAAAGAGTATGTAAGATAAAGTTTTCAATTCGTATGTAAGGCTTCAATCAAGGTGAAATTAATCTGTTCCAATTGCTCTTCTTTAATCTGTGTGTCAGGTAATCTCGAAACAGAATTTGGCTTGAGCCCAGAATATACACATATGAAATACGACTAAATTCAATCTTATTCCCTTGGTTTATAGCTGCACTTTAGGATGATATATAGAGCGGCAGTTTTTTAACATATCTAACCTATAAAGTATAAGAGTTCGGCTGTTAAATGTTTATTTTTGGAAAATTATATTATATAATACATTTGGTACTCTAACATTACTCCTGGTACCAAATGGAGGTTTTTTATGAAAGAGCGAATTACAAATGAAACAATTTTTTTAATTCAACAAAAAGGATTTTCTTTTACTATTAGCGATTTAGCTAAGAATTTGGGGACTAGCAAACGAACCATTTACCAACATTTTGATTCTAAAGACGCAATCATTGACTCGATAATTGAAAATCTCATCCTACAGATTAAGAACAAAGAAGAAGAAATCTTTCATGATGAAAGTCTCAATTTACTTGAAAAGATTACTCAAGTCCTTATATGTGTTCCTGAAGAGTTTAATACAATGGACATTCGCCTATTAGTAGATTTAAAACGTCTTCACTATAATCAATGGGTTAAGATAGATGAATTTTTAAAGCAAGAGTGGGGTCTAGTAGTAAAACTTATGGAAGAAGGGATAGAAACAGGAGTTCTACGTGAAGTTAATTTACAACTATTTATAGAACTATACCTAGGCGCAATCAATCAAATTTATCAGCCAAGCTTCTCGCTAAAAACTAAACTCACACTGAGTGAAATATTAAAATCTGTTATCGATATTCTTTTGAATGGCATTTCTATAAAAAAATAAGGTGGCGAAAAAAATTGCATTGGATTTACCTAAGTTTAGCTATTCTTTTTGAAGTGGCTGGTACTACGGCCATGAAATTATCAGACGGTTTTACTAAAGTTATACCAAGTGTGTTGCTCATGCTTTTTTATATTTGTAGTTTGTGCTTTTTGACGTTAACTTTAAAAAGTTTAGAGGTTTCAATCGCTTACGCTATTTGGTCAGGTATGGGGATTATAATTATTACGCTAATTGGATTTATGTACTTTAATGAAAGTGTAAGCCTGCTAAAGATTGTTGCTATAGCTCTAATTATTATCGGCGTAGTGACATTAAATATGACCGGTGAAAAAGAAGCTGATACTAGTAAATCCACTTTGGAAAAACACATGAGGTAAAAAGATGAAATATTTAAAACCTTTTTTTCTTGTCACAGATATAGGATTTATTATCTATTGGATTGTTACTTACTTTGAATTGATACCCAAAAGTGCAGCCTTCAAAGATTATGATAACCCCATAGTCGTAGCTTGGAATTGGTCGTTCTTCCCTCTAGATATTCTTATTTCATTCACTGGATTGTTTAGCCTATATTTATACAAGCTACATAGAGAATCATGGAAAGGTTACGCTTTAATTTCTCTGGTATTAACATTTTGCTCAGGATTACAAGCTATTGCGTATTGGGCATTTATTAAAGACTTCGATTTAACATGGTGGGCTTTTAATTTGTACTTAATGATTTACCCTCTATTCTTTATAAAATTATTTATAAAGAATAGTGACAATCAAAAAAGCAACCTTTCCATTTAATGAAAGTTTTAAAATCATTTTAAAGCAATAACTAAAGAATTATTAAAACCTCTTGAGGAGGGTTGACCAATGGATAAGAAAATCATTAATAACATCATCTTTTTTGTGTGGTTTCTGTTCTTGTTCCTTCTATGGATCATCATCTCTTTTTCTAAAGGTCAAAATGGACAATGGTGGTCTATGAACCATTTGAATTCGAATAAATACGGCCCATGGGCTTTAGAGCTTTCTTACATAAAGATTAGTATTGCTGCTGTTATTTCGTTAGTAATAGCTTATATCGCAAGTTTTAGATTTAAAAGAAAAGGATAAGATTAACTCCATCTTTTCACCTTTTCAAATAAATACTGCACTCCATATAACAAATATGCTTTGTAATGAAGGTAAATAAAAAATTGAAAATGATTTAACCGGTTGAGACTTACAATTTTCAACCTTTTAAGAACATCAATAAAGTAAAAAGCAAAGATTCCATCAACTATAATATTCAGAAATAAAAACTTCTTAAAATTTCCATACGAAGATTTAAGCAGCCACATTGAAAGAGGCATATAAGGCCCAATACTAAAAGGAAGTTCATCTTTTATAAACGAATCTTTTTTATCATAAAACTTCCACCACTTCCTCTGATGTCCATACAAATGATTAATAATTTCAAAGATAATGATAAAAATCCCTGCTAATGAATAACGTCTTATGCTGCGTTTTCCTATAAACAACAATGATAACCACGGAATTACTATTATAGATAGGTTAAATCCTAAGTGTTTTCTTGATACCATAAGTGAACTCACCTCAATGTACTTTGTCTAGTTCTTCTTATAATGTCCGCCTATTACAAAAAAAAACACAAACCATCTATAATGGTCTGTGTTTTTTATTAATGTGCTTTTTGTTCAATATTGACTCTCTTGATAAAGAACGAGATAACCAATCCAACAATGGAAACAATAATCGCAAAGATGAACGCATGTTGAACACCGTTGGTAAAGGCAAGAATTTGATTTAATGGATCCATTTTATCTGATACCGTCTCAAGGAAGCTTCTTGAACCCGATGACAGAATCGAGATTCCAACAGCTGTTCCAATTGCGCCGGAAACTTGCTGTAAAGTGTTCATAATCGCTGTTCCATGCGGATACAGCTCCGGTGGAAGCTGGTTTAATCCATTTGTTTGAGCTGGCATCATAATCATCGAAATGGCTATCATAAGCGCAATGTGCAATCCAACGATAAACCCAGTTGACGTTTCCAGCGTTACGGTTGAGAAACCATACATGGTGCCGGCTACAATCACAAGTCCAGGGATAACTAGCCATTTAGGGCCAAAGCGGTCAAATAATCCGCCCATAACCGGTGAAAGAATTCCGTTAATAACTCCTCCAGGAAGAAGCATTAGGCCAGCGGCAAAGGTTGATAAAGCTAATGATGTTTGTAAGTACAAAGGTAAAATCATCATCGCAGACAGCAGTACCATCATGCAGACTAGAATTAATAAAAGACCAATTGTAAACATCGGATACTTAAAGGCTTTAAGGTCTAACATTGGCTCTTTCATCTCCGTTTGACGAATAGAAAATGCCACTAATGCAATAGCTCCAATCACAAGAGTTAGAACAACCTGTAGACTTCCCCAGCCTCCGCCTTCTCCGGCGCTGCTAAATCCAAATACAATTCCTCCAAAACCGATTGTTGAAAGAACAACAGAAATCATGTCGATTTTTGGCTTCGTTGGTGTGGTAACGTTCTGCATAAAGAAAGCTCCAAACACTAAGGCAACAAATAACAGCGGAAGTGAAATCCAAAAAATCCAGTGCCACGTTAATGTTTTTAAAATTAAGCCTGATACGGTTGGTCCAACAGCTGGCGCAAACATAATAACAAGGCCGATAATCCCCATTGACTTTCCACGTTTATGCGGCGGGATAATAACAAGAATCGTGTTAAACATCAGCGGTAAAAGTAAAGCAGTTCCAACGGCTTGCACGACACGGGCAATCATCAGTACCCCAAACGTTGGTGCAATAGCGGCAATAAATGTTCCAATGATGGAGCAGATTAGAGATGCTATAAAAAGCTGTCTGGTCGTAAAGCGCTGAAGAATAAAACCTGAAATAGGCACCAAAATTCCTAATGTTAACAGATACCCTGTTGTCAGCCACTGTGCGGTTGTTTCGTGAATGCCAAAGCCAGAAATCAGCTCTTTTAATGCCATGTTTAAAGCTGTTTCACTAAATAAACCAATAAATCCAGCAATAAGAAACGACGTTATAATGGGCAGCACTTTGATGTTAGAGCTTTCGGCTACTGTTTGTTGATTACTCATATTAAATTGTCTTCCTCTCTTTTACATACTCTTTTTGGTGAACGTTTTTCTATCTCAATGATAAGTTGATTAGCAGACAAACAATGCATATTGATATAAAGATTAGGGATAGGTTTAAGGCATTATGTTGACTAAGCTTTTTCTTTCTCTTCTCTTTTGACCGAAGTGCTTTTTGTCTTCTAAATTCGTTTCTTTCCACAGATACCTCTCCATTTCATTTCTAAATCAACTTTAGAAACCTTCCTATGTAAACTAATTTCCATTCATAATATGGAATTTTCAATAAATAAGTTAAAACGAAATAGAACTATAAAATGAATTTCACTCTATATAACAGGAATATTGTAACACATCTATAAGTACTGTTTCTATCTAAAATATACTAAATAACAACAGCTATATACCTAACTTAGTGCCCTGTGACAATTAAACTTTGTTTCTGTTGTATGCTTTTTGTTCTGTTTGCCCTAATAGAACACAGCTAACTTTTTAATTATCAGTCAAAAGAAATAGTATCAGAAATTAAGTAATAGTAAAAATTGATACTATGGAGGTGTTTTATTATGAAAAAGTATGAAGTAACGTTTCATCTAATTAATGGTGAAATAAGTCATTTAGTTGAAGCTAAATCACTTATTCGTGCAAAGAACTACATACAGTATAGGTTTGAAGATAAAAGTAAAATATTGGATCTAGCAAATGATTTGGTCATTGTTAAAAGGAACGTCCAATATTTTACGGTAGTTGAAAAAGAATAATTAGCTATATAAAAGGACGTTATCTACAAAAGTAATGTCCTTTTATATCCATACAATATCTTATAGGATAGTCTCTTTTTTCCCATTCTGGTCACTAAAATTTTTCTCCAAATCGAATTCACATACTAATTTATCTAAATAAAAAGATATTCTTCTAAGCAGAAAAATATTATAGTTAAAAATTTATGTGGATAATGGGTAGTTCTGAACAGAATTATTGAATTCCTTCATTTTAATAAATGAAGGAATTCATCTAGGTTCTCCTCTGTATTTTTGTATTAGCTATTAATTTACATAAAACATATCTGTAAAGAGTACATGTAGAAATGAAAAGAGCAAACTCCCTGACATGTGAGTTTGCTCTTTCTATTCTTTACTCAAATTCCTTGAGTTCAACTTTTAACTTATTGTCCTATATCCTTCATCCTTTTAAGAGCTTTTCTATATTCTTGATCTCTCATATGCAGCACTTTATCAGCAGAAGGTTTAGGCTGACCAAACTTTTTTAAAGCTTCTCTATACTCGCTGTCACCAATGACTTGATTCGAAACAGCCTCTTTAGGCGAACGCTCAAAAACGGGAGTAGCTTTTTTAATGTGAACCTCTTCGGTACTCAGCTTTTCTTTATGTGTTTCTTTATCATGAGGCTTATGAGCCAGCTTGTGGCCTTTACCTGTTAGGAACATCAAAAACGAGAGAATTAATACTACAATGCTCAATGCACACGAAAACGTAGAAAATGTATGATAAGTAATGATTTCAGATTTTACATGTAGAGATTGCGTGAAATTTTCTTTACTAGCCACCTGGCTCTCTTCGCTTACTGTTGCAAGGTGATCTTTATACACCTTTGCAAAGACGATACTGCTGATTACAGGGATGACTGCAGATACTGTAACTCTTATAAATTGAACCGTGACCATCCGAGGGACTAAACTTGGTAGTGGTCCGCCTAAAGCTGCACCCATAAGACCTGCAGCAACTGTGAACCCTACTCCTGCGATTAAAGCGGCAAAGCTGCTAACAAAGAGGAATGCAGAAACATGACCGTCTAAATACATCCACTGTATGTTCACTCCCATAATAATGACCGCTCCTATAATACCTAATACGCCTGGTCCAACTTTATCATATAATACGGCACTTAATATGGCCGCAGTCGCTATTCCCCCAAAAAGCCCGATATAGATCAGTGAAATGTCCCCTTTATCAAAACTAGATCCGCTTTTAAGCAATCCTTGGAGGGATAAAAGAGTTAAACTCATACTAATATTACCTATAACAGCTATCAGAATAGCAAGAGCTGGTTTTCTAAAAGCCACTAATCTAAAAGGAATTAACGGATTTTTAATATGCCATTCTGCTACGAATAAAAAACATAAAAAAATGATGCTTCCTACTATGCCTATCCATACATAAGTAGATGCCCATCCTGATTTTTGGAGATTAAGTAATGTAAACGTAATAAATGCAGTAACCATAAGCATTAATGCTACACCGATGATGTCAAATGGTTCATGATGTTTGTGCTGTTGCTTGGCATGATCATTTGTTAAAAATTTGTAGCTGAAACATATTCCCAGTAAGGAGAGTACCGCCGCTATATAGAATAACCCTCTCCAATGTCCGTAGCTGTTCACTAACATTCCGAGAAAAATGCCCACAACGCTAGATCCATAAAATCCGCCAATAAGAATCAGTAATGCCAAGTTCCGTTTCTGAATCGGAAAAGAAAGAACCAGCATTGGAATCATCATCATAAGTGCTAAGCCCGTTCCTGTTCCTTGTAAAAAACGACCCATGCCCATTCCTAAGAAGCTGTTAGAAGCAATACTTACGATAGCTCCTATAAGAAACAAACACATCGAAAGAACATACGTCCTTCTCTCCCCTATTCTATGTCGAAGGATAGGTCCAAACGGAATACAAAATGCAAAGCTTATAACCCCTATTAAAACCGGTGTTATCGAAATATAAGATTGATCATTAAACGTTTGTTGGAGAATTTCACGTATAGAATTTAATGACGTGTTTAACATTAAACCAGGACCAATAGCTAAAACTGCCAGTAAGGAAATCCCCCAGTGTTTTTCTATTTTCATACTACAATTCCTTTCTGCCTTTCATGATTGTAAAAAACTAAAAATGCGAAGTTCATGTTTCTTCAACCCATCACAGTAGCTATGATAAAGAAGAAAGATATTGATCCTCATTTGAACAAACTAAAAAATAAAGCTTCAGTAAGGAAGCTTTATTTTATTTTCTAAGCCTGCCACTCGAATTGGCCCTAAAAGTGTTAGCTTGGTTAATTTTTCAGCCATAAATGCAGGGCTAAATTTCATATCACTTTCTAACCAAGAACAAATGACACCTATATGAGCTGATGTAATATAACTAATCAGAATGTCTTTAGGGATATCAAGTCCATCCTCTGCTTCTCCAATCGAAGAGATTAGCTCTCCGTACACTCTTTTCTTTACAATTTCCGTCATATGACTTCTAAATTGAGGTAATCCTCGGTCACTTAGCATAACTTTAAAATAATCGGCATGGTCATAGATGAATTCAAAAAGCTTTAGGAAAGAAACGGATTCATCGTTTTCTTCTACTTCTGAGGAATCCTCATTATTTTGTTTTGGTTTTACTTTCTCTATTAGCTCTTCTAAAACTTCATTCATACTCTGCATGAGAAAGTCTTGCTTATCTTGATAATGCAAATAAAACGTTCCTCGCGTTAATTCCGCTTTTTCCGTAATTTCTTGAATCGTAATGGACGTGACGTCTTTCTCTTTAAGAAGTTCGACTAAAGCGTCTCTTAAGTATTTATTTGTTCTTTTTATCCTAGGATCTACTTTTTCTTTTTTAGACATCGTTCGTCTCCTTGTATAACTTTTATTAAGTATTAGACATATGATTGTGACTTGTATAGGTGCAGCCATTTAGACCTTTTCTGGTGATTAACTATTTAAACTACCCTGTATGCTCAACGTACATTCTGCACATGATGTAAACTAATGAACATTATGTATATTAAGTCTCACAAAATATAACCAATCTGTCAATATCAAAAACTGATTAAGAACGAATCAGTTTGTTGTTAGATATGGATGGCGTGATCGTAAGAGCGAAATCTTTCGTAATGAAAGAAAAAGAACTGAAAGATATAACTGGCGATGTAAGAAGTGCTGGTTTTTTATATGCTGGAGATTGGACTATTGAGATAGCTTTTACATAGCAAACTACTCAAAAAGCAGAGACTGGGGCAAAAGTATTTTCGTTCAAGGAAGATCCGAACGCGTTTGATTCTTGATTAAGAATCAAACGCGTTCGGATTTTTTCATTGGTAGGGTAAACGTAGGTTTCATATATGCTGTTTCTTCTAGCTGTTGTTTTCCGTGTAACAAGTGATCTCTACTAGCTCATTTATCCCATTTGTTCATCTTTAGATTGAATGGATATAGTTATGTCTCAATCTCTTCTTTTATATGCCTATAAATAAAGCTTACAGAAATATAAAATAGGAATGGATTTAGGTCCTATGAAATGTTTTAGCTTATCTTAAAGATAAGAAATTCTTCTTAATGAGCATTGGTTGGCTTCGTGCTGCAATTCGGGAGCATAATAACTCAATTTTTTAATGAAATAACAAGTCTCAGGGAAATGATGTATCAGAAACCTTAACGTTTCCTTATTTAAAAGCTTGTTCTCCTTGTATTTTTCGGTCATAGCATAAACAAACCGGCTCATTTCAATAGTTGTTTTCCCTACTTCTAAGGCAAACTCTGTTTGTCTTGCAAAACCTGGCTGCTTAAATCGTAAATAACCTTTTAAATGATGGTTTTGCACAATGAATGTTTGAAACTTTCCGATATATGAATCCGCTTGTTTAGATATCATAATCTCAATCGGGTCAAGCAGGTTTTTAAACAAAACAGCATGTCCGAGCTGATCTTCCAGCCATAAATCCATTAATTTGACTAAGCTAAGAGGAACAGGCTCCTTTCCTTGTACTAAATAAGATAGAAATCTTAAATATTCCTGATTTTCACTTAACGTACCATTAAGATAAGTAGGAGATAAGTTTAGGTTCACTGCGTTTTCAATTCGAAGAGCCTGAAGAGACCCTTCAAAATCAAAATATCCTTTGGCAATTGGCCAAGCCTTCCTCGAAAATTCCATTAATGCAGGATCGTTATGCATAACATCAGGGGATAAATAGTTCAGTTGTTTTAGCAAGTCATCAAACAAATGAATATATTGCTTAGCTGTTCGGACGTATTCGACTTCCTTCACCGATAAGTGATCTCGAACAAAATAAGCATGGTCCTGAATTATTTCTAACCAAAATAAATGTTCCTCCCATAATGAAATCATTACTAGCTCTCCCTTCGGTTTTCTTATTACTACATGTTTATTAGAAGCTTTAGAAGAAATGAACCAAAGTAATAAAAAACAGGATCTCTTATTTCATCACATAAACACTCACGAAAAAGGGAATATATATACATATCCATATTTTTAAAAAGGGAGTATATCATTTGAAGAAAAAAGATAAATTGCTAATCATTTTAATGACCATTTTACCTTGGCTTAGTATTCCGTTTATTGGTAAAAGAACGCTAAAAAGATTCCTTCCAGGAAGTCTTTTTATGAGTTTATATCTTATTGCCGAAGGCAGGTTTGCAGAGAAGAAAAAATGGTGGTGGTTTCCGTACTCAATCAAGCCCAATGTTCTAGCAGAATTACCGTTAATATTTGGCCCCTTTTTAGTTGGAGCTTTGTGGATATTAAAATATACTTACGGAAAGTTCAACTTATATCTTTTAGTAAATATACTTATTGATTCTTTTTTTACTTACTTCGGACTAAAATGGTTAAAAAAAATAGGATACGTCTCTTTAGTCCGGTTGACTAGATTTCAATTATCCATTGTTTTTTTAATAAAAACGTTTGTGCTGTATGGGTTTCAGATTGTTTATGAAAAGTGTTGCCATCTATCAAAGAATTCGTCCTTATAAATTTTGCAGTCTAAGATACCAAAAACAAAACAAAATGTCTATAAATGGGAGTATATTAAAGAAAAACATTAATGAAATAGATACTGATTGCTAAGTGGAATTATGATTTTTTAGATACTATGCAGTTACCTCAGGAAGCTAATGACGCCTATGCCTTAAGGCTTAAAAAGAGTGAAAACAAGGTTAAATAAAAAAGAAGTCGCCTTTTGGTAACTTCTTTTTTTCTACTATGCATGTGTGGTTAAAACAAAAAACATATAAGTTTTTTATTTTTCAATATCTTCATCGCTAGGTTTTCGTTTATGTTTCTCACTAATAATTCTCTTGTTCAGTATCCTTACCTCACCCACCATTAGTAGTCTCATATCTTTTACAATATATTTAGCCAATTCTTCATCAGAGATATCATCACTATCAATATCAAGACGAAATTCCTGTCCTTGTATTCCACCGCCATTAGTAAAATCGACTTCAAAGTCAAAAATTACTCTTTTATCCATGTCTAATCCACCTTAACTTGTTTTAATCATCTAATATATATTCGGTTTAAGAAAACAAATGCCCTATCCAACAACTATCTAATGAAGCTTATTGTCTGATAAGTCCCGATAAAAGGACTTTTAAGTTCTAGATCGGTATTAAAAAAGGAATAATACTTTGGTAAAGGAGATTCTTTAAAACCTTAGACACCTGTTTACACCAATAAAATAAATATAATTAAAAAGACAATGGGTTGAATAAGCTCCGCTCTATTAACTCATCTTAACAATGTAACTAAATTTGAAGGGAGATTTAAAAATGAGTCAGAAACGCGATAAAGGCAATAGTCAGAAAGGCAAACCAAATAGCAATACGGTAGATCCGGTAATTGCAGCAGAAGACGTGGAAAAAGCAATTTTTCCAACTAATAAGCCTCCTGGCAACGCAAAACCTTAAAAGAAAATTAGAGTTGTATTATTAGCTGCCTGTTTGGCAGCTTCTTCTTAAGAAAAGAACTTAATAAATACGAATATGCTCAGACTTTTACGTTTTTTATACGATTTTTAGTACAAATGTTGGGACTTAGATGATGTAAAATCCTCTCTCATTTCTACTTAAATACTCTTCTTCAGCCCGCATTCTCAACATTTCTGTAGGACTACGCGACCCTTTACAGAACTTTTGAAGTAAGATGAATTACAGTTGTCAAATCGTCCTCTTAACTTATTATTAAGATTAATTTTTAGAGAGTTTTTAACTTAGAACGCTTTAAGGTATCTAACTGTTACTTACCTTCATTGCATATAAATAAGCAACATAGTCAGTCATAACTCCAGGATATCCCATTTGGCGCAACATAGCTGTTATATTTCCACGATGATATGTTCCATGATTAACTATATGTTGGATTAATTCAGATAGATTAGTTTCTAGCTGGCCAAAATTAGGATGTGCGCAGAAAACGAGTTGATCAAGGTTATCCTGGTGGTCAAAAAATGCTTTAAATTGCTCAGATAAGTTAAGAAACATCATCTCCATTTCCTCGATGCTTTTGCCTTTTATATTCTCTCTTAGTTGTTTTCCTGATTTGATAATTTCATCAAAACTATAACCTGACATGACACTTAACCATATAGTATCAGTAGTATAAATATGTCCTAACACCTCCGATACAGAAGAAAAAACATTCTTAACCTCCTTGTGGTAAATATCCTGAGGCAAGCCTTTTAAGTGACTAAAAATCCTTTGATTTGCCCATACATGGTAGTTATAAAACTGTAATTCTTGACCCTTCACTTGAGATTCCTCCCTATTCTAAAATCCACGACCAATATTAGGTATTCCTCATTGTTTTCAAAACACCTTCAAATGATTATTGAAAAAAGTATTGATTTTTTACGTTTTATTTAGGTCCGAAGTAAGGCTGCATGTGTACTCATGAGATTCAAAAAATGAACTGTAGGAGGCTATGTGGAGAGAATTATCTAGTATCTCTTCTTTAAATTATTTTATCTTGACACTGTTCTAAACGCGTGATTAGATATAATTGTTAACTTTAAATAAAATTAAGTTAACATATATTATTTTCGGTGGTGAAAGTGTATTGTATTGGGAAGAAGATATTAAGAGAGAACTTGCTTATTTAGATGAAATTTTTCAAAAACGGCACCTTGTTACTACAGAATTTGCTGAACACCCCTGGCTTACAGTCAATGGATGTAAGATGTTAAACCTTGCTTCTAATAATTATTTAGGCTACGCAGGAGATGAAGGGCTGAAGAAAACAATGAGTGATGCTGTGATGACGTATGGCGTAGGAGCAACAGCTTCACGCTTAATAGTAGGAAATCACTCTCTTTATGAGAAAGCAGAAAGAGCACTTGTTAATTGGAAGAAAGCTGAGGCAGGACTTATTATCAATAGTGGTTATAATGCAAACCTGGGAATCATCTCAGCCTTGGTTCCGCGTAATGGCTTCATCTTCAGCGATAAGTTAAATCATGCAAGTATTATAGATGGAGCCCTGCTGAGCCGTGCAAAACTGCAGCGCTATCGCCATAACGATGTGAACCACCTAGAAAATATATTAAAAAAAGTTCCCTTTGAGTCACGGAAGTTAATTGTAACAGATACTGTTTTCAGCATGGATGGGGATTTTGCCAAACTGGAGGAGCTTGTTAAATTAAAAGAGCAATATAACGCCCTACTAATGGTTGATGAAGCTCACGCAAGCGGTGTATACGGAAAAAATGGTGAAGGATATGCGCACTTTCTTGATCTGCAAGATAAAATTGATATTCAAATGGGAACGTTTAGTAAAGCGCTAGGGTCATTTGGAGCTTATGTTACCGGAAAACAGTGGCTCATAGATTATTTAAAAAATAGAATGCGAGGGCTCATTTATTCAACTGCACTTCCCCCTGCTATACTCGGTGCAATAACGGCTGCGATTGAAAAGGTGCAACAAGACACAGAGCGTCGCGCACTTCTTCAACAAAATGCACTATTTTTTAGGAAGGCCCTTACATACGAAGGATTTAACACATGCAAAAGTCAATCTCAAATCATTCCAATTTTGACGGGAGAAAACAAAATAACAATGCAGTTTGCAGAGCGTTTACAGAAAGAAGGAATTGCTGCTATTGCAGTTAGGCCCCCTACTGTTCCTGAAAAAAAAGCAAGAATTCGTTTTACTGTAACAGCAGATCATACTCGAGAAGATTTAGGTTGGGCCATAAAGAGAATTTCTCTAATTGGAAAAGAAATGAGTGTGATTTAATGAAACAATCCACTATTATAATATTTCCCGGATGGGGAATGGAAAAGGCAGCGTTTCATCCAATAATAAAATCCTTGTCTACTATATGTAACGTTTTGTGTACAGACTGGAGAGGTGTAAAAGAACTAAGTGACTTTAGAGAACGAGCAATCCAATTGCTTACTTCTACTCAAGGTACTGTTTATTTAATTGGTTGGTCATTAGGTTCCCTTATAACGCTTGAACTTGCAAGTTTGTATCCTAGAAAGATAGAAGGACTCATATTAATTGGCGGAACTAGTCGCTTTACAAACGACGTGCATAATACAAATACAGTTGGATGGGAGCAACGTATCGTTGAACGTATGAAAAAACAACTACAGCGTAATAAAGAAAAAACCCTTACTGCATTTTATAACGCCATGTTCACTAAATCTGAAAAAGAAGAAGAATTTCATCACCAATTTATTGAAGTTGTTCAGCGTGATTATCAAGGAGACAGTACGTACTCCCTCCTTAAAGGGCTGGACTATTTACTTCAAAAAGATGTTAGAATGCAACTCAATCAAATTCAAACTCCTTGTTTGTTGATCCATGGAAGAGATGATCAAATATGTTTACCTGAGTCTTCTTCTTTCATAGCTGAAAGGATTGATGGAAAAGCACAGCTGTGTATCCTAGAAAAAGCTGGCCATATTCCTTTTTTTACGAAGCCTCAGCAATGTACGCAACTTATAGAGAAATTTCTCGGAAAGGAGCTCATTTATGATTAATAAGCAACTTTTAAAGAAAAGATTCAATAATCATGCTAAAACTTATGATGCTTATGCCGATGTGCAAAAAAATATGGCAAACCAATTAATAGATCAGCTTTCCACCAATTTCTTTAACCAGGAAATAACTATTCTTGAAATTGGCTGCGGTACGGGTTATTTAACACAATTATTATGCAAAAAATTTCCTAAGGCTACTATTACAGCAGTTGATTTGTCATCAGGAATGATTGAGTTAGCAAAGAAAAAAGTAATGGAAGATCGAATTTCTTTCATATGTGGAGATATCGAGGAACTAAGTATAGAAAGACATTATGACCTTATCATTTCGAATGCAACATTTCAGTGGTTTAATAGTCTTCATACGACAATAAAAAAATTGTATAAACAACTTAAACCTACAGGCAGCCTGCTATTTTCAACCTTTGGTAATCGTACATTTCAAGAGCTTCATTCATGCTACAGCCATGCGAAACAAAAGCTTGGTCTTTCCAGTAACAGTTCACCTGGCCAATCGTTTTTTTCTCTTGAAGAGTTGTCTCAAATTTGTGAACAAGCTTAGTTCCATTGAGAGAGCATCCATTTAAACTATCAAAAATGGAGCAGCTAGAGGTTCAATACTTTCCAACGGTTCAGGCATTTTTTACATCAATAAAAAAAATTGGAGCAAGTAACAGTAACGAGGAAAGCTATTGTCAACGCCCTTCGTTTTTTCGTGAATTAATCAACCTATATGAAAATAATCATCGTGACGAAAATGGAATAAAAGTAACCTATCATTGTTTAATATTCCATGTTACAAAAACGAACCAATAGTTAATCCTGCCCTGGCTACTCTCTAGAAGTGATGGATTGCAGCTAAATTAAAAAGCGTAGTACAAGAAAGTATTTTATATAAAATCTCGCATCATCTCACATCAATTTCTATGTGAAAGAGCACGCTTCTTCATACTGTTAATTTGTTTAATAGTTTGTTGCTCAATCACCTCTTCTATTTCACATATAAATTTAAGAAAACAACACATACTATAAGCAATCCGCCCTTCCCTTTGCGGGTGAATGGTCTCTCCTTTCAATAAAGAAGTTTTTCTAAAAGCACCCTTTATGGGTGTTTTAGTTTTTTAATGTATAAATTTGAAAATTTAACACAATATTTATAAAGGGAAAGTGTCCCTTTACCTTCCCAATGTTTCATATTTTTGCCCTATGTATTACTTCAAAAATGTAAGGAGAATGATAAGCGTGGAAGAATTAAGACGGTATGTTGATGTTGTTAAGAAAAATATCGAAACTATGAAAGCTCCTGATTACGAAGGGAAAGAGAAGGATTTAGAAAACCAGCAAGAGGAACTAGAGCAGTATGAGCGATACCTCAAAGCAGAAAGTATCTCACCTGAAGGTTTTGATGGAATTGTGGATGCTGCTGTAGGTTATGCATCTAAAGATATCTCTTTTTCAGAACTAGAAAAAGTGTATAATCAATTAACTAAATAGTATTTTGATAATGGATGCCTGTTGAATTACGTGAAATACGTATAATTACGAATATAAAAAGATATATTAAAATTTAAAATAAAAAGAAGCCTTAGTCTTTATGTGACAAGGCTTCTTTTTGGAGTTTGTTCTGGGTATGTTTTACATTAACTAAAGGCGCATATCATACACTACTTAAAAATAGATAAAGCCTTTGTTCCTAAACTCCCCCCCATCATTAGACACAGACTAACAATTAGGGTCCAGTTCATTTTATATCTGTTTTTATTATCTTTTTTGTTTCCTTTTATTTTACGTATATTTAATCTTTACCCTTAATTAAGGTTAATTCATTGGTTTAAGCTATTAAATCAATTTTCTTATTTTCTTTTTCATAATAAGTAGAAGCCCCTTCTCGGTCCCTCTCCTTCCATTACTTCAAGCTCTCTACTCCAGAATCCCAATTTCAATCTACACGGTTAGAGTAAGCTTGTTCAAGAATTTGCATATAATTAGTCTCCTTAATTAAACGAACGTTACTTGATGTTGAGTTGTTTTGCATGGCCAACCTTACAATGCTCGGAAAGTCTTCTTTCTTTACACCCTCTAAATCTTTCAATTTAGGAATGTTTAATGATTCTGTTAATTCTATAATCCCTTGAATTAATTTTTCAACAGCTATTTCATCTGAATCTGAATCCTTGGCAAAGTTCATATACCTTGCTAATGTCGCATGTAGTTGCTTGTTCTCCATAGAATTGAACCTTAATACATATGGTAAAAATACTGCGTTGGCAACTCCATGCGGGGTATCATAAAGTCCTCCAAGCGCTTCTGCTAAACAGTGTACTGAGGCAACATCTGCAGATCCAAAACAAAGGCCTGCTAAGAGACTTCCTTCCAGCATATCTTGACGAGCCGCTTCATTTTTACCATCGTGGAAAACGATAGGCAATGCTGAAACAATGTTTCTCATTGCTTGAGCTCCGAGCGCTTGTGAAATAGGATTTGTTACTTTACATGTATAACCTTCAATCGCATGAACGAGTGCATCAATGCCAGTAGCGGCAGTAACAGAAGGCGGAAGACTGAATGTTAGTTCAGGATCAAGAATCGCCAAGACAGGTCTTAACAAACTATGTTTGAGTGTCATCTTTCGGTGTGTAGATGCTTCCGTAATAACAGCAGAACGAGTAACTTCTGATCCCGTACCTGAAGTAGTTGGAATACAAATAACTGGTGCAATGTTTGAATACAGGAGTCGGCCGTCTGCATAGTCAGATGGTTCCCCGCCGTTTGGACCGCACAGTGCAATAGCTTTTCCAGTATCCATTGCACTTCCACCACCAATGGCAACAACTGCATCTGCACCAAATTCACGAAATAATTTTGCACCTGCCAAACAATTCTTATCTCGAGGATTTTGTTCAATGGAGTCGAATAACAATACTCGATATCCAGAAGCCTCCAGGGCCGTTATAATTGGTGAAACTAGTCCTGTACGGACCACACCTGGATCACTCACAATTAAAATGGATGAACCAATATTTAAGGATTTTAGCATTTCTGGTAATTCTTTAGCTTTTCCCATCCCTACCTCAATTTGAGTAGAACAAAAATAGTTATAGGATTTCATTTATACCCCTCCCATTGTCTAAAATCAAATACATATCTTAATTAAATTTTAACCTTCTCTACAATTAGCAGATTCAACTGTTAGGCTACAGGTAACTTATATTTATGGTAGTTTAGACAATACACATACAGAATAGTAATGTAGTAGAGAACATAAATAAACTATATGTATATCCAACAAACTTCTTACCATATATAATACAAGCCCGGCCCCGATCATTACAGATGAATATTTAGATCGTTATTATCTAAAAAACCGATTAGTAATCTCTATAATATGTAATCAATTTATTTATGCAAACCAACCTTGGTGTTCAATAACAATAGATTTAAATACTAATCCCCTTAATGATCCAGTATTACTTCTCTAGTTACATCTAAAAAAGCACTCAAAGCTGGAGATACCCATTTGTCTTTATGCCAGACCAGCTGAGTTACGATTGGAAACTCTGGACCTTTCCATCTTAATACACTCATACTCCCTTCCTCTATTTCCTTCTCCACTGCTAGCTTAGGCAATGCTGCTATTCCAATTCCAGCCATTACACATTTTTTGATGGCTTCTATATCACCAAGTTCAAGATCACATAACGGTTGAACGGCTGCATCAACAAGTGATGCTTCAAATATATTTCGATAATCGCATTTCTCAGTAAAAAGCAGCGACTGACCATCTAGGTCCGCGGGTCTTACTTCAGATTTATCAGCTAAAGGATGATTCGGCGGACTTACTATAACAATAGGTTCCGCGACAAGCTGCTCGGCAATTAGTTTGTCCGAGTTAATGCGAGTCATAGATATTAAAACAGCATCTATAAGACCTTGAGCAAGTAAATCCTCAAAATCATTTTCAGAAATTCCAGGTCGAAAAATCAGTTTTACCTTTGGAAAACGAGCTTGAAATAGTTTCAGCAAAGCTGGTAAGCGATAGGTGCATTGGGTTTCTGAAGCACATATTGTTAACGTCCCGCTTGGCTCTTCACTCCCACCTACAGTCTCTTTTGCCTCTTCGGTTAAATCAAGCACCTTGTCCGTATATAGCTTAAAGCGCTTTCCAGAGTCAGTTAAGATAACCCGTTTCCCTAACCGGTCAAAAAGTTGTACAGCAAGTTCTTCCTCAAGAGATTTAATCTGAGCTGTTACACTTGATTGAGCATAGTGAAGGATTTCAGCTGTTCGAGTAAAGTTTAGTTCTCGAGCAGCAATTTGAAAAATTTTCAACTGTTTGAGTTCCATAGTTTTCTCTCCTAAATCATTTTCACCAATAATAATATTATTCTAAATATATCATTTCACTCATGCTGCTTGTAAGCGTAATGTCTTTCATTAATCGCTTCTCAGAGGAACGTTTGCATATCAAGAATGTATGATGCAAAGCTGCTTATTCTGGAAAAAGAACTTTGGACAGTGAACAGGACTGATCCAAGGGTTCTTCTACTTGATTGGTTCCTTTAAAAGTTATTATAGTAACTAGGATTGGACACGATATACAGAGTGAAAACAGAAAAGACCCACCTCTTTCCAGTCAAAAAAGGTAGGTTTTTCTGCTTCACGACTTTATCTAATGATACCTTATGACAGCTTGAATAGTTTGCTCAAATTATAAAAACATATTCAATTCTGAAAAGCAAAAAACAGGATCCATTTTTCTCTAATCTAAGGTTCTTACTTCTGATAAACCCCATTACATTACTCCGATGTAATAGAAGAAGGATTTTTACTTTTTAAGATAGAATAGTTCCTTAAAGAATCATAAAGGAGTTGATTTCATGTCTAAACAAATAAAAGATAGAAAAGAAATAAAGCTTTTGGATTCTCAAATTTATTTATGTGATGAAATTAGAAAGTTGTTGAAGAAAAAAGAAAAAAGAAGTCTAGCCTTTGAACAAAAGTATACAGATCATGATATATTACACATTGCTTTAAACAGATTAATGAGTGAGTTAATCTCCAGACATTAAAAATGTCGCCTATCATGTTTGATATTATTCGAAATAGATAAGTTTCATATAAAAAATAGACAGAATATTTCATCAATACCTTTACTTTGTAAACGCTTTCGTTTATACTAAGTATAGGTTGGATGGCATGAGTGGCTGTCATAGTATTTAGCGTAGGCGGGGCTAATACGAGGGAACAGGACATAGAAGAAATGTCCTTTTTTGTTTGGGCAACATTTCTTAGAAACTAGGAAATGTTATAAAATGCTTTCAAACGCTTTTTTTTACTTAGTATACCCTATCCAGTCTGGAAATTGAAAAAGACCACCTCTTCCCAGTCAAAATGAACTGCACCCCAATTGTTAGACAAAGAAACTCTAATGATTGGGGTGCTTGTATGTCTAGACATACATTTGAAGATAAGTTGAAGGCTATTGATTTGTACCTAAATAAGCGCAACTCATATAGGGA
>NZ_JBLZXA010000002.1:0-5478 GCF_056099005.1 Priestia sp. 53B2
GACGGGATAAGTGCTGAAAGCATCTAAGCATGAAGCCCCCCTCAAGATGAGATTTCCCATAGCGCAAGCTAGTAAGATCCCTGAAAGATGATCAGGTTGATAGGTCAGAGGTGGAAGCGTGGCGACACGTGTAGCTGACTGATACTAATCGATCGAGGACTTAACCAAGATTTGAAAAGCACATGCTTTACTCAGCAACTGTTACCTAGTTTTGAGAGAACAATCTCATGTCTGGTGGCGATAGCGAAGAGGTCACACCCGTTCCCATACCGAACACGGAAGTTAAGCTCTTTAGCGCCAATGGTAGTCGGGACTTTGTCCCCGTGAGAGTAGGACGCTGCCAGGCAAAATAAAAAAAAGCATGTCATTGAATGACATGCTTTTTTTTATATATGTACTTCGCTGAATTTGACTTCTACGAAGTAAGATGTTAAGTTGAAGTTATTACATTATCACGAGTGGGGGATTTAGATTGAAAAAAAACAAACTAGAGGTTATTCCGCTGATTGATGATTTTAGCCAGTGGTTAGCAGAAGCAGACAAATCTGATAACACTATTAAAACGTACCGTGCAGTACTTAATCAATTCCATGAATGGCTTCTCAGTGAGGGAATGGATCTGAATCAATTAAAGAAAAAAGATGTTCAACAATATATTACTTATCTTGAGTCTCAAAATAAAAGCTTAGCAACTGTAGAAAAAGCTTTTGCTACAATCAGTATGTTTGCTCGCTTTCTTAAGAAATTAGATGTAGTTCAAGACATCAAACGTAAACAGAAAGATAAAAAGAATCAAGAAGCACCAGATTCTTTAACGCTGGATGAGTGCAATCATTTATTAGCTGAAGTAAAAAAAGACGGCAACCCTCGTGATATTGCTATCGTATATGTTTTACTTCATACAGGAATTCGAGTATCTGAATTGTGCGGGTTAAACCAAGATGATATTAATTTAACTACAAATCAAAGTTCTTTAACTGTTCATGAATCTAGAGGTGAAAAGGGCCGTACTATACCACTTTCTAAAGAAGTGAAATATTACTTAGAGAAATACATTACGTCTCAGAACAATGAAAAAGAATTTTTATTTGAGTCAAATTTTCATCAAAGAATAACTCCAAGAGCTGTTCAATATATGTTAAAGAAATACAATGTAACCCCTCATAAGTTACGTCATACATTTTGTAATCAATTAGTTCAAAAAGGAATTGATATTGCAGTTGTTGCTGAATTAGCAGGTCATTTAGATATCAACGTAACGAAAAAATATCTAAAGTCACCTGTTCAGAATTTAGATTCAGCCATCAAACAGGCGTTTTCTTAAACAAACCAATACAACAAAAGTGACACTATGTTGCATTCAACGTAGATGAAAAATAAAGAAGAACCCTTATCTATCAAGGGTTCTTCTTTATTTTTGAATATGATAAACTAATCAATACAACATATTAAATACATAGATATAGTTCAATGTAACATACTGAATATGTAGAGAGGTGAATTTTATGCTTATTAAAGGACAACAGACCGTTGAACCCATTCGAGATCCAGAAAAGATTCGTATGATGAAAGAACATTTACTACATAAATCCTATCGCGATTATTTTCTTTTTGTCTTTGGTATCAATTCTGGGTTGCGCATTAGCGATATTTTACCTTTAAGGGTCTTGGATGTCCGTTCGGCCGATCATCTTCGTTTTCGAGAACAAAAAACAGGCCACGTACGAAAAATTCGAATTCCACATAACCTTCAACAAGAGATTGAAAAATACACGCGTCATATGGCCGATTCTGACCTCCTTTTCCCTTCTCGGAAGGGTACAAGTCATGTTCGGCGAGAAACAGCCTGGAGGACCATTAACGGCGCTGCACGCGCGTGTGGCATTAAAGGGGCCATCGGTACCCATACCATGAGAAAAACATTTGGCTATCACTTCTATCAACGAACGAAAGACGTGGCCATGTTGCAACAAATCTTTGGCCACTCGGCGCCATCCGTCACACTCCGATATATTGGGATTACAGATGACATGATTGATCGAACGTTAGAAGATTTTGCGTTATAAAGAAGACATAATCGTAGAGTAAGATGGCTGCTTAAACTAGAGGCATACAGCCATCTTATGCTATAGATATGCCTTCTTTTTTTGTTTATTCCTGCCGAAAACAACGGCGGCCATCTTGCTCATGTAAAACCTTTTTTTCATGAGCTTCCTAAAATAACGTGGCCGCCTCTCTAAATTCCTAAAGAGCATAAGGGATTTTTGCTATCACAGGGTGTGATAGGCTAGGCAAAGCCTAGCAAAACCGTGATAGCAGAGAAAATCGCTATATGTCCCCCTTGAGTCCCCTTTTTTGGGCGGATGTCCCTTTCACGTCCCTCTTTAAAATCATAAAGTCCCCTTTGTGTCCCCCTATTTTGAAGCCATGTCCCCTTTACGTCCCCATCATTTAATGTCCTTTTTCTAACTTTTACAGCAACGTTCACTTTAATTTTTAAAAGAATTTCATATTTTTTATTTCAATTACATGCTAATAAAAAACAACCTTATACAGAGTAAGGTTGTTACCAATGTAAGTAAAGTAAGTGGCCGTCTAGGCCATGGTCCGTCATAACCTTTTAAAAAATATAGGTAAATATAATTTCGTTAAACTTGACTTCTACGAAATTATATTATAAGATAAATTATGTAGTCGATAGACGATTTAGCAACTTGAAGACTAATCCTACGATGCACGTTATGCCCTATTTGTTTTGAACCGTACTGTTTAATCGGGATTCTTATATTTGTTAACTGATGCCATGCCTGTCTATAAAACAGGATCGCAGGAATGTTAACATGCGGAAACCCACCTGCGAGATCGCGGGTTCACAAAACAGATTGGGAAGACGACATAAGTGGGAACTATTTTTCCTATACATACCGTGCTAGACGGGGAGATGGCGGTGCCTTGTAACCTGCAATCCGCCTTAGCAGGGTTGAATCCTCACTAGAGGTATTGTTTAGGTAAGGTCAGGCTTGTACAAGTAGTGTTGAAAGCTGGGTCCTGCGCAATAGAAATCTATGAACATGGTCAGGTCTGGAAGGAAGCAGCCATAAGTAGAACCTTCTATGTGTTGTAGACTAACCTAGCCGAGCTAACTATACATGCAGCGCTTATTTATCCATATCAACGGTGAGTGCACGGTTTTTAAAAGACAGTTGTACAAAATGAAGACTTTTATTAATTAAGGGTTTTCGTTTTGTACAACTGTCTTTTTTGTTTAAAAACCTTAATTTATTATCACTTCCAAATTTCCCACCATTTTTTCTGATTCCTTTTACGTTTGGCCGCCAGTAGTTCATCTATGTATTTTCCTTGTTCCTGTTGCTGCTTCCGCAGTTCCGCAACAATGTTCCGCAACTCGTTAATTTCTTCTTTTTGATGGGCCATCAGCTGCATCGTAACAGTAACTTGGTTCATTAGTTCATGGAATTGTTCATCCATGTTAATTTGGACAGAAATTTCATTAAAATTAGGCTGCTGCTGCGCTGCTGCGGTTGTGGCTGCGGTTTCGTTTTCAACCTCCATATTCCTTGCAACCATTAGGGCTAAACCCTCTTCTATCTCGGCTGCGTTTAGACTGCGATTGAAACCTTCCGCAATGAAACGCAATATATCTATAGTCTCTCGGCGATACCGGCGGCCACGTCCTTTTCCTGTAAAAGGTATGTAATTGATAAAGCGATCTCTATAGTAACGGACAGTAGATTCAGGCATGTTCAATTCTTTTGCGATTTCTGCAATAGTTAGCAGTGACTTCTCCATGTTTAATCTCCTAACTCCATTAAGATATTCACTTTATATCTCCAGCATTAAGCTTCTAAAAAATTATAATATAACGGATGTTCAGGATTAAAATGTTTGCGTCTAGCTTCAAGTGCAAGCATTCCTCTTAAAGTTCCAAAGAAATATCCTTGAAAGTCTTTTTTAATTTTATTTTGTTTAAGAGCATAAATAGCCTCTTTGAATGCTTGAAGGATAAGAGGCATGATGTCTTCTGAAGGTACATTTAAACCACTTATTTTATTAGCTAAACAAGCTTTCTTCCAAATGTCATGTATCTCCTTAGCATCGTTAAAAAAGACTTTTACGGTATTTTTAAAAGCCTCAGGAACAATTGAAGGTGTAAATTCTGCTGATAAGTGGACCGATCCTGTACGTAATTTATTTAAAGAATTAATAGTTAAATTATTGGTAGAATTTTTTTTTGTCTCAGATTCCTTACTCTCACAAGCAGTTTCAGCGTTTTGGCTTTGGAAATCTCCTTGGAAATCCTCTAAATTCAAATAGTTGTTCCAGTTTTCAAAGTAAGGATGATCAACAAATAAATGCATTGGACAACCACGGCCATTATGGTTACTAAGGCCCCGATAAACCGTTACAATTAACCCCTTTTTTCGTAACATGGCTAAAACATTTCTGACCGTACGATCAGAAACTTCGTAGCGTTCTCCTAAATATTGATCACTTGCGTAAACGAAGCCGCGTTCCGCAGCGAAGAAGCATAACATATCAATTGCTTTTCTCGTTCCTTCTTTCAATCGGTAAAAAGTGTCCCCGTATGTTCTCATTACTTTCTCTAAAAGGATCTTTTTCATTTCTTTCTTTTGATGTGCTCTTTCTGCATATGATTGATAATTTGTCATATGCAGAAATTCTTCATGAGTTACGATTCTGCTTACTGTCATTTCTATCTCCCTCTCCAATTAGGAAACAAAAAAAGGTGTGTTTACCGCTTATAAACGGTAAACACACCTTTCCTAGACAGAAAAGTAATACTTCCCCTTGTCAATTGCACATTTATATCGTAAAATACCAACATAAATATGTTTTTCACAAGGTTGAAGCAACATGTTTACCGTGGTATCGTCACGGTGGACGTTGTAGGTAGAAGCTGCCGTGGTGTTGTCACGGTAAAGTTTTGAGGACGGCCATCCTCATAATAAGCTTTTCTACAACACGCTTTGACCTTTTTTCATGTTCCGAACATATGTAATTGATTTATTTATACCAAAATTAACTAAACTACACAAGATAGCTTAAGTAATTCTTTCAATTAACAGACTAACAAAAAAATATAAATATTTTAGTTTTAGAAGTTGACTTCCACGAAACTATCATGTAATATGGAGAATGTGATTGAGATCCGGAAGGAACCATCACGTTTTGGAAAAAAATAAATTTTCGCAGAAGTTGACTTTTACGAAAATAAGAGTTATACTTAATAAAGTAATCAACATTAAAAGTAAATTTATTGACAAGGTTCATTTCTTTTTATAGAATGATATTCTGTCTTTGAAATTGCTCTTTGAAAACTGAACAAAGCGACAAACGTCAACGTTAATTTTTTTATTTTATATGAGCAATCAAACATTTCTTCGGAGAGTTTGATCCTGGCTCAGGATGAACGCTGGCGGCGTGCCTAATACATGC
>NZ_JBLZXA010000003.1:0-5875 GCF_056099005.1 Priestia sp. 53B2
TACCCAAAACGAAGTTAGTCATGATCGGCTTGTGCTAGCAATTATACCTGCCGAACCGCCAGTGCAACTGTTCATAGTTTGATATTTACTCATATTTAATTACACACTATTGGGGACTAGTCCCCAAACCCCTAGCCAACCATCCACCCCAAAACGAAGGGGGAGATTAAGTGAACATAAGCTATTTTGTACAAGAGGGAATCTTTTTAATGTTGTAGAATGCTATAACGAGGTGATTAACGCTATGGATAACGGAAATCATGAGGAAACACAAAAATCTTATTGGGCTAAAGACATTGCAGAACTCTTAGATATAACAACGTCTAACTTAAGAAGATGGTCAATTGATTTAGAAAACGGTGGATATTGCTTTTATCGCGATGAACATAATCGACGTGCCTATCTAGAAAAAGACATCATGCCGTTAAAAAAATTGAAGGAATTTCTAGCAAATAACATGAGTAAGAATGACGCCATAAAGGCTGTTGTATCAATGTTTCCGCAGGATATTAACGGCGTGTTCACGATACCCGTTAACGACGATACAGTACGTTTATCCAAGCGTGAATTACAAGAAATTGTCCAAGAGGCTGTAAAGGAAGCAATAGAGGAAGAACGCGAAGCAATGTTTCGAACATTTGAAAACAAGATGAACGATACAATTGAAAAAAGAGATCGTTTGCTAACGCAACACCTTCAATCAACATTAGAAGAACGACGTTTGGAGATTGCGGCTGCTCAAGAAAAAAAGAAGTGGTGGGAGTTTTGGAAGTAATGTAATTTCATGGGGAATAATGTCGGGAATTTACGAATAGATATATAGCATACATAGAGATAAGACCGCCTTATAAACTGATACATAATGGGCGGTCTTTGCTACGTTTATGTTTAAAAATACTTTTGTTAAGATGGTAGACACCACTAGAAAGTATGATTGAATCATATATAACAAAGGAGAAGTCTTCATGAATAAGTTAGCAAAAGATTTAACAGAGACGTTGAAACTATTTTTTTTGATGATAATAGCAGTGAGTACTGCTATTATTGCGTATCGACTGGATGATCTTATTGATTTATTAGCATTACTGGTAAACAAATAATTTGGAGGTCTGTCAACGGTAAATCGCAAGACCGTCAGGTCGAGAATTTAAGGAGTTGATAGACGCACCAGACCAAGACCCTCTTGGCACTCAAACAACCCCGTTTGTTTGACGCCAACTGGCGAGGGAGCCCCCTCAAAAAAGTGAGGGGGTTGGGGGAGTTTTTAGAATGGGGTTAAGGGGAAAAGTTCCCCTTACAGGTGGTGGACAGCGTCCACGGTCTTTAGAAAAAAGGCATCCGTTGAGGATGTCTTTTTTCATTTTGGCGGAGCCAAACACAGGGAGGAACACCGACCGCCACCTCGTAGAGCGCGCTCCCAATTTGATCGAAGATGAAAAATTGGTGTAGTGCGTTACACCAAATCTCAAATTGTGGTATGCTAGACCCAAGTACAGTGGTCGAAATGGGGGATTGAGGGATGGCCAAATATGGGATTATCAGGATGCAAAAGTTCCACAAAGACGCAATAACGGGGATTCAGAAACACAACCAACGAGAAGGCGAGAACAGTAAAAATAAAGACATCGATTCAAACAGAACGATGCTCAACTATGATTTTGTGAATGAGGACAAAATTAAGTACCATAAAGAAATTAAAAAGATGACGGCCACGCGTGTGAAACGAAAAATTCGGAATGACGCGGTCCTGGTGGCAGAGTTTTTTGTTTCAGCCAGTCCAGAATATATGCATGCGATGTCGTCAGACGAGCAGCGAAAATATTTTGAAGCAGCACTGGATCATATCTCGGGGAAGTATGGCCAGCAGAACATTCTATACGCTACGGTACATAACGATGAGTCAACGCCACACATGCACGTGGGTTTTGTGCCCATCACAGAAGATCGGCGCTTGGCGGCGAAAGATTACTTCCATGGCAAAACGAAGATACGTAGAATCCAAGATGACTTTCACAACTACATGAACAAACGTGGCTATGACATTGAGCGTGGCGAGCCAAGTGAGCTGCAGCATAAAAGTGTTCATGAGTTTAAAAAACAAGAACGACAGAAAGAGCTAAACCAGCTGGAACAACTAGTCGCTCATAAGGAAAAAGAGCTTCAACATATGGACAATTTAGTGGAGTTAAAAACAGTACCATCTGTTGAGATACGCAGCGAGAGACGTATTGAAGAGTTATGTAGCCAACCTGTTGAAATAGAGGCGGCCAAGAGTGTCATGGGTTCTAAAGTGAAAGTGGAAGAAGCAGATTTTCATGAGCTTATGAATCTCACAAAAGAGCTGCAGCAAACATTGGCGGCGGAGCATGAGCGTACCCATGCATTGAGTCATCAGGTGGATCGCTACCAAAAGGAAAATAAGGCATTGAAACATGATTTGAAAGAGACCAAGCAAGAATTACAGGTATACGTGGCACATCAAGATGGCGAAGTCGAGAAGGCGAAAAAACAAATGCGCCAGAAGTTGATGTATAATTTTTCAGCTGAACAAAAGGAAAACGTTAAAGATGAGGTTAAGAGAGAACTAGATAAACAATATGAGGCTCATATAAGCTCTCTCAGCGACGATTTAACGATTGAGAAGCAAAAACATGAGAAAACGAAAAAAGAGCTTGTACAGGCAAATAAAGCGAATGATATATTAACGAACATGAATCTCGATTATATAGAGAACTATGTACCAAAAGAGGAGCTTGTTAAAGCCAATAAACAGGTTGATGAATTAAAGAAAGAGAATAAGACTTTAAAAGCTTGGAAGGAAAAAGCGTTGAATTGGATAGATGGACATCTAGAAAGGATGAAGCAGATTTCGTTCTTTCAACATGTTGGTGGGATTCAAAAGAGAAATAATAAGCAAGAACAAGAACTTGAGAGATAAAAAAAGAGACCTCACCTTGTTGGCATTGGAGTGAGGTCTCTTTGCTAAAGAGGAAATGTTGAATATGCCTTTGTTCAACTTGTCGATCCTAACATATGTAAGCAAGAAAGTAAAGCGCTATCATTACCGGTTTATTAGTCTTTTTACCTTGATAAAATGCCCGGAAATTTACAGTAACATGTCTGAAGCAAGACCGTATAATAACAAATGGCTAATGACCAATATGTAGTAAGATATTGGATTATAAAAAAAGCTATCTCATGACTTGAGATAGCTTTTTTTATATAGGTTTTACTATGGAATATATCGGTAGAGAAATTATAGCATATTTTTACCATATATACTATATTTTTCTGCATGAGCATATGTATAAAAGGTAGCCTTTTTATACAACCTTTCATTGTTTTTCCTTCATAGAAAGCCTTTCATATCAAGGATGTATAAAAAGCTGCATAAAACAGAAACAAGGACCTCATCAGAACCCTTTTCCCAATAGGGGTTCTCTTTTTGGTTGTGTTCCGGAAAGAGTGATTATGTTAACTAACTTTGTATAACGTATACATTGAAGCATTGTTCCAAAAGGATGAGTGAATAATAGGTATTTTTTAACTTTTAATAATATTATTAACAACTTAAACTAAAATTTGGTTAATTGAATTTCAATATTTTAGGGGGAGAGAAATGTATATGAAAAGTATATTATTTCGTTTAAGAAGAGTAGTATTATTGGCGGCCATTTGTATAATAGCAGTAACTATTTCTTTTAGTTCACAGGCTAGTGCTGCTTGGTATTTCCAAACCGATAATGCCCGGTGGACAGAGGGTGGTTCCGATGGATATATTCAAGTTAAGTCAGGTCAAATGATTGATATTAAAGTTTTATCTTGTAATAGAGTAAATCATAATAATGATGTTTCAACTCCGATGAATGTTTCTGATTGTGGTCCAGCGTTATCTGCTGAAGTTTGTAACCCTGTAACAGGAAATTGTACTGCAAGATATACTATTGGTTCTGATGGCTTTTTAAGGTTTACGAATATGAAGGGCGCTGGCTATGAAATTTATCTTTATGATTCTTGGTCAAGTTACTATTTTACAGGAGACATTAATTATTCTCCTCATTATTAGAAATTCATTATTTTATATTAGGTGCTTAGAGTCTTAGAATGCTTTCTAGGACCTTTTTTATTTTGAAAAATTTGAGGAATGGATAAGCGATTTTTCGTCTGAGTTTCCTAGAACATTCATTATGTTAACTAAACATGTATAGCATATACAACTTAAAAAAACGAAAAACCAACCTCTGAGTCCTAAAGGTTGGTTTTTCTGCTAAAGAAGAAAGTTAGTTGTAGATGCCTCACGGCGTCTTTAGTAGTTTGTTCAAAGGTTGCAGCAGCTATGCAACCTTTACATAGCAAATTTGCAATATCTTATTGCATGAGTAAAAGAAAAAGCAGGCTTAAGCCTGCTCTTATAGCCTTTAAGGCTATTCTATAGTTAAGAAGTACGTATTAGTTTTTGAGAGGGTTCTTGATGCAAGTTCTGAAACTGTTGAACAGCTTCTGTCATAGATGATGTATTCAGCTTCTTTAAGATACTTTTTCTTTGATTTTTAATCGTGCACTCTTCTTTATGGAGAATGTCTTGTATTTCTGAAATAGAGTGACCATCAATAGCAAGAGCAAAGACTTCTTTTTCTGCTTGAGTAAATTGATTCATAAATACTTTCTCTTTCAGGATTTTGCATTCTTCTTCTACACTCTTCAGTCGAGCAACTTCATCAACTAAATCAGACGCTACACTCAAGATATGTTCAATACCCATTAATAGTTTTTCGCTTTGATCCATGATAAGACCCTCCTATTTTTTGAGGGCAACCCATGTTATAATACTAGTGTCGATTAGTATTATGTTTTTCACACGGGGTGTTTCTCTGCCAGGAGAAATGCCCTTTTTCATTTTATTTAGTTTGGACTTGCTGCTACTCGTTTGAATCACCTCCTTAATTTAGTTATCTTCTTTTTTATCAATCTCGTTATATTGCATTAAAACGTTTAATCTTGAGTTTTTACCGCCTTTGAAAATCTTATCTGGATTGATTTGATAAGTTCCTGCTCTAATCTTTTTTAGAAAGTCTGATTCTTGTAGAGCTTTCATTGTTTCAGCAATGGTAGGCTGAGAAATTCCTATCTTTTGTTCAATTTCTTTATAGGTCATTAAGAACATGTTCTCGCTGTTAAGGTTATCCATTATGAATGTAAGAACTTTAAGTTTCTTATTTCCTATTAAATCAAGGCTTTCAACTACATGGCCTAACCAAATTTTATGGAAATTAGCATCTCGTTCTTCAATGCTTATGACTTCCATTTCTTCAATTTCTCCGGTTTCTGAATTTATGTATTTTTTAGTTCCTACAACTTTTGTTGCTTTTCTTGTTACTCCTTTTTTGCGTTTGTAATTAGACATTTTTTTAACTCCTTTATAGCAAAATAATCCAGTAACTTTTTCTTATTTTGAGTATATAATAAAGAGTCGTTTAAGTAAACACTTAAATTATATTTAAGTAAACACTTAAAAAAATTTAAGTGAACACTTAAAAAAATTTAAGTGAACAAATCACCCACGAACCCTTGATATAACAACGTTTTTCTAACATTCTATCTTTTTTTCACTCTTATCTATAAATATATTTGCTATTTTACATGCAAGGTTCGAGTAGTATTTTTTAAGAAAACCACTTAAAAAATCTCCACTCTTTTCCCCCTGCATTTCAAATTTCGGCAGGTTTGGTTATCTCGCCAAGCCGACCATACCCAAAACGAAGTTAGTCATGATCGGCTTGTGCTAGCAATTATACCTGCCGAACCGCCAGTGCAACTGTTCATAGTTTGATATTTACTCATATTTAATTACACACTATTGGGGACTAGTCCCCAA
>NZ_JBLZXA010000004.1:0-1612 GCF_056099005.1 Priestia sp. 53B2
GATGTCAGAGGCCTCTCTTGATTTTTAATATTTACTTCTTCTTTCTTTAAAGTCTCCGATACTTTTTCATTTTTCTCTTTTCGTCGTTTACCTACAACTACTTCTTCTGTTACGACTGGTTCCTTTGATACGGTCACTTTTTCTTCTTCGAGAGGGATACGAACCGTCTCTTCGTCTTCTCTAATCTGCGTATTGGTTCTTTTATCAGATACAGGACGGCGTTCTACATATACTTCATCATGCTCGACAGGGATATTAACGGTTTCTTCTTTCTGAAGAACATCCTTATCGACTTGAATTTCTCCTGTTTGGACGCGTTCTTTATCTACATGTAATTGTTCTTCTTTTAGCTCAATATGTTCTTCTGCATTGTTAGGAACATTCTTTTCATGCTCACGATGTTCTCCATATAATGATTGATCATAAACAGAGTCACCTTTCGCAAAAGCAGAATCCTCTCTATTTCCTAAAAACGGATTTGTTTTTGTTCCTCCATTCGCTCTTACTAACAATAATACTTTTCCTTTTTGTAAATCATCTGCATAAGACCCTGCTTCTGTAAGAGGGACACCTAAGTTAATTAAACGCTTTTCTACTCGTGCTTTATCTTTATGAGTCTCTTGATGGTGATCTGGTGAAAACATATGTTTAATTTTATCCATAATCGATTCATCTTCATGAGTTTGTTCTGTAGTTTCAATCTTCTTTACGTCAATTCCTTCTTTGCTTTCAATTTCTAAATAGTCCTCTTTATCGATATCTTTGCTAGTGACCAGGGAGAGGTCCTTCTCTTGAAATCCTTGGGTTTTTAAATTTTGAATAGCTGTTACGACTGCTTCTTCGTTATCGTACGTACCTATTACATTTTTAGTCATGAGTAGTTCCTCCTCTTAGTATAGAAAATAGTTTATATAAATGGATTCATTTATGCTATCTGTAATACCCCAGTCTCTTTTTCTAAAACATTCAAAAAATTAGACAATCATTGTTTAAATGGAAATGAGTTGGGAATATAATTCACAAGTCAAAAAAAGCATAAGGAGGAAACAAACATGGCAAAGAATAAGGAAAATGAAAAAATGAGTAGAGAAGAAGCTGGACGAAAAGGTGGAGAAACTACATCTAAAAATCATGATAAGGAGTTTTTCCAAGAGATTGGAGAAAAGGGTGGAAAAGCTACATCTAAGAACCAAAGCAAAGAGTTTTTCCGAGAAATTGGTGAAAAAGGCGGAAAAGCCAGCAATAAAAATTCTAACAATTAAAACCTCTACAAAATAGCTTGGCTAGGTAATGGTTTATACACATAGGATTTTTAAAAAATACAATGACACGGAGGAATTGAGACATGACAAAAAAATTAGCTATGCACGAGACGCTAGAAGTTCATGAAATCTTAACACTTAAAACATCGTGTGTAACGAAAGGCACAGCAATGTTGGAATTAGTAAAAGATGAAAAATTAAAAAAAATTCTTGAAGAAGACGTGCAAACGTCTACTAAAGCAATTGATGAATTACAAAAAATATTAAAGAAAGCTCAATAACAGGAGGGATCGAGGAATGGCTACTAAAAGTATGCTTAACAAAACATTAGATGATCTTGCTATTGCTAC
>NZ_JBLZXA010000005.1:0-42628 GCF_056099005.1 Priestia sp. 53B2
GGTATATTGTTTATTACAACCACAAACGAATAAAAGTAAAATTAAAAGGATTGACCCCTGTAGAATACAGAATTCAATCCTCATTCGCTGCTTAGATAAAGGGTCTAACTTTTCGGGTTCAGTTCATACTGGGTGGCTTTTTATTTTGTTATCGATAATAAGACAAACATAATTTAAAATTTCCGATTTTAGTTAATATATTACTTAAAGCTGGAACACTATTAAAAGTTCTTTGTTGTTTCTAAAATGTTTATCAAACGCTGCTTTCCTTGTTCAGCTGTAGAAATCATCTCATTAAATAATTCTTGAACCGTAGGAACATCATTAATTAGTCCGATAACCTGTCCAGCCCAACCAAATCCCTCTCCTTCATTCCCGTTGTAAATATATTTGCAGTTTGCCTTACCACTGACCATATCTTTTAAATCTTCATAAGTTGCCCCTTTGTGCTCACGTTCAATAATATCGCTAGTATATTTTGATTCTAAAACACGCCCAGGACTCCCTAAAGTTTTCTTGATAATGACTGTATCTGTCTCTTTTCCCTTCACAAGTGCTTCTTTGTATACAGGGTTTGCATGTACACACTCTTGTGTAGCAATAAATCTTGTTCCCATTTCTATCCCTTCTGCTCCAAGGGCGAAGGCTGCTAATAAGCCTCTTCCATCTCCAATGCCTCCACTAGCTAGTACAGGAATTGACACAGATTCAACTACACGAGGGATAAGAACCATTGTACCAATATCATCCCGTCCTAAGTGGCCGCCTCCTTCTTGTCCTACTGCCATTACGGCATCAGCCCCAAGTTCCTCAGCTTTTTGTGCTTGTCTAACTCCTGAAACTAGAACAAGAGTTTTAATATTTTCTCCTTTTATCCGTTCAAAAACAGGTTGAGGATTTCCTCCGGTTATAGAGATAGCAGGCACCTTCTCCTCGATAGCCACTTCTAGCAAGTCTTTATAATGCCCATCATGTCTCGCAATTGCAAAATTCACCCCAAATGGCTTATCGGTCATGGCACGTACTCTACGAATTTCTTCACGAAGCTTTTCTGGAGTTCCTAGAGTTGCAGCTGTAATTTGTCCAAGTCCGCCAGCATTAGAGACAGCTGAAGCTAATTCAGCATAAGCTAAGTAGGCCAATCCTCCTTGAACAATTGGATATTGAATTCCAAAAATTTCAGTTATTCTTGTTTTCATAAGTTTTCCTCTCCTTTGTTAAATGATAGCTCGTTTTAACCATTTCATATATTTCTTTTTCTGGTACAGTACCGTCTAGAATGATAGAATTCCAATGTTCTTTATTAAGGTGATAAGCTGGTACTATGGAATGATAAATTTCGCGTAAATGACGATTTACTTCTGGTTCACCCTTTAAGTTGATCCAAATATGGTCGTCTCTCTCAAAAATCCATGCAAAAACTTTTTGATTTTCTTTATGCCTAATGGTAGTTCAATTTTTATCTCGAAACGGCTGATCTTCAAATACATTCCTATATTTCATGCAGTAATTAATGGCTTCTTGTCTACTTTTCATGATTTTTCCTCCTTTCATTTGTTAGGAATAAAGATTTACGTAAATGAAAGTTAAAAAAGCTTGATGTCTATGCTCGTTTACTACCATTAATTCCTTGCCAAAAGACATTCCAAGTTGAAGAGATTCTTTTATCTAAACGTTCTGACCTTCCTCCATACAACATTTCTACAAATAAACCATCTAATATAGTCAGATAGGCTGCTGTAGCAGTATCAGCGCTAAATTGAGAATTTAATAAATGCTCTTTTTCTTTAAATAATGTTTCTAATAAACACTCCAAATTATTTGTTATTTGGTAAGAGTCACGTACTATCAGCTCCCTAAGCTGCTGTGGGGGGAAATATGAGGTTCGGATAAAAAAGCTTGTGTTGAAATTTCTTTCATAACGATCTAAATACTCTATTAAGAACTTATATAATACCTTCTCTACAGATAGAGTACGATTGGTTCCTTGAAAAAAATGTTCTATAAAATATAGTTCACGTGATAGAGATTCGTTAAAAGAGTGAATAAAAAGCTCTTCTTTGCTTTTAAAATATGTATATATAGATTGCTTTTTAATCCCAACTTCACTAGCAATGGATGATAATGACGTTCCTTCATAACCATTTAGTGCAAATTGTCTTAGTGCAGCTTCTTTAAGCTGATTAAATGTCACAATCTTATCTCCTTCCGAACGTTCGTCAGTTTATATTACCAATATTTATCTTGATCGTCAATTATAGATAGACCTCACCTAGACCAGTTATAATAATCAACAAAAAGATATAAAAAGATTGAAAGAAGTCCGTAAAAGTATACTTTTTTGAACGCACTTCATTCATAGAAGTAAATGAAAAGATCCTACATCATTTTGATGAAGGATCTACTTGACTTGTCATGTTGGTCATCTTCGTCTAGATTATTTAAGGAACCTATATTTTAACTAACTGTGTATATAGAAATTTACTTACTTCCCATTATTCCAAAGAAAGAATGTTAAATCTGCTTCACACACAATATTATTATGTACTTTAGCAATGCCATGAGCTTTTGCAACAGCCCCTCGGACGCGTGTCATTTCTACTTCTAAGTATAATTGATCCCCTGGACGAACTTGTTTCTTAAAACGACAATTTTCAATACCAGTTAAAAGGCCTATCTTTTCATGATTTTCTTCTTTTTGTAACATTATAATTCCACTTACTTGAGCCAAAGCTTCAACAATTAATACACCTGGCATAACCGAATAGTTAGGAAAATGTCCAGTGAAGAATTCCTCATTAGCTGTAACGTTCTTAACTCCAATTGCATTTTCTCCTTCTTTTAATTCAATAATTTTATCTATCAGTAAAAAAGGATAACGATGGGGTATAATTCTTTGAATTTCTTGGATATCCAGCACAACTTTTTCTCCTTCTAAATATTACTTTTTAATTCTTCAAATACTTTTGAGATTACTTCGTTTGTTGCTTCTGTAACAACTTCTTTATCTTTAGTCATTTTAGGTACATGAATAGCATCTCCAAAAATGATAAACCTTCTTTTTCGTCCTAATAAGTCTGTTATGGTATGAGGTCCTACATATACTGCTGGTATAATAGTAACACTTGCCCTTGAAGCAATATGAATAGCTCCATTTTTTAAAGCTTTCTCTTCTGAGTTTCTTGTTCCACTTGGAAAGATCCCAACTATTTGTTTCTTTTTTAGCAATTGTAAAGGTATTTTTAAGACACTGGGTCCAGGATTACTTCGATCTACAGGAAATGCATTTAATTTTTTTAAAAGCCTTTTGATAAAAATCTTATTAAATAACTCTTTCTTAGCCATAAAGTGAATAGGAGTTGGATATAACGCTATTCCTAGACACACTACATCAATCCAGCTTTTATGCGTACAAACAACAATAAATGGTTCATTTTGAGGAAGGTTTTCCTTGTTTACTACGTTCATTCTTCCATTTATTAAAGATAGTAAAAGTTGTAGAATTCTTGTTGCAATGGTATACATTAATCATTTACTCCTTACCTAAATCCCATTTAATAATATGACCTGCGTGAGTAAGGCCTCCTCCAAATCCGTAGAGTAGGAGCACGTCTCCATTTCTTAATTTCCCTTCGTTTATTCCTATTTGTAAGGCTAAAGGAATAGAAACAGAAGAAGTGTTTCCCATGTACTCAACACTAGTTAATGTCTTCTCAATTGGAAACTCTGATCTTTCACATATAGACTCAATCATTCGTAAATTGGCACTGTGTGGAACGAACCAATTTACCTCATTCTTTTGTAGGTTTGCTTGTTCTAGCAATTCAGATATCCCTAAAGGAATTGTTCTAGATGCCCACTTATATACTTCTCTTCCGTTTTGCACCATCTTGCCACTTGAACTTAAAGGTTGTCCATGCATAGTAGTAGATAAATTTGTACGATATACATGTTTACCTCCCTTTCCATTTGTACCAATATGCGTAGCAATAAAGCTCGGGCGCTCTGCATCATTTTCTACCAAAACAGCTGCAGCCCCATCCCCAAACAGTACGCAAGTAGTACGATCTGTATAATCTGTCACTTTTGATAACGTTTCTGCAGTTACGACTAAGACTTTATGATGAAGTCCGGATGTAATAAAGGCATTCGCTATATGCAAACCATATGTAAAGCCAGCACAGGTAGCATTAAAATCTAGAGCACCAGTTGTAGGAATATCAAAGTGATTTTGTATTTGAGTGGCTACGCTCGGAAATGCATAGTCAGGTGTTGTAGTTGACACAATAATACATCCTACATCGCTTAACTCTTTCTGATATTGGGCCACTAAGTTTTCAATTGCTTTAATAGCTAAGTCAGAAGAATATTCATTTTCACCTGCAACTCTTCTTTCCTTCATGCCAGTTCGTTTCACAATCCATTCATCATTCGTATCTACAATTTTTTCTAAATCATCATTCGTAAGTCTTTTTTCTGGTACGTACGTACCTATTGCTGTAATACGTGCAGTTGATTTCATCGAATTCACCTTTCTTTAACACCAAGATATATAAATTGATATTAGTACTAGGTACCAATAAAGTCAATAACTTCATATGAAAAAATTGTAAATAACTTTAAAGTTTATTAGAAGACATATATGTATTGCTATTTAGACTGCGGTTTATTTAATATTTATTTATGTAATAAAATAGAATTATAAAAAGGGGAAAAAGTAATGTTAGGAAAAAATATACTCATTACCAGTGGTGGATGTATAGAAAAGTGGGATGAGGTTAGGGGACACACTAATTTAGCTAAAGGGAAAATAGGGAAAATGATTGCAGAGGAAGCATTAGCAGAAGGAGCAACAGTTACATATTTACACGGCTATTTTGCAGAAAAGCCCTGTGATAAGGATTCAGAGAATTTAAAGTTAGAAAGTTTTGAAGGAATAGTAGATCTTCAAGACAAAATGAAAGCCATTATCTTAAGTGAAAAGATAGATGCTGTTATCATGACAGCTGCAGGGTCGGATTGGATAGTAGACAAGATGTTGGACAAAGACGGGAACCTTATTCCTCAGAATGGAAAAATATCTAGCGACAATCCTCCGGTTATTCACTTTAAGAAAGCACCTAAAGTTTTAAAGCAAATTAAAGAATGGAACCCTAATCTCATGCTTGTAGGTTTTAAGTTAGAAAGTAACGTAGATAAAGAAACCCTAATAGAGAGAGCTAAAATAAGAATGGGTACTTCTAAGGCTAATTTAATGGTGGCAAATACTTCTGATTCCTTACATGTTAATTCAGCTACACATTATATAATTAATCAAGATAATGACATATACCAGTGTGCCAATAAAAAAGAAACAGCAAATATGATTATACAAGCCCTTAATCAGTTATTTTTACAAGAAACAACAGCTGTTTCAAGATAGGTTTCTTAAAAAGCTAGCACTTGCTAGCCTTTTTACTCCCTAGAAAATCCATTATGGTGCGACAAGAAGTCGCTTTTATATAGTGTGGCTCACGCCACTGGTTTAGACGCAAAAACTATCCCCGTCCAAAACTGCGGGCCTGGTAACGGGCTCGTGGGTTGCATGCGGAAATGCGGAAACAGAGAGTCAGTGCACGACTCGGAACACTGCTAGGGGAAGATGAGTATGGTGAACATTAGTGAAGGTTTGTAAGCTTCGTCAATTTTAGCTCAGGATAGTGCACAGATTTGCCTGGGTATTGGCAAGAGGAAAAGCAGATTCATAATGCTGCTGTGACGCGTCCCGTATCTTGCCCGGAGTAAAGAACCCACCTAACCTCGTCGTATCTATAAGATGCGGAACTTGGTAAGCCCTTTGTCATCTGTGTAAACAGTAGGATGACTGCAAAGTCAAACAATGTGGCAGAGGGTAAAGGATACGAGAGAAAGCAAATGCCATTACCTCGAAAGAGAACAGGAAAGCAGGAAACTGTATAACTGGATGGATACTATCGTCCTTACGGACAAGCCCATGATAGGCCCGAGAGGGAGCTGACTTCTCGTTGGTCTCTCGTAGGAACATAAGGTTGTGGCTATCTTCTGACGAAAGAAACGTACTGTTATGTATACCTCCATTTGGAGCGTCGGCGTACGTTTTACTTACCGATATGGTGTGTGATGAGGATACGACAGCAAATGGACCTGCAATGGGAGGCTTGAGCCGTATGAGTTGAAAGGCTCACGTACGGTTCTCAGGGGAGTTAGGGGCAGTGATGCCCCTCGCTTACCCGACTAAACAGAAAAAAGGCTTTAAACCTTAAGAGATATATTTATCAGTTATTAATCTTGTATATACGTTTGTTTTTATATAGATATGTACTATGAGACCTACATAGAAGAAACTTGTTAAACAGGAATTCTATAAAAACTGTAGAAGATATTATGGGTAATTGGTTTTATAAATATTTCCAGTTAAGGGTGGGGTATTCGTGGGAAATAAGAAATTGATTGAGGTACTAGATAAGTTAATTGAAAGGTCGGAAAGGTGGTCTAAGGATGCGGAAAAAAGAAAGGATTTAAATAGCTCCATATTTTACGAGGGGCAAACAAAAGCTTTTGAAGAAATAAAACGAATGGTTAAAAGAGATATAGATAAATATTTACATTCCTAGAGTAAACTATTCACCTAATTAAATGGGTTTTTATAGGGTACAACACAAGGCTTATTATTGAATGTATTTAAGAAAGGGTGAAAACATGAAAATTCATCACCTCAATCTAACGGTTACAGATGTCTCTGCTACTCAAGAATTTTTGGAAACTTATTTTGGTATGACATGCAGGGCAAAAAGGGGTAAAGGTTTGCTATAATGCATGATGAAGATGGTTTTGTACTAACTTTAATGAAGGGAAGCGAGGTCAATTATCCAAAGACCTTCCATATTGGATTCCCCCAAGAGAATGAAGAGGAGGTAAATAAAATTAATCAAAGGTTAAAAGAAGATGGATTTAATGTCGAACCTCCAAAACAATTACATGGTTATACATTTTACGTGGAAGCACCTGGAGGATTTACAGTTGAGGTACTTTATTAAACTATCAGAGCCTCCCTCATATATTTTTAGTGGTTCTGGTGTAAAAACCCATTCTTGGAAACATAGAACAGCGATTTTTTAAAATTATTGAAATTATTTTAATGTACTCAAAACTAGGTAAGTGAATTTATCCTTTTTATCAATTAATTTACTTTTAATTATTTCTTAACCATACTTTAATGCTATGTTATATTTATTGGATTATAATGGAATTGTTAAATTAATCTTTTTCTTTTAACTTGCTTTTCATCTAAAGCAAGTCTTTTTTATTTAATGGAATGAAACTTTCTACAATCATATAAATAACATTGCATCAACATATTTTATTAATAATCATGCTGAATTCTACACGATATTGAATAAATGGAATAAAACAACTAACAAACTTGATTAAGTAGTCTTGTTAAGAGCTTAATTTGTTCATTAAATAAAAAAACTATTATTTTTTATGGGAGAAAAACATCAAATATATGTATCTGATATGCAGAGAAACGCTCTCTGAGGAAATTAACTGTGGTTTTATCGATAATTATAATCAATCACTCCATGCAAATTTCGGCGTTCTAGAAACTTTTGATTTTATGAGAAGTTCATTTCAAAGGGAATTCTTATGAAGTATAATAAAATAAATCGAACATGGTATTTTATCCCAAATATAGACCGAGGAGAGAATCGTATTGGAGAAAGCAATAGTTATCGGAGGAAGCATTGCTGGGAAACTAGCTGCTAAAGCCCTATCACATACTTTTCAGCAAGTAATTATTCTAGAAGCTGGGGAAAAGTGGGAGGAGAAAGCCCCTAGAAAGAGAGTGCCTCAAAGTTATCATCCCCATGTTTTATTAAAAGGAGGAGAAGAAGCAATTGAGAAATTGTTCCCTCACTTCTTTAATCAATTAATCGAAGATGGGAGTGTTATAAATAACTTTACAAAAGATTTAAAGTGGCACCATTTTGGTTCCTGGAAAAAACGATTTTTAGGAGAATTAGAGATGATTCAACAAAGCCGCCCTATGTTAGAGTGGCATTTGCAACACCGTATTGATCAAATTCCCAATATTGCAACCGAGTATGAAATAAAGGTCGAGCAACTATTATTAGATCGTCAATGTAATAAAATATCCGGAGTACGAGTGCGCTCCCTTAAGACGGGAAGAGAAAAAGAAATTCTTACAAATGTTGTTATTGATGCTAGTGGTTTTGGTTCGAAGAGTATAGAGTGGCTAAAATCATACGATATAGAGGTTAAGGAAGAAAAGGTCTGGATTAACCTTTTTTATGCTACTAGACTCTTTCGACTGAAAAATCAGGGACGACCTGACTGGTGTAATCTTTTAATTTCTCCTAGTTTCCCTGAGAACCCTTACGGTGCATATATTCAAACGATTGAAGGAAATCGTTTTTCTGTTACCTTTAGTGGTTATGCCAATGAAAGTGCGCCAAGAACAACTGAGGAGTTTCTCTCCTATGCACAAAAGCTACCCGTGCCTGATGTGCTTCATTTTCTAGAACAAGTAGAACCAGTTTCAGAAATAAAAATACATACAATTCCTTATCAAGTACGTAGACGCTTTGACCTTGCCACTCTCCCAGAAGGTTTCATAGTTGTTGGAGACGCTCATTGTCGATTCGATCCGGTATTTGGACAGGGAATATCTGTTGCTGCTATGGAGGCCTTGGAGTTGCAACGCTATTTTGGAAATTCTGCGTATTCTAAGAACAGGGTTACTAAAATACTTCACAAGAGATTTTCTACTCTTATTGCAACTCCATGGGATATGGCAATTACAGAAGCATTTCGCCATCCCGATATTAATGGAAAAAAACCTTTCATACAGCCGATTAAACAATGGTATAGCAAGAAAGTTTACCAGCTTTCGGCGTCTGATCCTAAGATTTATCTTAGATTAGTTAGAGTGATGAATTTAATACGCCCTCCTTTGCATCTTTTCCATCCTAGAGTTGGATTTGCTATATGGACCAACCGGAAGAAAAAAAGTAAGAAACAAGTGAATAGTCAAAAGTCAGCTCCCTATGAAAATTAAAATACGAATGTTGGGCTCTATATAGAAATGCACTGAAAATTTTCATATGATAGACATTGTTGAATATATTACAAGTAATTCCGAAATTCTAAACAATTACATAAAGGAGAAAATTTAGTATGAACAAGCTATTAATTTTGACCATAGCTTCGGAACTGTTTCTTTTGCTATCCTTTCTGATCATTTTCTTAACAAACAGAAAGACGAAAAAAAATATTCTTTTGATACCCTTACTTATTATCGGAGGATCCCCACTTCTCTACCTAGCCACAGATCATATGAACAGTCACTACGTGGATGCCAATATCGGATTAGGCCTTGCCTTTATGTTTACCTGGATATATAGTGCAATTGCCTTTGTCATTGCCATTATTCTCATAGTAAGAAGGAAAAGAAATAATAATATTTCAAAAGAACAGTGATCTTGGTTCTGGTGTAAGAAATCCAATATAAATGGAGGAATATAAATGAAACACCTTGTTGTATATGCCCACCCACATCCAGAAAGTTTTAATTATTCTATAATGGAAACCATTGTTCAAGCCTTAGAGAACAAAGGTCATGAGGTTGCTGTGAGAGACTTGTATGAATTGGATTTTCAGCCTGTATTGAAACCTGAAGATACGAATGCTATGAAATCTGGCCATATCCCAGATGATATTAAAACGGAACAAGAATTCATTACTCAATCAGATGTAATAACATTTATATATCCAATTTGGTGGGCTGGTCTTCCTGCCATTATCAAAGGCTATGTAGATCGTGTATTTTCTTATGGCTATGCGTATGCTTATGGTGAGGAAGGAATTATTCAGTTACTCAAAGGTAAAAAAGGTTTGATAATTAATACTCACGGTGCTCCGAAAGAGATGTATGACAAAATCGGAATGACAGCTGGTTTAAAAGTTACGTCAGATGTTGGGATATTTGAGTTTACAGGAATTGAACCTATAGATCATTTATTGTTTGGAAATGTCTCTGAACATCTTGAGGAGTCAGTGCTGAAGGAAATGCTAAAACAAGTTGAGGAGAGAATAAATTCTATTTTTTAGAAAGATACAAAAATGACTACAAATAAAAAGAGAACCTTGTTTATTTTAAGGATCTCTTTTTTATTTACTACTGATAATTCACATTATGGTAACTAAAGGTGTATGGTATATATTGTAAACTGATGCGTAATCTCTGATAAAAATGAATTAAAAATATGTGAGTAAAGAATAGAGGAGCTTACAAAAACAAAGCTAAAAATAATTTACAAAAAGAAGGCCTTTTCTTGTGAAAATAAGTCGTCACATCCCAACCACTCTTAAGAATAAGGTCCTCATATAAATTTATTTACAATCAAATCTCCTCAACCTCTAATCTAGAAAGAAATTATAATAAACATAAATTAGGTTCATCTGTTCCACTCTGAAGCTAATATACCCATAAAATATGTATCTACATACTTTCCTTCCACATAGGCGTGATTTCTTAATATGCCTTCTGTAACAAAACCAATTTTTTTATATAGTGCAATGGCCTGTTCGTTTAATCCTCTTGTTGTTAAATAGATTTTATTTAGACGAAGCTGTTTAAACCCTAGATCAATCATTTGCTCCATAGCTATTTGACCATATCCTTGACCTCTAGCTTCGGAAGATAAAAGAATGCCGGTACTAGCTCTTCCATGTGCATAATCTATATCTTTTAGGAATACCCATCCAACTAATACTTGTTCATTGTTTTCAATCCCTAAAATTAAATCGTCATTCATTCTTTTCTTTTCTACTTCTTGTACTACCTCTTCATAAGTTAAAGGTGTCCTACCTATCATTCGCATTGCCTGTTCATCATTTAACCATTTATGTAAATGTTGAATATGGGTTGTTTCAAATGGGATAAGATATATTTTTTTTGTACTCATTTATTTATCTGCTCCTTCTGCTCTCAACCAGCGAATTTTTTAAAAAAGTTAATAACAAGCTATACTTCTGGCCATAATTGATCCCAGAAATATTGCTGACAAAGGTAAAAATGTATTTCTAATCACGATGATGTACTTAACAGTCAATGTTAGTAAAATAAATAGATGCGTAATTGAATTGAGCCGTTAATCTGTTTTTAATTTGGAATATACATTAAGATCTATAAACTTTCCTTTTGACTTCTCTACTTGCCTAAGTGTCCCTTCAAATGTAAAATTCAACCGATATAAAGTCTTAATTGAATTAGTATTTAAAGGCTCTACTTTTGCTTCAACCCGATTTATGTCCAAATCTAAAAAAGCATAGTTTAATAGGCTGCTAATAGCTTCAGACGCATATCCTCTTCCCCATACTGCTTTGGAAAGCTCGTATCCGATTTCAACTTTTGAATGCTCGAAGTCTAACATGTTATAGCCACACGATCCAATAATTTCATTTGTTTCTAATTCTATAATAGCGAAGCGAATAGCCTTTTTTTCAAAAGCTAGTTTATTTAAGAAGTTAATCATATCTCTTGCTTGTTCTATCTCGGTAAAATTGTTAATATTCATGTACTTAGTAACATGAGGGTCAGACCAAATTTTAAATAAATTAGATACATCGGATTCATGCATCTTTCTTAGGTGTAACCTTTTTGTATATAATTCCGAAATCAATAAAGGTTCCTCCTTATATTTTACTAACAAGAATAATACCAAAAGGTATTTATAGTGAATTTTAATAAAGTTCATGATTTTATTTAAAGCATGCCTTCCCCCTTATTCTAAGAGCAAAATTATATTTATTAAATAGATATAATAAATATGATATAAACTCTACCTATTTCTATTTTTATTGATTCACAAAAAACTCTTGATCTACTAAGTCATATTCATATGCTTACTCATTATTTGGCTTTAAAGCCAATAAGGCTCCAAGATATTGTGAAGCTGTAGTAAAGCTTATAAATGCGCATAATTCACTAATCTCACGATCAGTGAGGGTTTCCTTCAATACTTGAAAAAAGGATTTGTCTATTTCCCCTCTTTGTTTTAAAAAAACTTCCGCAAAACCTACAGCAAGAGACGTTTTCTCATCAAATAAATCTGGGTTAGGCTTTCCTTTTGCTTTACAATATTCGCATCCATTTTTTTGAGCTAATGTTCTTCTAACTTGCTCTTTTAAAGAAGCCGAGAGGCTGTTATCCCCTTCTAAAACTTCCCCTAGATTGTTCCAAGCGCTCAATACATTTATATTATGGCCTAAGAGCTGCTGAAAAGGAGTACTTCCATTACCAGATAAAGAAATATTTGTCATAATATTGCTCCTCCCTTATTATTTTTCATTCCTTATTCTAAAAGTTTTCAGTTCCTTTGAGAATTTAATTCGAATTAAATAACATTAAAATAAGATGCAAATAGAATCCAAAATCAGTTCTTTCATTACAAATGTAAAGTAAAGAACTTATATATATTTAAAAAGCTATCTTTATCAGCATAGTTAATCACACTAAACCAAAAGTTGATGTATAGAGAATTTCATAATCGTTAAAAAGAAAACCCAACAGCCCCTTTGGGGAGTTCTTTTTGTATATGTTCTGGAGACGCTGATTTTGTGAACTAAGAGTATATATGATATTAAAAGTTATAATATGGTATAATAAGGTAATATATTTATATTTTGTTATTTTTATTATAAAAAAGGAGGCATTCCAATGGGAAAGGTATTATTCTTTAATTTTCCTGGAGAAGGCCATGTTAATCCCACCATTGCACTCGTAGAAGAGTTAGTGCAAAAGGGAGAAGACGTGGTCTATTACTGTGTAGAGGAATATAAAAATAAAATTGAAAAAACAGGTGCTTTATTTCGTCCTTATGAAAATTTTGCACGTAATATAGATCCAATGAAAAGGATGACAGAGAAAATAGATCCCCTCGACATGTTGCTATTTATGGGACGGTCAATGGATAAGATTATAGAGGATGTTCTAAAAGAAATAAGCGAAGAGAAGTACGACTATGTTATTTATGATAATAATTTCGCTGCAGGGTGGATTATTGCTGATGTACTGGGAATACCTAAAATATCTTCTTGTACAACATTTGCCATTAATGAGGATATCTTTTCAGCTCTTATAAAGAGCAGAGGAGAAATGGATAAAACCTCCCCAAGATATCGAGAAATTGAAGAACTATCGATAAAATGGAAACATAAATATGGAGTAATTCTCAGTGATAGACAAAACTTGATGTCTTGTCCTGGGGATATCACGATTGTATTTACCTCTAAGTTATATCAACCCTATGCTGATAAATTTGATGAGTCTTTCATCTTTGTTGGTCCTTCTATTGCGCCACGGAAAGATGTAGAAACTCTTCCTTTAAAAAGTATCCCTAGTAATAAGCTCATCTTTATCTCAATGGGAACGGTATTTAATCAACAACCTGAGTTATATACTACCTGTTTTAAAGCATTCCAAGAAAGTCAAGCTACAGTTGTATTATCAGTAGGAAAACAGACTGATATTCGCCAGTTTAAAGATATCCCACCTAATTTCATCGTGCGTAATTATGTACCCCAATTAGAAATACTACAACAAGCAGATGTTTTTATTACTCACGGTGGAATGAATAGTTCGAGTGAAGGACTTTATTTTGGTGTTCCTCTCGTTGTTGTCCCTGTTATGGGGGATCAACCAATAGTGGCTAATCGAATTGAAGAATTAGGAGCTGGTTTACAACTTAATCGTCAAGAATTAGATGCTATTACATTACGAAATACAACGGAAAAAGTACTATCAAACTCTTCATTCAAAGAAAAAAGCTTGGAAATTGGAAAATCTTTAAGGGAGTCTGGAGGATACAAAAAGGCAGTGGAAGCCATTTTAAAATTTAAAGAGGATGCTAAAATAGAGGATCTTATTTAATTTTATCTGATTTTTACTTTTAACATTTAAATCAGTCTAGAAATAAAAAATTAATGAAGATAGAAAAGAAGTCTCAATTGGAGACTTCTTTTCTACTACTGCCTAGATTAAACATTATGGTAACTAGATATTAAATAAGGTATACATCCTTATTACGATTAAATGATAAAATGATAATAAATGGAAAGAGGTGAGAGAGCTTGCTTAATTTACTTATTGGAGGTTCTTTATTAGTATTAGGTGGCTATTGTATGTTCAAGTTTATGGGTTCTTCAGCTTCAATAAAAAGCAGAGATGATAACCATGTTGCAAACCCAACAGATGAAAGTATTGTTCCACCTAATTCAACAAATGGTCTTTAATTATAAGAAGCCAAATCCTTATAAAGGGTTTGGCTTCTTATAAGCCGTTTTATGTTAACTAACTTTGTATATCATATACAGCCTAAGAACAGAAAAAACTACTTCCTAATTAAGAAGTAGTTTTTTCTGTTCTTGTAAAGAGACACTCCATTTTCCGGACATTTAGTCGTTATTACGTTTGTTATTGGATTTGCCACCCTTTTCACCGATTTCTCGGTAAAATTCTTTATCATGATTTTTAGCTGTAGCTTTTCCGCCTTTTTCGCCAATCTCTTGATAAAATTCTTTATCGTGGTTTTTGGCTGTAGCTTCTCCATCCATTCTTCCAGCTTCTTCACGGCTCATTTTGTCATTATTATTATTTGTCATTTTACATTCCTCCTAATAATTTTTGACTTGTTTTTTGTTTTCCACATTAAAAAGGTGTTAAACTATTTATCTTTATTTTCCTAATAGTCGAGAAGCGTTTCCTTTTTTTATCTTATAACCCTTTTTGAGATCTTTCCCCTTTTATATAAACCTTAAGTGTATAAGAATACTAGCATAGAAGATTGTCCATACTACTAGTATCTATATAACTTATGTGAGAAAGGATTGGCTATGAGGAATTTTACAAATACAAATAAATCCCGTCGTTATAGGGCTGATGTAAACTCTTTTGGAGTAGCTACTATTCATAGGAGAAATCCTTATATTATAGCTTTGTGGTCTGTAGCCTTTCCTGGTTTTGGACATCTTCTCCTAGAGAAATATGTAAGAGGCATACTCCTTATTACGTGGGAAATCTTTATAAACCAACAAACAAGTCTTAACTTAGCTATGATGTATTCCTTTACAGGGCGCATTGAGAGTGCAAAGGCAGTCTTAGATGTTAGATTGTTATTCTTATATATTCCCGTTTATCTTTTTGCTATTTGGGATAGTAACCGGACAACTGTAGAGTTAAATAAAATTTATCTACTTGTTGATAAAGAGGATGCCAGATTTAATTCTTTTTCTATTAATGCGGTCGGCGTCAACTATTTAGAAAAGCGAAACCCATTCATGGCATTTCTATGGGCTTGCACGATTCCAAGCCTTGGTCAACTTTACCTGAACAGAATTATCCTAGCCTTCTTTACACTAACATGGACTGTTCTATTTGTTTACCAGTCCCATTTTTTCGAAGGGATTCATTACCTTATTGTAGGAAATATTGAGATGTCAACAAACGTATTAAAACCACAATGGCTTTTATATATTCCTTCCTACTATTTCTTTACAATTTATGACGCTTATATGAACACGGTAGAAAATAATAAGTTATTTGAAAAAGAACAAAAAAAATATCTAAAAAGTCATTATCAGCCTTCGAATTTCAAAATTAAGAAAGGTCAAAAGGTGAAATAAATGCAAATTTTTGCGACGTTTGAGCATTCAACATTTATCGAAATGGCAATAAGCCAATTAGAAGAGAACGGTGTTCAGGATATATTTGCAGTCCCTTTAGATAATCGTATAGAAGAGAGAAAACTGTTTGATACAATACACCGATCTGACGGTGTCTCCTTAACTCAGACTGGTTTGTTTTTAGCTGTTGCCTTTTCAACAATTGGAGCCAGTAGAGGGTTTGTATTAGACTGGGGGCCAATCTATTGGGGATTAATTGGAGCAGTCTTTGGCTTCGTTCTTGGCTTTTTATTTGATATTGTTGTTCAGAGGAAACGTATAAAAAAAGAGAAATCCTTAAAAGGAAAAGCATCAGAAGTGATCTTAATTATTAATTGTGAAGAATGTCAAAAGAAACAAGTAGAAGAACTACTGTGGAACAATTTTGCCCTAGGAGTTGCAAAGATCAATGAATAAATATACTATGCTCACGTGCTAATGAGAAAAAGTATTTATTGGGTGTATGTGGGGAAGGAGGAAGCGTACTTGTGAAATATCCTTCTTACAGCGAGGTACAAGAGATCCGAAGTGAATTAAAGGAAGTTGGATATCAACATTGGCTTCACGGTGACTTGTTTACATGGCAATGGTGGGTTTTGCTTCTAGCTGCTATTTTACCTTGGATTATATGGGGATACCTTATTAAAAAAGAACATCGTCTCCATGTATTTGCATTTGCTATGTTAATTGGTGTCATATCCAGTATTCTAGATACAATTGGGGCCGATTTATTATTATGGGAATACCCCACCAAATTATTCCCTATGATTCCACCTTTGTTTCCTGCTGATTTGACTGTAATTCCTGTTACATTTAGTTTAGCTTACTATTACGGTAAAAAGTGGAGAGTTTATATCCTATATATAGTCATTATCGCATTTTTATTTTCTTACGTTATTGAACCTTTATGTAAATGGACACAAATATATAAGCCAACTAACTTTCCTCATTGGCTTTCTTTCATTGGTTTTACGTTGATTTCTTTATTGGTTAGATGGTTTTTAGAAAGAATTTTACCACTAAAAGAACGGTGAGTAAAGAACCCACCTAACCTCGTCGTATCTATAAGATGCGGAACTTGGTAAGCCCTTTGTCATCTGTTTAAACAGTAGGATGACTACAAAGTCAAACGATGCGGCAGAGGGTAAAGGATATGAGAGAAAGCAAATGCCATTACCTCGAAAGAGAACAGGAAAGCAGGAAACTGTATAACTGAATGGATACTATCGTCCTTACGGACAAGCCCACGATAGACCCGAAAGGGAGCTGACTTCTCATTAGTTTCTCGTAGGAACATAAGGTTGTGGCTATCTTCTGACGAAAGAAACGTACTGTTATGTATACCTCCAATTGGAGCGTCGGCGTACGTTTTACTTACCGATATGGTGTGTGATGAGGATACGACAGCAAATGGACCTGCAATGGGAGGCTTGAGCCGTATGAGTTGAAAGGCTCACGTACGGTTTTTAGGGGAGTCAGGGGCAGTGCTGCCCCTCGCTTACCCGACTTAACTAACTATATATCATATATAATTAAAAAGGAGAAAAGCCACTGGCGTATATCAGTGGCTTTTCTACAATGCATGTCCTCAACTCAACAAGTAGTGAGGATTTCCAAATAGAAGCTTCACAGCGTCTGGTGTAGTTTGCTCATAATCCATAAAAATATTCACATTAAATATCCTGTAAATGAATTTGTATACTGAACAGCTTGATGTAAACTAGAGAAACTTCTAACTTCCTCAACTTTTATTCCTAAGCTCACCATGGTTTGAGCGATTTCTGGACGTATCCCACTGATAACGACTTCAATTCCTAATAACTGTAGCCCAGCTATTACTTTAAACAGTTGATCTGCTACCATCGTATCAATAATGGGCACAGCTGATAAGTCAATAATAAGCCATTTTAATTTATATTGGCTTCCTTTCTCTAAGGCACTCTCCATCAAATATTGTGCCCGTTTGGTATCTAAATCACCTACTAAAGGAAGGATGCCTATTTCTTCTGTCATACGAACAACGGGAACAGATAATTCATCAATGGCATATTGAGCATAATTTATTTTTTCAGTGTAATCTTTTACATACGACTTACTTACGAATTGGATGGCGTTATCTACAATCAAATTAAAGTGAGAAATAATTTGATAAAAAGCATCGAGGGAGAAATCATTATTCTTTGCTTCTTCTTTTATTATTTCTCCGATTACATCTCGATAATAGCTAATCTCCTCTAAAGCTAGGTTTAATGGTAGTCCATGATTGACTAATAAATTAGCCATATTGTTTCCCCACTGTGCCATGACTTCATTTGCTGCCTCTTTTTCCATCAAAAGAGAATCGGCATAAGTGGTAAGGAGGTCCAAGCGAAAAGTAGTCAACTCTGTATAGATACTATGAGACGTTGCAAGATCTAGTCTTTTATTTTCAGCTAACTTTTCTTTTCGTTGCAAAATGGTTTCTTTAATTGCATGTAATTTTTCTTACTGTATATAGGGCAAAGGTGTCCCTCCTTTTATTTAAAAAAGCAAATAGTCCTCTAATAGATGAGGATTAGAGGACTAAGCATATTGAAAAGTGTATTGATAATGATGAAATGTTAAGTTACTTATATTCTTTATTTAGTTGTATAGTGCCCCTAAATCATAACACACCTTTATGACAGAACTATTTCAGACAAGTTACAACATATGTATAAAATTAAACTTTTTTACATCCCAGAATATTAAATTTGTAAATAGATATGTTAACTAAAAAGAGACGGTTTAAAACATCTTTTTTATTGCATACCTTTAAGGGATTTTGTGCTAAGTAAATTGTAGGTATTTCATAAAGAATAATTAACATAACTATTTATGCTTCGTAATGGTAAATGGTTATTTCCTCCTCATGTTATATATCTTCTTATCTTTTAGGAAATTATCATATTCATGGTAATTAAATAGAAAATTTATAAACATTTAAGGTTAATATGTTTTTCCTAATATAAATTAAATCAGAAGCGCAATAAGTCTTTATTTTATACAAAAGAGTAAATATAAAAACTAGCTTATAAAATTGAAACTTTTACTATTTACTCTTATTGACGACAAATAAGAAGTATGTCGATTATCTACAACGGTTATTGTTATTCATCTTATTATTTCTTGCGGCTTCTGCGTATCGTGCCATTGATGCATGTGCCATCGATGCATGAGTGGATTCATATGGATTATTACTATGTTCTTCTCGGGCCATTCTTTCCGAAACAGTTGAATTACCTGAAGGTCTATCTGACCCATCTTCATCTTCATCTTCATCATGATCTGCTCTATAGAATCCAGGTGGAGTCACATATGTATCTAGATCATCAAATGGCTTTTCACAACTACCGTTATCGGGTATTTTTTCTGATTCATGACTTTGATCTAGCATAAAAATCACCTCCTACATATAATATTTGAATCCAGAAAAAAATCATAAGAGGTTATTAATGTAAATAGTTTAAAATAAGAGTTATTTGTGAAGAGTGTTGTTATACCTTCTGAGGATAGTTCAACTGAATGCCCTTCTATATGATGGCATGGTACAGATAGAAGGGCATCTAACAAGTGTACAAAGATGTTATACTAAACATCACCACACGCAAATTTTGTGTTAGTTTTTGCTGAGAGAAAGAGTAACTTTAGGGTTGCTTTTTTATAATAAATGGTATAATATACACAAAAAAGAAACATTATAGAGATAGTTTTTGCATAGGATAAAACTTATTGGAGAACCACCTTACTTCTGTAGGGTGGTTTTTTCATGTTATCTTTCGGGATGATAGCCGAGGTTTGCATTTACTTTTCCAGTTAGACCATCATTATTAGCAGGAATCTTTTTACTATTTGATTTCGATACATCTACTGGTTGGATATTTCCACCATTAGTGTCATAACTATTACTATGATTGTTATTTTTATGTGTTGTATCGTGTTCTGGCATAAAAATCACCTCCCAGTTGTATTATTTGAATATGGTTTGAAGAAAATAAGAGGGATTATGAGGAAATGATTTAGGCAAAAAAGGAGCAACCACAATTATTATGGAGGAGCTCTACTGCTGCAAAGGCTCTTTTTTTGGTTGTCTTGCGGAAAGACACACTATGGTAACTAACTTTGTATAACATATACAAATTGAAAAGCAGAAAGACCCCCTATTTCCGTAGGGAGTTTTTCCGTAGGTTAATGAGATTGTAGATTGGAGATACTTCTCAGCATCATGAATAGTTTGCTCAAGTTATCAATGACTTATGTATTAAAAAGAAAAAACCACCTAATTTGTCAGAGGTAGGTCTTTCTTCTAGAAAATCTGCATGTGATTAGTTTGCTTAACATAGTCGATAACTATACATAATCAAAAAAGAAAGTCTACTGAGGATATCAGTAGACTTTCTTTTTGTTCAATAGATAGAGAAAATCTAGCTTCAAAATAAAATTTCATTTGAATATATGTTTTAAGACGTAAAAGAAAGGGTAAAGTAATTTAGTTTTATTCCAGATGAACTTTTTTTTAAAAAATGATTAATATGTTGAACAAATTATAATAATGAATCTGGAGGGAAGGTATGTCAATTAATAAAGAAGTTTTCTATCTCGGTAAACGATTTAAGATTATTCATATTTATAGTTCTGGTTATTGTGAACTTAGAAAAGTTAACAATCCTTTTAAAGTAGAACTAGCTTTATTAAATGATATCCTACTAATAGGATGATAATCACTGCATATTCTTATTTAACTAATCAGGATGACTACCTTTGATTTTTGTTGTTAAATAAACATATTAATCATCTTTTGATATAACAGAAGCCAAGTTCTTTATACATAAAGAACTTGGCTTCTTATAGTGAACATTACGTTAACCCGCATAGTATGGAAGGACTCATTGAAACTACACCAACTTGTCTTTATTGTAGGAGTGTTGTTCATCCCTCTATTATAAAGAATGATTTGATTTATTGTGATCTCTGCAATTGTTTATGGATGGGCTATTTAATTTTGTTTCTAAATGTTATATGAGACCCAGCGTATATTTCTCTCTATTATCTACAATAATCTATCTAAATGAAAAATCTCGACATGATAAAATGTCGAGATTTTTATTAGGCGACGATTTCTATATAGTCTTTTTTTACAGCATCCCATTGGAATCTTCCTTCTTCTACAACAAGATGAGCATCAAGATCCCAAGGGAAATATTGTTTAGCCATATCTAAACGTAAATGTTCAATACTCGCTGGAGGAAGCTCCCTATCTCGTTTATTTAGTCCGATAAAATAAATACCACCTTGTGCTAATACATCTGGATGTAAATAAACAAAAACCGGCTGTAGTTCTGTTTTTTCCATTCTTTCCACTCCTTTCAAGTACTTTTTAATAACTTAGTTTAATAATTAATTAGAATATCTACTTTTTCATGCTATTGATTTAATATTAATTTCTCTTATATTTATTTTCAGTGGAGGATTCATTTTTAGTTTTCTTCTTATTTCTTTCATCTTGCTTTTCTATCTTTAACTCTTCAGTTGGTATTGGATCCACTGTCTCTTCAGTTTTGAATTGATCAAATAGAGTTTTATTCTCCGTAGGATATTGCTCAGCATGATCCCTTCTTTTGGTCTCTTGAGGATGGGGAGATTTCTTTCTTGACTCTGTCATTTTAATACCTCCCTGTTCCGACCATATAAATCCATATACATCTCCTCCTATAGGTGGAATAGTTTATTTACTTTTATCCTAACGAAGATGATTTCAAACCTATACTTATAGAATTTTTGATTCGATTATAAAGATAAATAAAATGAGAGAAGAGACCTTAAACAAGAAAAAAACACCATGATTAATTGGTTTTTGCAAAAAAACATTTGAGTTTAAATTAGAATATAATCACGAGATAATCTACAAGTTAAATTGAACGATCTGCTTTTAAAATTTAATAGATAGCCTTCAAGCTTACAACTGATACCTAAAAATACAAGTTTATTAAGCCATCACATAGGGAAAATATTTTCAAAATCTAAAATCTTAAAATAGAGAGGAGTAAGTAGAATGCGACAAAAAGCCCTTGTTTCTGGTCTTGCTATTTCAACAGTAAGCGTGGGGATTACAACTTATTTATTAAAGGATAAATCAAACTTAGATAAGGTAAAAGGGTTTGTTCGAAGTATAAAAAAAGCTATTTCATATGAATCACCGACCAAAAGATTGGCCTCTTTCCCTATACACAAAGCTGGTCATCCAGACCCTATGGATATTGAAGATAATAAGATGGTCTCAGAAGGATCTATGTTCTCTGTGCAATATTATAATGAAAAGAAACAGTGAATTATCAATCCACATTATTGGCTAAATTAATACAATTTTAAGACAGTTCAGTTGCATCTTGGGCAGATTTTAACTATTGGAAAGATGTTATTTTCATCATAATTATATGTACTATTTCAGTTCCAATAAACATATATGGGCCTCATATCTCAGCCTAGACTATATAAAGCGTAGTTGAAACATTCTAAGAAGGTAGCAAGCTATTCATATTATAAACTTCCATTAAATAGCCTGTGATTAGGGAGGTTTTTAATGAAGAAAATAAGAGTTGTAAAGGACGGCTATGAAGTAAAAGAGGCTATTGAGCAATTTTTAAGCCTAGGATTCAGAAAAGATAATATCTACTTATTAGCCGATGAAAAAGATCGTACTGAAGAATTGACAAGTGCGTTAAATACAAACGATATTGGTGTATCAGAATCAAGGGATAACAATGGAATGGCAAATTCATTTCATTTTTACAAAGATGAACTACACTCTAAGCTTTACTCTTTAGGATTATCAGATGAGGAAATTCAACTCTATTTAAAAGAATTAAATTGGGGCCGTATACTAGTGTTTGCAATAAAAACAGATGATTTTACTACTAACGAATAATATCAGTAAAAAAGCTATACAAACTCTCCTTAATTAACTAGTAAATAGAGTTTGTATAGCTTTTTTTAAATTATATACTTTTCATAATAGAACAAACCATATATATAGACATCAACATACCAATAAGGTTCACTTCTCTCGACCACTTAGTTTCTTTAACATTTATTACACCCACGAACTATTAAATACTCTTCTTTGCAATAATTACTATACGTTCTTGTTTCATTTCACCTATACATCGTTCAGTTTCTTCTTTTGTTAACCCTAACGAAGTCATTTTAGAACGGAGTTCATCTTCACGAGAAAATAACTTATCAATGGAGAAAACTACACTTCCCCCCCACTACAGGCTTGTAATACTACCAAATTTGCGTGTTTTTTCTCTTCAATAAGGGAATATCCAAAGTAATACTTATTTATAAGGAGTTGGGAAATCAACGTGACACTTAAAGCTCTTTTACTTAATTGTACATTAAAGAAAAGTCCTGAGGTCTCAAATACAGGTGCGTTAATTGGCGAAGTGGTGAAGATATTTGAGAAGAATGAGGTGCAAACCGAAGTTATAACTATCGCAGTCTATAAGATTGGACACGGAATTACAGAAAAAGCAGTAAATGAAGAAGATGAATGGCCTTCTATTTTTGAAAAAGTAAAAGAAGCAGATATTGTCATAATAGGATCTCCTATTTGGCTAGGTGAGCAAAGCAGTATTACTACTCAAATTATAGAAAGGCTTTATGGTGGAAGTAGTCTAACAAATAATAAGGGCCAATACATTTACTACAACAAAGTAGGTGGAGTGGTTGTGACGGGAAATGAGGATGGTGCCAAACACGTTTCACGTTCGGTCATCTACGCATTATCTCATATAGGTTTTACCATTCCTCCTAATGCCGATATCTATTGGGTAGGAGAAGCAGGGCCGGGACCGTCCTTTATTGAAGCTGAAGGATATAAAAATGATTTTACCATGCAACATGTGGAAATGATGGCCCATAATTTAATACATTTTGCAAGACTATTGAAAAGCCATCCCATTCCTAGTGAAGGAAATGTAGTCAATAATTAATAAAAGAGGACCCCATTAACGGGTCCTCTTTTATACTTTTACATACATCCTGTAACTATTTTTGCAAAAAACCTTCTTTTTTGTGTTAACCTGCTTTGGTTGCAACTACTAGTACAAGTCCTTTATCTAATTCTCTTTCATACTGTTGAGCTTCAACGTCTGATAATCCTAAAGATTGAATTTTAGAACGTAATTCATCTCCACGAGACCGGAATACATTGGCTACTAAATTAACTGCTCCTTGTTCTGAGACACCAATATCTTTTGTCTCTAATGCTTCCGTTAAATCTTTGGAACGATTTTTATCATGAGCTAATAAATATACTTCATCCTTTGTGTATCCTCCATTTAGAAATTGTTCAATTGCCTCTTTTGCTTGGACTCCGTTTTCTACTACTCTTACATTTTTCATAAAAAACCCTCCTTTGTAGTTAAATGATATATACCTATTTTCAGGAAATAAAAATCTTTTTTTACTAACTGATAAAATGCTATAAATTTCCCTAATTCACAATTCATTTTCTTCCTCTTAAAATCTAAAGCTATGTTTACTAAAACTCAAGCTTATGTTTTAGAAGATGCTGTACGGGAACGAAGTAAAATAAGACGATTATTCAATAAAGGAGGAATTATTATGAACATAACAGAAGTAATGACCTCAAATATTGAGACGTGTAACCTTAAAAGTTCTTGTGGTGAGGTAGCTAACATGATGAAGAATCTGGATGTAGGAGTTATTCCCATTTGTGAAGATAATAAGCTAATAGGATTAATAACGGATCGTGATTTAGTTATCAAAGGATTAGCTAATAATTTTAATGCAAATACGCAGATATCTGAAATGATAACAACGGACGTGATTACTGGTACAAAACATACGTCTGTAGAACAAGCTATGGAAATCATGTCTCAGTATCAAATACGCAGACTTCCTATCGTAGATGATGGAAAACTCATTGGAATGGTTTCTTTAGGAGATTTAGCAGTAAGTAATGCTTCAAATAAAGAAGCAGGGAAAGCTCTTGAGGACATTTCAGTCCCTGCTGAACCTACTAAATAAAAATCAGGAGATTTTATCTATAAATCGTTTCTTTTTTAGTTTTAAAAATACAAGGAGCTGAGAAGGGAGTATACGTTATGCCTTTGTTAGAAATAAGTATTATACCTGTTGGAACAGATTCAACAAGTTTTAGTTCAGAAGTAATTAACGCTGTACGTAAGGTCAAGGGAAAGGAATTACATTATGATGTAACACCTACTTCTACCATAATAGAAGGAGACCTTGAACAATTATGGCAAGTAGCAAAAGAAATACATCAAGAGGCCATTTCAAGTGGTCCTAATCGAGTTATCACAAATATACGTATTGATCACCGGAAAGATAAGAAAACAGATATGAACCATCAAATAAATACTGTTAGGGATGCGTTACATCATAATTAGGATAACGTAAAAAAGATAATCTACTCAACGAAAGGGATTTTTTAGATTTTTTCTATCTATAATAGCGATTATGATAAGTAGAAGTTTTAATATTTATACCTAGGGAACATAAATAATATAAAAGGAATAGGAGGAGATGAAAATGGAACGGACTGCAAAGAGAGTTGTAGGGATCTACAAATCTGAGCAAGAAGCCATTGCAGCTGTAGAAGATCTTAAAAATCGAGGGTACGCTACACGTGACATCTCCATCATCGGGCAAGACAGTAGAGAGGTAGATAGGGTGACAGAAGAAACAGATACTGAAGTGGTTGATGGAATTGCAACAGGTGCCCTAACAGGTGGAGCTCTTGGTGGGCTAACAGGTTTATTAGTAGGAGCTGGTGCACTTGCTATTCCAGGAATAGGACCGATTGTTGCTGCGGGACCAATTGCAGCCGTGTTAACTGGCGCTGTAACGGGTGCGGGAGTTGGTGGATTAACAGGAGCTCTTGTTGAAATAGGTCTTTCTAAAGATGAGGCTGAATACTATGGTAACTCAGTCAAAGAAGGAAATATCTTAGTACTCGTTGATGAAAAAGAGCATTTTGGTAAAAATAGAGAGCAAAAATCACCTCTATCCAGAAGAATTCTTTAAATTTGAATAAAAAAGTTTATAAAAAAGTTCTCTAATCGATGATGAGACTGACCCTAGAGAGTAAAACAAATAAAAAAACTACTGGCATATGTGTGTCAGTAGTTTTTTTAGGTTAAATAGTACGTAAATAAGAGCCTTGCATTATAGAATTTAAACACTTCATGAGTAGTATGCTCCAGATGTGAAAACTTATTACTCTTACTAACGAAAAATACAGATTTTTAATTGTTATCATGTACCAATCTATCTTCTACTTCCCTTTTAAGAAGTTTTTACATTAATGATAACTAAACGGAAAATCTATAAACATTTAACGTCACTATATTTTCTTTAACATAAATTTAATTTAAAATAAAAAATAAGTGTATTTTATGTAGAGAAGTAAATATATAAACTAACTTATAAAAATTGTAGTTTTGACTTTTACACTTAGTGACGACAAATTTGTTCTTTTTCTACAACCTGTGTAATAGTTAACACTATTTTTAATAAAATGTTTTATTATTCACTTAACGTTATATAGTTTTCATATATTTTTCTCTTTATAACTTATGTATTTACTCCAATGTTCTTCTTGGTTAATATAATCCTCAAACGTAGCATTTACGACTACAATATAGCCATCACACTCATCTGCGGTCTGTTTTGCAATGAATTTTGTGTCAAAATGGAAATGCGACCAATTCATCATTTGTAAATTCGTAACTAGATATTTCTTTCCTTTTTACTTGTCTACATGATTCAGTTACATAATATGACTTACCCGACTTAACTAATTTTGTATATTATATACGTCTTCATTTAGTGCAATATATGAATTAAAATAAACATTCTAACAAACACGTTGTAACGGCTAACGCTAAATCTAAAACGGGAGATATAATATAGTAAAGAGTCTATATATGCAGGAGGAATATTGATGATACAACAAAACAAAAGACCGAACTTTAAGGTTTCACACGTACTTCGGATTATCTTAAATACAGCATTGATTTTACTAGCTGTTACTTTATCCGTTTTGCTTGGTAAGGAAATTTTCCATTTCATTCATTTTTCTATTTTTAATCGAGGAATTGAGACTCACTACAAAATTCTTGAAAGTATCTTAGTTTTCTTTTTGTACTTTGAATTCATTGCAATGATCGTAAAATATTTTCAGGAGAATTATCACTTTCCTCTACGCTACTTTCTTTATATTGGCATTACTGCATTGATACGTCTGGTTATTGTGGAGCACGATAACCCAGTTAATACACTTTTGCATACTTGCGCTATTCTTGTGTTAACTATCAGTTACGCCATTATAAAGTTTTCATCAAAACAAAAAGAGAAACTTTAATTACGCCTTTTTAAAAATAGGATATCTTTTTGTTGTGCATTTTTGTGGAGAATATCAGTACGAAGGCTTTCAAGGGGATCTATGCGCTATACATTTATATACACAATCCTCTTCCAAAAATTCACATTGTGTTAACTAAGAGTGTATGGCGTATACAGCCTAAAAATAGAAAAAGACCATCTCTTCCCAGTCAAAAGAGATAGTCTTTTTCTGTAAGTAGAATTAACAATAGTCGTTAGATGGTGCTCTATTGCATCTTGAGTAGTTTGCTCAAGCTATCAATAACTTATGTATTAAAAGAAAAACCCACCTGATTTGTCAGAGGTAGGTTTTTCTTTTTGCAATAAATGGGTTTCGAATACGAAAGGTCGGAAGGCATTCTAATTGCATTCTGTTCCAATAGCATAAAAAATATACTAACAGCAAATGAAAAAATACCCCAAATGCGTTAAGGTAGGTTTTTTATTTATACTTCAGAAAAAAGAAAATGTTGGGAGGATTAATCCTCTTTTGTAGTTTGCTCAACATATAGAATGTTATTCATTATTGCAAGCACGCAATGATTTAAAACTGAATATGATTATTGAATCTTCATTTACCTAGTAGGCTTTTTTTCTTAAATTGTCCCTTCACAAAGGTGCAATTTCGTGTATGTTCACTTAAAACTGCCATTAGTTTAAATACAGTTCTTTATCAAGCTAATTATGTGTTCGCTACTATCTCGTGGCTTTCTTTTTTTCATCCAAAGAAGCAAGTGCAGATTCACTGAATCCTTTAACGATGAGCCATACTGCTAAAATCATTTCATTAGCTGCTACTGGTAGCGACAATATAGCACCCCAAACAGAAAGTTGAGAAAATACATCAAACATTTCTAACAGGCCTGCTATAAAAACAAGAGTTGCTCCAATCATACCTAAGATTGGTATAAATCTAGGCACAAGTTTAGATCTATAAAATATATAACTATACATCATCGTATTTATACCTAGCATGATATTTGGTCCAAGTAAAAATGTCCAATCGTGTATTGCTTTTAATACAGTTCCTGAAGCTTGAAAAGAGGAAGTATCCTGAGTTCCTGTTGCTACAAATTCTTGACTTAAGGTTAATAAGGACAGTACGCTGATTACACCCACAGTAATAATCACTGCTTCAAGAAATCTAAAGCAAACATGCCAAAGAGCTATAGTTTCGTTATACTTTCTTAAAAATGGAAACATTATAGTTGAAGTACCAATGGCTGATACCACAAGTATTAACTCCATAAGTGCACCCACTATCACTTGGTTGGTATGTTCAGAACCTTTAGTAAGATAGTCGGGACCGTTTAAGATGGGGTCATATAAAATGAGACCTATTACTGCCGTAACGGCTGCAAGTATAAAAAGTACCCCCACCATTTTTGCTGCTTTTTTGTTTGAATCCACTTTTTATCCCCTCCTTTGATCATTCTTTTTTGAACTAAACTAATATCGTAATTACCTCGATGACAACAGCTATTTTCACGTTATCATTAAGTATGTTGTTTGCTATGATATTATTACTGTAAAAATTTGTATAGAAGACTTATAAAAAGATTAACTCCCTTGTAAGCTAGTCTTTTTATTAGGTTACTATTTATCATCTTCTACATTACATCTTAATTAATTATATAAAAAAACATATATTGCGAGGAATAGAAATAATTTTGTGAAATTATACATCGTTTGTAGATGAGGATTGATCGCTTACCAAACTACTAAATATAAATCTACTATTATCATAATTTTCTAACGAAAATTACTATGCATCAGGTGGATAGCATGCGTGGCTATCATTGTATTTGGCGTAGGTGGGGCTCATACTAAAAGAAAGAATGAACTTTTTTTAACTCTATATGATGTTACATAACGGTTAATATAATAAATACATTATTAATTTGTATGTATAAGAGATTACTAGATAGGGGAAGATAGAGGTAAGAAACATAAATAAAGGAGGGAAAAATGTTGAAGGAATATAAACAGGTATTTTCCAATTTTATTGACGAAGACCGATTCGAACTACATTCATACCTTACTTATTTATTCAATCAATCTCAGGATAAAGATGTAATTCAGGTAGAAAATGAACATCTAACATAATAAATATACACATATCGTAGAGTGAAAGGGTAAATATATGAATAAAAAATAAGATAAGCGACCTTACTGTTCGCCTTAGGATAGATGAGTCGCTTATTATTGTTCGCATGTAAAGGTTTCAAGATAGTAGGTTAATTCTATTACATAAGACATTCTATGTAATACCTCGGAGCTGTTTACTTAATCGTAATAGAGTTTCTTTATCTTTATTCTTTGAAGCTTGTTCCATCTGTACCAAAATTTCTGTTTTTCGAACGTCGCGTAGATTTTTCATTGACAAGAGTTGATTAAACGTGGCATTCATGTCTTATAACCCTCCTATCCTTGCGCAACCGTTTTTTTTTGTATTCTACACCAATCATTCTTTTTCCTTTAAAAGCTTTCCGTATTTAATAAAAAAACTCAGTCAAAAAAGACTGAGTTTCTGCTTATTATATGCTATTTACACCACTCTCTACCATAGCATGTTCCTAGCTAGGGAAAAAATAAAATGCATTTTTCATTAGTTTTGGATGTGTTTGCTTTACTTTTTTCTTTTTTAGAGATTGTCCATTTGTTCCTAAGTACTGGATTTGGACTTTGACTTCTTCGACCGTCATATCGGCTTGCATAAGATCATTCACTTTATCAAGTTGGCTCTATTATTTTATTTGCAATGATCGTGAAATTTTTGCACCAGAAACACCTTTTTGACTTACTAATTTCATCATTGCATTACTCTTGCTCAAAAAAATCAACTCCTACATGGTATTACTTAGGTTTCATAATGAATCTCTATTACAAAAAAGTAATCTATTAATAGGAAGTTAGGCGAAGCCTTTATTCCACTTTATACTGTATAAAGTGGCTCTAACTTGCTGAATAAGGTCATACGAATAACCCAACTTTAAAGTTAGGTTATCCTTAATTTATCAGTCTGTCAATTCACGAAAAGAAATACTTTTACAGTTCTTCATCGTTTTTTTTAAAAAATTTTTATATTTACTGAAAATAACACCGACATATTTGTTCTTATCATAATGTTAAGTATTTGCACTAGAACCTTTTTTAATCTCATCTAATAATTCCCGTATGTGTGGTGATTCAGCCATTGATACAGCGACAGGTAGTGTTTTTTCGATTGCTTCACTCCTTAAACTTTCGTTTTCTCTAAACTCTTTCATTAGCAACAATGTATCATGTATGTTTAAATCTAATTCTTTCGCAATTTCTTTTACGTTCTTTCCAAATTCTAATAAAGTTTCTTTATATCTTATTGGATTCATCATCAAAACTTCCACCACCTCTTTGTATCATTTTTTTTCTTTTTCTATCCTCTTTTATAATTATTTGTGCTGACCAATTGGTTCAACTGTTTTACTTAATGTATCTATAAAGAGTTCTAGTCCTATACGCTCAATAGAAATTTTTCTATTCTTATAGTTCCTTTATAAAAAACAGTATTAACAGAAGCACTCAGATTTGTAGCGAATGGACATTAAAATTTTAATCATCCTGTCTTCTTAGCTGCTTGTCTAACTTCTAAATTTCCAGATCGTTTTAATTTATTCCAGCCAACTCGTGTCCCTTTCAGTGCAGATAAAAGAGATTTCCAAGAAACCCATAATAATAAGTAACGATAGAAGATTCTTTGCAGAAACAAAGTAATTAGTGGTTTAAAGCTTGTTTTTTCTAATCTGAATGCAAATATACAAATGAGAAAATCAATTATAAGGTAACAAGCATAAAACAATAATGATTTTTTTATATGTCCAGATAATATTCCTAAAACAAACAAAATATCTAAAAATGGTGCAAACAAAGGGAATATAAATTGGAATAGCAGCATATTAGGAAGCGCTATAAAGCCTAATGATTTGTGTTTAATCCCACCAAAAGCTTTTTTATGCTTCCAAAAACATTGTAACGTTCCAAAGTTCCATCGATAACGCTGTTTTAGAAAATCTCTGCTATTTTCTGGTACCTCAGTATAAGCATATGCCTGTTCATCAATGTGAATTTTATATCCCTCACGTAGTATTCGTAAAGACATGTCTGTATCTTCTGCCAATGTATCAGCTGTAAAATAGCCAAGTTCTTCAATAACTTGTTTACGCCAGGCCCCGATTGCCCCTGGAACAACCGTAACACAATTAAGCATGGCAAAAGCACGTTTTTCTAAATTAAAACCTGTTACATACTCAATATGCTGCCAAATCGTTAATAAATTACGCATATTTCCAACTTTAATATTCCCAGATACTGCAGCAACTTTTTCATCTATGAAATGACGGACAAGTAACGGAATAGCTTCAGGTGAAACAATGGTATCCGCATCAATGGCAATAATGATATTTCCATTTGCCTTCTTAATCCCCATATTAATCGCTGAGGCTTTTCCGCCGTTTTTCTTATAAATAAGATGAAGCTTTTCATTATTAGCGAAATTCTTAGATACAATCATAGATGTTTTATCTTTAGAACCATCGTCTACAACAATTACTTCAAAATTTCCATAATGGCTTTTTAGTACTGACTTTATAGTCCTGCTTATGACCTTTTCTTCATTATAGGCAGCGATAATAACACTCACAAATGGATTAAATGAATGTCCTGCATTCGGTAATCGAGTACGTTTTTTATGTTTAAATGCTAAATAAAAAAGGATAGCAAGACGAAGAATGAAAATAGACAACGCGCTATAAAACAAAATAAAAATTATATTGTCAAAAGTGGCTACATTGGCCAAAACTACTTTAATGCTCTGCATTAATGGACTTTCTACCTTTGTAACAGTAGGCATAATGCTATCTCTATTTTTGTCCATTAGTTCACTAATTGTTACAATTTTATAACCTTCTCTTTGTAATTTTTCAATAATTTCAGGCAGTGCTTGAACTGTCGCTGTTCTATCCCCTCCGCCATCATGAAGTAAAATAATATCACCGTTAGATGCCTGATTCATTACATTGTCAACAATGTCTTTGCTATTGTCTGCTTTCCAATCCTGCGAGTCAATATCGTAATTTACGGTCATATATCCCATTTGAGTGATATCCATCATTCTTTGAAAATGGGATTTAACATATGTATTCTGGTTATCTCCATCATACAGATTTTGATCATCTCCATACGGTGGCCGGTATAATAATGGTGAACGCCCAGTAATACCTTGAATGATGCGCTCAGTAGCATTCAATTCAACCTTTAATTGGTTATAAGATATTTTATTAGTATCTGGATGTGTAAGCGTATGATTGCCAATTTCATTGCCTTCTTTATATATCTGCTTTACAATATCTTGATTAAGTATCGCATTTTTACCAATCGTAAAGAATGTAGCCTTTATTTGATGCTCTTTCAAAATTTTCAATATATCTTTTGTATATTTAGGATCGGGTCCATCATCAAATGTTAAGGCGATCTCCTTATTTGATGGCTTGCTTAAACGTTCGATCTCAGATGCTTTTGGAGTAGAAATATATGATTCTCTTGAAATTAAACCTGACTCATCAAAATCAAGACTGCGCTTCCCCTCATGCTGATCTGTTTTAGTACGCAGAATACTTCCTTCTCCATAATTATAGGTAGTATCTCCATTCTTTACAGTAAGCAGTTGATTGGTTTTATGGCCTTCCATCACATCCCAAACAGACGGATCTTCCGTTCCTAACCTCCATAGCGCAACTCCTTTAACTCCGTTTGAAGCAGCTGTTTTCCATTGATTATAGAATGTAGCACTATCTAAAAACCATAGTTCATGGGATTTATTTTTATCCTTGTATCGAATATAAGGATTTTCACTCAAATCATCCCACTGTATCTTTAAGTTTGCTTTGTCTGCCATCCTCATAATCTCTTCAAAGGATACTGCTTTTCCAGCTTGTTCACTCCCCCAATCCCAATCGTATCCATAATTACCCAGACTGACGATAAGCTTGTCCTTAGATATTTGTGAAAGATTCTTTTGATACCATGATGACGAAGAAATAGGACCTGGATTTATAACATTCTCATCATATAACATTAAAATGAGACGATCAGAATACTTTTCTATCTCCTTATAATCAAATGCCTGATTAGCTGGGGGTACGTCCATTGTTACTAAAAGACCATCTTCATGAAAAGTACTATAAAGCTCCTTCATAAAGTTTGTCAGCAAGTCTCTATCACTACTCTTTATATTCTCAAAATCTATGTTAATTCCGTCATAGCCCCGATTTTTTATTTGTTCATGTAGATTTTTTATTAGGTTCGATTGAGATTTAGGAGAATTTAATAAATTATGAATGATTTCTTGGCTCCACTCACCATTCATCTCATTGTTAATTAAAGGGAGTATTTTAGTATGATGCTTTTTTGCTAGATCCCCTACATCCTTTTGAATATCACTTTTTAATTCTAAGTTAGAATTTAAGTGAAACCACTGAGGGATAAGAACATCTATGTTGTCAATGTTACGTTTTAATGAAAGTTCACTATTTTTATCCCAATTAACATAGAAAGCATAAAAGTCATCATTAGTTATTATGCTGTTTTGTAGAAATTTTTCATTTGAATTAGTATTTAAAAACGAGGTGCTATCCACTCTCCCTGTATCATAGGGACGAATAGTCGAAAATTCATTTATTTCCTTTGTTTTCCACATAGGTAAGATGGGATTAAAATATACACTTAAACTTGATACAAATATTAGTAGGAGGGAAAGAACAACTGCTAGTGAAAAAAAACATATTAATATACCCCACCTTCTATTTGAGTTAGTTTCAAAAATAAAATTCTTAAAACTACCTTCATGATGTGAGTTGTTTTTTTTATTCCTCCTTCCACTGTAAATATAATCAGATAACCTTCTATACACTTAAACACCTACTTCCTATCTTTTTTATCCATAACACTAAGGTGAAAAAATATTTTTTCACCTTAGAACGTTATTGTTTTAATATTTTTATATCTTAATAACTACTTTCAAATCTCTATTGACAAAAATAAACTTATTTTTAATAGTATAAAACTAAAAAGAGTGAGCCCTTTCTGAAAGAAAAATAACAATTCAGCAACCTAACCATCTTGATTTTTGTACAAAAAGTTGTTCACCCTAAGTTTTCAGCAAGCTTACTATTATTATCGTCAAATATGTAATCAAAATTAGTTATTTGATTTTTCAAAAAAATGACACTAATTAAATCCTCTGTCGATTCTATTTCTACTCACCTTTAACAATTAATAGAAAACTACATCTAAATTGTCCCTTTTAATTAAAGTACTTAAGCTAATTAGTAAAAACATTAATTTTAACCCAAGAATAACAGAAGTATTTTAAGCAGTATATGAGCTAATTTACCTGATTATACAAAATTAAGTAAATTTGTATCAACCTGTGACTAATTGTGAATAAATATTCCTCTGATAAATAATAGGAAATTCTGCATACATTTTGGTTTATTCATCCTAAATACTCAATACTTTAGTTAGCGTCTTTTGTAAAATCATCTTTTTCTTATTTTATTCAGAAGAGAATTTTTCTATATTTTACTCTTTATTACACTCTACTTAAAAGAAATACTAATATAGATAAAATTAGAAAATTATCTGTATATTTTATAAGAGCAAGATAGACTATTGACTATTCCTATTATAAATTTCACTCTAATTCTCATAAATTACCTTTATTATCCATAAATTTCTTTTTAACTCCTATTATGTTACCATTTTTTCTAAAATTTATAAAAAATTATTCAATTTTTTTATTTTTTTGGTAAGATTGAGAAGCTATTATACAACTTGGTGACATAACAAAAGACAATCTAGATCTAAAATTAATTTAGTATGGAGAGTGAGTATGGAACAAGAATTAATGCATAAAAAACATAAAAAGAGAAAGAAAACTGGCTTTAAAATTTTATTTGTTATTATTTTATTTTTTATTATTGGCGTAAGTATATATGGATTTTCAGTTTATAGATCTGTAGCAAGTACATTAAACCGAACGCATGAACCTTTAGATCGAACTGTATCAGAAAAACGTAATAAAAAAGTAAATTTCAGCAAACAAGACCCTATTTCTATTTTGTTACTAGGTGTTGACGAACGCGAATCTGACCGTGGACGTTCAGACTCGTTAATTTTATTAATGGTAAACCCAAAAGATCAATCAGTTAAAATGGTTAGTATTCCACGTGATACACGTACAGAAATCATTGGTCAAGGAAAACAAGATAAAATTAACCATGCCTATTCATTTGGTGGTTTAGATATGACCGTGGAAACAGTTGAAGAATTCTTAAGCGTACCAATTGATTACTACATCCAAGTAAATATGGAAAGTTTCGAAGATATTGTAAACGCAGTGGGCGGAGTAACAGTCTACAACTCACTTGACTTCACTTATGAGGGTAAGCATTTTTCAAAAGGACAGTTACAATTAGATGGTGCAGATGCGTTAAAATATTCTCGTATGCGTTATGTAGATCCTCGTGGTGATTTCGGACGTCAAGATCGACAACGTCAAATCATTCAAGCAGTTATTAGTAAAGGTGCAAAGGTAAGATCTCTTGCAAATTATGGTGATATCTTGGATGCAATAGGTGAAAATGTGAAAACGAACTTAACGTTTAATGATATGAAAAAGATTCAGGCTAACTACAAAGAAGCACGTCACAATTTACAACACATAAAAATTAATGGGAAAGAAACAGAAATAAATGGTGTCTACTATTACATAGTATCTCAATCAGAGCGTACAGAAATTTCTAAAGTGTTGAAACAGCATTTAAATATTAACTAATTAAAATAAATTATCTACGATTTTCATAGAACTGCTAATTAGGAAATTTCTATCACACGTAGTGTAAACATTAAAACTTTTAATACAAAATAAGCGTCATAATAATTAATCATATAAAAAATCTGTTTTTCCATTAATTAACTAACTCTAAAATTAATTTCGATTCTATCTCTTTATCGAATTGAAATAATAAAATTGATCCAAGACCAAGGGAGCAAGTAGAAAAAGACCACTCATAGAAGAGAGGTCTTTTTGTATTAAAACACTAGTTTAAAAATGAGCAGAACCAGTTTTATCCTCTTTATACTGTTCCTTGGTTATGGTAAAATGCATGCCCCTGTAAGAGTTTATTAATTCCTTCTAAATAATATGGAGTACGTTGTTCTACTTGTTCTATATCGACCCATTCAAGTTGAAATATTTCTTGAGGCATCTTAATTTCTTCAGTTCCATCTACAATATATCCTTCAAAAGTAAAGAAGATAGCATGATGATTCCTTTTTAAAAACTTTCCTTCGTTGATAGCTAATATTTTGCCAGGTTCAATTGTCAGTCCAGTTTCTTCATACACTTCTCGAATTACAGCTTCTACTAATGATTCACCAGCTTCTACTCTTCCACCTGGAAAAGACCAATGCCCTTCATGATTATCAACCATTAAAATCTGATTGTACTTATTTTTAATGAGGGCATAGACTACTTTTACTTCTTCCATAAAATATAAATCCTCCTAATCGTACGGATGCAGTATATACAACCTTAAACAACTTTATCATCATTCTATATTTTTATTGCCTATTGATTTTTTCTGTATGACGACAAGAAGGAAAAGAGGAACAGCCAAAAAAACGAGTACCATTCCCATCTCGTACGACTAGATCCTGCCCACATTTCGGACACTTACGAGGTTCTGGTGTGATATTTCCAAAGATTTCCCGTGCCTTGAAAACAGGATTGACTTCATTAATAAACTTTTGAAGATCCGCACGATCCACTAAGGTCACATCACATGCAGCTGCAAGCTCTTTTGCTTGTTTCGTGAAATAACTATTGGTCACGACCCACGCTTGATTCGCTTTATAATACGCTTTTGCTGCGTATACTTCTTGTACTGCTGAAAGGCTAACTCTATTTTTAGCGCTATACCGTTTGGCCTGAATCACGATCTTTTCTTTTCCTTTCATCACCAAGTCAGCTCCAAAGTCACCAGATGATGGTGTTACTTGTATCTTGTACCCTAACTGTTGGAAAAGACCCTGCAAGTAAAATTCGAATTGCCTCCCATCCATTTTATCAATATAGGGCATGCCTGATTGGGCTAATTCTTTCCTATACTTCCATTCACGAAGAACACGGTAAGCAAATTGAGAAAGCTTAAATAAAATGATGATAAGAAAGAGATAAAATACGCTCTGAAACACTTTATCCATTCATTGAAAGCTCCTGTTCTGTTTGTTTATTCCGGAGACGTGATGCTACAGGTTGAATACTTTTTCCATTCTTCTTTAATTGCTCGTTCCAATCTTTTGCTCCCTTTTGAATATCTGCTTTTACTAAATCAGCATTAACAATTTGGTTCATTTTGTCAATAAATTCTTTTCCCCCTTGGTCATTATCGACAGCTAACACCATTTCTTTAATGCCTAAGCCTTCTTTTCGAGCTTCGATATAAGACTGAGAAACGGTTTTAGGCTTTAAGCCATTCCTACTAATGAGTCGTGTGTTTTGTAGGCTATTCTCCTGAATACTCCAATAAGAAAGCAAATCAATTGGACTTTCAAAGAAATGAATCTTGTTTGGGCGACCAACATCAATTGAAAAGCCTGTGTGTGGGTTATCGTTCGGTAAGACTTGTTTAAAGGAACCACGCTTATTCTTTATAGAAGCTGTGCCTTGCCGATCCGCCCCAATTACCTTTCCTTTACCTCCGTGTTCACGCCATTTAAACACCACATTGTTCCGTTTATCCTGAGCGATTAAATCTTTTTGAAGAAGCCAGTCAACTAACCGAGGATCTATTTTACGTTCTTTTATGAGATAATCTTTTATTTTGCTTTGATCCTTTACTTCTAACTCTTTTGGGTAGCGAAAAGGCTCTTTTGATGGTGAAACCGACGGTTGCTCATGTGACTGAGAAAGCTCTTTATAATCGCCTTTGTTGATATCTAATACGGCTTGTGGAAACGACATCCCATAATACATTCGAGCGAAACTAATCGCTCCATATCCTGTTTCATTCCGGCTGTTCCAAGCGTACATATTTCCTTTGATGAGTAAGCTATCATGTTCCGTATGACGATAGTACTTTCCTTCTTTTACAAAGGTTTCGCCTTTGGCTTCCAGATACGACAACAAATCAACATCTCGTGCTTTCATGATTTCCCCCTCATTGACGTGTTTTCGTTCTCCCACCTAATCCCTCCTTCTCTTTCACCCTATGAAAAAAGAGGGCTTTTCAGCCCTCTCATTTCTTTTCACCTTTTGCTTGTTTTATCGTTCCATTTCTTGTGTCTGGTCCCGTTTTTTTGAAGAAAATGCTCCATTATTCCGTGCAAAAAACTTGGTAAATCCATTTTGTGATTTCTCTTCTTTTTTCTGCTTGTCGTGATCCTTTTTCTCTGTGTCCAAAGTCTTTTCAAGTTTTGTTAATTTCTCACGTTGAGAATCAGTCAAATCCAGCTCTTTTAATTCCTGCAGCACCTCTTTTTTCAATTTGTACACCTTATCAAAGGAATGCTTTTGTTCAAACTCTTTCATTTTGGCCAAACGCTGCTCTTTTTCTTGAGGTGTTTCTTGCTTGATTTGCTTTTCAACAGGAGCTTTTTCTGCTTCAGCTTCCTTTTTCGCTTCTTTAGAAGAAGCTTTTTCATCTGATATGCCTAATTGGGTTAACAAGCTTTGTTTAAATAGCTGCTTATACTGTGTTTCTTCACTAGGCTGCTGCATAACTTCTAGTACTTCTTGTTTGTAATCTTCTTGATATTGCCCCTTTTCTTGTGCCTGTTTTCGTGCTTGAAACTGATGAGAAAGTTCATTTTCCATTCCTTTCAATTGGTCAGGGGTGAACTGTTTTTCCTTTAAAGCACTGGATTTCAACATGACATAATCGTTTTCTGCGTTTACACGGGCTAACATACTATCAATATCTTGAGGCTTTTCTTTTTCATGAGCTTGTAAAAACGTAAGATAGCTTGTTTTAAGCTGCGTTTCTCGATCTTTCTCTAAAACAGGATTCACATCATGACTTCTCAAAAAATCAACTGTTGCTTCACTTTTATAGGCTTGTTTTTGCCCTTTTTCATCCGTAGAAACAAGTAAAACCTGCGGTTTTTCCTCTCCTAGAGCTGATTGTGTTAAGTAAACAGCACCAGAAGGGATGTCTTGCAGCTGTTTCTCACTGACGTTCGCCCAATCTGCCTCGATTTTTTCATTTTGTGGGTGCTTCATAAACTTCTTTAATTCTCGTTTATCGGAAACAAGCGTTTTAAATTGGTCATTTGAAAGAGATGTTACTTTTTGCATTGTCAATTCCTCCATTTAATTCATATTTGGGCATAAAAAAAGAGAGCATGTATGCTCTCTCACCTTTCTAGATCCTGTTCTTCTCTTTTTCGTTTACCTGTACTTGAACGTTTTTGGAGTTGCATTTGACTACCCACTTCCATACGGTCTTGAAAAGTAAGAGATTGTTCTTGAACTTGACCATGGGTGACCCCCTTTTTATTTCTACTCATCGTTAAGTCAACCTGGTGCTCAAGTTTCACGACTTCTTCCTTTGTCATCCAACCATTTTTAATCGCTTGTGTTTTGGTTGAATAGTAGGTTTCTTCAGCCGTAACACGCTCTAGAATGCTATCTACATCTTGTACGGATTCTTCTCGTTGCTTTTGTATATAATTTCCATACCCTTCTTTCATCTTGTTATGCACGTTCTCAGAAGAAAGAGGATCTGCTTGCTGCTGTTTTTCATCGTTTTTTTCTAGTGACTGATTTTTTTCTCTTTCTTTTACCAGCGTTTCTTCGATTGTTTCAATAAACCCAACGGACGTTTCATGTACTTCTTTTAAAAGCTTGATTTTATCTTCAAAGGTCTTTCCTTTCGTCCAGTGTGACAGGTAATCCAACGAATAAGAACTGGTGTCGATTCCAAAATAAGAGGAAACCGTATAAGCTGTCATTTCTGCCTGAAACTCTTTTTCCGCAGCCGTATAGTTTAGATACGTGTCTTTGGTGTGAAGTTTCGCATGAGCTAATTCGTGTATCAAAGTCTTTACATTTTGACGTTCAGAGTTACGAGGATTCAGCGCAACTTCTTTTGTTAAAGTGTAACTAACCCCTTTTGCAGCGCCAAGCTCCTCTTTTGGTTGAATAATAGAAATACCATCCTTTTCGGCAATGGCTTCCATCCCTTTATAAAGTGCCTTGTAATCCTCTATATTGCCTTCTAACCAACGATTCGGAAAGATCTTAGGTAAATCACTCGCTTTTGCGTTCGTCTGCGACACGTCGAAAACATGGCCGACTGAAAAGTACAGTCGGCCTTGAGTAACTTCTTTTTTTCCCTCTTGAATGAGCTTTTTTTCTTGAGGAGTGGCTTTATTAATCGACTTCCATTTCCCTTTTTCATCTTTAAATTTAGGCACCGTTTTGTTTGGCACAAGGATCTTAATCCCCTTTTCCCCTTTATTGACAGAGAACCCTTTATCTTTCCAAAACTTAAATGATCCAACTGCTTGAGCACCAAAGAACTGTTCCTGAATAAGAGCTGTGTTGGACATCGAGTATTGATAAAACTTACCCATAAAAGATAAGTAGTCTTTTAGTTCTTCGGCAGAATGAAAATGCTGCTCAACCTTCTTTTCCATGCCTTTCGTTAACTCTTCAACCTCTTTACGCTTATCTTCGGCTGATTTCTTTGTATAGGCTTTACTCATCTTCTCCCTCCTCTTCTTGATAGGAGATCCCCTTAAGCTCCTCTAATTCTTGTTCATACCAAGGTTCCTCTAAATCCACAAAAAGCTTCTGTGTTTTGATATTCATGGGCACCAACATATTCTCTTGATGCACGACATATTGATGAAACTCCTTCGCTTCTTCTGGACTTAAATTCACCTCTACTTCTTTGTCTTGATACTGTACAATGGCATGATCCTCTCCTACAGCTTTAATCGAAGCTAACACTAAATCTTTGTTAAAAAACATATTCTATTCCTCCTCTACATGTTTAAATCTATCTTTATATACATCCATCAATGAGATGGTTGTTTCCCTCTTGATTCTTCTGCATCAACCTTCTTTTGACGTTGATGAGCAATACGCTTCTCAACAGCTTCTTTCGCAACTTTTGTGCTATCTAACTCTTGTAAATCGGTTGTCATTAATCCATCAAAACCGTGATGAAAGAAAAGACCGTTCATATATTCAATTAAAATTTGGGAGTTTTTATCGGCACTGTTTGCCCCAAGACGAATTTTCGTTAACTCATCTTTTAAAACCTGATGTAAGTTGTTACTAACCACTTCCGAAATATATTGTAATGACCATTCCTTTTCCGTGGTTTCTTGATACTTTTGGCAAATATCCATAATGGCTTCCCCAGGAAAACGAAAATGATGTTCTTCCATATAAGCTTGAATATATTCATCTGTTTTCGTATCTAATGAAATGGTACGTCGATGTTTCTCCATCATTCATAACCCCTTTCAGCTTCTCGATTATGTTCAATATCTTTTTGTAATTGTTCATAATGTTTTTGGTTCTTCCAACTTTCATATTCTGATTTAAACGCTCGTTCCATCTTTTTTAATGCAAAATGCATGGAGACATTTCGATTAAAATTCGCAGGACGTTTGGATTGTTTTCGACTTTCTATCATTCTTTTAATCTGTTGCTGCTGCTTATCATAATCTTTCATTTCTTTTAAAAAAGCATTCCCCATTCGCTTGTAGAGATCATCTATTTTTGTTTGCTTATAGTCCTTGTATCGTTTCTCATCAACCTTTCCTTCTCCATACGCTTTCTTTAATTCCTCTACTTCCTTATCTAATTTTCCAAGTAATTGTTGATACTCATGGTTATGATACTTTTCAATGTATTTGTGACTCAGCACATCAATAAATGGCTTCATTGGCTTTAATGTTCGGTAACTATATTGCCACTGCCGTTTATCTTCTGGAAGATGCTTATAAATTTGGAGAAACAGTGGTTGAATATCACGATTCTTCCACCTTAACGAAGAATCCTGTTTCTTTTTGCCGACTATATCCTTTCGAATTAAGTCATTTATTTTCTGATGCTGCTCACCTCGATTTAAAATTTGATTCACGACTGTTGATTTCATTGCATCCAATGTTTTAGGTTTCCTTTTTCCTCGCTCACGAGTAGGTTGTGGTTCTACTGTTGCGATATGAATATGAAATAGTGATAGGTAAACTTTTGAGATTATCTCCGGTTTTTCCCCCACCTCGCACCGTGCATGCAACTTTCATCGCACACGGCGCTCCATCTATTGTTTCTTATTGAAGTTTTTCTAAGTTACACACC
>NZ_JBLZXA010000006.1:0-985 GCF_056099005.1 Priestia sp. 53B2
TATATTGTTTATTACAACCACAAACGAATAAAAGTAAAATTAAAAGGATTGACCCCTGTAGAATACAGAATTCAATCCTCATTCGCTGCTTAGATAAAGGGTCTAACTTTTCGGGTTCAGTTCAATGTTTGCAGGACAGGTGGCTTTTTACTATAAAATGCATGTGCAGACATATAATAACACATTTTTGACCTTATGGACTATATTTTTCTGTACGAGCATATGTATAAAAGGTGCACTTCTTATACATTAGTTTCTCAAACACCTACTGAGAAAACGTTGATAAATCAACAGTGTATAAAAAGCTGCATACTCCGGAAAAGAATCCTTGGTGGAAGCCCTACTGCCCCAAGGGTTCTTTCGCATGCTTGGTTCCTTTAAGAGACATTATGTAAACTTGTTTTGTATATCGTATACACAGTTAATTTTCTACTTTTTAAGCTTAGGCATCTCTATGTACGTTCATTCTATATCGCTTTTTCAACCAAAAATAAAGAATGAATTCGCTGATAATAAAAATAAGTACACTTATAAATGTGGTTGCTAAAAATTCAAAGATATTGAGTATAGACATAGAGTGGCCCCACCACCAATATCTAAAATTTGTTCCGAATAAAACGAGATGGATAAAGAGAGAAATTGCTTGAACTTCTCCTATTGATCTATTGGATTTCATAATGAGTATCTTTCCAATAAAGAAACTAATTATAAAAGATAGAACAATGAATACAAAATAAAGAGAACTAGCCAATAAGGCTTCTTGCGGTGAATACATTGTAACCCTCCTTTTATATACATTATTTTACCATTAATTATAATTAAAGGAAGTTAGTTTTTGTATTAGAAATTGATACCTATAAAATCCATTATGGTGCGACAAGAAGTCGCTTTTATATAGTGTGGCTCACGCCACTGGTTTAGACGCAAAAACTATCCCCGTCCAAAACTGCGGGCCTGGTAACGGGCTCGTGGGTTGCATGCGGAA
>NZ_JBLZXA010000007.1:0-76717 GCF_056099005.1 Priestia sp. 53B2
CCGCTAACGTCATAGAAGCAAGCTTCTAATCAGTTCGCTCGACTTGCATGTATTAGGCACGCCGCCAGCGTTCATCCTGAGCCAGGATCAAACTCTCCGAAGAAATGTTTGACTTGCTCATATAAAACAAAAAATTTAACGTTGACGTTTGTCGCTTTGTTCAGTTTTCAAAGTTCAACCGCCGCTATTAAGCGACTTTACTATCTTATCAAGTTACTGACATAATGTCAACAACTTTTTTCAACTTCGTTGTTACTAGTATGTATCAACGACGCTTTATTATAATAATATATTTAAATTAAAAAATCAACACATTTTTATATTTTTTTATGTATTCTCTAATTGAAAAAGTATAAAAAAATAATACATTCAATATATAGTTAATCGCATTACACCTTGACTATAATAAAGCTTACCTATCTTTTGGAGAAAAAACATGGTGTAATGAAAATTACCAATACTTTAATTTCGAAAAAAGAGGGCTTCTGACTAATGGAGAAGCCCTCTTTTTTTATTATAATTCAGTTAAGATTCCCCAGCAGTCATTTGGTCTGTCACCCACCTTTCTGCGAATAAACAGAAGATGTTATAATAAGAATATCTTTCGATATCACTGCACATGTTATCTTAAGAGGCCAAACTAGTTTTGACTGGCTTTTTCTTTTATGCACTTAAGTTTTTCTTCAAATTTCTCTTTACATATGTGCAATTGGTCTCATGTTCCACATATTAAATTCTTTTCTTATATTACATAAAATAAAAAAATAAAGTAGAACCAAATAAAAAAACATTATCCGTAAATTTAATTTGTTAAATAAAAAAGATAGATTTAAAATTTAGGACGTATGCTTTGTGGAAAACGAAACACATTTTCAGGATCATATTTCGCCTTTATTTTCCGTAGCCTTTCATAGTTTGATCCATAGTATGCTTTCCCGTATTTTTCGATATTTTGATCTGGAACATTCACATATGATCCTGTTACATATGGTTTCAACTGTTGGCGTACTTTTTCAACGGATGCAAGATTCGCATCTTTTTGTGATTTATTGTCCCAACTAGAAGTCCATTCCGTATAAAACAGTGGATTACGCCAAAAGAAGGCTGTTTCGTTGCTCGGTACTCTGCTTAAAGCACCACCCCAATTTATAAAAAAGAAATTGGCTTCTGTTCCTGTAGCCTTTTCTAAAAATCGTTTCATAATTGAAATCGGTTCGTTCGTCCAAAGATCAAATCCCCATCCCGAAGAGAATTTAACACTCTGATCAGATCTGCCAGGGATAGGTTCGTCAGGATCTAAGAAATCTATAGCATCTGGATAAGCTAACGTCTCTATGATTGTTTCTTTTGGGGTTCCAGCATTTAGTAAAGGTTTTAATAATCTTCTTAGCTCCCTTTCTGAACCTAAGAAGATTCCCTCTGCATGGCATAGTCCATTTACTTTGCTGTAAATCTCAAGTAAACACCCTAAACGTTCGTCTACAAACGGCGCCCATTGTTGCCAAGCTCTAAATACAGTTTCCAATTGTTCCCATGGCCAGATAATATTGAAGACAGTTGCTGTCTTAGGGGCTCGGTGAACTTTAAATGTATATTCTGTGTTGTATCCAAAATTACCGCCCCCACCACCTTTAGAAGCCCACAGCAAATCTTCATTACTACATTCATCTGCTTGAATAATTTTTCCTTTTGCGTCTACCATTTCCAATCCGATAAGGTTGTCACTAACAAGTCCAATGGATCGTGAGAGTACTCCAAATCCACCACCCATTGTAATTCCTCCAATTCCAACTGTTGGGCTATCCCCAAACGGAGCCATAAAACCTTCGCGAGCTAATCCTTTTACTAGTGGACCAACATGAATTCCTGTTTGAACTGTTGCAATCGCCTTTTTCTTATCTAAAGAAACTTTTTGCATATCACTCACATCAATAACAACGCCACCCTTTACTACTGAAAGATTCTTATCTAGAGCATGACGACCACTTCTGACACGCATGGGCACTTCATTCTCACGAGCCCATTTAATAGCATTACTTACGTCTTGCGAATTCTGTGCAAAAACAAAGACAAGAGGATTGACATCAACATAAGGGTTCCAATTCTTAGTTGCTTCTTTATAACCGGGATCCCCTTTAAAAATTACTCTTCCTGTTAACTGTGTTGATCCCATCAACTCAACTCCTAATTTTAAAATTAAAAATGCAATTATAAATTTTATGTAATATAAATAATAAAATATGCAATCTAACTTGATAATGATAAGAGATACATTAATCAAATCCATATATTGAGCAAGCTACTTAAGATAGATAAATCATTAATCTATAGTTAAATCTTAAAGAACGAAAAAACTCGCTTAATATATTGAGTGATTTTTCTATTTTTTAGATATATATCGTATACATGTTTATTTAACAAAATAGAAATTATGAGAAACAATATAAAGAAGCCCTTTTTATTAAATTAAGGGCTTTTTCATATTGCAGCTTGTCTACCTATGAATACACTATAAATGAGTGAGAATTAATTCACTCACACCTTCTAGCTAATTCATCATAGAAAAGAGGTGATTAAAATAGAAACATATAATTCTCGCTATAATAAAAAATCAAATTGCAATCAAAAGAAAAAAAGAGAAAAAAACTGCACTCACATTAACATTTATATTTATAACCACGCAGAAACTGGAGGACAAATTAGTGGCAATCATAGTCAAAATGCGAACCAGGGTGGCCAGATTGCTAAACAAGGTGGACAAAATGCGAACCAAGATGGTGTAATTGTTAAAGAATGTGGAAGAAAAAATAAAAATGCTAAAGTAAATAAAGTAAAAAAACTCAGTTTTGAAGATAAAATGAAGAAAAAACAATTCTAATAATGTGTGAAAAAAACCTCTAAACTCAAGGTTGTATAGAAAAGGTGATTGAAATAGAAACCTATCATATGAAGTATAATTTAAAAAATGGTATGTATTATGTAGATAAGTCCTTCCCACAAAAAAAGAAGAAACGAAATATAAGTGTTAATTCCCCAGCAGAAACAGCCAGTAAGAACCCTCATTCTAAAATAACCACTCACGCTTATAACGGAGGCTTTGAATTTAAAAGCACTGAGATAATTTCTTCAAGGATAATTGTAATAGATGGTGGTATGAGGTTTTAATCATTATGAACCCCCCCACTATATCTAAGGGCTTAAAAGAGATTTTTATATAATAATCCTCTCATAAAGTCCTTATTTTAAACTAATTTTCAATCAACAAAAATATTAAATTAAAATGATTAAATAGTACAAGCCCTTGCTTAAAACTTACATATAATAAATTAAATATAGATTCATATAGTCTATATTTAATTTGGTATATTTAATTTGGTATATATAGCAAGGGGGGATACTGAGAATGATTCAAGAGGTTTTAAGAATCCTTGATCCTGGCACACCAATTGCAAGTGTACTTTTAAATGGTACTCAAATTAATAATGTTAGATTTTCCAGCTTTGACGAGGCAAGATCTTTAGCTTATTTCGCTACTTCAGCAGGAGTTATTGTTGTAGATGCTGAAGAAATCCAAGGTCTACAAACAGCTTAATTATTTAAATTAGGACAAGCATAGGGAAGCCTGAAAGTATGCTTCCCTATTTTTTGACTATATACTAGATACAACTTTATTGGACATAACCATTCACTCGGAACAAAAAGAAACGTTGTAAGCGTAAGAGCTCTAACACAGAGCAAAATATAGAGCATGTAGGTTTCTATACACCCTTGATTTATCAATGTTTTTCAAAAGCCCATAATGAAAAATAGAACTTCTAATTATAAGAAAGTTCTATTTTTATGTGTGTAATCAATTATTTAAAATTTATTTTTGAATCAACTCAATAATTAAGAATTTGCTTTGTATAAGTAGTAAAATCACTTAGATGTTTGTCCAAAATTTGTTGAAGAATATCTTGATTAATGGCTTGATAATCATGAACAGCAATGTTTCGAAAACCTACCATCGCTTTCATTCTGTACGCAATCTCGCTTGTAATAATAGCTTGTGACTCTAACATATCAAAAGCTTCTCTGCTCGTTTGTGGAAGACCTAACCGTTCTTCAGCTACAATGTGCATAGCTAAATCAATACAAGCTTCGCAAGCACGTTGTATGTTTAAGATAATAGAGTCCTGTTTCGTATAATCCAGTAAGTTTTGTGGATTTTGTTGATATACGTCCAAGATACGCTTATTGCACCTTTCAACCACACTTATTTTATTTAAAATGACATCATTTCTCATAAATACTCCCACTCTCATCTACTTTCTGTAGTACACCTTTTCGTTCTTCATTTAATTTTGCATACATTTTTAATGCTTTCATTTGCTCATTCATACGTAGTGTGTCATCATCTGAGTAAATAACAGTTCCAGTCGTATAAATTTGAGCCTGAAAAACGGTCGAAGCTTCCGCAATATTAACTAAATCCACTTCTCTCTTTAACAAGGCAGCTAATTCTTGTGCAAGCATGAAAATCTTATATTTATCTATTTTTTTATTCTTCGCATAAAACCCAATATCAATATCACTTTCTTGATGGGTAGTTCCTTTTGCGAACGATCCAAATATAAGGATAAAAGAAGGTTGTATGTGAGTATGTAAAAACTTTGTAATGGTTTGAACAATTGTACGGTCCATAAAATCCCTCCTTTTGTTACCTCTATTGTAGCAAATTTTATTTCTGTAGATAAGAATAGGTTCCGTAAGTTCTTGCTTTTTCCTTTTAGATGTATGAAAGTACTTAATGTAATGGTTATGTAGTTCGCACGTATTATTTCTCATTATAAGCGACTTATTGCCTTCTTATTCTCAAAATCCATTTTTCTCCCACTTGCATTTTCATCTCACGATAAGTTCAACTAAATAAACATAATTGTTGATATATTTAAGTTTTTAATGATAAATAAGTTCAACTAAAATATTGAACAGCCTCTTTTTTTTGTGTATAATTAGTTCAGCAGAAATTCAACTTAAAAATGAGGTGTATAGAGATGAAAATTTCACGTTTTAATAAAGACTGTGGGAACTCAGTCGATATGAATATTATCGATGGGTACCTGTTTGATTTTCCAACCAACGTAGTAGAACTCCAAAAGGATGCTGCTGATTCATTCTTTACAGATGCGGTGACAGCACCAGAAGAATTTAAAAAGCGTATCTTACTTTCTACAATCATTGGAGACGAAGAAAAAGAACGTTATTTCTTAGTCGGCGACATTGCGGCAAGCCAACAATTAGCTAACAATCACATCAATCGTTTACATAATAAAATAACAAGCCATATTCCCTACGTGACATTTTTAGCTGCAATTGCCTACTATCACGCGTTGCATACAAAAGATCAAAAGGATAATAGTATTGAAATTGACTATTTCTCTACAATGTTACCAATCTGGTTACTAAAAAAAGAAAATACTTTCGGAGAAGCGCAAAAAGCCATGGCCAATCGCTTTGTAGGTGATCATACTTTCCACATCCATACACCAGGATTTGAAAAAGAATTAAAGGTATCTGTGGACGAAAGTGCTTGCTTAAAAGAAGGTGAAATTGCGCGCTTTGCGTTGAAGAAAGATTTAACTCTTCAAGACCGTGAAGATGCCAATGAATATGTAGAATGTGAAACGGTTATGGTTGATATTGGTGGAGGATCGATTGATGTCGTGATTTTACCAGAAGGGTTAAAAGCTGCGAACAGCCGTGAATCCTTCCAAAGTATAGAAGGCATTCCATATTTAGCACATATTGATAAGTTAAGAAAAGAGAAATTTCCTGAGTTGTTTACAGATTTGCGTGCCTTTGATCAATTTATTTTAGATAATTACAGCAAACAAAAGTTTGAATTAAAAAATGAAAACACAGGTGATTCCATTGATTTAACGGCTCAAATTAAATCTTCTCTAAGAGACTATGTGGAGATTTTACTAGCGAAGTTAAATGATGTGGCTCCACCACCTGCAAATAAAATCCGAAAATATGTATATAGTGGTGGTGTTGCTCCTACACTAGAAGTAGCCATTACGAATAGCATGAGTGAAAAAATCGGCGAAGAGCGTACAGAAAAATACCATAAAGTACCAGAGGATAGTCGCCACTTAAATTTATTCGGCTTAGAAATCCGAAGCATTGGTTATCTTCAAAAGAAACAAGCCCAGAAGAAAGCCGTTAAATCCTAACAACGTAGGTGATAACCATGTCAGAGCGTCAGAACGCCTTCACGATTAAAACTAATCAGTTAAGTAATGAAGTCTATGACATACTTGCAAAATATGCAAAGTCTCGAAAGTTAGGGGACTATATTTCGTCTTTAATTGTTCGAGACCTCCATAGTGCATCTACGGACCAAGTAGAAACGGGGCGCAGGACAGAAGAACTACTCGAACATATCAATTCTGAACTACGGGAGTTAAAACAGTTAGCGCAGGCTAATGGTTTTGCGGGTACACAGGATGATATAGAGAAACCTTCAGAAAACCAAGTCATTAAAGTTAAAGAAGGAAAGATTGCAGATTTAGAACACGTGTCTGGATCTTTAGATGATGATGATCTCGAAGAATATAGCGATTTTTAAAAAGAAAAGCCATTAGATATATTAGTATGTGATTCCTTTTATGTGTTACATTGAATCTTGCCTATTAAGGTTTAATTATATTAGTTTCAGTTATAAAAGCTATCCAATTAATGGATAGCTTTATTTTTGACTTACCATAATAAACGTTATAGCTATACCCACATTAAAAATAGTTATTTTTTTCATTTTCTACAAAAATACGCCTACTCATTAACTGAAATTAGGCACCTATCTTTAAACCTTGAGTAGGCTATCTATAGACTATTTGAAATATAAAAAAGACCTTATCCAAAACGGGAATGTCTTTTTTATTTTTAGTTTTCATAGTTGGTAATTTTACTAACTATGAAAACCTCTAAAAAGTAATGATATTAAAGGTTTTTCAGGATTTTTCAACTTATATCCGTCTCACTCTATCATTAAATAGCAATTCTGACAGCGAATTGCAAGGCTCTTTTATATTTTTTTCGTAAAAAAAACAAAAAGCCTTACGGCACACATGGCCGCCTAAAACAGATCAACTTGTTCTTAGATTCTACTGAAAAACCTTTGCCAAAAAGTCTTCTTTTCCTGTTCTTGAGAAACTGCAATTAATTGTTTAACTTCTTCTTTTTCTTCTTGTATTGATCTAATTACGGACATAAGATTATCATCTCGTTCTTTAGATCTTTGTTCTATTTTATTTATAGTGTCTTTAATTTCTTTTTGGCCTTGCCGGCGGCCTTCTTCAAATGCTTGTTGTATTGCTTTATTTATTTTTCCATCTAAAAGTTCCTCTAAAAGTTGCTTTGTTAGACGCGTTTCTTCTCGATAAACGCCAGGCGTTTGTGAGGCGTTTAAACCTTCTACATCCATTGATACTATAGCTTTTATAGCGTCTACCAGTACAACGTTATTATTTATTAATTTCCTTAGTTCCCTGAACGCTTTAAAATCGCGTTCATAGTAAATTCTTTGATCCTTTTCATTTCTTTCGAATTTATATCCGGCTTTTTCTAACTCAATAGACCAACGTCTTAGAGTTGACGTAGTAACTTCAAGGTCGGCTGCCACGTCTTTCGCAAAATATCCATATTCTGATGCGTTTGACAAAGCGTTCACCCCCATTTAGGTGTTATCCTATCATTTTGATTAGAATACCTTTAATATGATAATTAAATTATTAATTTTGAGATAGTTTGAAGAGCATGTATTGAAATTAATAGTGGTTCTAAAAAAATGAGTAAACGCGTTTAGACGCTACTATATTAATCAGCTATAGCATGGACGGCCACATACTTTTTTCAAGGACATAAAAAAGCTCTCAATATTGAGAGCTTTTCTTATATGTGTGTAGTTTCTATTGATTTTTGATAAAAGACGAAACATGTGCAAATATAAAACACCTTATGCTTTGATATATTGTCTAGGTTAAAAAGTATCAAAATAAAAAGCAACCTCGGCATTGGCAGGCGAGGTTGCTTTTTAGTGGGCTTCCTATGAGAAAATAACTGCAAATAAACAATAGCATATTTTTGCCATAAAGACTATATTTTTCTGTACGGGCATATATATAAAACGTGCACTTTTTATACATTCTTTCTTCAAGCACACCTTGAGAGATCACCGTCATATCAAGGATGTATAAAAAGCTGCATATCCGATAAAAGGCACCCTACCGAGAATCCTTCTCCCAAAAGGGTTCTTTTTGATGCTGTGCACCGGAAAGAGTGATTATGTTAACTAAAAGTGTATAGAGTATACACTCAACACACTTTTTAAAATTGTGATAAAAAGTGTTTGTATTAGGAACTGAATTTAATTATGAAATAGACCATATAGTATTATTTTTTGAGACATTTCAAGACTTATTTTTACTGTTTCAAGTTCATTTACCCTTTCAAAATCTTTTTGTTTTTCAAAATCAATTATTGCTTTGTTAATGTTCATAAGAGCTTTGTTGATATAATCTAATGATTTATTTAAATTTTCATTATTAGGATATATGATAATTATTTGCCCCTTCCTTTTATTTTAAATATAACAAGATAAATTGAAATCACTTAAAAAATTCTCACTTATTTAAATAAGTGAGAATTTTTTATTCGGAATTAATGCGGTACGAATAAAAAAGCTATTCTACTTTTTTTAATTAGTTAGCGTTACTCCATTTAAAACATAATCCCAAGTTTCATTGTTATTAGGGTCATTAGGGACTTTAACTGAGCAAACTCTATTTATTCCCCAATTCATTGTGCTAATACCTTGTGAACCTTCTACTGGGTGAAGAATAAGAATATTAAACTGACCTTTTACAATCTGTGACAAAACGGATTGTAATTCGACTGCTTGATCGTAGCTTGCTGTCCATCTAACAAACAAAACAGATTGACTAGTGCTAATCTTTTCAAGAAATCTATCTATTCTATGATTAAGTTTTTCTTTATAAGAGGGATATGTTGTAGTCCAATCTTGATTTGGAATTATTGGGAAATCATGAACTGAGAGAATATTGTAATGAGTATCCTTTACAAAATAAGATTTTGTTGATTGAATATTAATTCCTTCTTCGAGAACATAAGCACATCCATCAATTAAACACATATTTTTGAGTTCCATAAACCCATCAAATTTGTTTTTTAATAATCTACTTACATCAGAAAGTGATGGAGATACACTCCAATCAAGCGGACCAGAAAATGTTCTTAGGTTATGTCTTCTTAATTGGAGTGCAGGATTACAAGCATTTCCTAAACTAACTATTACGTCATAGGAACCTTTAATCTCTTGTAAATTCAATATAATACCTCCTTTTAGTGTCTTTACTATATAAAATGATTGGTTAATTAAAGATGATTGGACAACCCGGACAATAGTTAGTTTTCATGCGATAAATCTACTGGTGATTATGTTAACTAAAGATGTATAGATAATACATCTTAAAAAGAGAAAAACTCCTGTGATCTGTTCAGGAGTTTTTCTGCTACATTTATTTAACCAAAGGACTGAAGCCTCACGGCGTCTTGAGTAGTTTGCTCAAATTATTAGGCAGTATTTATACTAAGAAATTAGTTAAAAAATAAGCCCATACAGTGATTATTTATTGCTTGTCCTGTTCTTTTTCAATACTGGTGGCTATTTTATTAATGGCTTCTGTTAAATGGTCTATTTTCTTTTCAAAGCGTAATAGAAGATAAAAAGTAACAACAATAGGAAAGCCAAAACTTCCAATAAGGTTAAGCCATTGTTCTATCTTAATTACCTCCTTTTAGATACCGTTATTTTATATAATATGCAGTCGAATTGAAAGCGATTGGACATGTTCAAATACTAAATTTATTTGGACAAGCATGGACAAGCATCCAAGCAAAAATGGCTTGTCTATCATTAAATATAAGTGCAAGGATAGTTTTTTAAGGAAGGAGGTGAAGAATATGCCTCCAAGACACAACCAAAGGAATGAGGACCGATTTTGTAAATATTTAAAAGAGAGTCTTAATACAGTAGAAGATCTTAATAACGAAGGAAATAATGTAAATTTACAAGTTGAGTACCAAGCTATAGCTGGTAATTTTCTTTTTGTAAGAGAAGTTGATAGAAATAGAGTTATAGGTAGAGTGAATAATACGGGTCCTGATGTAATTGTAACGTGTAAAGAAATATTTGATACTTTTATTCATTTACAAATAGTTTAAAAATTTTATTTATCTGTTAGAAATAAAAAGCAGGTAAAACATCCTATTTCACCTGCTTTTTATTTTTTAGTTCATACGTTTCTTAGGGCTCTCCTTATGCAATACATATGTCTGTAAGATTTTACTATTGTGACACATAATATAAAATAAGTACCAATAATATTCATTATGGTGCGACAAGAAGTCGCTTTTATATAGTGTGGCTTACGCCACTGGTTTAGACGCAAAAACTATCCCCGTCCAAAACTGCGGGTCTGGTAACGGGCTCGTGGGTTGCATGCGGAAATGCGGAAACAGAGAGTCAGTGCACGACTCGGAACACTGCTAGGGGAAGATGAGTATGGTGAACATTAGTGAAGGTTTGTAAGCTTCGTAAGTGTTAGCTCAGGATAGTGCACAGCTTTGCCTGGGTATTGGCAAGAGGAAAAGCAGATTCATAATGCTGCTGTGACGCGTCCCGTATCTTGCCCGGAGTAAAGAACCCACCTAACCTCGTCGTATCTATAAGATGCGGAACTTGGTAAGCCCTTTGTCATCTGTGTAAACAGTAGGATGACTGCAAAGTCAAACAATGTGGCAGAGGGTAAAGGATATGAGAGAAAGCAAATGCCATTATCTCGAAAGAGAACAGGAAAGCAGGAAACTGTATAACTGGATGGATACTATCGTCCTTACGAACAAGCCCATGATAGGCCCGAAAGAGAGCTGACTTCTCATTGGTCTCTCGTAGGAACATAAGGTTGTGGCTATCTTCTGACGAAAGAAACGTACTGTTATGTATACCTCCAGTTGGAGCGTCGGCGTACGTTTTACTTACCGATGTGGTGTGTGATGAGGATACGACAGCAAATGGACCTGCAATGGGAGGCTTGAGCCGTATGAGTTGAAAGGCTCACGTACGGTTCTTAGGGGAGTCAGGGGCAGTGATGCCCCTCGCTTACCCGACGTAACTAAATATGTATACGATATACAGCAATAAAACAGAAAAAACTACGCCGACGGAGAGAAGTAGTAGTTTTTTCTGCTTTATTGCTAAAGGATTTTCGTAGATGCCTCACGGCGTCTTGTGTAGTTTGCTCAAAAAGTAAAATTTTATTCCCAATAGGCAAGTTACCTAAAGGGAAATAAAGGCATATGATGTAGTTCGAATAATTTTCGTCTCACACTTAGAATCCTTTTAACTTTATTTTTCATCTTCATCATTTACAAAGTCAAAAAAAGAAAAAACAATCTGTATTGGAAGACAGATTGTTTTTTCTTTTAAAAGAGAAATGGCTTTATCGAAGTGGCATTCCTAGAGCCTTCTCTAATAATATTCAAAATCTTTCTAGATAATGAATTTCAATAAAATCCATTATGTTAACTAAACTTGTATACGATATACAGCATAAAAACAGAAAAAGCTACCAACTCATGAACTGCACCCCAATTGTTAGACAAAGAAACTCTAATGATTGGGGTGCAGTTCATCTGCTAGGGTAGTTTTTTCTGTTACACATCTTTTATCAAAGGAAGGATGCCTTACGGCATCATGAATAGTTTGCTCAAACTATTGGATATTATTCATTTCTATTTAATCCGTAAAAATAACCATGTAAATCCAAAATAATCCATAAAATTAATAGGAATAAAGTTCGATTGAAAATTCAGAAAATTATAATACGATGTTAAATGTGTTTGTTAATAAAATAGAGGAGGGCAATAACCTTATGAAAAAAGTATTTAACATAGGAATTCTATTTTTTCTTGTTTTCGGTTTATTCCTTGGTGTTGGACCTACCGGCGCATCTGCATTATCGTATGATGGCTCAAACCCTTATACAACAGGATGTGCAAGTAAAAGCCCCATTACCTATGAAACTAAGTATATTTATAAAAATGGAGTAAAGATTGGTTATGTACAATTAAAAGGAAGTGCTTATTGTCATACGGCATGGGGATATGTAAAACTTTATAATTCTGCTCCATATAATGGTTATGCAAATGTTGGAACATACAGATATTATGGTACTTCCAGTTCTTCTAATGCAAGAACATTTTGTAATAGCTCTGGAGGCAATGGCGTGGTAAATAAAGGGGAAACCTCTTGTTATACAAGTCAATTATGGGATAAGGATCCATACAATTCCTTAGCAGTTGTATTTATTTATGGTTCAGACGGAAGTGTTATTGCTCAAGCTCAAACTGGTCGTCACTAATAAAGTATATAGAAAACATTATTTCTCATCAACAAGATCAATTAATTAGATATATTTGTATTATATAAATTAACACCTCTTCAAAATAAGATTTGAAGAGGTGTTTTCAGTTTTAAATTTATGTCTAACACTTATGGTTTTCGTATGTTATTTCCGTAAACCACATTATGGTAACTACCTTTGTATATCATATACAGGCTGAAAACAGAAAAAACTACCTTATGTGAACTGAACCCAAAAAGTTAGACCCTTTATCTAAGCAGCGAATGAGGATTGAATTCTGTATTCTACAGGGGTCAATCCTTTTAATTTTACTTTTATTCGTTTGTGGTTGTAATAAACAATATACCTCTCTAATTCCTGTTGAAAGTGCTCCATACTCTCAAACTCTTGGAGATAGAGTAACTCTGATTTTAATAGACCAAAGAAGTTTTCAATGACTGCGTTGTCAAAACAATTTCCCTTACGGGACATACTTTGAGTAATATTGTTTTCTTTGAGTAAATGCTGATATTTTGTCATTTGATAATGCCACCCTTGATCAGAATGGAGTATTGGACGTTCTCCAACTTGTAAGTGATTAAATGCCTCATTCAACATTGTTGTCACAAGGGAAAAAACAGGCCGTTTGTCTATATGATAAGAGACAATTTCACCATTAAAAAGATCTAGAATAGGGGATAAATAAAGCTTCTCTCCAAACAGATGAAACTCTGTAATATCTGTGACCCATTTTTCATTTGGTTTAGACGCTTCAAAGTCGCGTTTAAGAATGTTAGGAGCGATCCTTCCTTTTTTCCCACGGTACGAGCGATATTTTTTGAGTCGCACGAGGCTCTTTAATCCTAATTCTTTCATCAGTCTATATACGGTCTTGTGATTAATAGAATACCCTAGTCTACCCAGCTCTAAAGTAATACGACGGTAACCGTATCTACCTTGGTGCTCATGAAAAATATGCTTAATTAATTGTTTCATCTCTTTGTATTTATCAGGACCCTTAAAAGCTTTCGTCCAGTAATAATAAGTACTACGAGCGATTTTAGCTACCTTTATAAGGTCGACGACCTTATACTCATGCCTTAATTCAAACACTATTTGGGCTTTTTCTCGCTCTTTGATTCCCTTGATGCTTGAACTAAGGCGTTTAACTTTTTTAAATACGCAATTTCCATTCGTAGGTATTCATTTTCCTTTAGTAACTCTTCATTTGTCTTGTCTGTATCAAGATTTTCAGTAGGCTTTTTCTTCATTTTTGGACGACTCCTCTTTTTAGGAAACAGGCCATCCTTACCTTGTTTTTCAAAGGTTCTTTTCCATTTCGCCACCGTTGAGTAAGAAGGAATATTGAATACATATGATGCTTCACGAATAGACGCTCCTGTTTTTTCCATATAAGTTAATACGTCCATTTTAAACTTCACAGAGTAGTTTGTATAGGTCGGCTGTAAACCCTTTTCTCCATGTTTTTGATACAATGCCACCCATTTTATAATATCTGATTTAGTTGCGCTTATTAACTTGGCTGTTTCCCTATATGAGTTGCGCTTATTTAGGTACAAATCAATAGCCTTCAACTTATCTTCAAATGTATGTCTAGACATACAAGCACCCCAATCATTAGAGTTTCTTTGTCTAACAATTGGGGTGCAGTTCAAGTAAGGTAGTTTTTTCGCTGTTGAGTAATTGGGTTTTGTAAGCTGATGTCCCGTTTTTTCTTGAGTAGTTTGCTCAAGATATAAAAATCTATACATTTTCAACCATGCTAAAGTTATAGGAGGATTCATACTATTGCTGTATGTTAGAACAACTTTATTGTAATAAACTATAGGTATCAGGATTAATAAAGGAGAGGTCACATGCCAAAAATTGAAGAAAATCAGTTGTTTACAGTGATTATTGAATGGGAAGTTAATCCGAAATATCAACAAGAATTAATTAATGGTCTTTCAAATCAAATCGACACATACTTTAAGGATTACGATGGCTTTATTTCAGCAAGTTTCCATGCTAGTGAAGACGGTAAGCGAGTCATTAACTATGCTCAGTGGGTATCGAGAGAAGCTTGGTCTAACTCGTTTCAAGCCTCAGGTCGTAATGAGGTCCAGACTACTAATGATGAAATAATTAAAAATTGTGAGGCTACAACACTAAAGCTTAACAGTTATCATGTTGCTAGAGTAATAGAAAATATATAAATTAATAATTGATTATCTGCAGGGACTGGCGGAAAATCACATTATGTTAACTAAACATGTATATCATATAAAGCTTAAAAAGCAGAAAAAACTACTGAACCCGTCAGTAGTTTTTTCTCTCACTTATAGAAAGAGACAGAATGGTTAGTTGCATAATTTATGATATGTAAAGTAATTACAAGTGTTTGGACAAGTGCTGATATTATAAAAATTTTATTAACTTTGATTGATATATAAAGAGAGGTGTAAAACTCTCTCGACATTTATTCCTCTAAAGTAAGTTCGAAAATAAGCTGGTAATTACAGTCCGTTAAGTCGATTTCAATGATTTGAAAATCTTCTCCGTACCAATCCGTTTCAGTAATAATTAATTTGGCCGTATTGAAATAAAATTCCTCCGAAAAATGAGGACGGAACGTATTTCCTCCCCCTTTCCCTACGGCCTCATACTTTTTAAATTCTCGCAAGTACAGTTCCGCATAAAATGGATGGTTTTTCCAAAAACCTCTAGCATTCTTTTCAATATGTGATTGGATATAAGTATCACGCTCTTTAGTGCTCATTTTTCTTATATGGCGAGGATAGTCTAAAATGTGACCCTTAATAAATGCCCCCTTTTCATCACGAAAGAAATCACCATACAGCCCTTCAATCGAAAAATCATCAATATGCGCTCTGATACCAAAATCCTCTTGTTCTTCTAGTTCTCGGTTAACAAGAATAGTAAGAACTTCTTTTTCGTTCTCAGCTTTAGCAACAGCAAAAAAGGACATCCCTGCATTGATAGCAAATAGTTTGGTCACATCGTGAACCCCCCGAATTTTAATTTGGTAATCTCTCCTATGATATTCAAAATTCCTGCTATAGGTAATTAATGACTAAAAAGCTAACCTTTTTAATTTTGGTTATTGACTATGGTAATTATATCCTTAATTATTTTGATTAGCACTCATTTCAGGAGGAAGCTTAATATGCCTAAAACACCGCCTGGATTCAAGCGTTTAAATGCTGATATACCAGAAGAATTATTTAAGGAATTTGCAAAGAGATGTATTGAAGAAGGTGTGAGCAAAAAAGATTTTCTTGTTCAACTTTTGGAGAAAGAACTCTTTAAAGATTCACCGAAGTAAAAAAGAAAGCAAAATAAAAGGGCACTTCCTGTGCAAAGGAAGCACCCCATGTAAAAAACTTGTAAGGACTTTTATTATAACATGGGTTGCCCTCAAAAAATAGGAGGGTCTTATCATGGATCAAACCGAAAAATTGTTAATGGGTATCGAAAATATTTTAAGTGTGGCCTCTGATTTAGTACAAGAAGTAGATCGCCTTAAACGTGTTGAAGAAGAATGTCAGATGCTCAAAGAAAAACTTTTTTTGAAGCCACTTATCGTGTCAGAACAAGACGTTTTTTCTCTTGCAATTGATGGTCATTCTATTACAGAAATGCAAGACATTTTGTTCAAAGAAGAAAGCACAATTAAGAATCAGAGAGGCAGCATTCTACAAAAATTAAACGTTTCTTCGATGAAAGAAGCAATCGATTTTTATAAAAAAACTACCCAGACTTCTTCTCAAAACTTCACGAATTATCATCAAGAAATTTTTCGAAAATTCGTTAAAACTTCATAAAAGTTGAGGGGACTTAAAGGGGACAGTAGGTCAATATCTACAAAAAAGTGTTAAAATTGATGTCAACACTAGATCAACATTAGGCGTTTTTTTACTTTTTAGGTCGACAGCAGTTCGACAGACTGGAAGTTTTCGTGGTACCACTTTTTTGGAGGTGAAAACGTTGTTTTGCTAGGCTTTGCCCAGCATATCACAGCCATGTGATATCAAAAACCCCTTATGCTCTTCTCTACTCGTACTGGGAATTTTGCAATTTGATAGAAAAGGAATGATTTCATGGATATCTTTTTACGAAATATTGATCCGGTTGCTATGCAAAAAGTTGATTCACTAGCGAAAGAAAATGGGATGTCTCGTCAACAATTCTTGAAAGAACAATTTGAAACATTAGCTTTTTTTAATGAACAAGTAGAAAGAGAAAAAAGATTAGAAGCAATTATTCATCAGAACATCGAAATGATGAAACAATGTGCGATATCAATTGAAAAGATGAACGACATGATATATGAACTGATGGGAGATGTAGAGGAGTAATGGAAACACAACGACGTATGATTACACTTGATAAAGAAACAGATCAATACATTCAAGATTATATGGCTAAACATAAACTTCGTTTCCCAGGAGAAGCGATTATGGATATCTGTAAAAAGTATCGAGAAGAAAAAAAGAAAGAATGGTCGTTAGATTATATAACGGAAACGGTTAGTGAAAATCTCAATGATGCATTAAAAAGCGAACTAAAAAAGATTCGATTAGGAACAAATAGCGCAGATAAGAATACACAAATTCTTATCGAATTTATGAATGGATTGTATTTTCACCATGGCTATCAGGGAATTATGACAACGGATCTTCTAGAGCTAGAAGAAACTAAACTTGCTAAAAAAGTTGTAAGTGAACGTATTGTGAATCAAAGACAAAAACGGCTGGATAAGGAATACCCTAAAAGCTAAAATAGCCTTTAAGGCTAGCTAAGTAGGCTTAAGCCTACTTGTCCTTTTAGTAAACGAGGTGAATATAGTTTGATTTGTAGTTATTGCGGGACAGAAGGATTAGACGATAGCTGCTCTTTTTGTGGGGCTAGTTTAAATATAAAAAGACCGAAATTAAAAGAATTTGTTGTCTTAGAGGACGTTGAGAAGCCTTTTGATGAACTTGCATGCTTTCATACGTATGATTTGTTAGTTTTGCTGCGTTTGGTACGTAAAGAAAGGACAAAGGCTTATGATTTAATGCTAACGCTTAAAAAGGCTGGTAAGAGCCCTCAAATCGACCAAGCAATGGTAAACTATTCAGAAGAGCAATATGGGCTTTATACGAAGCGTATGAAGGTTATAGAAGGTATTTTAATAGACAGAATGGGTGATAAGCCTCAACGAGTAGATGATAAATTGTTAGCGAAATTAGCTGAAAGACTATGAAAAGAGTAGAAAAAGAGGGAAATTATTGATAGTGTTGAATGTAGTATAAAATGAGAAAAACCGCCCATGCTTTGGCTGGCTTGGCGGTTTCTCGAATACAGAAAGGGAATAGGTCCCTTCTCAAACATATTTATTGACATATTCTATCATAAGGGGAGGAATTAGCTTGGAAAGAGTGATTATGTTAACTAAATATATATACCATATACAGTCAAAAATCAGAAAAAACCTATCTCTTTCCAGTCAAAAGAGGTAGGTTTTTTCTGTTGCAGAATTTAGTTATATGAGTCGATATTTGGTAACATCTTGGGTAGTTTGCTCAAGTTCGTAAGAACTTATGAAGAGAAAAGAGAAAAGCCTACATAATTGTGCATGAAATGTCGGATAGATGTATTTAAATCCTGCTATTCTGATGATAAGGGAGGTCATATGAATGGATTTGCTTAGAAATATGAATAGAGCTTTACACTATATCGAAGAGAACCTAACAAAAGATATAGATTTTAGAGAAGTAGCAAAGTTAGCTCTTTGCTCTGAGTATCACTTTAAAAGGATGTTTTCTTTTCTTGCAGGCATTACTTTGTCAGAATACATTCGCCGAAGACGCCTTACTCTTGCAGCATTCGAACTTAAAGATAATAAGATGAAGGTTATTGATATTGCGATCAAATACGGATATAACTCACCAGATTCTTTTACAAGAGCTTTTCAAAACTTACATGGTCTAACTCCTTCAGAAGCCAAAAAAAATGGTTATTCACTTAAAGCCTATCCACAAATGACCTTTCAGCTATCAATTAAAGGAGGAAATGAAATGAACTATCGAATTGAAGAAAAAGAGGCATTTCATATAGTCGGTATTAAAAAAAGAGTGCCTATAATTTTTTACGGAGTTAACCCAAAGATTGCTGCTATGTGGGAAAGCTTAAGTGATGAAACGATAAATAAATTAAAAAAACTTTCTAATGTTAACCCACTGGGACTGCTTAGTGCATCCGTGAATTTTTCTGAAGGACGAATGGAGGAAAAAGGGGAGCTTGACCACTATATCGGTGTAGCAACAACTAAGGAATGTCGTGATAATTTGATACAACTTGAAGTACCTGCTTTAACATGGGCTGTATTTGAAGCAGTTGGGCCATTTCCTGACACATTGCAGGATGTATGGGGACGGATTTATTCCGAATGGTTTCCATCCTCAAATTATGAACAAGTAGAGGGACCAGAAATTTTATGGAATGAACATAAAGATGTAACATCACCGACTTTTAAAAGTGAAATATGGATATCGGTGTTAAAAAAATAATGATGATTCAACAATAAAATATTTTTAATTTAGGGAAAGAGGAGGTTATAAATATGATCTCCTCTTCTAATTTATAGCTTCCTGTAAAATCCATTATGTTAACTAAAGATGTATACGATATGCAGCTTAAAAACAGAAAAAACTCCCTGTTGTGGTAGGTTGTTTCTTCTGTTTTTTTGAATGGACAATAAATCCAGTAACTGGTATTTATATTTATATTTTTAATCACCTTTCATGTACTTACTCCAAAACTTAAACAGTTGAATAAAGTAGAAGGTAGAAAATATGTCTAGGAGGTTATGTTTTGGAATATCAAGACTTTAATTCTGAAGAACAACTTTTGTTGCAAAATGATTGTGGTGATGTTGAGTGTGTAAATCTTGAGGATGAAAGACAACCATATAGCCACTACCCATATCCAAGGCCAAGACCAAGACCATATTATCCATACTATTACCCACCATATTACTATCCACGTCCACGGCCATATTACCCGTATTATCCACCATATTATTATCCATATCCACATTACCCTTGGTACGGATATGGGGGAGGCTATTGAAAAGAATCTCATTCATAGGAATTAAAAGGGGTCGCATATGCGACTCCTAAAATCAGTAAAAATACAGTATGAATGTTTTTCTTGTTTATGCTTCAAGTTGGATATAGGTGATCTTATAAATGAAAAATACATAGTATTAATCTGTATAAAAAGTAAAAATATAACTTTTTATTTTTATATCCTTATATTTTAAATAAATAACAAGAACCCTCGAAATCAATGATTCTAAGTTTTTTTGATTCTTATAGTTCACATTATGTTAACTAACTTTATATATCTTATACAACGTAAAAACAGAAAAAACTCCCTTATGGAAGGAGGGAGTTTTTTCTGTTTTTACGTGCAGTTGTTGGTTGATGCCTCACAGCATCTTGAGTAGTTTGCTCAAAATATCAAAATTTATCTATCCTAGGTTTCGAATTTCCTGTTTAAAGATTTGGCTTATTCATGTTGACTGTAAAAAAATTTTAAAAATGTATAACATATTATCTACTTTGTAATACTATATAGTAGTAATAAGTATTACTGAGTAGATTGCAAGGAGGATATATGAAAGATTTAACTGAAATGCTTAAGGGAGTCCTTGAAGGAGTAGTACTTCAAAAGATTCAAACAGGAGAAACCTATGGGTATGAAATAACTAGGTATCTAAATGAATTAGGTTTCGATGATATTGTGGAAGGAACGGTATATACCATTCTTGTTCGAATAGAGAAAAAAGGTCTCGTGGAGATTGAAAAGAAAAAATCTAAGCTTGGACCAGCGAGAAAATTCTACACACTAAATGCTAAGGGAGAACAAGAATTAAATGACTTTTGGCAGCGTTGGTCATTTTTAGAAGGAAAAATGAATGAAATAAAGGAGCAAAAAAATGTTTAAAAAGATGATTGGAGAAAAACGAGAATATCGTGTATATAAAGAAAGAGTAAATCAATTACCTGAAGAATACAAAAAGGCTATGAAAGCAATTGAAAGTTATATGTGGAACTTTGCTAAGGGTGCAGGCATGTTGGAGCTTTTAAAGAATATTTTAGAGATGTTCGAGAATAGTGCCAGTGATGGATTAAATGTACGAGATGTAGTAGGAAATGATATAGCAGAATTTGCCGACTCATTCCTAGCTGAGTTTCCAGAAGAAACATGGATTGACAAATTAAGAAATAAATTAAGAGATTCTATTGAATAAACGAGCTAGCAATAAATTCAACTGTCCTAGAAATCAAAATTTAAGGAATTACTATATCTTCTCAAATGCTGTTATAAGATAAAAAGCCATAAGCATTTCCTTAATATGTATGGCTTTTTTATTCCTATAAAATTCATTACATTAACTAAAGATGTATATCGTATACAGCCTAAAACAGAAAAAGCTACTGGCCAATAAGTGCCAGTAGCTTTTTTATTCTCACAGATAGGATGAATTATAATTTATGATATTCAAATTAATTACCGGTGCTTGGACAAACGTTGTGGCAGAGGGTAAAGGATACGAGAGAAAGCAAATGCCATTATCTCGAAAGGGAACAGGAAAACAGGAAACTGTATAACTGGATGGATACGATACTATCGTCCTTACAGACAAACCCATGATAGGCCCGAAAGGGAGCCGATTTCTCGTTGGTCTCTCGTAGGAACATAAGGTTGTGGCTATCTTCTGATGAAAGAAACGTACTATTATGTATACCTCCATTTGGAGCGTCGGCGTACGTTTTACTTACCGATATGGTGTGTGATGTGATGAGGATACGACAGCAAATGGACCTGCAATGGGAGGCTTGAGCCGTATGAGTTGAAAGGCTCACGTACGGTTCTTAGGGGAGTCAGGGGCAGTGATGCCCCTCGCTTACCCGACTTAACTAAAGCTGTATACGTTATACAATTTAAAAAGAGAAAAAACTACTACGGCTCATCAGGGATCAGTAGTTTTTTCTGCTCTATTGCAGTAAGGATTTTCGCAGATGCCTCACGGCGTCTTGTGTAGTTTGCTCAAAATACTTCTGATTATTCATATTCAGGGGTTTACGCATGTCTAATCGTAAATCTGAATAATATATATGACAATGGATTTAATTTTCAATAGTAGGGGGAGTAATAATGATTGATGGATTTGTAGAGAGATCCTTAGATGAAATTCGTTTTTGGTCAAGGATTATGAAAGAACATTCTTTATTTCTTAGACTGGGTTTTAGATGTGAAGATACTCAATTAATTCAGGAAGCAAATCAATTTTATCATTTGTTTGAACAAATAGAACATAGGGCTCACTCATTTACTAATCAAACAGACCCTGAGCAAATGAAAATGTTTAATTCAGAGGTCCAACAAGCTGCTACTGGTATATTCGCTTTTAAAAGAAAAATTCTAGGCTTAATTTTGAACGGTAAAATGCATGGAGCAAATAACTTTCCTCTCTTGGTTGATCACATTAGTAGAGAAGCTAATTATTTTAGAAAACGCCTAATTGAATTAAACGAAGGGAAATTGAAACCACTTGCTGACGCTATTATTAAAGAAAATGTATTCTTTTTAAGAATTATGGCCGATCATGCCAAGTTTATAGGTCATCTTCTCGATCCATCAGAAAGAAAACTTGTAGATATGGCTAGAAACTTCAGCAATGATTTTGATCAATTAGTTTTTCAAGCAAGAGATTTGGAATCTATGAAACCCCAGTCTCAAACTGTCCCTCTCCTAGATCAATTTCTTGATGAAAACCGTGTTTCAGTTGCATCACTTCGGGATTTCAAGAAAACTGCCAGAGAATTAATTGAGGAATGCAGAATTAAAAGTATTATCCATCCACTTCTAGCAGATCACACTTTTCGAGAGGCTGAGAGGTTTCTTCATATTATTGATATGTTTGAGGCTAGCCTAAGAAACCAAGATTAACACTTTATATTTAAATTAAAGGCTTATTAAAAAGAAAAAACCTACTGGACAGAGATCAGTAGGTTTTTCTGTTTAGAGAAACGTATAAAGATTTGAAAGTAGTCAATGCCTCACGGCGTCTTGTGTAGTTTGCCCAAATTATTAGAAATTACTCATTTGTATAAGATAGATATTTTTATGTCAATAATTAATAGCTAATAGTTGATACTAATTTTGAGGTTTTCGACTTACATTTAGGATGTGGATATATTGGATTTTTTTTATAATCAAGAATCACTTACTGCAATTCAATGGATTCTAAGAGCAGTTGTTTCTTTTTTCTTTTTACTCCTTGTTACTAAAATAATGGGACAGCGATCACTATCTCAGTTAAGGTTACTTGATTTTATAATGGCTTTATCAATAGGAAATATTATTGCTCATCCTTTGTCAGATCAACATTTAGGAATGAAAGGTTCTATGATAACGATAGGTGTATTAGTTATTTTATATCTTATCATGGTATTTTTGAGTCTTAAGTGGTTAAAATTCACAAAATTTGTTGATCCTTCGCCTTTTCCTCTTATAAAAAATGGAGAAATATTTTATAAAGGTCTAACTAAAGCTAGGATACCTATTGATGTTTTACTAACAGAATTAAGGAAAAAACAAATACATGATATTAAACAAGTTGCTCTAGCATTATGGGAATCAGATGGTACTATCTCGTTTTTTTTAGAATCTCAGTATCAAACACTAACTCCTAAAGATATGAAGCTAATGACCAAGTCATTCTCTTTTCCTATAACAATTATTAAAGATGGGAAGATTGATCTTGAGGAATTAAAACAGACTGGTAAAGATGAAGATTGGGTAAAAAATCAGATTAGAACGGTACATAGTTTAGATGTAAAGAATATTTTATTAGCAACTCTGGATGATAATAATGACAAGATAAACGTATTTTTATATAAGTAATTATGCAGCCTCATGTGTATGTGTTAACTACCTTTCAAGAAAATTAACAAACAGATACAAATGTTTTAAGGTATAAAGTCCATTATATCTGTTTGTTTCTCCTCTTGTAGTATTTCAATTCCACCTATAGCTTCTAAAGCATGAGCAAAAGATTTAAGAGAAACCCCTATTATTTCAAGTTCTTGAGCTTTGAATGTTACCTGTTCATTTATTGCTGAAATTTGGTGTGAGACTCCTATAGTCTGTAAAAATTGGCCAATCGTTTCAATCCAAACGGCAGATACCACCTTTTCATCACCAGATGATGGATCTTCATTTATTAAAAATAAATTTGATACCCCAATGGTTTCAATAATTTGGCCAATCGTTTTAATCCAAACTCCTGTTGCAATTACATTTTCAAATTTTAATTTCAGTTCTTCGTTTTCTGTATATTTGTCATCTTTTTTTGTTACCATTTATTTTCACCTCCGTTAGTGGAGTTCTATTATATTTATCTATATATTATGTTTAATTTTGATTTCTGATAAAATCCATTATGGTGCGACAAGAAGTCGCTTTTATATAGTGTGGCTTACGCCACTGGTTTAGACGCAAAAACTATCCCCGTCCAAAACTGCGGGTCTGATAACGGGCTCGTGGGTTGCATGCGGAAATGCGGAAACAGAGAGTCAGTGCACGACTCGGAACACTGCTAGGGGAAGATGAGTATGGTGAACATTAGTGAAGGTTTGTAAGCTTCGTAAATTTTAGCTCGGGATAGTGCACAGATTTGCCTGGGTATTGGTAAGAGGAAAAGCAGATTCATAATGCTGCTGTGACGCGTCCCGTATCTTGCCCGGAGTAAAGAACCCACCTAACCTCGTCGTATCTATAAGATGCGGAACTTGGTAAGCCCTTTGTCATCTGTATATACAGTAGGGAGATCGTAAGATCAGACGATGTGACAGAGGGTAAAGGATACGAGAGAAAGCGAATGCCGTTGTCTCGAAAGGGAACAGGAAAGCAGGAAACTGTATAACTGGACGGATACTATCGTCCTTACGGACAATCCTATGATAGGCCCGAAAGGGAGCCTACTTCTCGTTGATCTCTCGTAGGAACATAAGGTTGTGGCTATCTTCTGACGAAAGAAACGTACTGTTATGTATATCTCCACTCGGAGCGTCGGCGTATGTTTTACTTACCATTATGGTGTGTGATGAGGATACGACAGCAAATGGACCTGCAATGGGAGGCTTGAGCCGTATGAGTTGAAAGGCTCACGTACGGTTCTTAGGGGAGTCAGGGGCAGTGATGCCCCTCGCTTACCCGACTTAACTAAAATTGTATATGATATACAGCCCAAAACAGAAAAAGCTACTGGCACTTATTGGCTAGTAGCTTTTTTGTTCTTACAGATAGGATGGATTATAATTCATGATATTAAAATTAATTACAGTTGCTTGGACAAACGTTGATATTATAAAAAAATTAGTTAACTTTAATTAATATAGTGGAAGTATACAAATAGAAGCGCAAGATTTCCTTTATGATTATCTATAATTTTCATTATGGTAACTAAACATGTATAAGATATACAGCTTAATAAAGAGAAAGGCCACTGGGGTATATCAGTGGCTTTTCTCTTTTGATATTCTATTATGTATTAGTTTTTGTGAGGTTTCTTGATGTAGATTTTGAAACTATTAAACAGCTTCTGTCATAGATAGTGTATTCAACTTTTTTAAGATACTTCTTCTTTTATTTTTTGACGTGCGTTGAAAATATACAGAAACAAGCTCGAAAAGAAGTATTTAAATATATAGAGCTCTATACAATACCAAAAGAATGCATTCTTCTCTGCATTATCTTTCCCCTATTGAATACAAAAAAGCTTATTTATCATAATGGCTTAACTTAGTGTCCAGTAACTCTTGATAAGTCCATACCTCCAATTATTAGTTTTTTTCTAACAATTGGGGTGCAGTTCACTGTACAGTAGGTTTTCCCTGTTTAGAATAGAAAATTTGGTGTGATGTCTCACAGTGTCTTGAGTAGTTTGTTCAAGATATAATTTCTTATTCTTATGGACAATTATCCAATATCACCATCCATGAGTATAGTAATTCATAACATGAAAGGAGTGTGCATATGAATTATTACTCTTATAGTGATGGACGAAACCATCAGCAATTAGCTTGGCACGAAACACTCGAATTACACGAGCTGGTTGCCTTCCAAACTAATAGCCTAATTCAATTTAAAAAAGCAATAAGAAAAGTTAAAGATGGAGAACTAAAGAACTTGTATTTAGAAGCTGTCGAGGGAATACAGGGGAACCTTAATGAATTACTATCATTTTATGAGTATGGTCCGTATCCTACTGAAGAACATTATGAAATGAGAAATGACGAATCAGCTTTTTTCTCCGGGAGTTTATTAGGTTTTACAAAAACTTCTGTTCGTTCTTATGCTACGGCTATTACAGAAACAGCTACTCCATCTCTACATGAGATATTTAATCGTCATTTACAAAAAGCTATTAACTTACACTATAAAGTCTTTACTTATATGTATCGAAGAGATTACTATCCAGCTTATGACCTCACTAAGCTTCGTATGAACGATGTTAAAAATGCAAAAAATGCATTAAATATGCCTTATTAAACTTTTCATAAATGCATTATGTTAACCAAAAATGTATATTATATACAGATTAAAAACAGAAAAACCATTGGAGTATATCAATATTTTTTCTGTAAGTTCATCCTAAGTAATGGAACCCTAATGACTTTTTCAGGAGTTTGCTTCACCTTACAGCTTTTATTCTTCTAACAAATATAGTATGAATATCATAGCATGTTACTAAGGATACTTGTTTCTTTTCCCCTTAGTCAGGAAGACCCTGAGAAATTAGGGTCTTTTTTAGGTATTTGTCATACATTAGCAAGATTCTATTTAACAGAAAGAAGATCTTTATCATGAGAAATAACTATCCTTATCGTCCTTTACATCACGGTCATTGTGGTTAGCTGCAGCCTATGCCTTGCAACTAACTGCCTCCTCAAACAATATCTGCTCAGTGTGAATCCGTTAAACAAAATACATCTTTTACTGGTCAAGATGTATTTGTGCCATTTGTACGTCCTAGTCATACTACAAACGTTTATCAAAAAAATTATAAATATATGTACTCATTCCCACATGCAGCATTTGTTGTATGTCAAGAAACACATAAAAACGGCTCTATTAAAATCATTCTAATAAGTTAACCTTCGACTAGCAGCTATTCTATACAGATATATCAGAAGAAAAGAATTATGTTTCTAAAAAATTGTAAAAGAGCGCACTATTAGAATTTCGCTGAACTTCTCTTCTACGTTCAACTGCAAATAATCCTCGAAGCGTTCCAAAAAAATAAGCTACAAAAGTGTTCTTTATTCTCTTTCTCTTGTAAGCAAAAACCGTCTCTTTAAATGCTTGGACAGCAATGAGTTCTAGATCTTCTAAAGGCTTGTCAAGACCACTCATTTTATAAGCTAAACGGACTTTCCCCCATAATTCATATGTATCATCTGCATAAGAAAAAAAAGGGCTTACAGTGTCTTGAAAAGCTGTTGGAATAAAAGATGGTACGTAATCCGACGAGAGTTTTAAATTAATCTCATTACGTATGTATTTATTTAAAGCTTTTAAAGATAAATTATAGGTAGAATGTTTTTTTGTCTCTTTACTCTTACTCTCCCAAGCGATTTGAGCATTTTCTGTTTTAACATCTGCTTCAACATCAGCCTCTAAATCAAGCTGTAAATACTTAACCCAATGGTTAAAATAAGGGTGATTCACAAATAAGTGCACAGGATTTCCCTTTCCGTTGTTACGAGGGCAGCGACGATATACAGTAACAATTTGTCCTTGTTTTCGCAGTTCTTTTAAATGACGATCAATTGTTCCTTTTGACTTTTCATATGTTTTACCTAAGTATGTACTACCCGGGAAGCAAAATCCTTTTTCTGCAGCAAACCAACAAAGCCGGTCTAAAGCTTTTCTAGTTCCTTCATGAAGACGATAAAATTTCTCTCCGTAAAGATTGATAATTTCTTTAAGTAATTTCCGTTTCATTGATTGATGTTGAGAACGGTTTTCTATGTAACTATGATAATTTTTCATATAATCAAATTCTTCTGTCGTAAGCATACGCGTAGTAGACATTAGTCTATCCTCTCCTTTTCAGGAACAAAAAAAGACATCGCATCCCAGAAAAAAAAAGGAAAACGATGTCGGATTTTTTGACAGACTACGCCCTTGAAATAAATCTAATTATCCGATAAAATAAAGGCGTAACTAAATTTATGTATTAGGACTTCGACAGGTGTTTTCCCTAGCACTTTAGGGTTAACGGTGTAAGGGTGTTGGCGCACCACTTGCACACGTTGGAGTCTTTTTATATTCCGCACTGTTTTGGTGACTCTATTATACCGTCTATTAATCTTATAATTCAATAAGAATTCATAATCTCCTCATAAAATCTCTGTATTTTACCTATGGTTAAAAATTACTTCGTTTGGATATACTGCTAATATTCTAAAACCTCACTACAAATGTATCTGTTTACTTAATTATTAACCTTAAAAGTTATAAAGCTGTAAAGTGAAAAAACAACTACTCTCTTATAGTTGTTTTACTGTTTTATATATTGTTTTATATATTTGTTTTATTGTTTTATTGTTTTAGAACGTCTATAGATACTGATATTACAGCGTTTATCAGCTTAAACTATCACTAATTTTGCGCGAACTATCACTAATTTTGCGCGAACTATCACTAATTTTGCGTAAAACTATCACTAATTTTGCGTAAAACTATCACTAATTTTGCGCGAACTATCACTAATTTTGCGTTTGAAATGCAATTATGGCTTAAGTATCACCAATTTTGCGTGGACAATATAGAAATGCTTAAACTATCACTAATTTTGCGTTTGAAATGTAGACATGCTTCAAGTATCACCAATTTTGCGCATTGAAATGCAGACTGAGCGTAATAAATTAAGAATATATAAGATTTTCAGAGTTTAAAACCTTCATGAAGTATCACTAATTTTGCGTGATATTTAAATTATAAGGACAAGTTGCTCTTCAACATGTAATTTACACAGTATCACTTTTATGATATTTTAGTGATAGTTTAGAAAAATATGGGGGATTTTATGAAGAAAACGAGTGTCGTTCAACCATATGATCTGGAAAGTATAAATATAAAAAATTGGGTAACCAAATCAAACATCCTCATTGAGAGTACATATAAATTGTCTTTACAAGAACAAAGAATTCTTCTAATCATGGCATCTAAAGTGCAACCTAATGATGAAACATTAAAGACCTATAGGTTTCGAGCTAAAGACTTTATCGAAATCGTAGGAAATAAGAAAGGCACAGGCTTTTACTCTTACTTAAAAGAAATCGTGAATGGCCTTCAAACAAAAATTCTTACGATAAAAGAAAAAGGCAGGCAAAGAAATTACAACTGGGTTATTACGTCTATCTATGAAGAAAACGAAGGGTACATAACATTACAGTTTCATCCTAGCTTAAAGTATCTGTTTTTAGAGCTTAAGGAAAAGTTCACATCGTACCAATTAGAAAATGTAGTGAGACTCAATTCGGTCTATTCTATTCGTATTTATGAGCTGCTTAAACAATATGAGCGTCTGCGAAAAAGGGAACTCACTCTTGAAGAATTACGTCACTTTTTAGCAATTGAACCTACTAAGTATAAACAGTATGGCCATTTTAAAAGTAAAGTATTAGCAGTAGCTCAAAAAGAAATCAATAATAAAACGGATATCCACTTTGAATTCGTTGAAATAAAAACCGGTAGAAAAGTAACATCCATAGAATTCATAATTACTGGTTCACCAGCGTTGAATGATGCTAGCGCTGCTAAAGAGAAAAAACTAGAATTAAATCAACAATCATTAGAGTTAGAAGATAATAAAAACAGTGTTCAGAACGATTTAGTGGACTTAGGAGTTAAGCCGGAAAAAATAGAGTGGCTTTTATCAGAATTTAAAAAAGAACACCTAGAAAGAAATATAAGATACACACAAGATCGTTTGATTACTGGAGATGTTACTCACCCTCATTCCTACGTAGTAAAAGCGATTCAAAAAGATTATGCCAAGCTTTCACACGAATCAAAGTTTCTTCAGTCTAAAAAGACTGCAAAAAAAGAGTTAGTTCCAGATTTTATGGTAGCAGCTAAAGAAAAACAACGAACTTTTAACGAGTCTACATTAAAAGACAAACAAGAATTGTTCTTTAAAGAAATTGGAACTCAAATAGAATTTGAAGAAAAGCTTCTTCAGTTTCAAGAATTAAAGAGAATGCTAGTCTTAAGCTCAGATGAACCTAATCAAGAAGAGGTTGAAAAAGCTCAAAAAGCAGGTTTACAAGAAGTCATTCGGAATATGGAAGAGGACTTAAAAAAGCGTCAAGCCTTAGATCTAGAGCCAAGGCTTGTTAAGGATTTTAAAAATAAAGAATTAAAGAAGATCTATAAAGAATTTTTACAAAGTAAGATTTTTAAAAAAACTTAGATCAAATATAGAAGAAATCAAAAAGCACACCTTTAAGGGTGTGCTTTTTGGGTGGTTTTTAAATACGCAGGTAAATTTAATATACCGAATGTAGTGAAAGGTATCTCGATTTAGTGAGCGTTTCAACTATTTTTGCTATAATAATAGTATATTAAATTTACCAAAGAACGGATGTGTTTTATTTGGATCGGTTTATTCTGCTACAGGAATTCCTTTGTCATTTGAACGAATCTAAAAAGAAAGCTTCCACAATTTCAATGTATAAGCATGATTTAAAGAGTTTTTTTGAATGGGTAAATCATTATCATCCTAATATACCTCCAGAAAGTTTGCCGGATGATAAAAAATATTACAATGAATACTTTAGGTATCTAAAAGAAAAAAACTTATCAGAAGCCAATCTGAGGCGTGTGGCATCACATTTGAATGGATTGTTAAAATACTACAACCTCACAGGTTATATCGGTCTTTTACAAGGAACAACCAAAAAACAACGTGAATTAACTGATACTGACTTTATAACTGAAGCTGATACGTTGCTTCTTTTAGATTCTGTTATAAGCCATAAACATCTGAGTGATATTCAATCCCAAATACACAAATATATAGGGCCTCGTAATCATTCTATATTCGTCCTTATGCTTCGTTACGGCCTAACTGTTAATGAAGTTGTATCTCTCAATATAAAAGACATTAATTTTGGACAAAATACATTAATGGTTAACAATAATAAAACAAATCGTTTATTAGAACTTTCTAAACATGACAAGAAAATCATATATAATTACCTATCAACAATACCTTTACTATTTAGACCTAAAGACTATACAGATGATCCATTATTTATTTCTTTTCATCCTCAAAAAATGGTTTATTGGTATGATTACAGTTTAGATAAACCTAAAAGGATTAGTGTAATTGGCACAAAACGTATGATTGAAAGAGAAGTTAAACGTTCAGGCATAAAAACAAATGTAAGATCTACTCACTTCCGAAACAGCTGTATTCTTAACAAGATTCATGAGGGATATCCCAACGAACATATTATTTATTACTTTGGATTGTCTAGCCGCCATGCTTTATATCGATTTAAACGATATCTAAGAACAAAATAAAAAACTTCCCTGTTATTAAGTTTAACTTATTTTTTATTAAAATCCTTTTATATCAATAATTTTATTTTCATAAGTTAAACTTAAATTCACTTCCTGTTAAGTAAATTCTAGAAAATAATATAAGTTTAACTTTAGTTTAACTTCATGATTCACACTTTTGAAATTTACTTATTTAAAAAGTGAATTGTTATGACATTGGTTTACTCACGTATTATAAATCCTTAGCTTAACAGCCATACATCAACAGTATAATAACCAAATTTATTTACTATTATCCTAGAATGTAATTAGATTTATTATTCTTGATTAAATACTAGAGAAAGTACATTCTAGATTCAGTGCAAACCCTTGATAATCAAGGATTTTCTGTATTTCTAGCTATCGTTATAAGATTTAAAAATCTTGAAAATAAATTACGAAAAAGTTAATTTTAATTTTAAGGTAAGGGGATGTTATATAAGGATTGCACAAACCAAAGAGAATTTTCATTAAATCCCTGCATCAGAATAAGGATGATAAGGATCCGTGGCAGATATTATTTTAGAAAGAATACTTACAAAAATCTCGATTTTTAACTAGAGAAAGTACATTCTAGATTCATCTAAACCCTTTTTGTATCAAGGTTTTAGATGGTCTAGTTTTTTTGAATTTCAAGAAAAGAATATGTATATTCTTTAATGGTAAAAGGGACATATTAAGTTATCAAACGCATTTCTTTGGAGAAGTTTGTAAAATAAAGAATTAATTAATGTAAGTAAAGTTTTGATTCTTAAATTAAATTTTTGAACTACATATATAATTTGTCTATTATTAAAATAAATCGTTTTACTCTTGCAAAGTTCATCATTTCATCTAGAATTGAAAAAGAAGAATAAGAGTTTAAGTGAAAGAAAAGAAAAAACCTACAAAAAAGAACAGGAATTTAAAGTAATTAATAGAATTTTACTAGAAATATAAAACTTGAATAATATCTGGTACAACTAAGTTCTAGAATCGCAATTAACATTGATATATCAACTTTAAAGTCTATCTAGATTTTTATATAGAAAGGAGAATCCTAGAAAAATGTCTAAAAAAAGTGAAGATGAAATTGTTTACACGCTGAAAGACACAGTAAAGCTAACTGGTTTAAGTATAGATCTTATTCGCTTATACGAGAAAGAATTCAACCTCCAGATTCAACGAACAGAAGGGGGGCATAGAAGGTATAACAAACAAAACATCGATTTGTTAACTGAAATCAAAAAAAGAATTCAAGAACAAAACTGGAGCTATAAGATGATAAACCAATGGCTTCAAGGTGAAATTGTGCCAGAAGCAGTTGAAGTTCAATCAAATCTTGAGAAGAAAGTAGAATCCCTTCAAGAGAAAGTTCAAGAATTGCTTAATCGCTCTGAAAAAGATGAGCAATTTCAACTAGCACTTATTCAACGATTAGATGAACAAGGCAGTCTTATAAAGAAACTTACAGAAAAGCTGGACCATCAAGACAAATATATTGAAAACAACCTAGAAAAACGAGATGAGAAATTGACTAATGCAATACGTGAAATTAGCGATACAAAAAAACTTATCGCGGCCGCCCAGGAGAACCTAGATTCAAAACCAAAAGGATTCTGGAGCAAGATTTTTGGCGGTTAATGCATACCTTCAACTATAAAAGCAGCCAGCCCTTCTGTAATATACAAAAGAGCTGGCTGCTTTTATAGTTGATTTTTATGATAAAGAAATATGTGCTTGCCAAAAGTCCCTAGTAGTATTTTCACTTAGCTTTTTCGGCGTTAATATTATAGACTGAAAATTTATAATTAAAGTCAGCCATGTTAACGATTAAGTTGTCCTAAAAGTGTAGTTAGTTTGTCCAAGCAAAAAGATATAATTAAGCATTTAATATACTTCAATCCAACCGGAACGCATGAAAGCAGGAAGATAGGAGAAGATCCTAATGACACTCCAAATAATCTAATGCCTTATATTAACCAATTTGCGATAGGAAAAGGAGAAAAAGTTAATGTATTTGGCAAAGACTATAGTGCACATGATGGAACAGGAGTAAGGGATTATATTGATGTTGTAAATTTGGCTAAAGGGCATTTAAAAGCCTTAGAGAGGCTTCTTCGAACTACAGGCATTGATGTATTCAACCTCGGAACAGGAGTTGGAGATAATGTAATCGACCTGATTAAGAGTTACGAAAATATCACCTCTCGAAAAAGCCCATATAGTTTCACATGCAGAAGAGCTGGAGATATTGATAAATGTTATGCTGATGCGACTAAAGCTAAAGAAATACTAGACTAGCAAACAACCAAAAATCTCAATGATATGTGTCATGACTCCTGGAACTGGCAGAAGAACAACCCTAATGGCTATATAGAATAACACCTTTAGCAAATAAAAATATAATCTCAATTATTTCCTGACTGCATTTTACAAAAATTTGTATTTTGAAGTCAGTTTTTTTATTTATACATATTTAAATAATTTTTATTTCCTTTAAAAACTAATTATTTTTTAAAACTAGAACATTCTCCTATTAAAGAATTAGTTCATATAAAACAAAAGCCTGCTCATGCAAGGAACTAATACTTTAGGTCGAGTTAAATTGTAACATCTTAGTTGTTAGCCTAATAAAACGTAAGGTTAATTTATGTAAGGAGGTAATACAATGGCCTTTCCCACAAACAGTCAATTTCAGCCCATATTGATAGGGGACCAATCTCCTGCCTCCACTGATCTCGTAGGTAATACGCAATTTCCTTCAGCATTTTTCACATATGATGCAACAAATGTTTATTTTAGAATTCGTGTTAATGAGGATCCAAGAAACTCTAAATTAACCGGATTTGCTAATTATGGTTGGGGAGTACTTATTAATACGTCAGGAGATCCTGAAGTTTATGACTGGCTAGCTAATGTTAACGGACTAGATAATACTATAAATTTAATTAAAAATACGACACGGGTTTATAATTCATGGAATGATCCTGCAGAAGGAACAGATGGAAGTGGAACTCCAAATTTTTCGCGTCCAATTGTAAATTTTGATGTAGCTCGAGCTACACTAACCAATGATGGATCAAATTTTGGTGGAAACCCTGATTATTTTATAGATTTTCAATTCCCCGTTGCAAACTTTTTTCACTTCTTGGAATTACCGCTTCAACTCCCATTGGGTTAGTCATTTTTTCTTCCGCAAATGCAAATAATTATAATAAAGATTCTTTACAAGCTGGTGAAAACTTTCAATTTGTTCAATCAATAACCAATCCATCTCCCCCAACAGATGTAGATGTTCGAGCAGCTTTGACTGCAACTAAAACTATTACCTCCGGTCCAACCTCTCTCTTAACAGGCTCTTTAACAACATGGACACAAAGGATAACAATAACAAATACAGGTCGAGATATAGCAAGAAGCGTAGTTGCAAGCGATGTCTTTGGTATTGATCAGCTATCAAGTGTAAGTAATATTACAGTTTCAAGTGGTTCTGCTACTCTTAATTCGGCTAATAAGACATTGACATGGAATATTGGCAACCTCATCATGGGACAGAGTCTTACGCTAACTTATACAGTGGTAGGAACATTTTCTACAGCAGGTACAAGAAGGCTAAACACAGTTACTGTTTCTGGCACTGACAACTTTACCGGCTTTCAACTAACTTCGATTACAACTGCTAATGACGTAACAGTAGCTGCAGCTGCATCAATTACGGGAAAGGTAACCTCTGGGCAGACTGGTTTATCTCTTAGTGGAGTTACTGTAGAACTTCGCAGCTAAAGCAATGTATTAATTTCTACAACTACAACTAACACGGAAGGAAATTATAGCTTTCCCCAACTTGCTGCAGGTACCTATAATCTAAATTTTGTAGCTTCAAGCTTTATTACAGCAACCCGTACAACAACGATTACTGCTGGACAAACTCAAGTTTTGAACGTCATTTTACAGCCTCAACCCGGAAATGTAACAGGCACCGTATTATCTCAAGATGGAACACTAGTGAATGGAGCAACAATTAGATTAATTGATCAATTTAACACTGTTATTACGACAGTTATAACTTTAGTCCTTTACATGATTAGATGATTAGCCTAAATAAGAAATTAGTCAGATGAATTTACGAAAATTATTTGTCAAAGGGCTTTTTCACAAAGGGATTTTGATAGAGTAGCCTATAGCAATATTGAGATAAAAGCATAATTTAATAAAAGAGGAGTGACTGTAAAAAAATCAAAAATTGAATCTAGGCGGGAGATGTAGACTATGAAAGTTATGACAATTTTGGGCACAAGGCCTGAAATTATACGTTTAAGTCTTATCATAGAAAAATTGGACAATTACGCTCAGCAGCACATTTTAGTTCATACAGGACAAAATTTCACTTCTACCTTAAGTGAAGTATTTTTTCAAGAATTAAAAGTGCGGAAGCCTGATTATATTTTATTTGATCAACAATATACACTAGGGAAACAGTTATCAAAAATGTACCAAGAGCTAGAAAAAATCTTTTTAAAAGAAAAGCCGGACAAAATTCTAGTACTAGGAGATACAAACAGTGGTTTAAGTGCAATTTTAGCAGAACGAATGGGTATTCCAGTCATCCATATGGAAGCTGGAAATCGTTGTTTTGACTTAGAAGTACCAGAGGAGAAAAACCGCCGAGTCATTGATGCTATTTCAAGCATTAATCTACCCTATACTCCCCAAAGTAAAGAAAATCTCCTTAAAGAAGGAATTCCCTCAAATCGCATTATTGTATCAGGTAACCCCATTTACGAAGTTTTAGAACATTATAAATCTGAAATTGAACAAAGTGACGTCCTTAATAAACTACTAGTTGAAAAAGAGGGTTATTTTTTAGTTACGGCACATCGGGCTGAAAATGTAGATCATGAAGATCGACTACTAGAAATTATACAAGGAATCAACTTGGTAGCTGAAACATATGGAAAGAGAGTAATTTGTAGTATCCATCCTCGTACTAAATCACGTATTAAAGGCATCGGTGAACTAAAAATTCACCCTTTAGTGGAGTTTCACGAACCGTTTGGTTTTTTCGATTTTGTTAAGCTTGAAAAAAATGCTCTCTGTGTTTTAACCGATAGTGGCACCGTTCAGGAAGAATGTTGTTTATTCCATGTTCCCACTGTTACAATCCGCAAAACAACTGAAAGACCAGAGACAATTGAGTGCGGAAGTAATATGTTATCCGGAATAGACTCAGATCAAATAGTTAATTGTGTGCACGTAATGGTTAACCATCAAAAAAAATGGTCCTATCCAGAGGGATATGACGACAAAGATGTTTCCGACAAAGTAATTAAAGTACTGTTAGGGGGATATAAAGTTGTTTAGTAATCAAATTATTTTAGTGACAGGCGGCACAGGTTCATGGGGCTATGAATTAGTAAGGCAATTATTAACATACAATCCAAAGGAAATTCGTATTTTTTCGCGTAATGAGTCAAATCAATTTACAATGAAACAAGAATTTGATAATAACCCAAAATTAAATTTCGTTATTGGAGATATCAAAGAGAGGGATTCATTAATTGAAGCATGCCAAGACGTTGATTATGTTTATCATCTGGCAGCTTTAAAACATGTTCCTGTATGTGAAGATCAACCACTTGAAGCATTAAAAACAAATGTCAACGGAACACAGAATGTTATAGATGCCGCTATAATTTGTAATGTGCATAGAGTCATCTATATTTCTACAGACAAAGCGTCCAACCCTGCCAATTTTTACGGATTGTCAAAAGCTATGGGAGAAAGATTGATCATTCATGCCAATACATTAAATACAAAAACAAGGTTCGTATGTATACGTGGAGGAAATGTTTTAGGAACAAATGGAAGTGTCATTCATGTGTTTAAAAAGCAGATTCAGGAAAAAGGTAAAATTGGTATTACAGATATGAACATGACTCGATTTTTCTTAACACTTGAAGATGCTATTAAACTCGTATTTAAGGCCACTTTTGAAAGCATAGGTGGAGAAATTTTTGTTATGAAAATGCCTACATGCAAAATCATTGACCTTGCTGATGTACTAATAGAAGCTTCTAATAAAGAAAACATTAATATTGAAATACTAGGCATTCGTCCCGGAGAAAAAATCCACGAATTGCTTCTTTCAGAATATGAAAGTACTATGACAATTGCTTATGATGATGAATATTTTGTTATTCTGCCACCAATCCATATTGAGGGACTAAAGGAACATTATTCGGAATACAAACCTGTAGACTTAATTGACTACAATTCTAGCAAGGAGTTAATAAGTAAAGACGAAATAAAAAAAATGTTAATGGATGGAGGATTTATTTAAATGAAATTATTAATCCTTGGTGGAAAAGGAATGGCGGGACATATGATAACAGCATATTTCATGCAAAAGCCAGAGTATGAAGTCTTCTATACATCAAGGGAACCAAAGGACAAAAATAGTCTTTATCTTGATGTAACGGATTGTGATAAAGTAGAAAAAATCATCGAATCTATAAAACCAGACATTGTCATCAATTGTGTTGGAATATTAAATGAACACGCCAACGACAATCGTTTACTAGCCTTTCAAGTAAATAGTTTATTGCCTCACCAATTGAGTAGATTAGTCGAACGTTATCAAGGAAAATTAATTCAAATCAGTACCGATTGTGTTTTTTCAGGAGTGAAGGGTGATTACACCGAAGATGATATCCCCGACGGCACCTCTGTATATGCGGAAACTAAGCGATTGGGAGAAATTATTAGTGATAAACATTTGACCATTCGTACTTCAATAATAGGACCAGAGTTGAAGGAAGATGGAATTGGATTGTTTTTATGGTTTATGAAGCAAAAAGGAGAAATAAAAGGATATCAACAAGTATTATGGAATGGTGTAACCACACTTGAATTAGCAAAAGCTATTGATTCACTGATTCAACATGAGATTACTGGATTATACCATTTAGGCTCAGACAAGAAAGTATCAAAATATGTGCTATTAAAGTTAATTCAAGAAATTTTCGAGAAAACAGACGTAGAAATTATTTCGGATTCAGAAGTCATATTAGATCGAACTATTAGAAATACTAGAACTGATTTCCAATACCCTATTCCAGATTACAAAGAAATGTTAATCGAACTACGTAAATGGACATGAAATTATTTGTTAAAGCTAAATAGTTAATAGATTGATAACAAACATCTGATACTAGTCGATCAGAACAGTTAATAATGAAAAAATCTATCCTTCTTTACCAAGTACTCTTCATAATGAATGGACTTTCTTCTAGATGAAAAAGCAGAAAAGACTTATTCTAGGAGCTAAATTCAACCCAGATTCTTCAGATAAAAGAGTTTTATAATATAAAATCTAATTGATTTTTTAAGAAATCACGGATTTAAAAATTGTTATTAAAAAAAGATTTCATAAATGAATAATAATATTCAAGCAAATTATGCTAGTGGTAGGTCAAAATTCCATGTAGTTCGTAAAAAAGTTAATATAAAATACACCTAGTTAAATTTAGAGTGGTATTAATTCTACTTATGTTACTTGCCATTAGCAGCTTTGCTTTAGGTTACTCTCCTGATACCGTTTTATGAGTTTATTAGTATCGCTACATATATATTCCAGATTTGTTATGACAAGTATACCTAGTAAATCTAAAATAGCGATTCTAAAAAACACCTTAAAAAGTTGTCCAAGCGAATTTAATAAATTCAACATATTGTATAGTGAAATCAGTAAATGTAAAGGAGAGATTAGATTGAAATTACAGGATATTAAAGGCGCTTATGATGTAATAGTTAGTTTAGGCAGTGCTTGCAATCCAGCAATACAATTAAGAAAGCATAACTTAAGAACATTTTCAGGTCCCCTTGATTGGAGTGTATCCCTATCACTTTCAAATGTAAATCGATTATTAAGGAATAAATTTGAAGGATTTATGGAGCTTGAAAATATGTGTTTAATAGAGGGGGCTTTTGATGCTCTTGACGATGGAATTTTTATTGAAGGAGTAAAATCGCATTTAGTAAAGGATACTTATTACGATATCTTGTCAGTTCACGATTTCCCAATAATACCAAATCAAGATTGGACTGTAACATATCCTTCTTTTAAAGAAAAATTGAATTATCGAATAGAAAGATTTCTTGAAAAAATAACATTTAGCCAATCTGTTCTGTTTATTAGATGGGCAGCCAGTTACGATGAGGCAGTTGAGTTGGAATCTGTATTATCACAGATTGTAAAAGGTCAATTTAATATTCTTATTCTTTATCCAGTAGAAGGTTTAAAAGAAATTATTGAAATGAATTGGGAAATAGACAGAGTCTGTTCACTAAAGGTTCCTAATATACCTTTTGATGATTTTACATGGGATTATGTTTTACAGGGAATTACAATTAACAATTGAAAAATCCCCTAATTAACCCTTAAGAAATTACGGCTCTAGTATATACTAGTTTAAAACCATCAAAGATGTTAATTAATTTTTAAGTTTACATGTTTTGTTGAATAGTAATCAAGTAATAAAGCAACCTTTAATTTAACAGTTTTAACATAATTAAAATCATTAATTCCAAGAATTGTTTCTGTTAAAGCATTATTTTATTAAATGAGATATTTTATATAGAGTATAACCCAGCTCTTTATGATTTGATACAAATGTTGTATAAATTAAATTTATCATTTCGCCTCTAAACGATACTTCTCCCTCCTCAAGCTTTGAAACAAGCTTTATAACTTAAAAATCATTACAAGTTACAGCAGTAGATTTCGTAACAAATTTTGGACATTTATATTGATTCACATGTATTTAGTAAAAGAATGATAGACTCTATAGATTTCACCAAATTTTTATAAATCGTCGTTCGATAACTGGCTATGAATGTTTATTCTGCGTCTATGTAGGTGTTGGATCGAAACAAATCCATCAGTATCAATACTTTTAAAAAAGTATTGATATTATTATTTTTTCATGTAATTGTAACCTATTTTCTAAGAATAGATAAATTGTCCAAGCGTAAATATATTAGATTCATATGATAGAGTAAATGCTTAGAAAAGAGGTGTTAAATTTATGGTTAAATTATTAGACGCCCATATTTCGCAGAACATCAGTTATAGTGATGCAATATCAATTCCTCTTACCTCTACACCACAACTCTTTGGAAGTCTAGGGCTTTTTGTAGAAGGCGCAGGACCGAATATTCGTACTCAATTTACTGCAACAGTTGCCATTAGCTCTTTAGCCAGTGTTGCAGTTCCTATTACCGTTTCAATTTACAGAGGTGTAGGAGCAAACCGTGTTCTTATATATTCAGCCACAGAAACAGCACAAGCCGCAGGTGCCTTAGGGGTCGCTACTAGAAGAATAATAACTGTAACTGGTTCTGACTACAGACCACCTAATCCCGGAACCCTTTTAGTTTATCAAGCGTTCATTAGTGTACCTAGTGGTATAGTACTTGCACCAACACGTACGGGTCCTGAAAGTTTTAATGCAGCTGTATACTCTGACTGATAGAATCTGAAATAGCAAAATAATCAAACATAAATAAAAAGGGAAAAGCGCCCATTAATTATAATTATATACGGTGGTTTCATCCCTATTCCCATCTATAATTATTCTCAAAAGCCAACATTTTTTCTAAAACCGCGCAACTTTTTGATTCTTATTAAGTACACCAATTTGTTTTTTTGATTTTATATTAAACATATCATATCTAACAAATTATATCTCTTTGCTTTACATCAGTTATATTTAGAACATTACTGAATATGTATAAACTTCTGGTCCCTTACTTTTCTGTACATTATTATCTATCAGTAAACAAATATAAATTACTATAGCCTGTAAAAAATCCAAACACACCTAACCAATTAGCTTGAGTAGATGTGTTTGGATTTTTTCTTGATGATTAGTTCATTTCTGATAAAAACCTTCGGAAAAAGAAAGACACAAAAGGTTTAAAAGGAAAAATTTTCCTTTATCTATACAAGAGAAACTCCTTCAAAAATTTTCTTCCAATGATTATTATTAGAATTCCATATATCATGATTTGGAAGTTCAACAACGCAGACATTTTCTAAATGCCAATTCTTTTCGATCATGCTATTGACATTGGAATGATTAACTACAAGGATTCGAAAATCATTTTTAACCATTCCAGATAAAATGGATTCAAGTTCTTGAACTTCGTTTAAAGTGGCTTCTGTTCTTACAAACAATATTCTTTCGCTAGTGGACATTTTCTCTAAGAATCGTTGAATTCTTCTATCATATTTCTCTTTAACCTCCGGGTAGCCTCCTAAATGGGTAAGTGTATTTTTATCTGTTTTAAAGTCATGGTTAAAGCCTATATTATTGAGCTCGTCCAATACGAAGAGGTCCCACTGGGAAACATATTTAATAGGCTTCAAATTATTTAGATTCAAAAAATTAGAGAAGCGATTCCGCAAGAGACAGTTTACATTTTCCAAAGATGGAGATGAAACCCAATCTAATACCCCTGAAAAAGGTCTTAAGTTATTTTCTCTAAGCTGAATAGCGGTTAAACAAAGGTCTCCTAAACTGAAGATAGCATCATAATTACCCTTTATATTTTCCAAACCCATACTACTACCTCCTTAAAATAAGTAGTTATAACTTGGGTTGATACTCGAAAATAATATAAATAAACTAACTGATAAGGGAGTATTTAGTTTATATCCTTCTATGTCAACTTATAATACTCAAATTGGAAAGGTAAAATAAAAACTCTCCTCTTAATATTAAATGTATTACAATCGGAAAATGGCAGGGCAAAAAACTAGTTGATTTAAAATGTACATTTATATGCCAAGATTTCTCCTCAAATAGGAAGTAGAAAAATGGATAGTGATTTCTTAAACTTAATCATTTGATAAGAAACTAGGCTAAAAGCTTGCTAACTAAAAATAGGGGTCCTTCCCTTTATCTGCATTGGAATTATTATGGGACTATTTCAAAATAACTAATTTATAAATGACTTCAGATTCTCAGTATAATTACTCCCTGAAGATCCCTATCCCTCTTTGACATATGAATAACCTCTAAATGCTTTATAATATGCAAAATTGTTTTAAATAACTTAAATTAAACTCATCTTTTTAGTGTATTATTGTATTTTTTCATGATTCCTTGGTGTGTTTCACATAACAATAAAGTTATTTATCTAGTATTTGGGTACTCTCTACATACTCGTTGGATAGGCTCTTTTTTTGTAATTCTAATAAGCTATAAAAGTTTAAATTATACGCTAGCTGCATCAAATAGCAAAAAGTATGACCTTAGATTGGTCATACTTTCAATTAAAGAAACTTAATTTAAAGATTTCTTACGCAATCCTCTTTTAGAGTAATATTATTAACAGCATTTTCACTTAGTTCTGAAGAGAATATTAGATTTTAGGTGAAAATTTTCACATAAAAATATTAATCATCCTAAGGATTGGTTCTTATGTGAAAACTTATAAGTTTCTGATAATCCAGAAAAAATATCAATTGACGGGTGCCATTTTAACAATTGATGTGCTTTCCTGTTATCAAGGCAACTGTGTTTTATATCACCTGTTCTTGCAGGTTTACTGACAGTGTCGATTTTAGCTCCATGAATTTGAGTTAGAGTTTTCAACAAGTGATTTATCGATGTTTTCCGTGCAGTACTAATTTGAATAGTTTCCTGATGACCTTGTTCTATTGCATTTATATTTGCTTGAACAACATCTTTTACATACACAAAATCTCTTGTTTGTTCACCGTCACCGTGAATACTTAAAGGTATCCCTTTGTTTACTCTATCTAAAAAAACAGCTATAACTCCGCCTTCTCCTTTTGCTGTTTGTCTCGGTCCGTATACATTCCCGTAACGGAGAATGGTATAGGAAAGCCCATACAGTTGATAAAACAACCGGATATACGACTCAGCTGTAAGTTTCGATAAACCATAGTAAGAAGCTGGTATTGCAAAGTCCTCTTCAGAGATCAACTCTTTCTGTAAATTCCCGTAGACTCCTGACGTAGAAGAAAAAATTATTTTTTTTACGGAAGCTTCGTGACAAGCCTCAAGTACATTTATTGTCCCGTTAATATTCACATTAGCATCATATTTCGGATTATGAATAGAACGTGCTACATCTGCCTGAGCAGCCAAATGGAATACAACATCAGGTTTCTCTTTCAAAATAATATGTTTGGCTTCTGTACTACATATATCCTCAGTATGCATCACAGCAAGCGGGTGTACATTATATAAATTCCCTGCTGTCATATTATCTAAAACATGTACTTCGATTCCTTTTTTGATAAGTTCTTCAACTAGATGAGATCCAATAAAGCCAGCTCCTCCAGTAACAACAGCTTTCATAAATCATTCTCCCTTTAAAATTTCTAATATTGTATGTTGTATAAATAGTATTGGTATGAGGCGTTTGCCTAATAATTTACGAAAAGAAGGGAGGTTAAATTGCAAATCTTATTTATTAAAAATTATATTGGACTTAAAGGTAACTCATTATTGTTAATTAGAGATATGTTTTCTTTTTAATACAGCTTTTTCATACGTGTTTATTACTTTTTGGATAGCTTTATCTGGAGACCAATGACTCAAAGCCCATTTTTGGGCATTTGAACCAAGGTTATTTCTGTATGGCTCATGCGTAAGTAGATAATCGATATTTATACATAACATTTTTGGATCTGCTGCAGGTGATATTACTCCTGTTATTCCATGTTCAACCATCTCAGGCAATCCACCTGCGTCACTGACAATGACAGGCTTGGCTGCAAGCTGAGCTTCAATTACTGCTAAAGGTTGGTTATCAATAATACTTGGCATAATACAAATATCAGAGATGGATAATAAGTAAGGAACATCATTTCTGTTTCCGAGAAACAAAATCCATTTCTCTAATCCTAAAGTTTTGGTTTGCACTTGTAACTCTGCTTGCATTTCTCCATCGCCAACAATCCAACAAATCCAATCTTTTCTAATTTCTTTCAATTCACTAAGAGCAGAAATCAAATATTGAATGCCTTTAATTTCTGTAAGCCTACCTGTGTAAATAAGGAGTTTTTGTTTTGTTGGGGGCTTAATAGGGGATTGTTCATTTATTCGGCTCAAGAAATTTTCTATATCATAGCCATAGTGAAATACTTCGATTTGTTCATCCTCAACATGGAATTCATTGATTAAAATATTCTTTAACCAGTTATTTGCTACGATCGTGACTTCAGCAGAAGTTGCCCCCTTATATTCCAATTCGTCAAAATATTCACAGGCTAAATGAGCAGTAGGAGTTTTTAAAATATTTGTTACAGAATGTTTTAATTCCTGAGCTACAGAGCCATGAATAGTCGTAACTAAAGAAGTTTTTTTAGCTCTCAATTGGTTAATGCAGATCGTTGAAAGGACGTCTTGTGCATGAATCAAATCGTATTCTTCTATTCCTAAGTAATCCACTCCTAACTCATACCCAGCCATTTGTGTTTCATAATAATTAATGACCCAATCTTTATCAGAAAATCGATGGCTTTCTTTTTTTAATTTTGAACGAATGAGGGATTGAATTTGTGCTTTTTCTATCCCACGATTTTGACTTATAAGTTGAACAGATTGATTATTTGCTCCATGCCCTAATAGATCTACTTCATGCCCTAAAGCTTCAAGCTTTGGCTTTAATTGTTGCATATAATTCCATACACCACCTACATGAGGAACACTCCAAAATGTAGCCAGTAATATTTTCATAAATTTCATCTCCTTGAATGGAAATTTGCTAAATCTGATTTGTATGAAATTTATATAAATAACGATGTATAATTCATAGCCATATATATTTTATGCAACCTATTTTTCTCTAGACCTTAAAAGGAATGCTAGTTAGGAATGTACTAATTTATAACGCTATAACAGGAGGCAAAAACCTTATTTCAAGTTCACTAAGTACACAATGAAGAAAATATATCCTAATGATTGAAACTTTTCTTTATTAACCTCTAGTTTGTTTTCAAGAAAATTTAATAATTATTAGAGAATGATAATATTCTATTTAAAACCATTCACTCAATAAAAAACTCTATTATACAAATATTTATCCCAATGAGTATAAAAAATAAAAGGTATGATTGGAGGCCAAGGTAATGGATCACCAAAATAAGGTATTAATTACTGGAGCAAGTGGATTTACTGGTTATCATGCTTGTAAGCATTTTTCTGATTCTGGTTTTGATGTTATAGCTATTTCAAATAAAAATCCTTATCCATATAAGGGAGTTAAATGGATAAGTTGTGACCTTTCTGATAAAGAAGGTGTAAAAATCTTAGTCAAAAAAACAAAACCTCAATATGTTCTTCATTTAGCGGGACAAAATCATGTAGGACAGTCTTGGATCGATCCCGTCCATTCCTTAGAGGTAAATTCATTCTCTACTGCATATTTGATTGACGCTCTCCGTCAAGAAACTCCGTATTGTAAAATTGTTGTTACTAGTTCGGCTCTTGAATTTGATCCGACATCTATCTCTACATTTAACCATCCCTACGGGTTAAGTAAAACAATTCAATCCCTTATTGCACAATCCTTTGCAGTTTTATATAACATGAATATCGTAATAGCTAAACCATCTAACTTAATAGGTCCAGGGTTGTCTAGAGGCGTCTGTTCTGTTTTTGCACAAAAAATAGTAAGCATGGAGAAAAATAAAACAGATAATATTCTAAAAGTGAATAACCTCAATGATCAGCGGGATTTTTTAGACGTACGAGATGCTGTAAGTGCTTATGATATTCTTTTAATGAAAGGAAAACCTGGAGAAATATATGATGTAAATTCAGGTAAGAGCCGTTCATTAAAGGAAATAGTGAAGGTTTTGAAAGACATAGCACCTATTGAATTCAACGTCCATTCATTATTAAATGACGAGATAGAAACGCCAATCGAAATTGAACCATCAAAGTTGATTAACTTAGGTTGGAAGCCAGCTATTTCTCTTGAATCCTCACTCAAAGATGTTCTTAATTTTTATCGTAAAAAAGAATATGAATAGTCGAATAATTATACTTGTATTAAACCAGTGTTAAATTAAGTTCATTATGAAAAGGGATTTCCTATATCATTTAACATACTTTTTGCATAACCTAATTAGCGTGAGGTGCAAAAATTCTGTGTAATAAAATTGTCTATAAAACTAAGTATATTTAAAATTTTTTGTCCATAATCGCTATAGCGAAATTATAAAAAAAGATTGATTCATCTTTTAATGAATAAAGTAGAAAGTAATTTTTAGGGGGATACAAGATGGGCCCAAAAGTTTCAATAATTATTCCATTTTATAATTGTACTTACGTAGATCAAGCTATTCAGAGTGCATTAAATCAAACCTATAAAAATATAGAAGTTATTGTGGTAGACGATGGTTCGACCATTTTCACGGAAAAAGTAATACCTTTTCAAGAGAAAATTCACTATATAAGAAAGGAAAATGGAGGTACTGCCACTGCCTTAAATACTGGTATTCATGCTGCTACAGGAGAATATATAGCATGGTTAAGTTCAGATGATTATTTTCTATCAGAGAAGGTTGCTAAACAGGTTTCATTTATGCTTAATAATCATGCGGAAGCAAGCTTTACAAACTATGACTATATTAATGAGAGAAATGAAGTTTTGATACCTTTTTGTGGTCAAAGATTTTCCAATTTAAATGAAGTGTATAAGGCTTTTTTAAATTATAACGTAATTAACGGTTGTACAGTTATTGTAAAGAAAAACATATTTGAAAAAATGGGGTACTTTAATCCTTATTATCGATATACACATGACTATGAAATGTGGTTTCGCTTATTAGTAAGCGGCTATAAATTTCATTATTTAGATGAGGTGCTTACTAAATTTAGAACCCATGAAGAAGCTGGAACAAGGAAATACCAACCAGAAATGAAAAAAGAAATGTATATAATCGAAAATCATTATCGTCCGCTTCTTATTGAGCATATTAAAGATGTATAAGAATACGCAGGAACTCTGAACTTAAATTGTTAATAATTTAGTAAAATTGGAGGAAATTTTAGTGTCTAAAAATAACCTAACTATTTTTATTCATATCCCAAAAACTGGGGGAACAACTTTAAACAAAATCTTGAAAAAGCAGTACAATTTTGATGAGATTTATGATCATGATTCATTTAAGGGTAAAATGATAGAACATGAAAAATTAACTAAAGAAGAAAAAGGAAAACTCAAAGCAGTAGCAGGGCATTACCTTTATGGAATAGATCAATTTTTCGCCAAAGAATTTAACTATTTTACTATGTTACGTGATCCAGTAGACCGTGTGATCTCTTTATATTATTTTTTGCAAGATTATCCAGGTTATGAAAGGGTAAAAAAAATGACTTTAGAAGAATACGTACTAAAAGAAGCTGAGGCTTATAATTTCCAGACAGTTATGATAAGTGGCATTCCAGTTAAACCTGATCTTGAAAAAGCAAAAGAAAATTTAAAAAATTTTACCGTAGTGGGCCTTACTGAATTCTTTAACGAATCACTTTTTTTGTTAAAAAAGGCATATGGATGGAATGATATTCATTACAAAAAACAAAATATTACTAAGAAACGTCTTAAAAAAGAAGAATTGCCCTCTACTGTGATAAATCTCATTAAAAAGTACAATGAATTAGACCTAGAACTATATGATTTTTCTAAACAACTCATGGCTAAACAACTTCAAACACTTACCCCTGATGAACAAAAACAACTGGAACATTTTAAAAAAGAACAGAACTTATTGTCATAAAATATATCTAAACGATTAAGTTTAATATTCTATTGTAATTGCTAAAGCCGAAAAAATGCTATTTTTTCCGGCTTACGTGTTTTATCATAGTTCAATTAAAAATCATTACTAGTGAAAGGAATCTCTGCTGTTTTTAGTTGAACTTTATTATTTATTATAGTTTATTCCTAAAGCTAAAAGCATTTGAATGAAATTATGACAATACAAGTCTGGACTGAAATGTAATTCTACATGTTTAAGACCATTTAAACGTATAGATTCTCTTAAATCATAATTTGTCATTAACTCCATTGCCTCTTTTATTGCTTCATCAATATTTCCTAACGTGTAATACTTTCCTGTTTGATTATGAATGATTGAACTTCTTACTCCATCTGAATCTGTCGTTAATACAGGGCATTTACAGCTCAGGGCTTCAAGTAAAGACAATGGTGCGCCTTCTACTTTTGAAGTAGAACATAAAAACCCCCCCGACTCACCAATTATAGAAAAATGATCAACCATTTGAGAATTAGGAACATTTGCGTGCAAAGTAAGGTGATTTTCCAAGTTCAATTCTTTGATTAAATCTTCAAATTTCTGTCTTTCTATAGGTTCACATAATGTTGGATCTTCAAACATATGTAACTGTATTTTTGAATTATGCTGTTTGATTAGTTGACTTCCTATTTGAAGAAACTCTTTCCAATTTTTATTATCTTCAATTCGTCCAATCCACGCAATGATAGGATTTTCACTTACAGGTAAGGGTTTATAAGAGAACTGAGTCGTATCAAAACAGTTATTAAAACTAAATTTAGGGAAAGATGGGTAAAGTTCGTCAAATAATTCCATAATGTGCGGGGTTTTTGGGTTTAAAAGTCCAGCGGCATGAGTGGTCACAAGTGGAATAGCAGATTTAAGTACGGTTTTAGCTACATCTTTTGGACCATATCCTTGAATCTCAATAATCATCTTCCCTTGATATCCTAAAGAACTGAATCTAGATAATGCTTGGAAATCTGAAATAATAACAATAGCACTGTAATTGCCTTCTTCTAATATCTTCTTTATTTCATTATCATTATTTGTTATGAACGTGGGGGTGCCATGATCATTTAATAACTCCCTTTTATTTTCATAATATAAACAATGAGCATTAATATTATATTTTTTAAGGGCTTTACATCTTTGCCGATTTAAAGTTTCTACTCCTCCGCTTGGGACGTAAAATACAAATAAAATATTTATACTTTTCTCAGAGGATTTCTTAATTGCAGGAGTATGCCATCTTACTCCGTTAATAATTATATTATTTTTATTTTTCGTCGAATCATAAGCTATTTCTCCTGAACCCTCATTTAATTTCCAATATCCAAAAAGTTCTGTTTCATTACCAGTTAGTTCATGATTCATGTTCATCTCAATTTCATTCTGTGTTCTGATTGTGTTCCAAATTCGAATTTCTTTCAAACTCCCAACGTAAAAACCGTATGGTTCCATCCCTCCAAAACTACCTGAACAAACAACTGTTCTTTTAATACTCTTTATTCCTTTTCCGGCAAACTTACCATTTATATACAATGTGGGTCTTTTGTTTACATAAACAACCGCAATATGCGTCCAATCATTTAAATCGCAGGGATACACCAAAGTAGGAACTAGGTGATTGGTTGTATGCTCATATATTGAAATGCCATTTATACCTATAGATATACCAATACCTGCTCGAGAAGGATTTCCATCTCCCATTGCTCCAAAAACAGGTGTTAGAGCAAAACGTTTGCTGGGCGTTGGGAAGATTCCTCTTTTAGATTGCATGTCAATTACATGAGGAGCCTCTGGTTTTGCCCAAAATTCTATTGTGAATGTATTTTGGATATCAGTAAATAATTGTTCTTGCGTTGTCACACTCTCTTTGCCATTAAATATAAGGAATTTGTCATGTATCATAATCGATATTCCCCCTAAAGATTTTAAAAAAACCTTTATTTATATTATTTTTCTAAAATATAATAATTGTTAATTAAAATTAATTGACTTGGATATGAGAGATGCTTCAAACATATTTATGTTAAGAACCTTTATTTTATGAAAAAGAACTATAGAAATTCTAAAAGATAAGGAATGTAATAAATTAAAAAATAGCTTTAATAAGACAAAAATAAACGGTAGTTAAATTAGATTTAGAGAGGGGAAATAGCTATGTCAAAAATTTCAATAATTGTTCCATTTTATAATTGTCCATATATCAATCAAGCTTTAGATAGCTTAATAAATCAAACTTATGAAGATATTGAAATCATTGTAGTGAATGATGGATCTACACAGTATGTTGAAAAAATCATTCCATACTTAGATAAAATTAAATATATCCAAAAGGAGAATGGTGGAACGGCAAGCGCTCTAAATATGGGGATTAAACATGCCACTGGGGATTATTTTTGCTGGCTTAGTTCAGATGATATTTATTATCCTGAAAAAACAGAAATTCAATTCGCCTTTATGAAAGAGCAAAACGCACTATTTAGTCATACAAATTATTGCGCCATCGATAAAAAGAGCCGTATTATTAGTCCTCCTTTAGGTATACAACCTCCAAGCCGACTTGAAATTATTAAAAGAATAAGCACAAAAAATTTTATTAACGGATGCTCCGTTATGATAGATAAATCTGTATTTAACCATGTAGGTGTTTTTGATGAAACATTGCCCTATACACATGATTACGATTTATGGATACGAATTATCCATAAATTTGACGTATTTTATTTATCCCAACCCTTGTTACTGTATAGAATTCATAAACAGATGGGGTCAAAAAAACATGCGGTCGCTATAAAGAAAGAAATTGATTTCGTTATTAACCATCACAAAAATACTATGGAAAGCTTGTTGTCAGAGGAATTAAGAAAATAATAGATTGTACTATTTATAGATGTTTTATTAAAAGGTCCTTTATTTTTTAATACTTTTTATCATCTTTACTCTTCTTTTTTATATTTAAAGCTTACTTAAAATTATTCTTCTTATGAAAAACAATTTTAGGTAAGCTTTAAGTTCAGGACTTCTTTCTATTAACCTATCCCAAATTTTTATGATTTTCACCTATATATTCGACTAAATTAAAGGTGATATTTCCCATCAAAATGATTAAAGTGCTGAGCGCATCAAGAGTCGGATAAGCATACTATACAATGTAGACCAGAATGCATAAATGATAGCAGAATTATATTTAAATAGGTAAAGACACGGTCATACGTATTTTTGCAAGAATACGTTATTAATGCAAGTAAAACATTAATTGAAAGGAAGATTGTATGGGATCAAATGGATTTTCATCAGAAAGAAAGCAAAAACGTGTAGATCTTCTGAAGCAGCTTCTCGATACTAACATCTCTACACAAGGGTCTTCGAATCCATTAGAAGCATTACTCTCTGGTTTAGACCTAGGGTCTTTAGAAGGTTTAACGCAAAAGAGCAAAAAATCTCATCATGATGACTGGGATTCCAAGAAAAAACGCCATCATGATGATGAGTGGGATCACAAGAAAAAACATGATCATGATGATTGCGGATGCAAAAAGAAAAAACATGATCATGATAATTGCGGATGCAAAAAGAAAAAACGCTGCAAATGTTGTCCTGATGTTACACGAGACTTTCGTGAAGCCATTAATGCAATATGTCAGCTACTAAATGCAGCAACTATTAACTTGCCTGCGTTAAAAATTGCTGTCACGGAATTAGAAGAACTTCTATTAGAGAACGAGGATTGTGTAGATGAAGAAATAGCTGAGGATTTACTTGAACTAATTGATATTATTCAAGCTGCCGCTACAGTAGCAGCCATTCCCCCAGGAACACTAGATGAACTTGGAAGACAACTTAACAGATTACGCCGTTGTTTAGGATTGAGAGTTCGCGTTTGCGGTCCTGGCGGTGGTGATGGCCAATTTGAATGTGACTGTAACCCAGGACAAACAATTCAAATATTGAATGATGTTTTCGATGTACTTTTAGCACTAGAATCAGGAACTGATGCACAAGTAGCAGCAGCCCTTGCAGCATTAGTAGCTCAACTTAATTTAGCACCAAATGTAGCATGTGTTGACCCAACCTTACGGGCTGCAATAATAAGTTTTATTGGCGGTTTAACACCTCCTCTAACTACCGCTCAAGAAGCAGCTCTAACAGAGCTTCTTATAGATCTTGTCTTATGTCTTGGTCTAGGCTTAAATATTGGACCTGGGCAATCAATAACAAGCCTACGAGTGGCTCTTGAAAGCTTCCTTGGAAGAACTAGTACTCCAGTTACTCCAATAGCAACAGTTAGACAACGCCTACTAGATTTATTAGCAGATCAAGTCGTAATTACAACCCCAACTGGTATATATGGAGGCACATTAGTTTCTGTTCAAGCTGACTATATTGCCGTTGTAGCCCCAACTGGAACTTATTTGATACCACTCGATCAGATTCAAACATTTACTACTGAGTGATAAGGAGGAGAAAGATTCATGTTTGCATCTACCTTGATAGAAGAGTTAGCAAAGCGACAAGGCCACCTTGTTACAGTTAACACATTTAATTACGGAGCAACGGGAGTTCTTGCAATGGTTCAAGCTGACTATATTACTATTGTAGAATCAGCTGGCTATGGTATATATGAGAATCAAAACATTCCCGTTGACTCGATCCAATCAGCTTTCTTCCCAGCTTAACTAGCTTATTTTAAAAATTTCCGAAAATCATTCCATTTGGAATGATTTTTTTTTGTGATACTGTCATTATGCTTTCTCACATTATAAATTGTAAAATCATCATAGAAAAATCCATAGTTCTTAAAAAGTTGCACTAGTATGGCTATATCTTCATACAAACGTCCTTGTTCAAAGTCTATAATGGGAAACCCTTTCTCCTCTTTTAAAACAGACGTCTGGTAAATTCTTGGCCCGAGGGGAAATGGATAAGAAAGCAATTCTTCATGGCTATTCACTGGTTTCCCATGCCTAACCTTTAAAAATTCAACTTCATCTGATGAATTTTGATTCCAGTACCTCCAATTCCCATATAATACTGCGGTGTTTTGGGGAAGAGTTCCTAATTTATTCTTTATAAGAAAAACCGCATCTGGATCAAGCCAGTCGTCTGAATCAAGTTCTAATACAAAATCAGACGTAATGAACGGCAATATGTAATTTAATGCTTTTGCTTTTCCTTCATTTACCTTAGAAAAGCATTCGATATTGGGATAAGTCTTATACCTCTCTAAAAACTTTAGCGAATTGTCCGTAGATCCGTCGTCAACAACTATTATTTGATCAAAAGGAACGGACTGCATCGTACATGATCGAATTGCTACTGAAAGAAATTTCTCCATATTGAAATTAGAAATCATAACAGACAGTGTGGGGGCAGATGAAATAGGGAGCGGAGAACTCTTTTTTAATTTATAAGCAAAACTTAACCTTTCCTTAGTTGTTATATTACTTATTTTTCTTATCTCCTCAATCACGTCTTCTTTTAAGATAATTACATTAGAATTCCCATTTTTCAGAAGCCACGAATGGAATATTACCTCTCTAAATGGCACTTCTCGTTCCAATAAAAATGACGAATTTCTTAAGAAAGAAGTCTTAACCATAAAAGGAAATTCGTATAGCTCTTTACCCTCTCGGTAGACTGTCATGATTGGTTTATCATCCTTAAGAGTAAGTGTGGTGCTATCTACGGCAGGTGTGAGTAATTCATATGTAAAAAGGAATAATACATATTCACTTTCTATGTCTTGAATATAAGTGTTTAGCGTAGTACCTAAATCGTGTCGAGCATCGATATACTCTATATCAAAAGGTAGTGATGAATCAGCACTGGATAAATAGGGGTAGTGACTGTCTAAAACAGTAACTTTATTCACACGAGGTAAAATATAGTTGAGCGAGGATAGTGCTTTTCTTAAATCGTTACGGATATTGTAATTAATAAAGAGTACATGAATGTCTTTCAAAGTCTGTCCCTCCTCCATAATGGAAAGGTTTTTGATATATTCAGTACTTTTAAATGTATTCCGAAGTCTGGGATGATATGACAATCAGCTTTAATATTATCCATATCATTACTTTTTCCATGTTTGTTATATTCAACTATACCAAACAAATGAAAGTGCATAAAATATTACAAGGACAATCACTAAAATAAGGAAAAACAAATAGACTGACTGTTAACAAGTCATGGAAACTTATGAAATACAGAATAATGTATGACGTATTGAAATTAAAACAATTGTGTACATCTCCCGATAGGAAAGAGGCAGAACAAATATATAAAGCAAGTGATTTTAAACATCTAGGCCTCAAGAAATTATTTGGATCACCTAATAGATACCACAGGAGAGATTAAAATCTTTCATAAAACAGAAAGAGGAAAATTCAATTCCTATTATTAGATGAAATACGAAGCTTAAAAAATCTTTAGTAACTTTCCAAGTGAAGAATTGGAAATTAAACCTCTTTTCTTTAAACATATCTTTTAATACGAAATGTGAAGAGATGGCTTCCGCCAAGTAGATTTAGTAGAAAAGAGATTATAGAGGTATTAATCAAAAGCTTAAAAACTAAACAATAAGCTTTTAAAAAGGAGGGAGAAGAATGACAAATAAAAAAAATATTACTTGGCATACTTCCATGATTACAAAAAAACAGAGAAAAGATCAAAATGGTCATCAAAGCTTTATTCTTTGGTTTACCGGCTTATCTGGTTCAGGGAAGTCTACACTTGCCAATGCAGTGGCTAAAGCATTGTTCAAACGTAAGATTAGAAACTATGTATTAGATGGTGACAACATTCGGTTTGGTCTTAATAAAAACCTTGGCTTCTCTGAAGAAGATAGAAAGGAAAACATTCGACGCATTGGTGAAGTTGCCAAATTGTTTGTTGATAGTGGCCAGGTCGTGCTCACTGCATTTATTTCTCCATTCCAGGAAGATAGACATCAAGTACGTCAACTAGTAGAACAGAAAGAGTTTATTGAAGTGTATGTAAAATGCCCTTTAGCTGAATGCGAAAAACGGGATCCGAAGAGACTTTACCAAAAGGCAAGAAAGGGAGAAATAAAAGAATTTACAGGTATTGACTCTCCATATGAAGAACCTATTAAGCCAGAATTAGTCATTGAAACAAACCGGTATTCAGTTGAAGAGTGTGTAGTTCAAGTAATGACCTATTTGGAAAAAGAACAATTGATTTAAAGAGGAATAGAATATGGCATAAAAAAAGACTAGCTGAAAGGTCTGGCTCTAATACGTAATTATTTTATTATTTCTAGATAGTTCCATTCCCCCTCTCCCTAAATTTATCAAAATTCAGGTTATCCACTAAATATCAACTATCGCTATTAAAATAATATAATCGTGTTGATAATTCGCTTTGATAGATGTTTATTATTTGTATCTAATAACTCCCTCTTTTAACTATATAAATCAGCATAAGGAGCTTAATATTTTTCTGTATTACCATCAGCTTAAAAGAACACATATTTAAGGAATGATAACAATGAGAAAACTGATTATTTTTGCATTTATTGGGTTTTTAGCGCAACTAATTGACGGCGCTTTAGGAATGGCTTATGGCGTCACCTCATCATCACTTTTGTTGATGTTCGGAATGGCTCCCGCAATAGTATCGGCATCTATACATCTCGCGGAAGTAGTAACAACAGCTGCATCAGGTGCTTCACATATAAAGTTTGGAAATGTTGATCGTCAAGCTGTATTAAAATTAATAATTCCGGGTTCTATTGGAGCATTTACAGGGGCTTGTTTTTTAAGTGCGTTACCAGGAGATGTGGTAAAGCCTTACATTTCTTTATTTTTATTACTTCTTGGTCTATATGTACTTTTTCGATTCCTATTTAAGTTCCATCCAAGTAGTGAGAAAAAATCTCTTAATTTATCTAGAAAACAATCGATTCCCTTGGGATTAATTGCTGGGTTTGCAGATGCAACTGGCGGAGGGGGATGGGGTCCACTTACAACTCCAATTTTATTATCTAAAAAAGGGGCTTCGGCCAGAAAGGTCGTTGGTACGGTCGATACAAGTGAATTTGCTATTGCAGTCTCTGCTACTTTAGGCTTCCTGCTTTCATTGGGTTGGGAAGGCGTTAATTGGTTGTGGGTCATAGCTCTGATGTTAGGGGGAATCCTTGCAGCACCTATCGCAGCATGGTTAGTACGAAAATTACCCTCTTATTTATTAGGAGTCCTTGTAGGAGGTTTTATTATATTAACTAATAGCCACACATTACTTACTTTCTTGTCCATTAGCAACCTCTGGCTTGCTATTATCTACTTAGTTATATTAATTGGTTGGGTAGTTTCTATTATTTTTGCACTACGAAATCATAAGAAGAGTGTTAACTGAGCATGAACTTTACTAAATGCAATTTATGATGAACTAAAAGCATGAGGGTTCTCCTTGTGCTTTTTAATTTGGCATTTATAAATTTTTCTCGCTATGTATAAGAAATAATAATAAGGACTTTTTATTTTTTATCCAAATAAGAACTGTAACATTACTTAAATCCTTCTTTTTAAGCTCAAATAAAAAAGCCCCCTCTTACGCCAAGAAGTATTTTACCCCATCTCTTGTTCTCCATAAGAAGGCAGCGAATAAATTTAGCTAAATGCATTCATAAGTTAAAATCCTACAAGCTTTTCTTAGAAATATCATTTATATAATCGAACTGAATTCACCGAGGAGTTAATTGAATTCGTGATTCGACTATTCTATATCTCGATTATAGAATCTCTAATGAAACTAAGATGGCCACTAATAATTGAAGTAATAAAGGAAACATTCGGGCCTGCGCCTAATGCGTTTATGTAACATTATAAATACTACTAATTCCATTCTTAAATACTAAACAGAATTAGTAGTATGGTGATTGTATGGATAGAAAGAATGTTTCTATCCTTTTCTAGTTCTTTAAAAGAAATATTCATTCAAAAAGCAATTATTAAAGGAAAAATAATAACTTTTAGTAAATACTTCGCTTCTTTCATTGATTTCTTACAGAATATAATTATTTAAATGATTATGCCTATTAATGTCCCGCCAGCAATGTTCACTAAAGGTCGAAAACCCCAATGTCTAAAAATCCTAAAAGCTTCAGAATTGTTATTATTTACAAAACCAGTTACTCCTCTTATACCTTTTTTTCGGGCGTACGATATTACAGTAGGCAGAAAAGATCGCCCTACTCCTTGTCCTTGATATTGACGATCAAGAACTACATAATTTATAAAAATAACATCTTTTACTATGAGTTTATAACAAAGATAACCGATTACTTTATCATCGTTATTACATATAACAAGCACTTCATGTGATTTCTTCAATATGTTTTGAACTACTTTGCTTTTGACTTTAAAATTATCCATTGTTAGGCTAATTAAATATGAATCATCCTTATAAGGAATCCTTTTTCGTAAATACATCCCTATTACCTCTATCCTCTCTAATTTTTTAAATCATTGTATATCATAAGGGGGAGATAAATTTTTAGGTATTTTATATGGATATATATTTCTAGAAGACACCTTATGTTTATAACGTTTGTGGCAGTTTTCTAATTAAATTTACCTTTGTTCGTGTCCTATAATATTTTATTCTTTAACAAATAAAGCGTTTGTGTGCCTGTCCAATGATTCCAGATTTATTTTTGTTGATATAAATAAAAAAACACCGTTTGGTTGCTCTAAACGGTGTGAAAATTAAATTAATGGTTTTTATTCAACACTTTCAACCTTATAATGGTTTGAGGTGCGTAATGAAGACCTTGATATATGTGATTACTTAGATTAAATAAAAAAGCCCCTCTCACGTCGAGAAGTATTTGACCCCATCTCTTTTACTTCGTAAGAAGGTAGTGAATAAATTTAGCTAAATGTAGTCACAAGTTAAAATGCTATAGCCACTTCTTGCAAATACTATTTAAATAATCGAATAGATTCCAGAGAGGAGTTAATTGAATAGATGATCCGACTATTTTATAAGTTTTTCCATTAAAGGATATCTAACGAAACTAAGATAGCTACTAGGACTTGAAGTAATAATTGAAGATTTACAGCTACATCCGTATCAGTGGTTGTAACCCTTACATTTGTAGAGTTTTCAATAATTGTTTTTTGAGAATTTTTCTGTTTAATACTAGAAACTTGTTTTAACTCTTCAAGCACACCATTCGCTTGTTCCGAATCCCCGATAGTAATACGAACTACTACGGCAATAGCTACCTGTAAAGCTGCCTGGATAGTAGCTGCAATTTGGGTATCCGTTGTTTTTACCTTAACATCCTCTGAATCCTTGACAATAATTTTCTCAAAAGATAGTTGTTCCGTCTTAGCAATTTGCTCTGCTTCCTGGAAAATATCAGCTCCACTGAATCGTTTATTTTCACAATGATCTAGTGCTCTCCATCTTTTTTCAGTCATTTTTTTCACCTCTTTTAGTTTTTAATTAAAAAATATCTACAAGTACGATAATAGCAACTAATACTTGTAACAATAATTGAATGTTAAGGGCAACATCTGTATCAGTAGTTGTAATTTCAACATCTTTAGAATTCTCAATATAGATTTTTTGTCTGTTTGCTTGCTCTATGTCAGACAGTTGTAATAAGTCTTGGAACACACCGTTTTCTTCGGCACTATCCCCAATAGTAATGCGAAGTACTACGGCAATAGCCACTTGAATAGCTACTTGAATAGCTACAGCTACTTGAGTATCCGTTGTATGAACAGTAATGTCACAAGAATCTTTAATCCAAATTAATTCATCTGATTCTTGGTCAATGAAAGAAAGTTGATTCGCATCTTGAACTACTTCTGCATCAAAACTCTCACTGCTTTCGAAGCTCTCGCGACTATTATAGTAATCATACTCTGTAGATTCACTTTCATAGTGATCTACTTTAGAATTATCTTTATGATGCTTTTTCGAATCATCCTTTTTATGTCTGCTTTTGCACTTTTTCTTTACATCGTAAGAATAATACTTTTTAGATGACATAACTAACACTCCTTTTTCATGGTATGTATTAATATATGAACATACCAATCAATAGGATTGGGCCAATTGACTAATGAGTGTAACCATTTTAAAAAACAACAAAAACGCCTATTTGATGGCGTTTATAGGCGTTACAATTTATTTTTTGCTGTTATCTGCATTTGTTTGTTTTACAAACTCATCCACTCGTTTGGATAAATCTTCAACCATTTCTTTAAGCATTTGTTTCTTTTCTTCAGATAGTTTTCCTTTGATTTGCTCTTTATCTATGCCATGTTTAGAAAAAACATCATTTACCAATAAATCCATTAACTTATTTGGAACAATCTCCGGTCTTTTCTGTGAATCACTCATATTAATCGCTCCTTTTTTAAGGTTTTATTTCATAACAACATATGCAGCAATTACCTAAAAGGAAACAGTTCCTAACTTATTATCATTTTCTATTTGATAACTTGATTTAAATACACTTTATTTTTTAGTAACATAGACTCTATTTAGATAGAACATAATTTATATTTAATACCAATTTTAAATATATCCATGTTCTTCTTTTGACAATTTAAGATAATAAAATAAATTTAACATCATATATTTGTACATAAGGTAAGTACCTTATGTTTTCAACAATTTTCTTAACAGTATTTATGAAAAGAGTTGAGTTAAATGGGAAAAAAAGCAAAGGTTGTGCATGTTGCAGGTGATTTTTTATCTCCAAAAGGAAAATCATCTAATAATCAAATTTATACCATAAATGAGGATAACAATACGGTTTCTGTTATCGATGGATTAACAGATGAGTTAATTGCGACTATAAATGTAGGTCGGCAGCCAGTAAACGTAAATGGTAACCCGTCTACTAATCGAATTTACGTGACTAATAAGGGTGATAATACCGTTTCCGTCATTGATGCCGGAACAAATGCAGTTATTGGCATTATCCCAGTTGGAAATCAGCCATCAGGTGTAGGAATTAACCCCTATACGGATAGAGTCTATATAACAAATGCAGGTAATGATACTGTTTCAGTCATCGATGGTTCAACAAATATTGTTGTTGCCACAATACCTGTAGAAACCCATCCAATTAATCTAGATGTCCACCCCTATATTAACCGTATTTATGTAGCAAATAAGTTTAAGAACACAGTCTCTGTTATTGATGGATTGACAAATACAGTAATGGCTGTAGTTCCAGTCGGTGACCAACCTAATGACCTAGGAGCTAATTTATCTAACAACCGTATTTATGTAGCAAATAAAAATAGTGATACTGTTTCAGTGATTGATGCAGGAACAAACGCTGTGATCGGGATAGTACCTGTCATAGAACAACCGTCTATGATTGATGTTAATACAGCTAATAATCAAATTCACGTAACGAATGAAGAAAATAGTGTAGTCTCTGTCATTGACGGGGCAACTAATATCGTTATTGCTACCCTCCCAGTCGGTGATCAGTCAACTTATACAATAACTGATACCTAATATAAGAACATAACGCGAATACTTATGTTCTATAAGAGGTGGCATAACAATGATTTTATCTTATAACACGTAGCAACAATAAGCGTATTAACATACAATTGTTGTTGCTACAATTAATGATGTTAAATGCTGGTTGGAAAATTTACCTCTCATCAAATTTTCTCCATTTTTGATAAATAGATGGACGAATATCCTTAACATAAGATAAAAATTCTCTTGATAACTTTAATTCCTTCAATTCAGTTAGTAACTTAATGGGAATAGGTCGATTAGAAGTAAAAGCCCTTTTAAGATCAATTATTTTCAAATTTCCCTCTTCATTCATTAAAACATGCCGTAATTCCGTATCTTGTCTACTAAAGCTTAATTTTTTCAATTCATCAAAGAGATTTATAAGTTTCATAACTAAAGACTTTGTTATATATCTATTTTTTTTTAGATATTTTGCCAAGGAAATACCTTTTATACACTCCATGACTATGTAATTCGATCCATAATCGTAGAGACGAGGAATAATAGAAGATGACTGTCCGACTTGCAGCGCTTTTAACTCCTTTTTGTACGTTTCTTCTTTAAAAAATACTTTCACACATCGATCAGGAGCCAATTGATAAATAACTCCATCTTTTCCTTGTCCAATTACTTTATATCTTTTAAAATCCATAAATACGTTCTCTTTTTTTCCTATTGATATCTGTGAGGAATGCTCGAATGGTCTATCACTTAACAAATGGACTTTTTTAACCCTATTAGATGAAACAAATTGAGCATTATTGTTGTCACTTAGCAACTGATACTTTTTCTTATCGTACCTTTTAAAGAAAGTTGCTTTTGGTAATTTATAGTCCCCGTTATTATCACTACGATAATGAAAATAAGGTTTCCCCATGCTATCCCTCCTTCCCCCTTTGTTATTTTATTCCTTTAAAAATGAATTGCTTGTATGCTTATCCATTAGCATATAAATTCATGAAAAATTTTTAATAAAATCCAAGACAAGCACCCTCTCCTGTTCCTAATGGTTACATATTATAGTAAGAAAAGAGGTGATATTGGTATGAAGTATAAAGAAGATTGGACTTATGAAGAAAAAGCTCATAAGAACCCTTATAAAAAATGTGAGAAACAAGAAAAGCACCATTCTGACAGTGATACTTGTAAAAAAATGAGAATTATAAATTTATGGAAATTAAATTCTAAGCATTAATTTTTACTTTTAATAAAGAAATAAGACCTGTTAGCATCCAGTAACAGGTCTTATTTCTTAAAAATAAATTTCTTTCCTTACAATGAATTTAACTTAGAAATAAACCCCCAGATTATTGCTATATTATTGATCTATTATTCTGCCTTCCCTTACTACTAGAAATACATAACAAAAGGAGTAACATATATCTTCTATAGCCACTAGTATATCTCTCCTTAATTTTTAATTCTCCGCCAATGACGGTTTCTAATATCTGGATAAATTCATATATTGTTTATAGTACAAGTATAGAAGAAAAAGCTACTGGAGGAACAGATATGAGCGATTGTATATTAGTAATTGGGGCTCATCCTGATGATGAACTATTGGGAACTGCAGGAACCTTAAAAAAATTTGTAGATGAAGGGTATAAAGTAATTTCAGTAATTACTGCTTTAGGAAGAAAAGAAGAAGCTCATCATATTCAGCAATTTGGTCGGCTTGCAAATAAAGAGATTGGCATTGATAAAGTAATATTTCTTGAGCATGTCAATTTAGAATTAGAAATGATTCCCCTTCACGAATTAACGAAAGAAATTGAGCAGCTTATCAAAAAATACAAACCGGTTAAGATTTTTACGCATCACTACGGTGATTTAAATAAAGATCATCAGGTTACTTTTCAAGCAGTACTAACTGCAACTAGACCACTCCCTTACATTCCCCCTATAGAATTGATTACATTTGAAACGGTTTCATCGAGTGAATGGGGTGCTTTCAGTTGTGAGAACACATTTAAACCAAATTACTTTGTAGACATTACGGCTACCATGGAAAATAAACTTAATGCACTTAAACATTATGATCTTGAAATGAGAGAGTTTCCTCACCCTCGTTCTTACGAAGGTATTAAGTACTTAGGAAGACTACGAGGTATGAGCGTTGGCGTACCTTATGCTGAAGCTTTTGAAATTATACGGAGGGTTTGGAAATGAACAATGAGATTACTTTTCCCTATCCTTATGTAATTGAAAAATTGGACCAATATTATGGGCTTAAATCACGTTCTGCTAAAAAAAATAGTTCAAAGGAGTATTCTAAAAAAAAGGGGCTTTCAAGAAAAGGGGCCAAAAAGAAATTTTCTATTTTAATTGCGACTTTTTGGAGCTTTCCTCATGTAGGTGGACTTTCTAATTACATTGCTACTTTAAGTAAAGGTTTAAAAAGTCAAGGACATAAAGTAGACATTATTTCTCCTAATCAATTTTCAACCTCAAAAGTAAAACAATTTCGAGAAATTGTTACTCCGAATTTAAAACATTTTTTCACAAAGCGCTATGGAAGTTATAATGACAGAATTTTAAATCATAAAAGACTTATATATGTATACGAAAAAATGCTTGAAACGGTAAACTTAGAAAAATACGATATTCTTCACGCTCAAGATTTATTTACAGCAAATATCTTAGGAAGATTCAACGAAATCTATGGCAAACCCTTATTTTACACGCCCCATGGCATGTTCACATCTAATAGACTAAGATTTAACATTATTAAAAAAGGTTCGGTGGAAGAAGCATATTTTACAGAGCTTGAAAGTAAAGCAATAGAATATGCTAGTCACATTATTGTTCTAAGTGATTCGTTTCGTGAACCATTAATAAATCTGGGAGCAAAAAATAGAAATATTACTACAGTTATTACAGGAATTGATTATCCAGTTAACCAAAGGAAAGAAAAGGAAACGTCTTCATCAAAGCTTGTTATTACATGCATAGCTAGGCTTGGGCCACGAAAGGGACATAATCATTTATTTGAGGCACTGGCTCGCCTTAAAAAACACACCACAAATGTTGAGGTATTGATTGTCGGTGATGGACAAATGAGAAAAGCATTGGAAAAGCAGAAAAAAGCTCTAGATTTATCCATGGTTAAATTCTTAGGATCTAGAGATGACGTACCCTTAATCTTAAGTAAAACCGATATTTTTGTACTTCCAACAATTAACGATAGCTTACCCCTTTCGATAATTGAAGCCATGCACAGTGGAACTGCTGTAATTTCCACAAATTGTGGAGGTATTCCTGAACTCATAAAGCATAATAAAACAGGACTTATTGTAGAGCCTGGAAACCCCGAACAGTTAGCCCATGCATTAAAGTTTCTTATTATAAATAAAGAAGCTCGATATAAAATGAGTAAAAATGCAAAAATACATGCCGAAAACCACCTAACCATAGATAGCATGATAACAAAAATAAAACGTTTGTACACCGATTTTTGGGAGATGAATTAGGGTATGAAACATGAACATTCTGCAGTTATCCTTGACTTGAGTGCCAATGGGGTAGGCATTATTAGAAGTTTAGCAAGAAAAGGCATAAAGGTTTACGCTTTCGACACGAAAAAACCATATAAAATAGGAAAATCCCGACTTGCCACTTGTGGTGTATGCCCTAGCCCCTTAACTGAAGAAAAAAAACTATTAGACTTCTTAATTAACTTATCTAAGAATATTGGTTCAAAACCTGTCTTATATACAGGAGCAGACGACTATGTACAATTCATTTCGAAAAATCGAGATGAATTGTTAAAATACTTCTTATTTTTATTTCCTGATAATCATTTGATTGAACAAGTTCTTGATAAAAACAAAACTTATGAGCTTGCCGTCAAGCATAATATTCCATGCCCAAAAACGTATGTAATAGACAATAAAGAAGAACTGGAAGATGCTATTTTAACTCTTGATTTCCCTTGTATTTTAAAACCTGTTCTGGGTCATGAATTCAGAAAAAAAATTAATAAAAAAGCTATTGTATTTGAAACTCCAGAACAGTTAAGGAGTGAATACCCTTTTTATAGGGAATGCGGACAATTAATCATTCAAGAACTGATTCCAGGAGATAACCAGTGCTTTTATAAAGTGGCTACTTTCTATGATGACAACATGAAGTTACTTGCATTATTTTCCTTACAAAAAAATCATCAATTTCCTGCAGAATTTGGAACAGGTGCTCATATTGTCAGTAAAAAGTTGCCTGAACTTATCGATATATGTATCCCATTTTTTGAAGAAATAAAGCTCAAAGGTATTGGTATGGCTGAATTCAAGAAAGACCCGAGAGATGGAATTTATAAATTCATTGAAATAAACCCTCGCTTTTGGCTAACCCATAGTCTCACAGGCCCCTCAGGCGTTGATTTTGTCTACATGTATTATTTATATCTAACTAATCAAAATCCAGAACCTAGGTTACATCAAATAGATGGTATTAAATGGATTTACCTTGTGAGATATTATCTCACTTTTCTTCAAAAGAAAAAGAAATCAGAAATGACTTTTAAAGAATTCTATCAAGGATTACAAGGTCAAAAAGAGTTTGCTTTATTTGCATGGGATGATCCAATGCCATTTTTCAGAAGCGCATGGTCTCATTTAATCAATGCTTGGAAACGCAAGCGAAAGGAATGAATACTGTGTATGATCTCAAAACTCTTCATCATCAGTTTAAGAATTTAAAAATAGCTGAAAAACTTTCTTATTCGATGAGTGAGAAAGTTACAATTATCCCTTCAGAAATCAAGTGTTTAAAATCAACAAAACGAAGCGGTATATATAAATTACTGCTTCAAAAAAAGAGTGGTTATTATCCAATTATCTTTAAGGTTTACAATTCAACAGCCTACAAAAACGAAGTGGAAATTAACATCTATAAAAAAGCTTATCCAATTTTAAAGGAGTTTTTGCCTCGCATTTACCTTATAGAAACAGTAAAAAATGAAACATGGGTATTCATGGAATTTGTTAATCAAATACGCGGACAATTGACCTTCTCTCCATCTCACTTTCAATATATTATTCCCAGTATAGCTAAACTGCATGGTCAAACTTTTGAAAGTAGATTCAAAAAGGATAAAAATATTTGGAAAGATTGGCTCCCTGTTTATACCTCTACGAAAAAGACTAGAATCAAATATATGAATCAAACAATTGACCTACTACATGCTGCAATGAAAGACAACCGTATTAGCCATATAATAAAACCTTATTATCCATCATTAATCAATTTATATAATAAAGGACCCGATTTCTTCCCTGAATTAATTGAAAATGGATCGTCTATTACGCATGGTGATCTTCATATGCAAAATATATGTAGCAAAAATGTCACTCAAAATACACCATGGCATATTCAATTAATTGATTGGGAGTCAGCCAAATACTCGCCAGTATGGTTTGACATGGTTGTATTAGTAGAACTCTTGTTGGGTTTCAGAAAAGATTGGCAACCAAATGCAGAGAAAATACGAACTCAATGTGTACGCTTATACGTGGATGAAATGAAGAAATACGGAATTACCTTCAAAACAAATCCAATGACTCTTTATAAAATGGCCTATCTCCAGCGAACGTTAGAAAGAGGCCTTCACACTCAACTAAGAAGGATTGTTGATAACCGTGAAGGTGAACTCTTAAGTTATCATCTTGAAAAAATTTCAACATGGGGTAGAGAGTTAGGAATATATCAATAAATACATTTCTAAACACTGCTTTTAGACTATTAACTTAAAAATAGTCTAAAAGCCATTTTTACCTCAATGTACAAGCAATTTTTCTGTCTGGAAATAGAATATATAGAAACACCAATTTTAAATAAAGGTAGGGAATTCATTTGACTAAATTCTATTATGATCAAAATGATGAAAGTAAACACTGCTTAAAAGCGATGTATGACCTTCGTAAAAATAAAGATGAAAAAGACTATGGCAAAGATAAATGCAAAGACAAACACGAAAAAGACTATGGCAAAGATAAATGCAAAGACAAACACGAAAAAGACTATGGCAAAGATAAATGCAAAGACAAACACGAAAAAGACTATGGCAAAGATAAATGCAAAGACAAACATGAAAAAGATTACGGCAAAGATAAATGCAAAGACAAACATGAAAAAGATTACGGCAAAGATAAGTACAAAGACAAGTATGAAAAAGACTATGGCAAAGATAAATGCAAAGACAAACATGAAAAAGATTACGGCAAAGATAAGTACAAAGACAAGCATGAAAAAGACTATGGCAAAGATAAATGCAAAGACAAACATGAAAAAGATTACGGCAAAGATAAGTACAAAGACAAGCATGAAAAAGACTATGGCAAAGATAAATGCAAATGCAGTAAAAGTTATTACAATTAAGCTATTTGAATTGTAGTGTTCATAGTTTAAATTTAAGTAATTGAAGAAAGGTTATTAACTTTTAAGTTAATAACCTTTTTTATGACCCCAAACTTTTTGTTGTATATGTACTTTTAGTAATTACACAATCCAGGATTAACTGCTAATAAAAAAACACATTGAACAAGAAAAACTTGTCCAATGTGTTTTTTTATTACGGCTGATATTTTAGAAATAACAATTTTTGTTACGTTTTTTATTTTGATTATTACAACCAATGCAAAATGTTTTTTGAATGAAGGCGTTTAGCGTTCCAGCAGTAGTAGCAGATGGATTCGAAACAGTTAATCTTTCAAAATTTTCAACTTGAAATGCTCTTGTAGAACCTGCAGGTATAGTCGCTGAGATAGGTAGTCTGGAACCTCTTACAAAAATCGAAACTGTAAGACCAGTAGCTACAGCTGATAACTGAAGAAGTGTTTTGTTATGATTTTTAGTGAAATCTTCAAAAACATTTACATCTACAGCATTAGCAGGAACTGCGATAGCTAATGGAATGTTTCCTGTTAAATTAGTTCCCGAACCTTCAATTGTATGATTTTCAACGAAGAATTTTTCATTGTCACTTTTCTTGCTATGTGAACCTCTATATGGGTAAGAAGATTCTAAATAATATACTTCATCGTTTTTATTATAATGACGATAGCTTTTTATAATGATCACCCCTTTTTTATTTATACATTATTTTATTCATTTATCTTCTAATTGTTTGTGTGCTTGTCCAGCAATAGTAAATTTTATAAAAAAATCATCATCCGCTTATCCAATGTTAAGTGAAAAATAGTTAGGGAAAGCAGATCAGGAGAAAATACTTTTATTTGAGAGATAGTAAAATTCCGGTTAGAAACCTTGTAGGTACCAGCTGTTTTTTTGTGTACAGGTATACTTGTCCAATCCTTCTCAATGGGTTCTGAATATTATATTAGGAATACATTAATTGGGAGGAATGTTAATGTTTTTTTGGCTTTCTTTAACCACCTCTGTATTTATCATTATATTGTTATTTTATACAGTGAAATATATTGTTACTCTTTTCCATTCAGAACCTCCAACAGCTTTTGAACCAAATCAATTAATTATTAAATTTAATGAAAATGTATGTGAGCATAGAGCAGCGGAGATTCACCATAAAAATAAATGTGAAATTTTAGAGAAAAATAACAGCTTGGGATTTCACCTCGTATCTACAACAAAGAATGTAAAAAAGCTTATTGATATCTATAATAAACTTGATGAAGTGGAATATGTAGAACCCAATTATATTTTCAAAGCTTCTTATGTACCTAATGATTCCTTTTATCCTTTTCAATATGGTCCTCAAAAAGTACAAGCTCCTTCTGCTTGGGATGTGACTAGAAGTAATAGTGGTATAAAAATTGCAATTGTAGATACAGGTGTCCAACTTAACCATCCTGATTTAACTTCAAAACTTTTGCCAGGTTATAACTTTGTAGATGGGAATACAAATCCAAGCGATGGAAATGGACATGGGACTCATGTAGCTGGTATTGCTGCTGCAGCAACCAATAATGTTTCAGGTATTGCTGGCATGGCCCCTTTAGCTTCTATATTGCCGCTTCGTGCACTTGATAATACTGGTAATGGCAACCTAAATAATATTGCGAATGCTATTATATATGCAGCCGACCAAGGCGCTCAGGTGATCAATTTAAGTTTAGGAGGTTCTCAGGGTTCCGTTACATTAGAAAATGCTATCAATTATGCTTGGGGTAAAGGTTCGGTTATCTTAGCTGCTGCTGGTAATGAAGGAACTAATACATTAACCTATCCAGCATATTATGAAAATGCAATCGCTGTAGCTTCCACAGACTCAAATGATCAGAGATCTAGTTTTTCAAATTATGGGACATGGGTAGAAGTAGCAGCCCCTGGTTCTAACATTTTATCGACCTATATTGGCAGTAACTATGCATATTCAAGCGGTACCTCCATGGCCTGCCCGCACGTAGCCGGATTGGCTGCCTTGTTAGCAGCTCAGGGGAAAAATAACGTGGAAATTAGAGAGGATATTCAATCTACAGCTGACCCCATTCTTGGCACAGGTTCATATTGGACTTACGGACGAATTAATGCAAACCGAGCAGTTCGCTAAAGTTAATAAAAAATATCTTCAATCCAATTAGTCTCCTCTTACTTGCTGATTAATAATTTTATTTGATTCACAGTCTCCTTTAACCATCTTTTCTTCCCACCTACACATTCTTTGACTTTCATAAAATTAACCTCTTGTTTCTCTTCTACACAATTATTTTTAAAGAAACAAGAGGTTACATTTCATATTTATATATGTTCTTACATAGTTAGTTTACGTTCATTAATCATTGTATAAACTACTTCTTCATTGCTCTCTAAAAGTTCCTTAGTAGTGGTATTATGATTTTTTGCATGACGAGAAAAATTGGCTTTGCTATACCAATGATGACATAGAGGACATGGCAATTCGTTTTCAATCTCGTAATCAACTGATGTCCATCTTGTAGAAAAAGAGGAAGGTTTGCCTGTATTACTTCTTGTATATGGGGTGCTCTCAAGATGTATAGGCTTTTGTATACGCTCTGTAGTCACAGCAATTTCATTTGTAGTCTTATTGTATAGACTATCTTCTAATTCTTCTCTAATTAGTAAGAATCCAGCTTCTGACATAGATAATCCTAACTCATCACAAAGTTGCCGAAATTGCTCATATATACTTTCCGGCAATCTAATAGGTAAAACCTTACTTGGTTCTTTTGTTTTTGATTGACGAGCGTACTTATCTAATTTCCCCAACTCTATCACCTCATATATACAATTTGTATACACATTCAATATAGAGCCTTTATCTTCCTGCCAACTTTTCAACTACATACTGTATACATTATGTAGTTGAAAAGTTTTTTTACAGAGATATTAATGTAATCCACTCATTCATTATACGCTTTGTTTTAACAATACTCTTCAGTAATTCTATCCAAGAATTTCTTTTTATCATGCGTCATCTTGCTTCCATTCCCCCTCCACATCTCCCATCAGTTGACGTAGAATGTTGTTCATCTTTTCCATTGTTATCGAAACTTGATTCATCAATTGAACGTTCTGATCGATGAGACCTTCTAGCCTTTTTCTCGTGCTGTTTGCTCTTCAAAAAAAGCTAATAACTCAAATTATTCTTTCAAAAATCTTTGGCGAGATATCGGATGTTCTTTCGCTAGTACATTAATTTCCGCGTAGCAACTGGATCAATATTTCGTAAAAGATATCCATGAAATCATTCCTTTTCTATTGCATTGCGAAATTTCCAGTACAAGTAGAGAAGAGCATAAGGGGTTTTTGTCCCCACAATAGCTGGGGGCTAGGCAAAGCCTAGCAAAACCGTGGGTACATCAAAAAGCCCAGAGTGGCGACTGCTTGGCGACTCAAAAACGGTGGCCGGCGACTCTCTGGCGACCTATTGGCGAGTCAGTGGCGACACCTCTTTTTTCACTTCATGGCTAAATCTTGTTGCTTTTCGTTCAATTTCCGAAACTTTTCTTGCAAATTTTTTGTTCATCTTCATAGAGCTGGATGCTCTCATCATTGGATCGCATCGCATCTTTTTTCATCGCAAGTTTTGATTCCGTATCGGCTTCTTTATAGTTTTTCATTTTCTTTTTTACAACCTCTTTTTCTAATTCATGTGCATCTGCACTTTTTAGAATAGTAATCGTTTATAGAATAGAAATCCATTTATAAAAGAAAAAACACTCCTGAATCAATTATATTGTAAGCAAAAATAAATGACAGTTTGGACCATGAACATATTGAAAAAAAACAAAAAAAGATCGCTTGCTTCCGTCTTATTTTTTTCAAAAAACTGTTTAAGGTGAAGTCACCCTTGAGGGGAAAATTATCAACTATGCAGAGTGGGCGAAGGGGTTTCTTGATACAAATTTTGAAACTGTTGAACAGCTTCTGTCATAGAGAGTGTATTCAACTTTTTTAAGATACTTCTTCTTTTATTTTTTGATGTAGTTTAGAAATATACAGTAAATAAACAAAAAACTCCCAGGCGGCAGGGAGGTTTTTTGTTTCCTTACAACTACAAATCCGTCAGGGAGGTGAACTGATCTGCTGAGATTAAATGATATGGTTCATTCATTCTATGTAAACTATTCTAAAGGGTTTATATATCTTTCTATAAAATTAAATTTATTGATTGATTATATATTGTTACTCCTGTTATTTCAACAATTGAGTAATTTAGGGAGCAATTTGATTTTCTATACATATCCTAAGAGTATTAAGCATATAGGGGGGTGGAAATATGGGCTTTGGAGGTTATGGTGGCGGTTGCGGCTATGGCGGATATGGTTACGGTGGAGGCGGCAGTGGTTTTGGCAGTGGTTTCGCTTTAATCATCGTATTGTTTATTTTATTAATCATTATCGGCGCTTCTTGTTTTGGCGGATTTGCCGGAGGTTGCTAATAATTAAAAATCATTTTCGTTTTAAAAAGTTAGCTTTATGCTAGCTTTTTTATTTGTCTTTGCTGCTTATAAATAGCATTTACTAGTTAGGTGTATTATGGAAACTAAGAGTGTATATAAGAATCACTTCAAAAAGCAGAAAAACTCCCTATTTCCGTAAGGAGTTTTTCTGCTACAAGAATTATCTATCACATAGGTTGATGCGTTGCGGCATCTTGAGTAGTTTGCTCAAGTTGATCAAAACTTATGTATAGAAAAGACTACTGTTCACCACAAAATATCTTTTTCTTCAACCCAGTAGCAATGGAATGTCCCCTTATTGAAGAATAGGAGGCTAATGCAATGCTCAATTTATAAGATGCAAAATAATGAAAAGAACATGATACAAGCTATAAAGAAATATCATAATTGCTGGAGGTGAATTTATGGCAGTTGTTAAAGCTACAACTTCAGACATAGCTCTTTTAGCGAGATTACTTAGAGCAGAAGGTGAAGGCGAAGGTGAACAGGGAATGCTTCTTATAGGAAACGTGGGGGTTAATCGAATTAGAGCAAATTGCTCTGATTTTAAAGGACTGAGAACTATTCCACAAATGATTTATCAACCCCATGCATTTGAAGCTACTCAAAAAGGCTATTTCTATCAAAGAGCACGGGAAAGTGAAAAACGTTTGGCACGTCGATCTGTTAGAGGAGAACGTGTTTGGCCTGCAAAATTTAGCTTATGGTATTTCAGACCTCCTCAACAGTGCCCTCCAACATGGTACAATCAACCTCTTGTCGCTCGCTATAAGCTTCATTGCTTTTATCAGCCAAAAGCTGAAACATGCGAAAATATTTATAATACTTACTAGAAAATCCCTATGATTTTATAAGGTGTTGTATTATTCTATATCATTAAAAGCCAAAAAACTAACTTTTTTCTCACTCAAAGTTAGTTTTTTAGCTTTTTAGGTTGTATGGGATATACAAGTTTATATTTTATTAAGGTCTTATATATTCAATGACTCTAATAATTATTGGTAAGCACTTCTTTAAAGCACTCTCATTTTTTAAAGATTCCCTCAACTTTTAAGTCCCCTATGGTATATATTTGATGTTAAAAATGCTCCAACAGGGGGCAAGTTATTGTTGCTAACGGCAGGTCCTGTGAGACTTGTATCTGTCGTAGCAACCCAAGTTCCATTCCTACCTGCTAATAAAGAAGGTGGCTTCATAATAACCCGCCCACTTAAAATAAGATGTCGAATTCTAGTAGTAGAATCATCAAATATAGTTAAGTTACCAGAATATGTGGCATAAGGTGAATCAAAGCTGATTTGTTTGGCACTTTCATTCCAATATCCATTAATAGGAATGAGAGTGCCGCGAAAATTAACTGTACCCATTACCCTGTTACCTGTAATGGAGTTAATGATAAGCACACCCCAAACCATAGGTCTACCTGCAATCTCAGCATGGATACCCCATCGTGATGGGAATGGCACACTAACCCTGACCTTCTCTGTAGGTTGCAAAGCTGATTCCTCCCCTTTTCTAGGGCCATAAATTATGAATACTTAGAAACATGTAAATGAAACTATTCGTCTTGTATCTATACCAAAAATAGTCCAGAATCGCCCGTTCCATCTGAAACCAGCAACTGATCTCGGTCCCACAAAAATAGGGAAATACCAAAAACTCGAACCATTTCTAAGCCATATATATGTGTTACGGAATAAACACAATGAAATGGCTCCTGGATCGACTGCAAATGGTGTTGCTGTTTGCTGTTGTGGGATAAATGCTGGTGGTGGGGTAGTTGGAGCTTGCTGTCCACCGGGTCCTGGGAAACCACCAGGTGATCCTGGGAAACCGCCAGGTGATCCTGGGAAACCGCCAGGTGATCCTGGGAAACTAGGAAATGGGAGCTGTGGGCCGAAAAATCTTGGGTAAGAATAAGAATCCATATAATCTACGTCCATATTTTTTCACCTCAATATATTATTAATACCTAATACAATATGAGAAATAGGCCCAAAATGTTCGGACCCTTATGAATATAGTAAACCCTCTTGTCGTAAGTTTAACGCGCCAGCGTACATTTTAATTACCGTAATTGTATATGATGAAGATACAACAGAAAATGAATCAGAAATGGGAGGCTCTTGAAAGGGATTTGCACGGTTCTCAAGGAAATTGGAAGCATCATCGTCCCTGACTGCCCGGATTAAACAAAAACTGTATATCATCTATATCCAGTCTAAAAACAGAAAAAACTCCCCTATCTAATTGTTCATTTAATTTTTTAGGATGGTTTTTTCTGGTTTCATGTTGTCAACTTGAAATAGGGAGGATTTCCAAACGAAAGCTTCACAGCGTCTTTCGTAGTATGATATTTCAATTCCTATAAAGAAAGCAAATAACCCTTAAATGTATAATTTAGCGGGGTGATAGTGCCATCTTTGGCAGCTATCTATTCTTAGAACCTTAAAAAAGCAAGGATGTGCAAGTATCAAAAGGCTACATTTATTTCGCATTTACATAATTTTGATTCTGAGAACTAATTGAATCCTTTTCCTCATAACGTAATACTTTTTAGTATGTATGGTGGCCCTAACGAAAATTACATGTTTAGTTAAGATAAATATGTGTTATATTGGAAGATAAAACTACTCGGTAAGCTTTAAATAAGGTAGTTTTATCTTCTTTTTTATAATGTATTTCTAAAAAATAAGGTAAGGAGGATTTTTATAAGTAATATTATTAATTTTAATAAGTTCCAAAGACATAAAAAAATGAAGAAGTTTTTTCGCTTTGTTTTAGTAACAGGAGCAATTAGTATCTTTTGTATATTTGCTTACATACTAATCGTAATAGAAACACATCCCCCTGCGGAGTATCCTATCTATCTTGAGGCTAAACCCTAATAACTGAGTAATTAACCTCCTCATTTAACTTCTCATAAAGGATTTTCGATTCAGTTTATTTGTTTATTATTTTAAATGATTAATTCCTATTTATACTCTAAGATGCAGATTTAAGTTTATCTGTTAGACGTAAAAAAGTTTCTTTGTCCTTATTTTTTAAGGACTGATCAATTTCTTCAAGGATTTTACCTTTTTTGAAATCTTTCATTACTTGACTCAAAAACAATTCGGCTAACACCTCATCAGATATGCTTGTATCAACTTGACTCATGTCGTTGGACATATTATTTTCCATAAACTATTAACCCCTTTTTTGTTCCTCTTTTGTAAACAGTATTTCCTTCTTTCATTGTTTTAATACGAGATTAATAGATAAAATAGCATATAGAATAATATGTAACGAAAAACAACCTGACAAAAAAGAGTAATTTTTTTACTGAATAATTATTATGTCAATCTTTTTTCTATAAAATACAATTTTTTTACTTAAAGAAACTGTTGCTAAAATATGCATTATTTTGACTAGTTTCTTCTTATTATATAGTCTCCATATTTACCTTATTTTCGTGTTGTTTTGCTAATTTATAAAACGTGGTCTTTTTTACATTTGCTTCCTTCATTGCCTGTACGGCTGTAATTTCTTTTTGCTTCCATCGATTATAAACTTCAATAAACTCCTGACTAACTTGGGCTTTAGGTCGTCCAAAAGATACACCATTATTCAAGGCTGCGTCAATCCCCTCACGTTGTCGTTTACGAATTCGGTCCCGTTCTTCTTGAGCCATCCAAGACAAAATTTGAAGAACTAAATCCGCAATGAAGGTTCCTAAACTATCCTTATACTGAGTTGTATCGAGTAACGGCATATCCAAGACTACAATGTCCGCCTCAACCTCTTTTGTGATTGCATTCCACTCTTGTAAAATTTCTTCTTTATTACGACCAAAACGATCTAGTGAATGGATGTAAAGGATATCTCCTTTACGAATCATTCGTTTTAGTAATTGATACTGTTCGCGATTGAAGTTTTTTCCACTTTGTTTATCGATAAAAATATCACGAGGAGAAATACCAACTTCTTGCATTGATTGAAGTTGACGGTCCTCATTTTGATCTCGACTGCTCACACGTATGTATCCAAATCTTCTGTTTTCCATTTTTATACTCCTTTTGTTTTTCTCTTCCTCTTATTCTACCAAAAAAACGTTCGTAAAAGTGTATGAATTTCAGAAGACGTTCGTAATTTATTTTTAAACTTAAACGAACGGTAAAAATGATAAATTTCTTATATAAAATAAAAGTCCGTAAAGGTATACTTTTACGAACACCTCATTTTTTTATAACTACTGTTAAATTTATACAAATAATAAATAACCAAATAAAATACGCTATGGAGTATAAATAAGGAATTAATATTGAGTACTATTTGAAGGAATTATCAATAGGAAAGTGAAAAAGAAATTATTTTCCGATTCTTACTTTGTTAATATTATCTAGTATAATTTTTAATCAAATTCAAAGAATACTTTTTTTCCATAGTTCCTTTAACAAACACACTTTAATTGTCGACTGTTTTATCCGTATCTGCAATTTTTTTATCCAACAGCTACAGGATTAAGCATTTCCTCTCTTCCAACTTCTGTAGATTCAGTAGAACCCCCTAAATTCGGTACTGTTGATGGAATGGCTATCATAGCTAAACCTACAGCAGAAGCTGCAACAGCTTATTTCTTTTTTCACCATATAAAAACCCATCATTTATCTACAACAAATAAAAGAGCAGTTTGCAAATGCAAACTGCTCTTTTGATGACCCGTACGGGATTCGAACCCGTGTTACCGCCGTGAAAGGGCGGTGTCTTAACCGCTTGACCAACGGGCCATGATTATTTTTTAAGTTTAACTTAACTGTTTATTATACTGGTGGGCCTAAGTGGACTCGAACCACCGACCTCACGCTTATCAGGCGTGCGCTCTAACCAGCTGAGCTATAGGCCCTTTACTTTGGAGCGGGTGATGAGAATCGAACTCACGACATCAGCTTGGAAGGCTGAGGTTTTACCATTAAACTACACCCGCATATTTTCTTAATTAAAATGGCGGTCCCGACGGGAATCGAACCCGCGATCTCCTGCGTGACAGGCAGGCATGTTAACCGCTACACCACGGGACCAAAATAGAAAATGGAGGAGGAAGAGGGATTCGAACCCCCGCGGGCTTTAACACCCCTGTCGGTTTTCAAGACCGATCCCTTCAGCCGGACTTGGGTATTCCTCCGTATACTGTATGGTGGAGCCTAGCGGGATCGAACCGCTGACCTCCTGCGTGCAAGGCAGGCGCTCTCCCAGCTGAGCTAAGGCCCCATAAATGGTCGGGAAGACAGGATTCGAACCTGCGACCCCTTGGTCCCAAAC
>NZ_JBLZXA010000008.1:0-1120531 GCF_056099005.1 Priestia sp. 53B2
AGGTATATTGTTTATTACAACCACAAACGAATAAAAGTAAAATTAAAAGGATTGACCCCTGTAGAATACAGAATTCAATCCTCATTCGCTGCTTAGATAAAGGGTCTAACTTTTCGGGTTCAGTTCAAAAGAGGTAGCTTTTTTTAAAATTGAATTAACAGTAGTCGTTAGATAATGCTTTATTGCATCTTGAGTAAGTTGCTTAATTTAATAAACTGTATTCGTAGACAACATATTCACCGCTTTTTCTAACAGTAAAATATCTTCTTCAACCATTCTTTTCACATCGTCGAGATCAAGTTGAATATATTCTTCTTTTAAACGTTCTAATTCCCTGACGAACAGGGATCCCGTATAGTACCTATAGTTTGTCACTAATATTTATCCCCTTGGTGTGCTCTTAATATATGTAATTCCCCTTTATTTAGATTAACAACCAATTAAAGCAGGATTTATAAAAAAATAATCCTTACCTGATGTAGGCAAAGGGTTTTTAACTTTATTAGAGTAGGGAGAATACGTTATTAGTGTGGCCGGATTTGTAGTTTCATATACATACAACGTTTTATCGTTCTACTTTGATGTTAAATCAAATTTATCTTCTTTACCATTCCATTTTATTGTCACATGAAAAGGAGCGCTGCTGCTTTGAGTCGAACACCCGCTGCAGCTCTCATTTAAATTAATTTTCCCTTCTGTCTCGTCATCCGTACCTGATAATTTACTTGTTTCCCCTTCCACAACATAAGAAACTTTTCCTACTTTCTCCTTGTCTTTTCCTTTATAGATGATACTGCCTTGCCCGTTTTGAGTATTCTCTCCTTTATTTAAAAGATATAAAGCTTTCCAATGATCTCCTTCACCTTCGAAACGCATACTTTCTTCCTTGCTACCACAGCTACCCAATACTAATAAAAAAATAGATATAAGTCCTAAAAACAAAAACTTCCTTTTCAATTTAAATCCTCCTACACGGTACAAAAGTATCCAAATATCCTATTAGATGATTTTCTGTTATGATCTGTTCTTTTTTTCAAGTAATTTAATTAATCTATTATTTTGATTCACTATCGTTCTTAGCTTAGCTTCTAACGAACATAACGTGACAAAGACGGCTATAAATCCTATAATGACAAAAAACATATTAGCTGATATCCCCTATACATCATCTTATTTTTAAACTAATATCTATATAATAACATTTTTTCTATATTTTATATTTTGATTTTGTATATATTCTTAGCTAAGATACTGCAGGATGAGACATAACGAAATGACTTCAATCTAAAGACATAGAAATGAGATACATAAGCTGAACCGCTTCTGACATCGCAGTTGATTTCCGTGCAAGACTTCGCTTTCCGCGGGCAGCCGATGAGCCTCCTCGTCGCTTGCGCTCCTGCGGGGTCTTATCTGTTCCGCTTTTCCCGCAGGAGTCTTCGCCTTGCCCTCCAATCAACAGCTAGAAGGAACGAAATAGATGAAACCTATGTTCACCATAACAAAAAAAAAGAACCACTAATCAAAAATTTTGATCAATGGTTCTTTTTTCACTTCAGCTAAGATACTTTTGTCCCAGCCTCTTCTAAAGTATTGTTTTTATAGCTAGATACACTGCAGCAATCGATGCAAGAACGATAAGTACATTTAAAATACGATGTTGAGTAGCTAAGTGGCCTCGCTTCATTTCTGCACGAGTCAATGGTTTCTTTTCATCATGATTTCCACTCACTATGTTACATCTCCCATCTTATTTAGTTATTGGTTCCATTAATTTAAGCAATAAGCTGATCTTTGTTAGCTGCTTCTTCCTTTTTTACTTTCCCTCTACATAAGATATAAAAAACACTACAGGTAATAATCGACCAAATAAGGTTAGCTCCTGGTTCAGTGTTAGCTACCTTAAACAAACTTGGTATAGATTCGAAGACAGAATCGTCCGTTGTAAGGAACAGAGCCAGAAACATATTATTTGCTGCATGTGCTCCAATCGTAATTTCTAAACTTTTTGTTTGAATGGCGATATATGTAAGAGCAAAACCAGCTATAATGTAGTCCAGTCCGACTAATATAATAGATTTATTCATTTCAGGATTAGCAAAATGGCCTATTGAAAACATTAATCCAACAATAATAGCAAGTAAAATGGGGCGTTTCACTTTCTTGCTCACCCATTGGAGAAGAAGCCCCCTAAAGAACATTTCCTCCGTTGTTGTTTGAATAGGTACTATTGAACTACCCCCACTTAGCAAGCTTGAAGTGGGGGATTCCTAAAATCTCCAAAGACTTAGGAGCCCTTCCCGTTCAACGGGGTCGGTTAGCCATACAAATTATAGAAGTGTCCCTTCGGGACAACCACACATACAGCTCTTTCTATGTAAGCAAGCGCTTGTAGCGGGTACATCAACCTTCATTTGTATAGAATCGTTTGAACACCCTTGTAATGCGCCCAAACCCTAGAAAATCGCTATCTGCTCCGGTAGCGTTAGTAAGTATTTGGTACAAGAAGTTCAAGATATATTACTTATGCAAAAGCTTTCTTTAAATGTTTACTTTCTTTTTCTGTTAATTCTTTATGTGTAAGATTGATGTTACCAGATGGTTTATTTACATCAAACAGTTGATAGAACACTTCCGTTCGTACATTTAACTTTTTGTTTAGTGTCCACCACTGCTTCCAGTAGGGTAATTGATAACGTACAATATGATGACGAAGCACCTGTGGTGCTTTTTCTTTGTAGCCAAGACCTTTTCGCCCAATCTTTGCTTTTAGTTGTTTAATTGTGAGATCCAGATATTGATGCTCAAATAAGTAGGTATTCATCCAAATGAGAGAACAACTCTTACATTCTAGTGAAATAAGTCCACTAGAATGTAAGGCGTAGTTTCTATTTTTAGGAAACCGTAGGTTTCCTTCGACACAGCTATCTTTTATCTTACGAAGAGTGGTCAAAAAGGAACGTTCTTTTTTTAGTTTGTTCTTTTTCTTTTTAATCTTTTCGTCTGTTTGCTTGATATACAGCTTATTTAGTTCGGTTTGAGCTTTTAGGAGAGCTTGAGATTCGCGTACAATGCTGTTTGCCATGTAATCATTGACGCCAAACTTTCTCTTCATGACTAAGTGAATACTTTCCTTATGTAGTTCACGTTCCCACCGTTTTTGACGAATGAGTGTTTGAAACGCAAAACGCTTAGCGCAATTAAATACCTTGCTTAACATTGCCATTTCAGCTACTGTAAGGACGTTTACATCCTCTTTCCAAATACGCTTTCTTCATTTGTCTCCCCCTTACGAACTTATGTTCTACTATTTAGTTAATAGTTTATAACAAGAGAGGGAAATATTTCAACTAAAAGTCAAAAAATATTAAAAAAGGCCGATTCATCCCCCACCTACTCGCTGGGCTACGCCCGTTCCGCTCCTTGAGGTGGGGGTCTTCTCGGCTAAAATGAAAAATCCAACATATGTACACAATATGAGATAACAGAAAATCAAGATTAGCATTGATTCCTACAGCAACTCCACTATCGAAATCAAAGTATGACTTTCCACTTTCATCAGCTGCAACCATAACCATGTCAGCGATAATATAAATAATCGATCCTAATAGCATGAACGCAGAAGCCAGTATCGTTGTGCTCAAATAACGCTTCCAGCCATTTTTTCCTTCTTCCACATCTAGATAGTTCTTCATTTTATTCTTACTCCCTCAGCATTCTCTTCTCAATCAAATATTTCTTCTCTACTTCGTTTTCGTCTAGGCAATATATAAATTTATTAGGACGAGTAGCCCTGTACATATTTTAAATAGCCCTTGTTTTTACCGCTGACGTAGCTCTTTTCAAATGACACTGCCTTTAGAGATAAATCCAAAGAGACTGCCAAAGCCAGTAAAGCATCACTTTATTTATCCCTTGATTCTTCACACAGAATTCCTTCTTCTTTTCTTACTTAGCGTCATGAAAGCCGTTAAAAAATAGCTTTTTCTGAAAGAAGACTAGACAGCAAATCATCTTGAACAGTTATATGTTGCTCATATGTGCCCGCATACACATAATTTTGAAGAAAGTACTTGCTACTAAAGAATATATATCCTAAAACAACTAAAATAAATATTTTTTTCAACATTTTCCTCACCTTTTTATTCAAACTTTTCCCCTCATGGCCGTTACCACAGCACCTAAGAGTTTATCCATAAACAACTTTTTTAGTTTTTAAATTAGCAATCAACTTATATAACACTATAAAATGTATATAAGTTACAATAATATTACATTATTATTACAAATGTAACAACAATATTATAACTAAGAAAAATAGGATAATCAATATGAAGTGTCTAGTAAAACAGATAAAATTGCTAGATTCGTATCATGCATGTAAATAAATCGAAAACTTTTGGAAAAAGAGTGTTAGTTATCCCGCAGGAATATTTAAAGAAAATAATTAAGGTACAATATCCCCTTAATGAATGCGCCTCTTTAAGAAGTATCCACCCAAAGTATGGTTTCTCTTTTTCTTTTAAAGGGAACTAAATCCTAAAATTCAACCTTAAAAGGAGACAATCATGGTTACAATTGAATCAATTATAATAGGCATTGTATTTATCCTTATTCAACTATACGCATTAACGATTGTCGAACGTTCTCCGATAGGGGAGCAAAAGCTGCTCTCATTATCAGGTGGTGTCGCTATTGCTTATGTGTTTATTTATATCTTACCGACGCTTCATAAGAAACAAGAAGAATTTGGAGGATCGCTGGCCCTTGATACTGAACTATATTTTCTTGGTCTTCTCGGCTTACTCGTCTATTTTTCCGTTTATTCATTCGCTCAAACGAAGGCAGCCACACACCTAACGGAACTGACCGTTTATATGGTACAGGCGAGTTTCTTTATGGTTTATTCTTTTATCATTTCTTATGTTGTGTTCTCAACCGATGTCAAGCGAGTTGAATCACTATTCTATGGATTGGCTATCAGCCTTCACTTTATCGGGTGGTCCTACCATCTAGGAAAAAAACATCCGCGCTTACACAAAACTAGAGGTCGCTATATGCTGGCCGGAGCAACTTTTCTTGGATCAATCATGGGCGTCTTCGGGCCCTCATCCGGCCTGCTTATTGAGTCGATGATCGCATTTAGTTCAGGTGCAATGTTATTTAACGTTATCAGTAAAGAACTCCCTTTTGAAAAACACGCGCACCTGCCAACCTTTTTAATCTCATCTCTTGTCTACGCCGCTACAATGATTTCGTTGAAAGTTTTTTTTGATTGGTAATTAAGTGGCGATAGAGCAATAGATTTTTGGTCTAATACATTAGGTTTTCCAACAGTTGTGATATAAAAATTGCCAATTTACTGAAATCAAGAAAGAAGGCCTTTGAACATCTTGGTTGTATCTATGGGGACATACTACACTGGGTCTCTGGCTCCCTAGAAATTTTTCTTCGTTAGAAGAAATAAAACAAGTTGATAACACAGACTCATGAAACTTACTTTTCTTTCTCCGAGCTCCTCACTTAAACTTTACAGCCAAAAAGTTGTATGAACTCTATCAATTCGTAAAATATCTACGTTTAAAACAATAAGTAAAGGTCTAAACAGTTTAAAAATAAAAAATCCACTAATTAGGGATTTCTCCTCTAATTAGTGGATTTTTCTTTCCTCGTAAGGAGTGGAGAGCTATTTTATGATGCCCTCACGGCGTCTTGGCTAGTTTGCTCAAGAGATAAGCCTTTATTCATTTACAAAAAAAAAAATTCATAACAGGTAGTAAAAACATATAAATATAGTAAGAGATAAATTGACTAAAAAGGTGATTATTATTTTTCGAAAAATACCGGTTGTTTTTGTGGGAAGCTTATTGCTAAGCATCGGAATTAATGGATTTTTAGTTCCTCATTATTTGTTGGATGGAGGAACAATTGGAATCGCTCTCATCCTTCACTATTATTTTGAATTCCCCACAGGTGTAACGATGATTATTTTAGGTCTCCCATTATGTTGGTTTGCTTGGATTTATGAGCGGCATTATTTTTATAATAGTTTTTATGGGCTAATTATTTCTTCTTTATTGATTGACTGGCTAGAACCTATTAAAAACCAGTTTCAATTTTCTATTTTTTCTAGTGTAATCCTTGGAGGGATCTTTATTGGGACAGGGGTTGGTCTTATGCTTCGATATGAGACAAGCACTGGAGGAACAGATTTACTAGCTCAACTAATATCAAAAGCTTTTTCTTTGAACATAGGGATGGTTATTTTAATTATAGACGGTTTGATTATAACAGCAGGTCTTCCTTTACTAGGACCTAAAACGTTTCTTTTTTCATGTTCAACAATTTTTATAGGGGGATTGACGACTTGGTTAATTACTAAAAAAGAGTAATTTGAATTATAAAATTAGTACCTTCTATCTCCTGTTTTTTTAAAGGTTTCTTTATTTTTACAAATAAAAAAAGACCATCTCTTCCCACTCCAAAGAGATAGTCTTTCTCTATAAGTTGAATTAACAATAGTCGTTAGCGGATTCTCTATTGCATCTTGAGTAGCTTGCTCTAATTATTAAACATTAGCCTTAACATTTCCACCTATAATTTTTCAAACTTTCCTCTAGAAGCTATGTAGGATGCAGCTAAGTAAATAACAACTAGAATAGGAAAGGAATAAATGTACCTCCAGTGCAGCGGTTTATAAATACCAATCCAATTAAGCAGTGGAAGGCCAATAAAAGCACCTATTGCTGAATAAATCAGTGCTTTGATTACAGGGTTAATTTTAGGCTTTACTTGTATAAAAAATACCATGGAGATGGGTAATAAAAATAAGTCCCAGGGCAAATAGTTAGAAGTTAACGGAAATACTTCATATCGGTAATCCCACAGGCCTAAAAAGTCTCCAATCATATCAAGAAATGAAGTAAAGATAGCTACAAAAAGACCGGTGTATAATAAACGATCCGTACTTTCTTTTTTTCTGAACTTTATAAAAATTATAATCATGACCAGTATAAGTAATACTCCTAACCACCATCTCCAACTAAATACTGTATAGTCTAACCAAATATGAAGTTTTTCATCATTCAGCTCTTTTTGCTTTTCGAAATAGGTATCATAAATGGATTCTTTATTTTTCATTCATTTTTCCTTTCAACGTTAATACCTTAGATATTTGCAATATGCTCAGATAATATGTATTTTAACGTGTTAATTCTGATAAAATTCATTATAGAAAATAGCTTTCTATATGATGGTATACATTAAAAAGACAAGAACAGCTACTCAACAGAGTGATCAGCTGTTCTTGATGAATGCTTCAATTCGAAACAATAAGGACTTCCAAATGAACGCTTTATGGCATCTTGTATAGTTTAAAAAGAGTAAGAAATATTTATCTGCATAAAAAATAAAGTGTATTAACGTCTTTTTGAGGAAATACTAGGATCTCAAGAATCCGAGAAATTATGAAAACCCCCATGGCTTTTGACTTCAGGGAGGCTGACTAAATGAAAAAGCAAAAATGTATATGAAATTCCTTTAATTAAAAATTGCTAAATACTCGCTTTCTAAGATCACAATTGAATTTGATTTTGTTGGTCATTTGAATGTTGGTTTTGTTGATTTTGACTTCCGGATGCTTGAAACCCTTGTGATCCAAATGGCTGTTGAGCTTGTTGGACAGCTTGATTCATCTTCTGCATAGTTTGATTAGCTTGGATACCTTGAAGAGCCTGATTCATAGATTGAATCGCTTGTTGAATATTTTGTTGAATTTGTTGGTCTGTTTGCTGCATCTGCTGCTGAGCCTGAGAACTAAATGATTGCATTTGCTGCATTAAAGAGTTAGAGCCTTGGCTGCTTTGAGAATTCTGTTGTGATCCTTGTTGAGACATTTGCTGAATGTTTTGCAATTGAGATAAGTTTTGGCTTAATTGCGAAATTTCTTGGCGAATGCTCCCTAATTCTTGCCCTAGCTCAACGTCCGTAATTTTAGTTCCAAGTAACTGAGCCTCTTTTTGTTTTTGCTGCTGATCTTGTTGTTGATTATTTTGAGTCATATAAAATCCTCCTTAAAATAGATAAAACGTACTTCTTTATACTTTTCCAATTCTTCTATAAACATACATACTAATTCATAAAGAAATTTAGCTCATTTTTTCTACTATTAGCTATTAAACCAACAGCGTATAAAAACAGTATCTATGCACAACTTAAAATTATAGAATTGTTTCAATTCTAACTCTTTAATAGATAATAATGTTTATTCTTCAAGAAAAGAAAGACTTCAATTATCATGAGGTCTTTTTTCTTTATTACTTTCCAACATACCCACATGATTACAATGAAAGCCTACAGGTCAAATACTCAATTCCTGTAAAGATAGGGGTTCTAACCAAAAGGTAAATTAAAACCCCTATTTCACAAAAAATGCTATATCTCTACCTGCAACTTTGCAGGTAATTCATTAGTGAATTTGTTGATTTTGGTTCGACGACTGTTGTTGACTTTGTTGCTGTTGACCTTGCTGAATAGCTTGGTACATTTGCTGCATAACTTGATTAGCTTGAATGCCTTGAAGAGCTTGGTTCATAGATTGAATCGCTTGTTGAATATTTTGTTGAACTTGTTGATCCGTTTGCTGCATTTGCTGTTGAGCCTGAGAGCTAAACATTTGCATCTGCTGCATTAATGGATTTGATGCTTGGCTTGTCTGAGCACCTTGTTGAGAATTTTGTAGCTGAGAAAAATTTTGACTTAACTGCGAAATTGCTTGATGAATGCTTCCCAGTTCTTGTCCTAATTCAGTATCAGTAATATTCCCTCCAAGCAGCTGAGCATCTTTTTGCTTATAACGTTGATTGTTTTTAGTCATTCTTAAAAACCTCCTTAAAGTAGATAGAACGTACTTGTTTATAATTGTCTGTTCCTTGAAGAAAAATGTTTGGGAAAAATGAACAATTTTTTGTTCACAAGCTATTTATTATAACTGGTAGAAAAATGTTTATTTTGTATGGTTTTCTGCTGATTGTGAGGAATAAAAACATATATTCTATGTAAATTAAAAAGTGGAAAACACACTGTTGTCTCTTATTGTTTATTCGGGTCACTAGGAGTTAGCTGCAGAATAGCGATTCCTGTATGGTGAGTGATTTGTTCTAGCTACAAATTTTTATTTATTACGTTTTATGAAGAATTACATAATTATTTCAAAATCTTCTATCATGTGAATTCAAACAGTATCCTTTACAAGTAAGAAAGCCTTTATTTTTCTTTTCTACAAATCTTACATTTTTGATCGAACCTTTAATGTACGATTTTTAAAAAAAGATATTATATTAACTAAATTTTATAGAGGATACAAATAGAGCATGTGATGTTTATTATAGAAGAAGTTAAATTATAGGAGATTTACATAAAAGAAATTGTAGTTCATCATTATCATGCATTTAGTAAAACAGTAAAAAAAGAACCCTGCAGAGAGAGATTTCAACTCCAACTAAGGGTTCGCGGTATTAGCTTATCGATTTAAACAATTTTCATTAAGGAAGAAAGTCTTTAATAGCCAGAATCCTCTGATGTAAGGTTATCGAGCATTGTGTAATCATATTTCTGCAGGGGCTTTTCTGCTGGACCTTCTATAACTTCTCCTGTATAAGAAAATCTAGATCCGTGGCAAGGGCAATCCCAGGAACGTTCTCCGCTGTTCCATTCGACTTCGCAGCCAATGTGAGTACAGGTTGTATCTACAATGTGGAGTTTTCCTTCTTGATCTTTATAGGCTCCCTTTCGATGGCCTCGAACCGTAATTACAGCCCCTTCATCATTAGATAAATCTTCAGCTCTTATATCAGAGATTTCAAGCTTCCCTTTGATAAGATGGCTTACAACATCAGCATTTTCTACTAAGAAATTTTTCAAGCTGGGGTTTGCGTAAAAACGCGATGGCGAATATAAATCTTGATAAGCATTCTCTTTGCCTAGAATTATATCTCTGAATAAAAGTGCTGCTGCTGTTCCATTTGTCATTCCCCATTTTCTATAACCAGTAGCGACTAGTATATTAGGTTGACTAGAGGTGATTTCTCCAATATAAGGAAGTTTATCAAGCGTGACTAAATCTTGTGCTGACCAGCGATATACAATATTTTCTATATCGAAAACTTGTTCACCAAAATCCTTTAACGCTTTATAATGTTCCATTGTATCTTTTCCTTGACCGGTTTGATGGCTTTCCCCCGCCACAAGAATCATTTCCTCACCGTTAATGACTGCAGAACGCAGGGAACGTGTCGGTTGATCAGCGCTAATATACATTCCACCTGGATAAGCTTTTTTAGCTTTAACAGCAAGGATATAGGAGCGGTCAGCGTGCATTCTGGCAGAATAAAGTCCAAGCCCTTCATAAAAGGGAAAATGCGAGCAAGAAAGAACGTAGCTTCCTGTAACACGTATACCTTGTCGGGTAAGAACTGTTTGCTTATCCCCAGATTCAACATTCACTGCCGTTGTATGTTCAAAAATAAGCCCGCCTTTTTGTTTAATAGCTTGAACGAGGTGAACCAGATATTTAATGGGATGAAACTGTGCCTGATCTTTCATCACAAGGGCTTTTTTAACTTCCACGTTAAAAGGAATATAATCCGCCAATTCACCATCAATATTAAGTTCCTTATAAGCTTCTGCCTCTTTTTCAAGCTTTAGAGCATACTCGTCAGTAGTAGCATATATGTAAGCATCTTGCATGATGAAATCACAATTAATTTGATGATCCTCAACTGTTTGCTTAATAAAGTTTAAGGCATCTGTATTAGCCTCATAGTATAATCTTGCTTTACTTCTTCCAAAATTCCGAATAAACTCATCGTAGATCAAATCGTGCTGGGCAGTAACTTTTGCTGTCGTATGTCCTGTAGTGCCATTCAATAGTCTTCCTGCCTCTAAAACGGCAACCTTTAGACCTTGATTGACCAAAAGATAAGCAGAAGTAAGACCTGTAATCCCTCCGCCTACAATCACAACATCTACGTCCATGTCATTATCTAAACCAGGAAACTCCGGCAAATCAATAAAATCTCTCCAGTATGGTTCAGGCGCCTGAGGAAGCTGTTCTCCCTTGCGTTCATTATGAGTCACATTAAGACCTCCACTCAATATTTTGATAGTAGCGTTATTAGGTTTTCCATTTATTGAGAGTTCATACTTATTACATGAGGGATACAGCCTTCGCTATGTGAACTTATATTATTTTATAACCTCCATTCAAAAAGTCTTTAGATTCAAATCTTATATAGATAAAAAAGAGAGAGTCTATTTGAATTAGACTCTCTCTTTTTTTTAGAAAATATATATCATTGATGAAATGTCTCAAGAATGGCTAGACTTGCGGGAAGTAGAAAAGGATTCGATCTACACAGCTGATGCCTCTTCCGAAACAACCGAATATCTTCGAGTACAAAATCAATATTTCACTCATAAAATTGTAAAAGTTCTTACTGGAGAGTCATTAGATACTCTTAGTGATTGGGCACAGGACGTTGCCACAAAGAGGGCTCAGAGAGGCGATTCTCTTTACCATAGTATCCATCATTTTAAAAAATTCCGTTTAATTTTTCTTAAACGAATTGAATCATTTTTTTATCTTTATTCATCTAATATTACATACGAAGATCTTTTTTTATGGAATAAAGTAGTGAATGAAGCGTTTGATCGAATGATAGAACTCTTTACACTTTATTATGGACAAGTTTCAGAAGCGCAGTCTCAAGCTCAAAAAATGCTGATTTCTGAGCTTAGCACACCTGTTATTAGTATTTCCGATACAGTGGGTGTGCTGCCTCTCATTGGTCAGGTTGATGATTATAAGAATAGTGATTTTGCGAAGAAGGTTATGCTGCAAGCAAAAGAGCTCAATCTATCTTGCTTAATTATTGACTTATCGGGTGCACCTTCGATTGATACTATGATGACCAATGAATTATTTCAAGTTATAAAGATGTTGGACCTACTTGGAATTGATACAACCATCACAGGTATCCGTCCGGAAATAGCCTTAACTGCTGTTCAATTAGGAATAGATATGAGTAAATTGAGAACTTATGGAAAGTTAAAAGATGCGGTAAATAAGCTTTTGCATGAGTGATATTGAATTGAATTACTAAGCATTTTTTATGTCGGTTATATCACAAATAGACGTACCCTTTCTATTATGAGGAAACTTCAAGTACAAAGAGAACAAATAATTTATTTGTTCTTCCACTGCTAACATACTAATATGAAGAAAAAGAACTTTATATTAAAACCATTATTTTCACTCCTGTATAGAGACTACATTATGTTAAATGGGTACAAAAGCAAAAGGACTCCCACTTTTTAAAATAGAATAGTTCCTTAAAAGGTTATAAAGGAGCTGAACTCATGTCTAAACAAATAGAAGATATAAAAGAAATAAAGCTTTTAGATTCTCAAGTTCACTTATGTGAGGAGATTAGAAAATTGTTAAGAAAAAAAGAAAAAGAAATCTACCTTTTACACAGGAATATACAGAATATGATATCGTGCACATTGCTTTAAACAGACTAATGAGTGAATTAATCTCTAGACACTAAATATATATAGGAGCGCATTCAACAAGCAGATGAATAACTAATGTTAAAGAAGTCTGGATATTACTAGACTGCTTTTCCCCTTTCTGAAATCCGTTTTATGTTTATATCATATATCTTAAAAAACAGAAAAAACTACAGGTTCATAAGGAATCAGTAGTTTTTTCTGTGACATAATTAAAAGTTAGTTTTGATGCTTTTACATATCTTGAGTAGTTCACCCAAGTTACCAATAACTTATGTATTAAAAAGAAAATTTATTTCTCTTTCAAAAGACGCTTATTTTCTATAAACATAGAATATCCTGAAGGTCGAAATTAGGAATGGCATCTATTTCTTTAGTGATGGCTTTAAAAAATATATTTGAGTTCTCTTCTACTGTGAGTTAGCTTTTAGGACTCCTAATATTGACAGGTAGAAATAAAAAAAGCAGTATTGGGTGCATTCCTTTTAAGTTAGTCATATTCATCATAATTCTCGTCAAAAAGAAGCCTTTGCTAACCATAGCAAAGGCTTCTTTTTGACGAGCTTCTTCTATAAGTGATGTAAATGATGGAATCAATCTTAACATATTTAAATGGTTTGCACATTTTTTATTAAGGGCTTCCCGTTCTTATAATCCGTTTGATAGTAAACAAATAGTAAAGTATCTCATAAAAATAATTCATTTATCTATTTATTCTTTGTGTGGCCAAATGATTGGATATTTTAAATTTAAATTATCAATAATACCATTATATGTATTTTCAACAAAAGGAGCTAAACAAAGATGAAACTGAAAAAAATAATAGGCATCACCTTTTTATCAAGCGTTATCTTATTTTCGGGACCTTTATCATTGGTCAATGCATCAGTAAATGATTCTAAAATGACTGTAAAAAATTCAGTGAAAGAAGAGCTGCCCAATATAAAGATTTTGGCCACTGGAGGTACGATTGCAGGCTCTTCTGAAAGCAGCACAGACACAACTGGATATGAATCAGGAGCTCTTGATATTAAAGCAATTATTAAAGCTGTTCCTCAGTTGAAAAAACTAGCGAATGTAAGCGGAGAACAGGTCGTAAATATCGGAAGTCAAAATATAAATAACAGCATTTTGTTAAAGTTAGCGAAACGAATTAATACATTATTAGCTTCTAAGGACGTTGATGGAATTGTCGTGACACACGGATCTGATACGATGGAGGAAACGGCTTATTTTCTAAACTTAGTAGTAAAAAGTGAAAAGCCTGTAGTTGTAGTTGGTTCAATGAGACCAGCTACCGCTATAAGTGCAGATGGACCGTTAAACTTGTATAATGCAGTGAAAATTGCTTCTACAAAAGAAGCGCGAAATACCGGCGTTTTAGTAGCACTTAACGATCGAATTGGTGCAGCTCGCTATATAACAAAAACACATACAACGGCAGTAGATACGTTTAAATCCCCTGAACAGGGATATGTAGGAGAAATAGCTGGAGATAGGGTAATATTTTATAACAAACCAACTCGCAAGCATACAACACAATCAATATTCGATGTATCAAAACTAGGTAAGCTTCCTCAGGTAGACATCATATATGGGTATCAAAACGACTCTAGGGACTTTTATGACACAGCTGTAAAAGCTGGGGCAAAAGGAATAGTCGTTGCAGGAGCAGGAAATGGGCTGCTATCCGATGCTGCCCTAACAGGTGCTAGAGATGCGGTAAAAAGAGGCGTAGTTATTGTTAGATCTAGCCGGGTAGGAAGCGGAGTTGTGACACATGAAGAATCAGATGATAAAGATAAGTTTGTTACATCCGATTCGCTAAATCCTCAAAAAGCCCGTATTCTTTTAATGCTTGCTTTAACGAAAACAAAGGATCCTCAAAAGATTCAAGAATATTTTAATGAGTATTAATCAAAAATATCTTTCATCCTCTGTTTTGACTAAATTTTTTAAGAACAATCGTTAACGACAGCTTATAAGAAGGACATAAAGAGGTTGAGACATCACTAACATACTTTTATCTCAGCCTCTTTTAATTAAGAAAGAAACCATCAGCAGGTTCCTTATTCATTTCCCCAGTTCTTACTTTCTATAATTACATGATTTGATGTGTCGTCTAGTACACGCCATACCAAAGTCTTACCTTCTATATCTTTTAACTCGATAATGCCCTCTAGCTTATTGGTATTTACATGGACACGTCTCTCATCTATTCTTTGCGCACTTTTTAATCTTGTCCCGAATGTTGCAGGACTTTCTTCCGTTAGCTTTACAATTACATCTATCATACGTTTTTCAGAAACATAGTTTTCGCTGTTCTCATAGTTCTTGTCAGCAGGCTTAATAGCGTGTTCTAATCCATTTTCGTATTGACGCCAATCAATAATTAAAAAAATCGCAAATACTAAAGACACTGTGAGTAACAAACCGTAGGCAACATTTCGTTTCATTTATTTTTGCTCCTTTCGCAGGAATAGGTTGTATCAGAAAATAGTATCGTATCACTTTAAAAAATATTCCTTTTTTAGCATAAAAGAAGGTGTATTTTTAAAGTTTTTTGCTTACGGAGAGTAAAATACCTAGGTTAATTTATGTAACTTATAATCAGCTTAATGTAAGTCCAGTGCTAAAAATTCGTTCATTAGGAAAGACAAAAATAAACTATGTTAGAAAACTGAAAAAATTGCCCTTCTCTATCACAAACTTCTCATCGCATTATAAGAGCCCGTAAACCTATGTTTACGGGCTCTTGTTTCGCGTTCATAAGATATAAATATAATTAGTCCAGTATACATGTTTTATTTAACCTAAGTTATTTTTCAATATGTTCTCCAGTTATTCGAATAAAGCCTTCATTTCTATCTAATGGAACAGGAGGACGCTCGCCTAAAGGAACCTTCCAGTGCCACCATTTGAAGATTCTAGCTATGACGAAACATAGAATTGATATTCCTGCAAAAATTCCAACAAACGTCCAGTGCTGTCCGCTTAGCAGCATAACAGGCCCCGCTGACCATGCAAATAATTCTAACGGTGTATTAAGCGGTCCAACTACCGCTGTATCTGTAAGTGTTTTTGATTTATTATTAGGGTCAATAATTCTTAATAATGTAAGTCCGATAGCAAATACACCTGTTGAATAGCCATACACAAATATGGAACGCTCAAACCAGCTTTCATAGTTCATAGCCGGGCCAATTACGACTAGCATCACCACCACTACTGCTATGCCTGAAAGCATTAACAAGCCAAGTGGAAGTGCATATTCCACAACAATAGGTAATTTAATTGAAGCTACACCGAAGAATACAAGAAAATCGGTTGCTGCACTGCCCAAACGGTCGACTATCTTACTATCGACGTATTTATAAACCCCTTTTTCTCCTTTGCCTAGCAATATGTACATAAGCAGCGCTATCGAAAATGCTATTGTAAACGTTGGGAATTCCAGTCCCCAAGCAGTCGCAATATAATTATTTAATAGGTAGCCCAAACCTGATGGCACAACTAATAATGCTAAATGAAAGGCTAATGGATCCATCGCAATTGGTGAAATAGTATCATTTCCCATTGCCGTTCTATTTTGAGGCTGAACTAATCCTGTTTTTAAATCCTCCGAAATTTCCGAGAAGTCTTTTACATAATGAGTGTATCCCTTTCGAGTTGCCCATTTTATAAAAATAAGTCCCCCGAAAATACCTGCTAAAATACCGCCAGTAGCAGCGGTCATTCCTAAGTCCGTTGCATTTTCCCAGCCTAGTTTTTCGAAGGTTGTACCTACCGCTGCCGCCGTTCCATGTCCTCCATAAAATCCAGCTGCCAGCAGTAAACCGAATCCGTTGTTAATTTCTGGAGCAAACTTCGAAATTACTAAAATAGAAAAAACAATGGGAATAGACATTTGAAGACCTATACAAAGAATTTTATAAGTCGCATATGCGCCCATTCGATTAATATCTTTTTTCATATTGCCGGGTGAAAAAGAAAATCCGTTTATCCCAACTGCCGCAAATACAAAGATGGTGATGATTCCTGCATAGGAGCTAATATCTTCAGAAAAAGGTAGAACATTTAGAAAGCTAGGTCCTAATGCTAAACCTAAAAAACCTGCCAATAAGCTTGCTGGAATGAAGCTTCTTTGAATAAATTTAAATTTTGCGCGAAGCAGCATGCCTATTAAAATCAGAATACTGGCACAAGCAAAATCTACTAGTATCGTATATACAGTCATTCATATCCTCCTTCCGTAACGTTAAATACTTAACAAATTATTGGATTTTGTTGATGTAGCTGGTGGTGCTGGGTCTAGTCTTTCCTCTTGTATATGTAATACGTCTTCTGGTTTGATCCAGGGTCTATTTTGTATAGCACTTGTTTCTTCATGTGTAAGGTATCCTTTGTAAGCTGTTAAGCTTCTTCTTAAAAATCCGTCTTTAATACAGGCTGACTTCACACCTGAATTCAGGATGGACTGAATATGCGGCAGCACGGACGCTGCATAAGCTACGGAAGTAGAATTAGCAATAGCTCCAGGAATATTGCTGACACAATAATGAACGACACCATTTTCGATATATGTAGGATGTTCATGAGTTGTTTCACGGAAGGACTCAATTGCACCGTCAGTGTCATTGCTAATATCTACAATAACTGATCCTTTTTCCATTAAATTGAGCATATCGCGCTCTATTAAATAATCCTTGCGTTCCTTTGGCCATTTCACACAGTTAATTACCATATCAGTTTCAGGAAGCAGTTTTTTAATATTTTGCTTAGTTGATAGCTGAGTATTCACTTTTTCATTATACGTTTTGCCAATATCTCTTAATGTTCCGTAATTTACATCCATAACCGTACACCACGCGCCTAATGAATGTAACACCTGCAGCGCCGACCTTCCTACTAATCCTCCTCCAAGGACCAGTACTTTCATACCAGGGGCTCCAGCTAAACCGCTAACAAATTTTCCTTTCCCACCGTTAATCGTCAGCATGGCTTGCAGACCCATTAATGCACCTTGTTTTCCCGCTGCTTCACAGTTTACTGAACCAAATCGATGTGAATCTTCCGCAGTGAATGCAATACATTTGCTATCGAGTATAGCCTGTATCTGCTCTTTATGTGCAGCTGGATGTATACACGTATAGATAATTTGATTTTCCTTGAGCAACTTATACTCATTTTCTTCAATCTCTTTAACTTTTGCTATAAAGTCACATCTTTCATACATCTCTTCTGTTGTTTCTACTATTTCCGCCCCTTCTTTTTCATACTGTTCATTCGTAAATCCCGCTAAGGCGCCCGCATCTTTTTGAACAAGAACCGTATGGCCATCGTCTTTAATAGCAGCAACCTCTAAAGGCGTCATAATGACTCGATATTCTCCCACTTTCTTATCTTTTAATACGCCAAATACCATGTTGATCCCCCTAAGTTAGTTTTGTAAATGCCTCTCTTTCATGCGTAGTGTTAAGGTTAAATAAACTATTAAAAATATTCAGATTAAAATAGATACACCTTACCTTGCTACACACAAACTATAGAGCGATTGTTCTAGTAGAACCTTATTCTGCATTTACTTACCAAATTATAAATTAAAATGAATAAAAATTCAAAATAATTTGAAATCAATACCTATTTACACGTGTCATGACAAGCTGTTACCGTATTAACCTTGCATAGAAAAAAGGGTTCCCTCATCAACGTTCAATGAGTGAAACCCTTTTTTGATTATCTGCGGCTAGCTGTGCCTCTGCTTTTTGGCAGATGAGCTTTGTGCCGTATAGCTAACAGGTTACTTTATTACTGAAATACTGCCGTTATGAGTGGCTAGTTTAATGATATTCTTTCCTTTTCCAATAACAGCATTACTATCATATTTATTTAGAATATCGACTTTTCCATTGTCCACTGAAACATTAAATTGAACGTTACTTGGTTCTTTTTCCGTTGTAATCTTAATTTTTCCATTGTGCGTTTTAAAGTCAATATCTCGATCAAGTTCTTTTGTTTCAAGAGCGATGCTTCCGTTATGCGTTTCGCCTTCTAAACTACCTTCCACGTTACTCAGCGTTATTTTCCCGTTATTTCCTTTTGCTTGAACCGTTTTTGCTGCAGCATTTTTTATGCTTGTAAGTCCATTGTGTACGCTGGTGTTCAGGTTTTGTGAATCAATGTTCTCTAATTCTACACGTCCATTGTTTGCGCGAATAGAGACATCTGCTGCGCGTAATTTTTTAACGGACACATATCCGTTGTTGCTGGAAATCCCCAATGAATTATACTGTTTTTCAGGTAAATAAACGTTGATGGATAGCGGTTTTAATACACTAACAATGTCAAAATTGACCCAGCTGCGCTGTTGTTCATTATAGGAGATGAAAAGCGTTGAATTTTCAACGTCAGTAGTGAAGTCTCTTTTTATATTAGGAGATGTTTCGCCTTTTAATGTTACTTTGATGTTATCGCCTTTGATAGGGTACACATGAACACGAGTATTATCTGTATCGATGTTTACCTTGGATACTGAATTGCTGTTGATCGTTTTTTCTTTTGAAATAGGTTCAGGATCAATAGCACGATAAGTAAGGAGACTTCCTATAATCCCAACAAGGACGAGAATACCTGCAAGAATGGAGAGTTTCTTTTTATTCAGCACGTTTTAAACCGCCTTTCACCAGTGATACATTGTATTTTAGATAACGTACAAAGCCTTTTATAACTAGCTTTGTCACAACTAACATACCTAACATAATAAAATAGCCAAGTCCGCAAAATGCTAAAGACATAAAAAGATTAAAGAGAAAAAAGCCGCTCGAATGTACAATAGCCTCACCCAGAACTAGAATAGGAGATAGCAAGAAGCATAGACCTATGGCCCAAGCTGACAGAATGAAGCCAGCTAGTGCAACGGCAGGACCAAGAACAATCACTACATTAAAAAAAGCTAAACCAATTACGGCCCAAGTGGCTCTCAAAATATTTTGAGTTGTTGCCTTTGCTGTTGCTTGCTCAACGTGATAATCTGCCAGCAATTCTTTGGCTATTTGATTCGGAGAACCTAGCGACGTTACAATTTCTTCTTCTGTTTTTCCTTCTTCTAAGCCAATGGAAAAGTGCTCTTCATAATCTTGTAAAATATCTGCCCGTTCTTTTGAAGACAATGGTTTTAAGGATTCATTTAATTGCTGTAAAAATTTACTCTTCGACATTGTTCACACCTTCTTTAATTAATTGATTAACACCTCTTGAAAACTCGTTCCATTCATCGATAAGTTTGTATAAATACTCCCTTCCTTTATCTGTAAGCTGATAATATTTCCTTGAAGGACCTTCTGTAGACTCTTTTAAATACGTTGTAAAGTATTCTTCTTTTGTTAATCGGCGCAGAAGAGGATATACGGACCCTTCTGATATTTCAATTTGATCGGAGATTTTTTGAACTAGTTCATATCCATAGCGGTCTTTTTTATCAAGCAACACAAGGACACAAAGCTCTAACACTCCTTTTTTAAATTGTACGTTCACTGTTCTTCACCCTTTTCTTTTCACAGTTCACTACTGTTTATTGTATAGTACTGATTCATAATGATTTCCTAATAATTACAATATATCACCAGCTATTGTTTATTGCAAGGTACTGTTTAATATTTTTTAAATTTTAGCCATTTTTATAGTCTTAAGGTATTTTTTATAAAGCAAGGTTCAACCTTCTTTTTCTAATTAGCTTATATATGGAATTATTTTTAACGCGGCCAAAAGAAAAAGCAGCCTATAACTATAGACTACACAGCAGCGATCAAGCCAGGCTATTTTTCTTTTGCTTGTTTGATAAATAAAAAGAAAACCGTTATTAAGATAAAATAGTTTAGCGGATTTTTGAAAACGTCCCCGCCTAAAGCCAATTGTAATAAGATCCATAAAGCGAATATCACTAGTATGGCTGGCATTATAAGTTTGTTCATACATCACTCATCCTTCGTCTAAGAGTAATAAAGCAATCTTGTCTCTCCATATTTTTTTACTGTAAAATCAAATCCATAAATAGCTTTGACAGCATACTGATTGAATATTTATAAGAATATCACCTTTAAGATAAAATTTAACAATTGTTACTATAATTGATAGAAATACTTTAAGTACATTTGATTTTTTTGTAATAAATTAAAGAAAAAAGTAATCGTTATTTTACATTTTTTAATAATAAAAAAACAGCCAATTTCATGACTGTTTTAAGTAGCTTGCTATCAAAAATTTCATTTTCTAGATGGTGCAAGTATTTCATTATTCATGAATCTTCCATCCATTTAAGGCTTTGGCCGTATCAGCGGTAAAATGATCAATGATGTCACTTTTCCCACTGTCCATAGCAGTAATGGCTGCCATATCTTCATCACTTAAATTAAAATCCCAGATGTTAAAGTTTTCAGCAATACGTTCTTTATGAACAGATTTTGGAATGGTAACTACACCACGCTGAATATGCCAGCGCAAAATAACTTGTGCTACTGTTTTTCCATATTTCGCTCCGATATCAGAAAGTAATTCATTTTGGAAGATATTATTTTGACCTTCTGCAAATGGTCCCCATGCTTGTATTTGCACACCGTATTCTTTCATCACTTTCTTTGCGGCTTTCTGTTGAAAGAACGGATGGTTTTCCACTTGGTTTACAGCAGGCACAACTTCATTATTTAAAATTAAATCAACTAGACGATCCGGATAGAAGTTGGATACACCGATAGCACGAATTTCCCCTTCTTTATAAAGCTCCTCCATTGCCCGCCAAGAACCATAGTAGTCATTAAACGGCTGATGAATTAAATACAAATCAAGATAATCAAGCCCTAGCTTTTCCAAAGAAACATGAAAGGCTTTTTTAGCACTTTCATAACCTTGATCCTGAACCCAAAGCTTTGTTGTGATAAAAAGCTCTTCTCGTGGAATGCTACTTTTTTTGATGGCTGCACCAACTGCCTCCTCATTCATATAAGCCGCCGCTGTATCAATTAGACGATACCCTGCTTCAAGCGCGTTGGATACTGCTTGTTCACATTGAGCTGCATCAGGAACTTGAAACACACCGAAGCCTAAGATAGGCATTTCGACACCATTGTTTAAAGTAATTTTTTGCATATAAAATTCCTCCTGTTTTAAAGTTTCGTTAACCTTGCACAAATATTATCCTAATACCTTCGTGTAACACGAGGTCAAGGCTTTTAAATGAATTACGTTAAATCTCTGAATGAGGATTAAAGCGTATAAGGTGAAGGAAGTGGATAAACTATACTTCAGCTTTATGTTCAGCTGGGTATTTGTTTAGATTACTTTGATGATACTAACAAATTTATTAACTTGAACGATCATCATCCTATTGCCTTCGTGTTACACGAATGTGATAGGATTTTAAACAGTAATGAAGAAAAAATGTTTATGGGAGTGGCCAAAATGTATACGGTGAAAGATGTGGCTAAGCTGCTTGACATAACGGAACATACCGTTCGTTTCTACACGGATAAAGGATTAGTTCCAAGCGTACAGCGTGATAAAAACAATATTCGTCTTTTTGATCAAGAGTCCATTAATTGGCTGACAGGTGTTAAATATTTAAAACAATGTGGGATGACAGTGGAAGACATTAAAACCTACGTAGATTTGTGTTTAGAAGGTGGCAGTACCATTCATGAGCGCTATCAAATCATTTTAAAGCAAAAAGAGATCGCTAAAGCTCAATTAGAGGAAGCTAAAAGAACTGTAAAATATATGGACGAAAAAGCAAATCATTATCTTGATATTATTAACGGTTTATCGCCAGATGACACTAACCCTGGCGAATGGGAGTTAATACATGCTAATAAAACATCCAAAGGATCTTAACATCACCTCTATATCGGCAGTAAAAAGACTTATCTATCATACAGTACAGATAAGTCTTTTTACTGCCTTCGGTTTTCAACTTTAACTCTCTTTAAAATATCCTGGGCGATTACAGCCGTTTCACTCCATTTGTTTGAGCTAGACCGATGCCCTGTCAGTTTAGAGTGTGTGCAAATTCTTCCTGCAGTTCTTTTAAAAACGCATTTGCCGCAGCTGAAAGAACATGATGCTTTTTCCACACAATATTTAAACCTGATTCAAGTCTTGGCTGTAAGGGTCTGAAACAAAGATTACTAGCAGTAGACGTATTGACTATTTTATCAAGTGTTATTGCATATCCAACGCCTTCTTCAACCATAATGGCCGCATTATATGCAAGATTGTATGTAGTGACGATGTTTAATTTATGAAAGTCTTCGCCAAACCAATCCGCAAATTCATTTTTTGAAAACGTCTGTTTCATGGCCTGTCGTGAACAAATCAGTGGAACGTTCAATAAATCCGCAGCTTGAATGCTTTTTTTGACGGCAAGAGGGCTGTCTTTTCTCATCACAACGCCCCACACATCTTTGGCAGGCATATTAAGATAATTGTATTTTGAAATATCGGCTGGCTGAATTAAAATACCGAAATCAAGCAATCCCTTGTCAAGCCGTTCCGCTATATCTTCTTCGTTTCCGCTGTAGAGGTGATATCGTATAGTGGGATAACGTAACTGTACATCTTTTGCTACTCGTGCAATGTGTTTCATTGCTTCTGTTTCTCCTCCTCCTATATAGACATCGCCACCTATTGTTTCTTCCATCGAACTAAATTCCGCCTCTAATTTATCCACCATATTAACAATTTCTTCTGCCCTGTTTCGCAGAAGCATTCCTTCATCTGTCAGAATGACACTATGACTGCTGCGAATAAATAGTTTTTTACCTAACTCTTGTTCAAGGTCTTTTAATTGTCTAGACAGAGTTGGCTGTGTCACATGCAAAACATCAGCGGCCTTCGTGATGTTTCCTTCTCTTGCAACCGCAAGAAAATACCGCAAAACTCGAAATTCCATATACCCCTCCTCCTTTCACAATCTTTAGTGTATACGTCTTAGAAATACTTATCAAGCATACCACGATATAAGATATAAGTATTTTTTATATTTGAAAGAAGCCGTTAGAATTAACAACAAAGAAGTTCATATCACACAAGCAAAACCTTAAATGATTCAAAATAGAAAGGAGCTTAACATGAAAAAACTCTTATGTCTGTCTTCTATTTTAGTAATAAGCGCTGCCCTCGCTTCTTGCGGCAACAATAATTCATCTGCAATCGACAGAGATCATAATGCAAGTGATCACTTAAACCGGGAACCAAAACAGCCAAAAGAAGATAGTATTTCAGGTACAAGGATCAAATTAACGTTTAACAATAAAGAAGCAGTCGTTAGGATGTACGATAATCCAACAAGTAAGAATTTTCTAGCTCAATTGCCTTTAACCATAACTTTTGAAGATTATATAGGCAAAGAGAAAATTAGTATTTTACAAAAAAGATTATCAGCAGATGATGTACAAGCCGGAGATCTATCAAAAAAAGGAGACTTTGCTTATTACGCTCCTTGGGGAAATGTAGCTATTTTTTATAAAGGTTCTGAAGATGCCACAAATGACCTTATCATACTAGGTCAAATTGAATCAGGAAAAGAAAACGTTAAAAATATTCATGGTGATTTTACAGTTACCATTGAAAAAGTGACTGAGTAAAAAACATGACAATAGCTCTTTAAACAGCCCGCTTTGAAGCAGCTAGAACATAACACTTTTTAGAAAGAGGGAAATTCATTTTATGTCTAAACAAAATAAGCTACTTATAATTGTCTTAACCTTAGGAGCTTTTGGTATTATAAATACCGAAATGGGGGTTATAGGGATACTGCCCTACATTGCGGATCACTTTCATATCAGTGTATCGAAAGCCGGGTGGCTGGTGAGTCTCTTTGCACTTACTGTATCAATATCCGGTCCAACTATGCCGTTATTATTTTCAGGAGTCAATCGTAAGAAGGCGATGTTGCTTGTACTTGGTATTTTCGTTTTAGGTAACATTATCTCTATCTTTACGTCTAACTTTACTGTTGCCATAATTGCGCGTGTGATTCCAGCTATCTTTCATCCAATTTATTTTTCAGCAGCTTTTACAATGGCTGCGAACTCAGTCAGCAAGGAAGACGCTCCAAAAGCTGTCTCAAAAGTCTTTATTGGCGTATCTGCAGGTATGGTACTTGGTGTACCAATCGCAAGCTTTCTTGCAAGCACAGTTTCATTTCAAATAGCAATGACATTTTTCACTGTCATTAACGCTATAGTATTTATTGCTACATGGACATTCTTCCCTTCTATGCCTGTCACAAAAAGACTTTCCTACGGAGCACAGCTCAGCGTATTAAAAAACCCCGTTACTTGGCTTTCCATTATAGCTGTTCTTTTACTGAATTCAGCAGTATTTGGGGTATACAGCTATCTTGCTGAGTATCTTAAAACCGTTACGAACATCTCTGGAAAATTAATTAGCTTCATGTTAATTTTATTCGGTGTGGCCAATATTATTGGAAACATTATCGCAGGGAGGTTGCTTACGAAAAATGCCATCAAAACGGTAGTAGCTTTCCCGTTCGCATTGGGAGTCGTTTACATCATTTTATTCTTCACCGGACAGTTTACTTGGCCTATGGCTATCATGACTTTAGTTTGGGGAATATTCGCTGGTATAGGAACGAATATTAATCAATATTGGATTTCATCAGCAGCTCCAGAAGCTCCTGATTTCGCAAACGGACTATTTTTATCATCCGTTAACTTAGGAACAACGATTGGTACAGCTGTAGGTGGACTATTTATATCAGGAATGGGTACAGAATACGTCGTACTAGTGGGGATCTTGTCGTTAGTATTGAGCGTAATATTTATTTTACCAAGAAGTTACATGCATCGTCCTATAAAACAGCTTTCTAAATAAGGCATCAATTCAACTCTCTTTCGGGATCCCTATGTAGGATCCCCTTTGTTTTGTTTTCTTTTATTGCATCTATGAAGAACAGAAATCTATTCTAGTCAATGCTTACACCATTAATAGATGAAAAATGGAGGATTTGAGATAGAAAAATACACTAAAGTTACACTTTTCCCCTCACCATCATATACCTGTTGCAAAAGACGTTTTTTTATGACTTGCTAAGGGAATTAAAAAAGAAATTCAAGAAAAAGAGGGCGTTACAATGTCAGAAATGGGAAGAAAAGAAGACTACGGGGAGATTGAAATAGGTAAATACGAATTGTTCTTTAAAAAGAGCTATAAAGTTATAAATACGATTAATGACTTCTTGATAGGTATCTGGTTCCTAATTGGCAGTATTTTATTCTTCTATGATTCCTTGAAAAATATAGGGATTTGGTTGTTTATTCTCGGGAGCGTGCAATTGCTCATTCGTCCGACGATTAAATTAGTGCACGATCTTCACTTACGCAAATATTTAAAGGAAGGTTATCATAATAAATAATCTTCTTTATAAAAATTTTTTCTTGTGAATTCTATATATCAAAAGGGGGTGTACGCGTTAGCGTACACCCCCTTTTAAATCAAATATATCACTCTAGGTCTAACCCTTTTTCATTTAATTTATGAGAAATCACAGCAATTACAAACTTTCCATCGTCTAAATCTTTTTTATGAGAGGTTAGCTCCTCTGTGGGAATACCTAAATTTGTTGCACGGTCTTCTTCATTTGAGTAATTTTGGACCACAAAAAATTTCTTTAATTTATCGAAGAAAGAATCCGGCTGAGCCCCTCCAGTCATATCTTCCTGAGTAACTTTATCTTGGTCAGCAGCAGATAGCCTATCCACGTTTACATTCGTTCTATAAGCTAAATTGCCCGCTGCGGTCTCTTGATTAGTTAGAACTGTAATCTCATTATCCTCATACCCTATCATTCTTAATTTCTCAATTCTAGTTAATGTTTCTTCCGGCGACTCATATACACCTATAATACTTTTACTCATAAAGCTTTCCTCCTTCATTAAGATCTTTTCCACTTACTTTTTATGTACCCGCTATTCTACCCTTATTAACAATAGACCCGTAGTGCAAAGAGTGAATAAAATAATTTTCCCTTTTTAAGGAATTCGATTAAATAAATGCTAGTTTGCTTAAGGCAAAAACGGTTATCGAAAAAAGATTACCTCCCCTTGGACTGGGTATATTACATCAGGTCAAAAAAGAGATAATCTTTAAAATCTTTACCCTTCTGCCTTACTTATTGGTCGGATAGTCTTATATTCTGGTTTCCACATAGCTTTTTCTATTAATTTTTCTACGTCCTGTTCGTGAACTCTAGATACCCCATCTTTAATAGCAGCTTTTGCAACAGCTATAGCCACTGCTGTGGATACGTTTTGAAGATCTTTAATATGAGGAAGTAACGTATCACCTTTGGTTTGTTTCGGCCATATGGGCGACTGCATTTGCAGCTTCAGCGAACATCGTCTCTGTAAATTTTTCAGCTTTTACAGCAATTGCGCCTAGACCAATACCGGGAAATACAAATGCATTATTAGCTTGGCCAATTTATAATATCTTTTGGGATAGCTTCAGCTAACCTAGTAGGATTAGATAAAGGCATAATCACAGGTCTTTCTACATGGCGAGCCATTTCTCTAATAATTTCTTCTTTAAACACCCCTGTTACCCCCGATGTTCCAATCAGGATAGTAGGTTTGACTTGTTTGATTACTTCTAACAAAGGCACTTTATTTTCCTTATTTTTTCCAATTTTTTATTTCTTCTACTTTACGGGCATAAGGCTGCTGGAACGAAGCTAAATCATTTATCTCCTCCGTTAACAGCCCTCTATAATCATAGGCCCAAAACCTATCATATGCTTCCTCTTCCGAAAGACCTTCAAGAACCATCGCACTGTGGATTCGATCAGCGTTTCCAATACCTGCAGAACCTGGTCCAAAGACAACAATACGATGATCTTTTAGGGAGGTCTTTGTAATTTTTAAAGCAGTCAATATAGCACCTAATGTAATCACACCCGTACCTTGGATATCATCGTTAAATGTTAAAAGATGATCCCCATACTCTTCTATAATGCGTCTGGCATTTTTATTCCCTAAGTCCTCCCAATGTAACAATGCTTTTGGGAACTTATTTATTATTTTATTTACAAATTGATCGATAAATTGATTGTAAGCTTCACCTGTTACACGCTCATGGCGATTACCTAAATAAAGCGGATCTTTAAGTAATTCTCTATTATTGGTTCCTACGTCTAACACAATGGGAAGAACACGGCTCGGATCAATACCAGCAGCTGCTGTATATACTGCTAATTTACCCACTGCAATGTTAATTCCACCTACTCCCCAGTCTCCTATTCCAAGAATGCTTTCAGAGTCTGTAACTACAATTAAATCAATATCTTCTGATCCTAACTCTACATTTTCTATCGCTTTGTCCATTTTATTCGCTTCGTCAATAGAAAAATACAGACCATCAGGACGGTGATATTGATGGTTATATTCTTGAATAGCTTCTCCGACGGTTGGTGTATAAATAATCGGCAACATTTCGCTTAAATGATCTTTTAATAATCGATAAAACAATACCACATTTCGATTATGCAGATCGTTTAATAAATTATTTTTTTGCAGATCATTTGATGCATTCTTAAACAGTTGATAAGCACGCTGTACCTGTTCTTCTAATGTCAGTACGGTGGGCGGTAATAATCCATCTAAATTGAGTTCTTCTCTTTCTCTTTTTGTAAATGCATATCCTTTGTTTAGATAAGGTCTCGATAAAATATTTTCCCTTTTAGTGGTGTTTGAACGAAACTCTTTTGTGCTTCAGCAGAAGATCTCATATATTATCCCCTTTCCGTTCTTAAAAGAATGTAAAAAACCAATATTTTTCTTATACCATAGATATCATTATGCTTAACCAAGATGTGTTCTTGTTACATACAATACTTTTAAACGAAGAAGCTCTTCCTTAAACATATAATTAAGGCGGCACTTTAGTTTGTGTTCAGATAAATCAAGTGGAAAGAAGCTTTATATGTTATGCCCTCGGGAGGCTAACATAGTTAACTAAAGAAAAACTAGTTTTACGATAGTGCTCTTCAGCAAACGAAAGCTTCAGTGGTTAAAAACCTTTCTCTCGTATCATAATAATTTCGAGGTGAAAGATATGTACAAACTGTTATCGCATACGGATTTAGATGGAGTTGGATGCGGAGTTTTAGCAAAATTAGCTTTTGGAGACAGAATAAAAATTCGTTATAACTCTATTGCATCGCTTAACCGTGAAGTAGAATGGTTTTTAGAAAATGAAGAAAAAGATACACATTTATTTATTACGGATTTATCAGTAAACGAAGAGAATGAAAAAAGACTTGAAGAGTTTTATCAAACAGGAGGAAAAGTCCAGCTGCTTGATCATCATAAAACAGCTCTTCATTTCAACGAATATGAATGGGGACACGTTGTCGTGGAAGATAACGAAGGGAACTTAGCCTCAGGAACTTCCTTGTTTTATGAATACCTTATAGAAAATGAACTTATCCAGACTTCCAATGCGGTTGATGAATTCGTAGAACTAGTAAGGCAGTATGATACTTGGGAATGGGAAAAGAACAACAACCAAGAGGCACACAGGCTAAATGCTCTCTTCTTTTTACTATCTATTGACGAGTTTGAAGAAAAAATGGTTAACAGGCTTCAAAACAGTGACCACTTCTTTTTTGACAAGTTTGAACAGAAGATATTAGATATGGAAGAAGATAAAGTAGAACGTTATATTCGTCGAAAAAGACGAGAATTGGTGCAAACCTCTATAGGTGACTATTTAGCAGGAATCGTGTACGCTGAATCGTATCATTCAGAACTTGGAAACGAATTAGGAAAAGAATATCCTCACCTTGATTACATTGCCATGTTGAATATGGGAGGAAAAAGAATTAGTCTTCGGACCATTCATGATCATGTGGATGTATCAGAAGTTGCTGGTCACTATGGAGGCGGAGGTCACGCAAAAGCTGCTGGATGTTCGTTAACTAATGAGGCTTATAACCAGTTTGTAACAGATACATTTCATCTGGATCCTGTGCGAGAGGATGCAAGAAGAAACCGATATAATTTGAAAGAATCTTCATCTGGTTCTCTCTACGAAACTCAAAATGATGATATGTTCCTTGTTTCTCTTCAGAATGAAGATGAATGGATAATTGAAAATAGCAAAGGGCTATCAATTCATACATTTAAAAGCTTTAAGGAAGCAGAAATCTTTTTAAAAAGGAATTATGCCGCTTGGTTAGTAAGAGATGATATCTTTGTAAAGTACTTAATAAGGTATATCAAAAAACTGAAACACGGAGAATAAGCACCGAAACATATTTTGATTCATCAAATGAATGAAAGACGCAGAAAAGCTATTAAACGAAAATGAAGTAGCTTTCCCCCAGCTCCGCCTGAACGTTCAGAAGCAGGTTTGGATGATATTCCATGCGGAGCACGTTTTCAAGATCCAGAAGTCGCAGCGGCTATCTATATGGAGATAGCCGCTGGTATAGTTTTATAGCTAATTAATTGGCTCGTCTATTCGAAAAGATATTGCAGCGATGTTTGGTCAAATTCACATGCAACAAGCACAGATTATAAACAATGAGCTTTCTATAAATACAAAAAAATGTTTCTTAGCAAATAGGGACATTACGGTAACTAACTTTATCTATGATATACATATTATTTAATTGATTTAATCCCATATCCTAGGTCGATCAACCTCCATGATTCTCAAATACTGTAAGAGTTGTCCAGCGTGTACGGATTCATGATAGCCTATCCGCATCAACATATCCCCTAAAGAACGAATATAACCAACATCTGAACGGTCTATTTGAATATTAGTTAAATCTTCTTCAGAAAAAGTAGTAATCATATCTAAAAATTGTTGGTGGTATGATGCTGCAAACTCCAATTCATCCTTTATAGATTGTAATGGTCTTTTTTCAAAAGGAGAATCAAATTCCTTTAAGCTGCCCAAATTTTTGATAGCTAGATGATAATAGTATTCTGACTCCAAGACATGACGAACCATTTCTACGCATGTCATAGCTTCTTTATCTGGCTTCCAATCGAGTTTATCATCAGGAATTGCTTGCCAAACCTTTATACTTCTTCTTCTATTCTCTTTTATATTTAATACTATTGTGTGTGTTCCATTCATTTCCATCGTTCCTCTTATCATTATTTTACATGATTTCCCCAAAACAAAGAGGTGAATTTTCAACTAAACTTATTTCAAATATTCATGGTTCTTATGCCGAGTATAATAACTTTCATACTTTAGAAATCGTATATTCAATTCTTTTATGTAAAAAATTCCATAAACGCTTAGTAACAAGCTGTAAACCATTGGTTAACGCAGCAGGTATTCGTGCTAATCATTATACATGTCCCTATTTAACAAATAAAAAAAGCTAGCATAAAGCTAACTTTTTTAAGTTAGAGATAAAGGCAGGCTAATAATTAGCAACCGCCAAATCCTCCCCAACAAGCACAGCCAATAATGATTAATAAGATAAACAGCACAATAATTAAAGCAAAACCACTGCCACCGCCGTAACCGCAGCCGCCGCCATAACCATAGCCACAACCTCCGCCATAACCGCCAAAGAACATAAACTTCACCTCCTTCTCGTTCATACATTTAGCATATGATGAAAAACGAAATTTGCTCCACGAAGTGGATAGACTACGTTTTATATCACTATAAATAAAAAAATAATAACCTTTTAGTTTCTTTTACATACAATGAAGCATCCTCAGATCCCATATATGAGTTTTACTCCCTCTGCAATAGATTGTTTGAATTCCGCCCAATCAGTTCTATTGCGTATAAAAGCACCCCCGCACAACCTAGAATAAAAAAGTCTTTCTCAAGTTAGAGAAAGACTTTTTTATTGTTATTAATAGCCAAATCCGCGGCCGTAACAGCTGCATCCAATAATGACAAGAAGAATAAACAGAACAACTAATAAAGCAAAACCTGAACCTGCTCCACCATAACTAGACATACAAACACCTCTTTTCGTGGTATTTAACTAAAGGAAAAAACTTTAAATATACATGGGTTAAGGTATTATATGTAGACACAGCTCATATCGATTGGATTTTAGTCTAAAATAGGCTACTTTGTTTAACGATAGCTAAATAACATCCTAATTTCACATAGTAAAAACCCTTCATTGTTAAAATGAAGGGGCTTTTTTGGCTATTAGCACCAAGGACGAGGTCTAGGAGGACAGCTTGGAGCACAAAAATGTTGATGTGTTTCCTGACATACAACGGATTCTGTATGCGGGAATGAGTGCATATATTTATAATTTTTTTGATAAACATTTGTGGTATGACTAGGATGCACCACTGGCACAAACACATCTTGACCAGTAAAAGATGTATTTTGTTTAACTGGGTCATTCTGAGCAGGCATGGTTTGAGGAGGCAATTGACCACATGGTTTAGCTGGAGGATAACCGCAGTTACCTTGCTGAGGATACATAGCCCCTTGATAACCACCGTAATTAGAGTGCTGATAAGGATAGTTGTTTCTCATATTAAAAATCTTCTCCTTTCTGTTAGTAGACTCCTCTTACTGTATATGAAACAACCATAGAATGTTTGGACAAATACCTAAAAAAGACCCTAATTATTTAGGGTCTTTTCTACTAAGAGAAAAAGAAATGTGTATTCTTAGTAACATAGCTATGACAATAAGAAATAGAAGGTTTTGTAATGTCCACTATTCCTCAAGATTAACATCCATCGCTGCGTTATCAATATTATTTAAAATGGTTTTGTTTTTATCGTCTAATTCATTACGTAGAAGTGAATTACGCGTTGCCTCGTATAAATCGTAGCTTCTTTCATCAACTGGAGAATTATGATCTTCACATATCATCTTTTCTGATTCTTTGGATTGATCTGCCATATCAGTCACCTCCTCTGTATATTATGTGAGTTGATTAGAAAAAACATAAGAACTTTATCTACTTATTGTTGAGTAAGGTTTAGATTTATATCAACGGTTAGCTGCTTCTGTACATTGTGTTTCCATATGACCTAATATTAGGTGGACACAACCGTTTCTTGAGCATGCTTTTGGATAATTTCTGGAACTTCCAGCAATGAATTAACGGTTATCAATTTACCTTTTGGCGCAATATCAATTTTAACTTGGTTATAGCTCCATTCCAGTTCAGAAGGTACGTGAATCGCATGTATTCCAACTTCTACTGCCGGTCTTATATCGGTTTTTAATGAATTGCCAATCATCCAAGTCTTTTTTGGGTCGTACTTAATTTGGTTTAGTATTTCTTTTAATGCAGGTGTATCTTTTTGTTCAGAAATAAACACTCTTTTTTCAAAGTATTTAGCTAGCTCTAGCTGAACAATTTTTCTACCTTGATTTTCCTCGTCTCCACCTGTGTGTAAGTAGAGATTATGTCCTTGTTCTTTAAGCTTATCTAATACTTCATACATATTTGGCAAAGGCTCTATCGGTACTTCAAATACACTTTGACCAATTTTCTTGACTCTTTCGACTCTATCTTCATGGATATCTTGATGATTTTGTTCACTAAAAAATAAATAAGTAGCTACTAATGATTCTGGAAAACGAGAAGAGTGAAGGCCATACTTTTCAATACTTTTTAAATCTATCTCTAACTGCTTTTGTTTTATTTCTTCCTTAGTCAGATTCTCAAACCACTCCTGCAATTGAGCCACAAAAGCATTTATGGTGTCTCTAAAATATTTATTACAGTGAACAAGCGTATCGTCTAAATTAAAAAGTAAGGTTTGCTTCTGCATTTCGTTAAATCCTTTCTACAATGGATGTACAGACAGTATATATGAAAAAACACTAACCACTTTTATTACCTATCCACACCTAAAACCAAGGTGAATTTTCCAATACGTTAGACACAATCAATTGATTACTATATTGAAATGAGAATATTTAGTGGAAAGATCCTTCTAGCGTATAAAACAGAAGGATCTTTTTATAAGATAAAACGCTGCAGGATATTCCTGCTAATAAATATAACGTTCAAAATGTTCTCTATTCATATTTGTTTTGAACGTAGAGGTACTCAGTCCTGAACGATTTATTAGCGGTTGCCTGCCTTCGTCTTCTTTAGGTATATTCATTTCAAGACCTTGTATAGTAAAAGGATCATACATATACGTTGTTCGTTCAGTTTCTGTATGCGACATTAACTTCACCTCTATTAATAGTCCTCATTTTTTTAAACCATGTTAACTCGTTTACAGCAGATTCTCTAATGAAAATATTTACGTTTCGTAGGTCTTTTCGCTAAAAAAGATCCGCCATTTTCTACTTTTTTTATTAAGTTGTAATTTCTTGTGGCTCTTCACCTTCAAGGTCAGTAAAGAAATTTTCTAAGGTTTCCCTCGGGTCAAGAGCACGCCCATCTTCTTCGACAATACGGTTAAGCGTAGGATCATTATTGCTATCTTTATTTTTATAGTTGTTATAATCAACTCTTTCTGCAATTCCTGAATTATCAACGCCTTTAAAGTCTTTCTTTGACATAAAAACACCTCCTAGCCCTATTGTTTGAAAATTTGAAGATAAAATAAGTGGAAGGTTAAGTTATATTTTTATTTCCCGAGAATTAATTAGATACTTTTTGCTAAGAGACATGTACAACATGCTTAATTGTTTTACGAAATGGGGAAACTAAAACGTCAAAATTTAATTTACTGAGGAGGAACATAAGTGGAAAGAAATCCAAGCACAAGACAGTTTCAGGATGATTTAAAGCAGTATCAAATGCCAGAGTCAGTAAAGCAACAAAAATCTGGAACTTATCGAGTCGGATTTGAATCAAACACTGGAATTGAAAAAGTACAGAACCAGCAAGAAGGAAGAGAAAATAAATAAGCTTGATCACTTTATACTTTTACATGACGAGGAGGGCATCCCATGGATCAACAAAAAATGTTAGCAAATGAATTAAGTAACATGCTTACAGAGAATAAGTTACCGATTACAATTGAAGAAGATATCCATGAAATTTGCAGAGGTTTACAATCAGGTGAAATCAGCGTGAATGATTTGAAAGAAAAAGACCCTTTTGTTGTAAATGCAGTTCAAGAAGCAATGGGGAGAATAACTAAACACAATTCTTAAAATAGCTATAACAAGCAATCATTTTTATTAAGCCAAAGACTAACTCTTTAAAGAGTTAGTCTTTTGTCCTTCAAATAATATACCCATGAACATGAAAAAAGAATGACAAACGAAATGTCATTCTCTCTCCTACACATGGCAAGCGTTTAATTTTTAATCACAAGGAAATGAAACATCTAATCCCACTTTTTACAGTGTCGGTTGTTTCTAAAAATTAGTATGTCATTCTAATAAGGAAATATACATCCATCATTTACCACGAATACATTTCTTCCGCAATAGGAAACTTAAGAAAAACAAGGAGGTGACACAACATGGCAAACAACAAAAGCAGCAACAACAATGAATTATTAGTATACGGTGCTGAACAAGCAATCGATCAAATGAAATATGAAATCGCTAGCGAATTTGGTGTAAACCTTGGTGCTGATACAACTGCACGTGCAAACGGATCAGTAGGTGGCGAAATTACAAAACGTCTTGTACAAATGGCTGAGCAACAACTTGGCGGCGGACGTTTCTAAGACAACTTTATAATTGATGGCTGAAGGAAGAATGGGTCTCCATTCTTCCTTTTTGTACGAATAAAAAAGGACGGAGAGATTATATGCAGCAACATCAACCAGCTAAAGAAAATGCGAGTTTTACTGAGAAACCAGCAGCTTCTGCAACAAATGCACAAAAAGTAAAACAAGAAATCCAAAGAGACGTAAGTGAAGGACAAGGTGCAATGACTTCTCGAGAAGCAGGCGCAATGCGCGATTAAAAATCAACTTGAGCGGTTTTTAATCCTCGATTCTTTGTACAAAAACTTAAAAAAGTACCTCGATTAACTGAGGTACTTTTTTAAGTTCACTCTATTTCGACGGGGGAGCCGCTTTGACTCCGGGTTTGTTTCATCGGGTCCATGCTGTTGAAAAACAAAGGCAAACAGTGTAATCCCCAATATATAAAAGTCGAGCCTGCCTTATCCACCTGAAAAATAATTAGTTTGTATTTTGTCCCCCGCCATTCAGCCCTTCTTTTATGTACGCGTTAACCTGACTATTTGAAAGCAATCCAATATGTCCAATGCCATAAAGTTGAATATTTCTGGCTCCTTGCAGCCTAGAGAGACTATTAACAACAATTTGATCATTTATGCTGTAGATCGACGTATAAAGAATTTTTTGATTGAGATCTGTACCTGGGAGGGCTGTCGAAGAAACTAAACCATTCGCTCCTCCTAACGTCACGACATTTTCAATTTTATTCCCTACCCCTAGATATTTAATATAGTACAGCGTGTTCGCTCCCCCCATACTATGAGCAACAATATCTACCTTCTTAGCTCCCGTCTCTTTCAACACTTGATCAATGTATCGAGCAAGCTGAGGTCCATTATTCAAATTGTTGCCTGTCTTATCTATAAAATCAATAGCATAAAGATCATTGCGATCCCACCCTTGAGTGATTAAATAGTTTTTGATAGCAATAAAGTTATAGGACGCACCGCTGATTCCATGAACAAGAACAACCGGATTGTGGTTTGCTTCGGCCTTAGCATTCGAAGGCTGAATTCCTAATCCTAATGCAGATACAACCAGGGATAAAGCAAAAATTAATGCGACAAACGTTTTCTTCATTTTTTTCTCCTCCTCAAAATGTGTAAGTAACAACCTCTATAGATTATATATAAAAATCCTAATATGGTAAACTTATACTTATAAGGTATTTAAAGTTATATCCACTTGTTATCTGTGGTATTTTTTTATAGTAGCTTATATGATAATGAGCATCACCTACTTCTATTACGTTAGATCCTTTTTATAATTTAAAAAATCCCCCCGGAAATAATTTTGAGAGACCGTACGAAAAATAGGCTTATAGTTTGTTTTCTTTTCTTGATTACTGTCCGTTTTATGTTAACTAAAATACTACATACAACCTAAACACAAAAGAACTACTGCTCCTGAACAGTAGCTCTTTCTCTTTATACGTAATATTTTAAAACACCTTCAGTAGCATGCTCGGAGGATGAAACATTATTTATTAAGAACGTTTTTCTAATCATCTAACCTTTTACGGTCATCTGCTTGAGAAGGCTGTTCCATCCAGTGATTATCAATCATATCTTTCCCAATACGGCTATAAATCCACAAGCTATCCAAGGCCGCCTTTTCACAGTGTGCTGAAATATCAGCTCTCATACTTGCAATGAGAGCTGCGTTATAATAAGTAACTGCTACACCAAAAAGGAAACCTGTTTGAAGAAGCATAAGCCGATCTGAAAAAGGAGAAATATTGGAATTTGTAACCTCTGTTTCGCATGATTGAGGTAGATGAAGGTTGTCTTTGGTTAATAAGGATGAAAACACATCAATGTGTTTGTTTTTTACTTGCAGGCTTTTTTCTAATAATGCTCGTACGTTTTGATTTTTTGAAACTTGTGAAAAGCCAAGGATCATCGCTTTCGCAATAAATGTTTTGTTTAAATTAAAATAAGCATGTCCACTTTCTATTGTATTTATCGGTCTCTGTTTACCGAACACATCTGTTACATAGTGGTAGTGTTCAATCATTTCCACCTTGTTCGGTGTTATGTAAGTAGGTAGTTGCTGATAAAGTTGTTTTGAAACAAGAAGGTTCTTAGTTTTTTTATAAATCTCCATCACATCAAGGTTGCACTGATAATAAAAATCTACAATATCTGGGCGTAAGGAAGTCGTAAAAGATAGGCTCATTTCATTATGTCCGTGTGTGCTCATCATATAAAGGGATTTAAGACACAAAACGTCCGTAAATAGAGGAGGAGCTTCTAAGTTTACGTCTTCTTCGGTAAATCCTTTAGAAATAGGAAACTTCTCTTTCTTAAATAATGCTTTTAAAGCATCTATGTGTTTAAGTGAAGAGCCGTTTGAAAAAGGCTATGTATCTCAGGATCTTGGATCGTGTGAAGCATATATTTATTTACACATACAGATAATGTTTCACGGATATAGTGTGTCCATAAATTTGCCATTTCAGGAGATGTTAATCGATTCTTCTTTTGCAATTTTCTGTTCCTCCGTATCAAAGCCATTTTTTCTTAGCTTCCCTTCCTTTTAAGCTTTCATACAAGTTAGCTTTTCTTCTAATATTTCCGATAAAAAGAAAAAGCTACTCAAATGAGTAGCTTTTACAAAAACACATATTTAAGGAATGATATTGAATAAATCAAGATTAATTATTGTTTTGTTTATATTCTGCATCAAAAGAATTTTCACCGGCATGAACAGACAGCAAGGTATCAGCATAGCCAACCAGCCTGTTGACCAGCTCGTCTGCAATTGCATAAACAAGAGGATGGATTTCTGCTCTAAATAGTGCTGGATCATCTAAGATGACTGTAGTGTTAATAAACACATCTCTATTTCCATAAAGGTTATAATGAATCATTGCTTTTCCTGCAGCTCCACCTGTTCTTGGATCTTCATAACCTGGAAGAAATACGTACCATTCTTCTGCTGTAGCAGACCGGAAATTTTTCGTAAAGGTCATTCCGTTGATCACTTTTTCAATCTGCGTTTTTTGCTCCAAATGAGCTGCATCTACAATTTTCTTCTTCATAACGCACTCCTCATCATATTAGCGAAATTCTTCGTCAGCAGGCGTAGCCTCTACAGCAATTTGATAAGCATCTAAAATGGAGTCACGTTCCTCAGGATCGGTCAATCCAACAAGATATTGTTCACCCTTTTCATCTTCAACGCGCATCAACAGCGATTCCCCGTTCGATTGCAGCAAAGCATAAGTCTGATTTCTCATATCAAATAAAGCCTCAACTGCATATTGTTTTTCAATACCTTTTTCATCTTCAATGGTTATAAAATCTCTTTCCCTACTCTTCACTTTTCTTTCACCTCCACTAAAAATCTTCCCGGTTACTTTACCCGTTCTTCTCTGCTTCTATAATCGTACAAAATGGAATTCAATAGCGAAGGCGAATATGGAGTTTAATTATGGATATATCTAAAAAAGTAGTTATTTATTCGTCTATTGGAGAATGAAACTTTAAGAAATGATTAAAAAAATGTTTTTACGATATCGTGTTGTGAATGACATTCATGGCAGTAACAATTAATTTCTAAAGCATCTTCTGTGAGGGTATGTATAGTTTCTTTTCTGCACTTTTTACAGTATTCTTTTTTCTGACGTGTCTTTGACAATATAACCTCTTCCTCTCTTGCATTTTTAATTTTATGCTTAGTATAAAAATAACCATTGATACGGTACCTAAAGAGGATTGCAATAGCAATTGCAATCCTCTTCTCACATGGCAACTTTTAGATAACAAGGAAATGAAACATCTAATCCCACTTTTTACAGTGTCGGTTGTTTCTAAAAATTAGTATGTCCCCATGATAAGGGAATAAACATCCATAATTTACCACGTATATACTTCTTGGCCCCTAGGAAACTTAAGACAAACAAGGAGGTGACACAACATGGCAAACAACAAAAGCAGCAACAACAATGAATTATTAGTATACGGTGCTGAACAAGTAATCGATCAAATGAAATATGAAATCGCTAGCGAATTTGGTGTAAACCTTGGTGCTGATACAACTGCACGTGCAAACGGATCAGTAGGTGGCGAAATCACAAAACGTCTTGTGCAATTAGCTGAGCAACAACTTGGCGGCGGACGCTTCTAAGACAACTTTATAATTGATGGCTGAAGGAAGAGTGGGTTTCCACTCTTCCTTTTATTATGGACAATTTCTATTTATCGTCATAAGCAGAAAGCCACATAAAGCATGACAAAACAAAAAACTGCCAAAGAAGGCAGCTCTCTGTATAACAAGGGTATTGTGACTGATGCCCTTATAGGCATCTTAAATAGTATGCGTAAAATAGTAGATTATATTCACTGATAAAATTCCTTTTTTATATCTAGAAGAATAATAAATCATGATATGGAGACGTTAAGTGTGTGCATAGTAAGAAAGGTGGCACATTACTATGAATATGTTAAGGAGGATAACAATGGGTATTTTAAGTGGAAATCCTACAGATGAACCGATGCATTACGGTGAAGTGTTTGGAACATGGTCGTTTCTTTCTGCTTCAAAAGGATTAGTAGCTGGTTATCAAACGTTTCTAAATCATGTAGGAGACAAGGATCTACATAAGTTGGTACAAGAAACGATTGAACAATGTCAGCAGGAAATGAAAGGAGTAGAAAAGCTATTAAAAGAAAATGGAGTGGCTTTACCTCCAACTCCGCCTGAACGTCCAGAAGCTTGTTTAGATGATATTCCAGTAGGTGCACGTGTTCAAGATCCTGAAGTTGCTGAGGCTATTTCACTGGATATAGCTGCTGGTCTAGTTGCTTGTAGTCAACTGATTGGCCAATCTATTCGTGAAGATATTGCAGCAATGTTTGGTCAAATTCACATGCAAAAAGTAGCCCTTGGTGGAAAGTTTTTGCGACTTAACAAAGAAAAAGGCTGGTTAGTTCCACCACCTCTCCACAAGTCAAAAAACACGGATTGTTAATCATAAAATTCGTATAAAACGTCAAGATTTCACATTAAGTAAGTTCTGCAACATGCTATAAGAAGGAACTGCTGATCCATTCCATATTAGCAGCTTCTTCTCATTATGAATAAAGAGCAATAATGAGAGCAAACTACTGTTTATTTTAACTCTATTAGATTTACCTTTCCTATTTAGAAAGCCCCCGAAAGACTCAATATTGATTTCTCTACTTAAGGGGTACACCAACGGAATAATTGACAGATTTGTTATTACTCATAAGATCATTAAATATCCAGCATGCTATTTTCGAAAAGAGTTCTTGATTCATGAAATAAAAACTAAATTGAATACCTTTCTATATCTTGAACAAACGAGTCAAGACGCCGTGAAGCATTTAACCACCTCTTTATTAACATAATACCAATTTTCAGAACCAACATGTAAAAAAGCTCTTTATGGAAAAATAAAGAGCTTTTTTTGTCACAGAACTCTTCATTTCGATAAAGATTAGGTGTATATCAATGAACTGCATAAATTAAATAAACAAGACCATATTAAATATGGATGATAGGTATAAAAAGTATATTTTTTTCAAATCTATAGGAGATCGTAAATGAATAATTATAAAAATGACAATACTGCAAGACGCTATATTGCTCATGTCAGTATATTTGGAACGACGCAAATCCATTTAAGAAACCCCTATATTATCGCTTGGTGGTCAGCAGCTTTTCCAGGTTTTGGGCACCTACTACTGTCTAAATACCTTCGCGGCTTTGTGTTATTTGTATGGGAAGTCGTCATAAACCTTAAATCTCATGTGAATTTAGCTATGATTTATTCTTTTCAAGGAAACATTGATATGGCCAAAGACGTGCTTAATACAAGGTGGCTTCTTATTTATATTCCCGTTTATATTTTTGCCATATGGGATAGTTACCGAACAACCGTTGATTTAAATAAAATATACGTGTTAGCTGAACGAGAAAACCATCGGTTCAACACCTTCAGTATAGGAGCCATGGAAATAAACTATTTAGATAAACGGAATCCCATCCTATCCGTTTTCTGGTCCTTGGTGATGCCAGGTCTAGGACAACTCTATATTCATCGCATCATTGGTGCTTTCTTTGTTATCATTTGGGCAGTCGTTTTCTTTTATTATTCTCACCTGCTTGAAGGAATTTCTCTTCTATTTTTAGGAGAAATAAAACAGGCTACTTCCGTTTTAAATAAAGAATGGCTGTTATTTTTCCCTTCCCTATATGGTTTTGCTACCTTCGACTCCTATATAAATACGGTTGAGAATAATAAACTTGCTGAAAGAGTGCAGAAAAACTTCTTTGAAAAAACGTATCAACATCCAAGCTTTTGTATTGCGAAAGGAAAAAAGGTGGAGTGAAAACATGCAGGTCTTTTCTACATTTGAATACTCCAGTTACATAGAATTAGCTGTTTCAGAGCTAGAAAAAAAAGGGATAAAGAAAGAAGATATATTTATTGTCCCCCTTAATAATCGAACGGAAGATCGCCGGATTTTTGATAGCCTTCATCGAGCAGATGGAGTTTCTCTTATTGATTTAGGAATGGCTCTAGCCACAGCCTTTTCAGTCATTGGTGCAAGCATTGGGTTTAAACTAAGCTGGGGCCCCATCTACTGGGGAATAATTAGTGCTTTTATCGGATTTATCTTAGGACTAGGAATTAAACTATTTATGTTTAAAGTAATCAGGAAAAATCAACGGCTTTTACGCGGCAAACATTCGGAAGTCATACTCATTGTTGATTGTCATACAGTGGACGCCGGAGTGGTTGAACAAACTTTGTGGAAAAACCTTGCCTTAGGTGTTTCAAAAGTCAGATCTGATGGCTTATAAAAATAAGTGATTATCGTACAATATAATGGCAAGATACAGGATGAACGAATTACTATTCAGGGTTAGAGATAACTTCCTTAACGCATTGAGGGAGTTTTTCTGTTTTTAAGCTGTATACTCTTTAATTATCATAATGTCATTTATTAGAACCAAAAAAGCTTTTAAAAAGAGCTTTTTTGGTTCTAATAAATGTTAAATGCCTTTCTACCATCCTTTTTGATTTTTTAATGTGGTAATATGAGCAATATGATGCTTTCCATGCCAAGCGTAAGTGGCTATTAATTGCTCAATCGTCACTTCCCCGTTTTCAGGATGGTGGATCATTTTCTTCAAATCTTTTTCATTAAGTGAGTTTAACACTTTATGAAGACGCTTATGTAAAGCTGAAAAAAGTTGGAGAGAAACTTCTATCGGTAAATCATTATCAGGCAGAGTAGACCAAGCTACTTCATCATAGGCCTTAATAGTAGGCGCTTGCTCTGTTAAGCCTAATTTAAAACGAGTATAAGCATTCATATGTGAGTCAGCTAAATGATGGACAACTTGGCTTAATTTCCAGCCGCCTTCTCGGTAAGGCGTGGCTAATTGTTCTTTTGTCAGACCTTCTACAGCATCAGCTAATTGCTTTGGTGCATCTCCAATGTCATGAATCCACCCTTGAATATCTTCTTTCTGAATATTTTCTTTCACGGTAAATTTCCCAATAGGATATTGATTAAACATATTTTTTCCTCTCTTTCTATTTTTATTAATATCTATTATAGCAATTTTAAGTGTATATAAATTAAAAAATTCAGAATTATCTCTAAGTAAGCAACTACAATTTTAAATATAGTGTGTACTTTCAGTTACCATGATGGACCTTCTCTGCAGTACAAAGATCTGCCTTTGCTATAATTCATGATAATTATCTCCCTAAATTAGGTCGCTTTTAATTAAAACAATAAACATATGGATAAACTTGCCGTAAAATTAAGTTAAGGTGAGTAAATTGAGCAGTGATTATACAAGCTATTTCTACAAAAAGTTCTTTTTAATATATTTTATTACCGTTTCCTTATTTATTATCGTTGATATTATAGAATCAAGAAGAATTACACTTTTTTCTTTTGGAGACAGCTGGAATTTCATTTTGTATCAAATTGGTTTTGTTTAATTTCTATAGGCTTTTTTAGCGCATTCATTGCAAACTTATTATGGAAAATGAAAAAATAAGCAATTAATTAAAGATTGAAAATAGAAAATACATACTATATATGTTTTTAGTTAACATAAAATCTCCTACTCTATATTAAGCTTTATTATTTAAATACTGAGTAAGTAAATGAACTGCGCTCTCTTGTTTTTTCTCTACTGCAACCTCTACAGGTGTTTTACCATCATCTTTTTGTATCTCGATATCTGCACCTTTTTCGATGAGAAGTTTAATCATATTTTCATCTCCTAGCAACGAGGCCTCATGAAGGCTAGTCCATCCACCGCTTTGTTTTGCATTTGCATCTGCGCCTTTTGTAAGTAACAAGTCTGCAGCTTGAATTTGCTTATTTGCTACTGCTGCATGAAGAGGCATGTTTTCATTCGGATTTTTAGCCTTAATATGAATATCCGCCCCTAACGACAACAATAACTTGGCGCTATCCACTTGCCCAAAATAACAAGCTAAGTGTAAAGGCGTCCATCCATCTGAATTAAAAGCGTTAAGTAAAGATGGCTCTTTATTTAATAAAGCTTTTATCTCTTCACTTTCTCCATTCACCGCAGCATTTGTTATTTGATCAATATATTCCATTTCACATCCCCCTAATATATAGAAATAACTTGATTATTTTTCCATTTTATCATAGGTTAGTGCATGAACACGATATACAAACTTAGTTATATAAGTAAGGAGGACGATAAGGAATACGATGATAAAATTAAGTATTATGGTTCCTTTAGTTAAGAATGGAGAGTTTATATGAAAACAAATAATAGCGAAGAGTTAGACGTCCAATGGTATGGCGTAAAGGTTCTTTATAAGTACTTGGTAGAAACAACAAATAAGGAGCCTTAAATAAGGCTCCTTATTTGTTCTCTATTTACCTTTTGCTTTTTAAAAATAACGCCCAAGCACATTATTAGTCAAACTGCATCTGTCATTACATATAAATTGGATGGGATAATTTTGTTTTCTAAAATTAAGTATGGATGGCACTTCATTAAAGCAAGTTTAAGAACTTCTGGTACTCTCTCTTCATCATAAGCGCATACTAAATGTAATCCGCCTTTATTTACTAATTTGTCTGCTTCATTTTCAAACTCTTCTAAAATAGGTATAATTCCTTCTTGCTGTCCCCATTCTACATGAGCCCATATTTGAAAAGATCTATTGTTTTTATAGAAGGGATCTAAGTGTCGAGAGAGATGTTCAAAGATTATAGCAGGCTGAAAACTTCCACTTGAACAGTAATAATCAAAATTATTAATAGTATGTATATATGTTAATTGGTCTTCAGTTAGAATTCCCTCTAACTTTTCAAAAATTAATGGAATTAATCTTTCACTTTCTATAACTAACGTATGCCTCTCCTGTTCAATTCCCGACACAATATAAGACACAAGATTATCTAAGTAACTTCTCATGTCGTCAATATTATAGTAAATATGAACGCTTTCATTATTCTGTATTAATTGAGCAAACTGATTTTTCAAGTGTGTACGCTCCCTTATATAAAATCAACCTAAATTTCAAGAATCTTAAACTAGTAAATTGTCTATTCGTTAGAACAATTCTACGCTTTGCATTCTTGTCTGTCAAAGCTGGATGTTCTCCCATTTGTTTTGGGGTGTACAGCTGTTTTTAGAGCAGTGTAGCTATATTGATTACAAACGCTATAACGTTTGCGGCAATTATCCTGGCGCCTTGACTAAAGAATACTATACCCCTTTTCAAATACGATTAAAGCCTAACAAGAAATAATGACAGAATTAAGTTTACTTATTCTTTCAAATGAATCTTCGCGTAGCATGGATAGAAGCATCACCCATCTATTTTTTAGTTTGTATAGCCTTAAAAATAGCTATCATAACACGCGTTACAAGTAGAAAAAAGATCTTAAACTTCTAGGGAAGTTCAGGATCTTCAAATAAAAAGATCTTATTTTTTTAATGTTATAGGTACACAAATATCACAATAATCAATCTCATTATTGTCACCATAATATCGTTCAAAGATTAGCCTTGGATCAACTTCATAACCCGTTTCTGACAAGCCAGAAAAAATGGTAGCCCACGCTTTTTGAATTTCTTCTGCAGTATGCTTAACTTTGTATATTGCATACTGTCCCCCTACTAATTGATCTTCACTAAACTCATCGTCAACGTAATATTCACTAGAAATGACGATACCAGCATCATAACGACAATTCTCAGGAGCTGTTTCTTCAGGATTGTCCCGTGCGATGCTCAGAATTATTGAATCTTTAGTAAACAATCCCTTCTTTTTAGCCAAACGTTTTAACTTCTCCATCACTTTAACATTATGAGGACCATATGGCCCAACTTGTCTCACATATGCAATTCGGTAATTTGGTAAAGTATCAATCTTCATATTCATATCACTCTGCCCCTTTTTCATCAATATTTACTACAATGAAAAAGTTATCACTATTTAAAAAGATAATCACTTAAATTTTTAAAAATTTACCCTTTATACAAATACAGTTTATATAAGCGCGGTTCTAAGCATAAAAAAGGAGCTCAAGAACTATTGAACTAGTCCTTGAGCTCCTCCTTTTACCCAATGTTCTGGGATTGCTAAAGCAGACGGCAACTTTGTATGTACATTTCCCTTTGCCGCATTCACCTGTGCCTGAGTAAGAAAAATACTTCCTGTCAGGTCGGCACCGCTCAAATCAGCATCCCTAAAGTCTGCACCAATAAGATCAGTTAACCGGAGATCAGCATCTCTAAGATCAGCAGCTATAAATAACGCTCCCTTTAAATTAGCTCCTCTAAGATTAGCTCTTCTTAGGTTAGCACCGATATAGTCACTACTACGCTTGAATTTCTTTCCCAACTTTTTATTAGATGTTTTAGGACGTACCAATTCACTTGTACGTACAAGCAAGTCCTTCACTTTCATTCGATGTTCATGTACATCAATTTTTAAAATATCCTCTGGGCTTTGTTTGATCAGGCTTTCAGTTTCTTCAAAAGAAATTTTTAAATCATTGTGAATTGGTTTTGTAGCTTGAAATTGGAGTGCCTCACTTAAATACCACAGCATTTCATGCAGCTGCTGAACAATAGGAAATACCTCAAACATTTCTTTAGCCCTTGTTTTGTTAGCTCTCCAATCATTTCCTATATATATAACTTGAGAAACTCTTTGACCTGCACCAAAACACTCATACCCCACACAGCCTTTGAATCCCGTAGTGATAAGGTTTTTATGAATGAAACATGAATAGTTTGGCTGTAAATGACGACAAGGAGTCCCGCCATCTTTATTAAATGCGAAATCAGCAGATTGTGCATAAGGTAAAGCTACGCAGCACAAACCAAAACAACTTGAACAGTCGGAACGTAAATTATCTCGAATATCATTATTTATTTCTAATTTATTAGACAAAACAACCATTCCTCTCATGTTAATAGCGACCAAAAGGAAAATAAAGTTAATTCCACCTTATATTTAGTGTGTAAAATACAAATTTTTTTAGTAAATTCTTTCGTAAACCTTAAAGAAAGTTACCTATTTATAGTACCTTCTATTGCTACTAAATACATTATGCTATCAATCCCAAGCCCTGTATCTATAAGCACAGCTTTATTTTCTCCGATAAGCAAAAAAGAATGGACTTTTTCCCAATGCCCACATTCGCTAATGGCATAAGTTTTATCATCAATCGTTTGCACTGTAAACCAAGAATCTTTAATCATATAACAGGCAGTGACTTACTACTAAGTTCGATATTTATACGATTATGTCCTCTCAAAACCTTCAATTATTCAGAAAATAGAATGTATGCCATATGCTGCTTCTAAGTATTAAAAAGAGCATCTAATCACCACATTAGGTGCTCTTTCTTTTTCCCTTTGTTTATTCATTAACAGACAAGGTACTTTCGTCTAGCTGTTTTAAATAATTACGAAAACGAATTTTCGGATTTAATTCTGTATTTGTAATATGCTTTACATAGCCAATTGAACTTTGAGTGATATCATAGTCACTGATTTTATTTGAACGATATTCAACAAAAGGAGGAAGATAAATCATGCCAACTAAACTAGCAGATGCCTGGAATGGCTTTGTTATTTCGCTTACTGAAAATAAATTATACCCACCCGCTTGATAAGAATGTTCAGGCGAACCGATGGAAATAGCCAACACCCACTCCTTTCCCGTAAGCTTCGTTCCGCCAGGACCATGAGCCCAGCCAAAGGTAAACACTTCATCAAACCACTGTTTTAAAAGTGGCGGACTGCTATACCAGTACAGTGGAAACTGAAAAACAATACGATCATGGGCAAGGAGCAGCTGTTGTTCAAATTCCACATTAATGGGCCGATCACAATATGTTTCATAAAGGTCATGAACCGTTAGATCCGTTTCACTCAAAACTGATTCCTTCCACTTTTTATTTACTCGGGAAGATTCAATATTTGGATGTGCAATGAGCACTAATGTTTTCATATCTAGACCTCTTTGTTATCTTTGGTATGATTATATTGTATATTTTGTAATAAATTAGAGGAAGTACGCACATTAATTAAACATAGTATAAAACTGTATACTACAGGGAGTGAAAATGGATGAGAAACCAAAAAGTAGGATTTAATTATCCCCCCACTAAAGTCGGGTGCCCGGTCGAAACCACATTAGACGTAATAGGAGGAAAATGGAAAGGGATTATACTTTATCATCTTATTGATGGAAAGAAACGTTTTAATGAGTTTCGAAAACTGTATCCTGTCATTACACAGCGGATGCTGACCTTACAATTAAGAGAATTAGAAAAAGACGGGATTGTCCATCGTGAAATCTATAAAGAAATCCCTCCAAAAGTAGAGTACTCCCTAACCGAATTTGGCAGATCTCTCGAACCAATCATTTTACTTATGAAAGACTGGGGTGAAACGCATAAGAACAGAATTATTAGTGCGAGAACAATAGAAAAAGAAGAAATTTAAATATGAAATATATTAATTAATAGATTAGTGTGTTTGAGGTATAGCCTATACCCGAGTAGAGTAGTTACCGCAATATAAGTTCTCAGTAGAAATAAAAAGCAGACCTTTAGTTAAAGATCTGCTTCTTTTCTTTAACAAAAACTAAATATGTTCCCGCTATGAATATGATGCGCAAACCTATAAAAACTAACCAGTACGTTAAAGGGAACTAGATGAAACTGTCATAACGCAAGTAATATTTAAATTTAAAAACATGTTAAAATCTAGTAGTCATTTATACTGAGATACGTATAAATGAACCCTTACAAAAAAGCAGCCTCGCTTGCCAATGCCGAGGCTGCTTTTTCTTATTTTTTAAGGACTTTTGTCTTAAAAATGGACGTATGCCCTGCGAACAAATACTTAGAAATCACATATTATAATATATCTTCTAAGTGAAGGAGGTATGCTATTATAGAAAACTTAGTTAGCTATATTAAAGATTTAGGCTTTCCAATTGCCCTATCTTTTCACTTACTTGTTCGCATTGAAAGCAAATTAGATCGAATTACAGAGCTGCTTCAAATTCTTATTGAAAAAAAGGACAAGCAATAAGCAGACTGCTATTTATACCCAAAGCGAACTCGTGCCTTCGTTTTCAAGATGCAGTACGTTCACTTCTGTTCCTTTATCATACCCATGCTCTCCACCTGGAAGAACAATCAGCGCGTTTGCTGCAGCTAATGAAGAAATAGCGCCTGACTTGTCCATGCCAACGGGCGTCACAACAAGCTTTCCGCCTTCGTCTGAAATCTCTCCTCGCACCATTCTTGTAAATGCATTAGGCTCTTTGAAGCAACCGTTTAATACCGCTTTTGTTTTATGTAAATGAGGGCGTGGTGAATGCAAAAAGCTGCGAACAATTGGACGAACAAACAGTTCAAACCCAACATAGCAAGCAGATGGGTTTCCTGATAATCCAAACAACAGCTGCCCGTTTCGTTCTGCGACTGTTGTGACGCTTCCTGGGCGCATCGCAATTTTGTTAAACAGCACATTCGCACCAAGCTTTTCATAAATAGCCGGTAAATAATCATAGTCGCCAACAGATACGCCGCCGGTCGTCAGTAAAATATCTACGTCTTCAAGCGCTTTTTCTACCGCTTCATAGCAGCGGTCAAAATCATCTTCAAGCTTTCCTAAATATTTCGGAATTCCCCCGCTTCTTACGATTTGCGCGAGTGCCATATAGGAGTTGCTGTTGCGGATTTTTCCTGGTTCTAACGGCTCGTTCACATCAAGCAGTTCGCTTCCTGTTGTTAACACGCCCACCACTGGCTGCTTCACCACGGCTACATCCGCATAGCCAAACGTAGCTAAAAAAGCGATGACGCCTGGATTAATGCGCGTTCCTTTGGAAACAAGCACGTCTCCTTTTTTCGTTTCTTCTCCTTTTAACGCAATGTGTTCCCACTTTGAAGCCAGCCGGCTTAACGCCATATACGTTTTGCCTTCTTTTTCATACGACTTCGTTACTTCAAGCATTACAACAGCATCACATGAATGAGGCACTTGCGCTCCTGTCATAATACGCACCGCTTGAAACGGCTTTACTTCTCCTTCAAAAACAAAACCTGCACCGATTTCACCTACAACTTCGAACTCGACAGGGTGTTCACTCGATACTTCTACGCAGTCTTGCGCTCGAACCGCAAAGCCATCATAAAGCGATTTATTAAAATGAGGAACGTTTTGGTCGGCGATAATATCTTCTCCTAAATATCGTCCATAGCTTTCGGTGATCGATACGCGTTCGATGCTGCCTTTTCTTTTATATGTCATAACTTTTTCAATTGCTTCAGGAATTGAAATAGGTGTTCTGCTTTCTAACATACATTCTTCACTTCCTTTATGTCTGTTCACTTTTTGCGCTATGGTGTAAAATCATAGCATATCTCACTATTTCTATCATACAACAAAATTTACTGAAAAAGGATGAAAACACCGATGTCTTCTTTTACACATTTTAATGACCAAGGTCGTGCCAATATGGTCGATATTAGCGAAAAATCTATCACTCGCCGCGTTGCAACAGCTCGTTCAAGCATACTTGTTAATAAAGAAATTCACGAAGCCATTGTAGAACATAAAATCGGAAAGGGCGATGTGCTTGCTGTCGCACAAGTAGCGGGAATCATGGCAGCAAAACGCACGTCTGACATTATTCCGATGTGTCACCCTCTTTTATTAAAAGGCGTAAACCTTTCATTTGACTGGGATACAACCAATGATCAGTACCGTTTAGTAATAGAAGCAACTGTTAAAACGGAAGGCTCAACGGGCGTTGAAATGGAAGCTTTAACCGCTGCTTCTGCCTGTGCATTAACTGTCTATGATATGTGCAAAGCCATTGATAAAGGGATGATTATCGGCGAAACGTACCTGCTTGAAAAATCAGGCGGCAAAAACGGTGACTACAAACGCACAGAAGCGTAAAGGAGGTACATAATGAGCGTACACGAACATAAATCTAAAGCAACGCAGCTCGTTCGCTGCAAAATCATTACGGTATCCGATACACGTACAAAAGAAACCGATAAAAGCGGCGCGCTGATGATCCAACTTCTGAAAGAACACGACATGCAGATCGCTTCCTATGAAATTGTAAAAGACGACCAAACGTCGATTCAACAAGCGATACTTGCCGGATGCAGTGATGAGGACATTGACGTTGTTCTCACAAACGGCGGGACTGGCATCACAAAACGAGACGTCACGATTGAAGCCGTTCAAGCGCTGATTCATAAAGAAATCGTTGGGTTTGGCGAGCTGTTTCGCATGCTGAGCTACACCGAAGACATTGGCAGCGCAGCGATTATGAGCCGAGCAATTGCCGGGACGATTAACGAAAAAGCCGTTTTTTCTACACCAGGATCAAGCGGTGCTGTTCGTCTAGCCATGACCAAACTGATTTTACCTGAACTTCGCCACGTTGTGTGGGAATTAAACCGCCAGCGCTGACAAAATGCCTATGCGCGCGCATAGGCATTTTTATTAATCATAGTCTTTATGTACCCACTCATCTTCTGGAATGCCTAAATCTTCTCCAGAAAAACGCTCTTCTTTAAACGGATCTCCTCTAAGATGAAAGCCGTTTTGCTCCCAAAAGCCAGGATGGTTTTCATCAATGGCTTCAAAGCCTCGAAGCCATTTGACACTTTTCCAAAAGTACAAATGAGGCACAATTAATCGCAGCGGATATCCATGCTTAGGTGTAAGCGGCTCTCCGTTAAAGGAATGAGCGAGAAGAATATCGTCTCTCAGTAAATCTTTTACTTCAATGTTTGACGTATAGTCATTATCTCCGTGCAGCATGATGTATTTACTTTTTAACTCCACGCCAATTGCTTTTAAAAAGTCTGTAAACAGCACCCCCGTAAATTCATTATCAAGTCTTGTCCATCTCGTTACGCAGTGAATATCGCATTTCACCGTCGTTTGCGGCATGTCCAATATATCTTGATACGAAAGCGTCACTTCTTTATCTACCAATCCAAACACACGAAGCGTCCACTCCTCTAAGTTATAATCCGGCACGTCGCCTTCATGTAAAATGGGAAAGCGCTCCGTTACTACCTGGCCTGGAGGCACTCGTCCTTCATACTTTAGGTCAATTTCCGGTGTTTTCATTCGTTTAATACGGTCTGCTTTGTTCATAGGTACCACCTCTTTATTTTTTTATCAGCGTACACTTTGCTGACTTGTTTGATTCGTTTCGACTCCTTTATCTCGCAAGAAAAACATCGCTGCTAATGTCAGCACGTAAGGGACCATCATCGTAAACTCGGTCGGTATTGAAAAACCTTGCAGCCGTGTACTCACAGCATCCATTAAGCCGAAAAGTATACTTGACGCTAAAATACCAAGCGGATGAGACTGACCGAGCATCATCGCAACAAGTGCAATAAATCCACGTCCTGAAGTCATGCCTTCTGAGAACATCGTGACTTGTCCTAATGACAGCTGTGCTCCGGCAATCCCACACAGGATTCCGCATGCTGCAATCGCAAACAGCTGATATCTGATCGCTTTTAAACCAAGCGTACTTGCTGCTACTTTATTGTAGCCTACCGCTAGAAGACGGAAACCAAAAATCGTTCGATAAAAGAAGATATAAAAAGCAATTGCTGCTAAAAAAGCAAAATAGACAAGCGGCGACTGTCCTGAAATAATGTCGCCGATTACAGGTATGTCTTTGATCAAAGGAATATCCCATGTGCCTATTCCCTGCATATTTTTATCGTAATAGGCACCTTTTGTATGAAAAATAGTCCGGAGTAAAAATGTCGTTAAGCCCAGTGCTAAAAAATTAATAGACACCCCAACAACAATTTCATTCGCTTTAAACACCACGACCATCATTCCAAACAGCAACGCAAAAAGTAAGCTTGCTCCAGCAGCAATCACGATAGCAAAAAAGACATTATGAGTATAGTAGTTGCCGGCAATCCCGCTAAAAGCCCCAATCAAAATCAGACCTTCTAGTCCTACATTAAATATGCCCACACGCGCGCAAAGCATCCCGCCCAGCGCCGCTAATAAAATAGGCGCAACCATTCGTAACGTTGCATTTAACAGTGACCAATCAAGCAGCTCCACGAATATCAGCTCCTTTCTTTTTTGCTCTCCACCACTGCTTTGTGAATTTTGCTGAGATGAATAGAATGAGCACAGCTTGCATAATACTCGCAATTTCTAACGGAATTTCTGTATTACGCTCTAGCCCCATCGCTCCTGTTTGCAAAGCGGCAAGTAAAAGAGACGTAAAAACAATGCCGATCGGATTCGAGTTTGCTAACAGGGCAGCCATCACTCCGGTCCACGCATATCCAGGAACGGTGAGCGCACCGTCTACAAAACGGTACTGTGAACCAAGAACTTCAAACCCTCCGGCTAATCCAGCCAAGCTCCCGCTAATAAACATACTGAACAGCATGACTTTTACTTGATGAATACCTCCATACGCCCCGAACAATGGATTTTTTCCGGATGCGTTCACTTCGTACCCAAACACAGAGTAGCGAAGCACAGTCCACAGCAGAAGTGCACCTGCTAGAGCAGTGATAAACCCAATATGAAGAGGCATTCCTTGAAACACTTTTCCAAGCCACGCCCCTTGCTCAATCATAGGCGTTTGAGCCAGAGCAGCTGAGCCTGTTTTATCTTGAAACGGATGGCCTGCTAAATAGCTTGCAAATAAAACAGCGATATAATTTAATAAAAGCGTCGAAATGACGAGTTGAATTTTAAACGCGCCTTCCATCCAGCCTGCTAAAACAGAAAGCAAACCTCCTGCCACAACAGCAGCTGCAATAGCCGCTATAAGCTTGACTATCCCTGGAGCTGGCAGGTAATAAGCGACAATTGCTGCGCTAATCGCTCCAACCACCATCTGTCCTTCTCCCCCTAAATTAAACACACCTGCTCTAAAAGCAAACCCGACACCTAACGCAATTAAAAGAATAGGCGTAGCGCGAGCCAACGTAGTAGTGAAGAAATAAAAATTACCAAACGCTCCATTCCAGAGCTCTGTATATGTTTGAAGAACTGAACCACCTGTTAAGGAAATAATAATGCCTCCTATTGCTAAGCCAAAAATGACTGCAATAACCGGCTGGATTAATGATTTAAGAAGTTTCTGCAACTGTATCACCTTCTACCGTTCCTCCTGCCATTAATATGCTTAGTTTCTCTTCCGTTGCTTCTTTCCTTGTAAGCTCTCCAACAATGCTGCCTTCGTACATAACTAAAATTCGATCTGATAGTGAGATAATCTCCGACAGTTCCGAAGACACAAGTAAAATAGCAGATCCATTATTCCGTTTTTGAATCAAAGCATCATGAATACGTTCCATTGCCCCGATATCCACTCCTCGCGTTGGTTCAGCAGCAAGTAGAAAAGAAGTGTTTTGCCCAAGCTCTCTGGCAACAATCAATTTTTGCAGATTTCCCCCTGACAGTTCTCCAGCTTTTTGCTTAGATGAAGTGGCTTTAATCGAAAATTCATTTATCCATTCCTCCACGCTCGACTTGAATATCTTTCTTTTCAACCAGCCCATCTTCGAGTAGGAAGCTTTATACTGATAGCCCATTAGTGCATTTTCTTCGATCGTATCGTCCTTAGAGGCTCCCCACATATAGCGGTCTTCTGGAATATGAGCGATTCCTGCCTCTCTTCTTTCACGCACAGATCGCCCTGTAAGATCTTCATCTCCAAGTTTAATACTTCCGCTATCTGTTTCTACTAATCCAGCAATTGTTTGAAGCAGCTCCGATTGTCCATTTCCCGAAACGCCTGCAATACCGACAATTTCGCCTGCAGAAACGTGAAGAGACACATTTTGCAGTACATTTTTTTGTCCTTTTCCTTTTAAAAAGAGATTTTGTACGTTTAAATGAGAGGTACCTTGTGATGGTATTCTTGCAGGACGCTCTTTTAATTCTCGCCCTACCATCAGCCTGGCTAGGTGGTGAGCATTGGTATCTTCTTTATTTGTGACGCCGGCTACTTTACCATTTCGAAGAACCGTAATGCGGTCCGCTACTTCCATCACTTCTTGCAGCTTATGTGTAATAATAATGATACTTTTACCTTGAGAAGCTAAAAAACGGATTGTTTTTAATAGTTCCTTCACTTCATGAGGAGTAAGAACGGCGGTAGGCTCGTCTAAAATAATGATTTCTGCTCCTTGATACAGCACTTTTAAAATTTCAATTTTTTGCTGTTCTCCAATTGAGCAATGTTTTACTTTCTTATGAACATCTACTGAAATTTGATAGGTTTGGGTTAATTGCTGTACATCTGCTTTCGCCTGCCTTCTATTAAAAAAGAGGCCTTTCTTTGGCTCATGCCCCAAGACAATGTTTTCAGCCACTGTAAAATGAGGAAAAACCATAAAATGCTGATGCACCATGCCTATTCCATTTTTGATCGCATCTGCAGGAGATGAAAACGAGACGGTTTTCCCATGTAGCTGAATACTTCCTGAACTCGGCTTTTCCATTCCGTAAAGCATTCTCATCAACGTCGTTTTTCCAGCGCCATTTTCTCCAACCAGCGCGTGGACCTCGCCTTTTTTCAGTTTAAAGGACACGTTATCATTTGCTAAAAATGAACCGTATTTCTTCGTCAAATTCGTTAACTGCAGCAGCTCACTCATTCTATTCATTGCTCCTTTCCCCATTAGGATTTTTTCAAAAATAAGAAAGAGAAGCCAGCCTTACTCGACTTCTCTTTTCAACTCACTTTGCTAACGGATCTTTTACCACTGTTTTTCCATCAATAATCGAATCTTTAATTTCTTTTAATTGTTCAATTACATCTTGCCCTACAAAGTCATTAAGAGGCGTCTTGCTGTCTTGAGTCACATACGTTAACCCAACACCTTTTTCTTTTAAGCCGTATGTCACTACGCCCGATTTAAATTTGTCATTTGCCAGTGCTTCTACCGTTTCATAAGCTGCCGCATCAGATCCTTTTAACTGCGATAAAACGATATGCTCAGGATCTACTTCCGTGCGGTCAATATCTTGGCCTGCCGTATAAAAACCCTTTTCTTTTGCTGCTTCAAATACACCCAAGTCGCCTACCGCTGAAGCTCCGGCGATAAAGTCAGCTCCTTTTGAAGCCTGTAAAATAGCAAGTTCTTTTGCTTTAGCTGGATCGGAGAAGCTTCCAACATAGTTTACTAGAAACTCTGCTTTTGGATTTGTTGATTGTAATCCTTCTTTAAAACTTACCGTCCATTTTTTTAATAATGGAATATCATCAGCTGCAACCATTCCTACTTTATTCGTTTTTGTAACCAATCCTGCCGCTGCTCCTAATAGATATGAAGCTTCTTGTTCACGGAATACAACGCTTCTTACATTTGGTAAATCGACCACTGTATCAATAATCGCAAATTGACGCTGCGGGTTTTCTTGAGCTACTTTTTTCAACGCATCTTCGGATTCAAAAGAAGATGTAATAATCAAGTCATAGTTTTCTGCTACGGCAGCACGCAAGTTACTTTCAATGGCTGCTTGATCCGTAGACTCAATTGTCTTTACATCAATGTTATACTTCTTCCCAGCGCGTTTTGCTCCATCATCCATTTGTTGAAAAAACGGGTTAACCCCAATCTTTTCAGGTAAAACAAGAGCAATTCGCTTCTTTCCTTCCTCTTCGCTTCCACTACTTTTTGTGCTTTTGGACTGACAGCCAGTTACGAGTAGTACAAGCGCAACTGCTAAAATAAGAAATCTCTTCATTTAACTTACTCCCCCTATAATATAAAAAAAGCTCTTCCTTTATAAAAAGGAAGAGCTCGTTAACCAAACGTCTCTTCCTCATCTTCAAGAACATACTGTTCTTAAGGATTTGGCACCATTCTGTCATAGACAGCGGTTGCCGGGTTTCACAGGGCCAGTCCCTCCACCTCTCTTGATAAGGAAAACAATAGCTATTTGTTTTATGTAATATAGTCAATATTAATAGTTTTTTAACAATTGTCAATATTATTTTTCTTTTTCACGCAAAAAAACTTTAAAAACAGATAGGATTATACGGTTTTAGTCTACTAAAATACAGATCAATCTTCTAAATTAATCATCGTATTCCTTCCTCCTAGCAAAGCGCTTACGGTAAGTCTGCTAGTCTTCTAGAAGGGTCATGTGTAGCAGAGCACTTTTATTATATCTCTTTTGTTAATCCACTATCGATTGAAATCACTTCACCAAGAATGTTAGACTTTTCCTCAGCGATATTTTTTAAGAGGTGTTAACGTTGAAATTGATAAAAGAATTATCTGGAGTAGCCCTTGGATTCATTATCGCTTTGGCGGTATCAAAAATATTTTTTGATACCCCAACCAATGTTGAAATCGTAGTTATTTTTATTACTAGTATTGCAGTAACAGGGATAGCAAGAGCAAAACTAAGGTAAGATAATCTAACTAAAAAACACCACCTTGTATTCATAGGGTGGTGTTTTCTTTTAGTTGCTTTAGTATATAGTAATCTCGGTTAATACCTAATATTTTATAATGAATTAGAATCCTCTCTATATTACGTTTTTTACCTAATAAAGGAATAGAAACCAATCTTTTCACCTATGATAAATGAATTGTTTTTTACTTTTTACTTTAACTGACGTTTACATTCTAAAAGACGTGTTAAATTATATATATCAGTTACCAACTCAACTAAGACTCCTTGACTACTCCCACAAGGGTTCACCTATGCGGATGCTGCCTGCCCCGCAAGGGAGGGCGGCAAACGCTTAGGTCTAGCAGCTCCGACCCACCTGCCCTTTAGGTGGGCCAGAGTTGCTAAATCCATATATACTAAGGAGGAAAAATTGTAAAAATGAAACAGCGATTATCAAAAGCAGCTGCTGCTGCAACGATTACAGGAATTGCTGCTTTTGGATTTGCTCCTGTCGCTCAGTTTGATACACCAACACATGCAGCTACCTCTCAAGAAACAAGCAGTCAAACAGCTGTAAAAAACATTAATGAAATTTATAATGCGGCGGTGCAAGGTGAAGTGCCACGCTTAACAGCAGACTTAAAAATTGGTAAAAGCCTTCGTCAAGATGTCCGTGATCAGTTCGGTCCGCCGCCTGAAGGTTCATCAAACAACTTTGACTACTATCATGCGGAAATGGGTCACCCTGGATATGCATTTGGCTATGACCAAAATAACGTCATTAACGAAATCCGCTATTTTGGTACAAATGTAGAGCGTCAAACAAATCTAGGCTCCATCACGCAAGCTAACTTAAAGAAAGAATTAGGTCAGCCGAACTTTACAAGTAAAGTAAAAGGTGATGGTGCGACTCAAACAAAGTACACGTATCATGCCGGCGCCTATGATCTTGAATTTATTTTTGACGATACCAAAACGTTAAATCACGTAAACTTAGTTGAAAAGCCTTAAGTAATAGAAAAAGTAGCAGACAGCCTGCTACTTTTTTTCATGAAATAAAACCAATGCTGAATCGGCTACGTGTTCATACCCAATCTCCATATAAATCTTGTTAGACGTAGGATTTGTCATATCTGTGTATAGACTTGTTGTTTGAAACCCTTCGTCTAGCATAAGCTGAGAAAGTGCGGACACACAGCTTGAGGCATAGCCTTTTTTACGTGCTTCAAGAGGCGTGTACACATAGTTAATCGTAATATTATGAGCTGTTGGACGCGCGGCATTTGCCATGGATACGTACTTGCCATTCACTTCCCATAAAAATAACCGTCCTGCTTTAATAAAAGCTTCTCCTGTTTTGACAGCTTGTTCTTTCGATATAGGCTCCCCAATGATATACATAAACTCTCGAACCCACTCCGTTACGAGCGAAAGGTGCTCCAACCTTGCTTTTACCAGCATTCCTTCAGCATCCGCAGCTTTTTTTATTTTGTCTAACCGGTAAATACGCTGATCCATTTTCAAAGAAGCTTCTTGATTTTTTAGCGTTGCTAGTTTTTGAGAAAGATATAAAACTGTTTGTCTTTCTCCAACTAAGCCCGGTATGTCGATTTCTTGTAACAGCTCCGCCGCTTCGCTTAGTTCACGCTCCGTTAGCTTCTGTATTTGAGACAGGATGATTTGCTTAGGATGGGTTTGCAGTAATACTAGCGCAACACAGCTGTCTTTTAAAATAACACCCATAAAATTTGGTTTGCTGCTTTCATTTAAGCTGTGTAAAATGCCAAGCGCTAAGTTATGAAGAATTTCATTTTTCGCTAAAAGCGGTTCTACATGGTTTTTAAACTCCTGCACTTCTATATATCTATGTAACTGGATCATTTTCTTTCTACCTCGGCAAATGCTCTTACCGGAAACGTTCCAACTCCTTTTATTTTAGGAGGCACGGCGTAAAATAAAAAGGACTCCGTTAGTTGATCTAAGTGACATAAGTGTTCAGCAATTACAATGTCCGCTCCTAACAGCAGCGTATGAGCTGGTCTTGCTTTTCCTTTTGTGTCGTCAATATTCATCGAATCAATTCCGACAAGAGCGGGCTGTTGAGACACTAAATAAGCTGCCGCGCCTTCTGTTAAGTATGGATGGTTTTCTAAATAATCGTCTGTATTCCAGTAGCGATCCCATCCCGTGTGAATTAATACCGCTTTGCCTTTTACGTCTATATGTTGAAAATGAGATTCATCAATAACCGTTAAAGTCGGGTCGACTGAAACCACTATTCCTTCCAGTCCGGCTGTTTTACCAATAGCCGTTTGAGCTAAATCCGCTCCGTCTTTGTATCTGTGAAACGGCACATCAATATACGTACCGGTATTCGTGACCATTTCAATTTTACCGATTTGAAATTCAGTCCCTGGTTCATACAGCTTTTTAGACTCTTCTCGGCTTAAATAGTCACAAATGATCGGTGCCGGCAAACCTTTATGTGTGATAACTCCGTCTTCAATTACGTGACTTAGGTCAATATATGTTCTTTTTTTCATACCTTCACCAACTTTTTCAATATTCAGTAAAAATATTCTAACATAAAAAAGCTCTTCCTAGTTCCTAGAAAGAGCTTTTTTTAGAGAACGTTATTAACTTGATAAACATACATCGTACGTATGCTTTGTATAAACAAATCCTTCAAAAATAAGACGGGCTGTACGCACTACTTTGATTCCGTTAACCTGTCCATCTTTTAGATCCACACTGGTTTCCATAATTCCCATTGGATGAGCAAGTCGAACGGTATCGCCTTTTAGTTGAACCATTTCTGACAGAAGCGTGCCTTTTGTATAAATAGCCGCCGTTGTACAAATTGCTCCTGTAATTGCAAGCGTTTGATGCGGTTTTTGCATCGACATCATCCGGATTAATACGTCCATTTGAGAAGCATTTTTCTCTCTTCCGGTCCCGTCGCGATGGTTCATAGGAGGCGCAATAATCGTCATTTTCGGAACGGCTGGTGATAGTTTTGTTGCTTTGTCTTGAGGTGCGAGCCCCGCTTTTTCCGCTGCGATGGAGCGAATTTCTTCAAATAGCTTCAGCTGTTTGTTCGTGTATTCATGCGGAAGTTCTGTTCCCTTTAGGCCAATATCCGCTGCTTTAACAAATACAAGCGGATTTCCTACATCAACAATTGATGCTTTTATTGTCCCAATGGATGTTGGCAGAAGATCGATAGCGTTTCCGGTCGGCAGCAGTTTTCCGGTAACGGCTCCTTCTCCGTTTTCAAACGAAAGATAAATGGGTGAACCCGTACCCGGCACTCCAGGAATCATACACGATCCTTTTGTTTTCACTTTTCCGTTTTCTACTTCTACTTCCGCTACAATTACTTTTTTAGTATTCGTATTATAAACCCGCACTTTAGTCACCGGTTCCACAGCTTGTACCAGTCCTTGTTCGATTGCATAAGGTCCGACTGCTGAAGAGATATTGCCGCAGTTTCCTTTAAAATCAACGAGAGATTCGCTGATGCTGACCTGCGCAAACGTATAGTCTACGTCGGCTTTCTCTAAATCTGATTTTTTTATAATCGCAATTTTACTCGTCAGCGAATTGGCTCCGCCTAACCCGTCAATTTGACGTTGATCCGGACTTCCCATTATATCTAGCAAAAACGGTTCCCAATCCGACTTGTTCACAGGCATTTCTTCATGATTGATAAAGACTCCTTTACTCGTTCCACCTCTCATAACCGTTACAGGAATACGCGTCATCTTAATCACCTTTCTCCCCTACTAACAAACGCCGAGGCGTTCATCAAACCATTTTATTTTTTTTACTATTTAGAACCGGTTCATTTGCCATTTATCGTATAATAGAGGTGGTCATAAGTAAAATACATAAAATTTATTGTCTTTTTAAAAATTTTTTTATAATCTAAATACAAGGGGGAATTGGGATGGATCAAAAAGATTGGATATTAATTAAAACGCTTCACGAAGAAAAGAACATTACGCGAACGGCTGAAAGGCTCTACGTATCGCAGCCTTCTTTAAGCTACCGCCTTAAAAATCTTGAAGAAGAATTTGGCGTAACGCTTTTTTTCAAAACGAAAAAAGGAATTGAGTTTACATCTGAAGGTGAGCATCTTGTTCGCTATGCGGAAAATATGTGGAAGCAGCTGCAGGAAACAAAAGACAGCATGCGTAATATGAGCGAAACCGTTACGGGAACACTTCGCTTAGGGGTATCGAGTAACTTTGCACAGCATAAGCTTCCTAAAATTTTAAAGCAGTTCTCTCTTCACTACCCAAATGTACAGTTCAGCGTCAATACGGGCTGGAGTACGCAAGTTATGAATCTATTAGACTCTTCGCGTGTGCACGTTGGTATTTTACGAGGCAATTACCCGTGGAACGGAGAAAAATCACTGCTGACGAAAGAGCGGCTTTGCTTAATTTCGAAAAAAGAAATTGCGATCGATGACTTGCCGAACCTGCCTTATATTAATTATAAAACCGATACGTCGCTAAAAGATCTCATTCAAGACTGGTGGCATGACAAGTTTTCAGAGCCTCCGTTTGTGGCAATGGAAGTTGACCGGCAAGAAACGGCCAAAGAAATGGTCAAAAATGATTTAGGCTTTGCAATTTTACCTGAAATTTGCCTTCACTCCAGCGACAACTTATATACATACGGACTTTCGTACCGAGATGAATCACCTTTGCTTCGAAACACGTGGCTCATGTATGATCCTTCTTACTTGAATTTATCGGTCGTGAAAGCATTTATTGACTTTTTAAAGCTAAGTGAAAAATAAAGCAAAAGCTAAAAAGTTTGCGTCTTGGAAGAATCTCTCTTTTAGACCAAGCTTTTTTCTAGACTACCATTATAAAAATTTTTTATGAACTTTCTAAAAAAACCTATATTTCCTTTATTTTTAAAAATGTACTAACATGAAAACAAGAAACATCAGCGGGAGTAAAGAGCGGCTTTAAAAATTCTTAATAATCAAACTACGACTCATACATGGGGATGAGAGATGTTAGTCACGTTTTTTTACTCTAAAAGAAAACGCTTTCAGAGAAAAGAGGGAAAATAAAGGAGGTTGTTTGAATGCTAGCACTACTAGGTTTTACAATGATTATTGTCTTTACGTATCTCATTATGTCAAAAAGGATGTCTCCTATCGTAGCTTTAATGGTCATTCCACTTCTTTTTGCGGTGATTGGAGGGTTTGGTAAAGGCGTCGGAGACATGATGCTAGAAGGGTTAAAACAAGTAGCTCCGTCAGCTGCGATGCTGCTGTTCGCCATCTTATATTTCGGGGTTATGATTGATGCCGGACTGTTTGATCCATTAATTAAGCAGCTGTTAAAAATCGTAAAAGGCGATCCGCTTAAAATAGTCATCGGAACGGCTCTTCTATCGCTTTTAGTTGCACTAGACGGAGACGGTACAACCACTTATATGATTACGGTTTCTGCTCTTCTTCCACTTTATAAACGCCTGAATATGAGTCCGTTAGTGTTAACGACAGTTGCGATGCTTTCTCTTAGTATTATGAGCAGCATGACGCCTTGGGGAGGCCCGGCTACTCGTGCGATTGTCGCCCTTCACCTCGATGCATCAGAGTTCTTTATTCCACTTCTTCCAACGTTAATTGGCGGAGCTTTGTGGGTGATTTTTACGGGCTATATTCTTGGAAAAAAAGAGCGCAGACGACTTGGTGCTATTGACATCGAGCAGTTTGAGCTAAAAAGCTCGTTTGCTTTTGCTGAAGACGCGTCCTTAACTTCTCAGGAAGATATTACACAGCCTAAAAAGATCTGGATTAACTTAGCTTTAACCATTGCACTCATGGTCGTATTGGTTTCTGGTATTTGGTCAGTTTCTGTTTTATTTATGATTGGTTTTGCGCTTGCTCTTATGATTAACTACCCAAAACTTGAGGACCAAAAAGAACGTTTAATGGCTCATGCAGGCAACGCACTAACCGTTGCAGCCCTTGTTTTTGCAGCCGGTATTTTTACAGGAATACTATCCGGCACTAAAATGGTGGATGAAATGGCCAGCCTGTTAATTCATTTAGTCCCTGATTCACTCGGTTCGTTTTTACCGACAATCGTCGCTTTAACAAGCATGCCGTTTACATTTGTGATGAGTAACGACGCCTATTACTTCGGTGTTTTACCAATATTTGCTGAAACTGCTACTTCTTACGGAATTGATCCGATGGAAATTGCGCGAGCGTCAGTACTCGGACAACCTGTTCATCTGTTAAGTCCACTCGTTGCGTCTACTTTCTTACTTGTAGGTATGGTAGGTGTTGACCTTGGTGAACATCAGCGCTTTGCATTTAAATGGGCCGTTTTAACGTCTCTTGTTCTGATTGTCCTTGCTATTGTCACAGGCGCACTTACGCTATTTTAATAGGAATAAAAGCCGTTATGGCTTTTTATTAATAAATTGATAAATGATAGGTGGAGGTACTTCTAAAATGTATGTAATTACGTGTTATGTAGGAAAAGGTGAAATGAGAATGTACGAGTTTGCTAGTAAAGAAGAAGCCCTTTCTCAGCTCAAAAACCTGAAAGGCTGCAGTATTCTTTCAGAAGTTGTTTACTTTAATGATTCATCGGTTATTCCAATAGCTATTTAATTATGCACCACTCAACCCTATAGGTACAAACTTGATAAGCTTCCTTTCGCTCAAAAGGAAGCTTCTTTTTTATGTTCTTCTCAAGCTCCGGCCCTTTTCTCTCGTCAACGTTTTGTTAAGTCTGGTTCGTTTTGTTTCCTAGCTTCAATCATATCAATAATTTGATTTGTATGTGGAGTTAGCACTGAGCATTTTTGATAGAAAGCTCCGTCTACAACAAGCAGCTCTTCATCCATCCCGCAAAACTTACAGCGTAACTCTTGTGGTCCTGCGTAGGAAGTGTGATAAACACTATCGTTAAAGATGGTATAAAAAGTATTTCGTTGCTGCGCGTCGTAAAAGCCATATTCTTTACTACTGTCATCACGGTAATTCACTCCATAGTTCCGGTCGAATTCTTCTTGAGTAAATCTATCCTGTAAAAGTTCATTTTGTACTAGTTCTCTTAAACAATCCTCTATTTCCTCACTGTTAAATGAACAATCATGTACATAAACTTCTGGTTCTTCGCTGCTGTTCTCTTTTACCATCATTTCGCTGCCGCAAATCGCACATGGTTGTTTAGGACGCTGTTTATTAAAATAAGAGAGCGTTTGTACCTTTTCCGCTTCTATTTCATCGTTCGTCTTTTTGAATTTGATTTTTACATTTTCCGTTTGACTAATGTTTTCGTTATACAGCATCACTTCATATTCATCTATATTCTTTCCGTTTTCTTTTCGACTCAAATGCTCCATTACTTCATACGAAGAAATAGTAAAAAACTCTTTAAAATTCACCACTAACATGCATCCTTCCAAAAATGTTTACGTTCTCTATGTACCTGCTCTATACTATCATTTTTTTAAAGGCTCGCACCACTAAACGAACTTCGTTTAGATTCACATATCCTTTCTTTATCTGGCATACATAAATACTAACCCTTTTATAAGGAGGCTTTCATGAATACGTATATAATCATCAGCATTGGCGTTGTTGTCAGCGCATTTTTATTTCGGAAATATCGAAAGCAAGCCGTTGAAATATATACAATCATTGAATTTATTCACGCTAAAACGGCGCGGTCGCTACAAGCTCCACGTGGCTTGAAAAGTTTTTTAAAGAACCTTACGCTACCGGACCAAACTATGAAAAAACAGAGGATGACGTTAGCGAGGATAGAGATGGAGACAGCGGAGAATAAATAAAAGAAAAACCTGTTGTGACAACAGGTTTTTCTTATTAATATTAATCATCGCTTCCTAAAATACCGAAAAAGCGAAGCAAGTTGATGAATAGATTAATAAAATCTAAATACAAAGACAGTGCCAAAATTGGAACAAGCTCTTCTGTGATTTCACCGTGCTTCATTTTATTAAAATCATACAGCACATAAAGTGAGAAAACGATGGTACCAATCACTGAAAATGCCATGAGTCCAGGCGTTGTTAATGGACTAAACAGCGAGAAAATACTGATGCACACTAATGCTAACAGCGCCACTAATAAAAAGCTGCCTAAAAACCCTAGATCTTTTTTTGTTTTTGCGCCAATTACACCCATCACCGTAAAAATAACGAACGTGCTTCCAAACGCATAAAGAACGACTTGCGCTCCCGCTACTGACGCATAGTGGCTAACAATTGGAAAGAGCGTGATGCCTGATATAAATGAAAACGCATATGTAAAACCATATCCTACGCTTTTTTTCTTTCGTAACATAAATGCCGTAACCAGCATCACAAGTTCAGCAATCGCTAACGGAATAAAATAAGCGGGCGGCACATATTGACCTACGTATAAGCCAACTGTGGAAATAAATAACGAAAAAATAAATGTTACTAATACTTTTTGAAACAGAGACCGCTGCTCTACTCCAATCACTTCTTGCATGTGTAAAACCTTCTTTCTAAAATCTGTTATATTTTATATAATACCTACCTTTTTAAGAAAAATAAAGATAATACTAAGGTCTTTTTTCTTATTTTTATAGACAAGTAAGCATAGACCCTGCCGTCTATGCTTACTTGTTACCTCTTTATTTCGGCAAAAGAATACCGTCAATAATTCCGTAAGCCTTTGCTTCTTCAGCACTCATGAAATAATCTCGTTCCGTATCGTTTGCCACTTTTTCAACCGGCTGTCCCGTTCGTGTTGATATGATTTCATTAATGTGCTGCTTGAGCTTTAAAATTCGGCGAGCGCTAATTTCAATTTCAGTCGCTTGCCCTCTAGCCCCTCCTAGCGGCTGGTGAATCATGACTTCACTATTCGGAAGTGCATAGCGCTTTCCTTTTGCTCCTGCTAGGAGAAGCAGTGCGCCAAAAGAAGCAGCCATGCCCGTGCAAATCGTTTGAACGTCCGGCTCGATATACTGCATCGTATCATAAATCGCAAACCCTGCTGAAGTCGAACCTCCGGGGCTGTTAATATAAAGTGAAATATCTTTTTTAGGATCATCCGCCGCGAGAAATAGCAGCTGCGCAACCACGCTGTTGGCAATATGATCATTGATTTCATCACCAATTAAAATAATTCGGTCTTTTAACAGCCTCGAATAAATATCATACGAACGTTCACCGCGGTTACTTTGTTCAATTACATATGGAATCGTACTCATATATATCCTCCTTATCACACGTAATATGGCTATGCAGCCATGCAGAGAGTGCACGTCGGAGTATACGTTGGTTTTTGAATGACACTTTTTAAGGAAGGCAAAGCATGAATCAAAAGAGCTGGATCCTGCGCTTCTAGCGTCTTATAAAAAAGCTCTGACAGCTCTTTTCGTTCCATTTCATCCCAAAAAGAATCCGTAGAAAACGGCTCCCCGTCTTTTTCTAAACGTTGCTTAGCACGATGCAAATTGCTTTTTACCGCTGTTTCTGATGTTTGTAAAATCGAAGCGATTTCTTTCACCTGATAGCGGAATCCTTCTTTTAAGAAAAAGATAACCGCTTGCTTTGGCGTAAACTGACTAAGCAGCAGTTCAACAGAGTGTCCTTTCATATCAAACGCATGCTTGTCGGCCTGCTGCTCCAAACCTTCTTCTTCGGCTATTACTTCACGCTTTCGTTTTCTCAGCAGATCAATCCAGTGGTGATACGCAATTTTATTTAACAGCGCGGAAGACAGCTTGTGCTCTTCACCTTTATATCGCTGAGCTTTTAAAAACGTTTCTTGGGCAATATCGTCTCCATCCCACATATTTTGTGCTAAAAAGCGGCAGTACTGCTGCAATTTTGGGTAATGCTCGTTCCAGCATGCATCGTTAAAGCTTTCTGTTTGTGTTTCGATTTTTTTTGAATGTGACATGATTTTCACTCCTTTTGCACTCTCTATTTACTAAACGATTAAAGGAAGTTCAAAAGATACGGGGGATCAAACTTTTTTACATATTATACGCTTAAGCAGCCATTTTTTTGTATTATATTATAATGAAGATACTTTTGTCTGAGGAGTCTAAAATAATATGCGAAGAAGACGATTATATGGCAAAAAGAAAACGAACAAACTTCACTTTAAAGACTTAACCTGTGAACACCCTCAGCCTGCTTTGCCTATGAGCTATACAAGTGAGGCCCCTTTTTACTATTATGACGCGTCAGACGATGAAAGACAAAACGACTTTGAACTATATTCAGAGATTTGTATCATGAATCAAGAACATTTTTTCGTAAGAGGCTGTGTTGAAATTCCTGTTCTTAATGAAGAAGAATTTTTCAGTTGGAACATATGGGTTTCTTTAAGTGAAGAAAATTTCCGCCGAATGATAGATTTATGGGAAAGTGATAAAAGAGAAAAGGAACCGCCTTATTTCGACTGGTTTTCAGTTTCAATTCCAGGCTATCCCGAAACGTTAAATCTAAAAACAAATGTGCATACAAGATCTGTTGGAACACGGCCTCTCATTGAATTAGAGCCGACGGATCACCCTTTAGCCGTCGAGCAGCGGGAAGGGATAACGCTAGAGCGAATCAAAGACATACAAAAACAATTGACTACCTATTAAAAAAACAAGACAGCTCCAGACTGTCTTGTTTTTTTACCTTTATGGCATGCGCTTTGCTCCGTAGTATTTAGGCGCCCAGTAGCTGTCTACTTTATAGTTTGTAATTTTCACGCCTTGGGATGTAGATACGTGAACGACGTAATCATTTCCAATGTAGATAGATGGAATAAGTGAACTTCCTTCAAAAAAGACGAGATCTCCTGGCTTCAAGTCAGATTTTGAAATGCTTTCTCCTTTTTCCCACTGCTGACTCGCATAGCGCGGAATGTCTTTTCCAGCTGCTTCTTTGTAAATGTATTGAACAAAACCAGCCGTATCAAAACCTGTAGAAGGACTTGTCCCACCTTGTGCGTAAGGTACTTCCCCTACATATTTAAGAGATTCCGTCACAAATGGATTGTCTTTTGACAGCGATAAGTCATCGTAGCGCCTTGCTCCTGCGTACTTAGACGTCCAGTAGCTGCTTGTCAGGTAATCCACCGTCACATTTTCGCTGCGCTTGGCATGAATAAACTGATTGCCGCCTGCGTAGATACCGACGTGTGAAATTCCTTCACGATACGTATCTTTAAAAAAGATAACGTCTCCTGGCTTTAAATCTTCGCGAGCAACTTCTTCTCCAACTTGCCACTGCTGATCGGTTGATCTCGGAAGGTAGACGTCTGATGCATGTTGAAATACATACGCAACAAATGCGGAACAGTCAAAACCGTCCGTTGGCGACTCGCCTCCAAATACATATGGTGTGCCGAGATGTTTTAATGCTTCTGCAATGACTTCATTATCTTTTGCAACTTCCGGTGCTCCTGTAATGCGCTTTGCTTTGGCAAAATGTGATGACCAATAGGCGCTGCTTGAAATGTTTTTCACCACAACTTTTCCGTCTGAAGAAGATGCATAAATCATCTCATCGTCTCCGATATAAATAGCGGCTACATTCACTTCACCGTTTTCATCCGTGTCAAAAAACAATACATCGCCTGCCTGCAGCTCGTTTTTATCGACATCTGTTCCAAGCTCTGACTGTTCTTTCACGGAACGAGGAAGCATTGTATCAAGCGCTTGCTTAAACACATATTGAACGAAGCCAGAGCTGTCAAACCCTTCGCTTAGCGTCTCTCCTCCAGACGTATAATCCGCTCCTTCATACGTTTTTGCTTTGTCAGCAATCACGTTTTCATCTGTAGCAGCCTGCACTTGCACAGCTTTTTCTGCAGGAAAAGCACCTTCATAAAAAGTGGCAAGACTAAGCCCTAACGCTGTGACCATAAGAGGTTTCATTACTTTCATCTTTGTTCTCCTTTGTTTTTTATTTCATCCAAGAAGTTTTATATGTAAATGGTTCCTCTGTTAAAGTATGGTGCAGATGGATAGGAATTGGCTAGTACCTTTTGACTTAAATATGCTTCCCTTCCAAAGTCCTGTAAAAAATCCAGAAAAAAACTCGGCGCGTATTACGCCGAGCTTTTTATTTCATGCCCACCTGGATATTTGCTGCTTTTTGTTTTTGACGTAAATTTGAAATCCACTTGTAATAAAGTGTAATCAAAAGAACAAAAATACCAAGCGCAAAGTAGAGTTTTGAATACCCTAAAGCACCTGCCGCAATTCCTAATACAAATGAACCAACCGCAATACCGCTATCATAAAACGTAAAGAATGTGGCAGTTGCATAGGCGCTTCGGTGAGCAGGAGCCGCTTGAATCGCAAGCGTTTGAAAGCTAGGAAGCAGTGTTCCATAGCCTAGTCCTACTAATGCACCTGAACACAGCAGCATCCAAGAAGAATGTGTAAGGCTTAAGCTAAATAGACCAATCGCAAAGACAATACATGATGGAATAATCACAATGTTTGGTCCAGATTTATCAAATAATCTTCCTGTAAACGGTCGTGAAATCAGCATCGCAGCTGCGAATACGACAAAGAAAAAGCTTGCTGTTTTAATCAATCCAAGCGACTGTGCGTACACAGAAATAAAAGAAATAATACTTGCATATGAAAAAGAAACAAGAATACCTACAGATGAAATTGGCATGGATTTCTTTTCAAACAAATCGCTCAGTGAAAATGATTTCTTTACTGACGGAACAGCGTTTTCTTGAAGATTTTTGACCATCATTCCGCACAGCCAGCCAACGAGCATAATCACGCCAAATATAAGGAAAATAATGTTGTATGCCATGTATTGATGAAGCGTTAATGCTAAAAAAGGGCCTGCAACAACGGCTAAGTTCATTGACATTCCGAAGTAGCCAAGCCCTTCTCCTCGTCGTTTAGCGGGAACTAAATCCGCTGCAATCGCTCCGGTGACGGTTGTCGCTAAGCTGAATGAAATTCCTTGGAAGAAGCGCAGTAATAAAAGCACGTTAAAATGGTGGATAAGCATATACAAGAAGGAAGAAAGCGCAAAAATGAGGGTACTAAATACAAGCGTTTTTTTCTTTCCAATGTTTTCAATGACTTTCCCTGAAAATGGTCTAACAATAATCGCAGATAATAAAAATACGGTAACAACAAGCCCTGCCTGCGTACTCGTGCCGTCTAAGGCGTCTAATACATAAATCGGCAGCAGCGTCAGCAATGCATAAAACACGACAAAAATAAAAAAGTTGGTAATCGCAATACTGATAAAGCTTTTAGTCCAGATTGGCTCCTGCTGGTTCGTCATTCATTTCACCCTTTTCTGTAGATTTACAAATTTTCTTTAATAACGAGATAAGCTGATCTTGTTCGCTGTCGGATAAAGCAATCAGCAAATTTTCTTCTAAAAGTTCAATTTCTTGCTGAATCTCCGGAAGCTTTTTCTTCGCTTGAGGAGATAAATAAACAATGCGCTCTCGTTTATCACTGCCTGCTTTTCGAACGATCCATCCGCTTTTTTCAAGCCTTGTTAACGTGCGGGTAACCGTCGGCGCTTCGACATTTAAATACTGCCAAATCTCCGTTTGCGTCATCGAGCCGAATCGCTTTAAACAAAATAAAATTGAATACTGTGAGCTGTATAGCCCGTACGCTTTTAACACTTCATTTACTTCTTTAATAGACAATCTCGACTTTTGATGAAGCTCATGAAACACCAAGTTATTCACTTTTTCCACCTCACCTTTTTATTTTATTTACCTAGGTAACTAATTGTTCTTTTATTAGTATATGTGCTGCTACTTGATGTGTAAAGGCGGCTAAAAAGAACAAAAACCAGCTGTTTTCTCTCTTTTTCTACTAATGATTTACGCTTTCACTTCTGTTTTCTTATTCTTTCGTATCACGAAACTTTTTGTATATATTTACATGCACCTGCAAACTCTGTTAAAGAAGACGAAACAATATGCGGGAGGCTGGTATATGTTTTCACTGCGCGGCGATGCTCATAAAGTCTACCTTAAACTGAAAAAAGCGGCTCATCAAAACCAAAACGCAGAAGAAATTGATGAATTAGCGGAAATGGAAGAAATTCGGCAGCTTTACCTTACGCTCGACAGCGCTACTTTGCGAAAAGTGTATTACCGAATGACCAAAGAAAAAAACGGCTCCGGCGTCATTCCCATTCTTGTTTCTGCCTTGCCTTGGCTCTTTTTTTTATTTTCGCAGCGCCTGCAGCAATTTTTATTTAAAGACGGCAGCTGGCTTTGGATTATTTTTGTCGTGCTGTATGTTTTTATTCTCATTCCAAGCGTGTTTCTTCATTTTCATGAACAATCGTGGGCTTCTGTTCATATTGAAATTATTCAAGACATTTTAAAAGACCGTGAAAAAGAGCCGAAACCCCTTTGAGATCCGGCTGTTTTTTACCTACTATGAAATAGCTTGTCTGCTTTCTACGTCTCGACCTAACTTTCTTTTGATACGCTGCAGCGCGTTGTCAATTGACTTGACGTGCGTATTTAATTCTTTCGAAATTTCAGCGTATGAATGGCCGTCCATATACAGCGTCAGCGCTTTTCTTTCCAATTCACTAAGTGTTTCCGCAATTTTTAACTCGCGGTCTTCCACTTTTTCTTGATGAATCAGCACCGCTTCCGGATTAGCAATTTGATCGCCAGGAATCATATCCATCAGCGTATAGTTTGATTCTTCATCATACAGAGGCTTGTCCAATGAAATGTACGAATTTAACGGACCGTGCTTTTGGCGAGTAGCCGTTTTAATTGCCGTAATGATTTGTCTTGTGATACATAGCTCCGCAAACCCTTTAAAAGATGTTAGCTTGTCTTCGTTAAAGTCGCGAATTGCTTTGTACAGTCCAATCATTCCTTCTTGGACGATATCTTCTTTTTCAGCACCAATCAAAAAGTATTTTCTTGCTTTTCCCCTTACAAGATTTTGATACTTGTTGATTAAATACTCTAATGATTTTTCGTCTCCACTATGAACCATTTCTACCAAAACATGATCTTCTAACATAGCATAATTTTGAACTTTTTCAATTACGATGCCTACGCTCACTCATATCCCCCCGTTACACTTAGTTGAGTTTTGATGTGTTCTAAACTGATGCATGATCTACTTGTTACGACGCTACTGCAATACGGTCCAGAAACGTAAAAAGCGTACAGAGTAAACTGTCGCTTTCCTCTCTCACTTTATGCTCCCCTGCATCTTTCTATAATCTATTATAAAGAAGTATAACCGATAAAAATCAAAAAGGTTGTCGAAATATGAAAGTGTTTGCAAAAAAAATCAATTTTTATAGAAAATTCACACAAATTACTTTATTATTTCATATAGTGACAGCAATCTGTCAAAAAAGCAATAAAAAAATACTTCCATATGAAATAAACTTACTCAAGCAGAGTAAGTCGAAGTTGCAGATGATACTGCGCATATAGGATTAGTTGCCTTCCGGCTTATCAGCATTTTTTGTTCCCTTGCTTTTATAAGGCTTTGCATTTTTCTTCTTTTTTGCACTCGCCTGCCAGCGGTTCCACCCTTTTTTGCCGGTGCCTCGCCCCGTGCCGCCTTTACCTTTTGCTTTACTCATACGTATTCCTCCGTTACCTGCGTTTTTGCTACAATAAAAAAAGACCCCGTCCAAAGTCGGAGTCTTTTTTGGATTGCATAAAATTATGCTTTTACAACGTTAGCAGCTTGTGCACCGCGTTGACCTTGCTCGATGTCGAAAGTCACTTTTTGACCTTCATCTAAAGATTTGAACCCGTCGCCTTGAATTGCGCTGAAATGTACGAATACATCTTCTCCGCCTTCAATTTCGATGAAACCGAAACCTTTTTCTGCATTAAACCATTTTACTGTACCTTCAGTCATACTATTTCCTCCAGTGGTGGAATTACTCCACGCATATATTACTACCCTTGCTCAATCGTACTATTTCCAGATAAAAATTTCTATTGAAGAATATTTCTCTTCTTTCAATTTCATACCGAACAAAAATAATTAACCTTAGTGTAACATATCAATTTAGAAATAGCAAGTTTCTGTTCTAAGACAGACTTTATACTAATTATGTATCTGCTAAAAGCCTACGGGGCATCTTTGAGGCTACCCACATTTCTAGATTGTGATGCGGCATAAGGTTTTTTCATTCAGCAATACGTATCATCTCCACAAAAATAAATATTTCATATCCTGCTTTCTAAGAACTATGCCACTTATAAATGGACATGCACATTTTTTATCAATTTATTTTCTACTCTCTTTCCACCCACGCAATAAAATAACCATTAATTACAAAATAAGATAATAATAGTATATAATGATACGTGATTTATAGCTAAGGAGGAACAACATGATTCGTGAACGATCACTTTCGATAAAAGGACTCACCTTTTTACTAGCTGCTTTTATTTTAAACATCCCTTTTCCTAATTCAACGCCGCTCAGTCATTCTGTCTTTTCTTTTTTAGGTCTTCCCCTCTATGGAGATGAAGAAACAATGACGGGAATTCAATATGCTAGCAATGCGTGGGGAATTATACTTTTACTTGGTCTTTTTGCCCTTTACAAAAGTTTAAATCGTCATCGTTTAAAACTAACGATTTTAGCTGCATTTATTGTCATATCAGGTCCTGGTCATATGGTTGAAGCGATGCAAAAGACCGTATTACGAGGTATATATGCCGTTTCTTACGATGCGGAAAACAGCATTTGTACATTTGAGAGAAATAAAAAAGAAACCGTATTAACGGGCACCTGTGACCTTTCATTTGAAAATCACAGCTCAAAACCTATTACGTTTGAAGCAGCACTGGATGAGCACTCCTATTTTAAAGAAGATACCCCTTTTTTACTTATGATGAATAAGCCTAGGCTTCATACTGTTACGTTGGAACCAAAAACGTATCAAACTGTCGAAATCCCTTCATCTGTCAAAGCAGCAGACTTTCCTTCTAAAATCTTTATGAGTGAAGTAAACGGTTTTCATGTCAACATTTATCAAAATGAGAAAAAACGTTATTTATAAGCATAGAAAAAGCCCTTATAGGGCTTTTTAAATGAGTGAATTACCAGCCAAAGCCTCCGCCGTAGCAGCTGCAGCCGATGATCACTAATAAAATAAACAATACAACTAATAAAGCAAAACCAGATCCATGACCATATCCAGCGTTTCCAGACATACGAACACTTCCTTTTCTTTAATTACTCTTTCCTCAAGAAAAACGCCGCTTGCATTTCACTTGAGTTGGATTATCTTATGCCTGAACACGCCCTTTTGACTCTGTTTTTTTCTTTTTTCTTTTTCCTTCTTGCCATGCACCTCATTAATAAAAGAAGAAAACAGCCTAAGAAAAGCGCTGACTTCGCTTCTTCTCCTCTGTCCAAAAGAAATTAAGACATAACAAAATCAATCCAATCTAAAGACGAACAAATGAGATACATGAGCTGAAACTTACGTTCACCATACCAATAAAAAAATCCGAACGCGTTACATTCATCGTTCGGATCTTCTCCTTAAACTAAAGTGCTTTTCAGCCTCTCTTACAAAATCATTTATTTCACTAGCTTACGTCTTTCAGAAGAGCGTACTTCCGTGCGCTTACCGATACCTAGTACATAGTAGCTCAGCACGACAATAGCTAAAAAGATAATACCCACAATCAGCGATATGCGCGTTTCATCATTAAACCACATGCCTACAAGCACCATAAATAAAAACGCTATGGTTACGTAGTTCGTCACAGGAGCAAAAGGCATTTTAAATGGATGTTGGTCCATCGCCGCTCCTTTTGCTTTTCGAAAACGAATTTGACTGATGAGAATTACAAACCACGGAATCATACCTGGAAGCACACTTGCGCTGTACACGTACACAAAAACGTTTGGCGGTGCAATATAATTTAAGACAACGCCTGCCGCTAAGCCAATCATCACCGCAACGGTACTATAAATAGGCACACCGTTTCGAGAAACCTTTGTAAAAAAAGCCGGAGCCTGACCGTTTACACCTAGCGTGTAAAGCATACGTCCCGCACTGAAAATTCCGCTGTTGCACCCAGACATTGCCGCTGTGATGACAACAAAGTTAATAATGCCCGCCGCTGCTGTAATTCCTACTTTAGCAAACGTAGAAACAAACGGACTGCCGAGTGAATCCAGCTCGTTCCACGGATATACCGTTACAATCACAAAGATGGCGCCGATATAAAAAATTAAAATACGCCAAATTAAGCTTTGAATCGCACTTGTTAACGTTTTTTTAGGATCTTTTGCTTCTCCTGCTGTAATTCCAATAAGCTCTACTCCTTGATAGGCAGCAATAACAAGCGACAGGGCAAAGAAAAAGCCTGACCATCCGCCTGTAAAGAAACCGCCGTTTGCCCACAAATTCGACAGACCAAGCGCTTCGCCGCCGTTTCCAAGACCGAAGAAAATAAGGCCAAGACCGGCAATAATCATGAGAACAATCGTAACAATTTTAATCATTGCAAACCAAAATTCAAACTCTCCAAACGATTTCACCGAGATTAAATTGGCCCCACCGAGAATAACCATGGCCACAATTCCCGGAACCCACGCCGGTAAATGCGGGAACCAGTACTGCATATAAGCTCCGACTGCAATAATCTCTGCCATGCCGACAATCACCCATTGAAACCAGTTGCTCCAAGCCGTGATATAACCAGCTAACGGATGAATATATTTATGACCAAATGTCGCAAACGAACCCGTACTTGGCTCTAAATAGAGCATCTCACCCATTGCACGCATAATAAAGAAAATAAAAACGCCGCAAATAGCATACGCAAGCAGGACCGATGGCCCCGTCCATTTAATGGTGCTTGCTGAACCCATAAATAACCCTACCCCAATCGTTCCTCCAAGAGCAATCATTTGGATATGACGAGATTCAAGCCCTCTTTTTAACTGTTTGTTTGCCAATTTACTTCCTCCTAGCCACTCGTGGTGATTTTCTCTTCTATTAAGAAATTCTTTTATTCCCCTGTCCTGATAGGGAACTATCATCTTTTTTCTTTTTCATAAAGAAGTACGAACATACCACAAATACAGCAATCAGCAGCGTGAGATAAAACTGAGTGCGAAGGGAATCAATAAATGCCATCGCAATAAAGATACTTGTGATTGCCGCAATCGTTCCATACGTTAAATAAGGAAACAGCCACATTCTGATTTTTAATGCTTCCGGCTTTTCTTTTTCGTATTTCTTTCTCATGCGAAGCTGTGAAAAAGCAATAACAAGGTACACAAGAAGCGCTACGCCTCCCGATGCGTTTACTAAAAATAAAAAGATTTTATCAGGTGAAAGATAGTTAAAACCAACGCTGATGTAAGAAATCACGGTACATCCTACAATGGCATTAAACGGAATGCCTTTTTTATTCACTTTCAAAAACATGCGCGGCGCGTCTCCTTTTTGCGCCATTGAGTACAGCATACGAGAACTCGTGTATAGACCTGAATTTAAGCAAGACAAAACAGCAGTCAGTACGATAAAGTTCATAATTTGAGCCGCTGCCGGAACGTTTACCAGCTCTAATATCGAAACAAACGGACTTTTCATCAAGCTTGAAGAATCCCACGGAAGGATAGTTACTAAGAGTAAAATGGACCCAAGATAAAAAATTAAAATACGATAAATAACGGTATTTGTTGCGATGGTGATCGCTCGCTCAGGCTGAGCCGATTCTCCAGCAGCTGTTGCGACAATTTCTGTCCCCATAAAAGAAAACATGACAATCGCCACTCCTAAAAAGACGGAGCTGATTCCATTTGGAAGAAATCCTCCTCTATGAAGAAGGTTCGATGCTCCCGGAGACTCTACTCCCGGTATTAAACCGAGGATGATCGCTCCTCCTAAAAGTAAAAACAGCACTAAACTAACTACTTTAATAAGCGAAAACCAGTATTCAAATTCACCAAATGATTTAACAGAGTATAAGTTCGTTAACGTTAGTAAAAACGTCAGGATCAGACTCACGCCCCAAGACGGTAAAGACGGAAACCAATATTGAATAATCGTTGAACCCGCAATCGCTTCAACTGCAATAACAATGACCCAGAAAAACCAGTACAGCCAGCCGATTGTGTAGCCGGCCCACGGCCCAAGCGCTTCTCTGGCATAGGTCGCAAACGAGCCGCTTGAAGGATTAGCTGTAGACATTTCCCCCAGCATTCGCATAACTAAAATCACCAGCAAACCGGCAAACGCGTACGAAAAAATGGAACCAGGACCCGCTGCGTTGATGAGTGATCCGCTTCCAATGAACAAACCGGCACCAATGATTCCCCCTAAAGAAATCATGGTTATGTGTCGAATTTTTAATTCTTTTTTTAACTCAGGCGGTTGATGACTCATGTTAAAATCCTCCTTATAGGAACCGTCATTTAAAGAATTACACGTTCTTCGCATCTCGCGTTAAATATGTAAGCCCTTACAACAATATGGACAAATAACTGCTGTTTTTCTACCCTCCCTCTATCTGTACATTCAAATGAAGCCTTCACTTGACGAAAAAGATAGCTTCATTCGACAAAAATTACTTTTCGAATTATATGATAATTTATATTGAACAACTTTGTCTATTGTTTTTTTGAAAGGAAGATCATTTTAATTTACTACCGATAAACTCTTTCCCCTATCGTAATTCTTTACTTCAAAACATCTTTCCTTATACTTTACCGACACTCCTTTCTTTTCGTTTTGTTCAAAATCACTATAAAAACCATAGATTTATTGGTTCTTTAAACAAAAGTGTATATATTTAATTTTTTTTAAACATTTTTGTTAAAAAACTATGTACAAAACGAGAATAAGGTGATTATAATACAGGTATAGGGTGTTGGAATATTAATTATGTTGCAAATTTTCTAAAAAAGGGGTAATGAAAATGAACACGATGAATATCAACGAAATCAAACAATACAAACACGAGCCTTTCACAGACTTTACGATTGCAGAAAACAAAGATGCATTTGAATCTGCATTAGAACTTGTACAATCAGAGCTTGGCAAGGACTATCCTCTTGTAATTGGCGGAGAATTAATTACAACAGAAGATCAAATTCAGTCCATTAACCCAGCAAATAAAACAGAAGTTATCGGCCGCGTGTCAAAAGCAGATCAAGACTTGGCTGAAAAAGCAATGCAAGCAGCACTTTCTACCTTTAATACGTGGAAAAAAGAAGCGCCGGAAGCACGAGCAGATATTCTTTTCCGCGCAGCGGACATTATTCGCCGCCGCAAGCATGAATTTTCAGCTTACCTTGTGAAAGAAGCAGGAAAACCGTGGAAAGAAGCAGATGCTGATACAGCAGAAGCAATTGACTTCCTTGAATACTACGCTCGCCAAATGGTGCAGCTAAAAGACGGGGCGCCTGTTGAGAGCCGCGACGGTGAAGAAAATAAATTTAACTACATTCCGCTTGGTGTCGGCGTTATTATTTCACCGTTTAACTTCCCGTTAGCGATCATGGCTGGAACAGCTGCAGCAGCAATCGTAGCAGGAAATACGGTTCTATTAAAACCGGCTAACAACACACCGGTTATCGCAGCAAAATTTGTAGAAGTAATGAAAGAAGCTGGACTTCCAGACGGCGTATTGAACTACGTACCGGGAAGCGGAAGCGAAATTGGCGACTATTTAGTAGATCATCCAAAAACACGCTTTGTTTCATTTACAGGTTCTCGTGAAGTAGGCTGCCGCATCTATGAACGCGCGGCAAAAGTACAGCCTGGGCAAATCTGGCTAAAGCGCGTTATTGCTGAAATGGGCGGTAAAGACACGGTCGTTGTAGATAAGGATGCTGATTTAGATTTAGCTGCTTCTTCTATTGTGTATTCAGCATTTGGCTTCTCTGGACAAAAGTGTTCAGCAGGATCTCGTGCGGTTGTTCACCAAGACGTGTACGATATCGTTCTTGAAAAAGCAGTTGCGCTGACAAAAACATTAACAATGGGCAGCCCTGAAGATGTGAACACTTATATGGGGCCTGTTATTGATCAGGCTTCTTTCAACAAAATTACAAAGTACATTGAAATCGGTAAAGAAGAAGGCCGTTTAATGACGGGCGGAGAAGCAGATGATTCAAAAGGCTACTTCATTCAGCCTACGATCATTGCAGATGTAGATGAAAAAGCACGTTTAATGCAAGAAGAAATCTTCGGCCCAGTCGTAGCATTCTGCAAAGCGCGCGACTTCGATCATATGATGGAAATTGCTAATAATACAGACTACGGCTTAACAGGTGCCCTTCTTTCAAATACGCCTGAACACATCGAGCGTGCAAAAGAAGAGTTCCACGTAGGAAACCTTTACTTCAACCGCGGTTGTACAGGTGCCATCGTTGGGTACCAGCCGTTTGGCGGGTTCAATATGTCAGGAACAGATTCAAAAGCTGGCGGTCCTGATTACTTGATTCTGCACCTGCAAGCAAAAACAACAAGCACAACGCTTTAATACTCAGTAGAGCAGCCTTAGGCTGCTCTATCTTAAAACAACAAGGGATTTTTTTCTATAGGGGGAGATATTTATGTTAGCAGAGGTATCTAAAAATGTGTTTCTTCACGCTTCCCAAAATAAAGCGCTAAACAAAGCGGCGAAAAAATGGGGCCTTCGCTTTGGTGCAGCTCAAGTGGTAGCTGGCGATACGATTGAACATGCGATCAAAAAAGTTCGAGAATTGAATGAAAAAGGACTTGTTTGTACGCTTGATCATCTAGGGGAATTTGTTTCAAGCAGAGAAGAAGCTATCGAAGCAACTCAATATAATGTCAGAACGCTGGAAGCTATGGGGCAAGCCGGTGTAACATGCAACTTATCTGTCAAAATGACGCAGCTTGGTTTAGATATTGACCGCAGTTTTTGCGTTGAGAACATGCGCCGCATTCTTGAAACGGCGAAAAAATACGATAACTTCGTCCGAATCGACATGGAAGACTATGCTCACTGTCAAATGACGCTAGATATTTTACGAGAGCTTCGCGAGACTTTTGATAATGTTGGAACGGTTATTCAAGCTTACCTGTTCCGCGCTGAACAAGACGTAAAAGAGCTAAAAGGCATTCCTCTTCGATTGGTAAAAGGCGCGTATCAAGAATCACCAACCGTGGCGTTTCAAGATAAAGCCCAAATTGACGAGAACTATATGCGAATTATTGAAGAGCACTTGCTGAGCGGAACATACACGGCTATTGCATCTCACGACCACAATATTATTGCAAAAGTAAAAGAGTTCGCTCACAAAAACAACATCCCGCGCACGCAGTTTGAATTTCAAATGCTCTACGGATTCCGCACAGACATGCAGCTCAGCCTTGCAAAAGAAGGCTATACAATGCGCGTATACGTTCCGTTTGGCAACGACTGGTTTGGCTACTTTATGCGCCGCTTAGCGGAAAGACCGCAAAACGTCGCATTTGCTTTAAAAGGATTCTTTTCTAAATAAGCAGTCATTTAGTAAGTCCCTTAATGAAAACGTTATCATTTCTTTGTGCCCTTTGTAGATGCTTCTGCAAAGGGATTTTTTTATACGATTTCTCTTCCCTTTCAGTATGTATTACGGTAAAATAAAAATACGAACAAACGTTCTTTTTATTCCAAACAAAAAGGAGAATACATATGAATCCTCTATCAAAATTAGCACTGCCTCCTAAGCTAGAACCTTACCGAAAAGAAATCGAAAAAACATGTAAGCCTTACATCCACATCAATACAGTTATGAACGGTCCAAAATTATATGAAAGCAAGTTTGGCGGCAACCCTTACCTTCCTCTAGAAGCAAATCATCCTCTTGATTCTCAGGGCAAGCCGATGCTCCTGATGGCACAAATCAATTTTTCTGAAGTACCTTTCTATGAAAATATGCCCATTCAAGGTATGCTTCAATTTTTCATTTGCGGAGCTGATAACGAAAGCACCGGCGATATGTACGGTCTTGATTTTGACCATCCTACGGCTCAAAAAGACTTTCGCGTCGTTTTTTATGAAGACGTAACCACAGATAAAAAAAAGCTAACAACCGATTTTACGTATCTTGAAGACATTGGCCGAGATATGTTCCCTATTCCTCAAGAAGTAGGCTTACAGTTTGAAATAAGAATCGAACCCGTTTCCCCTACTGACTATCGATATAATGATATAGAATCAGATTTATTTGACGATGAAGAAACTGAAGAAATCTACTGGGATGAGCTTACGGGCGAGTATCATAAAATGGGCGGATACGCTTTTTTCACTCAAAGCGATCCTCGAGACTACGATGAAGCGCTGAGAGCATACGATGTTCTGCTTCTTCAATTCGCTATGGACGACGAAGCGGATATTATGTTTGGTGATGCGGGCGTGGCCAATTTCTTTATTAAAGAAAAAGACCTTCGCAACCTTAACTTTAGAGATGTTTTATACAACTGGGACTGCTGTTAAAAAAACGCCCTCTTAGAAAAGTATCTAGGAGGGCGTTTTTCCACATTATTATTATTTACTACTCAGCCTGTTTTTTCGGCTCTTGCAGCATTCAGCGTTTCTTTAAACTGCTGTAGCGCTTTTACATCTGCAAATGTGCTTGTAGGAATAACGTATCCGCTCATTGCACTAACAAGGATAAAGATATGTTCATCGGTTTCTCTAATTTGAGTGATGCTTGACCAAGGAGTCTTCACTTCTCCTTTTGAGCTTTTCTCTACCAAGCCATCTTCCGTAGCCATCATAGTATGCTTACCCTTCAGACTGCTGTTATCTTCTTCATTTATTACCTTTACAATGTTCTTTTTAATACTTCCGTAAAAATACTTCGGATAAAATAAAAACCACAGCACCGCAAGCAAGGCAAACGCTACGAACATCCCAAGTAAAAATTCTCCCTCAACCCACGAAACAAGCAAAGGAATAAGAAGAAAAATGAGCGACATCCATCGCTGAACTCTCAGCACTTTTTGTACTCTTTCCGAATGTTGAGCGTGATGCATGTTAAAAGCTACGTAATCATCTTTTGTTAACGTATAGTGATATTCCATATTAATCTCCAATTCTCCTAAATAACAACAAAATAAAATATACCTCATTTGGTGTTATATGTATATAAAACAATAAGTTTTTCTTATGAAAAGCATCATCTTTTTGTCATTTATTTACACGTATACATCACGTAAACTTAACTAGTACTCTACTATTTAAGGAGGAATGTTTATGACTTTTACACTGACGCATATTGATCATATTCAGCTAGCTGCACCCCCGAATTCAGAAAGCGAAGCACAACACTTTTTCGGAACCGTTCTTGGCTTAACAGAAGTCGAAAAGCCGGAAAGTCTAAAAAAGCGCGGCGGTGTGTGGTTTGAATTTGGTTCTTATCAGCTGCATATTGGTGTTGAAACTACCTTTTCACCCGCAAAAAAAGCGCATCCAGGCTTTCACGTCAAAAATCTCCCTGCGTTCAAAGATCATCTGACTAGCTTCGGTATTTCTTTTATAGAAGACAAAAACATTCCCGGTGTCGAAAGAATTTACGTGGATGATCCTTTTGGCAACCGAATGGAGTTCTTAGAGAAAGTGAATCTCCCTTTTTCTAACTGAATGTTTGACAAAACAAGAGCTCTTATTTAAGAGCTCTTGTTTTCTTTTGGTCCTTCTTTTTGCTTTTCTTTCCACAGCATGTACAGCAACAGTCCCAGCAAACAAAATGCCATGCCAAACATTGTTAAAGGAAATAAAAATGTATTAATAAAATGATGATAAACCCATGAGTCGTTCATCTAACCAGCTCCAATACGCACCGTTTTTTTACAGTATGCCCTCATATAACCTTTTTTATGTTGTGTTAAATATCATGGTTTCTATCATATTTCTTTTTCTTTTTAATAGAGTAAATAGTAGATACATAATATTCTCCTCTCAGAGTTCTCATCCGCTGATTTCAAAATTTTATTAGAGGAGGTTTACTCTATGAAAAACAAGTTCACTGAAAAGCCTAAAAAGCTTTTTTGGACCCTTTCTTATAAATCATTAATTATCGCTATACTATTGGTTCTCTTAACATCAGCCGCTATTTTTACCGTCACGTATTCAACTCTTCAGCATACGCTGCGCTCAAACATTGTCTATCAAGCACTATCAAATTATAAAGCCCAAAGCCTGTTCTACTTCATACATACGGAAAACCATCATTTCTCTCATGCCTTTGAAGAAGACTTCTCCCCGCCTCCTCTCTCTTCTGTCGCCCTGCAGCTTGCGACGAATATTCGCGTGGCAGATACAAGAAGTCTATTTGGATCAGAACTGCCCGGCTTTTCTATTTTTGATTCTCATATTCTATTAGCCGGTGAAGGAACGGATTATACCACGATTCCTCATGAATCGGCTCCTCCTCTCGAAAGCATTTCAGGCGAGCGTGATTTGGATCCTGCTGAAAGCAAAACGTACGAAGAAAGCAAAAAACAGTCTCAAACACAGGCCAAGCAAAGTACGGGAGACAGAAAAATTGTGTACATCTACCACACGCACAGCTGGGAATCTTATTTCCCTTTACTTGGTATGCAAGGTGAAGCAAACGAAAATAAAGCCGTTGATAACAAAACCAACATCACGCTCGTTGGTCAAATGCTAGGAATGGAATTAAAAGCAGACGGAATCGGTTCGGAAGTAGACACAACCAATATGACGCAAAAGCTGAATGAAAAAGGCTGGGGTACAGGACGAGCCTATATGATGTCTCGCAGCTTAGTGGAAACAGCTCTTCAGCAAAACAAAGACGTCGATTATTTAATTGATATTCATCGGGATTCACTGCGCCAAGAAAAAACAACGGCTGCTATTAACGGCAAATCGTACGCTAAAATGATGATTGTATTAGGTGAAGCAAACCCGAAATTTGATGAAAATGTTAAAATGGCTAAAGCGATTCATGAAAAACTAGAGGAAAAATATCCAGGCCTTAGTCGCGGAGTGTTAAGCAAAAAGAAAACAAGCGGTAATAACGGGCTATATAATCAAGACTTATCCGACCGCTCCATTTTAATCGAAATAGGCGGCGTCGATAACAATATGGAGGAACTCACAAATACCGTCAAAGCTTTTTCAGATGTGTTCAGCGAGTATTACTGGCAAGCTGAAAAAGTGAATGCGCAGTAAATAAAAACTAGCTACCCCAGGTAGCTAGTTTTTGTTTTTATGAGAGTCACGCTTCTCCTCTTCTTCACACGCAAAGCACACAAGCTTCCCTTCAACAACCACACCGTCTAAAAATCCCTCTAAACAGTACACGTTCTTTTGACATACCGTGCAGATTCCAACGTATTCTTTCACGACTTTCTCACTCCTTCTATACTATTAAAAACCATAAAAAAAAGCTCTATTAAAGAGCTTCTTTCCGTACATATGATTTTCCTTTAATTCAACAAACGGCTCATTTCTTCAGGAGAAAGCGGCTTATCGAATAGATAGCCTTGACCGATATGACAGCCTTGTTCCGTCACAAACTGCAGCTGTTCTTCGTTTTCGATTCCTTCTGCGGTGAGATCAAAATTAAGCTTTTTTCCCATTTGAATAATCGTTTCCACCAGCACTTTTCCAACTTCGTCTAAGTCGTCAATAAATGATTTATCAATTTTTAACGTATTAATCGGCAAGTGTTTTAGATAGCTAAGGGATGAATAGCACGTTCCGAAATCATCCATCGCCACTTTTATCCCTAGACTCCGCAGGCGGTTTAACACTTTTTTTGATTCTTGACTGTTTTGAATAACGCTTTCAGTGATTTCAAGTTCCAGAAAGTGCGGCTCAAGGCCTGTTTTTCGCAAGATTTGTTCCATCTCCGCTACGAATCGTGAGGATTTCAGCTGAATAGGTGATACGTTCACCCCTATTTTACTCGCTTTTGAATTCAGCTCCGTCCATGCTTTCATTTGCTTACACGCTTCTTCTAACACCCACTTGCCAACCGGCACAATTAGACCCACTTCTTCTAAAATAGGCAAAAATTCATTTGGATAGACGGTACCAAATTTTGCGCTATTCCAGCGGATAAGCGCTTCTGCCCCTATGACATCAAACGTTTTCAAATCGATTAACGGCTGATAAACGAGCTGAAACTCATGCCTTTCGAGCGCATACTTTAACTCATTCTCCATGCTGATTGTTTTAATTATTCGTTCATTAGATGAAGACGAACTCATTTCATATGTGTTTCGTCCATTCCGTTTTGCTACATACATCGCAATATCTGCTTGCTTGATCAGCCGGTCGATTAGTTCATCTGCGTCTTTTGGAATAATATGCTGCTGACATTCCTTTGAAAATAGGCTGATGCCAACGCTTGTAGAGGTTAGCACTTTATCTCCGTCTATATAAAAAGGAAGCGACATTTCCTTTACAATCTGCTCGGTCATTTCCTCAATTTCCTCAACAGTTTTTAGTGTATGCAGCACTAAAATAAACTCATCGCCCCCGTGCCGCGAGATAAAATTAGAGGAAGGAATACATTTTTTTAATCTTTCTGCTACACGCCTCAGCAGCACATCGCCGTGATGATGGCCAAGCGTATCATTTATTGACTTAAAGCGGTCTAAATCTAAAAATAAAATGGCCAGCAGTTCGGGAGATTCTCTACTTAAAAGCAATTTTTTCAACTGCTTGTTTAACCAGTAGCGGTTAGGCAAATTGGTTAAAGGATCATAATAAGCCATTTGCTTAATTTTTTCTTCATATGCTTTTCGCTTTGTAATATCATTGCGAATCGATACGTACTGATACGGCTTGCCCTGCTCATCTAAAAAAGGAACAATGGTTGTATCTACCCAGTAGTACGAACCGTCTTTGGCCTTGTTTTTTATTTCTCCGTGCCATACCTTACCGGATCTGATCGTGCTCCATAACTCTTTAAAAAACAAGCTTGAATGATGTTTCGAATTAATAATACGATGATCCTGACCGAGAAGCTCATGTCTTTCGTACTTAGAAATTTCACAGAATTTATCGTTCACGTGATTGATGAATCCGCGACTATCCGTAATCGCTACAATCGATGATTCATTTAACGCAAGTTCAATATCATTTAGTTTTTTCAGCGCTTCTTTAAATTTATATTCAAAATGCCTGTTTTCCATAGCCTATACACCTTTATCAAAATTTTAACGATAAAACAAAACCCATGACGAAATGATAGAGAGGAATCGTGAATAATGAATACAAATTAACCAGCAACGGACAACGAATTAATCTGTCCGATTACCTTACATTATTAAAATAGTAAGCGTAGGATCGCTGTTTTCCTCTTTTCACCTTCACAAACTTCTTACAAGAAGTTCGTAAAAAAATTGATAGATTGTTTCGTTTATCCATGTCTTTTATTACAACTTTTCTATGGTACCATTAAAATGATTTTTATAGAAATGAAAGTGTACTTTCTTCACGTAATTGCCATACCTTTTGATCGTGAATAGAAAAAGTGGCTGAAACATAACTAAATGAATCCAATCTAAAGACGAACAAATGGGATACATGAGCTGAACCGCTTGTGACCCCGCAGTTGATTTCCCATACAAGACTTCGCTTTCCGCGGGCGGCCGCTGAGCCTCCTCGTCGCTTGCGCTCCTGCGGGGTCTCATCTGCTAGAAGGCACGAAACAGATGAAACCTACGTTCACCATAACAAAAAAAACGAACCACTAATCAAAAATTTTGATCCTTGGTTCGTTTTTCACTTCAGCTAAAATACTTTTCTCCCAGAGGCTTTTTCCACTTTCTTCTTGTGAGCCCGTATGCGTCAGCCACGGAAGAATAAGGTTTTGAAAGGTTTTGTTGTATACAACAATTCGGTTAAGATAATAAGGATTGTTGTCTTTTGTAATAAGATGCGGCGCTAAGATAGCTGCTTGGTGAAAACCAGCATCTTTCACAATCTTAGCTACGTCATCATTTGTATTGCCATATGGATACGCAAAGTAAACCGGGTCTATTCCTAAATGGTTCTTAATCGTTTCTTTGCTTTTTCGTAAATCTTCAGCAAACGCGCTGTATTTAGCAGGCGTCAGAAATAAAGGCTTGTCTTCTTCCAAGCGGTGCATGTCATATGTATGAGAACCGATTGTCGCAAGGCTGCTGTCTTTCATTTCTTTTAGCTGACTCCACGAACCCATGTTTAAATTTTGAAAATCCGTTGCCCCCACTTGTCCTGCGATTACATATAGCGTAAACGGAATGTTTTCTTTTTTTAAAATGGGAAACGCGTTTTGATAAACAGTACGGTCAATGTCATCAAATGAAATCCAAACGCAGCGTTTTGGAAACGTGCCTTTTTGCTGATACGTTTCAATATCTTTTGGCGTAACAAACGTAGCGTCAAGTTCCTTCAGCTTTTTCAACTGACGTTCAAAATCATTGCTGTAGACGCTGTACTCTGTCAGTTCATCAGATTTTGTAACTGAGCTGACAATTCGGTTAAACCAATTATGCTTGCGCACGCGATGATAATTTAAGCCTAAGCATCCGTTCGTCTCAAGCGCTGGCTCCACGGTCGTTGTTGCTTTCGCCTTGTCTTCCCAGTTCACTACTTTAAAGAAAACAAAACCAACTACCGCTGCCGCTATCAAAAGAACGAATACATATTTCTTCATGCGTGCTTCCTCTCCTCAGTATGTTTTAACGGATTAATATCAAACTCAATGTAATGCGCACACTGAAGCTCTTGAATTTGCTCCTTGGATAAAAGCTCAAGACGCTCTAAATCTTTTATACTCGTATACGCCGGCTCTTTCCGTCGATTTAAGCTTCCAAATCTCTTTTTGTTGTAGAATCTCCATAAAAACAGAGCCAGGAAAAAGAAGCAAAAAATAGCGAGTCCAATCACTAAAAACGTTCGAATTTCGCCGTTCGTCGTTTTGAACGCGATTTTTAATACCCCGCTGTAACGGTCATTTACGCCGATAACAGCTGAAAGGAAAAACCAAAGAACAATGGCACAATACAGCCAAAAAACAGATGAAACAATGATGCTTATCACTAATCGAGCAAGAGGCTGTTTGGCTTGAATCATAATTTGCTCTTCGTTAAGCCGCGGTCTGGACTGCTCCATGTAGCATAGCCTCCTTTCACTCTAGATCTGATAGCACGAGGAAATGCGCCCACTACCACAATCGTATTCAAAATCCAGTAAAGCGCTGGGTACCATGCAGCCCATACGTAATACCGCTTCACGTTGTCGTATTTCGAATCAATTTTCAGCGCAATAAACAGCTGAATTAAGCTCATAAACACAAGAGAAAATGACGTAAACGTAAACCAAAACAGCATGTCTTGAGGACTGCTCGCGGTAACAAGCAGCATGATAGTCACAAACAGCCATGCGAATGACCAAAGGGTACTAATCCACTGCTCTAGGTACACAATCCAAATTCTGCGCTGCTTCCATTTCAATAACACTTTCCAGTGGCGAAGCATTACCTCTTGCCCGCCTTGAGCCCAGCGTACTCGCTGCTTCCAAATCCCTTTTAAGGTTTCGGGCACAAGCATCCAGCACAATGCCCGCGGTTCATAGCGGATATCCCAAAAGCGCTGCTGCAGCTTCCAGCTCACGGCGATATCTTCCGTAATCATGTCACGATCCCACAGTCCGACGTCCACAAGTGCTTTCTTTCGAAAAGCCACTACTACGCCTGAGACCGTCATTACTTTTCCTAAAATTCGCTGTGTTCGTTTAATAGAACCGATAATAGAAGAATACTCAACTAGCTGAATGCGACTCAGCAGCGTATTACGGTTTCGAATGCGCGGATTTCCGGTAACGGCCCCCAGCCGTTCCCCTTTATGAAGAAAATGATGGATTAGATAATATGGAGCGTCTTGATCTAAAATAGCGTCGGAATCTAAGCAGATTAAAAACTCAGCTTTAGATGCGTGCGCACCTAAATGTAACGCGTTGGCTTTTCCTTTATTTTCATAAAGCTGAATCACACGAACTTCAGGGTGATTCCTGCTGATTTCCTTTAAAGTATCAGCTGTTCCATCCGTACTGCCATCGTTAATAAGGATGATTTCTTTAGAAGGATAATCTAACGCCAAAAGGTGCTTAAGCGTTTCTTCAATCGTCTCTTCTTCGTTATAGCAAGGCACTAAAAAGCTCACTAACGGCCATTCAATTGTTGAAAAATCAACTTTAGGATCTCGGTCGCGATAGCGTATGTAAATAAGCGTGCCTGCAATCCAAAATAAAGACATAATAAATGGATACCAGAAAACAAAGCTCGCAAGCTTTTCAAATCCAGGTATTAATACGTGTTGCATATTCATTTTTCTGACTCCTTCACACCAATTAAAATTGCACAGAGTGACAATTTTATCACTAAATTGGTTAAATAGAACATAGTAATTTTAACCATCTAAAAAAGATACTTTCGAACTACTTTTATTCCTATATTATACAATCCTTATATGTAAGTAAGAAGCACCAATAAAGGATGGGCAAGTTACCTACTTAAAGAAGTAACATATAGGATCTTTGTAGATTAAAAGCGTGATGGTTGCAGGTAGTATACGAAAGAAACCCTTTCCCTAAGGAGGAATAACAAATATGAACGAACAAATTCAAAAGCTGCTCAATAACTTAATTCAACTTGAACACGTCTCTTCGACTTTATACCTATCTATGTCTAACTATATGAATCGATTAAACTATAAAGGAATGGGCAGCTGGCTGCGTTTGCAGTCTGAAGAAGAGCGCACTCATATGCTAAAACTCATTGACTACTTAGTTGACCGCGGCGGAACGGTAGAATTAAGCTCTTTGCCTGCTCAGCCAAGTGAGTTTGGGACACCATTAGAAACGTTTCAAAAAGTATTGGAGCATGAGAAGTTCGTCACGAATTCTTATCGTCAAGCGTTTCAATTTATCAGCCAAGCGAATGACCCTCAAACCTTAGTCATCGTGCAGGACTTTTTACGAGAACAAGTCGACGAAGAAGCTCAAGCTCAAACGATTGTAGACCGCCTAAAAATCGCCCAAAATAACCCTGCAGCTATTTTTATACTCGATCAAGAGCTAGGACAGCGAAAAGCTGCACCAGCGGGTGGAGCAGCTGCGCAAGGTTAAAAGCGCAGAAGAGTGTAGAACAATGTGCAGAACCAATAACACGCCCCCTGTTTCCTTGTTTCGAGTTGGTATTCACCACGGCTATTATGGCTATCCGCCTAATGTGTATAACGCCATTCAAAGGCTTATGAATCAATATATGCATCAGCTTCACTATTATCGGCCTCAATACGTTCACGTCTACTACGTGCATCCTTCTCTTATTCATTACTACCTTCACTAAGTTAAGGAGAATAGGAATTTTGCTCCTTGAAGAAATTCACCGTTTCTCCACCCTAATTCAGGAATTCCAATCAAAAATATGGATATTTATGCTAATATAGATTTTGTTAATCAAATAAAGAAACAATTATTAGCGGGGTGTCATATGGATAATCAATACATTGTAGGATGGGGAACGCTGGCTTTAATTAATGCCGGATTAGCGCAAGGTAAAAATCGAACGGGTCTGAACTGGTTCTTATTATCTCTTGCTTTAGGACTGCTTGCTACCTTCAGCTTACTGCTGGTTGAAAAACGATAAAAATTGGTTCAAAGCTCATTACTTTGAGCTTTTTTCTTTATTCTTCAACTATAACTGCTCTCTAAAACAAGTAAAAAAAGTACTGCTTGAAATTTTTTTCTAGACTTAATATGCATAAATCTATTCATCATTCAGCGTAAATCCGGCTGAATTTTGTTAATAAAAAACCTACTCTTTAGAAAAGGGAGGAAGCTCCTTTTTAAACCTTTGTTTCCGACAATAAAATCAAAAGAAAGAAAAACGCTTTTATTCTATGCTTTTCTAATTAACAGATTAACTGTTTTCTTCAGATGATGACCATTTACACGGGACAGCTGTACATCTACTGAATGAGGTCAAACTTCCTGTATTTCTCAATCTGTAGGATGAATAAATACTCATTTGCTTCATTTGACAAAGAAATAAATGCTGTGTAATTTAAGTAACATACCCCATCTAAAATGTTTTTAGAAAGGATTAAGTAGCAAGATGCGTACAAAAAAAGAAGAGTGTATAATTGACGAAATGGGAAGAGTATCCCTTCCTTCTTTGTTTATGCAACTAACAAAACTCGAGACGAACGACAAAGTTTTTTTACGGAGCTGTGATGATTGGATTATTATCGATCATCATGATGAAAATGTCCCGGTTCCTTCTCATATCTTCATTCGAACAATTGACCATATGGGTAGAATAGTCATTCCGAGATCCCTGCGAGATGACTATGAACTTAAGCCCTTTGATTATGTAGAACTATACGTGGTAGAACAGCAAATTGTTATGAAAAAAAGAGACGAAAAATCGATAGCGCTTTCACAAAAACCTGCGGCGTCTCCTCCTTATTATGCAACATTAACCGGCCGGCAGATTCAGCTCACTCCTGAACTTTTAACGTCCGTCGAATTGGATGCAAACATGGAGGTTCAATTTTTTATTAACAAAGAAAATAACATTGTGATTCAGAAATATGAAATGAATTTTGGTAAGAAAACGACTTTAACATTTACAGCTCAATCTCGAAAAATTGATGACCGTTTTCGACTTACTATTCCTAAAAAGCTGCGAGATGATTTCTCCATCCACTCAAGTACGATGTTAAAAATCAAGACAAGTAATAAGCAGCTCATTTTAGAAAAAGTGGAGAATGAAAAAGAGATTAGCAGCGTATTATCTCAGCAAATAGACGCAGCAATTGTTGAAAAATTACCGAAATAAGAACGACGCCAAAACAAATGGTTACCTACGACTTCAAAGCAAAAGCTAAGAGTTACACATAGATTAACCCTTTCTATACTCAACTCTTAGCTTTTAGACTTATCTTTTTATTTCTCTATATATTGTCTCTACTGGATAATCGCTAAAGCGGCTCATCCACTCTTTTACTGTGAGTGTGATACGATCTCGATATGCGGGATTATTCGTGTAGAATTTTACTGTGTCACTGTCAACAATTAACGCTACGTAATAATAGCCTTGCTTATCATACTCAATGATCCCTTCCATAAGCGTGTACAAACCGGTTACTCCACCTGATAGCGCTGTCGCTCCTAAGCCGTCTAAATCTTTTTCTTCATGGACGATTTGAAAGTTATCCACAAGCGTTTCGTAGTCATTTCCTACAAGTTTTTTCACATTTTCATCCTGTTCGCTTGGAAGGATATCGAGCTCTGATAATGTCTTCGTATGTTCTGTAATCTTTCCTTCTTTATACGTGCCGTCAAAAGAAACATTTAACCCGCCGTAATAGGAACAGCCTGCAGTAGCATCAACTTTGATTTCTTTTTGACTTAACGTGAAGTTTAGTATGCATTCCGTAGCTTCTTCCGTGTCTTTATAAATAGCTTTATTTCCTTCCACCTCTGCTTTTCCTTCTATTCCTCCTGCATTCGCACCGTATACTGCACCTATTGTAAAATCAAAAGAGCTGCTTGTTGAATTAGTGATAGTTAATCCTGCTTCTTGATGATGAATATCTCTTGACCATTCTCCGTCATAGTTTCCGCTGTTTTGCGTCGATGGTTCTGATGCTTTGATTGAAGCAGTGTTCCCTGCATTAGAAATATCCTTTAAGCGTAATTGATCATCCGACCATACCGCTGAATATACCCAATCATACTCTTTTATCGTTTCTGAACCATTAGGCTGAACAATCATAATCACTTCATGGGTTTGGATATCATAAGCAGAGCCTGCTTTTTTAAAGTCAACCACTTCATAATCTATTAATCTTTCTTGAATTCCTTTTCCATGTAAATGACTAATTAAAGACTGCTGATCTCTATAAAGAGCACTTCCTTTCACCAGATAGCTGTTTACTTCTTTGAAAGCACCGTTGTTGATTCCTTTTATTAAACCTTGCAAATACGACTTGATTAATACATTAGCCGTTTGTTTTGTAGGGGTGGATACGTTGATTTCATCTTTAGCAGAAGCTGTAGTATTTGTTGAAGGAGTGCTTGACTTTTGATGGTTCCCCTTTTCCTTATCATCATTTTGATCTGATGTGTGAATAGCACTTTCTTTTTGCTCAGGATGTTGAGCACTTGAAGTGATACTTTCTTTTTCGTCGCGGGAAGATACCTCATTTTGCTGACAGCCGCTTATAAATAAACTAACCGACAGCAGAATACTAACCACACTGACGCTTATAGTGGAATGTTTCATGACTTCTCCTCTTTTCTTCTGTAGTTACACAGAACGATTCATTAACACTACAATTATACTAAAATAAAACACCATTTCCATATCTATCAAAATTATTGTAAATAATTTGAATATATGATTATAATAAGGTACTTTGCATAGAGGAGGCTGATTTAGTTGAAGATCTCAACAGGAGCTGAATTTTACGATAATGACGAGACGTTTTTGGCCTATACAAAACGCCGGCAGCAAAAAGAAAATGCCAACGATACGATTGAAAAACCGGCCATTTTACAGCTTCTAGGTGATGTTACAGATGCAAACGTTTTAGATTTAGGGTGCGGAAACGCTGGATTTGGCGCGGAGCTTCTTGAACAAGGATGTTTCTCTTATACCGGGGTAGACGGCTCGATCAATATGATAAACGCGGCTCAGCAACAGCTTTTAAACTATCCAAATGCAAGAGTGCTCCATGAATCGATGGAGCATTATACTCCACCACGCATCGAATACAATTTGGTTACTGCAAGACTGTCTCTCCACTACATGGAAGACTTAGCTTCCATTTTCACTAAAGTGAATCAAGCACTCAAACCTGAAGGAAGATTTATTTTTTCCGTTGAACACCCAGTCATTACTTCCACTTTGCAGCCTTCTGCTCTGCGCACAAACTGGACCGTGGATAACTACTTCTCAATGGGATTCCGTCAGCAGCACTGGATGGGCGGATACGTTCAAAAGTATCATCGCACGCTTGAAGAGTACTTTTCTTTGATGCAGCAAAGCGGATTCACCGTTACAAATTTAAAAGAAGCATGTCCTCAAAAAGAACATTTCGACAGCGCTGAAACTTACGAGCGGCGAATGCGCATTCCTTTATTTTTACTGATGAGCGGCGTGAAGAATAGATAAATGAAACCTACGTTCACCGTAACCATAAAAAAATCCGAACGAGTTGGATTCCTCATTAAGAATCTCAATTCATCGTTCGGATCTTCCTTCAACTAAACTACTTTTGTCCCAGCCTCTTTCCTTACTTTCTTCGTATAAAACCGCTTTTTGTTTAAATTTAGCGTATGTTATTTAGTCACGCTCACGTTATAAAACACAGGGCCTAAGTTGAAATCATAGCCTTTTACATGTGTAGATACGGCGTTAATATTGACTTTATGGCCAATTAACGTAAATGGAAGCTCATCCCATACGTATTTTTGCGTAGCATCAATGGCTGGTCGTGCATCTTTTACAGAAGCAGCGGCTTTGATTTTATCTAAGTATTTTGTTGATTTTTCAACCGGAGCTCCTCCTGACGTCCAAAATCCTTGGAAAATGGTTGAACGCGCCGCCCAGTCTACGGGGTAAATATCCCATGCTTTAGGGTCATTTACTTTATCTGTAAACGTTGCCCAGTCATACACTTCTAGCTTTACTTTCACACCGATTTTTTCAAGCTCTTGCTGCACGATAACAGCCGTATTGTACTGATCTTGATAATCGCGTGAAGTTAAAAGACGCAGTTCCTGCCCGCTGTATCCAGCCTTTTTTAAATAGCTTTTTGCTTTCTTTTCATCATGCTGATTGTACTCTTCTTTTCCTGCTTCACTGTAATAGTTCGGGAACTTTTTATTCACAATCGATGAAGTCAGTTCATAATAATCGGAATCGCCGTATGAACTTGATAAAATATCTTTTGCATTAATTGCGGCATTTACGGCTTTTCGAGCATTTAAATCGCTAAAGAACCCTTCTTGCGTATTATAAAATAAACCAATGAATCCGCCTGGAGCCAGCTTGTTCTTAACGCTTTGCGTACTTTCAATTTGAGCCGCATTGTCGCTTGAAACACCTAAAGCAATGTCAAACTGTCCAGCTGTAATGCCTGAAATTCTAGTAGATTCATCGCTTAAAAAGTTAATTTTAATTTCATCTACGTGAGGAGTCTTTTTAATTTTTCGTCCTTTTGAAGAATAATCTTTAAATCTCTCTAGCGTGATATATTGATTCTTTTTCCATTCCTTCACTTTAAATGGTCCTGTACCAACGAACTCAGTAGCTCCTTCAGCAGGTGCTTTTTCGATGATTTCTTTTGGAAAAATAGCGGCTGCTGGAATTGGATCTGCTAGCAGTGCCAGCGTATTCACATTCGGTGCTTTCAAATGAAGCTCAACCGTGTAGTCTCCTGTTTTTTTGACTTGTGCACCAACAAAGTTTGTTTTGCCAAGCGAAGACAGCTTAATCCAGCGGTTAATCGAAGCTTCTACATCGTCTGCTGTCATTTCCTTTCCATTATGAAACTTTACGCCTTTTCGCAGCTGAAACGTGTAGACTTTTTTATCATCGCTTATATCAATTTTTTCTGCTAAATCAGGTTCTACATTACCTTTACTATCAAAAATAACGAGCCCTTCGTAAATACTTCGCGCCGCATCTTTAACCGAAGAATTCCCAGTAATCTGAGGATCTAAAGTTGTTGGCTCGCTTTGAAACGCAATGTTTAGCGTACCTCCGTCTTTTCGTGCGGCACTGGTGCTTTTGTCGCCTGAGCTTGCTTGGTTATTACTGCACCCGGCAACAAATAAAGCAATCACAATAAATAATAACCATTTCACCTTAACCTGTTTCAACGTCATTCCCCCAATAGTTAAAATCGCTTTTTTAAAACCTACTATTTTTGTAAGGTTAGTATGAATATAAACCATCCTACCACTTTTCCATTTGTTTGTGAAATTAGCAAAATTAAACTGTTTTTTTACGATTACTGATTTAATTTTGCTTGTTTCAATTCTTAATTCTTAGTATGTTTATAAGTAAAGTATTTTATCTAAAGGAGGATATTATGAACTCTGCCATCCGTCTTCATACTAAAGAACATATTGCAACAATTGAACACTACAAGCAAGCTTTATCTCTTCTATCGTGGGACGCAAAAACATCCGCTCCTCTTAATAGCCAAAAGCAGTATGCAACCATTCAAGGCACGCTTTCAAAAGAGCTTTACCTGCTGCAAACAGATCCAGCCTTTGCAAAAGAATTGCAGCATCTTCAAGAACAAAATCTAAATCAACTACAGCAAAAACAAGTACAGCACTATTGGAACATCTATCAAAAACTTTCCGCTGTACCACTGGAAGACTATCATCAATTTTCCGTTTTAAAAGCTTCTACTCATGCTCTTTGGTCACAGGCTAGAGAGCAAAATGAATTTAAGCTCGTCGAAGACAACCTGCAGCAGCTGATTCATATGCATAAAAGATTTGCGGAGTACCGTAACCCTTACCTCGCTCCTTACGAACAGCTTTTAGAAGAATATGATCCCGACGTTTCTAGTGAAACCATCGATTCGCTTTTTCAACAAATTAAAGATGCTATTCTTCCTTTGCTGACAAAAATTAAACGTTCTTCGGTTACACATGATACATCATTTCTCAACAAGCCGTTTTCAATAGAAAATCAGCAGAAGCTCGGAAAACACCTTCTCACTGCTATTGGCTATAACTTTAAGTCTGGCCAAATCGGTACCACGACCCACCCGTTCAGTGCAGGCATTCACCCTCAAGACGCACGGCTTGCAGTAAGATACGACGAACACAATGTAAAACTGGCAGCTTTTATGTTTTTACATGAAGGCGGACATTCTATCTATAACCAGCAAATTAGCTCCGACTTGCTTGACACAGGGTTAGGCGCATACACTTCTATGGGACTGCATGAATCTCAGTCTCTTTTTTGGGAACGTATCATTGGAAAACACGAAGGCTTCTGGAGAAATCACGCTCACTTATTCCAAGAGTTAGAGCCTGCAATCTACGATGATATTTCATTTGAAACTCTTTATTTTGCTTTAAATGAAGTCACACCTTCTTTCATTCGTTTGCAAGCAGATGACCTTACGTATCTGCTGCATATTATCATTCGATACGAGCTAGAAAGAGATTTATTTGCTGACAGGCTTCGCGTCTCGGATCTTCCTTCCGCATGGAATACAAAATATGAAGCGTACTTAGGAATCAAACCGAAAACAGACCGTGACGGGGTATTGCAGGACGGCCACTGGTACGGAGGAGCGTTTGGCTACTTCCCTTCCTACAATTTAGGCTTCATTTATGCAGCTCAGCTAAGAGAAGCCGTAATCAAAGACAATCCTGACTTTGATGAAATCATTTCGAGTCAAAACCTATCACTTATAGCAGACTGGCAAAAACAGCATATCCACCAGTATGGAAAACTAAAAACACCAAGAGAGATCTTAACTAGCCTTTCTATAGGTAGAATTGATGCTCAGCCGTTAATTAATTATTTGAGGAAAAAATATGAAGGGTTATACAAACTTTGAATCTTTTTAACTACTAACTTAAAGAACGAGCATGTCAAATTGAATGAAAAAAAGTGTCTTAAACCCGAAGCTTTAAGACACTTTTTTATGTTTAATAAACTTTAACTGCTCAATCTAAGCATTAAATGCCACGAAAGAAATCTACAGTTTCTTCATCTTCACTTCACGTTAACTGGCAGCGGTGCATGAGGAGCTACAAGCTTCTGTTCACGCATTTCTTCCCAGAAGGCTGCCGGAATGACTGTGTTTAATGCCGCTTTGTCTTCTGCAATACGCTCTGGACGACTAGCACCCGGAATAACAGCAGCAACCGCTGGATTAGCGAGTGAAAATTGGACAGCAGCAGCCTTAATGCTGATCTGATGACGATCTGCAATAGCTTTGATTTTTTCTACTTTTGCCATAATGTCTGAAGATGCTTTTTGATATTCAAAGTGCGTACCTCCAGCAAGAACGCCTGAGCTGTATGGTCCGCCGACAACAATGTCCATATTATGCTTTACGGCTTCGGGCATTACTCGCTGCAGCGCACGTTCATGATCTAATAACGTGTAACGCCCAGCTAGCAACGAGACATCCGGCTTTGCTTCTTCCAGCTCCAGCATGATTTCAATTGGTTCTACTCGGTTTACTCCAAGTCCCCATCCTTTAATAACCCCTTCTTCACGCAAGCGTGTAAGCACACGAAATGCGCCCGTTCGAGCAGACTCAAATTGTCCTACCCACTCATCTCCATAAAAATCTTGCGCGACATCATGAATATACACAAAGTCCAAGCGATCTGTTTTCAAACGGTTTAAACTTTGCTCGATCGAACGAAGAGTTGCATCCGCGCTGTAGTCATTGATAATTTTATTTTTACGGCCAAATTCAAAAAGTCCGCCTTTTTCTCCCATATCACGTGAAGATGTGTCTTCTAGTTCATCTGAAATAACGCGACCTACTTTTGTACTTAGCACATACTCATCGCGATTTCTTTTTGACAGGGCTTCACCAAGGCGCATCTCGGCTAAGCCAGCTCCGTAAAGAGGAGCTGCATCAAAGTAACGGATGCCGCTTTCCCAAGCAGCATCGACCGTCGCGATGGCCTCTTCTTCTGGAATATTACGATACATATTGCCCAGGGGTGCCGTTCCAAAACCTAGTTTTCCTTGCAGTATCTCTCTCATATTCATAAAACCTCCTGAAATTTTTATAACTCTATTTTAGAAATTGATCAGTATGAAGGTAAACTTAACGACTGATCTATTCATTAAATGTCATATTATCTCCTGACAAAATTTATTATGAAGCATATACACAATAAAAAAAAGTACGCACTTCAAAGTAATATGGGAACTAAAAAGTAACCTACTAAGAAGCAAATGAGCTTTTCAAACTCTCCTTTTATTTATGTACTTTCTACTTCTTACTCATGCAAACAAACATTTTGCATACAATAAGCAGAAAGCTACTTTATAAATGAGGTGAGATTCTTGAGAGATGAATACTTCAAAAAAATTGAAGATAAGCTCGATAAGCTTGATGAAATGGACGATTCCACAATGAAAGAAGAACAAAAAGATGAGTATTTTCAAAGTTTGCTAGATGATATGGATGATTTGTTGAAAGACATGCGCCAGCGAGAAAAAAACTCGAATCATCTTGTCAGCGAACATATGAAAACGGTTAATGACATATTTGATAACGCAATCAAAAATTTTAAAAAAGACCGAAGCTAGCGTTATAACACTTCTACTCCATTTAAATATACTGATTTTTCTGTTTTTTAAATATAAAAATATAGTATTTCATATATAAAAATGGTATTTTCAGTATACGCATACAGCAGGAGTGAAAAAGGAATGAAAAACAGTCACTTTAAAGAACAAGTAAAAACGAAAGAAGAGCTTCGCCGTATAGTCGGCGCGCCTAACAAATTGGCGCATCAAAAAATAATTTCTTATCTAGATCGACACTGCCGGGAATTTATTAAACATTCCCCTTTTGTCATCATCGCTACAGCTGATTATAAAGGAATTTGCGACAGCTCTCCGCGAGGTGATCACCCTGGTTTTGTACAAGTCGTCGATGAGAAAAGGCTATTGATTCCAGGCATAGAAGAAACGCTGCGGATTAACGGCAAAGCTTGCATTGTAAAAGAAAAAGCACTGCTTGAAACAATGGCGGTTCACAATAAAACTCCGCTGCTCGCTATCGGCGTCGAAGTACAAGAATGCTTTCTCCACTGCAGCAAAGCATTCAAGCGATCAAAGCTGTGGAATCCAGAATCTTGGGAAAGAGTCGAAACGCTTCCTTCCGCAGCTAAAATAGTCGCAGAACACGCAGGCTTTTCCACCCTAGAAAGCCGCAACAATCCCGAAGAAAGCAAAACTCAGCACCTCTATGAAAAAAAGCCGCTATAATGCGGCTTTTGTCATTTTACCATCAGAAACAGTATACCTCCGGAAATGATCAGAACTGGTAACAAAGCAAGAAGCACGCCTTTTTTCGAACTTCCTATGTATTCATGATCACCATAGGCCCGGCCTGCTCTAAAATCTACTTTCACCTGAGATTCTTCTTTTTTATGTTCTTTTTTCATCCTCTTTGCCTCCTAGCGGCAGTTGAGCGTCAATTTGCTTGATATGATGCTCTAAATGATTAATATAATCTTTAGCCAACCACTCAAGCGAAACGGAGTTTCCATCGTCTAATTCGAATTGATACATATGCTTTTCTGTTGGTATATGCGAAAGAACGGAAGCAATTTGCTTATTTAAACTGCGCCATAGAGCAACTACTTCTTCCATCGGCGTATCTTGATAGTGCTGCAGTTCTACCCATTCATCTTGTTTATAAGGCGTCAGTACACAAGGTTTTTTTTCATGCTGCACGTTGATAAAGCGCTGTAAATTGTGAATGGCTGAGTCACATAAGTGCCCCACAATTTCTTTCGGTGACCACTTCTTAGGAGCAGGGCGGCTTGACGCCGCTGCTTGAGAGAATACTTCAAGCTTTTTAGGAAGTTTTATTACCCATTCATTTAACTGAACAATCGTCGTTTCCATGTTCATTTCTCCTTTAAGCACGTTTTTTCAAAAACCTTCCCCATATAATATTCATCGACTGATTTTCCATCTACAACGAGTGAACATACTTTTTTCCCTTCTATTTCAAAACCCATCTTTTTATACAGCGAAATGGCCGGTTCATTGTGGGTCATAACCGTTAGCTCCACTCGTTTAATGCCGCTCTGCGCTGCCCATCTCTCCATTTCTTTAAACAACGAAGTGCCGATGCCCCGGTTTCCGTAAGATTGAAGTACGCCAACAGCTAAGTATGCGCTGTGTTTTTTTCGGTTAACGCTTCCGCCAATCACAGATAGATGTCCGACGAGCTGTCCGTCTTGTTCCGCCACTAAAATGGTCGAATTCGGCATCTTTAAAAAAGTTGTAATCATTTTTTTCTGCTGTTCAAGCGTAGTCGCACGCTCATTTCCCTCGTACAGCATATATGCTGTTTCTCGATCAAGCTCTTTATTTAACGCTAAAAAAGCGGCTGCATCGGAAACTGAAATTTCTCGAATCACGTTTACCCCTGCTTTCGTGAATAGTAGTTAACTAGAAAAAAACGTTAATAAACGGATGATATCATTACACACGTGCTGAACGGTTTCCAAGAAACACCGTGAAGATGAAACATATACTAAAAGCGACGGCGGAAACAAAAAAGCCAAGCATCCACCCTAAAGCTTGCATAAACGTATCTTCATGGGGATACAGAGGCTTAACGCTTAGCCACTCTATCACCATAATTAATGCCACTATCAAGTAAAAGCTGCTTCCCGTTAAAGCCATTTTAAGACGGTTTTTAAATGATCCTGTCCACGCTGCACTAACGGCGCTCCACGTGAGAATACTTACAATCGTCGCTAAAAACATAAGAATCAGATGTAAATAAGGGATATCTGTAAACATAAGAAGATAGAGTAAAAACATCGTAGCCCCAAAATATAAAGCATTAATGCCAAACAAATAGCCTCCGCTCAGCCAATGATTTTGAAACCACTTTTTCTTGCTAAGACGCTCTACCATTCCGCTGGGCACCCACAGCGTACGCGAAAAAACAATCATCACCAGCACAAGTACCATGCCGGCCAAAAAGAATATTAACACCTTTTCATCAGCCTTTCTATCCAAAATAAATATGGTTAATTATACCACTTATAACAAAATTAAACTATTGTTTTCTTTACTAATAAAGAGGCTGAGACAAAAGTATTTTAATGATAGGAAAATCTGAACGATGCATTGAGATTCTTGGTAGAGAATTAAATTCGTTCGCATTTTTTATGGATAGGCTGAACGTAAGTTTCATGTATGTAGCTGCTTCTAGCTGGTGATTGGAGGGCAAGGCGAAGACTCCTGCGGGAAAAGCGGAACAGGTGAGACTCCGCAGAAGCGTAAGCGATAAGGAGGCTCACCGGCTGCCTGCGGAAAGCGAAGTCTTGCACGGAAATCAACAGCGGTGTCACAAGTAATTCATACGAGCTCATTAATCCTATTCGTTCGTCTTTCAATGGGATTAATTTAGATATATCTTACTCTCTATTTACATTCTTCCTCCGGTAAATGGATTGATTTCCCCTGTTAAATCACGTCCTGCTTTCTTTTCTTCGTGTGCGATGCGCTTGCCAATCGCAATTTTATTCCAAATTAGTGGCACCCATATACACGCTCCGAATAAAATCATCCAAAAAAGTTCTCCCATTTCTTCCACCCTTTCATTTTCTTCTCTTATTTTGAAGACAATAAGAAACGCATATACGCTTTTTACTCTTGATTTGAATCCTTGATACCGTATGAAAAGAAATAAACTAGGATTGATAAAGCCATTCCGTAAGCGGTCCAAGCCGCTAGTAAAATGGCGTACTGATGATTGATAAAAAATACTCCGCTTGAAATCAGCAGGAGGATAAAACTATTCCATTTTATTTTTTTCATTACTCTATCCCCTTTACTTAACCTTTTACAGTAAGTTTCTTATTGTCTTTAAAATTTAAACACAAAAGTCCGCAGGTGCACCTGCGGACTTTTTATCAATACAGTGAATTTACGGTATTCAACAGCTCTTCTGACCATGTCCAATCGCTGATTTCAACCGCATCTGTTACGTGATGCAATTTACTAGCTCCGATAATGCTTGATGTTACAGCGGGCTGATTTAATACCCATGAAAGAGCGAACTGAGACAAGCTTACTTCATTTTGTTCTGCTAACTTGCGATACTGCTCCACCAGCTGAAAGTTTCGGTCTGTAAAGTAGTTTCGCAGCAGCTTTTCACCATGTGCAGCGCGGCTTTCTGGCGGCACGTCATTTGGTGTTTTATATTTTCCTGAAAGCATGCCGCGCGCTAACGGACTATATACCATAACGCCTACACCTTCAGATTGACTAAACGGCAGCAGCTCTTGTTCAATTTCACGAGAGAGAAGATTATACTGGGGCTGAAAGAAATAAATTTTTCAAGATTCATTTTGTCACTAATATGATGAGACTTTGCGATTTGCCACGCGGCGTAATTGGAACAGCCAATATAACGAACTTTGCCTTGGCGAACTAAATCATCTAGCGCGCGAAGCGTTTCTTCCATAGGTGTATGGTGATCAAAAAGATGAACTTGATAAAGATCAATGTAGTCCGTCTGCAGTCTTCGCAGCTGATTATCCACTTCTCTCATAATATGTGTGCGTGAAAGGCCTTTATCATTTTTGCCTTTTCCTACGGCAATGCCGACTTTTGTTGCAAGCACAACATCATCTCGTTTTCCTTTTAACGCACGTCCAATAATTTCTTCAGATTCCCCTGTGCCATATCTAAACTCTTCATCCTGCCCTTTTCCGTAATAGTTGGCTGTGTCAATGAAGTTAATGCCGTTTTCAATGGCGCTATGTAAAATAGCTGCCGACGCTTTTTCGTCAATCCATCGTCCAAACGCCATGGTACCTAGACATAAATTTGATACTTCCAGACCTGTTGTTCCAAGCTTTCGATATTGCATCGATACCCTCTCCTTTTTATTGCTGTCTTTACTCTCTCTTATCATACACCTTAACGTCCACTTTAAGACAAGCCTTAAGCTTGCGTGCATATATAAAAAACTGCTAGAAACAGGCAATGCTTCTAGCAGTTTTTTGGTTCATTTTTCGCTTATTTTTTTGCAATTCGCTTCTTCAGTAGACATAATATGGTAAGATAAATCATAGCTTACTCGTTATCGTAACTACATCAAGCTGCCGCTGTTAAGATAACGGCGATTCCATTAAAACAAGCGTGAATGATCATACTTGGAAGCAACGACTTTGTTTTTTCGTACACCCACGCAAACACAAGACCTGAAAAAAAGTTAACAGGCAAGGTATTGTACGTTGGAATATGCACCAGCATAAAGATAAACGAACTTCCCACTAATCCAAACGCAATTCCTCCTTTACGTTTCAGCCATGTATAAAAAAATCCTCGGTAAATAATCTCTTCATAAAAAGGTGAGATTACAGCGGCTGAAACAAAAGCAAGTATAAATGAAAACAGCGACAGGTCATGCTGTAAACTGGCTGTTTTTTTATTTTCATACGTCATACCAAACCACTCCATTAGCACAACAATTGCCACACTTCCTAAGATCAGCACAAAAAGCCAAAAAAGAATGAGCGGCCAGTGACGCTTTGAAAACGATTGAAAACCAATTTTTCTATCACCAGCCTAAACCATCAGCCAATACAGAGCTGATAAAAACACAGCTGCTATGACAAATCCAGTAGCTGTTCCAGCATAGAGCTCACTTTTAAATAGCGACTGCAAAGCTTGATGTAATGCTCCTTCAATGAAAACAGGCACAGCAATAAACGTGACCACCAGCATAATTACGAATGATTTTATTGTCCATAATCCTTGATTTTTTTGTTTCAATTTACTTCGCCTCCCTTTTACATATATTCAGTGTAAAAGGTGACGTAACGTTACCTGCAAGCATTTTTTGGGAGGGGTTAAAAATGATTTATTTTTCTACTGGGCAAGCCGCTAAAAAATTAGGCCTCACGGTGCGTACGCTTCGTTACTACGATCAAATCGGCTTGCTTCATCCATCTTCAAAAGCCGAAAACGGAAAGCGATCTTACTCAGAAACAGACCTAGTCACACTAGAGAAAATTACTCTTTTAAAAAACTTAGCCGTTCCTTTGCGAGATATTGAACTTATTCTTCATCAAGTGAGTATTGATGAACTTCTAGCGATTCACCAGCAAAAACTTCAGCAAAAAGCTTCAGAAATTCAACGAGCTTTAGAACATACTCACACTCTTCGCAACAGTATAAAAATAGAAGGTGAATTAAACTGGAAGCAGCTCCTTCCCTTAGTTCAAAATCAGTCTACTACTAAAAGCAGCTGGACTGATCTGCTTTCGCTTTTAATAGAAGAAAGTGAGCTTCTGCAGCATGATTTGCCTAAAATGGAGAATGCGAGTGCCGATAAATGGATTAACATCATAAAACGAGTTCAGCTTTGCTTAAAGCACCAGCGTGCACCTCAATCTGAAGATGGACAGCTAATTGCAGCTGATATACTGCTTTTATCCAGTGAACTGTTTGGTCATCATACGGCTTTAGAAAAAGCCTTTTGGGATTTCCGCAAATCTCCTGAGGGATCAAGTTCACTTAATCTCTACCCTATTGACAGCGAAGTCCTTCAATTTATTGAAGATGCGATTATTTTTTACGAACAACACATAAAGGAATGAAGGTATTGAACAAAGAAAAGCTGTTTGCTAATTCTTCTTATAAAAAATTATTTATTTCAAGCACTGCGGCAAGCTTCGGAGATTTATTTGATATGTTTGCGGTGATGACGCTTTTTACATACGTGTGGCACGCAAATTCCCTCTGGATTACGCTTATTCCTGTCGTGTACGCTTTGCCTAGCATCCTGCTAAGTCAAGCAGCAGGAAATTTAGCGGACCGCTGCGATAAAGTACAGCTGATGTTTCTGTCTGAACTAGTCCGTCTTCTGTTCACATGTCTGTTATTTTTCACAAATGAACCGCTTTTAGCACTAGGGGTGCTGACCCTGCGCTCTATGAGTTCTGTTATGAAAGTGCCCGCACAGCTGGCTTACGTTCGAGAAGTGGTCAAAGAAGATCAGCTGCTGCAGGCCTCTACTTTACAAAACATTATGTTTCAAATTGCCAAAGTTGTGGGGCCGTTCCTCGGAGCCGCCGCGCTGACGTTCACAACGCCAAAAGCATGCATTTTAGTTAATGCCGCAGCTTGTATGATTTCTATTTCGGTGCTGTTTTCACTTAAAAAAGCAGGTAAAAACATTCAAGGGCAAGCTGCTCGTTCTTCCCATCAACCGACAGAAACGGACTCAAACGGCTGGAAAATCGTTTTTCAGCACTCAATCCTTTTACGCGTCGTTATTTTGTTTCACCTTTCTTATTTTGTAGTCATGCTTGTTGACGCTCAAATTAGCATCTTCCTGCGAGATGTGCTGCCTCACCATCCGGAAATGCTCGGCTGGCTGCTTCCTGGAATCGGGCTGGGAGCGCTAGCAACAGGAGTGTATCTTAATAGAAAAAAACAGGTTCACCATCCATTTAGACTTTTATCACTTGGACTGCTTCTATTTGGAGGGGCTTTATTTTTCATTAGCTGCTTTAATCCAGCCGTTATGTCACGCTATTTCATTTTGATTGCTGCACCTATTGGAGGGGCCGGGGTTGGGCTTAATTTACTGCTGTTTAACTATATCGTTCAAACATACAGCGACAAGGAACACCTCGGAAAAGTGTACGGATTCATTAACACCTTAACGAGTGCCGTTTTACTTACTGCTCCTCTTCTTGGAGGCATGGTCGTAAAGCTTGCAGGTGCTCAGACGACTTTTTTAACGGCGGCAATCATCATCGTAAGCGTTGGATTTGTGAGTATGCTGATGCCGCTGCGTGATAAAGGGGAAAGAAACGTTCAGATTGACGCATAAAAAACAGCTTGAGGTTATACCTCAAGCTGTTTTTATAGACTCCTGTTCATCAACCAGCGGCTACATAAATCAAAGCAGCTAATACGTTCGGTACTGCAATAGCTCCAAATCGTTTTGCCTCTTCAACTCAGCTCACCTTGCGCGTCTTTTTGGCTGAAAAGAATGTGCGTGTACTTCCTAGCACGATACTGTCAATAAGGTATGCCAAAGCTAAAACCAGTGATACTGCTCCCATCGTGCCTGACACAGAATAAAGATAACTCCACTTCCCTGTAAAAGCAGCAAGAGCAAGAATAATACCGACCGTCACGATACCTGCTATAAATCCTTTTTTAATCATTGCATCCCTCTTCCCTTCCTACTCCTTAAATTTTACCATATACTTCTTTTTTTGTATGATATCTTACATTTTATTCTACTATACTCACACTTTATGGTAAAATTAGTAATAGAGGTGGTACATATGAAAAAACGTCAAGGAATCACGCTGCTTTTATTTATACTCGGAGCAGCCTCTATTTCTTTTGGGATGGCTTTAAAAAATATCTTTCCTTATTCCCCTGCAGCTGGCTGGATTCTAGGGACACTGCTTTTGCTAGGAAACTCGTTTTATACGAGAAGATACTTACATAGAAGGTCAATTAAGAAGTAAATATCCGCCCCGAGCCGTATATACAAACCTTCATTCGGTTATGGTAAAATAGATAAGCAAAAACTGGATGTAAGGAGATTTTGAGTTTGAAAACAGGATTAATATCTGGCATTATATCTTTAATTATTGTGATTATCATTTCTATTACAGCAGGCAACTGGCAGTATATTTACTATATTTCAGGCCCTCTTGGTATATTACTTACGGCAATTGCACTCGTAACCTTACTGGACGCATTTCGATTTGAAACGAGAGGACCTTACTTTACCCCGGTCCGGCAGCGAGAGGATACAGAATGGATGAAACGTTTTATTATTGCAGCTGTCCCTCATTTAGTTGCTTCATGTATTTGTATCTTATTTTTATAGAACCAAAAAGCCAATGAATGATCTTCATTGGCTTTTCTTATTTATTATATTAAATACCGCGCGACATACCGTAATAATCAATACGGTAATCCACAGCTCCTTCTGCAAATACATTTACAGCTGATTTGGAATCTTTTTTCGGGAATACCCGGGAAGTGAAGACAATTTTGCCCCCGTTTATATAAATTTCGATGATGCTTTTGTCGACAAATATGCGAACATCGACTTCATTTGACGCTGTCCATTTTTCAGAGCGAACCACACCGTATTCCGTTGCATATTGATGGTGGAATGAAGAGCGGTCGAGTCGCACTTCTTGCTTTTCTGTATCAAACACGAGGCGAAGCTCTTCTTCTTTACTATTAAACAGCTCTAAACCAAACTGTTTGGCCCCTATCTCGCGGAACGTCATATTGATTTCATATGCATTGTTTGTTGCTTCGTCAATGATCACTTCTTCATTTTTTAGCGTTCCTCTAAAATGAACCGCTTGATCTCGAAGCTTATTTAACTCTTCTACAGGCTTTTGAACCAGTTCATTCCCTTCAAGCGAAAGCTCACGAGGAAGCGTTAAGGCATGGGCCCATCCGTATTCGTCTGACGGATAGTCAACGTCCGGGTTTCCAATCCATGCAAATAGCAAGCGACGTCCGCTTTCATCTTGGAACGTTTGCGGTGCATAAAAGTCAAAACCTTTATCAATTTCACGGTAATACTCCATTTCAAACGTTAAACTTTCCACATCAAATGTTCCCACCGCGTAGATCACATTATAAATATTATGAAAATCGTGGCCATCCGCTTTGATTCCTTGCGGCGAAAAGACAAACACATCTTTTCCGTCCAGTTTAAAGTAATCCGGGCACTCCCACATATAGCCAAAGTCAGGAAGCGATGTTTTAACTTCGCCTTTAAATGACCACTGAAGCGCATCGCTTGATTCATACACAATTAATGCGCCCGTTTCGTTTTCACGCTGAGCGCCTAGCAGCATATAATATGTATCATTTTCTTTCCATACTTTCGGATCGCGCACATGTCCTGTATACCCATCAGGAACGCCTCGTACCGCTGGATTATGCGTGTATTTTTCTACACTTCCATCCCTGTTTAGCATCGCGATACATTGATTAGCTGAACGTGAGCCGTCTTCGTATTTTACATTCCCCGTATAAAACAGCAGCCCTTGACCATCTTTTTCAATCGCGCCGCCTGAGTATGCGCCGTGCGATTCATATTCTTCCGTTGGCGTTAACGCAACCGGAAGGCGTTCCCACGTTACTAAATCCGTAGATTTCACATGAGCCCAGTGCTTCATTCCATGCATCGCACCGTACGGATACCACTGATAAAACACGTGATATTCACCATTTAATTGAATCAATCCGTTTGGATCATTCATCAGCCCGTACTGTGGATGAATATGATAAATCGGCTGCCAGCTGTCTTTGATTGCTTTGTCTTTTAATTCTTCTAACTCATTAGATTTTGCTTCTAAAATCGTTCTGTACTTCGATTCAGCCATTTCTTCAATCCCTCCAGCATCTAAAAAAAGAGAACGTATTCTCCTTGCCCTCTATGATATAAAATTTCAAGTGAAAATGCTACCAAAGAACGAATGTTGTCGTTTTCTTGTGTCGGATTTTATAGATAAGTTTTTTTCTGTTTTTATAGCAGAAAAGAAGGTTTTTCTGTCAGGTGGTTGAATACTATATACAATCAAATTTCACCAGCCTGTACGAGCGTCCGACGGCACTTGCAGATTTTTTTAGCGAATCATTTGCGTTTTGCAGGAAGTATTCAACAAAATGGTAAACCCTTCATATTACATATTATAAAAGGAGGAAATGTCATGACAAAAGAAAACGTAAAAGAAACAGTGGGTAAAGAAACAAAAGGTGGAAGCAAAGAATTATTAGTCGGCACGTTAGTAGGCAGCGTAGTGGGTGTAACAACAGCTTTACTAGTAGCGCCAAAGTCAGGAAAAGAGCTGCGTGCTTCTATTCAAGACGGAGCGAATCAAGCACTTGCTAAAACAGGTCAAGTGAAAGAAACGGTATATGCAAAAGGCCAAGATCTCAAACAGCGCACGGCTCGTCTTTCACAAAAAGTCTCCGAACAATCTTCGCAAGTTGTCAACAAAGTGAAATCTCTGCGCACTGCTAAAGAACAGCCGCTTGCAGAAACGGCTGCAGCAGAAGAGCTTGAAACGACAGAAATCGTTCAAGATCCTGTTCTTGAAGCTGAAGCGGTGCAAGAAGAATTAAATACAATTACGCAAGAAGTAAGTGACTTAGAACAATCTGTCGATGAAACAAGACGTTAATAAAAAGCTGTAGAGATATCTCTACAGCTTTTATGTATATTCGCTACCCTTCCTTCCACCCTTCAAAAAAATAGCCTCCGTACGGACACGGCTCTGATTCCGGCAGTTCTTCATAACGCTGTCCGCTGTAATACTTCGCCAGCACAATCTTAGGCTTAAAAGCCGCTACCCCTTCACTGTCTTCTTTCTCCGCTCCGCTTTCTCTCATCAAACAAAAAAGATCCATTCCCGCAAACTCTCCGTACCCTTGATAGCACGACTCATAATAAACTTTACCAGGTGTCACCAAATAACATTCCCGCTGCCACGACGGCTGCTTACTGTAGACACTCGCAATACTTATTCCACTCACTGCACACTTCCAGCTGCAAATTCCAACCATACAACGCCTCCAACGACTTGATAGTCTATTCATCTACAACTTTTGATGAAATCAAACATCCGTTGACATGTACAGAATTTTATCCTCGACCAAAAACCTATACTCCCAGATTCCCAGTCCCTTTGACTTCACCCCAAAAGTGCTACGTCGATAGAAATAAAAAAGGTCTGATAAATCGACCATTTCTGGTGATTATCTGACCTCAAGTTTTTCTGCATTTGAGCGGCTTATTTGCTGTTCAAGCGATTTAGCCAGCTGTACGATTTCGTGATCTACATATTTTGTTTTGATTTCTTCGATTTCCATTAATGTTTTAGAAAAGCTTTCTGCATTATTTCCCTGTCTGTGCTGCACATCTCTAAAGAAATCAAGCAGTGCCTCGTTAGACTGCGTTGGACGGCTAAAATCAATCGTGTACATTTTGTACCCCAGTGTTAAATTTGTTGTAGTTGTCATAATTATTTCCCCCATTCTTCCTATAGTGATATATCTTCTACTCTTTACCCTTTAATTCCTTCTTTTTAACCTAAATTAATTATTTTTTTAAAAAAACTTCCCATTATAAGAAAAAACACCCTTATAACAAGGATGTTAGAGTATTCTTCCCTTCGGTACAATTCCAGATGCGAAGTCATCTTTGAACTTAAAGCTAGCAGAATTGTTTTCCGTTAGAAAATGTATTTCCCATTTAAAGACCGGATATTCGTGCTTGTACATTTCGACTTTCTGATCGGGATTTTCTTCTAATCTTGCAATTACTCGTTTGAATCCTTCATATGCAATCCACCAATCGCTTCCGGTTTCATCGGTAATAAAACAAATAGAACCGTCAATTAAATGAAGGTTTTGCTTGATATCATCAGCATTTGTAAAATAAGCATTACCAAACGTTTGCAGACAATGATCGCAATAACCTGCTTTGCCTTCGTCTTTATAAATCCAATGCGCGATTGGCTCACTGCAGTCTTTACACGTATTCGTCACTTCTTGAAGAAATGTTTTTCCGCTCCACTGTTCTTTTTCATCTTCAAAAACGGTCCATACTAAATAACTTTCCGTTTGTTCTGAAATAAAAAGGCGAAACGGCTCGTCTCGATGCCAAAAATGAATATTTTGTTCGTCTGATTCTTCAAAGTCAATGACAAAATTATCTCGTTCTAATATATGTCGAATAACATTGGTTAAAAAGGTAACATCCATATAAGGACCTCCCATACTAAGCGTGGCTTCTAGTAAAAATAGCGTTTATGAGTTAAAACATATCACGCGTGCTGAAATAACGTCAACGATTACCTCTTGCCTTCTCCGAAAACTGGAAAAGAAATGGTCAAACGCGTTATAATGGTAGTCATGTTGAAACGGAAAGGAGATTTTATGAAGTTTACCGTTCAATCAACTGCACTTTTTCTTCTCTTTTTTATTTGTTTAAGCGGCTGTTCTGATAACGCCGAGCAGTCAAAAAAGCCGGCCGGCTATTTAGTTCAAGGGCGCATTTTAGAAGTGAAACAGGATGAAATTCTTATTGCAAACGTCATTCCCCGAGATACTGCGCTTGACTATACAACAAAAGAAATACTTGGTTCTAGCGATGTACAGCCTATTTATGTAAAAGTTTCGGATGATCAAACATACAAAAAAGGACAGCTCGTTAAAGCATGGCTCAAAAAAGACAAAAGCGTTCAGTATTCCATTCCGGCAAAAGGCGAAGCTGTTGAAGTCAACATTTTAAAACAGCCGTAGAAAAGCTCCTGTTACGGGAGCTTTCTTCGTGTCAGCTGACGTCCAGTCCGGTTCATTTTATGCTGTTCAAAATCCCACTTTTCTAAAAAGCGCTTTGCTGATATATAACCAGATTCATATAAAAATTCGATTTCTTCTTCCTTTAAGGCAAAATCCGTTGCCGTAATCACACCGGTTGGAATTTGCACCGTTCGTTCTTTTGTCTCCGCGTTCAAATAACGCAAATCATGAGCTTGCAGCATCGTCGTAAACATACTTTTAAATAAATGGACCGGCGTCGGAATAATAGCGGCTGTATCAATTTCTTCTTTTACAAATCGAAAACCAAACGTCGGGAAACGCGGATGCTCCGTATCAAACAGCCAAATCGGAAAATTGCTTAAAAGCGCTCCATCGACAATGTATGACCTCTTGAATCCTTTGGACTTCCAGATGACGGGACGAAAGAAAAAAGGAATAGACGCACTCATCATCACGGCTTGTGAAATCTTCATATCGCTTGGCTGCATTCCGTAGCGAGGCAAGTCGTCAGGCAGCACAAACATCTGTCCGTTCGAAATGTCCGAGGCAATAATTTTCAGCTTATCTGCCGGCAAATCCGCAAACGTTTCAATTCCTTTTTCACGCAGCAGACCATACACCCATTTTTCCAAATAATCATTTTTATAAAAACCTAAATGAACCATCAGTTCAATCAAGTTTCCAATCAGAGGAATTCGGTTAATGATCGTTTTCCCGCGAAACTTAGCATAGTCCATGTTTTGAAGCTCCCTGCGAATTTCACCGCTTTTATAGCCGCTCGCTAAAAGTGCCGCAATTAACGCTCCCGCTGACGTACCTGCTAGACGCTGCCATTCTACATTGCTTTCTTCCATCGCTTCAATCGCACCCGTGAATGCAATTCCTCGAACGCCTCCCCCTTCAAATACAGCATCTGCTTTCACATTTTCCCCTCCAATACCACTCTCTACTTTTTATATACCCTTTTTGTATATTCAAGGTTTCATTACTCCATGCCTTTTATTTTTCAAGCTAAAAGAACGTTTCATTTTCCATTAACATAAGGATATAACAACTAAAACTCTACAAAATAATGACAATATCGTTAATAAGTAATCTTTAAACTCCATTAAATGCTCATTTTTTGTTACTATAGTATATAAGATGAAAACTTAAACTAATTTGACATGTGGATATGTAAAAAGGAGCTAGTTATCAATGAGTGTACCCAACAAATTACGCGACAACGCAATGGTGATGTTAAAAGAGACAAGCCGAACATTTTTTATTCCAATTAGCCACTTGCCGGCAGAATTGCAGGATGCAGTAGGATCTGCTTACTTATGTATGAGGGCAATTGATGAAATTGAAGATCACCCTGAGCTAGAAGCCGGTGTAAAAAGCCGCTTGCTTTACGCCATTAGTGACCTGTTAAAAAAGTCTTTTAGCGAAGACGAATACATGGCATTAGTAGGTCCTTATCAAGCTGATTTACCTGACGTAACGCTTCAGCTCGGCAACTGGATTGCGCTTTGTCCGACTGGAGTTGCAGATCAAGTATTAGATGCAACTTCTATTATGGCCAAAGGAATGGCCGATTGGGTAGAAAAAGACTGGCATATTCAAAATGAAGCGGATTTAGATGACTATACGTTCTACGTAGCTGGTCTAGTAGGTGTGATGCTTAATGACATTTGGAAATGGTATGACGGCACGGAAACAGACAAAGAATTAGCTATTGCGTTTGGACGCGGCTTGCAGTCTGTGAATATCCTGCGTAATACCTCGGAAGATTCAGAGCGTGGAGTCAGCTTCTTTCCTAACAATTGGAGCAGAGAAGATATGTTTGCCTACGCTCGCCGCAATCTTTCACTAGGAAAGAAATATTTAGAAGATGTCAAATCGCTTCCAATCCTTCATTTCTGTAAAATTCCGTTAGCGCTTGCTGATGGAACATTAAACGCCTTGATGAAAGGAAAAGAAAAAATGACGCGTGACGATGTAAATAAAACGGTAAATGAAGTTGTGGATATGTAAAAACAAAAGCACGGAGCCCCTGGGTTCCGTGCTTTTTATATCTCTACCTGCAGACTTTCATATAAAGCGACTATTTCTTCTTGAATAATTGGGTAGTGTTTCAGGGTCGGAACACTTGAAAGCTTTGGCGCTCGTTTTTGCTCAGCTGCTGCAGCTAGCTGAGCAAATGTTTCCTTAAGCTCTCGTTTCTCCGTTTCTGACAGCTCATATCCTTCAAACGACGCAAGAAGCATATAACCTAACTGCTGTGTAGCGACAACCGCAGGCCACAACCCTTCCAGCTTGACGGCCGTTTTAGAATATTCTCCAATCACATTATCGTACAGCGCCCGAAGATTAACGAGTTCCCCTTGAAGCTTATTTCTTTCTCGTTTAATTCTTTCTTCATCTTGTTCGGTGCTTAGCATTTCTAAAAACTGTCCTTCTTTTCGTATCACATCTCCAAGCAAATATGGCAAACGAAGTGAAGAAGCTCGTTTGAAAATTAATACCGTGCCGACCACTCCAATAACAGAACCAATGACAATATCAATCACTCGAGCAGACGTAAAGTAGCTAATCGCTTTATCCGGATGACCGCTTTCAGCAATTAAAAGAGCATTTGGTGTGATAAAGAGCGTGCCGAGCGCGTAGTTTTTGACAATTACAATTTCAATCGTCGACTGAAGCACAAAGACAATGAGCGCAATGACGATTCCCGTTGGTTCAAGCATCAGAATCCCCGTTCCAATTAAAATACCTAAAATGGTTCCGACAGAGCGCTGAATACCTCGCTGAACCGTTGCACGAACGGTTGCTCCAAGCATCACTCCCGCGCACGTAAGCGGAATCCAGTAAGACCTTGGAATATTTGTCGTGTAGGCAACAGCTGCGGCGATGATCATAATAATTCCGTAGCGCAAAGCGTTTTTAAGCACATACGAACGTTTGTGAAAAGCAGCTTTTAACCGTGCTTTTACGCTACCTTGTGAAAATTGAATATACTCTGTTTCTTTTAATTCCTTCATTTGAAGAACGTCGTTTACATCTAATAATAATGTGCGCAGCTCTTCTTTGATGGACAGCTCTTCAATTTCTTCTCGAACGTCTCGAATTTTTTTATGTTTTTTTAACGTGGCCATTTCGGATGCGAACGTTTCAATCACTGCCTGTGCTTTTTTAGAAACAGCTGGATTAAAATCGTTCGCAGCGGCCATCACAAAGATAAACAGCCCTTCGGCTTTTTGATTTAATAAAAACAGACGATGCGCAAACGATGATTTTTTTCGATTAATTTTCGCTTGTTTCATCGCTGTTTCCGCTGCCCGAAGCTCGACAACCGTTTTATGCTGCTCGGCGTGAAACGATTCCGTACCAAGAGACCCGACAAATGAAGCTAGCTGCCTGTACGCTTTCGCCACAGCGGCAGTTTCAGGTCCGCGCGGGTTAATAAGCCAGCCGCTCATGCTAATACACCAAGATAGTATCCCTCCTAAAAAAACGAGTCCTGCGTGCAAAAAAACAGCCTGCAAATTCGACGCTGGAATGCTCGTGCTCACAGCAAATGAAAGGACAAAAAACATGGCAGAAGGTCCTGGAATTTTTAACGCTCCGAAAACATAAACCGATACAGCTCCAATAACACCAAATAAAATGGTTTTCATCCAAGCTACGTCAGCAAATAACGAGCCGAGTGTAAAGCACAGCGTAATGCCCAGCAAAGCTAAAAATAACTTAACGCCGCGCTGCGCGTAAGGCTCATCTTTTGTATACAAATATGTAAAGCCGCCAATGCTTGCAATGAGTCCGTACTGCAAATGATCACACAAAATTCCTATCAAAATCGGCAGGCTTGAAGACAAGCCTGAGCTGATTCCTCTTACCCACGGAGAAGAAGCGTGATTAAAGCGAAAAGCAGCTTTGATTCCCGGCGCTTGTGGAGAAGCCTCAATTTTATGATGAATTTCAGTATGATTATATGTTGGTGACTTTTTGTCATCACTCACCTTGACCTCCTCCTTTCTCTCCATATATCTTTCCTGTTCTTAAAACGAGATAAACCTAAAAAACCGCTGTTCCTATCCGTATTGTGTTTAGGAACAGCGGTTTTTATCCTTATGAGCAGCGTACAGTAAAAACAAAAAGCAGATGAAACGAATGTCTCATCTGCTTTTTACTAACAGCTCTACTGCTTCTTTTACTAAGTTTTCGGTATTCTCGCCTTTTTCAATGCTTTCTCTTACGCATTGTTCAAGATTGGTGCTGACAATAACACCCATCGTGCGATCAATTGCGCTTCTGGCTGCTGAGAGCTGTGTCACAATGTCACGGCAGTCTTTTCCTTGTTCCATCATATTTAAGACACCTTTTAACTGACCTTCAATTCGTTTTAAACGATTTTTAACTTGCTTATCATATTCCATCATACTACTACCTCCGCTCATGCATGATTGCGTTTCTTGCTTTTAAGCTGTACGCAAGAAGTAAATGTATACACAACTTTATACCTGTTAGGGTATGATGTCAAGTAAAGAAAGTTTAACATAAATGTTAATACTTGTTTACACCTTATTTATTGTCCTGTAATCTAAACTTAGCAATCTGAGAGTATAGTTAAGCTGTATAAACGACTTACACTGGAGGTTTGAGATGGCTACATACGGGAAAAAATTAATGGCAAGTCTATTCATTATCATGGCATGTATTTTAGGGTTTATGGGACATGCGGCTTTTTTAGCTCCTGAAAAAACGGAAGCTGAAGTAAACTATGATGCGACGCTTTATTTTCCGTTAGACCGATATCCTGAAACGGGTGATCATATTCGTGACGCGATTGCCGCTGGGCACTCTTCCGTTTGCACAATTGATCGCGACGGTGCTGAAGCGAACCGGGAAGAATCGCTGAAAGGATATCCAACATAAACAGGTTATGACAGTGATGAATGGCCAATGGCTATGTGCGAAGAAGGCGGAGCAGGAGCTGATATTCGCTATATTTCACCTTCTGATAACCGCGGAGCCGGCTCATGGGTTGGAAATCAGTTAGAACAGTACCCAGATGGTACACGCGTACAATTTATCGTTCAATAATAGCTGAACAAGTTTTACTTTGAAGAGGTGAAATCATGAAAACAAAATGGAAAGAACAAGAGCTAACCATGTCTTATCACCAGTTTACGCTATTTCAAAAAGGACAGCCAAAGCCCCATCACGACTGGAGTGATGAAGATATTCAAAAAGGATATGTCGCAGACGATAAAGCTATTTCGTTTGAAGCCGTATCGAACACAAAAGCCATTATTGAAGTGTGGATAAACGAAACTCCAGACGCATCACGGGCTGAAAAGACCACTCGCCTTCCTTTTCACGTCGAAAGCGAGGGGATTGAAATCAAAAGCGTCCTATCTGAAACCTTAAGCTATGACATTCCAAAAGGATATTATTACGTTACATGCCTGACTATTCCTCTTCAAGAAAAAACAAACTCAGGCCTTTATTTAGTGAAGTATTTGCTGCATTTTGAAAGTCAATAAAAAGAAGGAAGCCTACTGTAAGCAGTTCAAGTAGTATAATCATAATTACACAGTAAGTAACTCATAAAAAGAGACTGAACCAAACGTATTTTAAGTGAAGGAAGTCCGAACGATGAATCGTTCGGACTTTTTCATTGAGTTAATTGCGTTATGTTCCAGCCTCTTTTTGCGCAAGATGCTAAAATATCCATCCGTTAAAAACCATACCTAAATTAATAATAAAATGAAAAACTATGGCTGGGTATATGCTTTTCGTCTTTAAAACGACAAATGCATAGAAAAGTCCACCAAAAGAAAAAAGTAAACTCATGATTAAAGGAATTCCTATTGATATGTGCAAAAGACCAAATCCAATACTCGTAATGAAAACAGCATAAAAAGTGGAAAGATTACTTTTTCAATAAGATAACATAATCCCTCTCCAAAGCAATTCTTCTAAAATAGTGTTTATAACGGAGAATACTATACCGTATATGACGAATGATTTTGTATAGCTTATATCTTCAACGAACAGTAACGGTACAAAGATTGTAGCCGAACCAATTAGACCAAACATTAAAAAGTACGATAGCTTAATCGAATGATATGGCATCACTATGAGTTTCTGCCAGTCTGGTAATGATGCAAAAAGAAATACCTTTTGTTTGGACAACAAAATGGAAAGCAATAGTCCACCTATGATAAACAAAAGTAAACTTCTGTTTATCATAATTTTCATCTTTTTAGATAGATCCCATTCAGTAATATAATTGCTTCCTATTTGAAACATACATGTCCCTACTAAAAAGAATAGAAACAGAGAAAGCGTTGCACGATATTTAGAGGTTAAAGCATAGATAAAAAGCAAGCCAATGATGGGCAACATTCCCGCAGCAAATAACTTATAAGAAAAATAAACTTATTATAAGGATGAGTAATACATTTATTCGTAAATATTGAATATAAAACTCCTCATTTCACTGTTCTTCTGATTCGCTTTATGGTAGCTGGACTTTGACCAAACAATTTTTATTTAAGCAATGAAAATAAACTGAATCCATCTATAAAAATAAAAAATAGAGGGTAAAACCTTTGCGATTTCACCCTCTATTTTCCGTACTACTATTTCAGACACTCAAGACACTGACCGTTCTCTGTTTATTTACCGTAGTATTCATAAGTTTCTTTATTTGATATAAACGGGCTGATTTCACCAAGTGAGAACAAGTGCAGCTCATGCATCGCTCTTGTGCATGCTGTATAAAATAAATTTCGCTCGTATTCATCTTGGTAACATTCACTCGATGCATTGTAAATGATGACGGCATCAAATTCAATTCCTTTTGCTAAGTAAGCTGGCAGAACAAGCATGCCTTTTTCAAATGAACTTGTTTCTTTTGTCAGCAGCCTTGCAGACATCGCTTCAGGCAGCGCTTGGAATGCCTGACGACTTTCCTCAGCTGTTTTGGCAATAACAGCAATCGTTTTATAGTTTTGCTGCTTCAATTCATTAATTTTGTGTATAATTGCCTCATGCAGCTTTTGCACGTCGCCTGTAGCCGTCACTGTCGGTTTCGCTCCGTCTCGATTAAACGGCTCGATTAAATGGCCATTTGCCACCATATCCCTTGAAAACTCGACAATTTGGCGTGTTGATCGGTAGCTTCTCGTAAGAGTCAGCGTTTCTGCTTCTTTCTCTTCGTACAGTTCGCTTGAAAGAATGGTCGGTGCGTTCATAGCGTGCGCATAGATCGCTTGATTCAAGTCTCCAAGCAGCGTCATTCTGGCATGCGGAAACAGCTCTTTTAAAAACGCCAGCTGAAACGGTGAATAGTCCTGTGCTTCATCAATAAACAAATAGCGAATGACAGGATTAGCTTTGCGCCCTTCAATTTGATCTTTTATATATAAGTAAGGCGTTACGTCTCCATAAGACAGCTTCATGTTCATGATTCTGTGCACCGTGTTTTTAGCAGTGTCTTCCCATCCCTCTACGTGGGAAAAAAGGTGATTTCTTTCAAACAGCTGCATATAGATACGGCGAATGTCGATAAATTTAAGCTGCTTGATGGCTTGCTTAATAAATTTCATTTTCTTAGCTACAACAGCTTTGGCTAAATACGCTTGTTCCCGGTCGAAATCATCAAATGAGCTTTCCGTATAGCCTTCCTTTTTCTGCAGGTGCTGATAGGCCTCCACGTAATCTTCTTTTTCTAAAAGCTGAATTTCTTCTTGAACCCAATCTTTTTTGCGCTCAAGTTTTTCAAGCTGATTAATGAGTTTAAGCGCCCATTCCGCTACGAGCTGCATCCTGTTAGGTATGGAGATTCCCGTATCAAGTGAATAGAAATAAGACAGCAAACGCCGAGCGGATAAAACAATTTCGCCGCGGAACTTAATGTTTTTAAAAATGATGTCTTTAGTAGAAAGTTCTTCGATATACGCATCTACCTGTTTTTTAAATTCACGGCTTGCCTTGTAGCGAATTTCCTGCATTTTTTGCTTTTTTGCCGCAGCATCTTTTTCCGTTAGCAAATATTCGATTTGAACGAACAAGTCCTCCACTTCAAACTCGTTTCCTAACCGGCCATCGGCATATTGCTGAAACGTTGTTTGTTTCATATTGTCTTCTCCAAGCTCCGGAAGAACGGTTGAGACGTAGCTGTTAAAAAGCGGATTTGGTGAAAACAGCATCATGTTTTCTGCAGTCAGCTGCTTTCGATGATGATAGAGAAGATAAGCCACGCGCTGAAGAGCCGCAGACGTTTTACCGCTCCCTGCTACCCCTTGAACGATCAGCACTTTATTTTTTTCATTTCGAATAATTTGGTTTTGTTCTTTTTGAATTGTCGCTACAATACTTTTCATTTGACTGCTTGCATTATGTCCGAGCACTTCTTGAAGCAGCTCGTCTCGAATGGTAATTCCTGTATCAAACATGCTTTTAATTACGCTATTTTCGATAATAAACTGACGCTTTAGCTTCATCTCGCCTTTAATCGCTTCACCTGGCGTTTCGTACTGCGCTTTTCCCGGTGAATAATCATAATAAAGACTCGAAATAGGCGCACGCCAATCATAAATTAAAAACTCTTCATCTTTTTGATCCATTAAAGAGCCCACGCCCACATAAATAGCTTCCGCTTCTTTTTCACCATTTTCTATAAAATCAAAACGTCCAAAATAAGGGGATTGCGTTAGTTTTTTTAATGTTTTTAATTGATCATACGCTTGTCTATGGGTAATTTCACGTTCAGCTAAAAGTTCTGCCTGCTGCTTAATACTCGTAAATGTCTCAATCACGTCATCCGGCTCATCCATATTAACCGTGACATCGTCCCAAAACGTGCTTCGCAAATCGACAATTTCGCCTTTTACGTTTCCTACGCTTTTTCCTATTTTTTCAGCTTTTTGGCTGATTTCTTCTACTACCCAATCAACTCGCTGCTGTTCTTCTGTTAAATTTTTGTCTTTCACTTATCCACACCCCTTACACACGTTACCCGATAACAAAACTTGTTACCGGGTAAAAGCGATCATTGTTTATTTTTTCAGAGCCTACATACTTCCATACTGAGCTCGTAAATCCCTGCTATGTAACCATATTATGTCTTAATTTCCACTGTTAGTATACTGAAAAATAATGAACTCCACAACAAAAAGGGCTGAGATAGTCTCAAGCCCCTTATCTTTATAAGTCGTTCTTCTACTTATTAGCTATTGCTGTTTCCAAAAAGTTAGTAGATGAATGATGGCTGACACCACTTCTACTCCTTGAAACGCCAGTAAACCTGCTGCTGCCGCTGTAAATAATCCGACTACGGCTTCTTTAAAAATGAATGGCATTGATACCAGCTCCTTTACTTATTTAAAATAAGTAGATTTGTTATCATTCTACTCTTTTTTTCAGAATTTTCAATACCTTTTTATTATCAAAATAAAATAAAAACGCTTTCACTTTATAAAAATAAAGTGAAAGCGTTTTTTAAGCTTCCTTTTCCAATGCGTTCAGCGCAAGCGCATATGCTAATCCTTTTCCTTTTTGCACGACATGCTGCACTTTTCCCATATTGCACGCTTCTTGAGCACTAACAGTCATGCCGTTTGTTAATTTGAGCTGCACAGATTCTTCTGCAATTCGTACGTCGCATGCTAAAGCTAACTCATACCCTCCGCCAAACGTAAAGTTTGTAAGAAGCGCAATCGTTTGTTTGGAGCTGCATGAAATACGCTGAAAAATCGCTCGAGCTGCTACTGCATGAATTGGCTGATAAAGCCTTCCTGTTTCTTCACGTAGGAAAGAGGTTGTTCTATGATCTCCGTTCATTTTATAGTACTCTCCCATAAATACAATAGATCCAACCGAAGCATCGTGCTGCAGCTCATTCATCGTTTCTTGAAGCTCATACATGACTTCACTGTTCAAACGATTGAGCATCGACTGATTCATTCGTACAACCGCCACATGGTTTCTTTTTTCTACTTTGATAAATCTTTTCATCATTCCTCCGCCCTTTCCCCTGTCGTCCTTTATGAATAAAGCGCTTTCAAAATACATCGCTTTTTAATAGAAACGTTATTTTCATAGTTTTATCATACAACAAACTCATAATTATTTCCATTACTTTTTTAATTTTCCGTCAATAATTCCATGAATCATTTCCATGTTTTTATCAAATAAGACGTGCTATAGTATAAACAGCACAAATGCAGCTGAACTCACTGATAAAAGGAGTAATCACTATGAAATACGACTTAACAAAATGGGAGCCTCACGGCTATTCTTGCCCTGTGGAAGCAGCCGTTGATGTAGTCGGAGGCAAATGGAAAAGCGTCATTTTGTATCAATTATCCAAGGAACGCCGGCGCTTTAATGAACTGCGCAGACTCATTCCCGGCGTGACGCAGCGAATGCTCACGCTGCAGCTTCGCGAACTCGAGCGCGACGGAATTATTCACCGCGAAGTCTATAAACAAGTTCCGCCTAAAGTAGAATATTATTTAACACCCTTTGGAGAAACGCTCATCCCTATTATCGAGCTGATGTTTAAATGGGGATATGATTATACGGATAAAATTGCTGAAGCGAGAATTCAAGCAGAAAAAGAGTAAAAAGCACGCAAAGCGTGCTTTTTTTATACATGTTTACGAATCAATAATTCTTTTAACCCGTACACAAACGTGCTTTCAATCGGCTTTAACTCAAATGACGGGCTCCAGTCCATCTGCGGATAGCGGTCAATCAGCTCAGCCAGCATAATTTTTGCTTCTATTCGAGCAAGCGGTGCTCCTAAGCAAAAATGAATGCCTCTTCCAAATGCCATGTGCACATTTGGCTTTCGATCGATTTTAAATACATCCGGGTCTTCAAAGTACTGAGCGTCTCGATGCGCAGATCCCATCCATGGAACGACGTGTTCGCCCGCTTTTAGTTTCTGACCGGCAAGAGTCACATCTTCTTTTACGATTCGGTGAAGAGCCTGAACGGGTGAACGATAGCGAAGAACTTCTTCAATCGCAGAAGGCAAAAGTTCTTTCTCTCGTTTGAGTTGTTCAAAAGAAGCTTTATCTTCCATTAAACAATAAATCGTATTTGAAATTAAATTTGTGGTTGTTTCGTTTCCTGCAATCAGCAACAAAATAGAAAAACCAACAATTTCTTCATCCGTTAGCTGTTTCCCTTCTTCTTTTGCCTGAAGAAGCACGGAGATAATATCATCTCCTGGACGCGTGCGTTTTTCTTCAATGATTCGATAAAAGTAAGTTTCTAGCTCATCATTTGCTTTCATTTTCTCTTGCTGCAGTTTTTCGAGCGTTTCACGTTCGTTATTAGAGGGACCGGCTACGATAATATCCGACCAATCTTTAAACTGACGCTGATCTTCTATCGGCACGCCTAAAATATCGGCAATTACCATAACCGGAAGCGGATAGGACAGATGCTCGACTATATCAATATCTTCAAGATGCTCAACTTCTTGTAATAATTCAGCTGTAATACGCGCAATTTTAGGCTCCCATGCTTTCATCGCTTTAGGCGTAAAAGCTTTATTAACAAGCGCTCTCATTTCAGCATGCTTAGGCGGATCAATATTAATTAGGCTTGTTCCTAGAGCAGTTTGTCTTTGGTTTTGTGGAGGTCTTCGATCAGAAGAAAAGATATTCTTTTGTTCTAGCACTTCTTTGACCCCGTCATAGTGAAAAACATCCCATACCTGCCTTTCTTCATCCCATTGCACAGGCGCGCTGTTTCTCATCTCTTCATACCATGAAAAAGGATTAAAGCGCTCTTCTTTTGTTTGAATCGTATTCACTTGACGGACGATTCCGTTTTCTCTTTCGGTTTTCATGTTAAAACCTCCCCGTATCGTTCAAATAGAATGACTGTGTAGTCATCTATGACCAAATAGTACCATATATACGAATTTTCTTAAAAATGATAGCTGTATATTTTAATAAAAATGAATCCATAGAAGGATATATTTTACAAAAAAGGGTAGGCGCATAGCGCCTACCTTTTTAAGAATAATGTTCTTCTGGTTTTTGTAATCGGTTGTCTAACGCGTACGCTCCGCTTCCTGCTAGAATCATATGAAGTGAAACGACAAAAAGGGCAACCTCAAGCTCATAGCCGCCTGTAAAACCAGCACCGCTTTTCGCTGTAAAAATAGCGCCAATCATCACAATCGCAAACAAGACACCGATTAAACGCGTTTGAAATCCAAGAATCATAGCGGCTCCCCCTACGAATTCAATAACCGCAACCGCATAAGCGAAAAACGCCGGAATGCCCATGCTGTGGAAAAAACCGACCGTATTATCAATACCACTTTGGAATTTGCCAAGACCATGAATAAAAAACGTTAGCCCTAACATAAGACGAAGTAAAAACGTTCCAAGCTGATAGCTTTTCATTTCTTTTCCTCCTTTTTTACTTTTGTCTGCACATGTAACAATTTTAGTTACAACTGTGAACAAATTCAAGGGGTTAGAACAGAAAAACAAGATATCAGCAAATTTTCTTATCTCATTTTAAACGTTTTTTTGGAAGTAAGGCAATACTCCCTGCTCAGTCACGCTGAAGATAAGAGAGAAAAGCAAAAATATGATCGTGAATAATGAGTTCTGCCGTAGGAGAATGGTTCTTTAATGGTAGGTGCTCAGAATATCGAAACCGATTGAATTTATTTACGTCAACATGGTGAACGGCCTGCACATGAAAACCTTCTATTATTGCTTTTACTTGAGCAAAAGGCGGCATCACAAGAGATTCGGCTCCAATTTTTTGCAGGCACTCTCTGCTTATGGCATGAGGAACAGCTGTCATCGAGCTCATTAATAAATCTTTTCTTCCTACCGTCTCATTTAACACGTACTTCCACCCCTGCACAACATGCGTGAGCTTCGCTTCATCTTCACATACGTTTAAAGCTATATCAACACCGCTCGCTACCGCTGAAGCAAACGGATACAACTCTTGAGCTGAAAGAACAAAATCCCCGTCTATAAAGAGGAGAATATCTCCTGTTGCTGCAAGTGCCCCCGCAGCTCTTCCGCAGTCATGCCCTAACCGCTCATCGTAGACGATAGTTTTGACGCCCTGTTCTTTGGCGTACTTCTCTGACTGATCCGTAGAGCCGTTAATCACAACAATAATTTCCAACGGTTCAAGTTTTCTTACTTCTGCAATTACTTGTTTGATTGTTTGTTCTTCGTTGCAGACCGGAATAATAACAGACAGCTGTTTCCCTCCATAAAAAGAAGATAATTTCCCCCAGCCGTGCTCTACAACTGGAATGGGCTGCGAAAGCATATCCACTCGCCTTTTACGATTTGACGACAGCGTATAGTATGTTTGAAGAAGCTGCTGATAAGATTGAATTCGCTCTTTTCTGCGCAGCGGGCGATCAAACGGGCGAAAGCTTCCCTTTCCCTCTGTCTCAATCGTAATATGCGTGCTTACACGATACTGTGTTAAAAACGTCACAAATAAAGAAAGAGGCGGCATCTCCCAGTAGTTCTTTAATACGCTTAGCAGCACGCCGTAAGGTGCTTTTAAATAAGCGTTGGCACGATGAGGCTTTCCGAGTGCATGATGCAGGACCGTACTCCACGTCAGTTCACTGCGATTAAAAGTATTCATCTTTGTTTTTCCCCACTTGTTTAGCACAACATCACTATGTCCAAATAACAGCGCCTGCACAAAACGTTCAATCTCAGAAGCCGAAAGAATAATATCTCCATCTACAAATAAGACGGCATCTCCTTTGGCGACTTTGGCTCCTTCCATTCTTGCTTCATGGGGAGAAAGGCGTTTTTCCACTACTTTTACCATGCACCCTTCTTCTTTTGCTATTTTTACTGAAGCATCGGTACAGCCATTTGCGATTACAATAATCTCAAGCACATCCACTTTCTTAATTTGTTTAAGCACGGTCTTTAGCGTGTCTTCTTCATTGTAAACAGGCAGCACGACAGAAAGAGTTTTCATTAATATCACCCCTAAAAAAAGAACCACTGAATAACTCAGCGGCTTCATTCATTTAAAATACCTCTTGTATCTACAACTTTTTTTGCATTTTTTACGATTGACCAATCCACCTGACTATGGTCAGTTAATACCAGTACAACATCGCTTTTTTCGATTTCCTCTTTTGTGAGCGGGACAGAAAAGTACATTTGCTTATTAAAGACGGCAGAGTCAATATATGGGTCATGATACGTTAATTCATACCCTTTTTCTAAAAGACCTTCACAAACGGTTAGCGCTGGCGATTCACGTATGTCATTTACGTCTTTTTTATACGCAACGCCCACCACGAACACGCGCTTTTCATTTGCGTCAAGCTGCTTTTCAACTCGCTTAATCACTTTATTTGGCATTTCTTCATTAATATGATGAGCCGCTTCAATAAGTTCGCTCGTTAATCCATTTTGCTTTAGTTTCCATAAGAAATAAAGCGGATCAACAGGTATGCAGTGCCCCCCTATTCCGGGACCTGGATAATAAGGAGTAAACCCAAACGGCTTGGTAGATGCCGCTTGTAAGACCTCATAAAAATCTATTCCTAATTCCTCACACAGTTCGTTTGTTTCATTCACCAACGAAATATTGACCAGGCGCTGAATGTTTTCAAACAGCTTGCACATTTCCGCTACTTTCGGAGAAGAAACAGGTACAACCTGCTGGAAAATACTTTCGTAAAATATCTGTATATGATGAAGGCATTCTTTGCTGTAGCCGCTGATCACTTTTGGAATATGCTCAATGTCATACGACTTGTTTGCCGGATCAACTCGCTCTGGAGAATAAGCTAAATAAAAATCTATTCCAGCTTGCAAGTTAGAATCTTTCAAAATAGGTAAAACAATTTCTTCAAGCGTACCTGGGTAGGTAGAGCTTTCATAAATAATCGTTTGTCCTTTTACCATGTATTCTTTTAAGAAAGTAGATGCGCTAATAACTGGTCCTAAATCTGGATTGTGCGTTTCTGTAATTGGGGTTGGCACGGTCACCACTACATAATCGCAGGCTTGAAATGCCAAAATAGCTTTTTTTAATTCATATGCTTGAAAATTTTTCTCGTTTTGAATCACATCATTACTTACGTCTGGAATATAGCTTTTCCCTTGTCTTAGCGCTTCAATTTTCCCCTTGTCAATATCAAGTCCAATCACGGTGTAGTTTTTCTTAGCAAACAAAAGAGCAAGCGGCAGTCCCACATACCCTAGACCAATAACAGCAACTTTTTTATTCATTGTTCAACACCTCAAACAAAAGATCATGTCTTCGTATGTCCGGAAGAAATTCGCCTCTTTCACTGGTTTGGCTGATATAGTACGCCATGGCCTCTACATAATCCCCTAAAATTCGCTGAGTGGATGCTGCTAGACCTTGGACTTTCATATGCTCTTTTCGAATCCGGTTCGTTCGCGCCACATCTACAAAATGAACAGGCTGAACCGTAAAGCCGTATATGATACTTTTTAATTGAAATAAAGGGGGAATAATAAGAGAATCATAGCCCACTTTCTCCATTACATCTCGTTTAATTGCATGCGGAATCGCCGTCGTTGTATTAATCGTTAAATCAGGACGTTTGCAAACAAGATTAAGAAAATATTTCGCAGCACTTACCGAGTGAATAGGATGCACTTCGTCAAGCAGACATTCTAAATTATTAAGCGCTACATCAATTCCTTGATCAGCAGCTTCTAAATACGGACGTAAATTTTCCGCAGAAATAACAATATCTCCATCTATGAACAAGCAAACTTCACCGCTGCTGTACATCGCACCAATTGCTCGAGGTACATTGTGCCCAAGGCGCTGCTTGTAATGAAGAACAGTAGCTCCGGCTTCAATCGCTCGTTTGACCGTTACTTCATCGGCTCCGTTGGCAACCACAATGATTTCCTCTACTCCGGCTTTTCTTACTTCTTTAATCACATTTGCAATCGTCTCTTTTTCTTCACCTGCTGGAATAACAGCACTGTACTTAACTCCTGTTTTCCGTTTTACATTCGGTGTATAAGCGGAAACAACTTCTCGGTTTCGATCACCATCTGTGAGCCCGCCTCTTATTCCTTTTTCTTCGATAAGATGAGCTAACGCTTTAATATGATCTCCAATAATATAGTTAGTGGAAATAGGGAAAGGAGAATTGGTAGGAATGGTTTTGTGGGTAGTTCTAATCTTATTGGTATAAATAACGTCTGAAGAACACGGTGCAACGATTGACATTCCTTTTAAAAGAGCAATCGTATGAGCAAGAGGCGGGTGAGCTAAGTTCTCGTATCCAATTTTAGCTGCTGATGTTTTCTTGATAGCATGGGGAATAGCTGTTAATGCTTGAATGGATAAATCTTCACGCTGCAAGCATAAGTTCAGCATGTATTTCGCAACGGAAACCGGATGCGGACGCACTTTCCGCTTCATAATCCATGAAAGGTTGTTCAACGCTATATCATGACCGGTTTCTATAGCCTTCGTATATTTCATCAGCTCCTCATGAGGAACCGCTATATCTCCGTCCAAAAAAAGCAAAATATCTCCTTTTGCTTTTTTAGCCCCAATGGCCCTTCCAATATTAATACCAAGAGCTTCTTCATAATAAACAACGCGGCATCCTGCACCCTCGGCGATTTCCTTTGTTGTATCACTGGATCCATTTACGACGACAATAATCTCAAACGGCTTCATTTTTTGAACTTCTTTAATGACAGGTAACAAAGAATCAGCTTCGTTACAGGCTGGAATAATCACTGATACTTTCAAACTCACTCAACTCCGCTGAAAATTCGAACATACGTAATGGATACTAATGGAATGGTTACATCTGCAGGCTCGCCATATGAGCTTGATGTACGTACAACAGCCGCTGCGTCCGTAACAGCAAGCAGTGTTCCATTAATAACGTCAATAGCTGTGATGATTTGCACAAATGAACCTACATTTTCTCGTAATGCATCTTGAAACATATTTTTTTCCTCCTTTCGTTTAAGCGCTTTGAATAGTCACAATGCTTGTAAATGGCAGTAATACCGTTGACGTTGGAGACTCTACTAATTCCAAATAATCATCTCCCACAAACGTGACCACACCTTCAAGTGGACCAGCTGTCGTTTCAATCACAACTTCCTGTCCGATATACTGCTCGGCAATTTCTTTAAAAGGTGATTCTTGAGATTCTTTAATAATACTGATCACATATTCTCTAAACGTGTCAGAATAAACAACATCTTCTACTGCTTTTTTTGTGTTTTCCTGAATAAATTCAGCAAATCGATTTGAAAACAAAAGGTGTTTTATCTTTTCCACATAGCGACGGTAACAACAAAAAAACATAAATTTTGTTCCTCCTTTTTATACTGTTATCCCTTCAAATTACCTACAACAATTGACGTAACCTGAGAGATTACTTTATCAATATATACAAGCTGTATCATAAAGGTGACAGAACTTTTATCATATTTCCATACAAATACGCACATGACTAGCCCGTTTTGCATATGATTACTTTCTACTTCCTCCTAGCTACTGAAACCCAAACAAAAAAAGACAAAGCTCCTAAGCTTTGTCTTTTTTTATCTATTAAATGATGAATCAGTTAGCTGCAATACTCTTTGCTCCTATATAGCGCTCTTGCCAATAGCTTGAATTTTTATCGCTAATTGTAACGCCTTTAGAAGACGATGCGTTAATAAACTTTCCGTCTCCAAGATAAATGCCTGCATGAGAGGGGCCTTCTTTGTATGTTTCAAAGAAAACAAGATCTCCTACCTGCGGTTCACTTACATTTTCACCTGCTTTATAGATATCTTCAACCGTTCTTGGAATATCAACGCCTACGCTTTCTTTATATACATACTGAAGATATCCGCTGCAGTCAAATCCTGAAGGTGTAGTGCCGCCCCATTTGTACGGCGTGCCCATTAAGGATTTTGCTTTGCTGATTACTTTATCCGTATTCACTTCTGATTCGCCTTCTACAACGCCGCCTTTACCTAATGCATTGTATGTATTCTCTCCAACAATTCCATCTGCTTCTAGATTATGTTTCTCTTGAAAAGCTATAACCGCTTTTTTTGTTTCATAATTAAAATAACGCGATACTTCGCCTTTTAAAAATCCTTTATCTTTTAACACCGTTTTAACTTGTTCAACATCATCATTTGTCATCCCTTGTTTTAAAACCGTGTCGCCAAACGCAGCATGTCCCATTGCCGGACTTGCAAATAAAGCTCCTCCTACAAGAAGCGCCGATAGCATTTTTTTCATTTCGTTTCCTCCCCGAATCATGTTTTAAGCACCGTACAACCATACCATCTGCGGATAACAATTCAATTAATAGAAGATAACAATTTGATAACAATCTTCTTAAACAGCCTCAACTCTTGGATGTAAAACGCCGAAATATAAAAAGAAGAGAAAAACAACTATTCTAGCAAATAAAGGTGATAAACATGAATTGGTTTAAACGAAACAAAGCGCACGCCGAAGCCGTGGCTATCGAATCCATCACTGTAAAGCTTCATGTATCGGACCCCGTGATAAAAAAGCAGATTAACATGATTTCCTTAACAGCAGAGGATCTCGAACGGATTGCCAGATTTCAAGTTCACGCGCTGAATGCTATCGAAGAGATCGTGAATGATTTTTACAAAGCTATTGGCGAACAGGCCCATTTGGTTGCGATTATCGAAAAGCACAGCAGCGTCCATGCATTAAAACAAACGTTAAAACAACATATCTTAGAAATGTTTGATGGACAAATAGACGATGCTTTTGTGGTCAAACGTCAAAAAATTTCCAAGATGCACGTTAAAATTGGACTTGAGCCAAACTGGTATTTGTGTGCATTTCAAAATTTATTTACGTCACTTCTTTCAGTATGTGAACGTTCGATGGAATCAAAAGAAGAATGTCTGGCTTTTATTGCAAGTATGACAAAGCTTATTAGTCTAGAGCAGCAAATTGTGTTAAAAGCCTATGAGCTTGAATATGACGAGCAGCGCGCTGGACTTCAGACTCAAAAAGAGAAAATTCAGCTTGAAATCTCTCGTACATCCTCTATCCTTTCTTCGCTATCTGAAGAAACGAAGAAATTTATGAATCAAATGCACAATCAGTCCTCTGACGTCGTTTCTTATGCAAACAAAAGCTCTGAACTAGCAGAAGTCATTGAGAAGGAATCCGTTACGAGTCAAGCAAAATTAAAACAAGAACAAAACATGCTGGGAAGCATACAAAAAAATACGTCGCTCATTCAAAACAAAATGAAAACGCTCGAACATACATCACAGCAAATTCATCAAATCGTTTCGATTGTTACTTCTATTGCTGAGCAAACAAATTTATTAGCATTAAACGCTTCGATTGAGTCTGCTCGAGCGGGCGAGCATGGAAAAGGATTTGCAGTAGTGGCACAGGAAGTACGGAAGCTTGCAGAAGAAACGAAGAAATCTATTGCTAATATTTCCACTTTTATCGGAGACATTCAAAAACAAATCGAAAGCGTCTCGACGTTAGGCGGAGAAGTCGCTACATTAACAAAAGATACGGCTGACAATATGAACAACATTACTTCTTTTTTCACGAACGTTCTTAGCATAACAACCGAGAACAAACAGCAAACCGTTCTAACAAAAAAAGAGCTTGAAAAAATAGCGGATGTAATGAAGCAGCTGTCTCTGCGAATTGAGAAGATGGCACATTCCTCAGAAGAACTTGAACGGTTAACTGAAAAAAGTTGATATGCAAAAAAGCCTTCTCAGCTTGCACAAGAAGGCTTTTTTATTTTTTCAAGCTAGCAGCGGGCTCTTGAGAAGAACGTTCGATAAACTGGACAAAATCCTCTCCGTATATGCTTCGAATCAGAGCCGTCAGCTCAACAAAGTCAGGCAGCTCTCCGTAAACATCTCGCAGCGGCATCGCTCCTTGAAACAAAGGGTTTTCAAGAGGGTTATAATCCTCGAGCGTTTTTAAAAACATCTTTTTTCCTTCTTCTGTGAGCTGTACGTATGTATTCCGCTTATCTTTCTCATTTTTAGAAAGGGTAAGATAGCCCCGCAAGTGCAATTTTTTTGCAAAGTTAAAAGCTGTGGATAAATGCATGACGCCTAGCTTTGAAATGTCAGTCATCGATGCAATTTCCAGCTGATAAGCAATCCCCAAAATGTGATGCTCATTAATGCTCAGATCGTACGGCTTAACCCACTGCTCCCAATCCTTTTCAGTAGACTTCCAAAGAGCTTTGCTTACTTGCATCACAAGCTGATTAAACAGCATAGCATCTTTAATTGTATCTTGATTTAACGTGCGTTTCACCTCTTCACTTCCTCTCTAGAAATGCAACCGTTCACATCATTTTCCCCTAAGACTTTATAAACAAAAAGAATGAAAATATATACAAAATATTATACATGATTGCTTATATATTTCAACTTATTTTGCATAAAAATAAATTTAAACGTTTCTTTATGTAAAAAAACAGGCGTAAACGTTCAGCGTTCACGCCTGTTTTTTAATGAATATACCGTCTACCAACCAGAAGGTTTGAAATAACGTCCGTTAGAATTTCAAACTCAATGTTTCCCATATATCCTGGGGCGACTTTGTATTTATCAAATACAATTCTAAGCTTGTGATCTTTTGTAATACAGAAGCTTTGATTTTCAGCAATCTCTTTAAAAGGATCCATATCTTCTTCAGTCAGCCAGTAGATTTTGCCTTCTTCATGTTTCATTTGATCTTTCATTTGCTGTTTAATATTTTCACTAATGACCTTTATATAGCTTTTATCCAAATAAGTGATTTTTATACAATTTTCAACAACTTGAGCAAAGCGTAAGACAAAAAACAACAAAAACTATTGGTAGAATGGCTTTTAGAAAAAGAAAACGGAGAGTGAAACATATGAAAATCATCTGGATATCAGTTTTGCTTTTAGGATGTTTGATGGGGGTTTCTATCGGTATGGATATGATGCAAAGGTTTTTAGTTTTTCCATGGCTTTGCAAAATGGCTACATTCCGTTTCGTGTGATGGAGTTCGCTGAATTATTTGTACTTTTCCTCCTTTTATTCTGTTTTGTAGCTGAAGTACCTATCACTCATTTAAAGTAAAAAAAGCACAACAGCGTCAAAGATAAAACAACATAAAAAACACATATTTCTCCTTTTTACCACCTATTCTCCTTTCCATTTAAATGTTATAATTTTCATAATTGGAATAACTTTTACACGCCTTTCTACATGGAAAGCTGTACGCTTAAACTACAAAATAAACATTGACTTTGAACTAAAAGGTGAAGAAATGATGAAAAAAAAATTAGCCGTTATTAGTACAGCTTGCTTACTTATTCTTGCAAGTGATCCCATCCCTTCTTATGCTACTCCCGATTCCCCGGATTCCTCTTCCGACGTTTTGGACCAGTCAACAGACCTGGATACAACTGAAGATGTAAAAGCTATTTTTGACTCTCTCTATCAAGAAGGCTATTCGCTTGGAGAAGAAGATGGATACGCACAGAAAAAATTCGAACAGTTTGATCAAACAACAGGACTGGACAAATCTTCTGAAGAATTCACGTGGTTCATGATGGGGTATACGGTAGGATATAAAAAAGGACAGCAGCAAAAAGAGGAAGAACTCAAGACTGAACAAGAAAATGAAATAGCTGCCGGCGAAGAGGAAGGCTATCAGCAAGGCGTCCTTGATTACAAACATGCTACTATTCAATCAGAAATCGCCCCTTTCCCTTCTAAGTCATCCGACTGGAATAAAGGTTATGTTCAAGGCTACAAAAAAGCTATTTCTTTAATGGACTTATCTGTTAAAGCAAAAAAAGAAGGCTATGACCAAGGTCTTGAAAATGACTCAATGAGTGTTCCGAGCATGTATGATGATGAGGATGTCACACGTCAGGCTTTTACAGAAGGCTTTGAAACCGCTCAAGCCGAAGTGCTGAAGCAGCAAAAAAAGCAGTTTGAAAAGCAGGGCTACGTACAAGGTTATCACGACCTTTCATTAGAAGTACCTGCAGAAGCAGAAGGCGAATTGCAAACAGTCTTTGAGCAAGGATATGAAAAAGGACAGAAACAAAAACAAAAAGACGTAAAAGCAGACGGATACGACTCAGCTTTTACTTATCAGACCTATAGAGCGCCTAAAAGTCTTCAGGACAAGCCTCAACTAGAAAAATGGTACAAAGCAGGTTTTTATTCGAATAAAGATGTGAAATCTTTACAGCAAAAAGCTTATAAAGACGGCTGGAAACTCGGAAAAGAAATGAGCGTTCCGAAAAAATACAAGCAAAATAAAGCTGCGGTGGCGATGTACAAGAAATATTTTGAACAAGGCCAAAAAAAGCAGGATAAAACCGTAAGTCATATCCTGCTCGGCAGCGGTATTGTTCTTACACTGGTTGCCCTTATCACGCTATGGAGACTTCGCCGCCGTAAAAATGAAGAGACAACACTAGATAGCTAAAGACGAGTACATAAAAACCCGGAAAATCGTGATTTTCCGGGTTTTTATGTTAAATAATCATTCGTTTATTTTCCGCAAGCTGAACTTCTTGCTCTTGTTTTGACTGATTTTGTTTTCGAATTTTCAAATAATAATAAACATAGCAGCCTATAAAGAAAATACCTCCGCAGTATAACGCCATTCGCTGCTCGGGATCAAACGCAAGACTGATCATAACGATACAGTTCGTAATAAGCGCTACGATAGGAAGAACCGGATAAAGAGGTGTTCTAAATTTCAGATCTTCTACTTTTCCACCTTTAGCCACGTAAGCACGACGAAACGCAAGCAGTGAAGCTGTAATCGCAATCCAGCCAATTTGAGCGCCAAGTCCAGCGAGTGAAATCAACCATACAAAAACGGTTTTAGCTGCCACTACGCTTGAAAGCAGCGAAAAACATGAAATTACAAGCGTAATTAATAGTGCATTAAACGGAACTCCTCTTTTGTTAACTTTTCCAAGCGCAGGACTTGCCATTCCTTCTCTTGAAAGAGAATAAAGCATACGTGTAGCCGCGTAAAATCCAGAGTTTGCGACTGAAAGAAGAGCTGTTAAAATGATAAAGTTCATAATATCCGCCGCGTAAGGTACACCTACACTGTCTAACACAACAACAAACGGACTTTCTACGACGCCTGCTTTTTCACGAGGAATCATGCTTGCTAGGACAAACACGGATAAGACGAAAAAGAAAAGCGTACGCCAAACCGTTTGCTTGATCGCTTTTGGAATTGTTTTTTCCGGATTTTCACTTTCTCCTGCCGCAATTCCAATCAATTCTGTTCCTTGAAACGAAAAGTTCACCGTAATCATTGTAATCAGCAAAGCCGTTACGCCATTTGGAAACAGCCCTTCGGCAAAGAAGTTTGATAGAAGCGGTGCTTCCTGTCCGCTTTTCATATCAATGAGTCCAAACATTGCCGCTCCACCTACAACAATAAACATAATGATGGCGAAAATTTTAACGCTTGAAAACCAAAATTCTGTTTCACCAAATGCTTTAGCTGAAAGTGCATTTAGTGAAAAAATTAACGCTCCAAAAATGGCGCACCATAACCAAACGGGCGAGTCTGGGAACCATCTTTGCATTAATTGTCCGGCAGCTAAGAACTCAAGTGCCACCGTTACTGCCCATCCTAGCCAGTACAGCCATCCAATCGCAAAACCGGTTGCAGGGCCGATAAATTTAGTGGAGTACGTTTGAAACGATCCTGCAACTGGCATAGCAACGGATAATTCTCCAAGACACAGCATCGTTAGATACATAATGATCCCTCCTACTAAGTAGGAAATCATTGCTCCCATCGGACCTGCTTCATTGATGGTATAACCTGAACCAAGGAAAAAACCGGTACCAATACATCCTCCTAGTGATATCATAAAAAGATGCCTTGTTTTCATCGTTCTTTTTAATTCTCCTGGCTGTCCCTGTGGAATATTCATCCCATTTCCTCCCTTTGCTGCATAAAAAATGAAATCGCTTTCATTTTTTTAGGTTTATTTTGTTTTTATAGCCGCTTACTAGGTAGCTCTTCATGACTGAAGTCCATTGATGCCGGATGATTTTCAAATGGCGCCAGCCCCGTAGCGAGGATGGCAGCCGCTTAGTTCTGCATGACCGCTTATTAGATCATAACAGGTTTTCTTCTACACGATACCTATAAGTAGCTCTTTCTTATAAAAGCTTATCGCCAAACAATGAACTCATTAACGCAACCGCTACTTCTGCAGTTTTGTTATGCTGATCTAAAATGGGGTTCACTTCTACAAATTCAGCGGATGTCACCATGTCTGCTTCCGCTAGCATTTCCATTGCTAAATGACTTTCTCGGTAACTGATGCCGCCTTTTACAGGTGTACCTACGCCTGGTGCATCATCCGGATCTAAGCCGTCTAAGTCCAGCGACAGGTGCACGCCGTCTGTACCGCTTAAATAATCAATCGTTTCTTTCATCACTTGCGTCATACCTAAACGATCAATTTCATGCATGGTATACACTTTAATTCCTTTTTCTTTAATTAACTCTTTTTCACCATCATCCAATGAGCGTGCACCGATAATAACTAGATTTTCAGGTTTAATTTTTGGAGTATACCCTCCAATATTTAAAAGTACAGGATGTCCAATACCAAGGCTCACCGCTAACGGCATGCCGTGAATATTGCCTGATGGAGATGTTTCAGCGGTGTTTAAATCACCATGAGCATCATACCAAATAACGCCTAAATTTTCTGAACCTTTTGCGACTCCTGCAAGCGTTCCAATCGCAATGCTGTGGTCTCCGCCTAATATTAACGGAAAGCGGTCTTGCTCTCTCACTTCTTCAACTCTTGCAGCAAGCTGTTCATTTCCGCTGGCTACAGCCGCTAAGTTTTTCAAATTCGTATTTTTATCTACGTCTGCCCGCTCTTTAATTTCTACTTTAATATCGCCTTCATCGTGTACGGTATAGCCAAGAGATTCTAAGCGTGTATTCATGCCTGCATAGCGGATCGCGCTCGGCCCCATGTCTACACCCCTTCTTGTTTGTCCGTAATCCATGGGTACACCGATAATTGAAATGTCTTTTTTCATTTTCTATACCTCCGTTGCATTTTATTCTGTGTGAAGTAAACATAGGTGGTTATTTAACTATGTATTTTTTTCATTAATACAGCCCCTCATCTATTTCTTATGCAAAAATGATGCCAACTTTGTTTGTAGCATTCTATCAGTCTTTTTATCACGGGTTTTCTTACATATGCCAAAAAAACTGTCGATTTCTACAACTTTTTGGCAAATCATGCAAACTTTTTTGTCATTTGGTTTAAAATCGCCAATTTTATTTGCTTTCATAAAAAAAGAGGTGGCGACATAACAAAATCCATTCAATCTAAAGATGAACAAATGGGATAAAGGAGCTAGTATGAATCGCTCGTTACACCACTGTTGATTTCCGTGCAAGGCTTCGCTTTCCGCGGGAGTCTTCGCCTTGCTCTCTAATCAACAGCTAGAAGCAACTACATAGACGAAAACTATGGTCACCATAGCAATAAAAAAATCCGAACGAGTAGGATTCTCCCTCAAGAATCCCAATTCCTCGTTCGGGTCTTCATTCAACTAAACTACTTTTTTCCCATCCTATTTTTTAATTTGTAATAACGTCTCCGTCTTCATCATCGCCGGTATCGTCTTCACCAGGATCTTTTTCTAATGAGACCACTTTCTTTTCTTCATCCCATTTCACTTTGTAGCCAAGTGATTTTGCTACTTTGATAACTGATAAATAAGAGTGATGATTTGGTTTATACAGCTTTAAGTCACTCGAATCAATGACGCCTAAGCCTAACAGCAGGCGGTCGGACTGAACGTAAGGCTTTCCATCAATCAGCTTCACTTGCTTATCAGTAAATGGATAAACGGCACGGTTGACTTCAACTGTAAACTCTCCTTTTTTCTCTTCTTTAATTGGTTTTGGCTGTTTGGATACATATTTAATTGCGTCTACTCCTAATACCGTGCCTTGGCGCGTATTATCAGCGCCTCCGTACATTTTTCCCGTTTCATAGTCATAGATAACCGCTTGAACGTTTCCAATATGCTCAGGCTTTTCTTCAAACGCATGTCCTTTGGCCATCATTTCAAGAATCGTATCTTGGCTAAAGCCAGGTTCCCATCTTACGGTTGGATAGCCGCCTGAATAAATACGAGGTGTTAAAATCGCTTTTTGAATCGGCATCTTATGGTCAATAACATTCATAATCGTTTCTGCTACAGACGCAATAATGGTTGGGCCTCCCGGTGAACCAATTGCCATGAACGGCTTTCCGTCTTTTAACAGCATCGTTGGAGACATGCTGCTTCGAGGACGTTTTTTAGGCTCAACCTGGTTCACGCCTCCCGGAGTGGCATCAAAATCCGTCATTTCATTATTGAGCATAAACCCGTAGTCAGGAACCATAATTCCTGAGCCAAAAACTTGTTCAATGGTAGTCGTGTAAGAAACCATGTTTCCCCATTTGTCTACAACAGAGAAATGAGTCGTTTGACCGATTGGATTTTCTTCCTTTACCGTTGCTTTATTTGGATTTTCTTTTCCTTCATATTTCCAAGGGTCTCCTTCTTTGACATTAGGCGTTGCTTTGTTTGGATTAATTAATTTACGACGTTCTTTAATATAATCTTCATTTAACAGTCCTTTTTTCGGCACTTCGTAAAAGTCTTCATCTGCCATATACGCCGCGCGGTCCGCGAAAGCTAAGTGCATCACTTCCGTTAAATACTGCAAATACTGAGGCGTATTGGAACCCATTTTTTCTACATCATAACCTTCCATTAGCTTTAAAATCTGCTGCACGGTTAATCCGCCGGAGCTAGGAGGAGCCGCACTAACCACATCGTAGCCTCGGTAAGTTGTTTTGACCGGCTCACGTTCTTTTACAACGTAATTTTTCAAATCATCCATGGTCATACTTCCATCGCGTTTTTGAACTTCTTTAACAAGCGCTTTTCCAATTTCTCCTTTATAAAGAGCGTCTGATCCTTCTTTTTGAATAAGCTTTAATGTTTTAGCAAGATCCGGCTGAACAAGCTTATCTCCTTCTTTTAACGGCTTGCCATTCGGCACGAATACATTACCGGCCGTTTGGTATCTTTCAAGCTTGTCCACATTTTCATCAATGTACTGAGCCATCGACCAATTTACTTTGATTCCTTGTTCTGCTTGAGTAATAGCTGGTTTAATAACACCTGATAAGTCCATTGTTCCATAATCTTTAAGTGCTGTTTCTACTCCTTTTAGCGTACCAGGGACTCCAACTGCTTTTCCTGTTATGTGACGCTTACTGAAAGGGATGACTTTTCCTTTTGAATCTAAAAACAGCTTAGGCGTGACATCAGCTGGTGCCATTTCACGGCTGTCTAGCATCGTAATTTTATCTTTCTTTTTTTCATAAATCATCATAAAGCCGCCGCCGCCGATACCTGACATCATCGGTTCCACAACGTTTAGAGATAATTGAATGGCAGCTGCTGCATCTACAGCGTTTCCGCCTTCAGCTAAAACTTTCCTTCCCGCTTCAGCAGCCAGCGGGTGAGATGCCGCTACAATTCCTTGTGTAGCACCTCGTTTCATTGAATGGTCGACACCCGGAACTTCAGCAGCAGCTGGTGTGACAACTAAACTTAAACTAAATAATGCAATAACCAACATCTTCATAACCTTCATCTGGGTCTCCTCCTTCAAATACATTATTTCACATCGTCTGAAACGATGGATTTCACAAAGAATAAATTGGTTTATTATGATATTTTTTACATATTTGTATAAATAAAAAGCAAAGTAAATCAGACCTTTGCTTTTTTAGTTAGTCGCATGTTTAACTTTTCTCTCTATCCACTTACAATTATCTATATTTTCTAACAATTTATCCATAGGCTGATAGTTTCTTACTATTTTTGGAATTATGTAGACTGAACGCTCTAATAATGTAGAAAATCTAGCAGTTAAGAAGTCGTTGGACTTATATGCACTTCTTAAAATTGTTATAAATATTCTTATTGTTATATAAAAAACAATTCTTTATGAAAATCAGCATATGTTTCCTAAAAACCAAAAATAAAACAGGACTTTTGATTCGCCGTCCTGTTTGCAACATGTTTTCGACTTTTTTAATATCCGCGTGAGTAGGATTGATTTCCCGGGCATAGGCGATTGTTCTTTCGCTTTTTCCATTTCTTTTAATTGAATATAGGTTTTGGCGAGTTCGAGCGGCAGCATAATCCCTTCAAAACCAAGATCTTGCGCCTGCTGCAAATAAGACAGCGATTTTTCGTAATTCCCTCCAAACATAAGCGGAGTTTCCCGGTATTTTATTCCTCGAACGAAGTGCGCCAAGCTTGAAGATGGATTCAATGTTAATGCCTGATGAAGAGCTCGGTCCATTTCTAAATTCAATACCATTTTTTCAAAAATAATTGATTCTTCGATTTGCTTTGCTAAACAAACCGCTAAGTAACAGTACAAATCAGATGCTTGAGGTTTTTTCTTCATTTCTTGTTGAATTTCGCGTTTGATCTCTTTCCACTTTCCCTCTTCTAGCTGATTCATGACGTATTCTACATGTATTCCCACCACTTTGCCCTCCTTTTCCTCTTTATCATAAAGGATTTCTGCACAAATGAAAAAAGTAAGTGTTCTTCATTCTTCTCAAAAGATCGTTACCGTTAAAAAATAGGCAAATTTCTCAATCACTTAACCCAATTAGTACATAGGATATAGAGACTTTTATTAAAGGAGGTTACACATATGGGTGCAAAAGGCGGTTTTGGTTTTTCATTTATCGTTGTTTTATTTATTCTATTAGTAATCGTAGGGTGCTCTTGCTACTACTAATTTCTAGAGGGGATGAACATCATTCATGCTCTTATTTCAAAAAAAAACCATGCTTTCGCATGGCTACATACCGATTAGATGAATGAGTAGAGGAACTCATTGTTCGGCAATATTGAAGAAATTTTTGGTTTTCACTTCCGCCTAGTATGCCCTTCTTGACGGGGGCTATGCGCAAATAAAGTTAACGTTTAAAAGCGGAAGCCAGACGCACCTACAATAACTAGTAAAACAAATAACACAACGATTAACGCAAAATTTTGTTTTCCCACGTAACATCCCTCACTTCCTGTTATCTGCTTTTAGTGTATGCAACAGCTTGGCAAAATGTTTAGGACAGGGGTGCGGATTTTTTTAACGAGAAAAACCTTCAAATTTCGCCAAAAAAAGTGAATCATATTTTTGTTTCTTTCGTTATATATAGTAAGAGATTTTTTACTATAAAAAAGGGGGGCCTTTAATGCGCCGACATTCCAAATTGCCCATTGTTCTTGTCTTTGCCTTCTTTTTATTCATCGCAACTGTTTTGTGCGTAACCTCTTATATGTCTTGAACGTATAAATAATATAAAAAAATCGCCTCATCGAAGGCGATTTTTCTACCCTAGCATTATATCTTCGTTTGGATAACGAACGGCTTCGCGCTTTTGCTTAGATAATGAAAACGCCAGTGTTAATGGCCCCACTTTCCCTAAAAACATGATAAAGATAATAATCACGCGTCCAAAGCACGAAAGTTCAGGAGTTGCTCCCATCGATAAACCTACTGTTCCAAACGCAGAAACAACTTCAAACATAATTTTTACAAACGGCAGGTTTTCCGAAATATTTAACAGGAAAATGGCCCCAAACACAAACATAATTGAAATCATCGTGATGGCTAGTGCCTTAAACACGTGAAGAGGAAGAAGCCGTCTCTTTAACAGCACAATATCTTCCCGGCTTCGTAAAAATGCCCATACGGAAAAAATAATCACCACAAACGTCGTGAGTTTGATACCGCCTCCTGTTGAAGCACTTCCTGCACCAATAAACATTAACATAACCATTAAAAATATAGTGGAATCATGCAAACTTCCTATATCGATACTATTAAAACCTGCTGTACGTGTCGTTACAGCTTGAAAATAAGATGCCCACACTTTGTCTCCTAATGACAAACTTCCGAGCGTATGTGGATTGCTGTACTCCAAGAAAAAAATAAAAAGCATGGCAACCCCGTTAATCGCAAACGTGCTGATAATCATAATTTTCGAATGCAGCGTTAGCTTTTTATAGGATTTTTTCACCCACATATCTGCAAGGACGGTAAACCCTAATCCACCGATAATGAACAGAAAAGAAATCGTTATGTTAATAATGGGATCTCCTACATACTGAACCAGGCTGTCAGATAATAGTCCGAACCCTGCGTTATTAAAAGCCGAAATCGAATGAAACAAGCTAAAGAACAGCCCCTTAGACCATCCGAACTCCGGAACCCAGCGTATCGCTAGAAAGATAAGTGCAATAAACTCAATTAAAAATGAAAAGATAAACAGCCTTTTAACTAGCAGGACAACTCCGCCGATGCTCGTTTGATTTAATGCCTGCTGAACGAGCATACGCTCTTTAAATCCAATTTTTTTACCTAGCATCATAAAAATCAACACGGCAAATGACATAATGCCAAGACCGCCTATTTGAATTAACAGCATAATAATCGTTTGACCAATGACGGTAAAACGCGTACCTGTATCTACGACGGCTAAGCCGGTCACTGTCATAGCGGAAGTAGATGTAAAAAGGGCGTCTACCCACCGGATTGGCTCAGTAGTAGAAAAAGGCATCATCAATAGAAGAGCACCAATAATAATTCCTCCGCCAAAAATAGAGACAAGTAGCTGCGGAGGGGTGAGTTTAATGATTTGTTTTTTCATGAGTTAAACTCCTTCTTCTTCAAAACGGTTCAAATCGCGATTATGTCCAATCACAATAAGCATGTCCCCTTGTTCAATTATTTCATGGGCGGTAGGCGAAATAACCATTTCCCCGTCTTTTCGCTGAAAGCCGATAATATTACAGCCATACTTGGCACGAATGTTTAAATCAAACAGCGTTTTATTATGAAGCTTTTTGGAGGCGACAATTTCGACAATACTATAATCCTTTGACAGTTCAATGTAATCAATGATTTTTTCTGACACCACGTGATGAGCAATACGCTTAGCAATATCGCGCTCAGGGTGAATGACTTTGTCCGCTCCTATTTTCTCCAGCACTTTTTGATGATACATATTCACTGCTTTTACCCATACTTGCTTAACGCCCATATCTTTTAAAAGCATCGTTGCGAGCACGCTCGCTTCGATATCATCCCCAAACGAAATAAGAGCATGATCAACATTGCGAATACCTAGCCCCTTTAAGCTAGCTTCATCAATTGCATTTGCCTGCACAACATATGTAGCTGAGTTGCTAAATTTATTTACTACCTCCTGATTGCGGTCAATAGCGAGCACATCCACATCCAGATTAGCAAACTCTTCAACCAAACTGCCTCCAAAACGACCTAATCCTAATACAGCAAACTGTTTTTTCATAATGTATTTATTCCTTTCTTCAACTGCTGTGTGTTCTCTTAGCTTATACTTTTTCTAAAAAATTACATCTTTTTCTTAAAAAAAGCGCAAAAAAACACAGGAAGGCTCCTGTGTTTTTTCACACTCTTCCCCCTCAAAACGCTTGCGAAGTTAGCTGTCGGGTTCGGGTTTTAAGAGTAACCCTACCTTTTTAAGGATTCACCCCGGAGCACAATATGTGCGTAAATAATGGGTCCTCCGCTCCGTAATGGATTAAGCGATTTTTATTCAAATGTCTATAATCTATTTTTTAGAATAATCGATTCAATTCATGATACGTTTCACTTCACGAAAGCTATCTTACTCCTGTGGATTTTGTCTGTCAAGATATTTTTAGCGAAGACTTCACTTGCCCTGCAAGCTGCAAAAATCATACAAATCTAAACTGACAATCATTTTGTGAAATTGATCAAATAAATTAATAACAGCCAAAAGCTCTAACAGCTGCGTATCACTGTAAAATTTCTTTAATTGATCCATATCAGCATCGGTCAACTCCCTTGGACGTACCCGGTATACATCAATAAATCGAAACAGCAGTCGGTCTTTTTCTTCAAGCTCTTTTTCTCTTAACACTTTTTGATTAAGCGTCTCATCGCCTACATATGACATGCTCATACATGTCTCACAGCCGTTAACGCCTGCTAGATAAAGCCTAATTTTTTCCTTGGTCTCTCTCTCTACTATATCGCTGTTCCAAAGCATGTCGTAAAGCTCATCGTACAATCTTTTTACATGCGGAATTAAATTCAATGCTTTTTCAAAATTTGTTCCCTCTTCGTTTTCTAACAAAACTCTTGCCATTTTTTACTCACTCCTTTTTAATTATTATAGTAAGAAAAATGAAAATTTTAGATTACATATAAAACATCTTATCTACTATTACTAATCAAATGAAACGTTAATGAGAAAGAAGGTTTTCAATTGAAAATTGATGAAATTGATTTATCGATTTTGCAGGCGCTGCAGCAAAACAGCCGCCTTTCCTTACGAGAGCTAGGAAAACAAATTAATTTGTCCCCTCCTTCGGTGGCAGAGCGAGTACGCCAGCTAGAGAGCTTTGGTGTTATAAAAGGGTATACGATTGATATTGATTATGAAAAGCTGCATTTGCCCGTGTCGTGTTTTATTGAAGTAACTATGAAAAACGGAGATCACGAGCGTTTTAAACGATTTATTTCTCAGTATCCCTACGCTTTATTCTGTGAACGCATCGCCGGGCAAGCCTGCTTTATTACAAAGCTTCAGCTTCCTCACCTGCACGTACTCGAACAATTTATTAACGAAATTACACCTTATGCCAAAACGATTTCACACATCGCCCTTTCTCACGTGGAGATGGCTCCTGCATTATTGAGTCATTTAAAAGATGAAAAGTGATTGAAACCTAACGAAAGCGGTCCAATCGAAAAGCGAACAATGGGATCAATAAGCCCGTATGAATCACTTTTGACACCGCTGTTGATTTCCGTGCCAGGCTTCACTTTTCGCGCAGGAGTCTTCATCTTGCCCTTCAATCAACAGCTAGAAGTTTACGCTCACCTACTAATAAAAAAGATCCGAACGCGTTCGGATCTCCTTCAACAAAGACACTTGTGTCACGGTCTCTTTTATTCAAGAACACAAAAAATAACCCTCCAAAGCTGGAGGGTATAAATTTTCCGAATAATGAAAGTTTTACAACTTTATTTTATCAGGTGCCGACATTTCTGTCTACTTAAAAATGTAAAAGAGCTCTCTATTAATAGAAAGCTCTTTTACCTGCTTGTTTTTTGAAAACAATCAATCTATATAAAAGGGAACTACCTAAGGTTGAAAGTCACGTGAAACCTTGGCAGTTGATCCTGAATATACCGGTTGATATGATTCAAAACAAGTTCTTTCATCATTTCTTCTTTGACTTCTGATTCCGTTTTTTTATCTTTTTGTTTTAAAATAAGAATATAATAGACTTTACCCATTTTAATGGGCTCACTACTCTCTCCGATGTGCTGTTTTTTTAAAACATCTATAAAAAAGGGAGATAAAATTGAAAGCTTTAGATTATCAGCATTCTCTATTTTGCTGATTTTCTGGACATCAGCATATTTTTTTTGAACGTCTTGAAGCGATGTTCCCTTTTGCAGTTCAGCCGCAGCGGCAGCGGCATCATGTAAAGTGGAAAAAGCCAGCTGCGTAAAAGATACTCGCGTTAGATCGTTTTCAATACGTTTATAGTAAGCAGTTAGTTCATCAGACGTAATTTGTTTACGGAAATATTCTTCTAATTTAAACTGATTCGTTAGCTGGTTGGTTACATCACTGGAACGAATATTTAACACTTCATAACCTTGTTTTCTTGTATTCTCGTCATATGAGCGTTTAATTTGCTTCCACATATCCTCGACTTGTTTTTGTACTTTATCGCTTGTCTTTAGATGCGAAATTAAGATTTTTTGCATAACAAGCTGCCGCAATAACTCTTTGCGGTAGCTTGTATCATTTAGCAGAGCATCTGGATTTAAGAACCCTTCAACGGCTAAAAAACGGTTGAATTCAGCTCCTGTAACCTTGCCTCCCTCATACGCTGCCAGTTCTTTGGTAGAAGATAGCTGGCTAATTTCTACAGAAGGAAACATCGTATTTGAATGTTTCCCTCCGCAGCCGGTTAAAAACCCGAACGCTGTTAATACTGCTAGCAGCAGCTTTAACGGTGTTGAACTCATCCATTGTTATCCTGCTGCTCTGAAAGCTTCAGAGAAATGGTTTGTTTTTTTCCATTTCGATACACGTCTAATTTTACCGTGTCTCCTACTTTACGTTTTGTGTATAGATATTGACGTAAATCACTGGATGTTTTGACTTCATTTCCATCGATGGCAACAATCACGTCTTTTGATTGTAAACCTGCATCAGAAGCAGAAGAGAACGGTTCAACCGTCGTTACGACAACTCCTTCAGACGTATCGCTGGTTAGGCCTAGCTGGTTTTGTTTTGTTGCAGCTGAAAGCTGACCTACATCTTGAAGACCTACCCCCATATATGGACGCGTTATTTTTCCGTTTTTCATCAGCTGTTCAATCGTCGGCTGCACTTCATCACTTGGAAGAGCAAAGCCGATGCCTTCTACATTGTCTTCTGAAATTTTCATACTGTTGATACCGACTACTTTACCGGAAGAATTGATCAAGGCACCGCCGCTGTTTCCTGGATTAATCGCCGCATCCGTTTGAATTGCATCTACGTTCCAACTTTCTGAAATAGGGACAGAGCGTTTTGCTGCGCTCACGATACCTTGTGTGACCGTACGAGAAAATTGTTCACCAAGAGGATTTCCGATTGCAAGCACCGTTTCACCCGCTACTAAATCCGATGATTTCCCGAACTTCGCCACTTGTTCAACATTTTTGTCAGACATCTCAAGCACCGCTAAATCCGTTAGCGCATCAGCTCCGACAATTTTAGCTTTTTCTTTTTGTCCGTTTGAAAGTGACACTTCTACTTCGCTTGCGCCGTCAATAACGTGGTTATTGGTCACAACGTATGCTTTTCCATTTTCTTTTTTGAAAATAACACCGGAACCCGTTCCTGCTTCTTGCGTTTGGGTATCTCCAGAAAATGGATTTGTTTGCTGTTGAATATTGTTCACGCCTACAACAGCTGCTGATACTTTATTTACAACTGAAACAAGATCTGACTGATTCACGGTTGTGCTTACTGTTCGAGGCGTTGTGCTCGTTGTCGTTGCTGTTTGAGTCTGCGTTGTTTGATTCGCTGTTTGCGTATCAGCTGAATCCATTAACCCCAGCTGCGGAGCGCCGTATAGCACAATTCCTCCCCCTAGTACTGCTCCGGCGATAGAAGATGCAATCACTGGAAATAAGCGTCTTCCTGGAGGCTGTGATGATGACGCAGGCTGATACTGTTCGTAGCGCTGCTGGCGGTTTTCATATTCTTCTTTTCGTTCTTGCTCTCTTTCATAATCACGTGGATCCATGAAAAACACTCCTTTTAACGTAGCAAATTTTATGTTATCTATACTATAAAATAAAAGTTTGGGATAAGTATCAAAACAATGTGTGAAATTGTGAAAAATTTCTTTATAACAGCAAACACGTAGTATAATAGCGGGTACATAGACCTTTAAAGAAACGCGCATAGATGGCGCAATATGCGTTATTTACCTTAATTTTCATATATTCAGAGGAAGGTGTCAAATTTGAGCTTTACACTATATTTAGTAGAGGATGAACAAAATTTAAACGAAGTTTTAACCCTTTACCTTCAAAAAGAAGGCTGGGAAGTTCGCTCATTTTTTAACGGCACGGACGCCAAAGAAATGATTGCAACTCCTCCGCACCTGTGGATTTTAGATATTATGCTGCCTGACATTGACGGGTATCAGCTCATTCGCGAAATCAAGCAGCAAACGCCACATGTGCCTGTTATTTTCATCTCAGCCCGCGATGCCGATATTGACCGGGTTCTTGGGCTTGAAATGGGCAGCGACGACTATTTATCAAAGCCTTTTTTGCCTCGTGAACTAGTTATTCGAGCAAACAAACTGCTAAACCGCGTATATGGTTCCAATCAAAAGAAAACCGATACCATTACGCTGACTCCTTATGAAATCGATTTACATACCCGTACAGTCAGTGAAAATGGAAAGCCGATTGATTTAACGTCTAAAGAATTTGATTTTCTTGTCACTATCTCAAAAGACCTTGGACAGGCTTTTTCACGGGAGCAGCTGCTGAATCTCATTTGGGGAGAAGATTATTTCGGCACAGACCGAGTGGTGGATGATTTAGTAAGGCGCGTGCGTAAAAAAATGCCGCAAGCGCGAATTGAAACGATTTACGGATACGGATACCGGATGATGAAAGCATGAAAAACAAGTCGCTTGCATTTCAAATTTGGCTCGTCATCTCCGGTATTTTACTGCTTATTTCAATTTTGCTCGCTATTTTATTCCCAACGACGCTCAGGCAGTTCTTCACGAATGAAATTTATACCACTATTGAAAATGAACAGCATATTTTAAAAGAATACGGCCTGCCAAGCCGCTCAGGTGAATACTACTTTAGCAATGAAGACAGTGAACCAACACTTGGCAATCGAACCGTGGATCATATTTTATTGCCTGAACATGCGGATATCTCTTATTTTTCATCACGGGTGTTGCCTCAAGACTTTTTGAGAAAAGCACAGGAAGATGCAATCAGTCAGCGAAAAATCGTCGCTCGCTATGAAAAAGATCTCGGCAACCGGACGCTTTTTTATGTGATTCGAAAAGTAAGCGTAAACGGACAGCCTGCTTTTTTGCTTTCATTTTCGTGGGATACGTATCGCAACGCGCTTACTTCTACTCTTTTTAAACAGCTGCTTCTCGTAATTTCAATTGTATTTCTATTCAGCTGGCTTCCATCTATTTGGCTATCAAGATATTTAAGCAAGCCGCTTGTATCGCTTGAAAAAGATGTAAAAAAAATTGCCGAACAAAATTGGCATGAGCCCGTTACAGTCAACCGTTCCGATGAAATTGGCAAGCTAGGCGCCTCCATCGAGCAAATGCGCAAAAGGCTCGTATCTAAAGATGAAGCACAGCAAACGCTGCTTCAAAATATTTCACACGATTTAAAAACACCGGTTATGGTTATTCAAAGCTACGCTCAGTCGATTCAAGACGGCATTTATCCAAAAGGTGATTTATCTCAAACGGTAAAAGTTATTGAAGATGAATCCAAAAATCTTGAGAAAAAAATCCGCGATTTGCTTTACTTAACCAAGCTTGACTATATGTCCACTCATCAGCTTGCACAGGATGACTTTGATTTTACTACTCTTCTTCATGAAGTAGTGGATCGCTTGCGGTGGAGGCGCCCTGAAATACAGTGGGAATTTGACGACGTAAACGCAACGATTAAAGGAGACAAAGAGCTGTGGACAAAAGTTCTTGAAAATGTACTCGACAATCAGCTGCGCTATGCCGAGACGAAGGTTTCACTTTCACTTGCTAAGTACCAAACGAACGTTCAATGTACAATCAGCAACGATGGTCCGCCGATTGATCAAAGCGTACTTCAACACTTGTTTGAACCGTTTAAAAAAGGAGCAAACGGTGAATTCGGTATTGGCTTAAGTATCGTAAAGCGTATTGTTACGATGCACGATGGAGCCATTACGGCTGAAAACACAGACACCGGAGTGACGTTTTCGATTACTATTCCTATATAAACTAAAAAAGCAAGGGAGTCAAACCCCTTGCTTTTTTATGAAAAAATTGATGTATAGGCATAAAGAGCCGGTGAACCTCCTGAGTGAATAAACACCACATTTTCATCTTTTTCAAAATAACCTTTTCGAATTAAATCAATTAGACCAGCCATCGCTTTTCCCGTATACACAGGATCCAATAAAATCCCTTCCGTACTGGCCACAAGTTTGACCGCTTCCACCATCTCTTCTGTCGGAACAGCATACCCTGGACCTACGTATTCATCCATACACACAACCTCTTCTTTTTTAAAAGGCGTTTTACTATGTAAATGATCATAAAGTTCACTCGTCAGCTTGGCAACTTTCATTTCTTGTTCTTCTTTAGCACGACTGACATTCATTCCAATAACAGACACGTCACTTTGAAGGCCTTGAAAGCCTGCCACTAATCCTGCGTGCATGCCTCCGCTACCGCTTGTGCAAACCACGTGGCTAAGCTTTATTTGCTGCTCATAGCTTTGCATAAGCAGCTCTTGTGCACAGGCAGCGTATCCGGTTGCACCGATAACATTCGAACCTCCTACTGGAATTAAATACGGTTTATGACCTTTTTCAATTAGCTCTCGCTCTACTTTTTTCATTTCCGCTGTCAAATCAGAACCTTCAGAGACAAACCGCATGTCATGAGCGCCTAATAAATGATAAAGAAAATAGTTTCCTGTGGGCTGATCGCTTGCTTTATTTTCACCTTCTTCCAATACGAGCACGCATTTCATTTGTTCTTTTACAGCCGCAGCGAGCGTCAAACGACAGTGATTGGATTGTATCGAACCGCACGTTACAAGCACGTCTGCTCCTTGCGTCTTTGCATCAGCTACTAAATATTCAAGTTTACGCGTCTTATTTCCGCCCCCTGTCAGTCCAAGCATATCATCGCGCTTCATATAAATTGAAGGTCCATTTAACTGCTGAGATAAAACCGATAGCTTTTCTAAAGGTGTAGGGGAATCCGTATATTTTCTTCTAGAAAATTGAGTTAAGTTCATGCTCTCATCCTCTCTTTCATATTTGTTCTATTTTACCATATAGAAGCTTTTGAAGAGCTTTTTACGAAAGGGTTTTCTATAACTTGTATACATAAGAACAAGTAGTCAACATACATTAAACCATATAAACAGTTTGAAGGAGTGTTTTCAATGAGTGAAAAAGCAGTACTTTGCAGCGTCTCACGAGTAGTCAAATCACAGCACATTTTTCCAAATGACCTAAACAATCACCACACCCTTTTTGGGGGGAAAATTGTCGCTGACATGGACATGACGGCTTCTCTTTCAGCAGCTAAACATTCCCGAAAGTCGTGTGTTACGGCTTCCATTGATCACGTTGACTTTATCGAACCCGTCACCGAAGAAGATTTTATTTCATATGAAGCATTCGTTGTTGTCACAGGAAAAAGCTCCATGATTATTTTTGTTAAAGTGATTGCCGAAAATTTGTTAACGGGCATTAAGCGCATTGCAGCTACTTCTTTTCTCACCTTTGTTGCATTAGAAAACGGGAAACCTGCCCCCGTTCCTCAAGTTATTGCTCAAACTGAAGAAGAAAAAAGTCTTCAAAAAGTGGCTCTTGAACGAAAAGAGTCCAAAAAAACGCAGGTTGAGCACAGCAAAGCGATTGCGAGCATTTTATCTAAATCTTTGCGCAGCAGTAATTAAGCTCTTCATCTAAAAAGCAGCTGTCTGCTTTTTAGACGAAGTTCTTTTAGTTTTCACATTGTTATTTAATGTAATATGCGATATATTGGATTTATGAAAAATAACATTCAACCTCTCAAACGACTTTCTTTAAGAGAAGAAGTCTATCAAACACTTAAACACAATATTGTCATGCTTGAATTTCAGCCGGAACAAAAGCTTCAGGATAAAGAACTGGCTGAGCAATTTGGAGTTAGCCGCACTCCTGTTCGAGAAGCATTAAAAAGACTTGAAGATGAAGGCCTTGTCCAAACGACACCTGGCTCTTCTACAAAAGTGGCTCCATTAAACCTTGAGGAGGCAAAACAATCTTTTATTGTCGTCGCAGCTCTTCATGCACTTGCTGCTAAGCTGGCTTGTACTTCGTTACAAGAAGAAGATATGGGCGAACTAATCAAACACAATCAATCTCTAGAACATGCAATCAAAACAAGAAATGTCCTTAAAGCGATCGAAGCGGATGAAGCATTTCATTCCGTCTTTTTAAAACGGGCGAACAATATAGAGCTAGAACGTGTTGTAAAACAAACAAGCGCCAAAATTCAGCGTCTGGAAATCGCTCGCTTTTCTTCTCTTGCTAGCCTTGCTTCGGTTGATCAGCACAAAGAAATCATAAACGCTTGCGGTCAAAAAGATGCCGCACTGACATCGCAGCTTGTCGAAACGAACTGGCTGACACTAGGTGAAGCGCTGACAAGTGAGGAGGAATCCAAGTGAAGCCTCTTTTATTAGGCATTGCTGCATCATTCTTTTTTGCTTTTACATTCGTTTTAAATCGAGCGATGGATTTATCCGGAGGCAGCTGGGCGTGGAGCGCGTCGCTGCGCTATTTTTTTATGGTACCTCTTTTGCTTGTGCTCGTTTATTTTTGGGGTGGTATTAAACCTGTGGTAGCAGAAATAAAAATCCAGCCGCAAAAATGGCTGCTCTGGAGCACGGTTGGATTTGGCTTTTTTTACGCTCCTCTTTGTTTTGCTTCAGCCTACGGTCCCGGCTGGCTTATTGCAGGCACTTGGCAAATCACAATTTTATCGGGGTCTCTTCTAGCTCCTTTGTTTTACAAGGAAGGAAAGAAGCGACGAGGGATTCCTTTCAAGCAGCTAGGTTTTTCGTTTATTATTTTAATAGGAGTTGTGCTCATGCAGCTTGAGCATGCGACTGAACTGTCGGCCGCTACTGCCTTGCTTTGTACCATTCCCATTTTGATTGCCTCTTTTGCGTATCCGCTTGGCAACCGTAAAATGATGGAGGTGTCGTCACTTAATACGTTTCAGCGTGTGCTTGGAATGACGCTTTCAAGCCTGCCGTTTTGGATTATTCTTTCTGTCTATGCCTACGTGACCGATGGACTACCAAAAACAACTCAGATTTATCAAAGCAGTTTAGTTGCTTTACTTTCGGGAGTATGTGCAACGGTCTTATTTTTTGCAGCAACCGACCTTGTTAAAAAAGATTCTCAAAAGTTAGGTGCAGTTGAAGCTACACAATCGATGGAAGTTTTATTTGCCCTGCTAGGAGAGGTCTTCCTTCTATCAAGTCCTTTGCCATCGATTCTTTCTTGGGTTGGAATGGGAGTTATCATAGCAGGCATGGTGCTTCACAGCTACCAAACGAGTCATAAAAAAGCTATACCGCAAAAAGAATTGACCTACTAATCAATAACAAAAAAGAGCGTCTCAGTCGGCGCTCTTTTTGTTTATACAACAGATCTTCTTTCTAAATTGAAGACATTCACCTGCTCAGCATCAAAGCGGCTTAGCAACGAATCTACTCCGTACTCAAGTGCAAAAGCACGTTCATTTTCTGAAATCGGAACGGCCTGCAGGAACGTTACTTTTTTATCAGTTAGTTCAATGGTTGAAAAATTATCCCATAAAAACGGCGGAATCAGCAAAATGTGCTGCATATGAAAGCTGTCATCAAGGACTGCAATAACGTCTTTATAAATAGCTCCTGGGAAGATGGACACATGAGATTTCATCATATGGAAAATACAGTTTGCTAAAATAGCAGAATAAATACCGAATTCCTCATGACAAGCCCCAACGATTTCAATTCGAAGTGGGATTCCTCCAACTGTATAGCCTGTCGGACATTGATGTCCACCGAGCGTCGCATACGCGGTTACGTCTTGACGCGGATGATTTTCACACGCCACAACGTGAATACCATGCTTTTTTCTTTCATCTGAATAATCTTCAATTCGATCCTTTTGACCAAATACATCTATTGCTTTATGTATAATTAATTCTTCATCTTTTGTAAAATTACTCATAAAAAACCTCCTTGCTTGCGACCTTAAAAAGCTCCCTACTGTACAGCATATACTACTGCACTCGCTTGCGATATAGTTTTTAGAAAATGTGATAGAAATGTTATCGTTTCGTAACATACTATGAAATTGTATCAAGAAGCAAACAAGAAACCTTAACCAATTTTTTCTTTTCTCATAAAAAATAGAGCCTGCACCATGGCAGCCTCTATTTTTTTATGACATTATTATGAAATAATTTGTAATTCTTTTGGGTACTTCGTTAACGTTTCGTATCCATCTTTTGTGATGATTACATCATCTTCGATACGCACGCCTCCGAGTCCTGGAATATAGATACCCGGTTCAATTGTATATACCATGCCTTCTTGAAGCACATCATCATTGTTGCGGCTCATTGAAGGAAACTCATGCACGCTGATACCAAGACCATGACCAAGACGATGCAAGAAATACTCTCCATACCCTGCTTCTGTAATAATATTGCGTGCTACCATGTCCAAGTCGCCAATGCGAGTGCCGGGCTTGGAAGCTTCAAGAGCTGCCTGCTCGGCGCGCTGTACCGTTTCATAGATTTCTTTTTGCTTATCATTAATAGACTTGTAAGCGACTGTACGCGTAATATCTGAACAGTATCCGTCTAGCACTACACCTAAATCGAACAGAACCATATCTCCTGGCTTTAACGTGCGAAGACCTGGGTTTCCGTGCGCTTCTCCCGTTTTTTCACCAAATAAAACCATCGTTGAAAACGACATCTCACGAATTCCTTTTCGCTTTAGCTCGTATTCAATTTTAGCCAGAACATCCATTTCCGTAACGCCTTCTTTTAAAGCAGCTACGCCTACTTCTACACCAAAATCAGCTAAGGCAGCTGCCTTTTGCAGAATCTCAACTTCACGCTCATCTTTAATTAAACGCAGCTGATTTAATTTCTCTTCTGCTCCGACTAGCTCAGCATTTGGATATAAGCTAAGCAGTTCTTCGGCTCTCGCATACAGCAGCTGCTCTTTCTCTACAGCAACCTTTTTCACATCTATTACGTTTCGTTTATGTAAAGCTTCTTTAATAAGTTCCCAAGGATTTTGATGGTCTTCATATCCAATCACATCAAACTTCCAGCCGGCTTCTTTTGCTTGTCCCACTTCCATTGACGGACAAACAAGCATCGGCTCCGCTTCGTTAAACACAAATAAGCCAAGCAAACGCTCATGCGGATCCGTGTGAAATCCAGTTAAATAAAATACGTTTTCGGTTGACGAAATAAAGGCCGTTTCTACATTCTTTTCTTCCAGCCACGATACGACTTTTTGCAAACGTGCTTCCATTAAAAAAACCCCTTTCATTGTGCAATATTACTATTATAACATAGTTATTTAGCAATATTGTACAATGAATAGAGGTTAAGACAAAGCCGCGTGAAGAGTAGTAAGCTGCTCTTTAATCGCTTTTCGCTGAATACTTACTTTCATCAGCCAGCCATTTTCTCCGTATCTATAAATAAATTCGTACGTACCTTTAGGAAAATATTCTTTTACCAGCATGTCTCGGTTTTCAACAAATCCCGGATCGCCAATAAAATAGGTACCTTCTTCAAGCGGAAGCTCATGAACTTTTTTTTCTAGCTGCTTCTCTTCGTCTTCGTCATCATCTATAACAATGTGCAGACCGCCTTCATCACGCACAACATCAAATTCACCGTTTTGTTCAAGCTCAAGCACCGGCACCACTTGTCCATTTACCGTTAGCAGCTGCTTCGTTCCTTCAAGGACCTGGGACCAGTGATCATCGTATAAAGTAGAAGAATAAAAAATATAGCCCTGAGATTTATATAATAAAAGCAGCTGTTCAAAATGATTTTTCACTTGTTCTTTATCAAACAGAATAACAAAATGCTTTCGATAGAAAAAACTTGTAAAAGGCAGAATAGACGATTGATTAAGCTCTTTAATTATTTCAGCACTATCTTTACCTGAAATAATAGCTCCGGTCAATTCCCCCGCGCCATAAGGTTTCCAATGACTTAACGCCGCTTCTGGAATCAGCACAAGGTTCGAAGATGACACATATATACTCATTCGCTTCACTCCTTTTTTCTACATTTAGACCTATATTTGACTCTCCGCACACAGAGACTTTCCTCTTATTCCATTTCTAAAAGACAGAACTTTTTCCCTAACTATGATAGATTATAACAAATATCCTCGAAAAAAATAACCTTTATTTCCTCTTTCTTCTATTTGTACCCTTCTCTTATTTTAGCGTCTTCGCAGATTTACTAGTGAACGTACTTGCTAATCTAATTCCTTAGTGTTAATTTTATTATGTCGTTTTATAATTTTTTGCATAATTGGTTTCAAACAAAAAAGTATTAATATTTTTGAATGCGATGGTGAGACATTTGGAAGAACGTACAGAACGTAAACAACATAAAAGAAAAAAGCAAAGAAAAAAGAAACGCTTTAGAAAGCTACTTCTTTTCTTTCTCATTCTTGTAATCGCCGCTGGTGCGTATGTGTATTATCAATACCAACAAGGGTTAGCAGAAGCAGACGGAGCTTTTGGGAAAGATGGACAGTTTGATTTTAATGGTGCAAGTGCCAATTTAGATAGCATGAATGTGCTGCTTCTTGGAATTGACTCTCGAGGTGAAGAACATTCGCGTGCCGATACAATCATGATTGCTCATTATGATAAAGACAGCAATCAGCCTAAAATTGTTTCTTTGATGCGTGATTCATATGTGGATATTCCCGGACATGGCAAAAACAAATTAAATTCAGCCTATGCATTTGGCGGGCCCGAATTAATGCGTAAGACAATTAAAGAAAATTTCGGCGTAGATGTAAACTATTATGCCGTTGTTGATTTTAAAGGTTTTTCTAAAGTTGCCGATACCATTGCCCCTGAGGGAATTACGGTTACCGTGCCACACGAAATGTCATCAGGAATTGGCATGACACTAAAACCTGGAAAACAAACTCTTCACGGAGATAAATTACTAGGATATGTGCGATTCCGACACGATAGCCAAAGTGATTTCGGGCGCGTGAAGCGTCAACAAGAAGTTATCGGTAAATTAATGGATGAAGCTCTTCAAGTAAAGACGCTGGCGAAAGCTCCTAAACTATGGGGAGTCATTGATCCATATGTGGATACAAATATTCCGCCAAAAACATTTATTGTGATAGGAAAAGATTTTTTAGTTGGAAATCAGCCAGATTTAAAATCTCTTCGTTTACCGGTTGAAGGTTCCTATTCAAATGAACGAGTATCCGGTATTGGTGCTGTTTTAAGTATAGATCTTGAAGAAAACAAACAAGCATTACAATCATTTTTAAATTAGGAAAAGGTGTCCATTAGCGGACACCTTTTTTTATACTATTCAAAAAAACTTCTCTTTTTCCTTCCTATCCTTCAAAAAATTTTCAGCTTCGACAAAAAATGAAGCTATTTTCCTGGAAACAGCTGTTTCTTTAGAGTTCTATTTTTTCTACTGCATGCGTATATGAAATAAGAAGCACTTCTTTTTTATTTTTTAGTCAAGGAGATGAAAGTATGAAATTATATGGTTTTCAATCTGAAGAAGAGCGTTCCTTTCTTCATTCTACCTATAAAATAAACCCATTGCTTTCTCATACTGGAGATGTCAAAATCAGCTTTTTATCTTTTCAAGAAAATGATTATACGCCTCGTCAAGAAGCTACGATTCCACAGCTTCTCTTAGTCGTTCACGGGGAAGGCTGGGTAGCTGGGGATAACGGACTAAAAATTTATATTAAACAAGGTGAATCCGCATTTTGGAGAGCCGGGGAATTCTTTGAAGTCGGGAGTCTAACTGCTATGACGGGATTACTAATTGAAGGATTAGATATCGCTCCTCAAAAGCTGCTTACTTCTTTTTCACGAACAAATGTAAATTAAAAAGCCGCGTTGACGCGGCTTTTTTTTATTGTCTTAATAATTGAGCGTAGCTTTCAGCACTATCTTGAATGACTTTGTCGCTCAGCTCACCGCCTGCTCCTTGAAATAAAAATGGCGTTTGAAACTTCATGCCTGTTAAATTTGCCGTAGCTTGAAATGGAAGAAGCAGATGATTCATTGGATAACGGTTGTAGCCGCCTTCTTGATAAGCTTCTGCAGGGCCTCCTGTGGAAGTAGCCACGATAAACTCTTTTCCGTGAAGTTTAGTACCTTTGCTGCCATAAGCCCATCCGTATGTTAATACCACATCTTGCCACTCTTTTAACAGTGCGGGTGAACTGTACCAGTAAAATGGAAATTGAAACACAATACGATCGAATTGAACAGCTAACTCCTGCTCTTTTTCTACATCAATTTTGAAATCGGGATAGTTTGCGTATAAATCATGAACGTACACATCCTCCTCTTCTTTCACTCGCTCTGCCCACGCTTTATTAATACGAGAAGATGCTAAGTTTGGATGCGCTAAAATAACCAGTGTTTTCATTTTGATACTCTCCTTCTGATGTCTGTGCTTGCTTTTTTCTTTTCTATTTTTTACTCTTGCCTCTCACGGCTTGTTCAGTCATTCTTTCCTTTTCCTTCAGGAAATCCGAGGTAGTTTACACTTATAAACTACCAGTATTATCGCTCTGCTTCAATAAAATTGACTTTGCTTTTATCACCTTTAATTTTTTCATGTACCCAAAACGGCAGATAAAGGACAAGAAAGCTAAGAATCATGATTCCTTCAATCCATACTAAATACCAAGGATGAGGTCCAAGAACATCCAGCAAGGAAGCGTGCTCTGGCTTTTTCATCATATATAAATAATTCGCCCCAAGTAAACGATTCATGGCATAGATAAAACCTCCGTACAGATTAACAAATACTACGCTTACCCATAAAGAACGAAACGTCGGCTCATATCTGCAGATAGCAATTAGCATACAGCAAGCAAGTACCACACCGCCATGCGATACATAAAACTGCACATAGCGAAACTGGGCATACGCATAGCCGCCAAGGTCTGGGGTAATCATCGCTTGAACAGAGCTGCTGATTCCTGCGAAGTACACAAAATAAAAAAGAAACCTGCTTTTGGTTATCAGCATAACAGCAGCCAACAGCACGACTATATCACTGAGCTGAAGAGGCAAGGAAGTTTCAGCAGACCACTGATGACATCCGATTTCCCAAGCCTGGTAGGCCGTTTCTGAAGCAATTAGAACGAGCGAAAGCAAAACGAACACAAACCTCTTTTTTCGCAGCTGCTTTCGACACAAGAAAATAAATGCTCCTATGATCACCATAATGGCTAAAGTTACAAGATGGTGCGCTGAAAAAAACTGAAAGGAATGTTGTACAGGATCACACGTAAAAAATCTATTCACACCGGCGCCTCCCTTATATCAGAAAACAAATTCGGTACCTTTAGCTTGTTCATAAGACTCTACTTTCATTAACGCTTATCTCACAGTAAAAGAGATTGAGACATAAAGAAATTACGCCAATCTGAAGACGAACAAATGGCATAAATGACCGGGTATGGATCGTTTGTTACACCAGGAGTCTTCGCCTTGCCCTCCAATCAACTGCTAGAAGCAACTAAAATGAAAAGATCCGAACGATTCATCGTTCGGATCTTCTTTCAACTAACATACTTTTGTCCTAGCTTTTTTCTTCGTTTTTACTCTTTAATTAATTCTTTTTTCACTAAGAATTGATGAGCGACTTCTTCAGCCGTTTTGCCTTTTGCATTTACTTGATAGTTCATTTCACGCATTTCTCCGTCACTAATTTTACCGCCCAATTGATTTAAGATTTTTTTCAGTTCAGGGTGTTCTTTTAGCGTATCTTCACGAAGCACAGGCGCTCCTTGATACGGAGGGAAGAACTGCTGATCGTCTTTTAAGACTTTCAAACCAAACTGTTTGATTTCAGGATCCGTTGCGTAAGCATCAAGCATATTAATATCGCCTTTTTCTACAGCACGATAGCGAAGCTTCGGCTCCATCGTTTTAATATTCGGGAAGGTAAGACCGTATTCTTTTTGAATGCCTACATAGCCGTCTTCACGATCTTTAAACTCAAGCGTAAATCCTGCTTTTACTTTATCTGTTGCATTTGCCAAATCTGAAATGGTCGTTAGATTATTTTCTTTGGCAAATTTCTTTGTTACGGTCAATGTGTACGTATTATTAAACTTCATTGGATCTAAATAAACAAGGCCGAATTTCTTTTGAAATCCTTCTTTTGCCTGCTTGTACACCTTTGTTTCATCTTTGCTGTCCGGCTGTTCCTTTAGATGCGTCACAATGGCTGTGCCCGTATATTCAGGGTATAAATCAATTTCCTTGTTACGCAGAGCCTCAAATACAAATACCGTTTTCCCAAGCGACGAACGAAGATTTACTTTCATATCGGTTTGATCTTCAATTAATTCTTTGTACATATCAATTAAAATATCTTGTTCTGCGCCAATTTTCCCTCCGATAACAAGGTCTGATTTTGTTGCGCTCATCGCTGCAAACGGAGAAACAAGAATGAGTATTAATACGATGATCATAATAAACGAGCGTTTTTTGGACCCTTTTTTAGCTGAGTGTTCAATCGTTCGCAGAATTCCATCAAAAATAAGCGCTAATAATGCTGCTGGAATGGCTCCTAATAAAATTAAACTATTATCACTTCGATCAATACCAAGCAAAATTAAGCTTCCGAGTCCGCCCGCTCCGATAAGAGCCACAATTGTCGCTGTACCAATAATGAGTACCATTGCTGTACGAATTCCGGCCATAATGACAGGAAGTGCTAGAGGAAGTTCTACTTTGATTAATCGTCTCCACGAGTTCATCCCCATGGCTTTGGATGCTTCAATTAAAGACGGGTCCACTTCTTTAATTCCGGTATATGTATTTCGTACAATAGGAAGAAGCGAATATAAAAACAGTGCAATAACCGCGGGAAAGGTTCCAATTCCGACAAGAGGAATTAGTAATCCTAATAAAGCGAGTGAAGGAATGGTTTGCAGTACGGCTGTTACGCCAATGATCGGTTCAGCAATGCGGTCATGTCTCGTTAAGTACAGTCCGAGCGGCACTGAAATTAATACGGCGATAACAAGAGCCAGTACTGAAATTTGAATGTGTTCAAGAAGAGCTTGAAACAGTGCATCTCCTCGTTGATCTAATAATGTGCTTAGTGCATTCATTACAGCGTTCCCCCTTCTTTCGTTTTATCAGAAAGAAACGCTAATAGAGTTTTGCGCGTTACAACGCCAATGCGTTTGCTCCCTTTTTTCACGGCTATTGCTTCGTGGTCGTAAAGGGCGTCCATTGCCTGCTGAACAGTGGCGGTTGAAGCTAGCTCTTCAGTAGGCTCTACGTCTGGCTGTTCGCTTTCTTTGACAAACATATCCAATGTCTCAAATAAAGCATTTCCTTGATTTCCAATAAATATTTTTACAAATTCATTTTTAGGCCTTTGAATGAATTCCTCCGGGGTTCCAACTTGAACAATTTCCCCATCTTTCATTAGGCAGATACGATCTCCAAGCGTCATCGCTTCGCTCATATCGTGCGTAACAAATACAAATGTTTTTTTGATTTTTTCTTTTAAGCTAATAACATCTTGCTGAAGCTGTTCGCGGCTTAACGGATCGAGGGCACTAAAGGGTTCGTCCATTAAAATAACGGGGGGATCGGCTGCGAGGGCACGTGCTACACCTACACGTTGCTGCTGGCCACCTGAGAGCTCAGACGGCTTTCGGTTTCGATACTGCTTTGGGTCTAGTCCCACCAAGGTAAGCAGCTCATCAATGCGCGTTTTGATTTTGTTTTTCTTCCAATGTTTCATCTCGGGTACAATGGCTATATTTTCAGCAATGGTCATATGGGGGAAAAGCGCAATCTGCTGCAGGACATAACCGATGTTCCAGCGTAGCTCATGTATGTTGTGGTCCGATACGAGCTTATCTTTTATGTATAGTTCTCCTTCGGTAATATCATGAAGACGGTTAATCATTTTTAAGGTGGTTGTTTTACCACACCCACTCGGACCAATTAAAACAAAAAACTCTCCTTCTTTAATTTCTAGATTAATATTTTTCACGGCGGTCGTACCGTCTGGATATTGCTTTGACACATTCTTAAACGTAATCAAATTATCGTTCACACTCCCTGTTGAAATTTAACCCCTAGTTCCGTGTACCCAATACTTAGAGGCAATAAACATTCTTTTAAGAATATTTCTAAATATGATTCATAAGACATAGTTGAAAAGATACACATGTTTTCTCACACCTTCCTAATAAGGCTATCAAACTGTTAAATTTTTCACAAGGCGGGGAAGAATAATTCGGAGAATAATTTTAAAGCCAACACAAATAAAAAACCTTCTTTCAACAAGAAAGAAGGTTTTTTTCGTATGCTAGCGACAGGGATCGAACCTGCGACCTCTTGCTTACCATGCAAGTGCTCTACCTACTGAGCTACACCAGCGTCTTGGAAAATTATATCACGTTTAAATTGATTTAGGAAGCGCTTTTTAAAAATTTTTTTATTGGTATATTCTCTAATTTGCGTCTTCTGAAATTCGCACTTTCTACAAAGTTCCATATTTTGTGTTAGAATTCCTCACACAAATTGTGTGAATTTTCTTTTTTTATATTACCCTTAGTAAAAGAGCTTACAAAAGAAAGGAAGAAAATAGATGGAACAACAACCAACCATGACCAAATCAAAAACGGCAACTCCCTACCCAAGAGACTGTACGTTTAGCCTAGAAGATTGGACGACGCTCGCCAAGTATTGGTACCCCGTCGCACGGTGCAGTGATGTAACAGAAAAACCAATGTCCGTAAAATTACTAGATGTAAATCTAGTTCTATACCGTACCACACACAAAGTTGTAGCGGCTCGTGATTTATGCGTTCACCGAGGCACACCGCTTAGCATGGGCTGGGTCGAAGATGATGAAATTATCTGTCCTTACCACGGCTTCCGCTATGCAACGGACGGTGCATGCACGTCGATTCCAGCTCATCCCGACGCCAATATTTCCCCCCGCCTGTGTATGGCCGTCTATCCAGTTATTGAACGATTTGGATTAGTTTGGACTTCCCTGACCGGTGAACAAGATAATTTGCCGTACTTCGATGCTTGGGAGGACCCTGACTTTCAGCAAATTGTTTGTCCGAGCTTTGATATTATGGGATCAGCTGGTCGCCAAATGGAAGGGTTTTTAGACGTAGCTCATTTTGCTTGGGTTCACACAGATACGTTTGGCGATCGAAACAATGCCTTTGTGCCTAAATATAAAGTAAGCGACACAGATTATGGGCTTCATGTAGAATATACGAGCACGGTGAGCAATTATTCCAAAGAACAGCAGCATTTAAATCCACCTGATTTTAAATGGCTTCGCGTCTTTGATGTTTATCCGCCGTTTACAGCTACGCTAAAAGTATACTTCCCAGAAGGCGCAGAGCTGTGGATTATGAATGCAGTCTCTCCTATTTCAGCCCGCGAAACACGTTTATTCGCGCCAATCGCTCGAAACTTTGAGAAAGATTCTCCCGTTGAAGGTGTGTATGACTTTAACCTTCGCGTCTTTGACGAAGACCGTGAAATGGTTGAAAACCAAAAGCCTGAAGACTTGCCTTTAGACCTGCAGATGGAAGCGCATATTATGGCTGATCAAACGTCCATCGGCTATCGGAAATTATTAAAGAAAATGGGCTTAAGCTTTAGATATACAAGCTGAAAAAATCCCCGCTGTCTCAGCGGGGATTTCTTTTTTATTTAGCAAACTGCTCGCGTCCTGCTTTTTCCTTTATCACTTCATCTTCACTTGCCGGCGTTGCGCGTTTCATAAACAATGAAAGAATTAAGGCAACCACCACTAGTACTACTGAGATGGCAAACGCATCGTTAATCCCTTGTACCATTGCCTGCATCCCAATCTGTTCTTTCATTTGAGCTGCCCCGGCCGCGGTTGCATTAGCTGCTCCTGCTCCGCTCATTGCATCTTGAGCGAGCTCTTTTGCATGTGTAGCTGTACGGTTTGACATCACCGTTACTAAAAGAGCCGAACCAATAGCTCCCGATACTTGTTGAAGCGTGTTATTCATCGCAGTGCCATGCGGATTAAAGCGCTGCGGCAGCTGATTTAATCCGTTTGTCATAACCGGCATCATCACCATAGACATTCCGAACATGCGAAGCGTGTAAAGCGTAATGAGCGTTGTATACGTCGTATCAAGCTCTAAGTTACTGAAGAAATACGTCGTAACGGCTGTAATAGTTAGACCCGTTACAGCCAGTGCACGCGCTCCGAATTTATCAAATAATTTTCCGGTAATCGGTGACATCACACCCATTAGCAGCGCACCCGGAAGCATTAGTAATCCTGAATGAAGCGGAGAAATGCCTCGTACCGTTTGAACATAAATTGGCATTAGCAGCATGGCTGAGAATAATGCCATTGTGATCACCATTGAAATCGTTGATGATAAAGCAAACATTGGATATTTAAAAATGCGGAATTCAAGCATAGGGGTTTTAAGCTTGAACTGACGCGTAATAAATAAAATCAGAGCCACAGCTCCTACGATAATGGTGCCGTATACTTCCACAGAATCCCAGCCTTTATCCCCTGCTGAGCTAAATCCGTATAGAAGTCCTCCAAATCCAATTGTAGATAACAAAAGAGATAAAAAATCCAAATTGATTTCCACTTTTTCTTTTTTGTCTTTTAATAGGAAGAAAGCGCCTATTAATACAATTGCAGCGATTGGCGTAACAAGGTGGAACAGCATTCTCCACTCATAGTGTTCAATTAGCCACCCTGATAAGGTAGGACCAATTGCCGGAGCAAAAATCATAACTAAGCCGAAAATCCCCATCGCAGCTCCGCGTTTTTCTAATGGAAAACTTGTGAGCAATACGTTCATTAAAAGCGGCATCATAATGGCTGCGCCTGATGCTTGAATAATACGAGCGGTTAACAAGACCGAAAATACGGGCGAAGCACCGGCAAGTATCGTTCCTGCTGTAAATAAACACATCGCCGTTAAAAACAATCCTCTGACGGAATAGCGCTGAATTAAAAAAGCAGTAGTTGGAATCATAATACCATTCACTAACATATAACCAGTAGAAAGCCACTGGACAGTTGACGTTGTCACATCTAAGTCTTTCATAATAGACGGCAGCGCCACGTTTAATAACGTTTCATTCAACAATGAGATAAAAGCGCCAATTAACAAAATAGCAATTATGCCATAAGGCGGCTTTTCCATTTGATTTATCGATTGACTCATTATTGTACCTCCTTATACTTTAAGTTCATTTTTTTAGACACATGTTCTACATAGAGTATATTATACTGTGAGTTCAATTTATGCAAGCGAAAAATCTTGCGTTCATGTCCTTTATTTTATCGACTTTTTTAGTCCTACAATCCTTTTATATCAATATATTGTCGTGATATCGTCCATTTTTTGAAAAGAACATTTGTGTAAACGCTTTAAATCATGTATCATAAAGTTGGACCATGAGTCTAATTTTATATTTAGGTGATAATAATGAATAACCGAAAACAGCAAGTTGTAAAAAATGCACACCATCTCTTCGTTGAAAAAGGATTTCAAGCTACATCTATTCAAGACATCATTGATTATAGCGGCATTTCAAAAGGAACATTCTACAACTATTTTTCTTCAAAAAATGAATTATTAATCGCTGTTTTTACCTGGCTTCATACAACAATTGAACAAGAGCGAAATCAGCTGCTGGTTGGTAAAAGCCTGACCGATGTAAATGTATTTGTTAAACAGATTGATGCACAGATGAAAAACCATCATAAACATAAATTTTTCACATTACTTGAAGAAGTATTTGTTTCCAATGATCCTGATTTAAAAGCATACATAAAAAAAACCCAGTTTATTGAAGTAAACTGGGTTTACAAGCGGTTTATTGATTTATTTGGACAAGAAAAGAAACCGTACCTGCTAGATTGTGCAATTATGTTTCTTGGCATGCTTCATCGCAACTTTCACTATAATTTTATGGTTAATGGCACAAATACTGACCCGCATGAGATCATAAGCTACAGTGTCAAGCGCCTGCTTTCTCTTGTAGACGAAGTAGCAAATTCAGGAGACATTTTGCTCGATCCGCAAACGATTAAAGAATGGCTTCCATCTTGCCCGAATACTAAAAATCAAATAGAACAGGACATTTCTGCAGCACTTATCGATTTAAAAAAACAGGTTCACAAACAATTTACTGATGAATTCGAACGTCAAAAATGCACAGAGCTTATTAGTTTTATTGAAGAAGAGCTGTTTAAACAATCAAATCCCCGCAAGTTTGTTGTTGATAGTGCTCTTCATTCGTTACAGCAGCTGTCTGTCAACAAAAGTAAGACAGCGCTAGAGGATTTACAGACGATGATCGATCAGTATGTGAGTGAACTTCATTAAAAACAAATTAAACCATAACGAAATCAATACAATCTAAAAACGAACAAATGGGATACATGAGCTGAACCGCTTGTTCCACCGCTGTTGATTTCCATGCAAGGCTTCACTTTCCGCGGGGCGGAACAGCTGAGCCTTCGCCTTGCCCTCCAATCAACCGCTAGAAGCGACTAAATAGATGAAACCTACATTTACTCTGCCAATGAAAAAATCCGAATGCGATTGATTCTCCGTCGAGAATCAATCGCATTCGGATCTTCCTTCAACTAAATAACTTTTGTCCCGGCCTCTTTATTCACAAAGTGGAAATTGAAGTGAAAAGCACGTTTCTTTTCCTTTTATGCTAGACACACTCACTTTCCCCTTCATATAATGAATAATGCTGAAAGATACCATCGTTCCAAGCCCCGTACCTTTTTCTTTTGTTGTAAAATACGGTTCTCCTAACCGGTTGATTTGTTCTTGCGTCATACCGCAGCCTGTATCGATAATATCCACAATAACAGCTCCGCCTTCTTTTGTTGCTTTAACGGTTAACGTGCCTCCATTTTGCATGGCTTCAATACTATTTTTAAATAAATTGATTAGGCACTGCTGAAGCTTTCTTCTTTCTCCCATTACGAAGAACTTCACTTCTTCATCAAATGTAAATTCAATCGCGACTCCATTCATATTGGCAAGAGGCGTCATAATATGGGTGACGTGATGAATCTCTTCTGAAATATTCATTTTTTCATTTCGTTCTGGTGCAGAATTGGCAAACAGCAAGTAATCATCAATGATTTCTTTTGCGCGGTCTAGTTCATTAATCGCAATTGAAATGTAGCGTTTTTTAGCAGGTTCTTTTTCATCTTCTTGCAGCATTTGCATAAACCCTCTGCTTGCCGTTAGAGGATTCCGCACCTCATGAGAGATGCTGGCGGCTAAATGACTGACAATTTCTAGTTTTTCTGCTTTCATCAGGCGCTGCAGCACTAATAAATTTGCCCGTATCGCTTCCCACAGTATGGTAATTACAAACATGCCTGCTACATCTAAAATCGCAAATTGAACCCACACGCTAATAGGAATGCTTGTTACGTGTAAGACGAAAATAGATACAAGCATAGCTAATAAAGAACCGACTACACTAAGACAGGTGCTCACGATAATTCTATTTTTTAATGAGAAATGTAAAAAGTATTTTGTTATGAAAGATAAAGGAATGGATAAAATCGGAAGAGCAATTAGTGTTGATAAAAACCCTACATCGTACCCGCCAATTAGCAAGCGCAGCAGTAAAATAAAGACAAAAAGCAAGCTTCCTAACGGCCAGCCTCCATATAACGTTCCTAAAATATAAGGAATTCTTCGTAGATCCATTCGATAGTCATCCGGGACATAAGCTCCGTTAACGGGAAACAAAAGGCAAAAGGTAATGGCTAAAATCGGAAATACCGCGATATAACGATCTTTCCACCAATGAATTTTTTTAGCATACTTGATTAAATAAAACATCTGCACTAAAAACAGCGCCAATAAAATAAATAAAAAATTAATTAACAAATCTTTCGTGACAAAACTCATGCATTCACCGGTCTTTCAAATGAGATAAAAATAAACTCTTTTATTGCATTTACATTTGTAACACAAATTAGAGCGTAATCATAGATAAATAAACGTATTCTATTTACTTTTTTATAACTTCCTATGACTTTATCGTCCGTTCCCTAAAATAGTGAAGGCTAAGAAAACCCTTTCAACTTCAATGAAAATATTCAGAATTTTATTTACATATGAGTTACAATGATCTATAATCAGATCAATGTACTTGGTTTTGAGAGTAGGAGGACGAAATATGGAACTATCAATTACCTTAATGGGATTATTCGTTGGAACCCTTGTAGGCTTAACGGGGGTTGGAGGTGCCGCTTTATTAACACCTTTACTGATTGTACTCGGCATTAACCCTTCCATTGCCGTAGGAACAGATCTTGTCTACAATTCTATCACAAAATTATTCGGAGTCGCTCAGCACTACAAACAGCGAACCATTAACTTTAAATTAGCAAAATATTTAGCCTTCGGAAGTATTCCGAGCGCTGTGCTGGCTATTGTCACACTTCATGCATTTCCATCTTTTCACGAGCATCAAGAAACGATTATTAAGCATGCTCTCGGGTACGTCATGACGCTGGTTGCCATTTCAATTATCTTTCGCGTCTTTTTTGATAAATTAATTCGCCCAAATCGGTTTCAGGAAATGGACTTAAATCAGAAAAAAGGATTAACAATTGGAATTGGCGTAGTCTTTGGATTCATTGTCGGACTAACATCGATTGGTTCGGGCTCATTATTTGCGATTGCGATGCTGTACTTATTTAAGCTAAAAACATCTGAGCTGGTTGGAACTGATATTGCACATGCGTTTCTTCTCGTTACGGTGGCTGGTATTTTAAATGCAAGCTTCGGAAGCGTGGATTACATGTTGACTGCTAACCTATTAACTGGATCTATTCCAGGTGTGTTAATCGGAAGCCGTTTATCAACGAAAGTGCCTTCAAGACCGCTTCAAGCCATTATGGCAACCATCATTCTAATTAGCGGAATTAAATTAATTTAACAAATAAAAGCACATGCCTTTGCATGTGCTTTTTATTAGTTTTTTTAAAGATCTGCATTAAAAATAATAATGTTTTAAACCACTTCCCTTCCCTTCTTATACACTTCAACTAATATTTTTATTGAATTTTAGTCAAAGAGACCAATGACACCTCAAACAACCTTACGTTAAAATGTAAAAAAACATAACATCTATTGTGATATCTAAAAAATTGTACGAGGAAGGGAGAACACATGACACAAACAGCGGCAAAAAGTAAGAAAAAACCTTTTTACAAAGGTCTTTTCTTTCAAATTATGATGGCAATTGTACTTGGCATAGCCGTAGGATATCTGTGGCCAAGCTTTGGAAATGCTGTGAAACCGATTGGAGACGGTTTTATTAAGCTCATCAAAATGCTGATTGCTCCTCTTATTTTTGGAGTAGTCGTTGTTGGAATTGCCAAGGTTGGAAACATTAAAACAGTTGGGCGTATCGGTGGAAAAACCATTCTTTACTTCGAAATTGTCACAACATTCGCTCTATTAATCGGTCTATTAGTAGCAAACGTAATGAATCCCGGCACCGGTATGAATGTTGATCCTTCAAGCCTAAACACAAGCCAAGTGGACGCGAAGACTAACGGCTCCGAACTTCCGAGTGAAGGTGATTTTTTTCTTAATATGATTCCAGACAGCGCAGTTGGTGCTTTTTCAAGCAACTCCATGCTTCAAGTGCTTTTAATTTCTTGTTTGTTTGGCCTCGCGCTTGTACATATAGGAGGAAAAACAGCCGAGACCCTTTTAAATGTATTGGAGAAAGTAAATGATGTATTGTTTAAAATTATGGGATACATTATGAAATTAACGGCTCTTGCCACGTTTAGTGCCATGGCATTTGCAGTTAGTCAGTACGGTCTTGGAACACTTGCTGCATTCGGAAAGCTATTTATCGCTATGACAATTGCTTGTCTAGCATTTGTTCTTGTTTTAGCTGTTATTTTACGAATCTATTTAAAATTAAGTTTGTGGAAAGTCATTCTATATATACGAGAAGAAATTATGCTTGCATTTGCTACGGGTTCCACTGAAGCCGTTATGCCGCAGCTCATGGATAAATTCGAACAAGCAGGATGCAACAAAGCAGTCGTTGGTCTTGTGGTGCCTACTGGCTATTCGTTTAATCTAGACGGTGCTTCTATCTACTTGTCTCTTGCCCTCGTCTTTTTAGCACAAGCAACGGGCGTGGATTTGAGCCTCACTGATCAGCTTTTAATGCTTGGTGTTCTTCTTCTTACGTCTAAAGGAATGGCTGGTATTCCAGGATCGGCTTTTGTTGCTCTCTCTGCTACCGCAGCAGCAACCGGATCCATTCCGGTAGCAGCCGTTGCTCTCATGCTCGCTCCTGATCGCTTTATGGGTAATTACCGGACTACAGTTAATATTATTGGTTATGCGGTAGCTGCTTTTATTATCGCACGATGGGAAAATTTATTAGATCTACAAAAAGCAAATGATGTGCTGGACGGAAAAATTGCGTATCAGCCCAAAAATGCTGAAATTTTTCTCCCAGAGAGTATTCCAGCAGCCAATGAAAAAGCATTTTAATAAAAAAATTTCCTGGCCGAGACAAGTCTATTTTGCTTGTTTTTCGGGCAGGAATTTAATTGTTACATAAAAGGCCTTTTGCTGAAACTTATTTTCTTCGAGTATTTTATATACCATTTGTTTAATAGTTTCTTGCGTTTTGGCATCAGATGAAACGGAAGGCTCCATATACACATCCAGCTCTACTCTGTCTTTTGAGTAAAGGGAAGAATTCACGCCCCTTGATTCATAGCCCGCTTCAGTTAAACCGCTGCTGATTTTATGCCAAATATCCAGTTTGTCCATTTGTTTAATAACAGGCTTTGCTTCTTCGTACACTTGTGCTTGCTGAGTCTTGGAAACTTCTTCTTTTTTAGTAAAAACTGCATATCCTGAACCTACTACTAAAAACGTCATAATAGCAAATGCTCGCATCCTTTTCATTCTCTCACCTCATTTAGAGATATAGATTATAAATATGCGAATAATTGCTGCAGTATGACGGCTTGTATCTCTACTTCTTTCCCACTATACTCAGCAGTCGTTTAGAACCAGCTTCTGCTTCTTCTATCATACTGTCAAAAAGCTCTTGGACCGTTGGGATACTATCAATCAGTCCAACGACTTGGCCTGCCCATCCATAGCCTTCATCGATTTTATTTTCATAAATATACCGGCAGTTTGCCCCTCCGCTAATGACGTCTTTTAACTCTTCGTACCTCTCTCCTTGCTGCTCACGCTCAATAATGTCAAGAGTGTAGTGGGACTTCAATACGCGTCCAGGTGCTCCGAACGAACGTTTAATAACCACAGTATCGGTTTCTTTTGCTTCTACAATAGCTTGTTTATACGCATCGTGGGCATCTACACATTCTTTTGTCGCGATAAACCGTGTTCCCATTTCAATTCCTTCAGCACCTAATGATAACGCTGCCAATAATCCTTGTCCGTTTCCAATCCCTCCGCTTGCCAGGACCGGAATTGACACAGCCGCAGCTACTCGAGGAATTAATACCATTGTGCCGAGATCCTCACGTCCGATATGTCCTCCTGCTTCTTGCCCCACTGCCATGACAGCATCTGCTCCTAACTTCTCAGCTTTTTGAGCTTGACGCACGTTGGCTACCAGCACGAGCGTTTTAATTCCTGTTCCTTTTAATCTCTCAAAAATAGGTGCGGGATTTGCTCCTGTTATGGAAACAACCGGAACACTTTCTTCTACTGCTACGTCGAGAAGTTCTTTATAAGAACCTTCTGTTTGACCTCCAACAGCAAAATTAACGCCAAAAGGACGTTCAGTTAAAGAACGTACTCTCTTAATTTCAGCTCGAAGTTTCTCAGGTGTTCGGAGCGTCATAGCTGTAATTTGTCCAAGCCCTCCTGCATTTGAGACAGCAGCAGCAAGTTCTGCGTACGCTAAATATGCCAGACCTCCTTGTACAATTGGATATTGAATCCCTAATAAATCTGTTACCCGTGTTTTCATCTATGTATCCCCTCTCCTTTAATTTTCTTATTTATGAATACTTATTCATAATCATAACAAGAAAATAACGGATTTCCTACGAAAAAATTCCAACATTTCTGTTTGCTTCAACTTTTGATAGGGTACACATTTTGTAATGATTATTAATTGAAGGTCAAGGAGGAAGACAGGTATGACAAAAAAGCACCCTGGAAATGAAAAAAGCAAGCAAGAACAGCTCGAGCAGTTTAAAACAGATGATCGAAACCAAGCGCTCACAACCAATCAAGGGTTAAAGCTTTCTGAAGATGAATTTTCTTTAAAAGCGGGTGAACGTGGTCCAACCCTTATGGAAGACTTTCATTTCCGTGAAAAAATGACGCATTTTGACCACGAGCGCATTCCTGAACGCATCGTTCATGCACGCGGCTTCGCTGCTCACGGAGAATTTGAACTGTATGACTCTCTCGGCGAATATACAAAAGCTAAATTTTTACAGAATCCGTCTGTAAAAACACCTGTATTTGTCCGTTTCTCTACTGTAGCAGGTTCTAAAGGTTCAGCTGAAACGGTGCGCGACGCCCGTGGTTTTGCAACAAAATTTTATACAGAAGAAGGAAACTATGACTTAGTTGGAAATAACATTCCCGTGTTCTTTATCCAAGATGCGATTAAATTTCCGGATTTAATTCACGCTGTTAAGCCTGAGCCACACAACGAAATGCCGCAGGCGGCTTCAGCACACGATACGTTTTGGGATTTTGTCGCCAATAACCAAGAGTCTGCTCACATGGTCATGTGGTCAATGTCAGACCGCGCAATTCCTCGCAGCTTGCGTATGATGGAAGGCTTCGGCGTACATACTTTTCGCTTAGTTAATGCAGAAGGAAAAGCTCATTTTGTCAAATTCCACTGGAAGCCTGTGCTCGGAACGCACTCCCTTGTTTGGGACGAAGCTCAAACAATTTCTGGGAAAGACCCTGATTTTCATCGCCGCGATTTATGGGAATCGATTGAAAACGGAGACTATCCTGAATATGAGCTAGGCCTTCAAATCATAGCTGAGGAAGATGAATTTAAGTTCGACTTTGACATTCTCGATCCAACTAAGCTTTGGCCAGAAGAAGACATTCCCGTCAAATTGGTTGGAAAAATGACCTTAAATCGAAATGTAGACAACGTATTTGCTGAAACGGAACAAGTCGCATTCCATCCGGGACATGTGGTACCGGGAATTGATTTTTCTAACGATCCTCTCTTACAAGGAAGATTGTTTTCGTACACGGATACCCAGCTTATTCGTCTTGGGGGTCCGAATTTTCACGAACTTCCAATCAACCGTCCAGTATGCCCGTTTCATAACAATCAACGAGACGGTTACGGACGTCAAACGATTAACAAAGGGCCTGTCAGCTATCACAGAAACTCTCTTGCAGCCAATACGCCGGCTCCTGTCTCAGAGTCAGAGGGCGGTTATGCTCACTATCAAGAAAAAGTGGAAGGAAGAAAAGTTCGAAGCCGAAGCGAAAGTTTTAAAGACCACTTTTCACAGGCAACGCTATTTTGGAATAGCATGAGCGACACTGAAAAAGAGCATATTATCAGTGCTTTTAGCTTTGAGCTTGGAAAAGTGAAAAGCAAGTCTGTTCAGCAGCAGGTCGTTGATATGTTTGCCAACGTCAGTACAGTGCTAGCTAAACAAGTAGCACAAGCGATTGGTGCAACGCCTCCATCAGGAGAAGACGCGCCAGTGACTAAGTCATCTACGGCTCTTAGTCAGGAACAGACGATTAAAAAGCCGAATACGCGTAAAGTAGCTGTCATTGTAGCTAATGACTTTAGCAGTGAGCTACCACAAGTGTTAAACAGTTTAAAACAACAAGGCATTCAGCCTGAAATTGTAAGCACAACCCTCCAAAACGTAAAAGGAACAGACGGGTCAGAACTTGAAGTACAGCACACGTTCTTAACAAGTGATTCTGTTTTATTCGATGCGGTTTATGTTGTCGGAAGTGCGTCGGCTGATGAGAAGTTTCGTAAAGAAGCACTGACTTTTGCTCAAGAAGCATTCGAGCATTTTAAACCAATTGGCGCGACGGATGAAGGTGTTAAGTGGCTAAAAGCTGCTGGCTTAGATAGTAGTCCCGGTGTCGTAACTGGAGAAACTACACGCTTTACAGATGAATTTATTGAAGCTATTTCAGCTCACCGCCACTGGAATCGTCACGTTATATAAATACAAAAGCCTTTGAAATCAATGATTTCAAAGGCTTTTTTTATTAAACTGATTTTCTAAATGCCATAACGTGCAAATCTTTTACCGGATAAAAATCGTTATCAGGAAAGCGAACGTAACCTCTTTTAGTGTACAGCTTAATGGCATGTTCCATTGAATGATCTGTATGTAAACCTAAATAAGAACACCCTAGCTCTCGAGATTTTTTTTCACACGCTTCAAGAAGCGCATTGGCGACTCCTTTTCGGCGATGAGACGGAGCAACTGCCAGCAGACGAATTTCAGCCCATGGAAATGGCTTTAACAATCCTCCGTATACATCAGTATTCGGAGGATAGAACAAAACGCTTCCTGCCATTTCTCCATCGATTTCAGCTACAATGCACTCAAATTTCTTTTCTTCACTCAGGGTATGTAAAATTCCCTTTCGATATCTTTTCCAGTGTGCTTCTGATTTTACAGCTGCATATTGCTCATAAGCAGCAAGCGTCACTGTTTCAATAGATGATGTTTCTTCTTCTCTAGCTTTTCGAACGATCAATTTTTTCTCCTCCATTTACCTTCTTCGTTAGTTCTTATTGTCTATGGTGAACCATGTTTATGCAACACATTTGCATTTTAAAACCGCTTCCTTTGCATATATTTAATCTGTTCATTATGGTTTCTGAAGCGGTCTTTGTGCTGAAACTCTGCTTGTCTTCATATACATATAAAGAGATTCATAGACAAGGATGAGACAGTATGTATAAAAAATTGATTGCAATTGGAATTGGCAGTGTGTTTGTTAGTATCGGAATTAACGTTTTTATTCTTCCACTTCAGCTTGTAACAGGAGGCATTACGGGAATTAGCTTAATCATTAATTATTTACTTGACTATAAAGTAGGTGTGATGATTTTTTGCTTAAACTTGCCGATTTACCTTCTCGCCCTAGGTTTTAACCGCTCTTATTTTTTAAATGCTATCTATGGCATGGTTCTCTCAGCCGTTATGATTGATTTGCTGTTTCCGCTTCACGGGATCTTTCACATTCCCATTATCTTAAGCGCTTGCCTTGGAGGTGTTTTTAACGGAATCGGAACCGGCATCATGCTCCGGCAGCACGCAAGTCAAGGCGGGGTCGACTTATTTTCTCTGATACTTGCGAAATGGTTATCTTTAAACCCCGGCATCATCATTTTAGTGATTGATGCATCTATTATTATTTCAGGTATTTTACTGCTTCAAAACGATACAGCTATTTATTCATTATTCATTGTTGTATGCTCCGGTATAGTGACCAGTTTAATTACGTCATTCAAACGCATCATCGTCTATGTATAAGGAAAAAGCCTCGAGACATGCGTCTCGAGGCTTTTCTTTATTTGTCATTTAAGAATTCTTGCAGCGCTTCTTTATTTTTATCTAAATCAATATCAAGCACCATACCAACACCGCTATACGTTTTGTTTTCAAATGATCCGTCTAACGGCAGTCGCAGGCTTTGAACATCTTTCATGTTTCCTGTTACCACATCTTTAGCTAGAAGCATCATGCTTTTTGTATCTAAATTTGTATCGATGTAAGGATCCATTACGCCGAGAAGCTTCGGTATTTTAAACACGCTGTTTAGGCTTGCTACTTCATCTTTAAGCTTTAAAACAACTTCTTGCTGGCGCTGAACGCGTCCAAAATCACTCATGTTATCATGGCGAAAACGTACGTAGCCAAGCAGTTGTTCACCGTGTAAAACTTGGGTACCTTTGTGAAGCGTCATACCAATTCCCGAAGACATATCGTGAGGCACGGTTACTTCAATGCCATCCGGTGCAATCGTATCTACAATTTTTGAAAACCCTTCGAAGTCTACAACTGCATAATAGTTAATATCGATATCAAAATTTTGTTTGATCGTTTGACGGAGCAGCTCAGGACCTCCGAACGCGTAAGCAGCATTCAGTTTTTGCTTGCCGTGTCCTGGAATATCTACATACATATCCCTCATAAGGGAAACAATTTTCGGGTGTTTGCTTTTAGAATCGTAGTGAGCAATTAAAATAGAGTCTGTACGAGAATGCTTTTCTCCGCGCGAATCACTTCCTAACAGCAGCATATTTACTTCTCCGTTATTTGGGAGACTGCCTTGAAACTGTTCGAATGTCGTGCCGTCATCCGCAAATTTACCATCGCTTGCCAACGATAGCCCTTGCTTATATTGGAAATAGCTGTATATGCCTCCAACGATAATAAAAAGGAACAACAAAGCAAAGAACACTCTGCCCCATCGAACCCTTCTTCTTCTTTTGCGTCTTGTTCGCTCCACGTTTCTGTCACCAGCTTTCTTTTTCAATGAAGTTTTCATAAAACAAGCAAGTAGCTAAGCTTTTAAAAAGCTCCTCTACTTGCTTGTTTGGATTGTATGGTGTGAAAGCTTACATTACTTTTTTGTTTCTTGGTCTTTTCCATACATGTATTTTGATGGATCGACCGGTTTAAAATCATCTAATTTATTAAATCGTAATAAATCACCGTATAACACTTTATCAGAAAGTTCTAGCTCTCTTCCAACTTTCTTTTTATAAGCTTTCGCTTCGTCTGTTGCTGTGATTCTTTCTCCCGTGTTTGTATCGTAATACTTGCCGTCAATTGACGTGTATTTCGGAGAAACATAATCACCGTTTCTAAATGCTACTACCTGATCATGGTCTTTTGATAATAAATCTGTACCGAATTGAACATACTCTTTACTATCAATTCCCACTAAGTGAAGAAGAGTAGGCACTACGTCAATTTCACCGCCGTACGTATGGTTCACTCCACCTTTTACACCTGGTACGTGAAGGAAGAACGGTACGCGTTGAAGCTGAGCGTTTTTATATGGCGTAATTTTCTCGCCAAGAACTTTTTCCATTGCTTTGTTATGATTTTCAGAAATACCGTAGTGGTCACCATAAATCATAATAACTGAGTTGTCATATAAGCCTGAAGCTTTTAGCTCTGTAAAGAATTCTTGCAGTGATTCATCCAAATAACGAGCCGTTTGGAAATAACGGTCTACCGTTCCATCTCCTGTGTTTGCCGGCTCAATGCTAGCATCGCCTTTATCAAGGACAAATGGGAAATGGTTTGTTAATGTAATCATATGTGCATAGAACGGCTGTTTTAATGACTGTAGCATTGGCATAGATTCTTTGAAGAATGGCTTATCTTTTAATCCATAGTTTACTTTGTTATCACCAGTCATATTGTAATAACTTGCGTCAAAGAATTTATCCACACCGAACTGCTTATAAATTTCATTACGGTTCCAGAACGTTTTATAGTCTCCGTGTAAAACGGCACTTGTATAGCCGCCCTTTTGATCTAAGATCGCTGGTGCTGCTTGGTACGTGTTGCGGCCTTTTAAGCTAAATGCTGATCCTTGAGGCAAGCCATATAATGACGTATCCATCATAAGCTCTGCATCAGCTGTTTTACCTTGTCCTGTTTGATGGAAGAAGTTATCAAAATACATAAATTCATTTCCATTGGCTAATGAGTTTAAAAACGGCGTTACTTCTTGCCCGTTTAACTTATAGTTAATCAGGAATGACTGAAATGATTCTAGATGAATTTTAATAATGTTTTTTCCTTTTGCTTTACCGGCATACTCAATATTTGGAGCTGCATAGTGACTTGTACTGAAGTTTTTCACTGTTGTTAAGTCATCACTGCTTGCGAATGCTCGCTGCTTTGAGTTTTTGAACGTTTGAACTGCATCATACACCGTGTAGTTGTATGCTCCTAAATATTTCACTAGGTAGTTACGATCAAAAGTTCTTGTTAATAATTCAGGGCGATCTTTTTCAGCATAGTGCAAGTTAATTGCAAAAGCGATAGCTCCTGCCGCTAATACCATGAACGTATAGCGGAATTTAAGGCGTACTTTTGGCCATTCGATTTTTCTAACAAACAATAGCGCAATCAGTAAAATGATATCTACAAAGTAAAAAATATCGTGAGCTTTTACTAAATCAGCGATACTGCCTCCTAAATGACCCGCATTGCTTGTTTGCGTTAAAGTAGGCAATGTCACAAAGTCATTGAAGAATCGATAATATAAAATATTGCTGTACAAAATGACCGTCATGATTGTACTAAGGATAAGCGTCCAAACGATGGCTCTTTTTCCTTTTGCAAACAATGCTAACCCTAAAAAGATCAAAGTTGAACTAATCGGATTAATAAACAATAACGTTTTTTGCATTGAGTCACTTATATCTAAGTTGAACTCCACTTTGTAAGACATGTAAGACTTGATCCACATGAATAAAACCGCTATAAAAAAGTAAAACAACGGCTTTGAAAATAGTTTTTTCATTTTCAAATTCCTTTCACTAAAAAGTAGAGATTTCATGTCCAGCTAACCTTAGGAAAGTCCCATACATTAAATCGTAACGGTTACGTCCTGCAAAAGATTACCTGAAAATGATTCAATTTGTCAAACAATATCATCTTCATCTCTTTTTTTAGTCATCTACAAAATTTACATTTTAACTTGTAATCTCTTATTTTTTTATCGTGATGCTAATATTACACAATTGTTAATTTGTAAATTTCGTTCTCCCTATATTGCATACATATTAATTTACCACATTTCTGCTCTGCAATAAAAGTATTTTTATTTTATTGATCATAATATTCCACTTACTGAATGAAAAGGTACTATTGTACTGGACGGTATTCTTCGCTTACTGTTAGGACTAGTAAAATTAGACTTATCTATGCTCAGTCTTTATCTTCATCAACAGCTATGCGGTCTCCTTGTGCAAAGGGCTGTGAAATAACAAGAAACTCAATCTCTTCGCTCGAACGATTCATCATTTGATGAAGAATAGACGGAAGCACTTCTATTCCTTCATGTGCTTTTACATCATAAATAATTCCGTCTACTTCTAGAGCAGCTGTTCCTTTTAGCACAAAGAAAAATTGCTGTGCTCTCGTGTGATAATGCCTTACCTCTTTCGTATGAGGAGGCATGCGCTCAAGAATAATACTCACGTCTTTATTTTTCACTAGGTGCCACCCATCGCATTTTCCTCCCCACACGTAGTGTTCTGCGTTTTGCTTACTGACTTTCATGACTAGCTCCCCTTTTTTTAATAAATGAACACCTGCAGATTAAATAGAAATTCTATGTGATCTTTTTAATCTTGCTATTGGAAATATTTTTTTCAGATGAAGGTTTTGGCTTCAAAGTAAAAAGCATTCCTAAAAAGATCAAAACAATGCCTGCAAACTGAAAAAGCGTCGGGCGAAATCCCGTGAATGCTGTGTCTAATAAAATAGCAACGGCTGGATCTAAAAATACCAGAACTGAAATCACCTGAGTTTTTAAGTAGCGCAGGCTGTCGAAAAACAAATAATAAACTAAACCAGTATGTACAAAGCCCGTTACTAAAATCGCTGTCCAATTGGCCGTTGTTAGAAAATGAAAATCATTGAAATGAACAAACGGCAATAATAAAAAAATCCCTAAAAAAGTCTGAAGAAATGTAACAGCGTAAGCACTCGTATGAATAATTCCTTTGCCAAGCAGCGTCGTGCATGCATAAAACAAAGCGGCTAAAAGCGCCCACAGTATTCCTGACGACATGAAGCCACCAATCGTAAGTTCCTTTACCCCAATAATCAGAAGTGTTCCCACAAAACAAATGAAGATAGACATAACGCCAAGAACCGTTAATTTCTCCTTAAAGATAAAGCTTCCCAGAAGCAATACTAAAACGGGCGCAAGATGATAAATAGAAATAGCCACCGTAACGGACATCATTTCAAATGCTTTAAATAGAAACACCCAGTTAAACACAAGAAATATTCCGCACAGTAAAATCTGCTTTATTTCCTTGGCATTCCATTTTTCTCTTTTATATTCACCCGTTACAAACCAGCACATTCCGAGAAAAAGCGTTGCACAAATACAGCGAACAAATACTAAATCAAAAGAAGGCAGTCCAGTTTTTGTGGAGAAAAAGCCAATTGAACCAAAAATACTCATTGAAACCATCATTTTTACCATTGGGCCTGCTTTCATTTTTCCACCTCACTTTCAGAAAACTATTACTATTCAAACATAAAGAAGTCCATTTGTAAATTAATGGCTCAAAAGCGTTATTTCATAAAAAAGCGCAAAGACACGGGATCAGTCCCATCGTCTTTGCGCTTTTCTGTCTTTCTTTTAATCTTCAACCGGGAACCAGCCTGGCGTATTAATAACGGCTTGCCACAGCGGGTCAGGAATCACAAGCTTTTCCTGATCTTTTTTGCTTAACGTTGTAACAATTTCATTTTCGCGGCCTTCTTTGACTTTTTGAACCCAGTCTGGATCCATAATTAATTCACGGCCAATCGCAAGCAGTGGAATACCCGTTTCAAGAGCTGCTGCTGCTTCGTCTGCTGTATGAATAGAACCTACGCCCATCACAGGCACGCGACTTCCTACTCGCTCTTGAATAATTTCAATCCGTGAACGAGTATCTTCCACGCCTCGGCGCGGTTTTGACCAGAATTCCATTAGCGATACGTGAAGGTAATCAAGGTCTTTTTCTGCTAGTGCATCAACTAACTTCAACGTATCAGCCATTGTAATTCCAGGCGTTTCAGGCTCTTCTGGCGAGAAGCGATAGCCTACTAAAAATGGCTCTTTTGCATGTTTAGAAACGGCTTGCTTTACTTCGTCTACAATTGCTAGCGGGAATGTTAAGCGTTTTTCTACGCTGCCACCCCATTTATCTTCGCGACGATTAGAATGCGGAGAAAAGAACTGCTGAATTAAATAGTTATTTGCTCCGTGGATTTCAACTCCGTCAAATCCTGCTTCAATGGCACGGCGCGTCATCTCACCAAAATCATGAATAATGCCTTCGATTTCTTCATTTGTTAACTCTCGAGGCACCGGTGCTCCTTCTTGTTCTGCAGCAACAGCACTTGCGCTAACAACCTCTCCATTTGGAACAAGCTCAGGCGGACACATGCGGCCTCCGTGGAAAATTTGAAGAACTGCTTTTGCTCCTTGATCTTTAATTGCTGTTGCTAAACGGCGCAGGCTAGGAATCATTTCATCGCTGTCTGCAGCAAACTCTCCATGAAATCCTTTGCCGTTCGGCGTTCCGTATGTACATGCTGTAATGACCATGCTAACACCGTTTGAACGTCGTACATAGTAGTCTACTTCTGCATTTGATACTGTTCCATCTTCATTTGATGAAAAATTTGTCATAGGCGCAAGAATAACGCGGTTATTTAATTTGATGCCATTTGAAAAAGTAAATGGCTGTAAAAGCGGCTCATACTTTTTATTTGTCATTTTATTTCCCTCCAAAAATGATACGGTCAAAAATATTGGCATATTATAGGTAGAAACTGTTTTCCTTCCTATAATATGTGTCATTTAAAACTGTAACTTTAAAATATACTGTGATTTTAATCTGTACAGTTTTACCTGTCAAAGAATAAGACTTTCTCATATAAAATAGGCACTCATGTATTGAGTGCCTTTTTATCATTGCGAAAGAGGTTCCTGATTATACATCAATGCTTTCACTTTTACATATTGAGCTTCTAGCTCTTGAAGTGTCAGTTCGTATAGGTGCCGATTTCCTTTTTTATAAATACCAAAATTCAATAGCGCATTAATAAACCAATTTTTCTTATGTTCCGTTTCAGGCTGTGTGTGTTGTTTCACCATTTCCACCACCTAAGTTTATATCATATTAATTTTGCAAAGCATTTGCTTTTACATAAATGATTTTACTTCTGTACGATGAAAAAACAGTGAAATAGATAGCTTTTTTATTTAAATTTCTGCAGCCGGACCCGTCGTGTTTTTGCGTCTTTTTACTCCCGTTAATATTTTTTCAATATAACAAATAACAATAATAAAAACCGACATAATAGCAAAATAAGTACCGATTACAACAAAAGGATTCGGACTTTCAAAACCGCCTTCTTTTCCTTTCATTCCTCTTTCCAGACCTCCGCCATCGTGATCAAAGTTCGGACGTTCGTGACCAGCAGATGCCGTCGCAGAAGATTTGTTCTCGCTAAATGAATGGCGATCAAAATCCGGCTTCCCACCGCCTTTTTGCGGCATATCTGAGGAACTTAAATTCAGTACTCTCTCTACTCCTCCAAACTTTCCAAGAAAACCGGTCTCATTTATTTCGTATATGCCAACGACTAACAGTGCAACGGTTGCGAGCTTAGCTACTATGCTCAAGCTTTTCTTTGACTTTTTGAATTTCGTCATATTTTTACATACATTTATAACCCATTGCCAATGAAGACCTATGTGAGCGGCTACTAAAATTAACACTAAAAATGATACCGAAATATGCGAAACCTTAAACCACTGTTCATTCCCAACATTAATATTTGGAAATACTACTCTTGAAATAAAAATACCGCTTATCATAATAAATGACATCGTAATCAACAGCATGATATTTAAAAAGTAACCGAACTTTGTTCTGCGCGGAAGCTTGCGGTCAAATAATTTAACCGTAACTTTCTTTACCCACTGCCAGTTTAGTAGCACGTGGGTAAAAAAGGCGACGGCAATCGCTAGCCCCGCAATTTCATGAAACGTTAATCCTCCCAATACTTGTTTGTTAAAAAATAAAACAAACGTAACGGCCATTAAAAGATCCAGTCCAAACCGGACGTACATCATCTTTTTCACTCTATTCATTCTCCTCACCTATGTATTTGTCAAAACAATCTCTTTTTCATATTTCTTAATGTAAGCAGAGTTGGTGAAAATTAGGTGAAACGACTGATTTTTTTACCAAAATAACCAGTCCTGAGTTCTATAAAAAACAAAGTTCAATCATTTTTACTTTTTAGAAAATAGCTGTTGACAAAGAAAAAAGAAGCACGTATAGTAATGGTTATTCATCAAGAACTTTCAGATTTTAATCAAAAACACAGCGATTGGGAGTAGTAGAAGCTTATTATTCGGTCAAGAGAGCTACGGGTTGGTGCAACGTAGTCCAATAATACTTTGAACTCGCCCAGGAGTGGTAATTCAGAAAGAATGCAGAAGTATTCTCTAAGTTTTAACGTCTAACCTTCGTTATCAGGTTTTAAGCAGGGTTCTTTAAGAGCCAACAAGAGTGGTACCGCGGTCAGCTAAAGCTTATCGTCTCTTCTCTCATTTGATAATGAGGTAGGAGACGATAAGCTTTTTTTATTTTATAAAAAAGTGGAGGGAAAAGTCATGAAGAAGGACAACCAAGGTTTGCAGCGAACAATGACTTCACGTCACATTATGATGATGGCGCTAGGTGGAGCAATTGGCGCTGGTTTATTTAAAGGAAGCAGCTCAGCTATTGATATGGCAGGACCATCAGTTATCATTGCTTATTTAATTGGCGGAATTATTTTACTATTTATTATGCAAGGTCTTGCTGAAATGGCGGTTCGAAACAGTGACGCACGAACATTTCGTGATTTAGTTCAATCGATTTTAGGAAGCTACCCCGCTTATTTTTTAGACTGGATTTACTGGAAAATGTGGGTGTTAAACATTGCAGCTGAAGCCGTTGTAGCAGCTATTTTTATTCAGTACTGGCTTCCTGATTATCCAATTTGGATGCTTGCTTTAGGCGTATCCGTTATTGTCACAGTTATTAACTTGCTTTCGGTTAAAGCATTTGCTGAAACAGAATACTGGTTAGCATTAATTAAAATTACGGTCATTGTGATCTTTATCATCGCTGGACTTCTGTTACTATTTGTATCATTTGGTCACCATACCGCAGCGGGTTTTTCGAACTTGAGCGATCACGGCGGTTTCTTCCCTAAAGGACCAACTGGGTTAATTACAGCGATGCTAGTTGTCATCTACTCTTACGGTGGAACTGAAATCATCGGGGTAACTCTAGCTGAAACAAAAAACCCTGAAAAAGTAGTACCTAAAGCCGTGCGCAGCACATTAACGCGCATCATTGCTTTTTATCTGTTCCCGTTTTTTATCATCGTGAGCTTGATTCCTTGGAATGAAGTGAACGGCGTTTCTCAAAGTCCTTTTGTAATGGTATTTAAAATGATTGGAATTCCCGGAGCAGATCATATTATGAATGCCGTGATCTTGTTAGCCGTTATTTCTTCAATGAACTCAGGACTTTACGGCTCATCACGTATTTTGTATACGCAAGCAGTAGACGGTCGAGTGCCGAAGGTATTTTCGAAACTTTCTGTTAACAAAGTTCCTGTCTATGCAATCTTAATGTGTACATCATCCCTTTATGTGGGCGTGTTGATTTCCTTATTTGCAGGAAGTAAAACATTTGATTATTTGATGGGCTCCTTAGGATATACCGTGTTGTTTATTTGGTTGATTATTGCGATCGCACACTTAAAGTCCCGCAAAGTTCAGCCTGAAGCATCGAGCAGCTACTCTGTTAAATGGTTTCCTTATACGACGTGGGCTGCCCTAATTGCACTAAGCGCTATTTTAATTGGTGTTATCTGCACAACCTCCGTTGTTATTACGACTATTACACTAGCTATCTATTTATTTATTACAGCTACGTATATCTTTAAAGGCCGCTTTTATCAATCATCAGCAGTCAAGCACGCTAAATAAAAAAACGCCTCCTTTGAGTCATCAGAGGAGGCGTTTTTTTATTTAAAATGATAAGTACCAATAGCCAAGTGCAAAGCCGATATAGCTACCAATAATATAGCCAAGCGTTCCTACTACCAGGATAGGACCAACCAAGCTTCCCCATCCTTTAGCAATCGCCATTGCACTTGCTGTCGTAGGTCCCCCTACCGTTGCATTGCTCGCCAGTAAAATATGCTCTAAATCAATTTTAAATACTTTTCCTAAAATCAGTCCCACTATTAAATTACTCAGTCCCACAATGAGCACAAATAGAATCAAAAGAGGTGCTTTTTCAACAATTAATGGGATGGACGCCGGTACTCCAATGACAACGAAGAAAATATAAATGAAGTATGTGCCGATTTCTTGGCTCCCGCTAATATTTTTAAAATAAGAAGGAAACAGATAAATGACAAGAAACGTAAGTGTGGAAAGCAATAAGTATTTTTCGCTCAAAATAGTATGTAATAACGTTTGAACTACCGAAATATTTGGACCGGTTGGAATGATTGTTCCAAACCATTCGGCTAATTTAAATGACGCAACCACTAGAAAAAATGATGTACCAATTGAAGCCGCCACGTCTTTTAACGAAATTTCTTTTTTTGTCCAATATTTTTCTGCAAGCGTATGGCGATCATTTTCTCCATATTGCCCAGCCTCTACTTCTTGAATATGAGGCGTCTTAAAATGTTTTCTAAAAAACTTCATAGAAGGAACAAACATATACACGGCAAACAGTAAAGCCATAACCATATTATCAGCAACCACCGTCGCCGAAACCATTTGACTTGATGGTTCAAATTTGGCCGTAACGGTAGCAAAGTTAACCCCTCCGCCTACATAAGAAGCGCCGATAGCAGCTGCAATTTTTGCTAGTTCAGGAATATAATCTTTTAATAACAAGAAGCCCGCCGTGCTCCCTATGACCGTTCCTACTGCACAGATTAAGAAAATAAAAAGCAGTTTTCGGCTTTCTTGAAATAATTCTTTCATATTGACTTGAAATAACAATAATGGAATGGCAAGAGGTACTAGATACGCCCAAACCGCATCATAAACCGGAGACTCTGTTGGAATGATTTTTAAATTTGAAAGGATAAGCGCTCCTGCTAGCGCAACAATAGCTCCTGACAGAAAAGAAGCCCACTTATACTTTTGTTCGAGAAAAATACTAACAGAAGCCCAAATTGCTAGAATTCCCCATAGTGCCCACGTATCATCAGCTTGAATAATAGTAAAAATCACAAGCTACTCCTTTCTTTCTCTTTATAAGAAATAGAATTTTCAGAAAATACACCTTTAAATTTTATCAAAATATGCCAAATTCCGTCAATCCATAAAAAAAGCTTTCCACTCTAAAAGTGAAAAGCTTTTTTCTATTTACGAATCAAAACCGGAATCTGCTGCTGAATCTGCTGTAAAGGAGCGCTTGTTTTTTCTGTTAACGAACGCAAAATGCCGCCTTCGATCATACAGTTAATCACAACTGCGAGCTCTCCTGCCTGCTTCTCTTGAAATCCGCTCTCTATCATTTTTTCTCTAAAAAGTTTTTCCCAATCTTGAAACGCTGCGTAGCAGACTTCCCGCAGCGGTTCATTAATAAGCGCCGTTTCTCCAGCCAGCAGTCCAACAGGCATGCCAGCAATACTTTCTTCGTGTTCAAACTGCTTGGATAATTCTTCAATAAAATACTGAATAGCCTGCGCTGCGTCAGAAGATTTATTTAAACTTTCTTTAATTTGAACTTGAACGTATTTATTCGTATATTGAACAGCGTGAATCGCCAGTTCTTCTTTCCCTTTTGGAAAATAATAATAAAGAGACCCTTTTGGCGACCCGCTCTCTTTAATAATTTGATTTAATCCTGTTGCATGATAGCCTTGCAGCTGAAAAAGCCGCGATGCTGTTTCTAAAATCTTATCGCGTGCATTTGCTTTCTTCACAAAACGATGCCTCCCCTATATAATAAGTGGTTTCTATAACACTACTTATCATATAAGGAAATGAATTTTTTGTCAAAATAAAGTGAATATTTTACCATTTAAAGTTTCTTTTTCTCATTTCTTATGACCTAATAATTGTTTTTCTTACTTCTTCCGCTAACGGTTGAAGAGGCGTAATAATACGGTCGCTTACCTCTGCCGCCGCTTCTACCATCGAGAGCTGCGCCACTGAAACAACAGCGTCATGCTCTTTTATTAGCTCATGTAAGACATGTTTCACCTTCTGTTTATACTTCTCTAGGTTTCCTGTCATTACTAGTTCAAAAGCACCTTCTATCAAAACAGGGCGAACATTTATCTTTACATTTTGATAAAATGCAAATTCGTCTAGACGCTTCATTGTTCCTTCTACGGTTTCCGGATTTGTAAACACGATAAGCTGCGGTTCTTCTATTTCACATATTTGGTGAAAATAAGGCTCATCGATTTTAATAATTGGAATATCGCTTGTAAATGCTTCTGGTAAAAGAGCAATGTAATTCGTACACGTAAGTAAAATGGCATCCGCTGAACATTCTTCCATCCACTTTAACTGCTTTTCTACTTCTGCAGCTGCTGACTCCGCTGCAAACTTAGGGTCGGTTGTTACCCGATGTACAAGTCCAGGGTCTACGAAATGCATACAGTTCGCAAACGGTAGCGCTTTTTCTATATAAGAGATGTTCGAATGATGAGCGTGCAGGCAAGCAATTTTCTTCATCGTTTTCCTCCTGTATGATGGTCTTTGAAATACTGAATTAAAAATCCCTGGAACTTTTTCGCAACAGGAGTTAAATATTTATCTTTGTTCCACGCAATTCCAATTACCCTTGAAGCTGTGTCTTCTTTGAGCTTTATTTTTTTAATGCCTCGCAAGTCCACTCCCTTTATTTCAGGAAGCAAGGCAACCCCTAAATGAGCCGCCACAAAACCAATCACCGTCAAAAATTCTTCTCCTTCAAACGTAATATTTGGGACAATCTCGGCTTCTTCAAACAGCTGATCAAAAATTGTTCGGCTTCCGTATCCTTTTTTTAACGCGATAAACGATTCATGAGCCAACTCTGAAATCGAAAGCACTTGTTTTGAGGCAAACGAATGCGTATCAGGGACATACGCGTACAGCTCGTCTTTCCATAAATATTCCCACTGAATTCCTGCCCTAGATTCCGTTACGGAAGACATACAAAAATCAATTTCCCCCGTTTGAAGCTGATCGAGCATGATGTTCGTGGCGTTCTCAAAAATTTGAAATTGAACGTTCGGATACTCTTGTAAAAAAGCATGAACTAGTTTTGGGACGGAGGAAGCGCCTAATGATTTTAAAAAAGCAAACGAAATACTGCCGCGATGAGGGTGGATCAAATCTGAAAGCTCACGTTTAGCTTCTTCCATTTCGTTTAATACTTTAGCCGTTCGTTCGTAAAAAAGCCGTCCGTATCGATTTAAAATAACTTGCCTTCCTTTTCGTTCAAATAGCGGCACGCCAAGCTCTGATTCTAATTTAGAAATTGAGCGGCTGAGCGTAGGCTGCGCGATTGATAATTTTTCCGCTGCCTTTGTGAAATGTTCCGTTTGAGCTACAACATTAAAATATTCGAGCTGCTGCCATTCCATTTTTTCACATCCTTTACTTATTACATAATACTATCAATTTCATATAAATTATACATTGGACGTCATAAAAAATTCATGTTTAAATGAAGAACGTAGCACTTGCTAAAAATGTTATGTGTCTGCATAGAATAAGTGTTGAAAGAAGGAATTAGTTTATGGATGTTTCAATTGTTTTAACAATGTTAGCCGTCGGACTGATCTTAGGATTTGTTGGAGCAGGCGGATCAGGTTTTATTATTTCAATTTTAACGCTGCTGTACGGCGTATCTGTTCACGTTGCACTCGCAACGGCTCTTACCGCAATGATTTTCTCTTCTTTATCTGGCGCAGTCAGTCATTACCGCGAAGGTAACGTATCTTTAAAATCCGGTATCTCTGTTGGTATCCTCGGTGCATTAGGCGCTTGGATTGGGTCTAACCTTTCATCCTTTATCCCAGAAGGCGAGCTAAAATGGCTAACAGCCGGTATGCTTTTATTATCTGGCGTTTTACTTTGGCTGCGAATGTTTTTATTTTCCCGTCAGCAAAAAGAACGTACGATTCCAACAGGAGCTAAATTTGTCGTCTACTCTTTACTAATCGGCTTAATCACAGGCGCTCTGTCAGGAATGTTTGGAATTGGATCAACTCCATTTATCCAGCTTGGCCTTATGATGGTGTTAGGCTTGTCTATTCGTCAGTCGGCCGGAACGACAATGCTCGTTATTATTCCGATTGCCATCGGCGGAGGAATGGGCTATTATCAGCAGGGCTTTTTAGATATTCCGCTGTTGATCCAAGTAGTAGTCGGCACAATGGTCGGTTCATATATTGGAGCAAAGTTTACAAATCGCGTACCTGCTCCCGTATTAAAAACATCCCTTGTAGCGCTGCCTATTTGCTCCAGCTTCCTCCTTGTTATATAAGAAAAAAGCTTGAACTCTTGTTCAAGCTTTTTTTATGTCCATCTCATAAACAAACTGCTTTCCTTGGCTTCCAAAAATATGCCGGCCTGTATCGATAAAGCCGCTTCTTTTGTACAGCTGCTGCGCGGTCGTGTTTTTATAGTTCACGCCTAGCACCACTTCATTTTTAGTCGGAAAGTGATGGTTAATAAAAGAAGGAAGAAGTTTCAATGACTTTTTGCCAACTCCCTTTCCTTGATAATCAGGATGAATGGAATACGACCGTATTAAAAGCGCGCCGGAGCTCTCGGTATATTCTTTAACGGCTTCCCCTGCGTCGAGCACGAAAAAGCCGGCTAGTTTGTTTTCTGCCAAAATTAAAACAGGCGCTCTGTCCTTTTCCTGCTCACAATTAGCTAAGGCTTCAGCGGGAAGTGCCGTATAAATAAGCTGCTCTTCAGGTAGCGTATAGCTATGTATAGACGAGTCGTAGGCTTCACTATAACACGCTAGCGCTACGTTTTTTGTCTTCTCCATTTTCTGCTGTACTCCTTTTCTTTTTTCATAGTATATCACTCAAAAAAAAAAGCCGCATAAAGCGGCTTGCCCTTTATCTAGCGTCGGATACAACGGTAAAGCGTTCGTTTACATGCTCTCCTCGCTCAATTTCATCAATGACTGCAATGGCGTAATCAGCATAGCTGACATGGCTGTTTCCTTCTGAGTTTAAAATAACATGATCTTTCCCTGTTTTATAAGCATCCGTTCGTTTTCCTGAAGGATTAAAAAATGCTGCTGGGCTAATAAACGTCCAATTAATATCGCTTGTACTTTCTAAGTCTTTTAAATTTTGAGCTTGGCTGTCAGCTGTCGCTTTATACTCTTTTGGAAAATCAGGCGTATCTGCTAGACGCGTCGTTTTCTCTTCATCGACAAACAAACTTCCTGCTCCTCCTACAACAAGAAGACGAACGTCCGGAGCTTGTTTAAATACATGGATTAACGATTGCCCCGCTTCTACATGCAGATGTTCTTTTCCTTCAGGAGCTCCAAACGCATTCACTACTGCGTCGAAACCTTCAATATCGTTTGCCGTAATATCAAAGATGTCTTTTTCCAATGTACGAACATCCTTTTCTTCTACTTTGCCCGCATCACGTACAATTGCTGTTACGTCATGCCCGCGATTTAAAGCCTCTTTCACGATAAAACTTCCTGCTTTTCCTGTAGCACCTACCACTCCAATTTTCATTTTATAACCTCCAGTAAAATTCTCTATACTTAGTAGTAGCCTCTTTTTGCTCTGCTAAAACACGACAAAACGGTTTAATCAAGATAGAGAACAAATAAAGAGACTGGAGCAAAAGTATTTTAGTTGAAGGAAGATCCGAACGTAGGTTTTATATATGTAGGTACTTCTAGCGGTTGATTGGAGGGCAAGGCGAAGACTCCTGCGGGAAAAGCGGAACAGGTGAGACCCCGCAGGAGCGCAAGCGACGAGGAGGCTCACCGGCCGCCCGCGGAAAGCCTTGCACGGAAATCAACTGCGATGTACTAAACGATCCATACTGCCCCCTTTATCCATTTGTTCGACTTTAGACTAATTTAGTTATGCCTTAATCTCTTTGACAAAAAATAAATAAATAAATAAATAAGTGCTTATTCAATTTCAATAAATAACACGTGAGCCATAGAATGAATTGATTTAATCAATTCTACTTTATTCCCTTTCTTTTTTGCTTTTCCTTTTATTTCAACAAAATAGAGCAGTTCACCTTGATGATGATCTCGGTGAATTTCATAGGATGAAATCATAATATTTTCCCTTTCAATCTTATCAAGGAGCTCATAAATATCCTCTTGATTCGCTGCACGAAACTTAATTAAAATGGAATGAGTAGAAAAAGATGTAAACATCACGTTCAATATTTCTAAGCCAATCAGCACCAATATAGTTGCACTAATGCCGACTGTATACATACCCGCCCCAATGGTTAAACCAATTCCCGACGTTGCCCATACGCCTGCGGCTGTTGTGAGCCCTCTAATATGCTGCTTTTGGATAATAATCATACCTGCTCCTAAAAAACCAATACCGCTTACTACTTGTGCTGCAACCCGGCTCGGATCAAGGGCCATATGATCTTGATGAAGCACATCTGAAAAGCCATATTTCGAAATTAGCATAATCAGCGTGCTACCGACAGCAACTAAAAAATGAGTTCGCAAGCCCGCTTCTTTTGCTCTAAATTCTCTTTCTAATCCAACCAAAGCTCCTAACAGACCTGATAGGGCTAGACGACTAATAAAAGCTGCGGTCATTTTTCCCCCCCCTCCTTTCCCTTCATCTTCATTTTTTCATAAACGCACCTATTAACTATTTCTATTTTTGTTATAATTTACTATAACTAATTTTTGAAGTGGAGGCTAATCAAAGTGGATAAAATTATCGATTATTACAGCAGATTTGATGAGTGGGGAAGATTAGAACGCGAGCCTATTGAGTTTCAAGTAAACTGGCATTTTATCAAAAAACACCTTCCTCCCAGCGGACATATTTTAGATAACGGTGCTGGACCTGGAAGATATGCCTTAAAACTAGCAGAAAACGGCTACGAATTAACTCTAACTGATTTGACGCCTCATTTAGTTCAAACAGCTAAGGAAAAGGCTTTAGAACGGCAAGTATACAATGCATTTCGTGATTTTCACGTGGCAGATGCTCGAAACCTTCAATGTTGCCTGGATGAACAATTTCATGCAGCACTGATGCTTGGACCAATGTATCATTTGCAGAAGAAACAAGATCGCATTCAAGCTGTCCGAGAGCTGTATCGAGTCACAAAGCCAGGCGGAACTGTCTTTATTTCGTTTATGCCCCGTGTTCAGCACGTCATTTCTTCTTTAACATCCCCGGAGAGTTTAAGACCAAACAACACGGCAAAAGCGCTTCATGATTTCTATGAATCTGGCTGTTTTGATCATGCCGAAGAAGGACGATTTACTCACGTTTATTACACTAAAATTGAGGATATTATTCCTTTTTTAGCGAACCATGGATTCCAATGTGTTGAGCTAATTGCCTCTAACGTTGCTTCGTCAGTTAATTCAAAGGAGTGGACGTACTGGCAGGAAACTTCTTCTGAAGAAATGAACAGCATCGTTCAGCTCCTTATTCAACAAGCATCAAGTTCTTATCACCTTGGACTGTCTTCTCATTTACTCTATATCGGGCGAAAACACTAATAATCACCTCTATTTACCATAGGATAAATAGAGGTGATTATTAATGAACCGTTTATTCAAATGGAGTACGAGCACTTTGCTATGTTTGATGTACTGCTTTTTGATTCCCCTTCCCTCTTATGCAAGCGGTGACTCTTACTCTTCCTATGCAGAACTGCAGCAGCACGAAATTCTTCACCAAGACTACGACATTCGCTACGAGCAGCGCTTTAGCTACCTATCCATTATCGCCATTCACGGCGGCGGAATTGAACCGGGTACATCAGAAGTCGCCAAAGAACTCGCCGACCGTTTTTCCGCTTCTTACTATTTATTTGAAGGCATCAAGTCCACTAACAACGGAGTTCTGCACATAACCTCAGAAAACTTTGACGAACCGATTGCTAGAGGAATGGCTCAGCAAAGTATGTCCGTTTTGACGATTCACGGCTACAGCGGGAGTCAGCCTATCGTATATGTAGGCGGAAAAAATCAGCTTTATAAAGAGCTGGTGAAGCAAGCGCTACGCAAAAATGACTTTACAGTCCGTGACGCTCCTTCTGACATTTCCGGAACAAGCGAACAAAATATTGCAAATGATAATTTGCTAAAAGCTGGAGTACAGCTTGAACTGACGGCCGAACTAAGGAAATCATTTTTCGCAAACCATGACTGGTCGAGAAACAACCGCATGAATATAACGCCGCTTTTTCATACATTTGTCACTTCCTTACAAGAAGCATCTTCTTCCTATCAAACTTTCCTTTACTTTCAAGTTCACTAACTGATCAACTCTTGCCTGTTCCTTGATTTCCAGACAAAAAAGCCAGCGCAGTCTGTATAATCAAACGCGCTGGTTCTTATCTATTTCTCTCGCTAAAATAGACCGTTTAAAGTCTTTTTGTTTAAAGAACTCTTTAATTTCACTTCTTAGTGGACGAACCAAGCTTTAAACAGCGAATCTATGCCCCTTTTTATCTCTTCTTCAGACAGTCCCGCAAATCCAAGCAATACATATGGCGTCTGGTTTTCATTAGCAGTATGATAATAAATAGACGTTGGATAAATCGTTACCTCTTGCTTGGCAGCTGCTTCAATTAGTTTCTGTTCACTCATACCGTTTTTTACTTTAAGAAGAATATGCAAGCCAGAATGTTCTCCAATAACATCTACACGTTCTCCCATAATAGTAGTTAAGCACTCTAGCAGCAGCGCTTGTTTCTTGCGGTATGCTGTTCTCATTTTATTCAAGTGACGTTCCCAATGCCCTTCTTTCATAAACAGAAAAAGCGTATGCTGATGAAGTCTTGAAACAGGCTGTTTAAAAAGGCCACAGTGCTTCACATAGCTTGTAAGAAGCCGGTGTGGCAGCACGGCATAACTTATTCGAAGAGAAGGCATCAACGACTTTGAAAACGTTCCCGTATAAATAACGCGATCGTCTTGATCTAATCCTTGAAGCGCCGGAATCGGTTTTCCTTTATAGCGAAATTCCCCGTCATAGTCATCTTCTATAATATAGCCATTCGTTTCTGCCGCCCACTCTAGTAGTTCAAGTCTTCTTGCAATCGGCATGACCATACCAATAGGAAATTGGTGAGACGGCGTAATGTACACCGCATTCGCTCCGCTTTGTTTCAGTTCCTTCACTTTCAAGCCAGAATCATCAAGAGAAATAGGGAGCACCGGCATACCTTGCTTTTGAAAAACGTGCCTCGTTCGGTGAAAACCTGGATTTTCGAATCCAATTATTTTTTCTTTCCCCAAGGTGACAGAAAGCAGCCACATGAGGTACTGTGTACCTGCACCTATTACAATTTGCTCCGCTGTGCAGCGCACTCCTCTTGAGTGGTAAAGGTACGCTGCAATTTCTTGGCGAAGAAGCAGTTCACCCTGCGGATGTCCGCTGTAAAAAAGCTGGCTTTCACCATGATAAATAGCTTGCACCGTTAGCTTTTTCCACGTATTATACGGAAATTTTTCCACATCTATCTTTCCGTGGCTAAAATCAATAGCAGTCGATTTCCGTTCTTCTTGCGGTAAAGAGACATAGGCGGGAGGCTGTTTTTGAAGCACGACTTCATTCTTTATCTCTTTTACAAATGCTCCTTTCCTGGCTAGTATCTCGATATAGCCTTCAGCTTCTAACTGTACATAAGCCGCTTCAACCGTATTTTGGCTAATGCTTAAATGAAGAGCTAACTTTCGTTTAGAAGGCAGTTTTTCATGAGGCGGAATGGTACCTTTTTGAATTTGTTTCTTTATGTAAGTATAAAGCTGCATGTACAAGGGATCTGCTTTTCTTTTATCAAGCAAAGGCATTAACTCTAACATGGTGTTCGTTCCTTTCTAACTGATACTATTAAAATTACTGTTTCTGACACTTACTCTCCATTCAGTTTCTTTATACACTGGACTATATCTTATCCCTCAAGGAGATGACACAATGACCATTATTTATAAAACCAATGCTTCAATCCGTGCAGAACAAGCCGCTGAAGTGTTTGTACATTCAGGTATTAAACGTCCTGCACAAGATCTTGATCGGATTCAAAGAATGCTTGATCACGCTTCTCTTACTATTACCGCTTGGAACAACAGCGAACTCATTGGCATAGCCAGAGCGTTAACAGATTTTAGCTACTGCTGCTATTTATCGGATTTAGCTGTTGTAAAAGATTATCAAAATCAAGGAATCGGTACACAGCTCATCAAACACGTTCAATCAGAAATCGGCGAAGAAACCGCACTGATTTTACTTTCCGCTCCTTCTGCTATGAACTACTATCCAAAAGTCGGATTTCATCAAATTGATAATGGGTTTAAAATTGGGAGAATTCGATAGGTAAAAAAGGCAAAAAACTTCCTTCCCTACTAAACTATTATTATTTTACATCTTTTCAATATGATGGTACAATATTCAAAGATTAAGGCTATGATACTTCTTCCTTCTCATCCAACTCTTAGAATTTAGAGGTGTCCCTTTCCTTAATCCATTAACTTAACTATACATATATTTAAAGTCAGGAAGCACAGCGCCTGGCTTTTTCTGTGCAAATCATACATGGTGGTGTTTGAATGAAAAACGATATTTTTTTAAGAAGACAGTCTAAAATAATTATAAAGCAAGGATCAGATATATTAGCCCCTGCTTATGTAGCTTCCATGTTAAAAAACATTGAAGCATTAGGATTTACAGCTTCAGCTTCTTTAATTGATCGGTTACTCACTCTTTCGTTCTACGAATTTATGTCTTTTTATGAGCAGCTTCTCTTATCTTTAAAAAGACTTGTTGGCGCTCATGTCAAATATAAACCGATGTATCCTAACTTTCCAAACGAAGTCATGCAAGCGTCCGAAGCAGAACTATACATAAATGCCGTAGTTCACTATCTGACTGGGATTTTACCAACCAGTGAAAAACAAGACGTTGTTCCACTGTTAGATACTACAGATTTGCGGATTATTGACCTCGGAACGGATGAAGAATTCGGCCTTATGATGCGTCAATTAATTGGTGCCAATACCTCATTATCGCAAACAGATCAAGCAGATATCGAATGGTCTCTTGTCAATTTACATGCATTAGACCTACTTCCAGAAGTCATTCCTCAAAAAGAAAATGCTGCATTTGTTAGCTCAGTTTTAATTAAAACAAAAAAACTACCTATTGATGTCTTGTCTTCTTATTTTAAAACAGCAACAGACGTTTTACGTTTGGCAACCGCTTTATCTGATGGCGATATTAGCCTTTCATCACCCACTTTATTTAAGAAGTTTAGTCGTTTTGAACGTCGGAGCTTGTTGCAGCTGCTAGAAAGCACTCCAAACGTAGAAGAAGATATGTTTCGTTATAAAGTAAAGTGGATTCGTTTAGGTGAAATTTTACATCCTGGGGAATACAAACATCGATTTCCTCACGCTGCTAAAGGATTTGATGCTGTTCGAAATCATAAAAAACCATTGACCTTCTATAGTAAAGTAGAGAAAGCACTCGAGCAACAAGACGTCTCAAAAGCAGTTTCACTTTTAGAAAAACGTCCAGGTGACTTTGCTAGACGAATTGACCATTTACTGCGCTTGTCTACTGGGGAACAAGAAGCAGCTTCTATTATTACAGCATTTGCAACGGTCGCTCATCATGTCTCTACGCCAGTACTGCTTCAGCTCTATTCTCATATGAAGCATCGACATCATAAACAAGATATGCGCGTAGTGTTTCCGAAAGGGAATGTGTCCAAAGTAATGGCGCTTGATAATCCCTTACCTTCTCTTCGTAAGGATCTTTGTGAAGGTGTAATAAATGCATGCAAAGCTGCTTTACATGACCGTTTTGCCAAGCTACCACCTCTTGGAAATGTATGGGTTGATGAACGTTTGCATGAACAAACTATACCATTTACACAGCGTTCAAGCAGCAAAGCGTTAAAAACGATTAGTAGGGGAAGTAAATTAACAATACCTGAAGGCGACACGCTTCGTTTTTTCATTTGGTGGAAAGAAGGCTTTGTAAATGGTGAACACACCGGTAGTGTAGATATTGATTTATCTGCCGGAATTTACGATGAAAACTGGCTGTATAAAGAGTATATTTCCTATACAAACTTATCTTCAAAAAGCTTCAAAGCTTTCCACAGCGGAGATATTACATCTGCCCCTAAGGGAGCATGTGAATTTATTGACTTGCATATCCCTACTGTTCTAAAAAAAGGCGGCCGTTATGTATTAATGAACGTTTATTCATTTTCCATTCAACCTTTTGTTATGCTTCCCGAATGCTTTGGAGGATGGATGATCAGACAGCACGTAGAGTCCGGCGAGATATTCGAACCTTCTACCGTACAAAATAAAGTAGATCTTGCTAGTGATTCCACTATCTCCATCCCTTTAATTTTTGATTTACAAGAGCGGAAATTAATCTGGACGGATATTTCGCTGCATCATCATGTTGAATTTGAAAATAATCTTGAACAAAACAATGGATCTGTCTCTCTTATGGGAAAAGCCATGACAAAGCTGTTGAAGCCAACGCTTTATGATCTTTTTTCATTTCACGCACAAGCTAGAGGAATACTTGTCCATGACAAACAAAAAGCTGACACTATTTATTCGCTTGATGAAGGTATTACTCCTTATGATATTGAAACAATTATTGAAACCTACCTAAACTAATTATTTATAGGAAATTAAGAACAAATAAAATAAAAGAAAAGACCTCTTTCCAAGAAAGAGGTCTTTTCTTTTATTTCACTAGCTTTTGCTCAGCTGCAGCTGAACCTTGACTTCGTTTATGAAATCCTTTTGCGTAGTACGCGATAATAAGACCGATAAACCATAATGGTCCGATGACAACTGCAATTCTTGTATCTGGATTATATGCCATCAGAACCACCACCAGCGCTAGGAACGCAAGTGACACATAAGATGTTAACGGAAATAAAGGCATTTTATATTTCAGCTTTGCCTCTTCACCTTTTTTTAACGTTTTGCGATACTTAATTTGAGAAAGTAAAATAATTCCCCATGTCCAAATCGCACCGAATGTTGCAATGCTTGTTACCCACGTAAATACTTTGGCAGGCACAATGTAGTTTAACGCTACTCCGACTAATAGCGCACCCGCTGATGCTAAAACAGCTTTTCCCGGTACGCCGCCTTTTGTAAGCTGGCCGTATCCTTTTGGTGCTTCTCCGTGCTCTGCTAAGTTAAACAGCATACGGCCTGTACTAAAAATACCGCTGTTACAAGAAGAAAGAGCTGCTGTTAGCACGACAAAGTTAATGATACCAGCCGCCGCTGGAATGCCGATTTTTTCAAATGTTAATACAAACGGGCTTCCCTGTGAACCAATTTCTTGCCACGGATAAATCGACATAATGACAAATAACGCACCGACGTAGAAAATCAGAATACGCCAAAAGACAGAATCAATCGCTCTTGCTAGAGATTTTTCGGGATTTTTCACTTCTCCCGCGGTAACGCCGATCATTTCAATTCCTAAATACGCAAACATGACCATTTGCAGCGACAGCAAAATACCTTTGAATCCGTTCGGGAACAGTCCACCATTGTCCCACAAGTTTTTGATACCAGTCGCAACGCCGCCGTTGCCGATTCCAAACACAATCATTAATAATCCAACGGCAATCATTAATACAATCGCTAAAATTTTAATAAGTGCAAACCAAAATTCCAGTTCACCATATGCCTTAACAGCTAAGAAGTTAACCGTTGTCATGATGACAAGCGCCGATAAAGCCCAAATCCAGTTTGGTACATCCGGATACCAATACCCCATATAAATACCAACGGCTGTAATTTCAGCCATACATGTTACAACCCATAAAAACCAGTAGTTCCAACCTGTTAAATAACCAGCAAGCGGCCCTAAGTAGTCGCGTGCGTACTTGCTGAATGAACCTGCAACAGGTTTTTGAATCGCCATTTCTCCAAGTGCTCTCATAATAAAAAACATAATCATTCCGCTAAATCCGTACGCCAATAATATTCCTGGTCCTGCTAATTTAATAGCAGATGCAGATCCAAGAAACAGTCCTACCCCTATGGCTGCTCCTAAGGACATCAGCGTCACATGTCTTTCTTCTAACCCGCGTTTCAATTCTTTCCCCTGAGTTTTCCCCTGCATAAACGTCTCCCCTTTTTCCAATCTGTCAAAACGAGATGAACACAGCCTTTTTTGTTAGCGCTTTCATATAAGTTTGTGCTAAAAGACAGCTAGGCTGTATATTTGTATTCTATCACCTTTCTCTCACTTTTCTTTTGTCGAAAAACAAAAAAATTATCTTATCATTTTGTTTAAACGCACAATTAGACATAGGCCCTGCTTTTTTAATATGTATTTATTATTGCACTTAAGTAATAGTATTTTTTAAAAATAGAAAAACGCCGACTCAACTCCGTCAGCGCATCGTTCATTTTATGCTTTTTTATAAAAACTAGCATTTATCTCGCGGGTTCAAAAGTTTTACAGCCAGGTTCTTCCATTCCAGAAACATGGTGACTACTTTCAGGACTCACAACGTAAATGGACTCTGCACTGCATTTATTTCCGGATTTCCAATACATGCACTCATTCACTTCACATAATACACCTTGGGCCACGGTTATCCCTCCTTTTCTTGTCTTATCTATTTACTACCCGAAATATAGCACTTCTAACATTTTCACGTAAAAAAAACCGCTTGTTTATCAAGCAGATTTTTTTATTGCGTGTGTTCAACATACTGTTTTTTAGCTAAATATAACTCACGGCTCAGCGTGATCCGTCTTTCTCTCAAGCGGCTTAATTTAGCCTGAAATTGTTCGTTAGTTGGTTCTTCTTGAATCAAGCGATACGTAAAAGAAATATCTTCATTTAACTGTTTAAAATCTTCCCATATCTCTTGAACGAGTGCAGATTGTTTGTCTTCAAATGAGCGATTTTGCCTCGTTTTTAGGACCGCTAAAATTTCATGCTGCCACGTTTCGTCTTTTATTTCTTTGGCTAATAAGTATAGATCTAAATAATCATCAGTGCTTAACGCTGTTTGTCTATTGTTCAATGTCCTCACCTTTTCTATACGAAATGTTTCTTCCTAAGAAGAGGATTTCATCATAGAAAAAGATTCCTCTTCTTATCTGTCAGAGCTAGGCTATGCTGGAATTAGCACCATTCAATAATTGTGGTTGCTGAGGCTTCAAAGGGCCAGTCCCTCCACCTCTCTAGATAAGAATATTCCGTTTTTAAATTATTTCTGACTATTCTAATATGTTTTATAAGTTACGTCAATAGCTTTTCAATAAAAAGAAAAAAGAAGTAAAATATGGTATGCTTTCATAAAGGATGGTGAGCACATGAAACGATATCTGTTATCTGCTTTTTTGGGAAGCTTGCTGCTGCTTCTTACTATTGCTTTTTCATCTACTTTCCATATTGCAATTGTCAAAACAACGGGAAGCATTGGAGGGATTATTTTAGCAGCGGCAGCTTTGATTATGAACGCGCTTGAAGATCCCCCCTCCTCAGACAATATAGGTGGAGGAGCCGTTGAAGTACTAGATAAAGGCTCTGTTTGGGCTACTTATTTACTTTTACTTTCATTACCAAACCTCATCGCATGTATAACATCTTATGTTTTATGGACTCGCTGACATTCACTAACGTTACGGACATTTTACCACCTGCAGGCTCATTGATATTTGTTTATCTACAAATCCAAGTTCACGATACACATGCTGTGCAAAATTCCCAGCATGAACGCTGAGTCTGATTTCACGGTACCCTTTGATAGACAATTCATCAATTGCTTTTTGCATTAACGGCTTGGCTAGACCTTGCCCGCGGTATTCTGGTACAACATATAATTCGTAAATAAAGCCAATTTCTTCTTTTGAAAAGAAGTCGGCAGATGGGCCGACAAGAACCCAGCCTGCGAGTTTATTTTCTTGTCTCGAAACTAAATAATAACAGCCTTTTTCAAGGGCACTACCAACTAGTTCATTTACGCGTTCAGTTGACGGATGAAACTGCTTCATTGTTCCTTCAAACAGCGCACCAGCAGATTTCGTTCGAATTTCCTGTAATTCTTCTTCAGTAGCTTTTACAATCATTACGATCTCTCCTTTCGTGTTCGTTTTCCACATGCAGAGATAAATTCCTGCAAAAAAAGTCTTCGCCTAAGCGAAGACTTTTATTTAAATTCAAATTGCTCTTGATGATTACCTTGTTCGTCCGTCCAGTTGATCATGATGTCTAAACCTGCCGCTTTTCCAGGAACAGCAAAATTCGCATAGCGAAAACGCTGACCGCTTTTGCTTAAGTTAGACCTTTCAATAGGAGAAAACAAGCTGTATTTCGCCTTATTTTTTCCTTCGTGTCGAAAAGCTTGGACCTGCACGCGCTCTACGTCTTTTCCAATGTTTTCAACGGTTAATCCATATGTATGATAGACGTTATTTTTCCACTTTAGCTGATTATCTCCCGTCATGCTCGCTTTTGTCAGTTCAACCGACCATTGTTCAGATGATTTCTTCATTGGAAGCTTCTCAATCGAAAGAGCGCTGACATGAATGGCTGCAAAAGCAAGCCAAACAAAACAAAAAGTGCTGACTGTATAAAATAGTCTTTTCATAGATTTTGATCTCCTTAGAAATTTTAGTAGTAGCATTTCCTGTTAACTTAAAAATTATGATAAACGCTTTAACAAAAAAAGCCTCTCCATTTAGGAGAAGCTTCTTAAATTAATGCATAAGCAAATCTTTGTGTTTGTCTAATGAGTGTTTTGTATATAAATCTCTTTCAATCGCATATTTAGGACGCTGTTTCACTTCGTTGAAAATTTTGCCAATGTATTCTCCGACAAGACCCATTCCCATTAGCTGCAGGCCGCCTACAAGCCAAATTGATAAAATAAGAGACGTCCAGCCGATTTGCGTATGATCTAAATATTTTTGAATCAGCGCATAAATACCAAACGCAATACTAAAGAGAAAAGAAGCTCCTCCAAGCAGCGTTAATAAGCGTATCGGCGCTACGCTAAAAGATGTAATCCCATCAAATGCAAAAGCAAGCATTTTCTTTAACGGATATTTTGATTCGCCCGCCATCCGTTCTTTTCGGTCATATGTGACTTCCGTGGAGCGAAATCCTACTAATGGTACAAGGCCTCGTAAAAAAACGTTTCCTTCTTTATATTTCATGAGTTCGCCAAGAGCACGTTTGCTCATGAGACGAAAATCAGCGTGATTTTGAACGAGCTGAATTCCTAGCTTATTCATAAAACGGTAAAACCCTACTGCCGTGGTTCGTTTAAAAAATGTATCGGTTTCTCTGCTGTCTCGAACACCATATACGACTTCATACCCGAGCCAATATTTCTCCACAAAAGTACGAATGACGCTGATATCATCTTGCAAATCTGCGTCAATGGAAATGACGCAGTCAGATTGCTTATGGGCTGCTTCTAGTCCTGCGAGCAAAGCATTTTGATGTCCTACATTTCGCGCTAGCTTTAACCCTTTTACAAACAAATTGCTGCAGCTTTCTTTTTCAATAAGCGACCACGTGCTGTCTTTGCTCCCATCGTCTACAAATAAAATGGTACTTTCACTTGATACAAAACGTTCATTTATCAGTTCTTTTACTACAGTAGTTAATTGAAAAGATGTTTCTGTGAATACTTCTTCTTCGTTGTAACATGGAACAACAATCGTTAAAATAGGTCTGTTCATGTTATTGCCCCCTTACTTTGCTTCATATACATACACTTTCCAAGCGGACTGTTTATCGGTAAACGCTTTTAAAAAGTGCAAACCGTCGCTTTCAGCATTTTCGATTGGCACGGCTGAAAAGATATAGCGACCGCCCATTTTTTTAAATTGGCTGATATTAAGCTGCAAATGACGGATTTTTTTCGTTGAGTCTTTTCGGTAATCATATTTTTTCCCTAGCTTGCTAACAAACACATAGCAGCGGTTGCCCCAGTGATCATAGTAGCTTTCTAACTTTTTATTTTTATCAAGCTCTTTGGCAATGATTTTACGAAACTCATGTTTATACGTTAACGGATAGAAGTTGTTATACGTATCTAGCGTATAAAAGCCGTTATACTGAGCAATTGATGGATGAAGCCCAATGCTTGCTACCCGATAAGATGATTTAGGTTTCCCTATATATCGGCTGATTTCATCGAATTGATGGACAGCATAAAATTCTTTGACTGACGGCTCGTGATTGTAGCGATAATAAAGCTCAGGGTTCGCTATAAATAACACAAGCAGCTGTAAAACCAAACACACCCACACAAACTTTTTCCACGCTTTGCCCCGTTTCCATAAAACATAGCCGCCAACTGCAAACATCAAATAAATAATGAGCGGGCGTAAAAAATGAAATCTAGCAAAGTTAAACGTATTTAAAAGCTGAAATTTTTCTTTTAGCGGCTCCCATCCTTTATAAAACCAAAACGCATACCAAATCGACAGTAGGAGATTAAGAACAAATAACTGCAAAAACGTTTTTTCAAGCTTTCCTTTCTGATTGCGAGCGACAATCCACAGTACAATAAAAGAAAGCGGTAAAATGACAAAGGTATGAAGCGTCATTACATGTGTATGCCCAAGCGTATAGTTCTTCAAAGCAAGGCGAATGGAATGTCCGAAACTTAGAGTAGAGCTTAAAAATTCATTTCGACTCGTCGGGGCCTCCGGAAATAAAAGAGAATCAACAAGCCGGTATTCAATGAGCAGAAAGACAGCGGTCATCGCTGCAATACTGCTTAAAAAAGGCATATTCCACGCTCGTTTTTTTACTGCATCTCTTAGCCATAGCAGCCCCATCGCTGCTAAAAAGAAGAAAAATCCTAGCACAAAACTCGCGTAAAATGGAAGCAGCAAAAGTGTAAGCCATTCCTTCCACGTTCCTTCGCGGTTTCGAATGGTTAAAAACGCCCACAGCGCCAGCGGCTGTCCTAATGTACTCAGCATGCCCGAAGGCCAAAATGGCGTAAGTGCAAAAGCAAGTGATACAAGCACTCGAATCGCATAAGCATCCTCGCTTTTAATAAAATGCTTTTTTAATAATAAATACATTCCAATTAAAGCAAATACGCGCGTGATCGTTTGGCTGAGGCTGTACGCAAGCATGGTAGGAAACAAACCATACAGCCACTGAATACCGCTAAATTCTGTTCCAAACGCATTCCTCGGCAATCCGTTAATAATTTGAGGTAATACGGCATGACTGGAGCCAAACAGCTCTCCGCTTCGATGCAGAACTTTATACCACGTAATATTTGAGTCTAAATTATCGTGCACGCGTATATGTGAATTTTCCCCGAGCAAAAACATAGGAGATACATACGCAAGCAGCAAAAGGAAAGCGATAATAAGCAATGTTTTTTCTTTATTCATAGCTGTTTCTTTCTTCATCTGTTAACACCTATTTCCATTTCATAATTGCTAGAAGCTAATCGTGTATGACGACTGCTTCTTTTTTTGCATTAAATACAAAGTATTTTTGACCCGTATAATTTAAAAGCGTATACAGACCTGTTCCAATTAATATACCGACGTCTTTTTTGAACGGACGCACAGCAGCAGGAAGTTGGTGCAATAACCAGCTGGAGAACTGCAGTCCAATATAGTAAGACAAGCCGTAGCAAACGCCAATAACCAAAATAAAACGCAGTATGCTTGTAGATAAATGAACTCCGCTTTTAAACGTAAATATTCGATTTAATACGTAGCTAACGACTGCCCCCGCTGCGTTGCCCAAAAACGTTGCTGCCCAGTAATGATGAAAAATATGAAGCAGCACATACATAATGGAGAGACCTACTCCTGTATTGACCATCCCTACTACTAAAAAACGTACAAAAGATCCTTTCATACAAACTCCTTTTGATTTTGATACTTTCATTAAAATTACATATTATTACTTTAAATACAGTTTCAGTGTAGCAACTCCACTTAAAAATCTAATGAAAATAACATTAAAAACAGATGAAAAAAAGCTAAAAGAATCAATAAAAATCAGGATTCTTTTAGCTATTTAGTAGAGCCTTCAATGATTAATTTTTGGTCGCTTTGATTGTCAAACGCATCCACTGCCGCTACTTCTATTTGATACGCAGTATGAGGCTGCAAACCTGATAACGGGAGACTTAAAACATCTGGAACAGGATCGCTGTAATATTGAGAAAATGCATTATATGTTTTGACCACTTCTCCAGTTTCTTTATTTTTGACGGTAATGCGATAAGAATGAACCATCAGATTATCCACCGCTTGCGTAAACTGTATATAAAGCTGATTCGATGAAGCTTTTTCTTGTATAACAGAAATAGTAGAGCTTGGAAGAAAAATCGGTTTTACTAAATCTCGTTCATTCGTGTAGTGAAATTTTTTTGTATTTGCAGGTATGTCAATTTCCCACGCTTCTCCCGTCCACTTATTTGCGTGAAAATCCCGCCTTTTAACGACTACTTTTCGATTATAAACCTCTACAAGAAGACCTTGACTCACGTCTCGGTAGCCAGGAGGAAGTTCACCTTGTAAATATCCAGCACCAGGCCATATATACCGAACAGAAGACGTTGCAAGAGATGTAAAATCTCTTTGAAAAATAGTACGAGGATCGTCTAACGGATGGTGGGTATGACCAGAAAATGTAATGACTTGCGGATAAGGTTTTAACGTATTGTAAAGAAGCTGTTCATTCACTTCTATCCCCCATCTGTTTTTCCCGTACAGTGTATTGTTAATAGGCTGATGAATAAAGACAAAAATCGGTTTTTTAGGATCGTCTCGCTTTGCTATCTTCAACTGTTCAGCAAGCCAGTTAATTTGTTTGCCTGAATAATCACCGGCGGTCAGACGGCTTTCTGTTCCAAGCATGATAAAATGATATCCTTTTATCACTTGATGAAAATAAAGAGCTTTCATTTTAGTTTTAGATAAAAAACGCTGCTGCGCTTGCTGATTAGTTACGCTGTCCCGGTATTCATGATTACCAATCGTAAAAAGAGATACGGCCTGCGGCTGTTTATTTTGATTATAAATAGAAAAAAAGCGGTCGTATTCTTTTAACGCGCCGGTATCAGCCAAATCTCCTACTACTACAAAGGCATCTTGTTTCGGTGCCTGTTCATTTAATTGCGTTAATGCATGTTGAAAAGTACGCAAATCAAGCGTTCCTGTTTCCTTAATATGAACATCACTAATCACAGGAAAAACTAGCTTTGGTTCGATGTATCCGCTTCGTCCGCTCTTCTCTTCGGCTCGTACGTTTAAGGTAATACCGCATATAAGAACACTTATTAATACTAAAGCGAGCCAGTCTTTTTTCAGCGTTTCCATAAAACCGCCGAGCATGATGCTTCCTCCTTTCTTCACTGCTGCGTCTCAGTCATTTTCTCTACGTGTATGAGCTTTTATTTTATGTAATTTCAAAATATCTAATCGTATAGTTTCAATATTTCTTTTCGTGTTTGCACACACTATGTTCACAATCAATTCATTACACTTTTCCTAGTCATAATGGTATGATTTTCGTATATTACAGACTAATTGTTGAAAATGTAGGAGTGAATACTTTGAAAACGGTCGCTGTTATTGGAGGAGGAATTACGGGCTTAACCACTCTGTACTATTTGCAGAAACTAAAACGAGAACGTAATCTCCCGCTTAAATTATTATTACTAGAGAAACATGCCCATTTAGGAGGAAAAATCAATACGCGTGAAGCTGGGGAATTTATCATGGAAATAGGGGCGGATTCTATTGTAGCTCGAAAAGAAAACGTTATGCCTCTGCTAGAAGAGCTGTACTTAACAAACGATTTAGTATATAACGAAACGGGCAAATCGTTTATTTACTCTGCTAATGAGCTGCTTCCAATTCCTGAAGATACCATGTTCGGTATTCCAACAAGCGTGGAATCTCTTTTTAAAAGCGAGCTGATTTCTTCAAAAGCTAAAATTACAGCTTTAAAAGACTTAATCACTAAAAATACAACGTTTACGAAAGACAGCTCAATTGGACTCTTTTTAAAACATTTTTTAGGAGAAGAGCTAGTAGAAAAGCAAATTGCACCTATTTTATCCGGCGTCTACTCTGGGGATTTAGACAAACTCACTATTTCTTCGACTCTCCCGTATCTGCTCGACTACAAAAACACGTACGGCAGCATCATCAAAGGAATGGGAGCCAATGAAAAAAAATTTAAAACGGCAGGAAATAAAAAATTCATTTCGTTTAAACAAGGTTTATCAACGATTATTCACCGCTTAGAAGAAGAGCTTTCTGATGTAACGATTTTAAAAGATACGCCAACCACCAGCATAAAACGGGACGGTGAGCGCTACCAAATCAGTACGCCGGGGCAAGCCCATTCAGCGGATTACGTGGTGTTAGCTACACCGCACACGGCTGCTAAGCACCTGTTGAACGATCCCGAATTAAACGAAGACTTTGAGCAGTTAAAAGATTCTTCTCTCATTAGCGTGTACATCGGCTATGACGTTCCAGACGAATGCCTTCCCGCTGAAGGCACCGGGTTTATTGCATCTCAATCAAGCAACTTAATCGCCAATGCCTGCACGTGGACGAGCAAAAAATGGGCTCACACTTCTAAGCGAGAGAATTTGTTAGTTCGCCTGTTTTATAAAAGCACGAGTCACCACTTTGACAGCCTGCGGACGATGTCAAAAGAAGAGCTGCTAGCAGTGGCGCAAAAGGACATTGAAAACAGCTTAGGAATCAAAGAGCAGCCTATTGAAAGCGACGTAACCAATTGGGATAAATTGATGCCTACCTATCACCTTAAACACGGTGAACTCGTACGCAGCTTGACTCAAAAATTGCACGACAAGCACCCCGCTATTACATTAGCCGGCTGTTCTTACTATGGAGTAGGCATTGCAGCGTGTATAACAAACGGCAAACAAACGGCTGAAGCTATCTTTCAACAGTTGACTTAAATAAGGTTTGAAAACAATAAAAGGCCTGAAAATAAATATATTATTTTCAGGCCTTTTATTACCTTTTCGTTAGCATATAAAGCTACTTTCCTTACTATTAACAACTCTTTTATCGCTTTTCTTTTTGCAAAGCAGCAGTAGCAAACAATACAAGATAGCGCTCGTCTGAAGTTAATCTAAGCCAATGTTTCACTTTATATCTCACAGGTTTCCGCTCCCTTCTTTCAAGGTTTTATATGAAAAGACTTTATATAAAGATTCAATAACGATAAGAAATGATGCTTGATATGTATTTTATTCCCACGCCCGCTTGTTTACAAACTTTTTTAAACGTAAGACTCTTCGTTTATTTCCCTGAAAATAACACCGTTTTCGCCATTATCATCTTACTATTTGAGAAAAAAGTGTACATTTCTTTCCTATTTTGACGAACATTGCGATAAATAAAAGCTGCCATTTGCGGCAGCTTTTATTTTAAAGGACTAATCTAATTATATTGCCTGATGGATCTTTTGTGATGAAGTCTTGTTTTTCTTTAGACACAGCTGCTCCACTTTCACGAAGCTGATTTATTGCTTGCTCCCTTGCTTCTTCAGCTGGAAAAACAAGTGTAAATGACTCTAAACCAGCGCTGCTTTCAAGAGGACTAGGCGCTCCAATTCCATTCCAAACGTTTAATCCGATGTGATGATGATAGCGCCCAGTTGAAATGAACAATGCTTGATTATGGTAATTGCTCACAACCTCAAAACCTAATCCATTTCGATAAAAGTTTTCCGTTTGCCCTAATTCAGAAACGTGAAGGTGAATATGTCCCATTAAGGTAGCTGAAGGTAATCCTGTCCATGGTTTACCGTTTCCTTCAGCTAATATCGCTTCCGCATCTAAAGGTTTTGTAGCCATTACTACTTCACTGTCATTCCATTCCCATGTACTTGACGGACGATCTCGATAAATCTCTATGCCGTTTCCATCTGGATCTGCCAAGTACAGCGCTTCGCTCACTAGATGATCAGACGCCCCTTGAAGCGGATAACCGCTATTTAACAAATGCTGCAGTATACTTCCTAAATCAGAACGAGTTGGCAACAATAGTGCAAAATGATATAAGCCTGTTGTACGAGGCTGTTTTGCTGTAACGTTTTCCGGCTGTTCAATCGATAACAGCGCCGTGCGTCCATCAGCTGTTAACAGAGCTTTGTTCTCTTTTCTCCCTAAAAGTTTAAACCCGATTATTTGCTGATAAAAAGCAAGTGAACGCTCTAAATTTTCTACTTTTAAATTTACTTTCCCAACAAATACATGAGGTGCACGGTGAAAGTTCATGATTATTTCTCCTTTTAATTTTAAATATATCATTTTTTAATTAACTTACTTTATGTAACTTATTATATTTTTATAACTCTATTTCGTCAAGTTATTTATTTTACTATCATAACTTAAAGCTTATAGCACTGCACAACCAATTGAATAAGCCCGCCTGCTCATAACCTAGTATGAACAGGCGGGCTTATTTATCTTTAGGCATAAACTATCAAAACATTTCTCTGCTTTTGCGTTTGACATTTCCATTAACAAAATACTGTATTCTCTCTTTTTGCTCATTTGTTGGCTTTTTATACGTTTCACATTCAAACTGAAAACATGCTTTTTCTAAATCGACTTCATTTCCTACAATTTCTCCAACCGCACTCAATTGGTTTAAATCTCGCCAAAGTTCCTCAGGAGTTTCAGGATCAAAATGAGATGAGAGATAATACTGCGCATCATATTTTTTAAGCTCTCTCTGAATCCGCTCAAAGTCTTCTTTATCATAACTCCAGTCACCGCTATAAAAATCTGGGCATAGACAATCACCTAAAAACAGGACTTTTTCTTGGGGTATGTAGACAATGGACGAGTCCTGCGCGTGTACTCCTCCAATATGCTGAATGCAACAAGTGATTCCACCTAGGTCAACTTCCATATGATGATGAAACGTTACGTCCGGCTCCTGTAAAATTAACGTCTCTCGACTCGGCATTTCTTTCTTTATCATATCCCGGCAAAATTCGATTTCCTCCCCCTCCTGAACGCGTTTATCCAAGGAATCATCGTCCCAGCGCAGTGTCTTTAAATAGGCCAGCTTTTTCTTTGTTAAATGATGGCTGATTGTATACTTATTCATTGCATGAATGCCGAATGTATGATCCCAGTGCCAATGCGTAATAGCTACTCCTTTGATTGGAGGGACGCCCATTTTTTCCACTTCTTCTAAAAATAATGATGCATGTGCAGGGGAATTCCCGGCATCTACGATGAAACTATACTTCTCCCCGCATATAAGCCCGAGCACCGGCCGATCCGTTTCTTCAGAATGAGGAAAGTAATAAACGTAATCCGTTAGTTTTTTCAGCATATTTACACCCGCTTTATGTAGTTTAATAAAAGCCTCTTTACCAAATGGTAAATAATGATAAATAAACTGTATCATACTCGATGCTGCTTGCCTATCCAATTAGCTGATATTGGGCTTTTCTTGAGGAGCCATGACTTTTTCCGGCTCTGCTGCTTTGTACTTTAAGAAGATCATCACACTAATCATCACAATCATTCCTCCCACTAGCTGAGAAACAGTTGTCATTTCTCCAAGCAAGAAATAAGCGAGAATGATGGCACCAATTGGCTCTCCTAAAATAGCCATTGAAATCGTTGTAGCACCTACGTACTTTAACAGCCAGTTAAATAAGGCATGACCAAAAATATTAGGAATAAGCGCTAAAAGCAAAAAGATCCACCAATCTTTTGTGTCATACTGAGTCAACGATACGTTTGTACAAATATTGTAGACAAATAGAACCAGGCCACCGATTAAAAAAACGGCGAAGCTATAGATGATTGAAGGCATTTTCCTGCATAATTCTTGTCCCGCCAGCATATGAACAGAAACAGCTACTGTACCTAAAATAGAAAGTAAGTCTCCGTAAAGAGCCGTTTTGGATACTCCGATATCTCCCGATGCGATAATCACCGAGCCGCTAACAGCAATTAAAATGCTGATGATTCCTACTTTGCTTGTTTTTTCTTTAAATAAAAAATAAGCTCCTATCACTACGAAGACAGGCTCAAGCGCGGTCAAAATCATAGCACTAGCAACTGTTGTATGGGAAAAAGACTCCATCCAAAACAGAAAGTGAAGCCCTAAAAACACGCCTGATACAGCTAGCATTAGCCATTCTTTTATCGTGCTGTTTTTAAAAAGAATTTTCATTTTCCTCCATGGTAAAAACGGTAAAAATAAAAGGACCGTAAACAGCAGTCTATACATTCCTAAAATAGAAGCAGGCGCCTCCGACCATTTAATTAAAATAGAAGAAAAAGAAACGGCTAATACACCGATTAAAAGAACGACAGGAGGCGGTAAAGAAAGAGTTGATTTATTCATGCCATTACTCCTTTTAGAATCTCTTTTTTCATATTTACTACGGGAATATCCACTCCGTCTCTATGTACGATTTCTTTTTCCTCTATGTAAAAGCCGATTGATTCATACAAAGCTATATTACGAGAAACACTCATTCTCACCTTGCATGATAAACTTTCCTTGCCACACTCTTTGGCGTACGTTTCTAACCATTGAATAAGCTGTTTAGCCATTCCTTTTCCTTGAAAAGCAGGAATAACAGACAGGCGGTAAAAATATAAGCTTGTTTCTTCTAGCTTAAAACGCGCCATCGCTACCGGCTTATTTTCGACGTATAAAATGACAGCTTCTTTTCCGTGCTTTAACGATTGCATAATAGATTCTATCGTTTCATCAAGAGCACTGGACGGTGGGACAGAATCGCGATATACGGAGAAGGCTTGAAGCATAAGATCGTGAACTGTAGCAGCGTCCTCCGGCTGTGCTAAACAGTACTTCATAAATTTTACCCTCTTTCTATAAAAATTAAGTATATCGAATTATTATACAACACCACCTATTTTTTTCCTACATCTTTTATTGATTTTTATTAGGAGAAATAACCTCTTTTTATGCTTTTATGCCTTCTTAACTTTACTCCATTAATCTATTAATTCATTAACACACACTCTTGATAACATTTTGTCGAAATGGTTAAAATTCTGTTGGGAGGGAATCATCATGACATTTTCTTGGCTTATACCTTACATAGCCGTGTCACTTATCATTGTCTTAATACCAGGACAAGACATGATTTTTGTAATGACACAAAGTATTGCTTCAGGCGTCAAAGCAGGCATCAAAACCGTATTGGGATCTATTACGGGAACATTTGTACATACTCTTTTAGCCGCAGTGGGGCTATCTATTATCTTTCAAAAATCAATTATAGCCTTTACGATTCTAAAGGTTGTAGGCGTTCTGTACCTGCTGTTTTTAGCATACCAATCGTTTCGCGAAAAAAGCGGTCCGTTGGAATTAACAGAAAACGTTCAGCAGCACCATCACTTTAGAAAAGGATTCGTTAGCAACTTAACCAATCCAAAAGTAGCTATTTTCTTCATCACGTTCTTACCGCAGTTTGTTAATTCGTCTCTTGGACATGTAAGTTTGCAGATGATTTTGTTCGGTATCATCTTTATCGCCGAAACGCTCATCATCTTTTCACTTATCGCGCTATTTGCTTCTGGCCTTGGGAAAAAAGTCAAAAAAAGCCGTATCTTTCAGCACACATTAAAATATGTAAAAGGAACGGTTTTTGGCGTACTTGGCCTAAAACTTTTATTTTCTAGCAACAATTAAGTAAAACAAAATGAACTTTCTTTCATCCCTGCTGTTATCGCCTTTTCATACCCGCTTCATTTGTCATATCACCCTATTTTTCCATGTGAGGTTAGTTGACAAAAGACCAAAATTATTATTTTATATATATATAAGGTTCAGATTTAGCAACAAGATTCGACAAGGATAATGAAGAAAAACAGCGGGGAAATAGGGAGATCTATCTAAATAGAGGGAAAATTCTATAAATTCAAGTTTTTTATTATTATTCTACTATAATCCATGAAGAGGTGAAACTATGCAAGAAGTAGTTCAAGGTTTTGTTAGTTCAATTAACGAATTTCTTTGGTCCTACTTACTGATTGCGATGCTGATTGCATTTGGTTTGTTTTTTACATTCAGGTCAAAGTTTTTACAAATTCGGTTATTAAGAGAAATGATTCGTGTATTAAAAGAAGGTGCGGATAGCTCTTCTAAAGACGGAATTTCGCCATTCCAAGCGTTCTGTATCAGTATGGCAGCCCGCGTTGGTACGGGGAACATTACAGGTATTGCGATTGCGATCGCTTTAGGGGGACCTGGTGCTGTATTTTGGATGTGGGTGCTTGCCGTTATTGGCTCAGCTTCAGCATTTATCGAAAGTACGTTAGCACAAATATACAAAGTAAAAGACAAAGACGGCGGCTTCCGAGGCGGACCGGCTTACTATATGGAAAAAGGGTTAAAAAAGCGCTGGATGGGCGGACTGTTTGCTGTCTTAATCACTTTATCATTCGGCTTAATTTTTAATGCTGTACAATCGAATACGATTACCCTTGCGTTTGAAAATGCATTCGGAACAAATCGTTTAGTGTTAGGCATTATTATGACAGTAGCTTTCGCTGCCATTATTTTTGGCGGAGTTAAGCGTATTGCAAAAATGTCAGAATACATTGTTGTAGTACTAGCTGTTGCCTACATTGCAGTAGCACTCTTCATTATTATTATGAACATTCAAGAGATGCCTTCTCTTATTGCGTTAATCGTTAAAAATGCATTTGGTTTCGATCAAATTGCCGGCGGTTCTCTTGGAGCAGCTCTTATGCAAGGAATTAAACGCGGATTATTCTCAAACGAAGCTGGTATGGGTAGTGCGCCAAATGCAGCCGCAGCTGCAACAACAAGCCACCCGGTAAAACAAGGATTAATTCAAGCATTTGGTGTATTAACAGATACGCTTATTATTTGCAGCAGTACTGCCTTTATCATTTTGCTTTCAGGTACTTATACAAATAAAAATTTAAGCGGTATTGAGTTAACACAAGCTGCTTTAAGCACTCACATTGGTTCTTGGGCAACAGGTGCTCTTGCAATTATGATTTTCCTATTTGCTTTTAGTACATTAATTGGTAACTACTACTACGGAGAAACAAATATTGAGTTCTTGAACAAAAATAAAGCTTGGCTGATGACTTATCGTGTTGCTGTTCTTGTAATGATTGTATTCGGTTCTATTTCTCAAATTCAGCTTGTATGGGACTTAGCAGACCTGTTTATGGGCTTTATGGTAGTAGTCAACTTAATCGCCATTCTCTTGCTCTCGAAAGTGGCCTTTGCTGCACTCAAAGATTATCTTGCCCAAAAGAAAGCTGGAAAAGACCCTGTCTTCTATCAAGACAGCATTTCTGGACTTGATAATATTGATGCATGGGATCAGTCGAAAGATAAATCTAGCTCGAAAGAAGCGATTTAACAAAAAAAGCCGTGAATATTCACGGCTTTTTTTATTGCGCATATTTACTTCTTTTTCTTCCTTCTAATGAAGCAGCCTGAGCCTCACTAAATACCTATAGTACACGTAAATCACGCTGTAAGGAATCCAGTAGGAAAAAAATGTCCAGCCGAGATTCCATCCGTTTCCGTATATAACTCTTTCCATATGCACATATGTTTCTTCTAAAAAGGTTGTAAACAGCGCAATAAGAAAAATAAAAAAATGAGGCTTTCCAATTCGCTGGATTAAAAAAATCATATAGCTGGCCAATACAGGATAGACGCCTAAGTTAAAAGGCAGCGCTTCTAATGCTTCATTTTCTAAAGAAGTGCGGAGCTTCCAAAAGCCATAATAGCTCCCTAATTCATTAATAACGATTGCTAAAATACAAAAAGCAGTTCCTACTAAAGGCAGTAAACGACGATTTTTAGGATGTAAATAGAGTGTGCCAAAAACCCAAGGTAAAACAAACGCCAGCGCTATATTGATAAGCAAAAATATCCGACCTTTTTCTTTCAAGTATGCCACACCGTTCCTTTTTCTAATCATCTCCATCTCGTTATCTTGAACGCAGCAAGCGTACAAGCACCTTATCTCTCCTCATTAAAACAGAGTGCTTACTTTATGATTACTGTGGTTCATCCCTTACTTCTTCCATTTATTTTAATGAAACAAATTCAGCGTCTTTTTTCTGGTAATAGTTTTGAACTAAACGCCCTGATAAAGCAGCTAATACCTGCTGAAATAACATCCCCAACACAACCGGTACAGCAACGGGAGCTGGAAAATAAGATACAGCTAATACGGCTCCGGCGCTAATATTTCTCATGCCTCCGCAAAACGTAAGCGTCACAACTTTTGCTCGGTCCCATCTTAGCCATTTGCCAATCATCCAGCTGAAGAAATAACCAGCTGAACTCATTAAAAAGACGATCACGATAATAAACAGCAGCTTTTTATCAATATGTTTTAAATAAGGTGCAATCACTCCCCCGTTTATCATAACCATCACACTTAACCCTATTTTCGACACAGGTGCCAGCTTTGGTCCTAATGTCTGCTTAATTGTTCCTTTTGTATATTGATTTAAGCACATGCCTAACAAAGATGGAAGGACAATCATAAAACATAAATCTTTGACTAGCTTTAGCGCTTCCAAATGCACGGTGTCTCCAACCACCCATAAAAGCGTATAAGGAACGATAAGCGGTGCCAAAAGAGTATCAATTAAAATAATGGATAGCGCAAGAGGAATGCTTCCTTTGTAAATCGAGACCCATATAAAACTAGTCACTCCTGTGGGAATAATCGCTGCTAGCAAAAGACCCGTGCTTGTAAATACATCATGTGGAAAAATCACTTGGCCAACGCTCCAAGCCCACGCTGGCATAAAAATATGTAAAACAAACAGGGCCATAATGATTGGAAATGGACGGTGTATCGTAGCATTTAACTGGTGAAAGTTTGAATTCAAACTTCCGGCAAACGTCATTAATGCAAAAAGCCATGGAATTAAGAAGGTATACTGACTTAATGACGAATCGATAAGAACTCCTATGAGCAAGCTGACAGGCGTAATAAACGGCATCAATTTTTCTAGCATTCTATTTAATTGACTTAACAAAGCTTCTCCCTCCAACGAACGTTTTAAATAAATAATAAGATAAATTAACGTTTATAATATCACCTATTTATTATACAACTTATTTTCAGACTATTGTCTGTCTCTTTTACTAAAAAGAGATATATTCATAATTATCACTTAAATAGATTTACAGGTATTTTTGTGCTATTTTAATAGGGAAGAAGCTTTTAAAAAGCATGAATTTAGGGTAAAGAACACTCTACATAGAAATGCTTTCAATCGACGGATATAAATGGACTGTAGCACAGTTTTGTTAATTAGGAGGATTGTATGGATTTTTTGAAGTCTCTGTCATCGTTAGATGATTGGAAAAAAATCGTGATTGCGATTGGGATCTTTTTGATCTTTTTAATTCTTCGCAAGCTTTTCACGACTTATTTGTTTAAGTTTATTATTGGTTTTGTCAAAAATAAAAAAATCAATTTAATTACGAGCGTTTTAGAAGCTTTTGAAAAGCCGCTTCGCTGGATTTTTGTCATTATTGGTTTCAAGCTTGCTCTTCCCTATCTTCCCTTTGATGTTTTAACAGCCGACACGGAAAGACATTTAGTTCGTTCAGCTTCTGTTGGCCTTGCAGGATGGGGCTTGTATAATTTAGCTGCTTCTACCAATTTATTTTTTGCAACATTTGCCAAAAATTTTGATATCCAAGTGGATCGAATCATTATTCCTTTTATTGAAAAGTTCATCCGCATCGTTGTTGTTATGCTTTCTATCTCCATCATCGCAGAAGAATGGGGTTTTAACGTAAACGGCTTTGTAGCGGGTCTTGGCTTAGGTGGTCTTGCTTTTGCCCTAGCCGCAAAAGACACCGTTAGTAATTTATTCGGTGGAATTGTAATTATTACCGAAAAGCCTTTTACCATTGGAGATTGGATTAAAACACCGAGTGTTGAAGGCGTTGTAGAAGATATTACGTTTCGAAGCACCAAAATTCGAACGTTCGCTCAAGCAGTCGTAACGGTTCCAAATGCTACTCTTTCTAATGAACCTATTATTAACTGGGCTAAAATGGGGAAACGTCAAATTGCCTTTCATTTAAACTTGAATTATAATACACCAAAAGAAAAGTTAGAAACCGTAGTGGCAAGAATTAAAAAGATGCTGACTGAGCACGAAGAAATTCACAATGAAACGATTCTTGTTAACTTTGACGGTTTCTATGAATCTAGTCTAAATATCTATCTGTATTTCTTTACAAATACAACCGTTTTTGCTGATTATCTAGATGTAAAAGAAAATATAAATTTCGAAATTATGGACATTCTTGAAGAAGAAGGCGTAGAATTTGCTTTCCCTACGCGCACACTCATCGTTGAGCAGGATGGAAAGCTTTCTGGCAATCCAAAAGAATTTCTAGAAAGTGCTCGAAGCTAAAAAAAAGCTGACTTAGTAGTCAGCTTTTTTTCCTTTCTTTTTTAGTTTGAAATGAACATTTGAGTCCAGTAATGGCCGTAGCTTCCGCCTTTAGCGTAACCTACTCCGATTTCCGTAAATTGACTCGATAGTATGTTTTTACGGTGACCTTCGCTATTCATCCATGCGTTAACCACTTCTTTTGGAGTTGCTTGTCCAGCAGCGATATTTTCACCTGCTGTACTGTATGTAATGCCAAAGTTTTTCATCATGTCGAACGGACTTCCATATGTAGGCGATGTATGACTGAAATAATTTTTATCAATCATATCCTGCGATTTATAGCGAGCAACGCGAGCTACTTCCCAATTAGACTTTAAAGGCTTAAGTCCTACTTTAGCACGTTCTTGATTCACTAGCTGAACCACTTGCTCTTCGTATGAACTTCCTACTTTATCGGTTGGAATAGTAATTTTCTGTCCCGGATAGATCGAATTAGGATTTTTAATAGCAGAATTCGCTTCAATCAGCTCGGAAACGCCAACCTGATATTTTACTGCTATTTTCCACATCGTATCTCCCGATTGAACGGTATGTACAGTTGCTGCTTGCGCAGTGTTATTAAGACCAAAAGCTAGAGTGACAGACAACAGTGTTACTAATAAAAGTTTTGATAGAGTTTTCATACTTTTATTAAAGCAAATTGATTTCAAGATTCATAGCGGTAATATTATCCCTTAGTTCCATCATATGACTTTGTCATCTTCCCCGCACACTTTTCTATAACAAAAAGACGCACTGCTCTTTCGCAATGCGCCTTCTTATTATGAAGATAAAGCCTGTGACTGGTTCATGTCCGACACATTAACCGCTTCATCTGTGCTTTGATGCACCTGACGTTTTTTGATCACATCAATATATTGAATGTGATGGCCTTCCATTTTCGTAACGGTAAAGTCATACTGATCAAAGGTAAGTCGTTCTCCTTGCTTGACGTCATATTTCTCCGTCAAGACCCAGCCTCCAATTGTATCAACATCCGTATCATCAATTGTTGTGCCAAGCAGCTCGTTAAGCTCACTTACCAATAATTTTCCATCTACAATATAATGATCGGGTTTGACTTTCTGAATTAATGGAAGTTCATCCGCATCAAATTCATCACGAATTTCACCGACAATTTCCTCTAAAATATCCTCTACTGTTACAATCCCTGCAGTTCCACCGTATTCATCAATTAAAATAGCCATATGGATGCGTTCACGCTGCATCTTAAGCAATAAATCATGAATAGGAATCGATTCAATTACTTCAATAACAGGACGGATATACTGTTTTAAATCTATTTTTTCCTTGCTGTTGTTCATGACAATCTCGGTTAAAATCTCTTTCATATTGACCATTCCAATAATATGGTCTTTATCTCCATCGATGACCGGATAGCGGGTAAACCGCTCTTCTTGGACCATCTCAAGGATGTATTCGACCGTATCTTCCTGGTCAATCGAAACGACTTCCGTACGCGGCACCATAATCTCCTTGGCAACGCGATCATCAAAGTCAAAAATTTTACTTACATATTTAAACTCCGATTGATTGATTTCACCGCTTTTATAGCTTTCTGATAACAAGATGCGAAGCTCTTCTTCACTGTGTGCAAGCTCATTTTCTGAAGCAGGCTTTAGACCAAATAACCCTGTTATTAAACGAGAAGAACTGTTTAATAGCCAAATGAAAGGATAGGTTACTTTATAAAAGAGTATAAGCGGACGAACAAATAATAAAGTGACTTTCTCTGCTTTTTGAATTGCAAATGTTTTCGGAGCAAGCTCTCCGACCACAACGTTTATAAATGTAACAACCGCAAAAGAAATCGCAACAGATAGTACTTTTGTTAAAGCTCCGCTTATCCCTAGTTGATCAAGTAATGGTGAGAGGAGATGCGAAAGTGTAGGCTCTCCTAACCAACCAATTCCCAGCGCAGTAATCGTAATACCAAGCTGACACGCAGATAAGTATTCATCTAAATTTGAAATAACTTGCTTCGCAGCTTTTGCATTGCTGCTCCCTTCTGCTATAAGCTGATCCACTTTGGAACTCCTCACGCGAATAATCGCAAACTCGGTAGCAACGAAAAAAGCAGTTAATGCAATCAGTACCGCTAGTAAAATCAAGTTAAATATGTCCAATCAAGTTCCTTAGCTCGTTTAAAAACGAGTAAGGACTCACCTCCTAAAAAATAAAAAATTTGGATAAAGAACTCTATCCCTGTACTGATCACTTGGAAAAGTGCATATAAGGAGGAATCACATGATAAATGTATAAACATTTTTATATGGAGCAAAACTGCCAGTCTTTCTTCCTTATCTCACGTTTCACCCGTTAATGTAGCAGGTCATTCTTTATTCAGCTGTTCTAGATGTGAAGCAATGGCTCACATCGCTTCATTTCATGATGTTGCTTCAGCGCTGATTCTCTCTTCCATTCATTTATAAAAAATTTAGTAGTTTACAATCTTTATAAAGTTAAAGTCTGTTAACGTCTTAAAAGAGCGATTATGTGATAAAGAGCGATATGCGTGAAGCAAATGTAGGTTTATATAATACTGTATTGTACGCTTTGACACTGGTGCATATAATGCTACTTCGCCAACGTGGTACACTGCCCCATCCAATCACCTCTATTTCCGTATATCTAAAAAGAATAAGGAATAATTATCCTATTTCTTTTTAAACTTATTGACTTTATTTTAAATGTTAAAAACTTTGCAGTCAAACGTTTTAGTTAGTCTCCTGCCCTTGCTATTTACTGGTGCGGCAATTTTTAGCAGGTAAATAAAAGCTTGCTGCTACACAAAAAAAACCAAGGACAAAACAGATAATGGGGAGTTTCATACCTATCGCTTCAGCATAATAAGTGAGACTCCTTCCGTAAATAGGGACAAGATTCATTTCAAAAATCAAAGTCAAAACAGCTGTCACTTTGAGTGCAATACCAACAACGAAGAGACAAACTCTCAAGCCTACACTCATATGCAAAAACATCCCTTCTATCCATTAGCGAATGGATGATGTACTACACCATATGATACATCCCTACACTTTATCACTAAATGCTAAAAAAGCGCTATGTCCATACATAGACGCTTATAAATTTGCGACCACTTGTCCAATGGAATCATAGATAACCAAATCAAACAAATAATCGTAGTGCGTAGGTTCTTTATTAATCATCACCATGTTTGTATGATTGTACCGGCTTACAAGCAGCGGAATCTGATTAATCGGTGCTACTTCAAGCGATGAACCAAGCACGATGAATAAATCAGATGACAGCGCTGCTGTAACTGCTTCATCGAACTGATGAATGGCATCTCCAAAGAGAACAACATTTGGCTTTAAAAGGCGCTCACACGCTGTACATTGTGGGAGAGCTGACTGATTTAAATACGCTAAGTCATACTCTTTTTTACAGCTCGGACAATGAGCTCTCTTAATGGACCCATGAATTTCAAAAACGTTCGTGCTTCCTGCATCTTGATGCAAGCCATCAATATTTTGCGTAATCACATGCACGGTTTTGGCTTCTTCTAGTTCAGCAATAAAGCGATGGCCCGTATTTGCTTTATACTGATGCAGCATTTTAATATGAAAAATTTCTTTAAACAGCGGCCAAAATTCATGAGGATACTGTTCATAAAAGTCAGCAGCTACTATGTCCACAAAGCTTTTGTTTTGGCGATATAAGCCGTTTTGAGAGCGAAAGTCAGGTATGCCCGACTCTGTGCTCATTCCTGCTCCCGTAAAAAAACAAATGTGTTTAGCATCATCAATGAGCTGTTTTAATTCTTTGTACTGTTTTAACATTGCATTTCTCTCCTATTTAACAATTAGCACAGGAATCGTTACTTGCTGGGCAATCTTAGAACTTACGCTTCCAAGCAGCATGCCTTTTACAGGATTTAACCCTCTGCTTCCTATTACTACAAGGTCAAATGAATTTTGATTAGCAAATTGAATCACTGTTTTAGCCGCGTCTCCATGCATAAACGTAATCTCATACTCCACGTTTCCTTGCTTTAAAATTTCATCTGTTGTATGTATCCGACTTTCCCGTTCCTCGTCGCGGCTAAGTGATTTTAATCTTGAATCACCCTCTACTGCATAAATAACTTGAATAAAACTGTTTTCCGTCAGCTGAGCCAGCTGGACGGCTTTTTCTGTTGCTTTAGCTGCATGCTCTGAGCCATCTGAGGCAAGTAAAATTCGTTTAAACATCATGCTTCCTCTCCTCTTTTGTAAAATGGTCTTCTCTCTTTACTATATCACTCGCTGTTCAAATGTAATCATTTTTTTGATTATTTCTATAATTTTTAAAATTATTTGTCTACTTTTATGATAAACTGAAAGAAAACTTATACAGAGGGGATGGAACCATGTTTGGTTTTGAATTAATTTGCACTTTCTGCAAAGGACTCGGAAAGCTAGCCGTTATTCCTGGTATCGGTTACATGAAAACATGCAAACACTGCGAAGGGACAGGGATGCAATCAAAAAAAGACGAAACTCCTTCAATATAAGAAGTTTCGCCTCAGCAACACTGTGATTAGATTGAAAGCTCTTTAGATAAACGGTACATATCAGCATTGATATGGTGAGGTTCACCTAAAATTTCCATAATATCATAATCTACAATTTCATTTTTACGGATACCGATTGCACGACCGCCTTTACCTTCTAGCAGAAGCTCGACTGCACGACCGCCGAAACGGCTTCCTAGCACACGATCTTGAGCAGTTGGGGAACCACCGCGCTGAATGTGTCCTAATACTGTTACACGCGTTTCAATACCTGCAGCTTCATGAAGCTGCTTCGCTACTTCGTTACCATTGGCTACGCCTTCAGCTACTACGATAATGCTGTGCTTTTTACCGCGCTCTTGTCCTTTTCTCAAACGATCAACCATTTCTTGGAACTCATCTTTTGCTTCTGGGATAAGGATTGTTTCCGCACCGCCAGCAAGACCTGACCAAAGAGCAATGTCTCCTGCATTACGACCCATAACTTCAATAATAAACGTACGTTCATGAGAAGTCGCCGTATCACGGATTTTATCAATTGCATCGATAACCGTATGAAGAGCCGTATCAAATCCTAATGTAAAATCTGTTCCTGGAATGTCGTTATCAATTGTTCCTGGGATACCGATACAAGGGAAACCAAGCTCTGTTAGTTTTACAGCTCCCATATATGATCCGTCTCCACCAATAACTACTAAGCCTTCAATACCGTGCTTCTTAAGGTTTTCAATACCTTTTAAACGCCCTTCTTCTGTTTTGAATTCTGGACATCTTGCAGAATAAAGCATAGTTCCGCCGCGTTGAATGATGTCACCAACATCTCCAACTTCTAGCTTTTTAATATTTCCTTCTATTAACCCTTGATATCCTTGATAGATACCGTAAACTTCCATACCTTCATGAATTGCTTTACGCACAACAGCACGAACCGCAGGATTCATACCTGGAGAATCTCCGCCGCTTGTTAATACACCTATTCTTTTCATTACTTTCACCTCATCAAAGTCACATACATGACTACTATATTATAGTTCTACATTTTACCCGAGTTCGAACTTTTTGTGTAGTAATTCACAACATATTTCTTTGTTAAATTTTAAATGTACATACTTTTTCATATCTTTTAGTTATTTACCGTCAAATATTCAAAGTTTTTCTAGCAATATTGCACATCTAAAGAACCCTTTTAGTTACAGCTTTTATAAGACTATATTCACCTTTATATTTCATTTTTTTCATATATGTAATGAAATTGTAACGTAGATCCCTGTCGAAAGATGATATGATGAATTTACTCAAATCAGGAAAAATTTTCAGGGGGTACTAGTTTTATGAAAAAATTAATAGCAGCTCTTACGCTTGCTGGCGTTATTGTTTCTACTAGCCCGATTGTCAGCCAAGCGGCTCTAGGCGACCAAACGCTTCGCCAAGGCATGAATCACCAAGATGTTAAACAACTACAACAAACGTTGAAAAATAAAGGTTATTTTAAAGGGAATACAACTACATACTTTGGGACTGTTACAACTTCTGCTGTAAAATCATTTCAGCGCAAAAATGGAATAGCAGCAGATGGTATTGTTGGAAAAGGAACGTATGCTAAACTAGGCGTTTCAGCAAAGGGCAAATCGCCTTCTAGCTCAGCGCGCTATAACCCTAACGCAGTGATTAACAAAGGAAAACAGTATATGGGCGTTCGATATCGCTGGGGCGGAACAACGCCAAGCGGCTTTGACTGCAGCGGTTTTATTGGCTATGCGTTCAAACACGGCGGCGGGGTTCAGCTTCCTCGAACAGTAGCTCAAATTTATCAAAAAGGAACGCGCGTCTCAAGTCCAAAAGCTGGAGATATTGTGTTCTTCCAAACCTATACAAAAGGGCCTTCTCATGCAGGAATTTATTTAGGAAATAACCAGTTTCTTCACTGCTCTTCATCTAAAGGTGTGAGCATCTCTTCTCTGAAAGAAAGCTATTGGAGCAAACGCTATTTAGGTGCTAAAAGAATGTAGTTTCTATAAAAAGAGCAAGCTGTGCGATTTTGATGCGGCTTGCTCTTTTTATGCATGTAAAAGATTTGGTATAGTAGAAGCAGCACATTACATTGCAAAACCAAGCGTGTAGATGAATACTGTAAAGGAAGTTGAATAAATGCACACCCTTTTAATTGACATGGATTCTGTCATTTGTGATCTTATGACGGATTGGCATAACCAATATAACAAAGATTATTGCGACAGCTTATCGGTTGAAAAGTTAAAATGCTGGGAATCAGAAAAGTATGTAAAGCCGGAATGCGGCACAAAAATTTATGACTACCTCGATCAGCCGGGGCTTTTTTTACATTTAAAACCTCTGCCTCATGCTGTTGAGGTTCTCAAACGACTTTATGAAAGGTTTTCCATTTTAATTGTCACAAGCAGCCGTACCTATGCTTATACAGAAAAAGAGCAGTGGGTTGAAAAACACCTTCCGTTTATCGGAAAGTACAATATCGTGTTTACACACCAAAAAGATAAAATATACGGAGACTTGCTATTTGATGATGCACCGCATAATTTGAAGGCTTTTCAAGCTACAGGTCGCCATGCTGTTGCCATGAGCTACCCGTATAACGAAGAAGTAAATGTCCCTCGCGTGGACGATTGGCTTCAGTTTGAACAGTACGTAAATACTTATTTTAACGAATGTTGAGCTAAAAAAAACACGTGGACTTTGTCATCAGAGAATGAATGCAGTGCGTTTGTTAGCACAGCTATAAGCATAAAAAAACCGCCTTTTGGGCGGTTTTTGACGGATAGCCTCCTAGGGGTTATCCGCTTTTTATTTAAAAAAGATAAAGTTTTTAGTACTTATCAGCTGATGAGAAAAAGTCCATAATGGCATGGATAATTTCAACGGACTGAAAAGAAAACAATGATATGGCTGTTAATGAAAAGAAACCAATCATGGCCATACGTACAAGTAACATAGACTAATCGCCTCCCTGTTTTGAACTAAATGAACGCACCCAAAACAATTCGCTATCTGTCTTTGTTTGTACGACGTTTTCGCCAAGCAAAGGCAGCTCATTCACTGCGTGTAACATTGACAATGAATCTTCATCTTTATCTTAAAGACTAAGCGTATAGTTAGTATATCAAATGAAGCTTTTTCTTCAAGGCTATACTACCGGTAAAAAAGGAAATAGTATGAAACGATGCGTTTTATCTTTATTTCATATAATTCAGTTTCCTAATATTTATTATATTAAACCTTTTAAGAAAATTGCTACTATTATATCTTTTTTTATAAAAAAGATACTGAGACATAGCTACATACAGTAAACCTGCGTTCACCATCACAATAAAAAATCCGAACGATTCATCGTTCGGATCCTCCTTCAACTGAAATACTTTTGTTCCGGCCTTCCCCATTTTATCGACACGTACTGTAATACTCATTGACAATGTCTAAAATGGTTGGGTATTCTTCCACCCATGTAAAATTTGTTTTTTCATTTTCTTTTTTTACTGTTTCTTGTTCTGCACCTATCTTTTCCATTGTTCAATCTCTCCCTTTAACTGTTATATAACATTTATATTAAATTAACTTTGTTTTATAACAATTTTCAGAAAAAAGTTGGACAATGACGTATGAAAAAAAGTTATTGTGGGGATAAAATTTTTACATAATACGTACGAGTCCTAGGTCCATCAAACTCGCAAAAATAAACTCCTTGCCACGTTCCTAGCAGCAGTTGCCCATCGTGAACGATTATATGCTGTGAGGAGCCGACCGTGCTCGCTTTGAGATGCGCCGCCGTATTTCCTTCCATATGAAGATCTAACTTATGTTCCCAAGGATATACTTCATCGAAGCGCCGGATCATATCGGTTTTTACATCCGGATCCGCATTTTCATTAATTGTTATACCAGCGGTTGTATGAGGACAGTAAACAACTACAGCCCCTTCTTTTAATCCTTCTGTTCTTAGTACTGCCTGCACCTGACTCGTAACGTCAATCATTTCGTCACGCTTATTCGTTTTTAACGTAAATGAATGTAGCATACCATCACCTCTTTTCTTTACCATAACATATCTTTTCTATTCTTCCACATTTTTCGCATAACTCGTTTTTACATCGTAAACACTAAGCTCATTAATACAACAGGCGGTGAGTTTATTTATGCTCGATTCAAAATTTCAGCCCAATGCAGACTACACCGTTCAAACGTTTCTAGATTTGGTGGGTCAAAATACAGATGTTGGTTCCAAAAAATTATGGCTGTCTCCCACAAAATATATATGCATTATTTATCTCCAAGGATTAGTCGACGGAGAAAAACTTGATAATCTTACTCAGCATGTTGTTGAGACAAAAGCAAAAAGTGAAACGCAAACACTCGATGACATCGATTCGTTTATTTCTGTCATTAAAGACAAAGAAGTTTATACCTACAAGCAAGCGATCTCGTGTTTTTTTAAAGGTCAGCCCTTGCTGTTTATTAGCGAAAGCACCACGGCATACTCATTAAATATGTCTATGACGAAACAGCGCTCTTTAAGTGAACCTACAACAGAAAAAGTAGTGCGTGGCCCTAAAATTGCTCTTATCGAAAACTTAGATGAAAACCTTGGTCTTTTAAGGCAGCGTTCTACCGAAGAAGAAATGGTTATTGAAGACATTTATATTGGAAATGCAAAGGAACATCGAACCAGTATCGTTTTTCATAATAAACACTGTCAAACTCACATCGTGAATCAAGTCCGAGAGAAATTATTAGACATTCCTTTAGATAACATTCAAGACTCAGGAATGATTGAAGAATTTTTAGAAGAAGCACCTTACTCACCGTTCCCTCAAGTACAAAATACCGAAAGACCGGATCGTGTTCTCGCTGCGGTGAATGAAGGGCGAGTAGCCATTTTAGTAGATGGCTCTCCTTTTGCTCTTTTAGTGCCTACAACTTTCGATATGATTATGAAATCACCCGATGATTATTACGAAAGATGGATAGCTGGTTCATTGCTAAGATTACTAAGGTACTTGTCTATTTTTATTACCCTATTCTTTTCAGCTATTTATATTTCACTCGTTTCGTTTAACCAAGGCCTGCTTCCGACTGAGCTAGCTATTACTATTGCGGCCACACGAGAAAACGTTCCTTTTTCTCCTTTTATCGAAGCAGTGGTTATGGAAGTGACGCTTGAATTATTGCGCGAAGCCGGTCTGCGTCTCCCAACTCCTGTCGGACAAACAGTTGGACTTGTAGGCGGGGTTGTGATTGGTCAAGCAGCGGTAGAAGCCCATATCGTTAGTTCCGTTATGATTATTGTTGTATCTGTGTCGGCAATTGCTTCCTTTACCGTTCCTCAGTACGGAATTGGCCTTTCGTTTCGAATTTTGCGTTTCGTATCTATGATGATTGCAGCAATCTTTGGATTATACGGAGTTACCATGTTTTTTCTTGTTCTCGTCATTCATCTAACCAAACTCGAAAGTTTTGGTATGGCCTACTTCAAACCGTTTTTTGCATTAAATAAAAAAGCATGGAAAGACTCTTATATTCGTCTTCCAAACAAAAGCCTAAAACAGTCTAAAAATAAATCTCAACAAAACTGACAAAAGGAGGACCATATGGAACAATCACAATCACAGTCACAATCAAGCAAGCTTCTTTCAGATTTTTATGCCATATCAATTATTTCTTCAACCATGCTTGGCGTCGGTTTATTAACGCTCCCAAGCAGTATTACAAACCAGACAAATAATGCAGATGGATGGATTGTACTTATTATGGATGGCCTTTTGTTTATTGGAATTGTTCTTTTTTTAGTCTGGATGGTTAAGTATTTTACGATTAGCTGTATGTTTGATTTCACACAGGAAGCAACCGGCAAGCTGATTGGGAATATATTCAATTTCGCTATGGTCGTTTATTTCACATCTGTAGCAAGTTTCGAAGTAAGAGCTATGGCAGAAATGATTCATTTTTATTTACTGGAAACGATGCCCATTGAATTAATTATCCTTTCATTTATTTTGACAGGCGTCTATTTAATCACTGGCGGTATTGATTCTATCGGAAAAGTAATGGCGCTATGTTTCCCTGTAACGGTCATTATTCTTCTTATCTTATATCTTCTTAGCATTGGAATGGTGGATTTAAAAAACTTGCAGCCTGTGTTAGCTGATGGCTTCAGTCCGCTTCTTTCTGCTTTTACAACCGTCTCTGTTTCCTTTTTAGGGATTGAAACCATTGTATTTCTACCCAAGCATATGAAAAACAAAAATCATTTACGAAAAGTTTCCATCATCGGATTTTCCATTCCTTTACTTTTATATATTATCACTTACGTATTAGTTGTCGGCGCTTTATCCGTTCCGGAGGTAAAAACAACCGTTTGGCCTACGATTGAATTTGTTCAGACACATGAAGTAAAAGGAATTTTCTTTGAGAGGCTTGAATTATTTTTACTTATTGTCTGGCTTCTTCAGTTTTTTTTAACCTTTGTAATGTATTTCTTTTTAGCTGTTTCAGGCTTTAAAAAAATTTTCAAAAACCGATCCACTACCAATATTATCTTTCTTGTACCCGTTTTATTTATGAGCTCTTTAGCGCCCAAAACAGCAAGCGACGTGTCGCATTTTTCAACGGTACTAGGCTGGGCATTTTTAGTGACATTTTTAGTTATCCCTCTTTTTTTCAGCATGTTAATGAAAATAAAAAAGGTTGTGTTCAAATGACGAAAAAATATCTTCCTGTCATGATGACCATTTTTTTATTATGCGGCTGTATGAGCCATCGAAATATTGAACAACTTGCTCTGGTTATAGGAGTGGCAATGGATATCACACCGAAAATCGAACCAAAAACAGGAAAAAATCAGCTTGTGCTGACTCATCAAACGCTAACCGAAACGGAATCCGGAAATATGTCTTCTTCTATTCCATACAAGAACATTACAACAGCTGGTCCTACTATTCATGAAATCACGCGAAATATTTCGCTGAAATCTGATCCTATATACAGTCAGCATCAGCGAGCACTTTTAATAGGAGAAAAAGCGAGCAAGACCATCCCTCTAGATGCGCTTATTAATCAGTTTGTCCGTGATAATGAAATACGGCGCAGCAGCCTTGCGTTTGTTACAAAAGGCGATGCTAAAAACGTTTTAACGATTCAAGGAATGTCTGTACCACCAGTCAACTTAATTTACGAGCTTGTTTACAATAAATTCAAAACGAATAAAATTTTAAATCCCCTAACAATGGGAGAGTTATCAGCCAAGTTAAAAACCGATCAAAGCTTTTTAATACAGCGGATTTCTAAAATTAAAAATAGCGTGGAACTAGACGGTGCGGCGATCATAAAAGATAAAAAAGCAAAATTCATCTTAACTCAGCACCAAGTGGAGGCTTTAACGTGGTTAACGGGGAATATTAAAGGCGGAATTATTTACGGCAAACACAGATCATACCCCTTTTCCTATGAAATTGGAGATGTTCAGCAAGATGTGAAGGCCCGCATTGATTCAAATCACTCCGTTCATTTTGATATCAACGTTCAAACAAGCGGCAGGCTATCAGAAGATTGGGAGACTTCAAAACAGGCTCTTGCCGCATCTAATGTAAAGAACACCGAAAACAAAATAGAAAAAATCATTCGAAAAGACGCAGAAAAAACACTACGCTTACTGCAAAACAACTACAAAGCTGATGTGATTGACCTGCATGATTACGTACGAATTCATTATCCTCATTTTTGGAAAAAACATCAGCATGAATGGGATGAAATATTTAGCCAGTCGACCATCGACTATCATGTTCATGTTCAAATTAAAGATTTTGGGACACAGGGCAGGGATTAGCTCTTATTACTCAACGCCAGCTTCAGTCAGCTCTTTTTTCTTTAGTTCCATAATCGTGAACTTATCGGTATAGTTTTTGCTGACAAACAGCTGGCGTTCATTGTCGTTATTAAAATAAAATTTTTTATCATCTTGATATTGAAAATTCACTTTCTTCTTTTTCATTTGTTTAATAAACGTTAAGTAGTCATCTGAATGAATGAGATACCTTTTAGGCTTATCGGATATTTGAACAACATCTTCACCGGAAGATTTTAATTTTACAATACTCCATGCAATGGGAAGAGGATTACCTTCTTGAAAGATCGTTTTGTGAAAAATGAGCACAAAGAAAGCAGCTGTAATAATTGAAATAAGAACAAGCTGTTTTTTCACCGTATATCATCCTTTCTTCACGTCGTTACTACGTTAAGTAATACGACAGGCGTATGAAAAAACCTGTTCATCCGAAAAGGTTGTGTAAAGAAATAATGCAAAATCAACAAAATATAACAGTTTGGTTACCTTTTGATTAAATAACATTACTTCTTTACAAATTTAGCTAATCACGTGATAGACTAAACTCAACATATTAAGTCAGGACTAAACTAAATGAGGTGTTGCGTATGACTACAATGCGGCTTCAATCATACTTAACAACAATGTTTCCAAATGTTCAAATGAAAAGACCTCTTTTTTATAACGCGCCCGCAGGTATCCGCTTTACGCTTACCAATCAAAAAGGCGTATGGGAACGAGAATACATGAAAAATGTGTACGCACGCGCTTATGAAATTTTTGAGACACTCCATGAAAAAAATGATGAGCTGTTACTTGTTTTCAAAGCGAATGCTGCACAAGATGATTTACTTTTAAAAAAGAAAAAAGAAACAGCTATTAAAAAATTCATTCGCTCTCGCCTGAAGAAACAAGAAGTTCAATCCGTAGCATTATTAAATAACGCTGAGTATATTATTGCCTGTAAAACAAATGATGTGAAAGAAAAGCTTCTTTTGCAATCAATTGCCAACCGCGATCTTCATATTCATCCGGCTATTGAAGAAGAGTGTTACATTGTGAATTTGAATAAAGAAACCATCTTCCACCTATACGACGAGCGCGGACTGGACATTGTATCGAACAATCAGTCTTCTCTTCAACTTCTTCAGCAAAAGTTTCACGACTGGATTCTAGATATTGATGCAGCTTGCTCTAAAAAAGTACAATAAAAAAGCAATCATTCAGTAAAGGAATGATTGCTTTTTTATTAGGCTTGATGGACAGGAGACGCTTTTTTTTAAAACAGCCAGTTGATAAGAAAGAATAAAAAGCTTACGATAACCATTGTTCCAAATGTAAGTAACAACGACCCGTTCGAAAAGCTTTTTATAAAATGAATAACCGGTTCTTTTGTCACTGGAATGGTAAACAGTAAAATTAAAACAGCACCGGTGACCATCCCTCCTGTTTGCCCGAATTTGTAAACGATGCTGCCGAGCAAACACGCTGCTGCTGTAATAAAAAAGATAAATACAGCATCCGTTAAAAAGTGAACAGCGACAGTAGGGTCATGAAAGATAAAATCGCTCGCATAATAAATCTGAACATTCATTAAATTCGAACTATTAATCACCTTTATTGAAATGCTCATGATGACAACATTGATAAGGGACATTATAATTGCAAATAAAGTAAAAACACAGGTCATCGTTAAAAGATATGCTTTACGAGTAGCTCCTAATTTCAAGCAAAAGGAAAAACTTTTTCGAATGATAATAAAACTTACAATACCTGAAAAGATGTACTGCGGCATACTTGTTACTAATAGAAGATGCTCATTCACCTGACTGAACACTAAAATATCTACTACAACAAAAGCTAACAGAATCGTCCAAAAGCGAATCATTAAATACTTTAGTTCAACGTAGAGCGAATAACTAATGGCGGCAAACTGTCCTTTCATTACGCTACACCTCCACGATTTGCTGTAAGATAAATCATAATATCCTGTATGTGAACAGCTTCTACATGAAATGAACTGTCGACAAGCTCCTCAGCATAAATATCTTCATTAAAGAGCACTATTTTTTTCTCTCCTCCGAATACTTGTTCATGGATTACTTGCTTTCCTTTTTCATATTCATCCAATAAAAGCTCATAAAAACGCGCTCACATCGCAGCATCAAGTCCAATATAAGGTTCATCAAAGATTGTGATGCTCGTTCGAGAAGATAGCCCAACAATAATTCCTAATGCTGATTCCATACCTTTAGATAATGCTTTCACTTTCATATTACAATTTAAATCGAACTCTTCCATAAGCCTCTCAGCAGCTTCTTCGCTCCAATAAGGATAAAAAAGTGACGCAATTTTTAGCACGTCTTTGACTTTTAATGTTTTTTTAAAATTTCCGCTTTCGTTAATTAAGCAGATGTTTTGCAAAACAGAGCGGTTTTCAAATGGAGATTGATTCCCCACTTTTAACTCTCCTGTCGTAGCTGGAATATGTCCGGCTACAATTTGCATCAGAGTCGTTTTGCCCGCTCCGTTTCTACCTAGCAACCCGTATATTTTATTTTGTGATAGCGTAAGTGAAATGTCTTTTAACACTTGTTTAGATCCATAGCATTTATTTAACAGCTGCGCTTCTATATTCATTTTATTTCCCCCTTGTCTAACAGCTCTTTTAACTCGGTTACCGTAATTCCTAAATGCTGTGCTTCTTTTTTCAGCGGAACGATAAAACGGTTATAAAATTATTCTTTTCTTTGTGTAAGCAATACTTCTTTGGCGCCTGCACATACAAACATCCCTATCCCTCTCTTTTTATACAGTATTCCGTGGTCAACTAGCTGATTAATTCCTTTAGCTGCTGTTGCAGGGTTAATGCGATACATTTTGGCAAATTCATTCGTAGAGGGTACTCTTTCTTCTTCTGGAAAAGCATCATTCAAAATATTCTCTTCGATGGTTTCTTTGATTTGTTGAAAAATTGGTCGCTGATGATCTAATGATTGTTTCATTTTGACTACCTCACTTAAGTGGTTCGTTACTCATGCAACTAACTATATAACTAGTTGGTTATTTTTTCGAGTATTATTTCCAAAAAAAGAAAAAAAGTCCATCAGTTAGTTACTGATGGACTTTTTCATTTGACTATTTAACCACTTGACCGTTCTTTTTACTAGCTCATCCTGCTGCTCTTTAGGAGAAATACTCGCTTTGTTGTCTCCTTTTTGTTTACCGTACATCCCAAACTGTGCATGATTAGCTCCTTTTACTTGGACCAGCTCCGTATTTTTTGAAAGTAAATGCTTGGTTTCTTTAATTTTTTCAGGGGTCGACAAACCATCTTTCTCACCGGTTAAAGACAAAATAGGATAAGTGGAAGTTGAAAAATTATTTTTATTCATTGGATACGATGCTAAAAGAACTAAGCCTTTTATTGAATTTTGATGATCATACGCATAAGAGGCTGCACTCACTCCTCCAAGGGAATGCCCTCCGATAAACCATGCGGAAATCTTTGGATAGCTCTTCACAATATCTGTCGCTTTGTTTTGACTAAAAAAACTCATATTAAACGGAGAATCTACCACAGCAACAAGATATCCTTCATTTTCAATTTGCTTAGCATAATAGCCATATGCTAACGGCTCTACTTTAGCACCTTGATAAATAATATAGCCAGCTTTTATCTCTTTGTTCGTTTGAGGCTTGAATACGTAATAATCGTCTTTCTTCACTACTTTTTTCTCATCTACTAGTGAGTGAAGCTGCTTTGAAGGTTCATAATCAAAACTTGACCATATGACAAAAAAAGCCACGGTTACTGCAACAAGAACGGCAAGACCGACTCCTACTATTTTTAACGTTTTTTTCATGTCACTCGCTCTTTCTGTTTTTTTACTATGTACTCTTTTTATATCTTTTAGACATTTTACATGTTTGTTTCAAAGACATACAAGAAAAAAGAGGGGCTCAATATGCATGAAGCAGCAAAAGTGACACAAACCGTTACAAATAATGGAACAAGCAGAGAAAGCTAAAAATTCTGCTGTAAGCTATATAAGGGGCAGTCTCATTAGTAGACAACTTTCATTAATGAATATCCCGTTTCTTAAACCTTCCTCCTCTGACTTCAGCAATAGCCGCTACAGCAAAAAAAGCAGATGGATCTATCTCATCGATAATCGCTTTTAGCTTTGCTTCTTCAAGTCTGGTAATAACACAAAAAATGACTTTTTTATCATCTCCCGTATACGCCCCTTCCCCATTTAAATACGTGACGCCTCTCCCTAAACGAGCAAGAATTGCTTCGCCAATTTGTTCATATTGTTCGCTGATAATCCAAGCTGACTTAGACTCATCTAACCCTTGAATCACAATATCAATCGTTTTAAAAGCAATGAAGTAAGCCATTAAAGAATACATAGCGCGATCCCAGCCAAATACAAAACCGGCACTTCCCAAAATAAATAAATTAAAAAACATAATCGTCTCACCTACGGAGAAAGGCGTACGCTTATTAAATAAAATAGCTAATATCTCGGTGCCGTCTAGCGAACCTCCGTACCGAATAACAATTCCTACTCCCACACCGAGAACAATTCCTCCAAACACAGTGGCTAAAAGAGGGTCACCTGTTAAGACCGGTAAGTCGTGAAAAATAGAGGTAGCAATGGATAGAATGATAACACCTAAAAGCGTAGATAGCGCAAATGTTTTTCCAATTTGCTTGTAGCCAATAAAAAAGAATGGAAGATTTAATACGAAGATATAAAAGCCGATTTGAACATCCGTTAAGTGGGATAAAATAATAGATATACCTACAATTCCACCGTCAATAACCTCATTAGGGACAAGAAAAAATTCTAGCCCGACGGCCATTAAAAGGGCTCCCACTAAAATAAACAGCATGCGCTTTACAATCATTTTAGCTGATAGCGAACGATGAACAACCTTTTTTATTTCATGATTCGTTTGCAGCACATAACTTCCCCTCCTTTTGTGATAGAGACATCAACTACTAACCAAACCCCCTATTTTAATATTATCACAAAATTCAAACTATTTACCTGCTCTTTTACAAAAATTTCATCTAATGAAATAAATTATGAATATATTGGATAAAATTGCAGATGATAACAAATGAATAAATGCCCGAGTACGTTCAAAAGTGAATGCATGCCCACCACTTTTCATACGGGACTAACAGGACAAACTTAGATTAAAAGGAGAGTAAAACGTTATGAACCGTGTAAAGATTATTGCTGCTTCTTTACTCGCAGTTTTATTGCTAGCTTTTTCAGATAATTTCACTTCTGCAGCTGTGCAGGAGGCGATGATACGAGTTGTGCATGCGTCACCTGATGCACCTGAAGTAGATATATATGTCGACAATCAAAGCATCGTAGTCGGCGCATCGTTTAAAGATGTGACAGATTACCTTAAGGTACCTGCGGGGTCTCATAAAGTAGAGGTATATGCCATAGGTACAAAAGGAAAAGAAAAACCTGTCATTTCCACCAATATAACCGTCGAAGCAAACAAAGCCTATACCCTTGCTGCTATTAACCAAGTTGCACACTTAGAATTAAAAGTAGCTCAAGATGATATGAACGTAGCTAAAGGAAAGAGTAAAATCCGAATTGCTCACTTTTCTCCAGATGCTCCCGCTGTTAATGTAGGTATTAATCACGGCCCTACTTTGTTTAAAAACACTGCTTTTAAACAAATGACAAATTATTCTGAAGTACATGCCGGAACCTATGATTTGACCATTACAACTAGTCAAGACAATAAAAAAGTACTGGACATTCCAAACCTTAATTTAGAAGCCAACACGCTCTACACAGTGCTCGCTATTAACAAAGCCGACAGTCTTGAAACGCTTTTATTAAAAGATAATACGGCTATGCCTTCCGAAATGCCAAAAACAGGTATGGGCGGTGCTTCACAGGATAATTATAATTCAATTGTGCCGGTTCTTACTTTATTAGGAATTGGAGCAGTCGCTATATTTGTTGTTCGTCGTCACAGAGGATACGAAAGCGAATGAAATGGATAGGAGGGGTTTTCACCTTTTCTTTTATACTATTCATGAGCAGCTGGTTTGCCCAATCAGCAATTGCAAACGGCTCGACGGATTTTGTTGTGAAGTTGGCTGAAACAAAATCGGCTCAATCCTTGAAAGCTTCAGGAACTGCTTCTACGCCTCTTCCATCTCAGCTTATTATTCCGAAGCTTCATATCAAGGCTTTTATAAAAGGAATGGGCCTTACTAACCAAGGTGAAATGAGCGTTCCTGATAATGGTCATGATGTAGCTTGGTTTAAGCTTGGAGCAAGACCCGGAGAGGAAGGAAATGCGGTCATTGCAGGACATGTTGATGATCAAAAAGGACCGGCTATCTTCTATCATCTCGACAAGCTCACAAAAGGAGATGAAATTTTTGTAACCGATCAGCAAGGGGATCAGCTGACCTTTGTTGTTACCAATAAAGCTTCTTATCCCCGAGATTCTGCTCCTATCAGAGAGATTTTCGGTCCAACTTTTCAACACCAGCTTAATTTAATCACCTGTACGGGAACGTTTGATCATACACAGAAAACTCATGAGCAAAGGCTCGTTATTTATACAAGCCTTCGCCCGGAAAAAACAGCCGATGTTTCTCACTAAACATCGGCGTTTATTACTTTTAATTACATACTGGTTCGTTTTATTTAAATATTTACACAGCCTTAATATGAACACAACATCTCACTAGTAAACTAATGCACGACCCCTCAATAAAAAGGAGTTTTGATATGAGACGAAAATGGTGGTTTGTAAGCTCACTCACTCTTTGTTTATGCGGCATTTTTATGTTTATACATACGCAGGCAGCTTCTATTCAAGCAGAAAAAGTAGCCATTATTGCTCATCGAGGCGCATCAGGGTATGAGCCAGAGCATACGATGCAATCTTATCTCGCGGCCGTCCAGCAAAAAGCGGATTACATTGAACTTGATCTTCACATGTCTAAAGATCAGCAGCTTGTAGCAATTCATGACTACAAAGTTGACCGAACGACAAATGGAACAGGATATGTAAAACAGTATACAGTGAAGCAGCTTCAGCGTTTGAACGCAGGAAAAGGTAATAAAAAAGCCGTCATTCCAACTTTAGAAGAAATATTCCGTACGTTTGGCAATCGAACAAACTATTATATTGAAACAAAATCTCCTCATGAATATCCAGGTATGGAAAAGGAATTGTTGACGCTGATGGCTAAGTACAACATTCATACCAATCACGTCATTGTACAATCATTTAGTCCTGAAAGCTTAAAAACCGTCCATCGATACCGACCTACTATGAAACTAATTCAACTGATTCGTTCTAAGCAAACCAATATGTTAACAGATCAGCAGTTCAGACAAATCAAAACGTACGCGAACGGCATCGGTCCGAACGCAAACACGCTGACAAAACCATATGTACAAAAAGCTCGCTCGTACGATTTAGACGTTCATCCTTATACAGTAAATGACGAAAAGAAAATGAGAACGCTTATCGAGTGGGGCGTAACCGGTATGTTTACTAATTACCCGGATCGTCTTTATAACGTGCTTCATAATAAATAAACACTTGCCGCGGCAAGTGTTTATTCTTTATACATCTCTTCTATTCGCTCTCCACAAGTACAGGCTAATTAATGCTATGGCATAAAGCAAAGCCCAGCCAAACACCAAAAATTTGTTTAATCCTTCGTTAATAAATTGAATGATTGCAGATACGGGTGGCAATACATACAGCAGCAGTCCGCCTCCTTGATACGGAAATGAGACACCTGCCGCTGCAAGCGTAACGATTAAAATAAATAGAGGTCCAAACCACGATAAGCTGCCTTCTCTTACAACATCTCTTGTAAAAACAAGACCTATGCTCATACCAAGCAAACTAAACGTCCAGTGAATAATAAACCCAAACACCATTTGCTTAGTGGATATATCCACTTCAAACATATCAAGCAGCACGGGATAAGCAATAGAAACCGCTGATAAAAACGTAAACAGCAGCATACAGGTAATAAGCTTGCTCATAAAGTACTTGTTCTTTTTCCCTACATGAAGTTTTGTAATAACTTCTTGACTGGAATCTTCCGCGTGAAACAGCGACATCGTAAACCAAGTGGTTAGAAAAAAGAGGAAAAGTGCTGTATTAAAAAAGCTATCAAGCACCGGGTTCGGTCTATATGTATAGTTCATACACAGCGAAATAATATAAAGTGCAAGCGGCGGAATATATCGATACGATTTAATGTATGTAATAAAATGATAGCGAATCAATGCACTCATCTTAAATTTCTTCCCTTTCCATATGATATAGCTTTACAACTTCAGCTTGAACAGCAAGCAATTCTGCAAGAAACTCGTTTACATATTTTTTATCTATATAAAAAATCCAGTAGTTTCCGTGCTGTTCAATTTTCGTGCACTTTTCTTTTAATAAACGAAGCGGCTTATTGAGAATGACATTTGCCTCAATAACCGTTAAATGCTCAATGAGTTGAACGCGCTCATTTTTTAAAATGCGCTGTGAGCCAATGGTGATAACACGATCGGCTACAGCATGAATGAGCCTTTCTTCATGACACGTAAATACAATGGTCATCCCTCGTTCTTTGAGCTTTGTAAAAATCCGTTCTACTTCTAGCTGAGCACGAGCATCTAATCCTGATAGAGGTTCATCAAGCAATAGCAGCTTAGAAGAACTCAGCAGTGCTTGCATCATGTTGACTTTTTGCTTCATTCCTTTTGAAAAAGAAATGATTTCTTCATGTCTAAACTCTACCATTTCGAAAGTTTCGAGCAGTTCTTCAATTCTAGAGCTGCGCTTTTTCTTAGACAATCCTTGAATTCGTCCCATGTGTTGCAAATAACCTGCTAGCGTAAAACGCAGCTCCTGAGGAAATTGTTCCACCACAAATCCAGGCGTACCGGTTTCTTTATGAAGGTGAATTGTCCCTTTAGTCGGTTTAGATAATCCGCCAATTAGCTTTAAAAACGTACTTTTTCCCGCACCGTTTTTTCCAACAATCGCGACAGTCTCTCCTTTATAAAGGGTCGTGTGAATGTTTTCTAATACGGTATGTTTTTTGTATATTTTTGCAACATTTTTTAATTCAATCAGTTTTTCCATCTGCTGCCTCGCCTCTCCATAATCCTATATGTTAAATCATAGCATATTTATGGGGAATGTGCTTCCATCTCTATACGTTTCAGCTAAATTTTTCCCGCACAAAAAAGCCTTTGATATGATCAAAGGCTTTTCATAGACAATACCATATGCTCTTCATCGATAAATTCACCATCTACTTGAAGAGCTCTTTTTTCATACGCATAAGAAGTAAAACCGAGGCTTTTGTATAGGGCTTTTGCTCCTTCATTTTTAGCAGCGACGGCCAGGTAGATTTGCAAAACATCTGTTTTTGAAAAAGCTTGTTCAACAGCCATTTTTAACAGCTTCTTTCCAAGACCTTTCCCCCTTGCTTCAGGGGCTACGTACATCCCCCAAATATCTCCTTTATGCTGAACTTTTAAAGGCTTTTGCTGCTGAAACCCTACGATCCCCACGAGCTGTTTTTCCATAAAAGCTCCTACTACAAATTCTGATTGGCTGCTTGGAAAATAATTTCGGATATCAGCAATTTCTTTTTCATATTCTTCCTCATAACTTAAAATAAAACTTTCGGGATGATCTTTTAAAGCACGAAGACGGAGTTCAAAGTACACGCCAGCGTCTTCTTTTACCAACAATCGTATATTCATTTTTTCACCTTAGTTTCTTATGTTTTAATTAGCTATTAAGGGTTGTACACGCTAAATACTTCATTCCACCGATACAGCTCATAATAATTTCCCGGCAGGTCTAATCCTGAAATAAGCACCTTATCATTTTTCATATCTTTTACGCGTGTTAAAAGATTTGCTTGTTTTCGATTTGTACGAATCCACATCGTTTGATTGGTTGCTTTATGATAAACAGGCGCATAATCTCCTAAGCCTTTTTGTGGAAATGTGAACTGACTTTGCTTATTGGTCTTTACGTTCATGCTATACAAAAAAGGCAGTGGCCTCTTTTTTTCATCATTCGACCACCCTGCTTCGGGCACACGTGAAATGATGATGTTATCTTTTTCTGTCCAAGTAAAATCCCAATCTGCGAAGCCTTTTGGAGTAAACACATGTTCTTTAAAAACCGGCATCTCTTTTAAAGTGAACTTTTTATTTTCAGTGGCAAACCTTCCTTCCCCATTAATAAATGCCAGTACTTGCTCTTCATTACTCCACTTAAACCAATTAGGTACATTAAGCATATCTCCCACTACTTGAAAAGCTTTCCCTTCTTTTGTAATGATGCACAGCTTATTTGCATCTGCAGACATCGAAGCCGTTGGAATAGCAATAAAACTAATCCATTGACCGTTAGGAGACCATTTGAAGCTGCTTGTTGTATACGCAAAAAACGAATCATTTTCTGCTGGGAGCGTCGTAAAAGCCTCCACTTTTTTTACATCTAACCCTGCATATTTGCTCACTGTATATAGCTTTACCGGTCCCCATCCCGTGGGCGCTAGCGCAGCAGCTGACGTAATTAAAAATCGATCTCCTTCTGGAAACCATGAAAACTGATCAACTCCTACGGCTACACGCTTCTTTTCATGCGTTTTAACGTTGTAATATACTAAGATTCCATTCGAAATATACGCAAGTTCCTCAGCAACCGGTGACCATTGATAATGAGTCACATCATGTTCAACAAGTAGCGGTTTTCCTTTTAACGGTGCAATCATTAAAGAATCATTTTCTGAATAAGCAACTATATCTCCATGTGATGACCATTGAGGCATAGAGGCATGACGGGCATAGGATAACTGCCTTTCGGTACCGTTATCATATACCCATAGGTTTCCTTGCCGTATAAAACTGACTTTCACTGTATTGGCAGCATTTATTTGCATAGGGAACAACATAAGAAAAAGCAGACATAACGCTATTTTTTTCACCATGTTCACTCCTGTCTTTTTTTTATAGCGTTACACAAATCTCCTCATCTCATCACATTTTTAAAAAAATAAAAGAGGTTGAGACATAACGAAATGAATTTAATCGAAAGACGAACAAATGGGATACATGAGCTGAACCTCTTTTGACACCGCAGTTGATTTCCGTGCAAGACTTCGTCTAGTCCTCCATTCAACTGCTAGAAGCAACGAAATAGATGAAATTTCCGTTCGCCATAACAAAAAAACAAACCGCTAATCAAACATTTTGATCAATGGTTCGTTTTTCACTTCGGCTAAACTACTTTTGTCCCAGCCTCTTTTTAAAAAATAAAAAAGCGCAGCGAATAGCTGCGCTTTTTGTATATTATGATTTTGACTTAGATTTTGGTGATGGCTTTGTTTTAGCTTGTGCTGTATTGTTAGCCGCATCTTTTTCTTTTAATAAACTCATACGTTTTTTCAAGTAGTAACCTTGTCCAATTCCGAATAAGTTACCAATTACCCAATATAATGCAAGAGCAGATGGAAGTGAAATTCCTGCTACTAAGATGAAGATTGGCATAATGTTCATCATCATTTTCATTGGAGGTTGAATTTCATCCGTCATACTTACACGAATTTGTAAGAATGTCGTAATCGCTGCAACTACGGGTAAAATGAAGTAAGGATCTGGCTTTCCTAAACTTACCCATAAGAATGAATGCTGTGCAATTTCATGCGTTCGTGCAATGGCATTATAAAATGCGATAATAATAGGCATTTGAATAAAGATTGGCAAACATCCACCAACCGGATTAATTTTATGCGTTTGGTAAAGCTGCATCATTTCTTTTTGCTGCTTTTGCTGTGTTTCAGGATCTTTTTTACCAGCATATTTCTTTTGAATCTTTTCCATCTCTGGACGAAGTGCTTGCATAGCCATCGTGCTCTTTTGCTGTTTTAAAATAAGCGGCAATAGAACTAAACGAATGATAACCGTCGCAATAATAATAGACAGACCATAGCTTCCTCCTGCCCACTCAGCAATTTTCGTTAATGCCATAGATAAAGGGTAAACAAAATAATGATCCCAGAATCCGCCGCTTGTAGCCGTGACCGGTGTTTTTGTACTGCTACAGCCGGCTAGAGCTAAAAGAAGCGCTCCCATTAAACCAAGCAATAATAATTTTTTATTTCTTTTCATATTCTTTCCTCCTAATAATGACTAAATGTATGAAGTGTTTTTCAGAAGGAAAGGATCTTCTTCATCATTATTCTTCTCTTTAACTGGTGTTTTTCTATACACATGTATAAATACATTTCGTCTTTTCCATATTGTTAATACTGAAGGATCAATCCCTGCATTCACATGGTCGGTGACAGGTTCCGCATGAAAAGCCGTAAACCTAGCTTCACGAAGCATATAATAACAAAGGATGTATAAAACGAAAGCAGATAAATACGGCGCATATAGAAAAAGATCGTGATAAAATTCCATGTGCCAGCTCTCTTTCTGACTATAATAGTACAATCCAATATATGTAGTGTAGCATTTACGTTCTTGTTACACAACATCAACTTATCTCTTTGACTGTTCTACGTATTACTTTTTAAAAAGTTTCATATTTACGACACAAAATTTGCTCACCATAAAATATGATGAGCAAATCTAATACCATTCTCTATTCTCGTATGCTTACCGCTGGTTCTCAGTCTTCTTTTAGTTTCATGAACCACGTAACGCCGAATGCTACACCTACAGAAATAATCATACCGATTATATAGTGAATTAAATTGCTCATACCAAGCGGTGCAGCAATGGCCATCATTGGAATACCTGTGAGTCCGTAGGCATTGGCTACTACGTGCATAAGTACAACGTAGCCTCCCCCGGCTGCTCCGCCTATAGCCGCAGCAATAAATGGCTTGCGAAGTCTTAAGTTGACACCGAAAATAATCGGTTCTGTAATTCCTAAGAAGGAAGAAATAGCCGCTGGAATCGCAATTTTTTTCGTTTTGGCATTTTTCGTTTTAAAGTAAACAGCCAGCCCTGCTCCTCCTTGCGCCACGTTCGCGCAGGCCCAAATAGGAAGTAAGAAGTTAACGCCAATCTTCGGATTAGCAAGCAGTCCTGCTTCAATAGCATGAAAACTATGCTGCAAGCCTGTTAATACAATGGTCGAATATAAGCCACCAAACAAAATTCCTGCAAACACTCCGGCTACATCGTATAGAGACTGAAGGCTGATCGAAATTAAATCTCCAATATAGCGACCGAAAGGACCAATAAACACAAGTGACACAAAGCCTGTGATAATAACAGTTAAAAAAGGCGTAACAAGTAAATCAACCGAATTCGGCACAATTTTCCGGAGTCCCTTTTCAATTTTGCTCATGACGTAGATAGCCAATAAAATCGGAACGACCGTACCTTGATAGCCAATCAGCGGAATACTTAAGCCAAACAAATCCATATATTCTGGCTTAGCATCTGCTAATGTCCACGGATTTAATAACATCGGATGCGTCAAGATCCCTCCAATAACCGCTCCCAGATAAGGATTTGAACCAAATTCTTTTGCAGCTGAAAACCCGATTAAAATCGGTAAAATGATAAATGCTGCGCCTGAGAACATATCTAACAACACAAACAACGCGCTATCTTCTGAGACCCAGTGGAACGCTTTCATCATCCCGAGCAGCCCCATTAATAAACCACTGGCTACAATAGCTGGAATAATCGGAACAAAAATATTGGAAAGCATGCGGGCAAAGCGAGCAAATGGGTTCATTTTCTTTTTCATTTCTTCTTGATGATCCACTGGGACAGCAGCCTCTTCAGCGCCTAATTCTTTAACAAAAGCAGCGTGAATTTTATTAACGAGACCGGTTCCAAAAATGATTTGAAACTGTCCTGAATTTGAAAAAGCCCCTTTTACATCTTCTATTTCATCTAAACCTTTTTGATCGATTTTGCTTTCATCTCGAATAACGAGGCGCAAACGCGTAGCACAGTGCTGCGCACTAGCAATATTTTCTTTTCCTCCTAAAAGCGGAACAAGCTTTTTAGCAATTTCTTTTACGTCCATCTTACTTCCTCCTTTTTGTATGTCATAAAAAAAGCAAGACCTAAAATACGCTTATAAAAGACATAGTTGTCCTTCATGCGCATTCTAGGTCTTGCCTGCTTTACCAGTCACAATCCCGATTATTCAATTAATACGCTTTCATTGTACTCAAAGCAACGATATTCGTCAATGTTTTTTTCTATATTCTTTGCTCTATTCGGCAAATGTGAAGCGTGATGTATCCTAACTCCGCTTCTGGAAAATTAATTTCGTACTCATCTTTGACAAATTGCTTTATCTTTTCAGCACACTGATACGATTTTTTATATTTGACTTTTAATACGTCGAGCATCTCTTCATCCATCTCATGAAAAGGTTCATTTTGCGCTAAACGATTTAACGCAAAGCGCAAGTGAGTCAACAGACGCTGATAGGACATGCTGTTTTCATCAATCTCCGTATTCAGCTCTTTTTTTATAATCGTAACCATTTCATTAATAATCGTTGTATTCATCATTAGCTGCTGCATTCCCGGTGAATTCAGTTTCGCCGTATGAATATGAAGCGCAATATATCCCGCTTCGTCAATCGGCATCGTGATATCTAGTCTCTTTTTGATATGCTGAAGAGCCCATACTCCTATTGCATACTCAGGCTGATAGAGAGATTTAATTTCATTGAGTAATTTATTTTGTATGGAAATTCCGCGGGCTATCCTTTCGACAGCAAAGGATAAATGATCGCTCAAAGCAATATGCACATGATGACTTAGCGTAGCAGAAAGCTGCTGCTCAGCATACGAAATGATTTCTTCCGCCACTTGAATATGCTCTTCAGGAAGGTTTTTTAATAGTTCTTGAAACTTTTCCTGTTCTTCTTTCATGACAAAGATTTTCTCCACTTTCGCAGCATTAATAAAATCATTTTTGCCTTTTTGAAAAGCGATACCAGGACCCATCGCAATTTTTTCAACTCCGCCTTCCTTAAAGACAACGGCGTTGTTATTTAATACTTTTAAAATCTTCAAATACGCTCTCCTTTCTTAAAGGAAAAGGCCTTGCTTATTACTTCATCGTTACTTTTGCACAAGCCGTTTCGCCTTTTTGAACCGTCCCTTGAGCCAAAATTTCGAAACTTTCACTTGCATCACTATTTGTAATAACGATTGGTGTGATAATACTTTTCGCTTTTTCTTGAATAAGTGCTAAATCAAATGTGATAAGAGGTGTTCCTACACTTACTTTATCACCTTGTGCCACGTGAGCTTCGAATCCTTCGCCTTCCATTGCCACTGTTTCAAGGCCGATATGTATTAATACTTCCGTACCGGCTTCTGTTTTTAAGCCTACCGCGTGTTTTGTATGGAAAAGCTGAACGACTTCACCAGCAACAGGTGAAACAACTTGTCCTTCTGAAGGTTCGATTGCAAAACCGTCTCCCATCATCTTCTGTGCGAACACTGGATCTGGCACTTCGCTGATTGGCAGGATATTACCTGAAAGCGGAGCTAGAACGGTTGTTTCTTTCGATTTTGTCTTATTACCAAATAATTTTTTAAACATCTCAATCACCCTTTTTTAGATTGTACTTGTAGCATACCCCAATGATTCTGCAGAAAAACTTCCCCTATCCCGATGTTACGTTAACATGGTCATTATTTAACCATGCTTTTTTTGTCTTGTAAATAAAAATGTATAAGCGTTTTTATAAGAAGTACGTTCTCTATGCTGCACTTTATGTAACCCTTTACATATTTTACGAAGGAAAGATGTTGAATTTTAAACCTAAAAAAAAGCCCTTTTAAAGGGCTTTTGACATTAGAACGTTGACGCAACTTCTTTTGCTTTTTCAGATGCTTTTGCTAGAATATTGTCTGCTTCTGCTGGTGTATAAGCCATGCCTTCTGCAACAACCAGTTGGAAATCTTGAACACCAATGAAGCTCATCACTGTACGTAAATAGCTTTGAGTAAATTCTAGCTCTGCCGCAGGGCCTTCTGAATACACACCTCCACGGGCTTCTAGTAATACTACTTTTTTATCTGAAGCTAATCCTACTGGACCATTTTCAGTATATTTAAACGTTTTTCCTGCAATTAAAATGTTATCAATATATGCTTTCATTAATGGAGGGAAGCTTAAGTTCCACATTGGAGCTGAGAAAATAACTTTGTCAGCTTGTAAAAACTGCTCTACTAATTCACCCATACGCGTTACTTTTTCTAATTCAACAGCTGATAATTCTTCACCAGCTCCAGCTTTTCCCCATGCTGCTAAAACATCTCCATCAATGAATGGAACTGTTTCTTTATACAGATCAAGTGTTGTCACTGTATCAGTCGGGTTTGCTGTTTTATACTCATCTAAGAAAACCTGTGCTAAACGAGTTGAAAATGATGCTTCATCAACCTGCGGATTTACTTTCACATATAATACATTTGCCATAAATGTCATCTCCTAAAAAGTGTCTATCATCATTAATTCGAGATATTACTAAATAAATTATCTTTAATTCGAGATTTATTATATAACGCCATTTTTTATGCGTCAACCTTTTCGCACAAAAAAACTCCGCAAGCGGAGTTTTATACACATTGAAATTCTCGAATTTGATTTACATCTACACCAGCATACACCCAGAAAGATCCTGTCCAGCGATAACCTGCAACTGAGCGTCTGCCTACAAAGGTTGGGTAAAACCAGTAAGGTCGACCATGTCTCGGCCATATATAGGTATATCGGTATAAGCATCCTGCAATAGCACCTGGATCAACAGCATAAAGTGATGGACCTCCTGAACCTAGCTTTGGTGTAGGTGTAAAAGCTGGCGGTGGACTTGAAGGCGGCTGCGCTCCTCCCTGCGGTGGAAACCCTTGGCCCCCTCCTCCAGGTGGTGGCGGTGGAAATCCTTGACCTCCTCCAGGTGGAAACGATGGAAACCCTTGGCCTCCTCCTCCAGGTGGAAACGATGGAAACCCTTGACCTCCTCCAGGTGGAAACAAATTTTGAAAACGTGGATCGTATTGATATGGATACATACGCACTCCCCCTTTATAATGCTTGCTACGTTACAATATGCATCATAATGAAGATAGGTGAATGTCTACTTTTACCTTCTATAGACTAATTGTACGATGTCAAACTTGATGAGCTTAAAGGAGAGCCTTATCGGAGGAAATAATAAATCCAACACGGAAACTACTTGCGTGTTGGATCTGCTTGCGGGAAATATTTTTCAATAAAATTATACAGCCAAAATACGGTAATCAAAATAGGAGCTATTAGAAAAGGATGTTGAACCCACATTTTTACCAGTACCTTTTCAAATGACGGAATCGATTTTAACACTTGAAATAACGAGCTTCCGCTAAAAATAACGCTCGTTCCTATCAATAAAAAAGATAGCCAGTTAAATTGATCTATCCACATGCTCATAGAGATATAAAAACTAACACCCGTTCCTATGCCCCCCATTATTCCACTTAAAATACTTTTTACCGAAAAAGGAATCCCTACAAACCATCCGGCTCCTAGTCCTGCACACCCTGCTAAAATGCTAGAAAAAAGCAGCGGCTGCTCAAGCCAGAGACATGCATTCACTCCAACCACTAAGGTGACATGTATTCCTACGTGAAGGGAAATTCTTTTGCCAACAGGCTCTGAAACATAATGATAGTAGCGCACGCTATAAAAAATTGTCCACCATAATAATAAAAATGCTGTCACACTTGCCCCTATAATCATAAACACACCTCTCTACGTTATGATTCTATTAATCTCTATCTATTATTTTCCTAATATCCTGTTTCTCTTATTCGGTAATCTATCCATATATCTTCCATACGTTCGTTCATCAGCAAGAAAGTAGAATATAACTGTATTCTTGTCTCAACTGCTTACTTGTGGGGGGTGCTAAGAAGTTGAATGTCTGCATGTAGAAAAAGATAGTGAAGAACACTTTCTCTTATCTTTACTATTATTCATATGTAAAGCTTGCTAGATTTAGTCCTCGCAGTTTAGAATTTTTCAGTCGTTCATATGAAACTATTTGCCCTTTCTTTCGTTATATATATACACGTTTCTTTATCTTTTCACGTGCAAAAAAAGATAAATTCCTATAATATGTTTTCATATTAACCTTTAAGGAGATAAAGAAGATGAATTAAATAAATCCCTGCAAATAGAGTTTTTAGAAAAAAGAAATTGTTATCATTTCTCCTATTTATGTTATAGAATAATTCATGTATAATAAAAGGCTGTATGGTAACGCAGCGTGCGACATATCTTTTCTTACTTTTAGCAAGTCTATATTCAAAGCAAAAACTGCAAAGTGGGGTTAGTGCGACTCTTCATTAATCGACTTTGCATTAAAAACCAGCATTTTTCTTTTATCATAAAGAAAGAATGAGATTTAATAGTGACAGGTGAATAATATGGGTGAAAATCAAAGAAATGTTAGTAGATTTGACTGGAACTTGGCTTTCCTAATCTTCCTATTGTTTTGCGTAAGCGTTGTGGCAATCCATAGTGCTGAAAAAATTGGGCAGTATGATAAGAACTTCGTAGCGCAACAAGTTGTTTTTTATATAATCGGAATGGTGATTATAGGGTTTGTCATGCGTTTTGACTCCGATCAGCTTCAAAAGCTAACGTGGGTTTTTTATGGATTTGGGAACTTTTTATTGCTTCTTTTACTAGTGGCTCCGTCAAGCATTGCCAGAGAAATTAACGGGGCAAAAAGTTGGTTCACACTTCCCGGCTTTTCGTTACAGCCATCAGAGTTTATGAAAGTGTTTTTGATTATCACACTGAGTACGGTCATTGTTAAACACAATGAAAAATATCGTATCCGGACAGTAAGAGAAGACTTTTTACTGCTTGGTAAACTGGGTGCTGTACTTGCTTTACCTTTATTATTAATCATGCAGCAGCCTGACTTAGGTACCGCTCTTGTGTTCTTAGCAATCACAGTTGGACTTGTATTTGTTTCAGGCGTAAGCTGGAAAATCATCGCGCCTGCATTTTTAGGTATTACAGCGGTTGGTTCTGTCATTTTGGGACTTGTTGTTTATGCACCTAGCCTATTAGAAAAGTATCTAGGGGTTAAGCAATACCAATTTGGACGTATTTATTCTTGGCTTGATCCTGAGTCATATAGTTCGGGAGAGGGCTATCATTTAAAGAAATCGTTAGATGCAATTGGATCAGGAATGGTAAACGGTAAAGGAATCGGAAATGGCGTTGTCTATTTGCCAGAGGGACAGACCGACTTTATTTTTGCGGTTATTGGAGAAGAGTTTGGCTTTATTGGCGCCAGCATTGTTATTAGTCTTTTCTTCGTACTCGTTTATTACTTGATCAAGCTAGGCCTTGAAACAAAAAATGAATTCAATTCTTACTTATGTGTAGGCGTTATTTCAATGCTTACGTTCCACGTATTTCAAAATATCGGTATGACCATTCAAGTCTTGCCTATTACCGGAATTCCACTTCCTTTTATTTCATATGGAGGTAGTTCACTGATGGGGAACATGTTTGCAATGGGTCTGATGTTTGGAATCTCATGGCATCACAAACGCTATATGTTTGGAAATGATTAAAGAGAGACGATGGTCTCTCTTTTTTTTCTTTTATCTCCCTATTAAGCATGCTACAATAAAGAAAACGCTTCCGAATCCTGTTTTAAAAGGAGTAGATATGCATGCTTGATTACCAATATCGGCGCAAAGCCTATGCTATTTTGTTAAAACAGACATCCGTACCTTCATCTACAACTTCTTTTTCCACCTGGCTCATACAGCTACTAAAACGAAACAAGTAAAAAAGGTGTGCTACTGCACACCTTTTATTTGTTCGACAGAGACGTTATGCCAATTTGCCTTACGATTTTTTTACTATCTTCATTTAGTCCTTTTACAATAACCTTTTTATTCAATCGCTCGTACTTATCGATAATTTTTGAGATGCCGATCACGGCCGATTGATCCCATATATGAGAAGAACTAAAATCAATAATGATGGTATCCGGGTCTGTTTCATACTGAAATTCATCCATGAAGAAGCTGATGGTGGCAAAAAATAATTGCCCTGAAACCCTGTATTGTTTCATATTACCTTCTGTTTGTGAAGTTGTTTTGATTTTAGCCATCTTCCAGCCAAATACAATAGTACTTAAAACAATACCTACCATTACTCCTAATGCTAAGTTATGTGTAAACAATACGATAACCACCGTAACAACCATTACAATGGCATCCGATAGTGGATATTTCGTTAAGTCTTTAAGGGACTGCCAATCAAATGTACCGGCAGCTACCATAAACATAACGCCTACAAGAGCAGCCATTGGAATTTGTTTAACAACATCGCCAAGCACCATAATTAAGAACAATAAAAAGACTCCGGCGACTAAGGTAGATAACCTTCCACGTCCCCCTGATTTTACATTAATCATAGATTGTCCAATCATGGCACAGCCAGCCATTCCTCCAAAGAAGCCCGTTACAATATTAGCGATGCCTTGACCACGCGCTTCTTTATTTTTATTCGAAGGCGTATCTGTAATTTCGTCCAGTACCGTTGCCGTTAGCATAGATTCAAGTAGGCCTACAATCGCTAAAGGAAGCGAATAAGGTAAAATGATAAGCAGTGTCTCCACTGATAAATCAACCTTTGGAAAGTGAAGAACCGGCAGCGAACGCGTAATATTCCCCATATCTCCTACCGTTTTTAAATCTAAATGAAAGACAATCGCTACAATGGTCATCAAGACAATGGCAACAAGCGGAGATGGTATTGCTTTGGTCATGAGCGGAAACAAATAGACGATGAGCAGCGTTCCGGCTACCATTGCGTACATCATCCAATTTGCTCCTTGAAAATGGGGAAGCTGTGCTGTAAAAATTAAAATACCTAGCGCATTTACAAAGCCAATCATAACTGTTTGAGGAAGAAATGATAAAAACCTTCCTACTTTCAAAACACCAAGTAAAATTTGAATAATTCCGGTTAAAACAGTAGCTGCAAATAAATACTCAATGCCGTGATCTTTGACTAAGTTAATCATCAATAAAGACATTGCTCCTGTTGCAGCTGAAATCATAGCTGGTCTTCCGCCTGTAAAAGCAATCACAATTGCCATACAAAAAGATGCATACAGGCCAACCATGGGATCGACACCGGCGATAATGGAAAAAGCCAGGGCTTCTGGAATAAGCGCAAGAGCAACTGTCATCCCAGACAAAATATCTGCTCGAACGTTTGAAAACCACTGCTGTTTAATACTTGCCATCATGATGGTTTATCACCTCTTATGAATTTTTTATACGATTTTCGACTTTCACGAAAACCAAAGCCGTTTTTAACGTATCAAATCGTACCATACAATTCCCCGTTTGGAAACAATTAATTTTCACAAATAAAAAGACGAGAAGCTTGATTGCTTCTCGTCTTTTTATTTGTTATGCCGCAGCTTTTCACTGCCATTCAGCAAATAAACGAATTTATATTCATTCATTAATTGCTGCTTCAAGCGCAACAATAATCATATCGTTAAACGTCGTTTGACGCTCTTCTGACGTTGTTTCTTCACCAGTGAAAATGTGATCACTTACTGTTAAAACCGATAAAGCATTACGGCCGTATTTAGCAGCTAGCGTATACAAAGCCGTCGTTTCCATTTCAACTGCCAATACCCCGTGAGCTGCCAATTTTTCTAGCTGGCCGTCTTCATTGTAAAATTGATCAGATGTAAATACACTTCCTACTTTTAACTGAAGGCCTTTTTCAACACCTGCATCGTAAGCGCGCTTTAATAAATCAAAGTTAGCTGTCGGTGCATAGTCAATAGGACCAAATTTAACGCGGTTCATTTGTGAATCACTTGAAGAAGACATGGCTAAAATAACGTCACGTACTTTTACATCTTTTTGAATTGCTCCGCATGTACCAACGCGAATTAGGTTTTGAACACCATATTCATTCATTAGTTCATTTACATAAATAGCAATTGATGGTACACCCATTCCTGTTCCTTGAACAGAAACGCGCTTTCCTTTATATGTTCCTGTAAATCCAAGCATACCGCGCACTTCGTTATAGCAAGTTACATCTTCTAAAAATGTTTCTGCAATGTATTTTGCACGAAGTGGATCACCTGGAAGTAAAATCGTTTCTGCAATATCACCTTGTTTTGCCCCAATATGTACGCTCATTTCGTACCTCCTATATGTAAAAAATCTTACGCTTTCACTATACCATATTGTATCCCTTGCATGTCTATTTACTTCTAACATTATGCGTCAAAAATAAAAAGACATACTGCCCAAAAAATGGCGTAGTATGTCTTTTTATATAAGGGCACGCTAATAGCGCAAGGGATTTACTAACGTTAGCTGAGGTGATATGTATGGGAAAAAAACATCGCAACCGAATTAATTCGCCTAAAAAGAATAATCATATTCCAAAAGAAGCAATTATAGCAGAACATGAAGCCCATGGAGATGAATATTCAGCAACAAACCGAAAAAATGGCCCTGGCCATCATACTCGTGATTACTAAGGGTTAACATATAAATAAAAAGCGGCCAGATAGGTCGCTTTTACCTTATGTTTAACGTACGTGCAGACGGTTTACTTTTTGCCAGCCGTCTGTCCATAGCTTGTAGTAATACTTTCCTCGAGTACCTTCATCAATTAACAAAATATCGCCTGTGCTGATAAACCTCGCATCACAATCTTTTGGCAAATTATCAGCAATATTAAACATCTGAAATACTTGTGTTGCTGCGTCTTGATGATCGAATGCTGTAATCGTTAGACGATGGACAGGCTTATATCCGCGCTTTTCGCCTTTTTCTTCTGTTTGCATAATGGTTACATCATATTCTGTGCTAATATTAAATTGTTTTTTTATTGTGGTCCACACACTCAACATTCTTCCCTCCACCCAAAAGCAAGTATTTACTCTTTTACGTCATGTATTCTTATATAATTAGTGATAAAATCCGAAAATCCTTTATCGAATCAAAACGTTTTTTGTCGAAATTACTAGTTTTTTCTTATTAAACGTGTACATAAAATATTTGTTTCCCATTTTATCATTAGTTGTTTTTGAATGGATGAATCAATAGGCCTACTTAAACAAAATGAAATATTAACGAAAAAAATGTAACCATTGCTCCTATTTTTGGTTATATAGGCGCTTAGAAAGGAGGTAGACCCCTAAGGACCAAGCAAGTCCTAAACAATATCCTGCTAGTATATCCGTTAAAAAGTGTACGCCTAAATACAAACGGCTAAATCCAATTAATAAAATAACAATAGCAATTACGCATGCAGCTGCCGTTTTGACAGCCCTGCTTCTTGTATACATCCATATTAACAAAAGTACTCCGCTGTAAAACGCCATTGAGTTCATGGCATGTCCGCTTGGAAAACTATAGTGAGAGGCGGGAACCACTTGACTCCAATCAGGTCTTGGTCTTGCAAAAATCTCCTTCAGTCCCCAATTTAAAGCGCGAACTCCCCAAAAAACGAGCGTGATATATAAAACGAGCAACCCTTTTCGTTTATAAAGAAGAAATACTATAATCGCAAACCATATTGGCGCAGTGACATACCAAGATCCTACGGTTGTTATAAATATGATGATGGGTGTTAACGTGCCCGTCCTCCATCCTTCAAAGGTATGAAGTATATTAAAGTCAAGCTGTTTCACCCAAGGTGTATTAAATGTAAATAAAATGAGTAAAAAGAAAGCTAAAAGCGATACAATAAATAGAGAATATTTTGTAGTGCGATTTACCATTTTTATTTCCTCCAACCTATTAAAAGAAAAAGCATGTAGCGTTCTACATGCTTTACTTATTCACACGTTTTGGCTGAATATAGTCTTCTGGCTTAGGAGCTTGATGAACGACAAATTCAGCCGAAAATTCCTCTTTTGTATTTATTTTTTTCGTTTGCTTTGATTGCGGCATATACCTCTCTCCTTTCTTTTTACTGTCTTTAATATACGAAAAATAAAGGAGAGCTATGCACGTTAGCTATAGCGTGAAATAATATTGGTTAATATATTTTTTAACTGAGGAATTTCTTTTTCAGAAACATGAACATGAACGAGCGACTCATCTGCATCCAGCATTTCAGAAAGAAAGCCGCCAAACCCTCTGGCACGTCGATCTACTTCTATAAATAAATCGTAGTCATGTAAGCCGTTCGGCTGCACGATGATTTCAATTTCATCTACTTTCCCAGCGTACACTCCACCGCTTGGAACAAATTCAAATTCTTGAACAAAAGGAAGCCTTTTTCTCATCCGGCGAGGGGCTTCTTCGCACTCGACTTGGCGCAAGCGAAAGCCAAGCTGTTCCATAGCTTCAATTGTGCTTGTTACCATAAGGTTAGGAAGCACTTTTACATGATCAATATCTGACGGATCAACGGCATCTTTAATATCAAGGCTCGTCGCCACCCAAACCCGGGTTCTCCCTAATGTAACAGGTGTATCATCAGGCAGCTGAAAGGTAAAAGGAATAGACTTCGTTTCAGATGGTTGAATCGTGAACGGGTCGTTAATCTTAAACGTATTAAGCTCAATATCCTGCTTGTATTTTTTATCGTCTCTTTCTTTTACATAAGTTGTGAATAGACGCAGATAGATGCTGTCAATTTTCTGCTCAACATTGCCTCCGTACACTTCAACAATTCCTTCAATCTTTTCACCAGCACGAAATTCATCATTGACAAGCTTAGCGTCCACTCGCGCTGCACCAATTCCAATGCGGGCTAACGCTTTATTAAATAGCGCCATACTTTCCCCTCCCTGAGTTCTTACTATTTATATAGTCATAAATATCTTTTTGTAAACTTTTAATGCTTTCATACGATTCATCTGCTCTCATCATTTTTTGAATGATGATTTTAATAGGTATCGACAAACTTAGCTCTTGTTCCCAGCTTCTTTCTTGTTTTTCCGTCGGCTCATAACCAGAGTATAATAAAAATAAAAGAAAATGACCAAGTGCATAGATATCGCTTGCAGCAGATGTTTGTCTCATAAACTGCTGTTCTTCTATAAGGGTGCTGGTTTCTTCATGGTCCCCTAAAAATCTAGCAAGACCAAAGTCAATAACATAAATGGTTCCGTTAACATCAATAATATTTGGAATACGAAGATCACGGTGAACGATTCCTTGCTCATGAATAGCAGAAACTACGTCTAGAATATTAAGTAAAATGTTAAGCGCTTGTTCTTCAGTATACACGCGCTTCTCTTCAAAAATTAAATCTTCAAACGTTTTCCCGTGAATCAATTCCATCACTAAGAAACAGCCTTCATCTGTTTCGATAGCTTCATACAGTGAAGGAATTTGAGGATGATTTAATTGAGACAGCAATTTCGCTTCATAATGATAAGACTTCAGCCCCTGAGACGTGCGCTGCTTTGTTTTACGGAGTTGCTTTACTACTACCTCTTTTTGTTGCACAATATCGTTAGCAACATATGTTATACCATAGCTTCCCATTCCCAGTACATCTATGATTTCATAGCGCCCGCAAATGACTTTTCCTTTTTTAAAAGGGCGGTCAACTAACCAGCGATGAAGGTGTTTGAACATTCGATTTTTCATCATAAATCAACTTGAGAAAAAGCTTGAGAAGAAGCTTCCACTTTTACGCTTGCGCTTGTAGTGGTGGTGGCCATATTTTGAATGACTGTGGCTGTCATAATATTTGCTTCGTTTATAATCGCTACTGCTGCTATGGTGACGAGGACGTCTGTAATGATGATCACTGCTGCTGTAGTGACGAGGACGTCGATAGTGTCGATTGCTGCTGCTGTAGCGTCGGTGTTTAGATCCAGTTAATGATTCAAAAATTTTTCTGAACATAAAGAAAACCTCTTTTCTTAACATTTGTTACCCTTTATACGTACGAAATGTTATAAAGGTTTCAAAAAGTCCCTTACCCTTTTTTTATATAGTTAAACGTTTCAAAGGAGGCTTAACATGACTTCTACTGACACAAATCCCCTGATTAGATTGGAGGATATTCTTCGCCTGCAGCAGATGATGCAGCTCAAACCTCCTGCTACTCTCCCGCTGTCTTTTATCGGAGAAGACGTAAAATTGATTAAAGAGATTCGAAAAAAAGTAAAAAAAGCTAATCAAAACAATGTTACACGTACCCAAGCTTATTTAGACTATTACCAAAAACACCCCGAAATTCACTGGGCTTTTTTAGCACACTTGGTTTCGCGAAACGGCGGCTATTACATGACAGATCTCTCCACTACCTTAATAAAATCCCTGCTTTCTCCAGAAAAACAGCACGCTTACTTCTTGTTTTTAGAACATTCCAATTCCGCCATTTTTCATGATGCTTACGCTCAGCTGTTACTCTATGAAAAAAGCAAAGAGCAAAACAGCAATCTGTTTCATTTACTCCCCGCTTTTCACATATCTTCTTTTATGAAAGCTGTTTGGAATGACTTTTGGCAGCATAGAAACAAAACGCTCTTATCAATAGCCCTGATTGTGAACGAACAGTATCATATCGAAAAAAATGTTCTTTTTAAAAAAGAGTTTCAGCGGGATGTTCTTCACTCTTGGCAGTTTCACACTCAAAACTTTCTCGGTATGACTCAAATCGTTTTTCCCTATTATTCAGGTAATAACATTGATTTATGTGGAACAAAAGTGTATCATTTCGAGTCTGTCTTAAAACGGATTGAAGTGGGAAAAACTTTATACGTTCTTCTTTTTTATTCAAACTTGCATGATTCTATCTATACATTTAGCCTTAAACACCCCCACACAGGGTCTCGAAGCGATTATAATTCGGATATATTTACAAAGAATCGAACTCATTCCAAAAAGCTGTATAGCCCGACGTTAAATATGAGCTGGGGAGACCGCGTACACCTTTTTTTAAGAAAAGATGAGTGGTTTGAAGACGAAAGCATATTTTCTCTCCTTGAGTCTATTCCCGCTTCTTCAGTTAAAAAAATTCCCCTTCAGCATCATATAAAAGTGCAATCTGCTATTAAAGCTGCTAACCCTTTTTCATAGCCGCTGTCTCATAAACAAAACGACGAGTTTCCCCGTCGTTACAGATGTATCTATCTTTTTATTCTTCATCTTGCTCATCAATAATACATTTATCAATGAGATAATCAAAAGTTATATCCGCTAATTCGCCTAGCTCTTCTTCAGCCGGAACATAGCCTCGCTTGACTAGTTCATTGTAAAAGAACTCCGCAATTTCTTCCGTATCAATGACCACTTCGATTTCTTTCACAATATCACTCCTTATCCCGTTTGAACGGATTAGCGTACCTTATTTTTTTAAAAAATAGGTTCACTTCATCTTCTGCTTGAAGTTTTACCTTATACACATTTATGAACAATTCGGCAATAGTATGTCTAAAATTTCAGCAGTTTAAATAGAAAGGTAATTATACCCATTCTTTTTTCATTACCATCGCCGTATACACAAATAAAAGATAGCTAAGAGAGATGTGATAATCTATCTCGGCTATCTTTTATTTATTAGGCATCTACCTGCTATTTTCCTTGTTCGGATTTTGCTATCTTTTTTAAATGTTTCAGCACTAAGTTCATGACTTCAGCGTATTCTTCATCTTCAAAAAGCTCATACAAAAATTTATAATCATTGTACACATCTAAAAGACCGTTTATAATCTCATGCTTTTCTTTAGTTAACCTCACTTCTTCTTTTTCAGAACCGTTTTGTTTTTTCATCTTTGGTAGCAACTCCGTCTTTTTAATTTCTTTACCTAAATACAACATATCAACACTTTGAGCGTAATTTTCTGTTTCCTCATGAGGAGTTACGAGAATGAGTTCTTCTTCACTAGCCTCAAGCCATTCTCCATCTGTTACACGTGACAATTCATAGACAATATCTTCCCATGAATCCTCTTTATAACGCCATATTTCTGTTCGAATACCAATGATTTTAAATAACTCTTTTCCATAATTAAAAACCTGGACGATATCGCCGAAGAAAAATTTATATTCAAGCTCTACTCTTTCCTGTACTAATATTTGACCTTCATATTCTTCTAGAAGCTCAATTGTATCTTCTAAAAAAAGACCTTCACTATGGTTGATTTCGTATACAAAAATCCCATCCATCACTTTTATATCGGTAATAGTGCCAACGGTCCCGTATATTGTTACAACGACTGTTTCACCAATTCCGTATTTAGGTTTTTTCTTCCCTGCCATCGTCGCACCTCCTTAGTAAACATACACCTACTGAAAAGTTACAATATTATATGCAGTAACTAAAAAAGGGGAAGTATAACATCTTTAGAACCAAGCCTTTATTATCTATTGCCCTCTATCATTTTTACCGCTGCTTATTACATGAGCTTAAGAAAATAAAAAAGCAGGCTGATGGATATCCATCAGCCTGCTTTTTTATTCCTCACGCATTATTTTGATAAAGCTCCCATGCTTCATCAAATACGGTCATACTTGATAAATAATGTCCGTTGAGCTCTAAATAAGAACTCAGTTCGTCATAATCTGTTGAAGATTTCGGGAAGCTGTGATCATCGTAAGCACTTCGCGCAAACTCTCCCATTCGATCATGTTTTTTATTTGATCGGAATTTCATTATATAGTGATAAAAGGATTTCATTGTACTTCCCCTCCAGCGGTATGTGTATCTTTTCTATTATTTTTTCAAGAAATCTACAACTTTCTTCTGTGATATGTAGATGTCGAACACTGCAATATAAGTGGTTTACTGGACAAAAAATATTAAATTCATGTTACAGTTGCAAAACAAATTTCACTATTAGCGTAACGAATAAATATTGTTATATCAATATTTTTCTTTTTTCAAAAAGATATTTGTAACAAAAACACATCGTTTTTATAACAAAAGCGTTGATTCGACAGGTTGCTCAAGCCTTTATGTAATTGCAAAAAAGAAGAATTCATGTTTTAATTCCGTAGTGAAAGGTTATTCTAACAATAATCGCCATTTAAATAAATCTTGTTGGTGGGAGGTTTACATCAGCATATGTTGAGGAAAAATAATACTATGAATACTCGAAATGCTTACTTTGATAATGCTAAATTCGTATTAATTTTTTTGGTTGTATTTGGACACATGATTTCTCCGTACCGAACAGATAGCAGCGGAATGCTGTCCATTTATCACTTTATCTTTATTTTCCATATGCCTGTCTTTATTTTACTAGCAGGTTATTTCTCAAAAAATTTTCATAAAAAAGGCTATTACAAAAAAATATTTACAAAGGTGGCTCTTCCTTACTTAGCTTTCCAAACTATCTATACCCTTTATTATAGTGTGCTTTATACAGATGAAACGTACACGCTTCAATATTTGGTTCCTAGATGGGCAATGTGGTTTCTACTGAGCTTAATTTTTTGGAAATTAATGCTTCCTTTCTTTGCGAAATTCCCGATGTGGATTAGCTTAACTGTCTCTATTTCGCTTGGACTTGCAATGGGCTTCATTGATATTGACGGATTTGATAAAATTCTAAGCATTAGCCGAATGTTTGTCTTCTTCCCGTTTTTCCTTTTAGGCTACTATTTGTCACAGCGACAAGAGCCTTTTACAAATCTTTTGACAGCGCGAAATCGAATCATTGCATCCATCGTATTACTAGTTACATTAATCGGAAGCTATTCTTTCTTAGACGACACAGCTTACACAGATATGCTGTATGGAACGAACACGTACGACAATGTGGTCGAATTTTTAATGCGCGCTTCTCACTATGGAATTGCTTTTCTTGTGTCTTTTGCCTTTATGGCTTTAATTCCAACGCGCGGTTTTGCTTTAACAAGCATTGGACAGCGATCCCTATACGTGTATTTATTGCACGGCTTCATTTTAAAATGGTTCTTTACAACTGACTTCTCAAAAAGTCTAGAGCCAACGTCATGGGGTATTATCGTCTTAATCGCACTGTCCATTTTAGTAACGATGCTTCTCGGCAGCCGTATTGTCGATTGGTTCATCACCGGTACCAAGCTCATCGTTCAGTTTGTTACACCTAAAAAAGCCATTCAGAAATTTTCATTAGCATTCAAACGTACGTTTTCATAAAAGTCATACTCCTAAAGGAGTATGACTTTTTTCATTTTCTTCGAAGAAATCAAGTAAATAATTTCATTTTGCTGAATTTTATGTTAACGTTTTAATATCTAAAGGAAGGGAGTTTTTCAAGATGGAATTAGCATATTATGCTGGAGAGTTTAGAGATATTAATGAGGCTGTTATTCCAATTGATGAACGCGGTCACCAGTTCGGAGACGGTGTTTATGAATTTATTCGCGTATACAAAGGAGTTCCGTTTTCAATTGAACGTCACTTAGACCGCTTAGAAAGAAGTGCAAAGGCAATCTTTATCGAACTGCCGGTTTCAAGACAAGAGCTAAAGGACATCATTCACCAAGCAATGGAAAAATCAACGTTAAAAGACGCTGATATTTATATTCAAGTTACGCGCGGGATTGCTCCTCGAAATCATTTATTTCCCGATGTACCTGCACAATTAGCACTCACAATACGCCATCCTCGCCAAACACCTGAAGAAGCCTATGAAAAAGGCATTTCCACGCTTCTTTTGGAGGACGAACGATGGGCTAATTGCTATATCAAATCATTGAACCTACTTCCTAACCTTCTGGCCAAACAAGCTGCGGCTTCTAAAGGATGTAAAGAAGCTATTTTAGTAAAAGACGGATACATAACCGAAGGGTCGAGCAGCAATGTATTTGCGATAAAAGACAACGTGTTGTTCACGACTCCTGCCACAAGAAAAATTCTATCCGGTATTACGCGCGCTAACGTACTGGAATGTGCGCAGGAACAAGCCATTCAAATCCGAGAACAAAATATGACTCCTTCCTTTTTAAAAGACGCTGATGAAGTTTTTATTACGAGCACATCTGTTGGTCTCTTGCCAGTTTTAAAAATAGACGAAGTCGAACTTCCAACTTTCCGTCCTGTTACAGTGGCTTTAAAACACGCGTACAGCCTGCGCACTGCTGGAACAAAGGCTTATCAATAAGCAAAGCCGCCCCTTACAAAATAAGGGGCGGCTTTTTAGAATTTAAAGTAGTTGCGCTTTAATAATCTTGGCACTTTTAATAGCTCATCATACCGAATGGATTCATCAAGTTTTTTTGTATCGATAAGAAGCAGCTGTGTTTCCACTTCTTCTATGATCTCTTCTTCTTGATATGACATCCCGCAACCTGAACAGCTGATACATGGCATATGAGTAATTTCAATACTTCTCGTTCCGTCTGGCAATTCCCAGTATGCGGTATTAGTTGTTTCTACCGCTTTTTCTTCTTCGCACCATGCGCATTGAACAGTCATATTACAGGACCTCCTTAAGATGATGGAGCATCGTCGCTTTTATTGTCTTTTTTCAATTGAGCTTTAAACTTTTTATCTTTTAATTCATCTCTTTTTTCACGTTTGTCTTTTAGGCTTTCGTGAGCACTGTCACTTTCATATGTTTTACGTCTTTTTACTCTCCCTAACCCTTCCGGTACAAGGTTGAATTGAGCATCATTCATAAGACCCGAGATGCCGATGGAAGAATCTTTAGCATCCGATGCTGGATAAACAGCTCGAAAATAATCATCTGCACGCCCAGGCACATAGCTTTCTGGCTCCGGATACGTCGTAATCACTCCTTCAAAGTTTCGCAGAACAACTTTACTTGCGCTTTGACTAATAATATAGTTTGGCTGAACCGCAATCTTTCCTCCTCCTCCTGGCGCATCAATAACAAACGTTGGAACGGCATAGCCAGACGTATGACCTCGCAGCCCTTCCATAATTTCAAGCCCTTTGGAAACAGGTGCGCGAAAATGCCCAATTCCTTCTGATAAATCACACTGATAAATATAGTAAGGACGAACGCGTATTTTCACTAAATCGTGCATAAGCTTTTTCATGATAGCCACGCTGTCATTAATCCCAGCTAAAATAACCGCCTGATTGCCAACTGGAACGCCTGCATCGACAAGCATTTCACATGCTTTTTTTGTCTCTTCCGTAATTTCAATGGATGTATTAAAGTGAGTATTTAACCACACTGGATGATATTTTCTTAAAATGGCACATAAATTTTCCGTTATTCGCTGCGGAAACACAACGGGGGCTCTTGTGCCAATCCGAATAATTTCCACATGGGGAATAGCTCGTAAATTCTTCAAAATATATTCTAAAATGTTGTCATTAATCAGCAAGCCATCACCGCCTGAAATGAGTACATCTCGTACTTCAGGTGTTTTGGCGATATAAGCAATCGCAGTATCTAACTGCTTTTTTGGAACGCCCATTCCGATTTGTCCTGAAAACCTTCTTCGAGTACAGTATCTGCAGTACATGGAGCATTGATTGGTAACTAAGAACAAAACGCGATCAGGATAGCGATGAGTCAACCCTGGCACTGGAGAATCTTCGTCTTCATCTAGGGGATCTTCTAGATCATATTTTGTTTTATGAAGTTCTTTGCCAACCGGAACAGACTGCATACGGACGGGGCAGCGAGGATCATCTGGATTCATCAAAGATGCATAGTAAGGCGTAATATTGAGCGGAATTGTTTTGGTTGAAATGCGTACTCCTTCTTCTTCTTCAGGAGTTAAGTTAATGACCTTTTTTAAATCACCTAACGTTCGAATGGTGTTTGTTAATTGCCAAATCCAGTCATTCCATTTTTCTTCAGGAACATCTTTCCATAACTCAATATCTTTCCAATGTCGGGACGGCTTATATAAATCATATAACATACAATCGCTCCTTTATGAAGATTTACTATTGTTATATGTTACAGCCCATAAATTGGTTAATTATTTCTCACCCTTTACTTTTTGACAGATCCTTCACCCACACGTTCATATCTTCTAACGATTTATAAATGTAACAATTATTCGTTAATCGTCCCGTATAGATATACCCAAGCTGATGAAAAGCGGCATTCATCCCAAATGAAAGCGCTCTCGCTAGTGTGTATGCACAAAAAATATGCTGCTGTTTTAGCTCCTCCTCTAGTGCGCTTAATAAATGCTTCATTAATCCATACTTTCGGTAAGCAGGGAGAGTCGCACAGTCCGTTAGTTCAGCATTATGATAAACATAGTCAATTTCAGCAGAAGCAGCGCTAACGATATCGTTCTTGTCAACTATGATATAAAACAAACTATCTTCTTGAAGCAAACTAGAGAGATACTCTTCTTCGTAGAGGGGAGTAGGATACACTGTGAAGATTTGACGGTAGAGCTGAGAAAGTTGTTTAGCGTCAGATGAAATGGCTCGGCGCATGATCAGTTGATTCGATAAAGGAGAACAATCAGATGTCGGCAAATTCAAAACATCTTGAAGCAGCTCTGTTTCTTTTAACGTCTCCCCGCTGTCTCGGCGGGATTGAGACGTATAGTAGCATAAAAGATACGCGTCGCTTCCGTTAAAATAGCAGGGAACAGTTGCTTCTAAAGAAAATCCCAAGCTCATCCAGTCCAACAGATGTTCAGCACGTGCTTTTACAATCCACTTTTCGTACGTTGCCTTATCAATTTCTTTATATATATAGTTGTAAATATCGTTCACATTTCCCCGGTAATCATCTATTCTCAGACGCTTGTTCCATTCATCTAAAAAAAGAGTCATAGCAAAGGTTGGTTGACAAATACTTTCTTGTTTCGCCATTTGTTTGTATCCTCTCCCTTTTTAGCTTAGTCCGCAATACTGCACCAGTCTGCTACCGTGAGAGCAATAATTTCTGCTGCGTCAAGCATCGTTTGAATACAAATATACTCATTCGGAAAGTGGGCCACTTCTGTTACTCCCGGTCCAAAAACAACTGTTGGAATATCCCCTACTTGTGAAAGTATCCCTCCATCCGTTCCCCAAGGAGATGCTTCAATGATCGGCTGATTCTGTTTCACTTGATAAAAAGAGGACGAAAGAGAGGTCATAAGCGGATGCTCCAATTCAATTTCACCGGGAAGCCAGTGGGCCCCAAACCATTCCAAGTCGACAGGATGCTCAGCAAACCACTCATCACACTGAGGCAAAAGTTCAAGCCAGGATTTCATTTCTGCTCTGACATTTTTCATTTTTTCATGCGGAGCAACTCCTATCCTGCCTTCTAATATTACTTGATCAGCGACTGAAGAAGGCCACGTTCCTCCTTGTATATTTCCGATATTAATCGGCACGGGAATGGGAATTTTATTATAGAGCGGATCTGTAATTCGGCTGTTTCTCTCTTTTTCAAGACCCTCAATATGTTTAAGCACAACAGCTGCTTTTTCAATCGCACTCACGCCTTCATACCGAGTCCCTCCATGTGCTGCTACTCCATGCACGGTCACTCGAAACCACATGGAGCCTTGCTGTTTAGGGAAAATCTTCATGTTGGTTGGTTCTGGAATAATGGCACCATCTGCTTTATACCCTCTAAGTACACAGGAAAGTGTTCCTGCACCTCCGCTTTCCTCTTCTACTACGCTTTGAAAAATAACATCTCCTTTTAGTGAAATATCTAGCTCTTTCAACGCTTGAATAGCTAAAAGTAACGACACATTTCCTCCTTTCATATCCGTTGCTCCGCGTCCATATAAGTTTCCATCTTTTACAACAGCCGTATAAGGGTCTTCCGTCCACTGTGAAAGATCTCCGGGTGGCACTACATCAATGTGCCCATTCAAAATGATGGATTTCCCTCCACCTTTCCCTTTTAACACGCCTACCACATTCGGACTATCGCGAAAAGTAGAACGGTTGGAGGCAAAAGCTTCATGGCTACGAAGTATTTTTTCGTCCGGTTCCCATATATCAATATCTAACTGCAGCTGTCGAAGGCGTTCAATGACAATTGCCTGCGCATGCTTTTCAGAACCTTGTACGCTTGCTTCTTCTACGAAACGCTTGAGTAAACGCACTGCACTTTGACGATGCTCTGTCATCCAGTTATGAATAGATTGTTGTATGTTCATGTAATGGTCCTCCTTATGGTATTGTAATCAATTGATCACTCAGGCGAACTGTCGCTTCTGTTGAACTCAAAATATCCTCTACGGTATAAGGAGACATTAACTCTGTTAGAAGAAGCGCATCTTTTTCTACTTTAAAAACCGCCCGCTCTGTAATAACTAATCCCACGCAGCCCGAAGCAGTCAGAGGTAAAGAGCACGCCTTAACCAGCTTCGGTTCTCCTGTCTTGCTCGTATGATTCATTAGCACAATGACTTTTTTCGCTTTTTGAGCTAATTCCATCGCTCCTCCCATCCCAGGAACTCGCTTACCTGGCACAATCCAATTAGCTAAATCCCCTTTTTCACTCACCTCTAAAGCACCAAGAATAGTCATATCGACGTATCCTTTTCGAATCATCGCGAAGGCTGTAGCACTGTCACAGTATGAAGCCCCTTGAACGATAGTTGTTGGGTAGCCTGCTGCATTGCAAACATTCTCATCTTCTTCACCTAAAGGAGGGGAAGATCCTAACCCTAAAATTCCGTTTTCAGCATGAAACATCACATGAACAGTGCTTGGTACATAATTAGGAATAAGAGAAGGAATGCCAATCCCTAAATTAACAATCATGCCGTTTTTGATTTCAGCCGCAGCACGTTTTGCAATACGATGACGAATATCTATTCCCAAACCCATTTCCAATTCACTCCTTTTGAAGGGACAATATAATCCACAAATACACCTGACGTCATCACGTTCTCTGGGTCAATGTCGCCAAGAGGAACGATTTCATCCACTTCAGCAATAGTTATACGACCTGCCATAGCCATTAATGGATTAGTGTTTCGAGCGCTTTTATCATAAAGCAAGTTGCCGAATGGATCTGCTTTTTTTGCATATACAAAAGCCACATCGGCTGTGAGTGGTTTTTCAACTAAAAATGTCTTGCCGTCTACTTCCACTTTTTCTTTTCCAAATTGAATAATGTCATTTTCAATTCCTACATCAATCAGTAATCCTCCGAGTCCAACTCCTCCCGCTCGAATCCGTTCAGCAAGCGTTCCTTGAGGAGAAAACTCAACTTTCAGCTTTTCTTCTGTCATCAGCGTTCCAGCCACTGGGTTCGATCCAATATGAGAAGCGATCAGCCTTTGAATTCTTCCTTGGCTTACCAATTTTCCCGCACCAATATGAGGAAAGCCTGAATCATTACATATCAATGTAAAATTTGATTTTCCGCTTTCAATCAGACCGTCAATGAGAGAAGGCGGGCTGCCTACTCCTCCAAATCCTCCTATCATCAGCGTAGCAGCATGATCCACGTATTCAATCGCTTGTTCCACAGTTGTAATCTTTTGAAATGAGTTTTCAACCTTTGTCACTCATTTCACCTCATTTCTCTGTTTTTCATTTTGCACTTCATGTAATGTTTTCGAAAGCAGATCGACCGCTTCATCAAGTTGACGATGAGTAATTGTAAATGGTGGCGCAATAATAATACCGTCTCCTTCGACTCCGTCTGTTCCTGCTTGTGAAGGATAAAGGAGAAGACCATTTTTTTGGGCTTTACTTATTACGCGTGCCGTCATATTTTCCGAGGATGAAAAAGGCTCCTTCGTTTTTGGATTTTGCACAAGCTCAAGACCAATTAGTAAGCCTTTGCCACGTATATCACCAATGATAGGATAAAGAAGTTGAAGCTTCTTCAATTTCCCTACTAAATAGTCTCCTTTCAGCGCTACTTCTTGAACAAGATCATGCTTTTCAATATAGGTTAAAACAGCTAGCCCTACAGCGGATGACAGCGGATTAGCGCTTAGCGTATGTCCGCTCATAATTAATTTGGATCCGTTCATGATAGGTTCAATCGTTTTGCTGCTAGCCAACGTAACGGCTATTGGTGTATATCCTGCTCCCACTCCTTTTCCAAGCGTCATGATGTCTGGTTTAGCTCCCCAGTGCTCATACGCAAACATCACGCCTGTACGCCCAACTCCAGTCATGACTTCATCCGCAATCCATAACACATCATATTTATCACAAATTTCTCTTATCACTTCATAATAACCGGGAGGAGGTGTAAGCGCTGCTCCGGCTGCTCCTACAATGGGCTCTGTAATAAAAGCAGCAATATGTTCAGGGCCGGTTCGTTTGATAACTGTTTCCAATTCGTGTGCACAAGCAAGATTACAGAATGGATAGGTTTGATGAAACGGACATCGATAGCAATAAGGAGGTGAAACCGAAGGATAATCTTCAAGCAAAGACGAGAAGCGTTTTCGTCTTCCAACGTGCCCTGACATAGACAGAGCTCCTATTGTAATACCGTGATAGCTCATCCAGCGTGATAAAACCTTTGTTTTGGTTGACTTTCCTTGCTCTTGAAAATGCTGAATTGCCGTTTTCATAGCCGTTTCAGTCGCTTCTGTCCCGCTGTTTACAAAAAAGCTCCACTGGAAGTGATTGCTGCTTAATTCACATAGTTTCTTAGCTAAGGCTTCTGTTGGATCACTTGTAAACTGCGACCGATATACAAACGCAACTTTCTGTGCCTGATCGGTCATCGCATTAATAATTTCTTTTACGCCGTGTCCGATACTTGCTGTAACTGCCCCCGACGAAGCATCTATGTACCTTTTTCCATCTTGGTCGTACAAATAAATTCCTTTTCCATATGAAATAACTGGGTAGTCGTCGTCGAGCAGCGGCTTTATTACATGAGTTTTATTCATTTCCGCACTCTCCTTTCAAACATACACTCTTATTAAACTGTATGCTGAAAAGAAGAGTTTCTTGCCAATAAAAAAAGCCCTAGCATATAGCTAGAGCTTTTACACTTATTAAGCCGAGTGCGTTACAGATTTATCGATACGCTTTGCTTCTGACTCAGCCACAATAACGGCACACGCAGCGTCTCCCGTAATATTTACAGATGTACGAAGCATATCAAGCAAGCGATCAATCCCGATAATCAATCCGATACCTGCTACAGGCAGGCCAACCGAACTCAATACCATTGCTAGCATAATGAGACCAACTCCCGGCACACCTGCTGTACCAATACTAGCAAGCACCGCTGTCAATACAACCGTCACAAGAGCACCCAGCGACAGGTCAACACCGTATACTTGCGCAATAAAAATAGTCGCTACACCTTGCATAATTGCCGTTCCATCCATGTTAATGGTAGCACCTAACGGCTGAACAAAACTGCTGATGGACTCCGGGACACGAAGATTTTTTTGAGCCACATTCATTGAAATCGGAAGCGTTGCATTACTGCTTGATGTACTGAATCCAACTGTCATCGCAGGAGCAAAACCTTTAAAAAATTCAATTGGGTTACGTCTGGCCATAAGAGCGACTGATCCCCCATATGTTACGATCGAATGGATAAACAGTGCGAGCACGACTACAATCATGTACAGCCCCATCGCTTTAATTGCCTGCCAGCCTTGACTTCCAACCGCGGTTGCGAGAAGCCCAAATGTTCCATAAGGAGCAAACTTCATCACTAGATTTACAAGGTACATCATCAATTCATTACCTTGCTCGAGTAAATTATAAAGCCCTTTTGTTTTACTTCCAAGCATCGTAATACCAAAACCGATAAAGATAGAGAAAACGATAAGTTGAAGCATATTCCCTTCAGCCATCGCTTGAATTGGATTGACTGGAATCATATTTAAGAATGTCTCTCCAACCGGCGGTGCTTTTTCGGCTTCGAAAGAAGCGTTTTTTGTATCAAAAGATCCAAACGTACCCGGTTTGATTGCATACGCTAAAATTAAACCGATAATAATCGCAACGGTTGTTGTAACTAGGAAGTAGGAAACTGTTTTAGCCCCGATTCTTCCTAGTTTTTTAGGATCTCCTAAACCTGCTACACCTAACGTGATAGAGAAAAACACAATTGGTACAACAAGCATTTTAATTAAGCTTAAGAAAATTTGGCCAAGCGGTGTAAACAAGTACTTGTCCAGCGGAGCAAAAGCACTTGGAGCAAAAGCATTAATCAACACTCCTACAACAGCACCAGCAATTAGTGCGATAATGATCTTTGTCGATAGCTTCATAGATTTACCTCCCGTAAATAAATTATATTAGAATGATTCTAACTACCATACTTATTTTACCATGCATTGAGAGCGATAACACTCAAAATATACAATATATTAAAAATTTTCAGATTAATAGTTTAGGAATGTTTTTAGCTATACAAAAAACCATGAGAATATCATGGTTTCATAGACCTGTTATTCCCTCACTGAATGCTTACGGAGTTAGCTGTCGGATTCGGGTACGTGAGTTACCCTACTTGATTCATTCAAGATTCACCCCAAGTACATTACGCACAAATATGGGTCCCCCGTTCTCTTATAAAACAAAAGAGATTAAGCAAATAATTTTCTTTAATATTTTTGCATGATAATAATTGTTACTTTAATTAAAATTCATTTTATATGTTTCTGTCAAGTTTTTATTCAAAAATAATGCAGAATTTTATCATAAAAAGTTGAGAATTGTTATATTTTAAAATATTTACATCATATTTCAATAAACCACAAATACTTATTTAACAAGACTTAAAATCTAACGAATAAAAAATTAATTCAAAAAATAGTTTGTAAAGTGAACTTTCTTCTCATTAACTGCCATTCATAAATTTGCATAATTATTCTAACGTCCGTGTACTTTACTGCTTTCATAAATATTTTACTCATCAAAAATAACTCTTTTCAACTGTTGATTTTATCCTTATTGTGCTGCTTGATATAAATCCCCTAAAATTTCACTGACTTTATTGATGCAAAGAAATGGACATTATCAATTCGCCTTATTCTATTTAATTCTGCTCACGATAGAAGTATGGATTCCGTAATACCTTTTAAAAAAGGAGCGGGTAATTATCATATAAAACTATCGGAGTTGGAGCGGTACAAGTTCTTTACTTTTTACTTATTCGCTCTCGTTATTTAACACATATAAAAAAAGAGGCCGTGAAGGCCTCTTTTTCTTATACAGTAACAGGTTCAGAACTTGCTTTGCGATTCTTTAATTTTTCAACAATGTCACGCGCTACCCACACACCGCACGCACTTGCCTGCGCGAGTCCTCGCGTAATACCAGCTCCGTCTCCTCCCACGTATAAACCGGAAATTTCAGTTTCAAACTTATCGTTTAACTTCGGACGGGCTGAGTAAAACTTCGCTTCCACACCGTAAAACAGCGTATGTTCAGATGCTAACCCAGGCGTTACATGATCCAGTGCTTCTGTCATTTCAATTAAACTTTTCATCGTATTGTAAGGAAGCACTAAGCCCAAGTCACCAGGCACAGCTTCTTTTAGCGTTGGTTCTAAAAAGCCTTCTTTAATTCGATTTGCTGTTGAACGACGGCCCTTTAAAATATCTCCATACTTTTGAACCACTAAGCCCCCGTTTGACAGCATATTAGCTAATCTTGATACTTCGTGCGCATATTCGTTCGGCTGATCAAATGGATCCGAAAATTTATGTGAAACAAGCAGCGCAAAGTTCGTATTTTGACTTCCAAGCTTCGGATCTTTGTATGCGTGTCCATTTGCTAACATAATACCTGAATGATTCTCTACTACCACATGTCCTGAAGGATTGCTGCAGAACGTTCTGACTCTTGTACCTACAGACGTATTGTAAATGAATTTCCCTTCGTACAAGTGCTTGTTGATTTCTTCCATAACAACGTTGGATGTTTCTACTCGAACGCCGATGTCCACTTGATTGTTAATCATTTTTAAACGACGTTTTTTTAGTAAGTCACTCATCCACTTCGAGCCGTCTCGACCTGGTGAAACAACCACTTTATCAGCCGTAATTCTTTCACCATTCTTCAATTCGATACCACGCACGATATGCTGACCATCTTCTTTTTCTGTTATTAAATCGGCTACTTCCGTTTTATACTGCATATCAATTTTTTCTTTTAAGTATTCATAAATGCTTTTTAAAATTTCTAAATTTTGCTCTGTTCCTAAATGACGCACCTGGGCACGCAATAGCTTTAATCCTGCTGCGTATCCGCGTTTTTCAATTTCACGAACTTTATCAGTTAACGGATCCGTAATCGTATCGGTTGCTCCGTGTTTTAAATTAATTTCATCCACATATTTAATTAAATCTACCACCTGTGATTCAGACAGATAATCCGTCATCCAGCCTCCAAATTCACTGGTGATATTAAATTTCCCGTCTGAATATGCGCCGGCTCCACCGAAACCATTTGTGATAGAACAAGCAGGCAAACAGCCAGCAAACTCTTTTTTGCCAACCGCAGGCGGACATTTTTCAATTTTTTTCTGAAGAATCGGACAATTACGTCGATAAATATCGTGTCCTTTATCGATTAATAAAATAGTTGCTTCCGGTAATTTTAACGTTAACTCATAGCAAGTAAAAATCCCAGCGGGTCCTGCCCCTACCACAATAACATCATAATTTGAGTTCATTGTACATTCTCCCATCATCTTTTTTCTTTGGGTAAAAGATAAAAGTTATTGACCGAATTTTCTTTTTTTATTATCATTCGGTTATTTTCTAGCCATGTGATAATATATCAAAAATAAACCCTTTAGTCAACAATATACACGAACATTAAAATAAAATATTCAAAAAACATTCGCCTTTATTCCAAACAAATAAAAACCAGTGAACGAATAGCAAGCGCTATGAAATGTTCACTGGTTCTTTAATGTACGGAAGAGCAATTTCTACTTTTGTTCCCACTCCTACTTTACTCGCAAATGAAATATGCCCTTGATGCTGTTCGATTATTCGGTAGCTAATCATTAACCCTAGCCCCGTTCCTGTTTGTTTAGTGGAATAAAACGGTTCACCTAGCCGAGCTAAAGATTGCTCATCAATTCCACAGCCTTCATCCTCGATAATGACCATGCCGTATTCATTTCTTTTCTCAACGGTGACTTTAACTGTACCTTTGCTCATTGACTCAAGCGCATTTTGAATTAAATTAATAAAAACTTGTTTAAGCGCATTTTCTTCACAAAAGATTGTAATCTCATCACTAATCTCATTAATAATACGACAGTTTTTATAATTGGCGTGTGTATCTAATAGTAATGTCACATGACGTATGATTTGATTGAGACTTTTAGGGTGGTATGAATTTTCAATTTTAGGCTTGGCCAGCGTTAAAAATTCTTGAATAATGGATTCGACGCGATTCAATTCTTCAAGCATAATATCATTGTATTCTTCGTTGTACTGTTTCGATGCTTTTAACAGCTGAATAAACCCTTTAATCGCCGTCATTGGATTACGAATTTCATGTGCTACTCCTGCCGCTAACTTGCTCACCATTGTAAGCTTTTCAGATTTGCTTGCCATTTCATCATATTTTTTTCGATCCGTTACGTCGCGAATAATATACTGAATGGCATCCTGTCCTTCAAACTTAATTTTGGTTGCCGAAGATTCAATAATGACGACTCCTTTTTTAGTCAATAGTTTCACATCAACACGCGGCCTCACGGACATTCCATTCATCAGCTGAACCATTCGTTCTTTTACGATTTCTAAATGTTCGGGGTGAATAAAATGAAGCCAAGGACGCCCGATATACTCTTCTTTTTTCTCGCCGCCAAGAAGTTTAACACCAGCGGGATTCAAATATTGAATTCTGCCTTCTCTTGTTACAATAAATGCATCTTGGCTTTGCTGGACAAACTGCTTATATTGCTTCATTTTTCGAATGACTTCCTCTTGCTTTTCAATACTTGAGGAAAACTCTTTCCACTGAACAACTAAGAGCGGAATATCCCCTTCCGTGCGCTGAATATGGATGTGCACCGGAAACTGCTGATCTACTTTTTTCTTAAGTAAAACAACTTCTTCCTCTTGCTTTCTTAACGGTTCCACTTCATGCTTTTCAATAAAAAAGCGATTTGGCTCTTCAAATACATTACAGGAAAGAAGTCGTTCCTCCGTCGTTTTAAAAAGGTGGCAGCACGCTTCATTTAAAATTTGAATATCTCCATCCATATTCATTACGAGCATTGGTGTAAATGACATTGAAAATAGCTGTTGAAATACTTTTTCCTTTTCCATATATTCACCTTCGCTTATTGAGTTACTAGCTATAGTATAATATGGTAAATGTTGATTTGGCAAAATTTTTTTATTATTTAAACAATTTATATGTAAGTTTGTCCTTTTCCATCTGTTATAAAAAGCTCGCACATGCGAGCAAATGAGATCTAATCAGCAAAAACAGGTGCAGCCAATGATGATTAATAAAATAAATAGCACAACAATTAATGCAAATGACTGGCCCGTTCCGCAATGATGATAACCGCTAATTGGATAGTGGCAAGTGTCATATAGGTGGTGATAGCCTCCGTGATGGCATGGATCGTAACAATCGTAGTTATACATAGCAATCTCTCCTCTTGTTTTTTTTATTCATTTCGTACACTGTACTTTATATGCTTTAGTTGATTGTCCTGTATGTGCATTCGCCCATTTTTTACTTTCTATTACGCCATATTCGCCTTTTGGGCTGCAGCGTATACGAAAACAACAAAAGTAAAATACTTCCCATCACCAGTAACGTAGTGAAATCTTTCATAAACTCAATAATGAACCCTATATACGGGAGGTGGTATGCGTAGCTTCCAATCACTTTAAAAGAAGCAGGCAAAGAATCTCTTTGAGCTGTAACCAGTACATCAAGCTCTTGATTATGGGCCAGTACAAGTTCATTCTTTGAAGAAGATAATTCGTCTCTAAAGACAACTATATCTCCGTGATGCAGTTGGTGATAATCCGTTTCTTGAACGGTCACGGTGAAACCAAATAGGCTTGGAACTGTACTAACAAATAAAAATGTAAAGCAGATAGCATAAAGAACAAGTACATATCGAAACGCAGAAAACATACATTTATTGATCATAGGTAATCAGCTCAATTCGCTCGGTTACTTTATTTAGCGCGGGGGTAATGTGAATAAATGAAGTAGAGCGCTCTGTAAATTGAATTAAAAGTAGCAGCAGTAAAAAACTTAACATAATTAACCGTAGCATCCGAGCATAAAAATCGCGCATGCTTTCACTCCTTTTTTCTATACTAATTTCGGTCGTACAATAAGCCTTCAGCCAATAATTTGATTCAGTATATGCACATAGAGGGCATTTGGCTCATTTTTTCTTCTGGGAGGTCTCGGGAGTGATCAGTGATCGGCATAAATTATGAGTTTTAGCATATGTTTGGTTACGTATGGAAATGTTTTTATACTCCGACAATAAGGGAGCTGAACATATGGATAATTATTCCTTTGATCAATATATTAAAAAAGCAATGAAATACGATTTTCTAGCTAACTACTATAAGTATAGTGATCCATCTAAGCATATTCATTATTATCAAAAGCATTTGTACTATATCCAGCAGGCCATCTTAACTTCTTCTGAAAATACGAATTTGCGCGTAAATCCACCGCAACTTCGTATACTTCACGCTTCTCCAGATTCTCCATCTGTAGATATTTATATTAACAACAAACGAGTGATTCGCAATTTAACTTATAAACAAGAAACAGATTATATTGAATTACAAGAACCTGGAAGATATACAATTTCTATTTATCCCGCTGGAGAAACGGGAAGACCTGTTTTAACGGAATCATTTACATTTGAAGGAAACCAAAATTACACGGTAGCGGCGGTAGATGAGCTAAACAAGCTTGATTTATTATTTATCTATGATAATACGGATGTACCAAGTGGAGAAACAAAGCTTCGGTTTGTGCATCTTTCTCCTGATGCTCCTGCTGTGGATATTGCAGCTAGAGGCGGAGACGTCATTTTTTCTGGAGTGCAGTTTAAAGAAGTCACAAAATATTTGCCTTTATCCCCCATGCATGTTCAACTTAGTGTGCGCATAGCGGGAACCAAAAATGTAGTACTCGAAATCCCGGCACTGAACCTTCGTCCGAATCGAACATATACGGTATATGCCGTCGGATTTGCTAAGAACCGTCCTGTATTAGAAGCACTGATTTCTCAAGATCGTTAACAAAAAAAACCTTCCAAATTGGAAGGTTTTTTTATTCACTGCGCGAAATTAAACGTACGCGAATATCATCATTTTTTAAATCAAACTTTTGTACTTTTACAGCAAAATCACTCTCTAACTTCATCTGCTGTAACGCTACGTATACTGATTCATTCTTTGGATCAATCGTTACCCATTCTGGTAGCGCAAAGTTATTATTCACGTATCGAAGCACTGTGCGGACAGGAAGCTGCAGCTTTCCAACAGAAAGTGACTGCTGTTCAAGCACAATATCTCCATTTTTTTGTACGATTGGATCAAATGTCATTCGAATATTAATATCATCGCCGAATACTTGAATCGTACCGTCTACTCTTACTACATCGGTAAGAGTAATTTTGTAGTTAAGCGGCTGATTCTTAAACTCTTTTTTTAAATATTTATCAATCAGTACATTTAAGTCCGCTTTTTTAGCCAAAATAGTTAGTTCTGCGTCTCCTTCTACTTTTTCAGAGGGAGTTGGATTGGCCTTGTCAACCGGTTGAAAAATAAACGCAATAATAAGGATAGCCCCTAGAACATTAATCCCTAATAACGCGATAAATAGGGTTTTCCACTTCTTCATATAACAATCTCCTTACTCGTTCCCACTCTCTTTCGTGTTTTTCTCTTTTTCATCAGATGTAACTTCTTCTGCTGTTTCCTTTTTCTGGTCTCCAACGAGAGGATCTTCTTCCTCCATTGATTTACTAATGCGCTCAGCCATTAGTTTGTACCCTTTTTTATTAGGGTGAAACTCGTCTTTCCCTAATAAATTTACGTCAGAATCATAAAAAATATCATCAATTTTTACATAACTTACATTATCATATTGAGAAGCAATTTTCTCGCTTGCCGCATTCCATTCATTAATAACGACATTAATTTCTTTCACATCACTTAACGATTTAAAGAATGGATTATAAAAACCAATTAAGTAAATATGAGCATTAGGATTAAGCTTACGTATACGTGAAAACACGTCATTTAGACGTTTTTCATATTTTGACTGCTGTGATTCAAACGTCTTAATTGAGATATTGTAAAAATAATCTCTTACCACTTTCATCACGTCATTGCCGCCAATCGTCAAGAAAACGATGTCAGCTCTTGATACTTCAGCTGCTACTCCCGGCTGATTTAACCTCGCTAATAGCTGATCCGTCCGGTTTCCTCTTTTGCCTAGATTCTCTGTTCGTACATTTTGCACTTCATTTTGTTTAGAAAGGTATTTAGTTAAGTATGGTACATAACCGCCTTTTTTAGACTCATCTCCTACTCCTTCTGTTAATGAGTCACCAATGGCTACAATATCTAAATCTACAGGAAAAAAGCCTTTCGGAATATGCTTTTTAGGTGTTAAATCCACTTCTTTCTGAACGGCTTCTTCTTTATTGTCCGTTGGCAAAAAAGTCGTCGTCGAACAGCTCGCTAACACCACCGCACTCATACTGCTTATCACTATACTTTTCCATTTTCTCATCATAACACCTACTAACTATGCTGTATTCTCGCTGTCACAAGCAATACTGCTTACCGCTCTGAATAACTATATCTTTATATCTTATCATACTATGTCAAGTTGATATTTTACTACATTTCTTATATATAGTATATGTAAAAAAAAGGATAAGCATGTTTCTTTCATAAAAATATCCGCTAACACATCACTATAAAGATAGCTGTGTTTGGCGGATAGATTTGACGGATTTATAGCTCTCACTGAAGGGTTTTGATATCTTTTATCATATCTTCATAAGGAGGATCAGTCACTCCCTGATAAGATTTTTGAACGACTCCATCTTTGTCAATTAGAAAAAAATCCGTACCGTGAATAACCTGCGGATTTTCTTGCGGCTTTTTCACAATCGTTTTAAATTGGTCCAGCGCAAACTTTTCAATTTCCGCTTGTTTATAACCCGCTAAGAAATCCCAATTTGAAAAATCAGCGCCAAATTTAGTCGCATAATCCTTCATTTTCGGTGGAGTATCCACTTCAGGGTCTACGCTAAATGAAACAAAGCGAACGTCCAGCCCTTCATCCTTGGCCATTTTTTGTAATTTAGCCATATGAGCCGTCATTGGGGGACATACGGTTTCGCAGCTTGTGAAGATAAAGTTAGCTACCCAAACGTTCCCTTTCAGCTGACTTAGCCCTACTTTCTTTTGATCTTGGTTAACATAAGAAAAAGAGTCCATCTTCCAATTAAGCGGATTTTCTATTTTGGAACCACAGGCTGTTAACATCATACAACTAATGAGCAGTAAAAAAAACAATTTATAAGACCAGCTTTTCATATGTTCCTCCTGCACGGTTAAAGTTTAGTCATAGCTAGGGAAAATCAAGGTAAACGTTGAACCTTTTCCTGGTATGCTTTCCACTTCAATTCTTCCATTCATTTGTTCGACCAGTTGATAAGACACCATCAGACCAATCCCTGTTCCTTTTTCTTTTAAAGAATAAAACGCTGTTCCCAGCCGGTTCACTTGTTCACTGGTCATGCCTATACCAGTATCTTCAATTTGAATATGTACATACCCTTCTCGCTTGTAAAGCCCTACTCGAAGCGTTCCTCCAGCTCTCATGGCTTCAATTCCATTTTTCATAATATTAAGCAGAACTTGATTCAATTCGTTTCGGCTGCCGCGAACATACATCTCTTCTTTTGCGTCTAATTCTATGAGTATATTATTTGTTAACAAAGCATAAGAAGATAATAAGTCTACTAAGCTTGTAATACACTCCAAGCAGTTAATAAAACGATGCTGATGAACATCCGGCTTGGCTAAAGATAAATAGTCATGAATAATCGCTTCCGCTCTGTCCATTTCGTTAATCATAAGGTGAATGTAACTTAATTCAGTGTTTGAAAGCTTTGTATTATCTTGAAACAGCTGCAAAAACCCTTTTACCACCGTCATAGGATTTCGAATTTCATGCGCTACAGAAGCAGCTAATTGACCAATTGCATTCATTTTCTCTGCTCGCTGCAATTCCTTTTGCATCCTCGTTTTTTCCATAATAACTTCTAATTCATCAATCGCTTTAGCAATTCCATCTTTTGAATGACTGAAATTCGTTTCTACGTTCAGCTGTTCTTTTGTTGCTGACACTTGTTGAAAAAGCTGCTGAAGCCGCTCGGTCATTTCATTAAATCTTGTGTGTACATTCCCTAACTCAGAATCATTTTCATGTGTCAGCTTCACATCAAACTTCCCTTGACTTACTGCTTGAATTCCTTCTATTAATTCCCCTAGGGGCGACATTAATCGCCTTAGTCCCCAGTCTTGAATAACAATAATGAAGGTAAACAAAATCGTAAACGCAACGATCAAAGCCACAATTAAACGTTTTTGGTAGATATAGATAGCGCTTGCATCTATATCTACACCAAGAATAGCCACGACTTTTCCAGAGCTGTTTGTAATAGGCGATAAAACGGTTATCCACGTCCCAAATTCGTCTTTGTATGTAGATGTTACAATATTCTTCTTTTTTTGTTCTGCTTGCTTAAATGATTTGTAAAATTCTTCTCCTCCATCATAAATCATGGACGGCTCTAGCGATTGCTTAATTTTCTTATTCGCTGTTACGATAATCTTATTTCCATGCGACTTGAATTTTTCGGTCGTCATAATATATCCCTGCAAGTACGACGGATGCAATTCATAAATCTTTCTGAACTGCTTTTCTAGCTCGTCTTTTTCAGGAATCGTCCCGTTCCTTGAATCCACTGCTGCTATTACGTCTTGTTTAGATAAAGACTCCCTCCATAAATCGGCCATAATTAACGCATGCTGCGTTAGTGTCTCTTTTGCCATCTTTTTTTGAACTTGATAGCTAATGGCTAAAGAAATGACTCCAAGGGCAACTACAATTAAAGTAGAAAATAAAACCGTTTTGTTAAACACACTCAAATTTCGAATATATTTTTTCATCGGTATACTCCGGATTCAAAAGAATAGTAACTAGCACAGCATTCGCTGGTAGAAAGTTGATTCTATTATATCACACGTTCGTCCACTTCTCTTTCTCCTTTTTCCAAAAAAGAGAAAGCCAAAAAAGTGACTTGCAAAAAGCAACCCACTTTATTCAGCAAAATACATAAAACCAATTGCACCAATACCCGTATGCGTCGAGATAATAGGCGTCGTATCTTCAATCGAAAATTGCGTATAGCCTCTTGCCTTCACGATTGATTCTTTTAACTTAGAGGCGAGTCCAAATCCATCTGCATGTACAAGCCCTACTCCTTTAATACTTTTTCCTTCTGTATGCTCTTCGAACTGTTTCGTTAAAAACTTAACAATTTGAGAATGGCTGCGCACTTTAGCAACAGGAGTATATACTCCGTCAGCTAGAGAAGCAATCGGCTTAATATTTAAAAGAGAACCGATCAATCCTTTTCCTCGTCCAATACGTCCACCTTTAACCAAATTTTCAAGCGTATCAACTACGACAAAAAGATACGTATTTTGACGCACCTCTTCCAAGCGCGTGATAATTTCTTCTACTGTATGCCCATCTTCAATCATTTTCACCGCTTCAAGGACTTGAAACGAAAGAGCTTTTGTAATGTACATAGAATCAACAACGGTGATGTTTCCTTCTACCATTTGAGCCGCGCTTTCAGCTGCTCGAACAGTTCCGCTCATTCCCCCAGTCATATGAATCGAAATGACGTCATACCCTTCACTAACTAATCGTTCATATACTTCAACAAAAGAACCAATAGCTGGCTGCGAGCTTTTTGGTAATTCTTTTGAATTTTTCATTTTTTCAATAAAATCTGTCGGCGTTAATTCCACGCGATCTAAATACGTTTCATTATCAATATTAATACATAAAGGTATCATCTCAATACCGTACTTTTCCGCTTCTTCCAACGTTAAATCAATTGTTGAATCCGTTACCACTTTAATTTTCGCCATGTGTTCACCCCTATAAGATGCATTGCAGACTAGTATAACATGAACACTTACAACAATATAGTTATAATAGAATGCAAGTTTTGCTAATTCGTAAAACGCATGTTCAACCTTTTATATCAACAAAAAAAGTTGACTTTGCTGAAATATTCAGAAAAGTCAACTTTTACGTTTATGCATTATGCTTTAATACATGAGACTTAAAGAGCTGTTCGTAATCTTTCCATTTCAACACGCGTTTTAAATATTCTTGAAAAGAGTAGGTTTGCTTCGGAACTGATTCGTTCGTGATTTGTCTAATAAATAAATCAAGTTTTGCAGATAACATGAACCGAAACGTGCTATTTTCCTCTAAAACTGGAATTTCAGTAATTTTTACTTTTTGACCACTGACATGTTTAAATTCAAGGCTTTTTAATAGCAAGGCGATCAACCCTCTTTTTACCCGTTTATTTTATTATAATGCTTAAGGCACTTTCTGTCTTGATAAAATAAAAAGAAAACACAAATATTTTTTAAAATAAAAATGCTTCATCAACTTATTCGACAGTTGATGAAGCATTCCTTTTTAAAATGACCTTCTATTTAAATAAATAAGTGAAACAAGTTGCTTTCTTTATTAATTTCTGTGTAAGGAAATCCTTTTTTATCCATACGATTAATCAGTGGATAATAATCTTCTTTATGCTTGAGCTCGATTCCCACAAGTGCTGGTCCGCTGTCTTTGTTATTCTTCTTTGTATACTCAAAGCGCGAAATATCGTCTGTCGGTCCAAGCACTTCGTCTAGAAATTCACGAAGAGCTCCTGCGCGCTGAGGAAAATTAACGATAAAATAATGCTGTAATCCTTCATAAATCATCGAACGTTCTTTGATTTCTTGCATACGTCCAATGTCATTGTTTCCTCCGCTGATGACGCAAACAACCGTTTTTCCTTTAATTTGCTCACGGTATGAGTCAAGAGCAGCAATCGAAAGAGCTCCTGCTGGTTCTGCTACAATCGCATTTTCATTGTATAGAGATAAAATGGTTGTGCAAACCTTGCCTTCAGGAACAACTACAATATCGTCCACAAGCTCTTTACTGATGTCATACGGAAGCGTTCCGACTGTTTTAACAGCTGCTCCGTCTACAAATGGATCGATTGCCGGTAGCGTCACTACATTTCCATTTGCTAAAGATGTCTGCATGCCAGGCGCGCCTGCAGGTTCTACCCCAATTACAGCTGTTTGAGGCGAGATGCTTTTCACGTATGTGCCGACACCGGAAATTAATCCGCCCCCGCCGATACCCGCAAATACGTAGTCAATTTCATCTTCACAGTCATTGAACATTTCAACGGCTACTGTACCCTGACCTGCAATAACGTCTACATCATTAAATGGGTGAATAAATGTCCGATGCTCCTCTTCACTGCATGCAATAGCTTGTTCATAAGAATCATCAAACGTATCTCCGATTAGTACGACCTTTACGTTATCTTTGCCTAAAAATTTCACTTGATTAATTTTTTGGCGCGGCGTTGTGCTCGGCATAAAGATTTTACCATCGATATTTAAATGACGGCACGCATATGCTACACCTTGTGCGTGGTTTCCTGCACTTGCACAGGCAATTCCATTTTCTAATTCTTCTGGGGATAACTTTTTAATTCGATTGTACGCACCGCGAATTTTAAATGAGCGCACCACCTGTAAATCCTCACGTTTTAAATAGATATTACATTCATATCGTTCAGACAAAACGTCATTACGCTGTAGTGGTGTATGCACAACAACATCTTTAATCAATTGATTTGCAATCATGATGTCCTCTAAATGTACGTGTTTTGTTCGATTATCTACTTGTTGTTTCATAACCAACTTCCTTCCTCTTCTACCATTATTAATTTGTACATTATATCACATAAAATTTAGAAAAATCATTATTTTTCATTAATAATGCCTAAAAAAACTTTTCCAACTATTTTACTGTCCACATACTTTACATATGTTTAGCAAACGCTAAATAGACTTACAAAATTGCCCATATTTTCTACATGCAGCTGATGCGATAACAGGTATAAATTAAGAAAGGTTGTGGAATAAATGGAGTTTTCGCTTCAAAGTTATGAAAGTGCCGTTCCGTGCGAAATAGTTGCAGATGAAGAAAACGGTAGATACATGCTTCGCAAAGCAGATACGAGCGGAGAAGTTTTTAACACACCAAGCGAGCTGATTCAATGGATTGAAGCAAACTGGAGCGCTGAACAGTTTGTGAGCCCAGCGGCTTTTCACGAAATGATAAAGCAATTAAAATCAATATAAAAAGAGATTGAAACATAACGAAATCAATCTAAAGACGAATAAATGGAATATAGGAGCTAGCTAGCAGGAGGCGCTTGTTCCACCGCAGTGGATTTCCATGCGAGACTTTGCTTTCCTCGGGCGGCCGGTGAGCCTCCAATCAACTGCTAAAAGCACCTACATACATGAAACCTACCTTCACCCTCATAATAAAAAGATCCGAACGATTCAACGTTCGGATCTTTCTTCAACTAACATACTTTTGTACCAGACTCGCGTTTTTTATAAACAAAAGAGATCAGCTTCGCTCGTATACGGTAAAATAATACGTGTAGGGATTTTTTTCATCTTTAATTCCTTGCTGCTTCGAAATAACTTTCCATTCGCTAAAATCAATCGCAGGAAAATGTGTATCTCCTTCAAACGATTCTTCAATATGCGTAATATAAAGTCGGTTTGCAACGTCTAATGTTTGCTCATACAGAGTAGCTCCACCAATCACGAAGAGCTCGTCTTCTTTTTCAGCATCTAATGCTTCTAGTTCCTCAACTGAATGAATAACGTTTGCTCCTTCTTGTTGATAATCTTTTTGACGCGTAAGAACCACATTTTCGCGATTAGGGAGCGGTCGTCCAATTGATTCAAATGTTTTTCTTCCCATTACAATCGTATGACTCGTTGTGATGCGCTTGAAATACTTTAAATCTTCCGGAAGGCGCCATGGCAAATCATTCTCTTTACCGATCAGCCTGTTTTGATCCATTGCGACAATGAAGGAAATCATACGCTCACAGCTCCTTTGATGTGAGGATGCGCATTATAGTCTACTAACTCAAAGTCTTCAAATTTAAAGTCAAAAATTGATTTTACGTCTGGATTGATTTTCATTTTTGGCAAAGCATGAGGCTCACGCGTTAACTGCAGGTTTACTTGTTCAATGTGATTGCTGTAAATATGCGCATCGCCAAACGTATGAACAAAATCACCTGGCTCTAAATCACACACTTGTGCCACCATCATTGTAAGCAGCGCATATGAAGCAATATTAAACGGTACGCCTAGGAAAATATCAGCTGAGCGCTGATACAATTGACAAGACAATTTGCCGTCCGCTACATAAAACTGAAATAAGCAGTGACACGGCGGTAAAGCCATATTGTCTACATCAGACACATTCCAGGCGCTTACCATTAAGCGGCGAGAATCAGGGTTGTTTTTAATTTGATTGATAACATTTGTAATTTGATCAATTTTTTCTCCGTCCGGCGTTGGCCATGAACGCCACTGATGACCATACACAGGGCCAAGCTCGCCATTTTCATCCGCCCATTCATTCCAAATACGCACGCCGTTATCTTGTAAATACTTAACGTTTGTATCTCCTTGTAAAAACCAAAGCAGTTCATGAATAATTGATTTCAAATGAAGTTTTTTTGTCGTTAATACCGGGAAACCTTCTTGTAAATTAAAACGCATTTGATAGCCAAATGTGCTAATTGTACCTGTTCCTGTCCGATCTTCTTTTTTTGTTCCATTTGCTAACACATGCTCGCAAAGTTCAAGATATTGTTTCACTTCCGACACTTCCTTTATTAAAAAGTCCTTTTCTATTGTATAAGTGTTCACGAGCTAAGTAAACAACTAAATCTCAGCTCATGTAGAAAAATTTTTTATCATTTAGATACGCAATTCCCCCGAAAAAAACGAGAATGAGACCTAACAAAATCAATTAAATAATCGAGTATGAATCGCTTATGATACTGCGGTTGATCTCCGTGCAAGGCTTCGCTTTCCGCGGGCGGCCGATGAGCCTCCTCGTCGCTTACACTTGCGGGGTCTCATCTGTTCCGCTTTCCCCGCAGGAGTCTTCGCCTTGCCCTCCAATCAACCGCTAGAAGCAACTAAACAGATGAAATCTACGTTTACCATGACCATAAAAAAAATCCGAACGAATTTCATTCTCTCTCAAGAATCTCGATTCATCGTTCGGATCTTCCTTCGGCGAAACTATTTTTTTAACAGCTTAGTCTTTGTTAATTAAATACAATTGTGCGGTTTTCATGCACTAAAATGCGGTCTTCTAAATGCCATTTCACAGCACGTGCGAGCACCGTACGTTCAATTAAGCGGCCTTTTTTCTTTAAGTCATCCGCATCATCACGGTGGTTCACGCGTTCAATATCTTGTTCAATAATTGGTCCTTCATCCAAGTCGTCCGTTACATAGTGAGACGTAGCACCAATTAATTTTACACCTCGTTGATATGCCCGTTCATATGGACGTGCTCCAATGAATGCCGGTAAGAATGAATGGTGAATATTAATGATACGATATGGATTTTCAGCCACAAAAGTCGGCGTTAAAATTTGCATATAACGCGCCAAGATAATCACGTCAATATTATAATCTTTTAATACCTGCAGCTGTTTGGCTTCTGCTTCTTGGCGAATGTCTTTTGTCGCCGGTATATGCTTAAACGGTATACCGAATGATTCAACCACTTCGCGCGCATCTTCGTGATTGCTCACAACGACAGCGATGTCTGTCATCAAATCTCCGCTTTCCCATGCCCACAGCAGCTCTAGTAGACAATGAGGCTCTTTTGACACAAAAATAGCTGTTTTTTTCAAATTATGAGCATATGTAAACTGCCAGTTCATTGAAAATGTATCGGCAATTTTTTTGAAGCTTTCTTCTAGTTTTGCTTCTTTAGCTAATAAATCCTCACATTCAAATTCGAAACGGATAAAAAACATACCCCCTTCATGGTTCGTTGAATGCTGACTTGATTCTACAATATTTGCACCGTACTCATGTAAAAACGTAGACACAGCCGATACAATACCCGGTTTGTCCGGACAGCTAATTAGCAGCCGACCGCGATTTTTATATTTCTCTTTATATGAAGTTAAATGTTTTTGAATATGCGATTTCATGTAATTCCCTCTCTTTTTTTAAATATACAGACAATTGTACCATTATCCTTGTAGCGATGCGACATTGAAATAAGGCTTTGACAAAAGAAAGCCGAAACGTTTGCTTCAGCTTGTGTACTTGTTGTTCTAACATCTACTTCCATCAAATCGTTCATTCACTCTCCTTTACGTTCTACACATACCTAAAATGAGTGTTTCCTAAAGTGCTGTAGCTCATCCAATTCTCTTGTTGCTTTTGAATTAAACATAAAAAAGCCGCTAGCACAACACCAGCGGCTTTTCCTTATTATTGCACGGCTTTTTCACTAACTTCATGCAAGGCATTCCGTACCTTGCCATATTCGCTTGCGTGAGGACGATCTCCGTCATCTTCGTATCCGTAATCAAACATTCGATTTCGATTTAACGTTAATTTCGTAATGGTTGGACGTAATAAATCAAACAATTCAAATCGTTTTTTCAAATGTGGAAATGATGCTTGATAATGTAAAATTTCTGCTCGTACACTTTTCCAAAATTCCGCTTCTTCTACGCCTTCATGCTCTTCTAAAATAGTCGCTAAATAGCGGAAGTGACAAACAAATAACCCTGTTAAAATAAACTGCGTCAGTCCTTCCGGCTCTTCGCTGCGCAACACTTCTTTCAATTCAAAAGATAGCTGCTGCAGTTCTTCAAATGGCTGATCGCTAATATTCACGTCGTCTACAAAATCTTTCATAATAATTCGAACGGGCTTGTTGTTTTTAAGCACCAGTACCGTATTTTGACCGTGCGGGGAAAATACAGTACCGTATTGATATAAGTAATGAAGAAGCGGCGGCAATACAGCGCTGGTTAACGCATCAATCCACTCGGCAGGAGTTAAGCCCGACTTTTCTATATAAGATGAAACTAAAGCTTTCCCTTTACTGTCAACATGTAAAAGCGCAGCTAACGTAATCGCATGCTCTCCTTCTTCTAACTCTTGATAGATGCTTTCACGCCAAACGACTCCCAGCATTTCTAAATACTGATAAGGCGCGTTTTTAATAGAAGCAAACGTCGGCTGAGTTACGTTTAACGTAGCCACTTCACCTAAAAGTCCTACTTTGCACGTATCTTTTAAAAACGCATCGCGATCTCGTATGCCTTTAATGTGCTGAGTTACTTGAGGAGCAATTACCGTCCGCTCACTTGGAAGGCCTCTGTACACAAGCGTATTTAATATACTCATAGGAAGCTTCACATGATATTTATCTCGATTTGTTGTATTCACAAATGTACGAATCGACTGCTGAGGAAAATATTGATCTTCACCTTCTCCTAACGGAACAATTAAATCATTTGCAATGTATTCAGCGAATAAAGGAACAATCACGTTCATCCACTGCCATTCATGGACGGGAATATAGTAATAGTCCGCTGCTAAAAGGTCTTGGCTTGTTAATTCTTTTTCAAATTCAACTAGCGTCTCACCGCTTAGCTCCTGCTTCATGACATCATCGAAGCCGAGGGTATCTAATGAATGAAACGAAGCAATTTGCTTCGCAACAGCAATCCATGAAAGCTGAATTTTTTGTTTTTGCTCAGGTGCAAACCGCAGATAATCATCATAGCCAAATCCGATGCGCCCTTTGTTGTATGTAATCCAAGGATGTCCCGTCATTTCACCTTCTAGCTCCGCATAATCCATATCTGCTAATTCATCAGCTGATTTTCGATTTTGCAAATGCACGTCTGCTATTAATGTATGAAAATATTCTTTTGCTAAGTGACCTGCGGTTGAGCTAGACATTCCTTTGTCTTCAGATAAGCTAATTAACAGCTGCAAGGCTTCCGAAAATGTAGGGGTTGACGCTTTAGATGTCAGCTTAATACTTTCTGGCAATACAGAAAAACTGTCAAACAATCGCTGTTTCGCTTGATATGTATACGTAACGCCCCGGTGGTCTTCCCATCGATACGTGGCAAGCGCACCCTGCTTTTGCAGCTGTTTTGGCTCAATAATATTTTCATACATGAATTCCTGCAGCATTTTAGCTAAAAGCTGTCGATTTGCTTTTTCCCATGATTGCTTATTAAATACGGAAAGATTCGTTTCTTTGATTTTCATCCTTCATTCTCCTTTACTTGTCTTAGAATAGGGATTGTTTTATTACGCAGCGGCATTACAGCGCTAGCAGCTAGCAAAGCAGCGGCACCAGCTGCTAAAGGAAGCGCTAAATTTACTTTGCTGATTTCTAGTGCTAAAAGCGGTGCAATCAGCAGGGCAATATTTTGAACAGCAATAAGCCAGCTGTAATAGTAAGCAGCTCCTTCTTTGCTTTTTTGAAATAAATAGATATCAAGTATAACCATGCTGAGATAAAACCCGGCTCCATATAAAATTCGACTTATAATAAACATGCTGAGATGATCGGCATATGCTTGCAAACATAGCAGTAAAGCACTAGCGCCCGTTACGCTATAAAAAAGCGGTATAACTTTTCCATTAAATAGCTTTGTAGGTACCGTAAGCTTTAAGACGATCGCCATAATGCTCGGCATCACATATAACAAGGCGCTGCCTTGACTGCTCATGCCATATGTTTCATTTGTAAACAATGTAAAATAAGGGCGAATGACATTGTGTCCAAGGTGAAAAAAGAAAATAGCCAGCAAATAGAAAAAAATAGGCTCGTTTATACTTTGAATGTATGCTGGTGTTTTTTCTCTTTTTAAAGATGAAGCTTTTCTTGTTATGAGCCATACGGCCAGTACCATATCAGCTAAAGCAAAGTATTGATATACTTTAAGCGGCATTTCCCATGCAATAATCGTACTTCCAAACAAGCTAGCGACAATAATAGCCGTATGAACAATAAATACATAGGTTGTTGCGGCACTTGCCTTTTTCTGTCCATTTTTCATGCCGCCTACTAAATATGGATACAAAAGATATAAACTGCTTTGAAATACAAGCAGCGCTAAGGAAGTGGTTAAAAATCCATAAAAAGTAGAAGCTTCGCTCAAAATGACTTTAATTAAGGCTGTCATTAGAAGTGACGTTACAACTACATATTTTACGTTCCATTTCTTAAGCAGCATTCCCCATAAAGGTGTCATAACAATGACCACAATCCGGCAGCAAATAATAAAAAAAGACGTCATCTCGACTCCATCTACATGAAATGCATTTGTAAAATACTGTGGATAAAATGGTGATAATAACACTTCTGATGTCATGGTCATAAACAAACAGATAAAAACAAAACGCGCAGAAATCATTTCTTAAAATCCAAACTTTTGGAAAACAGTATTTTCATATATTTTGTACACGTTTTTACCTGCAATTTGGTTAATCAAAACAGCATTGCGATAAGCGCCTAAGCCTAAGTCCGGAGCTCCAACTCCGTGTGTATGAAGCTCTCCGTTTTGAACAAATAGCGGGGCTCCTTTTTTCTTCATCTCAACTTGATAGAGTTCGTTAATTTTCAGCTGTCCTTTTTCATCAAACAGCAAATGTTCTTTTAAACCTTCCATAAAAGCAGGCTCTTTTGCATGATAGCCCGTAGCCATAATAACAATTTCACTTTCTTCTTTTTCAAACAAGTCCTGCTCGTATTGGTGAAGAGTAAGAAGATGTGTATCGTTTGTCTTTTCAACGCCTGCAAGTTCCGTAAGCGCGCGCATCGTTAGCGGTACTTCTTTTCCTCCAATTGTTCGTTCGTAAATCAACTCATAAATATCACCGATCGTTTCAAAGCTTATTCCTTTGTATAAAAGAGCTTGATTTCGTAAAACGCTCTCTTTTTTCTCTTCGGGCAATCTATAAAAATAGCGGGTATAATCAGGTGAAAAATGTTCAAGGCCAAGCTTTGAATATTCCATCGGATAAAACCCTTTTGAGCGCGTATACCAATTCAGCTTATAGTCAAACTGAGGCTGCTGTTGAAGTAAATCATAGACAATTTCAGCTGCGCTTTGACCAGAGCCAATTACGGTAATACTTTTAGCCTTCAGCGTTTGTTCACGATTCATTTTGTACTGAGCGGAGTGATAGAACGTATCGCTGGCTACTGATTGAAAGTCTCTTGGCACTACGGGCTGTGTACCTACTCCGGTTACAAGATGATAGCTGTAATAGGTATGAAGCTTTCCTTCTTTTTCAACCGTTACTTCATAAAAAGGTTTAGCGTCTTCATGCATTTTTACTTCTTTTACTGTGCTGTTAAATTCAAGCCCACTCAGCTGGCTCGCTACCCAGCGGCAATAATGATTGTATTCATTTCTCGGAATGTGAAACTTCTCAAAGAAATAAAACTGATACAAGCGCTCATGCTCATGCAAATAATTTAAGAACGTGTACGGACTCTTCGGATCCACCATCGTGACCACGTCTGCCATAAACGGAACTTGAAGAGTTGTCCCTTCTAAAAGCATTCCTGGATGCCAATTAAACTCATTTTTTTGTTCAAAACATTTATATGTAAAATCTGTTTTATCAATTAAAGCTGCTAATCCTAAATTAAATGGACCAACTCCTACTCCAATTACGTCTAAAATGTCCCGTTGTTCCATTCTCTCCACCTTCTTTCAAATACTTCTCTTTCACATTTCAGCAGTACACCTGTTTTATCAGGCAGGGACACTTCTTTCATAAATTGAAACCCGCATTTTTTAAATACTGCAATCATTTTTTCATTTCGTATATCTGGTTCCGCTATTACTTTAGTAGTGTCCGCTACGTCAAACTTGTGCTTTAGCAAACTAAGAAGCAGCGGATAAATATAGCCTTTTCCTAAAAAAGCAGGTTCTCCAATTAATAGATGAATCCCTTGATCTCCTTTTTCATAAACGTAATAGTTACTGATTATGTCGCCTTCAACCATATAAGATTCCCAGTAGCTCATAGGTACACCGTCAATTTCTCCAATTAGCAGTTTTTGATGAGAATCCGCTAAAAATGTTTTTAAATGCTGCTCATACGCCTGTTTTGAAATATTTAAATTCCAATACGGAATAACATGCGGTTCATGCATCCACTTATAGAGACGGTCGAAATCTTTATTAAAAGAAACAGAGCGAAAGGTGATGCTCTGCTCCTTTTGCTGAATTATAAATGGATACTTCGTTTGTAATGCTGAATTCATACACGCACACCTGCAGATTCGTACAGCGGATTCTCAACATTTACATAAACAGACTGCGTTTCAAGAGACCCTACCAGCTCATCCATATCATGAACACGCGTTAAGAAATTGGCTTTGCAAGGAAGCACTTTCTCTTCTAACATCGATGAAACAAGCCCCGTATGATCTTTTTCTTTGTACATCTCTATTTCTTGTCGCAGAATCAATAGCAGATCTGACTCTTGAACGAGGCCAGCTGCACCAAAAGCATTAACTAATCCTAAAATATGATTAAAAAATACGTAATAGCGAAATCTTTCTTCCGCTACAGCGTCATCACATACCGTATCGCTTTCTCCGTTTAACGAAGGAAGCAGCTCGCGAAGCTCTTGTTCCTTTGATTTCATAAAGTAGTAGCCTTGGTTGTCGCGGTAGTAAAACACCGATGGATACCCGCTTTCATCAAGCTTAATAACGGAATTTTGCTGATGAGCTTCCAGCGCGATTCCTTTTTGAGTGTAAAGCCACATCATCGGGTGAAAAGAGACATCTAAATAACGTTTAAACCAGCGTTTGCTTACATCTTCAATCGTGTTATTTTCATTAGCAGCAATGTAATTAATAATATTATCAATTTGAGAAGCCTCTCCAAACACATGGTCTTGACACAAACTTGCTAAGAGTGTTGTACGGTTCCCATGCTCACCTTGAAAAGGATTGCTTCGAATCATGACTTCAAACCCAAGCTCCTTTTTTCCAAGCGTGATGTAAGCAGGGTCTTCAATCACTTGAAAAGCCGGATGGTTTTCTTGAAGCTCCGCCTGTAATCCCTTTTGCAATAAACGGCTAACTTCTACTCCTCTGCTTAATTCTTTGCGTTTATTCACTCTCAGTGAATTAGTGATCTTTACCGGAATAGAAAATTTGTACATCACATCTGCATCTTTACTGTATACGGTTCTAACAGACGAAGTCGGATAAAACAGCTGACCGTGTGGCCCTAGATAAGCAAGCCTGCCTTTTTGAATCCATTCACACACTTCTTCTTTTCCTAAAAGATAACGAGCTTGCAGCGGATGCATAGGTATAAGTGAATAATCGTCCGCTTGGCAATGCGACTGTATGAATTCTTCAGAAACCTTGTTATCTTTTTTCAGTTGCTCTTTAATAAGCTGTGAAGCGGTTTGACTCCCGGCAGACTGTTCTGCAACAAGAGATTTATGTGCTTTAAAATAATGAAGCTGAAATTTGCCGTTCACTTCAGGCCCAAACACCTCTTCTTCTTCAGGCAATATCCCTTGACGGCTTTTAGGTGTTGGATGCAGCTGGTGGCCAATAAGCAATGACTGCTCAGATTCTAAGAACGTTTTGTCCCATTTATAGCACGTTTCTAACTCTTTCTGTCTTTTTTCAATGAACAATTTCATATTTTCGTAGCTTAATAGCACACGTACAATTAGCTCATTTACTTGTAATAAATGATCTGTTACTTCTTTTAAAAGAAAGGCTAAAAGAGTGACGACATCTAATTCCTTGAGCTCCTCTTTCTGAATGCGATAATAAAAGACCGGAAAGAACAAGTGACGTCCGGTAGCTGAACGGTACTTTACTGGAAAGTAAAGAGTTACCGGCTGTTTTTCTAACCTAAGAACGAGCGTTTCCTCGCTTTTCATTTCTGAAACGGACTGCCATACTCCCTTACCTGTTTCTCGAATATAGCAATTAATAATATTTTGCATCGTAATAAAATTAGCCGACAACTGAGCGTTCACGTAATCGCTCCTCCTTTTTCTCCAACTCTTTTCCTAAAGCCACGACTTCCTCTAACTGAGTGGCAACAGAATCAACTGTAATCATAGGATTTAACATCGTTAGCTTTAAATAAGCTTGCTCTTTATGCTTTGTTTTTGCCATGATAAAAGTGCCTTTTTCATATAAATGCTGCTGAATACGCTGATTTAACTTATTTTCATAATGCTGCTGTTTTTGACAATCACCATATAAAGTATCTGGCACATAGCGAAATACAACCGCGTTCATATAAGGATCATTTAACACCGTAATATTCCTTTGCTTTCGTAAATGTTCAGCTGTCTGCTTAGCCGTTTCAATCGTTTGGTCAACCATTTTCCCATACTCTTTTGTACCTACTGAACGGAAAGTCAGCCATAGCTTCAAGGCGTCAAATCGTTTGGTCGTTTGAATACTGCGATCTACCAAATGTACATGCTCATCTTCTTCGGGATTTAGATAATCTGCATGAAGCTGAATGTGTTTGAACATAGCTGAATTCTTCAATAGAAATGCACCACAGCTCACCGGCTGATAAAACCACTTATGAAAATCCATCGTAATAGAATCTGCTCGTTCAAGAGCTTTTAAGCGTTCACGATATTTATGTGAAAATATCAGCGCTCCTCCATAAGCGGCGTCAGCATGAAGCCAAAGCCCTTCTTTTTTAGCAAGCTCACTTATTTCAAAAAGAGGATCCACGCTTCCAAAATCCGTCGTGCCTGCCGTTGCTACAACAGCAAAAGGAAGGTTTCCCTGTGCTTTGACTTCCCGTATCGCTTCTTCTAAATTTTCTATATCCATCTCGTGCCTTTCATTGCACTTTACACTCACCACTGCATTCATGCCCAATCCAAGCTGAGCTGCAGATTGCTGCACCGTAAAGTGGGCTTTTTCGGAGCAGAAAATCCGCAGTTTTTTAGCTTGGAGCGGTAAACCTTCTTCACTAACATCAATTGAAAATGCAGCATGACAATATTCATTACGAGCAAGCAGAAGTCCCATATAATTCGACTGAGTCCCTCCGCTTGTAAAAACGCCGGAAGAAGAGCTTGAATAACCAATTTGTTGTGTTAACTCATCAATCACTTGATCTTCTATATACGTAGCTGCCGGACTTTGATCCCACGAGTCCATAGATTGATTCAAAGCAGAAATCATCACTTCCGCAGCAAGGGCCGGTATAATCGGAGGACAATGCAAGTGCGCCATTGCCCCGGGATGCGAAATATGAAGCGAATGATCCAGCACTACGGCTTGTACGTCATCAAACAGATCTTCTAGCGGCTGTTCGTGTTCGCTAAAATAGACCGAACGATTGACTAAGTTCGATAGTTCGTCAACGTCTATGTGAGTATAAGGGGATTTTAGTTCATGGTAGTGACGTTTAATCATCTCAGTCATTCCGCCTATCATCGCTTCATAATTCTCGAGGCTTTCTTTGGATGATGATAAAAACCACTTTTCAAACGGCGCCATTTTATTTATTCACCCACTTCTCTTCTGCTGCTTTTATCGCTTCTTCAAATCTTGTTAACACTTCATCGGTTTGTTGTTTCGTTAAAATTAATGGAGGAAGCAGACGAATAACAGCACCATGCCTTCCACCCACTTCTAAAATGACGCCTCTGTCAAAACATTCTTTTTGAATCAGCTTAGCTAACTCACCGTTTGCAGGATGACTGCCGATTTTATTAGCCGGCTTTGTTGCGTCTATGATTTCAACGCCCAGCATCAAACCTCTTCCGCGTACATCACCAATTGAGAATACTTGCTTTTGAATATGTTTTAGCTGACTCTGAATATAAGCTCCTAATTCATGAGCATGTGCAGGTAAGTTTTCTTGTTTTATAAATTGCAGAGTGGCTTGTCCTGTAGCCATCGCAAGCTGATTTCCTCTAAAGGTGCCGATATGTGCACCCGCTTCCCATTGATCCAGCCTTTTATCATACAGAACGACTGATAAAGGAAGGCTGCCTCCAATTGCTTTAGATAGAACTAGTACATCCGGTTCGATATCAGCGTGCTCGAATGCATACAGCTTTCCTGTTCGTCCAATTCCAGTTTGAACTTCATCTACAATAAGCGGAATGTTTCGTTCTTTTGTGATTCTGCGAAGCTCTTTTAACCATGGAATCGGCGCCGGAACAGAGCCTCCTTCTCCTTGTACAATTTCTACTACAACACCCGCCGGAGTAACAATTCCGCTTTCAGGATCATCCAGCATATTTTCAATGTATGTACTAATGTAAGTGTGACCTTCAGCACCCACGCCAAACGGGCAGCGGTATTCATATGGATAAGGTAGAAAATGTGTATCGGGTACTAGCGCATGAATGTGCTTTTTGGGACTCGTTGTACCGCTAATGCTTAACGTTCCGTGCGTGGAGCCGTGATATCCCCCTTGAAAAGATAAAATCGTTCGGTTACCTGTTGCTGTTTTTACAAGCTTCAAAGCCGCTTCAATTGCGTCTCCTCCAGTTGGACCGCAAAACTGTATTTTCGCTTTGTTTGCAAATTCTTCTGGTAAACTAGCAAATACTTCATCGATAAAAGCTTCTTTCACAGGCGTTGTTAAATCTAATGTATGTAAAGGAATAGATTTTGCTAAAACGTCTTGTATTGCTTCATGAACTACGTAATGGTTATGACCAAGAGCAAGCGTGCCGGCTCCTGCTAAACAATCAATATACTCTTTTCCATCCATATCTGTGATCACGGCGCCTTTTGCTTGTTTAATTGCAATAGGAAGCCGTCTAGGATAAGACCTTGCATTGGATTCACGTTCATTTTGCATAGCAAGCAGCATTTCGTTTGATATAAGTTGTTTCGTTGACGTTGACATATCATATCCTCCTGTTTGTTAAATTGATAATGATTTTCATTAACAATTACAACAATAAATGATAATGATTATCAATGTCAATAATTATTCTGAAAATATGAAATTATTCCTATTTCACTTTAAAATCGAAAAAACGCAGTATTTCTCTTATGTATCAAGGATTCAAAGGGTTTTATGGTGTTTTCCATTTAGGGAAAACTATGTAATAAGTCCCTTTCTATTTCCAAATAAAAAAGTGCTACAATTTCTTGTAGCACTTCTGTTACTTTTGCTTATTCATCGTTTCTTTTGCAGTTTTTACACTCCTTGGGTCAAGCGGTTTCGTATATTGACAATTCACTCGAACCCCTGAACCAATACGAATTTCTTTCACGGGAGTAACGGATAAGAACGCTTGAAGATTTTCAGGTTTCAGCCCTTTTGTCCCGATTAAAATAATATCTTTATCTTTCATTCTTCTTAACAGTTTTTTAATATGAGGAATACCGTTTAGCGCACTTTTATCCGCTCCTGAAGTCATGACACGCTGAATTTGCTTATAGCTTACAAGCGTTTCAAGCGCCTTTTCTTGATCACTGATTTCATCAAATGCTAAGTGGAACGTTACATTCATTTCTCCTGCCGCATCCAGCAGTCGCTTTAAAGCTTGCTCATCAATAATTTTGTCTTCTGTTAAACAGCCTATTTCAATTCCATCAATGCCGATTTCTCTTGCATAGTGAATATCTTCAATCATTGTTTGCAAATCATCTTCATCATATTGAAAAGATTGATTATGTGGGCGAATCATCACAAATATTGGGATATGTATCGTTTCTTTCACTTTTTTCATCAAACCGTAGCTTGGGGTTAAGCCGCCTTCACCGATTCCAGTTACAAGGCTTATACGATCGGCACCATGTTCCTGGGCAACTTTAGCATCATGTAAGGTTGCAGCTGTGACTTCTAATATCATTCTAAAAACACCCTTTCCCCTTTAATATAGAGCTTTTGCCTTCTTTTCCCTGTATTTATACTTAAAAAACTCTACCAAACTCTCTTATGTAAGAAAACACCCAAAAGATGTGATTAATATTTTCAAAAAATTGAATGTCATGGAAAAAGAGTAAGAACTATTCTTTTTCTCATGACGTTTCAATTAATAAAATTCTATATTTATACTAAAGATTCAAAAATACATCCCTTTTATCTAGGGTAAAGGGTTTATTAAAAAGAGCGTGGATTTGTTTGTTGCATGAACATCCAATCATTTAAAGAATGAGGCTGCTGATGACCAACGGGTGCTGAGAAATCGCGGCATCCGCAATCATGCATCGGCATTTGACCCATTCCTCCGTGCATCGGCATTTGACCCATTCCTCCGTGCATTGGCGCCATTCCACCTTGCATCGGCATTTGGCCCATTCCTCCGTGCATTGGCGCCATTCCACCTTGCATCGGCATTTGGCCCATTCCTCCGTGCATTGGCGCCATTCCTCCGTGCATCGGCATTTGACCCATTCCTCCGTGCATTGGCGGCATTCCGTCTTGCATCGGCATTTGGCCCATTCCTCCGTGCATCGGCATTTGACCCATTCCTCCGTGCATTGGCATTTGACCCATTCCTCCGTGCATTGGCGGCATTCCGTCTTGCATCGGCATTTGGCCCATTCCTTCATGCATTGGCATTTGATTCATTTCTTTTTGCGTCGGCGGCATTCCTCCGTGCATTGGTATTTGATTCATTCCTCCATGCATCGGCGGCATTCCTCCGTGCATTGGCATTTGATTCATTCCTCCATGCATCGACGGCATTGCATCTTTCATCGGCGGCATTTCTCCGTACATTGGCATTTGATTTGCGCCTTCTTGCATCGGCATTGCCTGCATTTCTTTTGCAGAAGGCATAGGCGGCATTTTAGCCGGTTTAGGTGCTGCTTGCATATAGGGATTGGATATCGGTTGTCCGGTTTGTTTCATTCCATACGAATTTCTCATTTTTAAGGGCTCCTTCCCATTCTCTTACTCTGTTTACGTTATTCTTTTTACCATCAATCTGAAATTCGTCCATAAGAAAATAGGCCTTCTACACATTCAAAATTGTAGAACGTATAAGAAAAAAGCTATAATCGAGGCAAATTGCAGATAGAAAGGCGGTACATGATGAATAAAACCATTATCGTATGGATTCGAAAAGATTTTCGGCTGGTTGATAACCCAGCTCTATTTCACGCAGCTAAAGAAGGAATGGTTGTACCTGTTTATATCCATGACGACTATGAAGAAAGCTCAATGGGAAGTGCAAGTAAATGGTGGCTTCACTATGCGCTGAATGACTTTAAAACCTCGATCAAAAAAATAGAAGGAACGCTGATTATACAAAAAGGAAACCCTAAAGATGTGTTGCAAAAATTACTCCATGAAACGAATGCACAAGATATTTATTGGAATAGACGCTATGAACCACATGTGTTAAAAAGAGATAAAGAGCTTCAAGCTTTTTTTTCAGAGCAACAAATAAATATTCGCACATTTGAGGGATTTCTCCTTCATGAACCTTGGAAAATCACAAAAGAAAATGGAGATCCTTATAAAGTATTTACAGCTTACTATAAAGCTTCTCAAAAACATTCAGTATCTTCTGCTGTAAAAAAAGTTACTTCCATACAGGCCTCCTCTAAACCGGTTGAATCTCTTTCAGTCTCAGATCTCAATTTGCTTCCAAGCATACCGTGGGATGAAACGATTAAGTCGACGTGGGAAGCTACGGAAAAAGGCGCTATTGAAGCTTTTAAGACGTTTTTAAAAAATAAGCTGCTTCATTATGAAAACGGACGAGATTTTCCTGCTGAAGCATTAAATTCATTTCTCTCTCCTTATTTCGCTTCAGGACAGCTCTCAGCACGAGTTCTTTATCATTATTTAAGAAATAAAGCGGAAAAAGTACGTTCTGAAGCTTTTGAACATCAAGCTGAAATGTTTATTCGTCAACTTATATGGCGAGATTTTGCTTATCAGCTGCTTTATCATTTCCCGCACACCACAAGTAAACCGCTTAATGAAGAATTCAAGCAATTTCAGTGGGCTGACGGCAATAAAGAGCTTCAAGCTTGGAAAAATGGCAAAACCGGCTATCCCCTTGTCGATGCCGGAATGCGGGAGCTTTGGGAAACAGGGTTTATGCACAATCGAGTTCGAATGGTAGCTGCTTCCTTTTTAGTAAAGCACCTTTTAATTCATTGGAAGCACGGAGCAAATTGGTTTTTTGATACCTTAGTAGACGCAGATTTAGCTAATAACACAATGGGCTGGCAGTGGGTTGCAGGCTCGGGAGCAGACGCCGCGCCATATTTTCGTATCTTTAATCCAATCACTCAATCAGAAAAATTTGATAAGGAAGGAGAATATATTAAAAAGTGGCTTCCAGAGCTGAAAGATATTCCTTCTTCTTATATTCATAAACCTTGGGAGGCCCCAGCAGACGTATTAAAAAAAGCAAACGTTACACTTAATAAAACATATCCCACCCCAATTGTCGACCATAAAGCAGCTAGAGAGCGAGCGCTAGAGCATTATCAGCACATTAAATAAGAGGTAAACTGCTCCTCTTATTTAATGTGCTGATTTTTTAAAATGTTTAAAAATTCCAATTATAATCTATTTGCAACTAAAAACATGTATTTGAAATCTCTTTATAGGGTTTTCAAGCCCAATTCTCCTCTCTATAGCACATTTGATTTTTCTTATTTTTTCCTATAATTTGAATATATAATAATGATTATATATGCTTGAGAACTCTCTCATTGCATAGAGCTGATTGGAGTGATTCGATGCCCATTTGCCCTTCTTGTAACTATAAGGAAGATTATAATTTTTGCAGAATGTGCGGCACACAAGTTCGGCACACCTTTGCCACACAAGAAGATCAGCTTTTTTATCCATTAAAAGATCGAATCATGACGGAGGACAATGAACAAAAGCATCAGACTATTTTATCTCATACTCGTGATTTAGTATGTGCTACTACTGAAGAGGGCATTTATGAATACGCTTCTCCTTCTTACGCTAAAACGTTAGGCGTTTATCCTGATGAGCTTATTGGACAACATGTGCTTATCAATGCGTATCCCGAAGATAAACACATAATCTCGACTGTTTTAGCTAACATGAGTAAAACAAAAAGCACCTCCACATTTGAATACCGGAAGTTTCATTTGAACGGCACCATCGTTTTATTAGAATGCAAAGGTGCTCCAATTATCACATCTACTGGAGAAATTGAAGGGTTTGTATTTGTCTCACGAGACGTAACAGAAAAAAGACAAGCAGAGAAAAAGATTCAGAATTCAGAAAAACTTTCTGTCATCGGCCATCTAGCTGCCAGTATCGCACATGAGGTTCGGAATCCTTTGACAACTATTAAAGGGTTTGTACAACTGTTCAGTGAGACACAGCAGCCGAAAAAAACAATGATTTATCGAGACCTCATTCAGCATGAGCTCTCACAAATTGAATATATCATCACAGAGTTTATGAGTTTAGCTAAACAAGAATACGTATATAGAGAAAGCATTGTTATTACAGACTTGCTAGATGAGGTATTAAAGCAATTCGAACCGGCTACTGGAGTCAAAAACATCCACATCATTCGCCATTATCCAAAAGAACATCCTCTGCTCGTTATTGGACAAAAAACACAGTTAATTCAAGCATTTATCCATATTATACAAAATGCCATTGATTCTATGGAGAACGGTGGCAAGCTGGCGGTATCGATTGAAAAATTAGCTAGAGAAACGCTGTGCATTATGATAAAAGACAGCGGATGCGGAATTGATTCAAAGCGTATCCCTCATATAGGAGAACCTTTTTATACAACAAAAGAACGAGGAGTAGGCCTTGGCCTAACAATTTGCAACAAAATTATTAACGAACATAATGGTTTTTTTCATGTATCTAGTGAAAAAAATGACGGGACAACCATTACCATTACCCTCCCTATAAAAACGACTGAACTTTACGTAGTGGAAGCCTAAAAGAGAGGTTGAGACATAACTAAATCACTTCCATTTAAAGACGAACAAATTAGATAAATGCTCTAGTATAAATGGCCTTCTACACCGCTGTTGATATCCGTACAAGGCTTCGCTTTCTGCGGGTGGCCGATGAGCCTTCTCGTCGCTAGGCTTCTGCGGGGTCTCATCTAGTCCGCTTTTCCCGCAGGAGTCTTCGCCTTGCCCTCCAATCAATCGCTAGAAGCAACTAAACAGATGAGACCTACGTTCACCATTCCAATAAAAAACGAACCACCAATCAAACATTTTGATCAATAGTTCGTCATTCATCTCGGCTAACATACTTTTGTCCCAGCCTCTTCTTCCTTTAAAACAGCTGGGTGTACAGCTGATACTTATAAAACATATAGAAACTTCCTATCACTGCCAGGTAAAAGATGAGAGTCTCTGCTCCGCTACCTGTTTCATATGTTAAAGGAGGCTTAAACTTCTTCTTGCTAAGAGGTGAGAAAAAAGGTACCCCTCGTTTAGAAAAGAAATCTCCAAGAATATGAAAAGCGTATCCATAGGCTATTCCTAATGTAAAGTCATTGTCATACATCGTATGTAAATAAAAAATAAGTCCACTTGCAAGAATAGAATGCGTAATACCCCTGTGTCCAAAAATAGATTTAATTATTTTTGCGAGACCAAGAGATCTTCTACCAATATATGAATTTGGTTCATCAATATCAGGAAGCAGTGCTCCAATCGCGATGCCTACAACATAAGGAAATGTAAACGAAGCGTCTCCTGTTATAGCCACGCCGGCACCGGCAGCAATCGATGTTGCAATATGTGTGTGATATCTCAAATATGCCACCTTCTTTCTTTTTCAACTTAAGGCAAGCACTGTGATCAAAATCACACATATGTTCGCCCAACGTTAACTATAAGTGAAGGTGGTAAAAATGTCAAAATAATCTATGATTACGTAAGCTGCAGACCGACTAACCCGATAAGCATCACAAGAAAACTAATAAGAGTACCCTTTCCATTTTTCTTTGCTCTTCCATCTTTTTTGACAATAGAATAAATCCACGTACTCGAATACACAGCGAATCCAAGAAAACCAAATAACGTGATATATGTAAACATACCGAAACTCCTTTGCTTGTCATTACTATTAACTATACGAGATTTTATAAAAAAAACAAAGTAGTATGACGGCTTGTTTAATATCTCTTTCTTTTTCTTATACTAGGAAGAGGAGGGATGGCTATGCAACAGAAGCAGCTAGAAGATATATTCGACTTCTATGGGTTAAGTGAGGTTTATCGCGGCAATTTCGAAGATGTTGAACGCCACTGGTTATTTAAAGACGTGGAGGTAACTATACTTGAAGATTTTTTTAACTCTCACGATTGCGAAGATCTCGAATGCTGTACTCTAGAAGAATTTTGTTTTTCATTCATGAATTTCCAATCCATACATGCACAAATCCCCCACGTGTACTATTACTAAAAAAGTGATTTCGCAGGAAAGCGAAATCACTTTTTGTTAAAAGCCTAAAGAAATATATTTTACTTCTAAATATTCTTCAATTCCGTAATGTCCGCCTTCACGTCCAAGTCCACTTTCTTTAAAGCCGCCAAACGGCGCTTGTGGTGTAGAAGGCAGTCCATCATTTAGCCCTACAATACCATATTCTAAAGCTTCAGCAATACGAATAGCTTCTGAAATATTTTCAGTGAACACATAGGCTGCTAATCCGTAAGGCGAGTTATTTGCACGGCGAATAACTTCTTCTTCTGTTTGATACGTCGCAATTGGAGCAATTGGCCCGAATGTTTCCTCGTACATACAAAGCATATCGTCCGTTGCACCATCTACAACCGTAGGTTCAACAAACAGTCCGCTTCCCTCTTCGCGTACAGCCCCTCCAGTTAAGACGTTTCCACCTTTTGCTACAACATCGTCTAAGTGGCGCTTTACTTTTTCTAACGCTTTTTCATCGATTAGAGGTCCGATATCCGTACCTTCTTCTAAGCCGTTTCCGACTTTCAGCTGACTAACAGCCGCTGCAAACTGCTCTGCGAACGGTTTAGCAATAGACTCGTGCACGTAGATGCGGTTTGTACATACGCATGTTTGACCAGCGTTACGGAATTTAGAAGCAATTGCATTTGTTACTGCTTTATCTAAATCAGCATTTGCTGTTACGATAAACGGAGCGTGTCCGCCTAATTCTAAAGACACTTTTTTAACCGTATCAGCTGCTCCGCGCATTAACAGTTTACCTACTTCTGTAGAGCCCGTAAACGATAGTTTACGTACACGTCCATCTTGAAGCCACGCTTCTCCAATCGCTTTTGCATCTCCCGTAACTACATTGATTACGCCTTTTGGAATACCCGCTTCTTGTGCCAGCTCTGCTAGACGAAGAGCCGTTAGTGGCGTTTGTTCTGCCGGTTTAATAACCGCTGTACATCCAGCTGCTAAAGCTGGCGCTACTTTACGTGTAATCATAGCTGCCGGGAAGTTCCAAGGCGTAATAGCTGCCATGACTCCCACAGGCTGCTTATGAGCAAATAATCGTTTATTAGGAGAAGAAGCTGGAATTGTTTCTCCGTAAATGCGTTTGCCTTCTTCTGCGTACCATGAAACGAATCCGTTGGCATAGCCAATTTCACCTTTTGCTTCTTTAAGAGGCTTGCCTTGCTCGACTGTCATTATTTCAGCAAGTTCATCGGTGTGTTCTTCAATCAGCTGATGCCATTTAAATAATAATTTACCGCGCTCTTCTGCAGTTTTTTTAGACCATGTTTGAAACGCTTCATAGGCAGCATCTGCTGCTAGCTTCGCTTCTTTTTCTCCACCTTTTGCAACAGCAGCCACTACTTCATTTGTTGCTGGATTCACCACTTCGTATGTATCATTTGCTGAAACAAATTCTCCGTTAATATATAAGTTTGCTTGCTTCATATTTCTTCACTCCCTGCTTAAATTTATCTACTCAATGTTCGGTGCTGTCCGAAACGTACTTTCGAATTTTACGACTGGCTTGTGATTGACTAATACCAAGCTGTTCTGCTACTTTGTAAGATGACCTATGCTGTTCAAACGCCTTTATGACCATCTCTTTTTCCACATGTTCAATCATTTCAGGAAGCGTATGCACAGGTGGATCGATAGCAAACTCTTTTGCAAAAGGCAAATCTTTAAGCGTAATCATTTCTTCCCCTGTAACAACCAGACGCTCAATGATATTTTCCACTTCACGAACGTTTCCTTTCCATTCTTGTCCTAAAAACGCATCTAACGCCTTTGGTGATAAACGTACATTACGTTCATATACCGTATTAAAATGGTGAAGAAACTGATAGACAAGCGGCAGAATATCTTCTTTTCGCTCTCGTAAAGGAGGAATGGTAATCGGCACTACATTAAGTCGATAGTACAAATCACGTCTAAACTTTCCTTCTTCCACCATTCGTTCTAGATTTTGATTCGTAGCAGCAATAATTCGTACGTCTATTGATACTGCTCTTGTTGAGCCCACGGGACGAATTGTACGGTCTTGCAGCACGTGGAGCAACTTACTTTGTGCTGAAAGAGAAAGTTCACCAATCTCATCTAGAAAAAGCGTGCCTTCGTTCGAAAGCTCAATGATTCCTTTTTTCCCTTCTCGAAATGCTCCAGTGAACGTACCGCCTTCATAGCCAAATAGCTCTGATTCAATAAGCTGTTCAGGAAGCGCTGCACAATTAAGCTCATGATACGGCTGCTGTTTTCTTGTACTAAGCTGGTGAAGCAGTTTTGCTACTCTGCTTTTTCCTACCCCTGTTTCTCCAAGTAAAAGAACGGTTGTATTTACAGAAGCAACTCGTTGAATGGTTGAAAAAACTTTTTTCATCGCTTCACTTTTTGTCACGATGCCTTCTAAATCCACTGCTTCGTTTAACTCTTTTTTATAGTTTTCAAGCTGTTCTTCCATCTCTTCTACTTTTCGTTTTAATTCCATTAAGTCTGTGAGATCCCGAGAATAGCTAATAACGCTTTTTAAATGCCCGTCGTTTGTAAATACCGGCCTTGTCCGCACATGAAGATACCGGCCGGAGTTTGTTTTTTGAACCAATTCAATTGCTTGATTAGATTCAATCACTTTTAGCGTGGCCGAAGGATAAAAAATACCCATTTCCTGCAGTTCTTTTACGTGCTTTCCAATAAAATCTTCCACTTTCAAAGCATAGTTTTTTTCACACTCTGAATTTACAACTAACACATATCCATTTGCATCAGTTACAAAGATTTCATCAAATGATGACTCAAATATATCGTAAAGTTCGTCGTTAATTTGCTGAATATGCTTTTTATGAATGGTCATTTGAATCACCTTTTCGTCAAAAAATAATTATTATTTTATTTTATCAGAAAATGAAAAATCTATAAATAGAGTGTCCAAACATACCCATTTTTTGTGATTCATGAAGAATGAGTGAAGAGTTCTCTCTTCACTCATGCCACAATTTCACTTATACTTCAACCGTTTGCTGTACGCTTGCTTCTAGTGCTGCTTCAAAAATAGCTAAGCCTTCTTCTAGCTGCTCATCCGTAATAACAATCGGCATTAAGATACGAAGAACGTTTCCAAATACTCCTGCACTAAGCAATAATAATCCACGTTTGTTTGCTTCTTTTACGATGCGCTGTGTAAGCTCTTTGTCCGCTTCTTTTGTTTCACGGTCTTTCACAAGCTCAATCGCAGACATCGCTCCTAATCCGCGAATATCACCGATACAGTCATATTTTTCTGCTAGTTTTTCAAATCGTGATGTTACCACTTTTCCAAGGTACTCACCGCGTTCGTTTAGCTTTTCTTCTTCAATGATATCAAGTACAGCTAAGGCGGCTTCACATCCAAGAGGACTTCCACAATACGTCCCGCCAAGCTCACCAGGATTAGATTCATCCATGATTTCAGCACGGCCAATGACACCGCTGATTGGTACGCCAGCTCCTAGTGATTTTGATACCGTAATTAAATCAGGCTCAACGTCAAAATGTTCAATACCGAAGTAGCGGCCTGTACGTGCAAATCCTGCTTGAATTTCATCTGATACAAATAAAATTCCGTGCTCTTTACATAATTGATACACTTCTTGCACAAAACGTTTACCTGGAACAATGAAACCACCTTCACCTTGAATCGGCTCCATTACAACAGCTGCAATCGTTTCTGGTGCTACTTCTGTATTTAAGAAGTTTTTGAATTCTGTAATCATGAAATCTTCGTATGCTTCAACTGATAATCCTTGTGGACGGCGATACTCATAAGGATATGGAGCTTTGTATACTTCAGGAGCAAACGGTCCAAATTCATATTTATATGGTTTTACTTTACTTGTCATTGTCATTGTCATTAATGTACGGCCATGGAAACCGCGGTTAAAGGAAATAATTCCTTGACGCTTTGTATATTTACGAGCAATTTTCACTGCGTTTTCTACAGCTTCTGCTCCGCTATTTAAAAGTAATACTTTCTTGTCAAATTCACCAGGTGCAATTGTTGCTAATCTTTCTGCAAGCTCTACGTATGACTCATACATCATTACGTTAAATCCTGTGTGAATAAAACGGTCTACTTGTTTGTGAAGCGCTTCTTTTACTTTTGGATGACTGTGCCCTACATTGATTGTGCCAATTGCGCCTACGAAATCAATAAACGTATTGCCATCGACATCTTTAACGATCGCCCCTTCAGCCGTATCAGCAAATGTCGGAATGCCATAACTTACACCTTTCGGAATGGCACGGTGTCTTCTATCTAATAATTGCTTTGCGTTTTCTCCCGGTAAATTTGTTGCTACTTTGCTAAAAGTTTGACTCATTTTTTATCTTCCTCTCATATTAAATAATTCTTCAATTAGTTTATATGCAAAAAACGTGCCAACTTTTAAAAAGCTGAAAAATAAGCATTTTTAGATAATTCTAACGATATTTAACTTATCAATAAGTCTATATAAACTTATTGATAAGTCAAAAAAGACTCCAACCTTACATAAAGTGCAGGAATTTTATATTGCCATAAAAGGAACAAGGCTTTTATAATAAATGTATAAATATAGTAATGTTATGATTAACCTCTTTATAAAGGAGCGAAAAATATGCTAGAGGGCTGGTTTTTATGGGTTATTTTATTTTGGGTTGTCTTTTTAATGAGCATGTTTGCTATCGGCGGATTTTTTATGTTCAGGAAATTTTTAAAGCGCTTACCAAAAGAAGACGGCATGTCTGAGCTTGATTGGCAAGATCACTATCTTTCCAAAACCGTCCATCTTTGGTCAGCGGATCAAAAGCAGCTATTAAACGTTCTTGTTGAACCAGTACCTGAACTATTTCGCGATGTAGCTAAACAAAAAATCGCGGGAAAAATTGGGGAACTCGCAATTGAGGAACAAGCAGCCTCTATAACGGAAGACTTAATCGTACGTGGATACATTTTAGCTACGCCTAAACGTGATCATAAATTTTTATTAAAAACATTAAAAAAGCAAAAGATAGATGCCGTCCCCTACCAGCATTTATTTTAAATCAAAAAAGGTGGCTGCGTAGCCACCTTTTTTAGTTTAATATCGTTGTATTAGCAAGACGATCATTATGCAGCTTTCGTTCGAGCTTTTTGTACGATGTGTACATAGCAATGCGCCAAGGTACAATCATACCAAATGCTAAAATCCAGAACATACCGCCAAGCTGGCCAACATCAATTGAAGAACTTAAATATATTTTCATTGCAATTCGAATAATAAGCAAACCAATAATAATGAATGCAAAAGCTTTTGAACGCTTCAAGTAAATATGATCGTCACGAATTTCAAATTTAGACGTTTTAATTAACAGGATTGAGAAAATCATGCCTGCTATTAACGCCTCAAGCAGTTCTGCACCCGTTACTCGAAACATTGGAAAGATAAACATTAACGCTCCCGTACTCATAAAAAAAGGCGGAAGTATAATTTTTTTTGCATTCGTTGGTTTATCAGCAGCTTTCATTCGAACAACTAATATGAAAGAAGCCATAAAAATTGCGACAAGTGTTGAAGCAATAACCAATGAAATCCTTCCTTTACTATAATTTAGTGTTTACTTATATTATAATCCAAAAAACATCAGAAGTAAAAGTGCAACAAAAAACAGAAGAGGAACTCTTCTGTTTTTATTTAGTAGAGGTGATATCTGCTTTTGCTTTTTGCTTTTGTTTTTGCTTTTTCATTGCTTTAAGTAAGAACCCGCCTTTAAATTTACGCGGCTCGTATGAAATAATGAAAGCACGAGGCTCATATTCTTCAATGAATGCTAATAGCTCTTCTTCTCTACTTCTTTTTGTTAAAATGTCTAATCTATAGCGTGCACTGTCTCTTCCTTCTCCTTGGTAAACAGTAACACCAAAACCTTCCTGTCGAAGGCGGTTAATCAACTCTTCATTTTTGGTCATAAGGTTAACTAAGAATGTTGTATATCCGATAGCAAGTCTAGATTCGATATAACTTCCAAGGATAATTCCCACTCCAAACCCAACTGCATATACAACCATAGCAAGCGTGCTTTGATCTCCTGAAAATACAAGAGATAAGCCGAATACATAAATTAACGCTTCAACAAATCCAAACACTGAGGCATACATACTCATACCTTTGACTAAAAAAATTGTGCGCAGCGTCAAGATCGGTACATAGATCAGTTGCAAAAGCAAGATTAACAAAATATCTTTCAATTTATACACCTCTTTTTAACAATTAAAAATATGACGATTTCATTGTATCACTCCGTATTTATAGAAGATATAGTAAAAATAAATTTTTTCTATATATTTTTTTACATCATATTCTTGTATATTTCCTAAGAGCGAAAGTAACTATTTTGTCTTTTAAAAAATAAAAAGAATCTGCCAATTTCCAGATTCTTTTTTGTATCATTTTCCCTTTTTAGAAGCCCGTAAACCCTCCGAATACGCTCGTTGTATAAATAATAATTTTTGTCATCCAGTCAAAATACAAAATAAATCCCATTCCAATCATTGCGTATCCGCCAACTTTCATCATGGAATTCATATGTTTTTTTAACCAGTTCATTTTCCCAATAAAAAACGTCATAATAAAAAATGGAATAGAAAACCCAAGTGAATAAATTATCATGTACAAAAGACCGGAGCCTGGGTTTGTCGCTGCAAGCGCCATAACCGATACTAAAATAGGGCCCGTACACGGCGTCCAGCCGGCAGCAAAAGCCATACCAATAAAAGAAGAACCTAAGAGTCCAGCCGGCTTATTTGCAAATTTAAGCTTGTGTTCTTGCATAAGAATTCGAGGCTTAAAAATCCCTAGCACAACTAGACCAAAGAAAATAATAAGAATAGCGCCAATCTGCCGAATTAAATCCTTATAGTTAAAAAACCACTGACCAATAAAAGAAGTCGCAAAGCCAATCATAATGAAAATAACAGAAAACCCCAATAGAAAAAAAGCTGTGTGAATAAAAGCTTTGCGCTGATGTGACTTAGCGCCTTCCTTTAGCTCGCTAACTGACACTCCCGTTATGTACGATAAAAAAGCTGGGTACAAAGGCAAACAGCAGGGTGAAATAAACGATAAAAAACCCGCGCCAAATGCCAAAAACAAATTTAAATCTCCCATATTTCCCACTTCCCTTTTTTGTTCTTTTTGTTCTTTTTCGTTACCATTTTGTAACCAAATTGTCTTATCTCACTTCTTTCAAATAGTACCATTATCTTGTATAATTAGGTAAACAACTTGTTAGAAGGGATACATAGCATTGGCCAAAAAAGATATTCTATTAGCGATTGAAAAGAAACGAGAAGAACTCATCCGCATAGTCCGAGTAAGTGGATTAAACTCTCCACCTGCTATTAAACATAGTCAAGAATTAGATCATTTATTAAACGTTTACAATGAATTCCCTACTCAAACAACAGAAACAACCTCTTCATGAAGGTTGTTTCTTTTTTTACCTTCACTCTATCAATTCTGTATAAATCTCTTTTACTCCTGTTTCTTTGCTGAAATTCTCTTCTTTTTCACTGTGCTGAAGCTGATACATATTATAGTACAAGCCGCATTTGTTTAGCAGTTCAGCGTGCGTTCCTTTTTCGACGATTTTTCCTTTATGCAATACTAAAATACAGTCGGCGTGTTGAATGGTCGATAAGCGATGAGCAATCGCAATCGTTGTGCGGCCTTTTCCCATATCTCTTAACACTTCTTGAATCGCTTCTTCCGTTTCTGTATCAATGTGCGCTGTTGCTTCATCAAGAATAAGGATTTTAGGGTTTCGAATCACCGTTCTTGCAAATGCTAAGAGCTGGCGCTGACCGCTTGATAAAGTCGAACCTCTTTCCACTAGCACTTCATTATACTTATTAGGAAGTGCTTCGATAAATGCGTGAGCTTGCACAAATTTCGCCGCTGCTTTTACTTGTTCATCAGAAAAATGGTCTTCATGCAGCGTAATATTTCGCTTTACGGTATCGGCAAATAAAAAGGCATCTTGCAGCACCAGCCCTACCTCATCTCGAAGCTGTTCATTTGAAAAAGACGATAGCGGTTTATTATCAATCAAAATGTCTCCTTTTTGCTGCTCATAAAAACGCATTAATAAATTAATGATGGAGCTTTTCCCGCTTCCAGTATGGCCTACTAAAGCCACTGTTTCTCCTTCGTTTACCGTAAATGATATATCAGAAAGCACATCTCGAACACCATCATAGGAAAACGTTACGTTTCTGAATTCTACCGTTCCTTTTTGTACCCCCTGCTTTTGTTCTCCTGTCATGACTGGATTTTTTTCTTTTTCATCCATCAAGTCAAATACCCGAGAGGCTGATACCATCGCTTGCTGATACATAGAAAGACGCTGCATCATTTCATTAACAGGTTCAAAAAAACGATCCAAGTAGTTGATAAACGCGTAAAGAACACCAATTTTAACAGGGCTGTCAGCTACAGAAATACCAAAATAACTGAGCACAAGAATAACGGCTAAAATGTAAAGAATTTCGACTGCCGGCCTCAGCAGCAAACCATCTAACTTAATATTGCGCATACCCGCCTTGTAATGCTCATCATTAATTTCTTCAAATTCCGAGCGCAGCCGCTTTTCTTGACGAAATAACTGAATAATAGACATGCCTTGCAAAGACTCATGAAGCTTGGCATTTAATTGACTTAGCTTTTCTCGGAGCTGTCCGTAGTAAATAGCGCTGTAATGCTGATAAAGCTTCATAAGTCCCCAAATGAACGGGAGAAGAACTAAACAATAAAAAGCCAGCTTCACATCTAGCATAAACATGGCTATAAAAATACCGATCAAAAATACCCCATTTTGAATAAAAACCGCAATGACTTCCACAAACATTTCTTTCATGGCTTCCGTGTCATTTGTAATTCGAGATACCAGGCTTCCCGTTGGTGTGTTGTCAAAAAAGCGAAGAGCCAGGCGATGAACATGAGAAAAAACGTCAATTCGAATCTGCTGAATAATTTGAAGCGCAATTTTTTGAAACTGCAGAAGCTGAAAGTATTGAACGACAATTTTTAAAAGCTGTAAAAGCAAATAACTGCTTGCAAGCCACACAAGAGGCTGAAGAGGCAAGTACTTAGGAGTTAAATAATCGTCAATAAAAATTTTAATCAAAATGGGCCCTAATAAATCTGCAGCCGTAGCAATTAATAATAGTGTGAACGCTAAAAAAAATGATTTTTTATGCGGAATTGTATAGCGAAATAGACGTTTATGTACCGAAGAATGCTCAATTTTCATTTTTCGTCTCTCCTTCTTCTACCGCACGTTCAAGCTGCTGTCTATCGTACATATCCTGGTACCAGCCGCTCACGCTAAGCAGTTCTTCATGAGTTCCTCGCTGAATAATTTTCCCTTTATCAAGTACAAGAATCATGTCTGCATGAGTAACCGAGCTCAGCCGATGCGCTGTAATAATCGTTGTTCGATTTTGACGTTTCTGCTTCAGCGCTTGTAAAATACCCGCTTCCGTTTTTCCATCTACCGCTGATAGCGAGTCGTCTAAAATTAAAAGCTCAGGATCTAATAAAAGAGCTCTTGCAATCGAGATACGCTGTTTTTGTCCACCCGATAACGAAACGCCTTTTTCACCTACTATTGTTTGATAGCCATCTGTAAAATCGAGGATGTCTCTATGTACATTGGCAACTTTAGCCGCTTCTTTAATTTCTTGATTGCTTGCTTCTCTTTTTCCAAACGCGATATTATCAGCAACTGTTGTTGAAAACAAAAAGTGATCTTGAGGAACATATCCAATGCTTTTGTACAATGAATCAAAAGCATAGTCTTTAATGTCTTTTCCTCCCCATAAAACAGCTCCGTCACTTACATCAAATTCACGAAGCAGCAGCTTTAAAAGCGTGGTTTTACCAGCACCCGTCTTTCCGACAATACCTAACGTTTGACCGCGAGAAAGTGTAAAATAAATTTCGTTTAACGTATATTCGTCTTCTTTAACATACGAAAACCTATGAATAACAGCTTCAATATTTCCTGTTGGCATTTCAGCACTAGGATGCGCTGCTTCTTCAATCGAATTTTCTTCTTTTAATAAAGAAAATACCCTGTCATATGATGCTCTTCCTCGTTCTACAATGTTAAATAGCCAGCCAAACGCGAGCATCGGCCAAATAAGAAGGCCCAAATAAGTTGTAAAGGTAACAAGCTGCCCCAGTGTTAACTCTTCACTAATAACCATCTTGCTGCCAAAAATAAGAGCAAGTAAAAAAGAAAGTGCTACAATAATCGAAATGGTCGGATCAAACAATGCATCTACTCGGGCTACTTTCATGTTCTTTTGGACAACATCTGCAGACTTAATGCGAAATTCTTCGACATCAGCTGCTTCTTCCCCAAACGTCTTAATGACTTTAATTCCGCTAATGCTTTCTTGAACCTTATCATTTAAAGTAGAAAATGCTGCTTGTGCGTGATGAAACCGCGCATGAAGCAATGTACCGTAGTAACTTGTTAAAACGGCCATAAGCGGCATAGGAATAAGGCAAATAAGCGTTAACTTCCAGCTGATTGTAAGGGCCATTGTGCATAGAACAAGCCCTCCTGTGACAATGGAATCCACGAGTGTCAAAACGCCCGAACCTGCAGTTTGTTGAATAGCTTGAATATCGTTTGTTGCATGAGCCATCAAATCCCCAATTCGCCGCCGTTGATAAAAGGCCTGATTCATCTTGGTAAAATGAGTGTAGAGGGTATTTCTCAGCTGCTTGGCTAGTTTAACAGATGAACCAAATATCATAATACGCCATATGTACCTTGTGAAATAAGCCACAACAGCAGCTCCTAGCAAAATGCCAACCATCTGCATTAAGCGCTTTCTATTCAGCGTCTCTTCTTTAATGCCATCTACCGTTAAACCAATAATTTTAGGAGGAAGAAGTTCTAATGCTGCCACAATAATGAGCAGCGCTACCCCCGTTATGTAAGACTTTTTTTCCTGTTTGAAAAACCACCATAACTCTCGAAAAATTTTCATCGTATCCCCCTAGCCCCACAACCATTTTCTTATATCTATCATAAAACAAAAGACACCCTTCTGAATAGAGAGTGTCTGTCCAATTAACCATTATTTAATTTGGCCGTTCATTGCTTTCATCATTTGGTTAATTTTTTTCTGCGATGGTTTCATGCCCATTTGCATCATCATCATTTTTAACATTTGTTCATTAATTGGTGGATTTTTCTTCAGATAGCTCATCATATATTTACGAGCAATGAAAAATCCTAGCGCTATCCCAACAATTAATGCTAGAACACCAACTAGAATATACATTCCCATGGTATTACTTCCTCCTTCGTGTTGTCTAACTTACAGTGTACTAGACCATACGCTATTATACAATATTTCCGTTCCAATTTCCTTAAATAATTACACAAATTTTCTTGTTTTCACAGGCCTCAGCCAGCCGTATTCATCCGTTCCATAATTCACTGCTAAAAAACAAGGATCTAGCTTGCGTAATACTTCAAAAAAAGCTGTCTCAGCATCAACATTGCCATCTCCTTCAATTGTTATACAGCGATTCGTTAATTTTATAGATGCTCGACTTTTTTTATGAGGATATTCCAGCACAAACGTCTCTTGATGAGTAAAAAAATGAGGATAATGAGAAAACGCCTGAAGCAATTCTCGTTGAATAAATGAAATGGGCAGTTGGCGAGTAATGTAATGAACTTGTTTTTGTAAGTGCGTTTCATTCAAGTGACGTTTCATTCTATATTCAATCAGCAGCTGATAAATGAGCTTTTCTCTTCGAAAATAGGATGATGCAACTTCTTCCTCCATTAAATATACTTCATACGTTCTCACGATTCATCCTCCCTTTCGGCTCGTTCTTTTTTGTACCATTATACCGAATGGTGTACGCAATGCTTGTCTATCGATGAAAAAATTCCTTTGTTTTTTTGTCGAAAAAAAGAGCAGACTCCTGTGGTCTGCTCTTTCTTATGAAAAAGAATTATGCATTAAGCAAGCTTTTCACTTTTGCTACTACATTTTCAACTGTAAAACCAAATTCTTTCATGATTGTTTCACCAGGAGCAGATGCACCGAAGTGATTAATACCAAGAACTTGTCCTTCGTCTCCAACATAGCGTTCCCAGCCAAGTGTAGAAGCCATTTCAATACCTAAACGTTTTTTCACTGATTTAGGGATAACACTTTCTTTGTACTCAGCAGATTGCTCTTCGAAACGATCCCATGCAGGCATACTTACTACAGATACGTCAATGCCTTCTGCAGCTAATGCTTTTTGTGCTTCTACTGCTAGGCTTACTTCAGAGCCTGTTGCAAGTATTAATGCATCCGCTTGGTCTTTACCAGCTTTAGATACAACGTACGCACCTTTAGACACGCCTTCGTATGCATTTTCTTTTGTACCTTCAAGCGTTGGCAAGTTTTGACGAGTCAATACAAGCGCCGTTGGGCGGTCAGTTGACTCTAATGCTAAGCGCCATGCAGCAGCTGTTTCATTTGCATCTGCAGGACGAACCACTGAAAGACCTGGCATTGCACGAAGTGATGGCAATTGTTCAATTGGCTCATGTGTTGGGCCGTCTTCTCCAACTGCGATACTGTCATGTGTAAATACATATGTTACAGGAAGCTTCATTAAAGCTGCTAAGCGAATTGCTGGGCGAAGATAATCAGAGAATACAAAGAATGTTCCTCCGAATACTTTTACACCGCCGTGTAGAGCCATACCGTTTAATGCAGCTCCCATTGCAAATTCACGTACACCGAACCAGATATTACGTCCGCTGTAATCAGCTGCAGTGAAGTCTTCTGAACCTTTAATCATTGTTTTATTTGAGCCAGCTAAGTCAGCTGAACCGCCGAAGAATTGAGGTACAGCTTGTGCTACTGCGTTTAATACTTCTCCAGAAGAAGCACGGCTAGCTAGGCTTGAACCCGTTTCGTATGCTGGAAGCTTTTCTTCCCAGCCTTCCGGTAACTTTCCTTCTACTGCTAGTTCAAATTGACGACCTAGTTCAGGATATTTTTCTTTATACTGTGCAAATACATCGTTCCATTCGTTTTCTTTCTTTTGGCCATCTTCAGCAATTGTAGCTTTGAAGTGAGCATACACTTCTTCTGGCACATAGAAATCTTCTTCAAATGTCCATGCATAAGCTTCTTTTGTTAATTTTGTTTCATCGGAACCTAATGGAGAACCGTGCACTCCAGAAGTACCCGCGTGGTTTGGAGAACCAAATCCGATTGTTGTTTTTACTTCAATTAGCGTTGGGCGTGTTAAATCGCCTTTTGCTTCTTCAATTGCGTTTGCAATCGCTGTCAAGTCATTGCCGTCTTCAACGCGGATTACTTGCCATCCGTAAGCTTTGAAACGATCTTCTACGTTCTCAGAGAACGAGCGATCTAAATCTCCGTCTAACGAAATATCATTTGAATCGTATAAAACAACTAAACGTCCTAATTTTAAGTGTGCCGCTAATGAAGCTGCTTCAGCAGATACACCTTCCATTAAGTCTCCGTCACCACAAATACCATACGTAAAGTGGTCTACAATTTCTAAACCTTCTTTGTTGTATGTTTCAGCTAAATGACGTTCTGCCATTGCTTTACCAACAGCCATTGCAATACCTTGTCCTAGTGGACCAGTTGTTGCATCAACACCTGCTGTATGACCGAACTCCGGATGACCTGGTGTTTTACTTCCCCATTGACGGAAGTTTTTAAGGTCTTCAATTGATAAGTCATATCCAGCTAAATGAAGCAAGCTGTATAATAGTGCCGATCCGTGTCCTGCTGATAATACAAAGCGGTCACGGTTGAACCAGTTTGGATTCTTTGGATTGATGTTCATAAATTTTGTCCACAATGTATATGCCATTGGAGCAGCTCCCATTGGCATACCTGGGTGACCTGAATTTGCTTTTTCAATCGCATCGATTGATAAAGTACGAATTGTTGCAATCGAAAGATCTTCAATACGTTGTGTCATACTCTTCATTCCTTTCAAAACTATGTACATATGTTATCATACTAATGATTTGCTTATTTGTACAATACTTGAACCAAAAAAAATTCCACTTTTACAGTTTTTGTGTGCCTTATTAAAAATATACAAAAAACTAGAGGGAACACTCCCTCTAGTTTTACTAGAACGTCTTAGTGAAGACGCTTCTTTTTACTCTCTTTTAACTTCTTAGGCGTAACATCTTTACCTTCTTCGTCCACAACTTTAATCGTATGAAGGTGATTTGTCATAGATTGTCGGAAAACTTTTAAATATTCCTGACGTAGCTCTTGCTGTTCTTTCGCTTCAGATTCTGTCAGCCCTTCAGCCTTTGCCTTTTTTGAAAGAGCATTAATACGAGCAAGTTTATCTTTTGATAGCATATAAAACCTATCTCCTTATAATCAATAATTAAAATTACCGAACCGCTCCGGCAACATGTAGTCATCTTACTAAATCTCTTTCGTTTTATCAAGAGATTGAGCATTCTCTTGATAGCGACGATGTACCGTCGCTTTTGAAATATTATAACCAAAACCTTTTAGCGTAACTGAAATTTCAGCAAAGGTTAAGCCGTTATGGCGAAGGCGTACAATTTCTTCAATCGGCGCTTCTTTTTTTTCTCTTCCCGAGTTAACTCCTTGATTTTTTAAATTTTGCTGCGGACGATAACCGTTTTCGACGGCTCTTTTCATTCCTCTTTTAATTTTAGCATTATGTAATTTTCGCTGATGCTCTTCCACTAAGCTAATAATATCTAACACCATCGAATCAGATTCTGAAAGCTGAAGCTGACCTTGATGACTAATCGTATAGATCGTAGCATTTTCTTTATGAAAAGCATGAAGCAGCGCAATTCGGGCATTTCCTCTGCCTAATCGTGTTTCATCTTGAATGAGCAGCACAGATATTTTTTCTTCTTTCATTGTATGAAGAACATCCAAAATACCCTCTCTGTCTACGTCATATCCGCTTGCTTTTTCCATTACGACTTTTCTTACGTCTAGATGGTGAAGATTAGCAAGCTTTTTTAATTCTTCTTGCTGGCGCTGTAAAGATGTTTCTTGGGTTTTTTTATCCGTACTGACACGGCAATAAATAATGGCGTCCACTTTTATCACGACCTTTTCGGCTTCTAACAATATTCAGGAACGGCCGTTACACACTACTGTTCAATTGCCACTTGATTATGTAACTCTTTTTTTAAAACAGGAATATATAATTTATCTCCAGGAGATAAGGACTGTGCAGTGTCTGAGTTTAAATCATTGACGTCTTCAACCCATTTGACAAATTCGTTGGTGGTCAAATGATGGTGATTATGATACTTGTTGGACAATTCCCAAAGCGTATCTCCTTTTGTAATAGTAACCGTTGAATATTTGTCTAAATCTACTTTATCCGCTCCTAAAACCAGCGTCAATACATATGTAAGTGCAGCGATAACTGCAAAAAAAATAGCGTAATGTTTCATAGAATGTAAGAATTGTTGCATATTATGATCCCCCTATCAGAATATATGTTCTTATTTTAGTGAGAACATTTGTTTCTGTCAATGGAATTCTTCGAACTTATGTTTGTATATTGACACATCACGTGGTATAATTCACCTAAAGAATAGCTAAAATCGAGGTGAAAAATATGAAGCTATCAAAACGTCAACAAGACATACTAGATTTTATTAAGCACGAAGTAAAATTAAAAGGTTATCCGCCTTCTGTTCGTGAGATTGGGGAAGCGGTAGGATTAGCCTCTAGCTCCACTGTACACGGGCATTTAGCTCGTTTAGAAAGCAAAGGGTTAATTCGCAGAGATCCAACAAAACCAAGAGCAATCGAAGTTCTTCAACTAGACGAAGTAAACATTCCTAAAAGCAATGTCATTAATGTTCCTGTTATCGGTAAAGTAACAGCGGGTCTTCCTATAACAGCCGTTGAAAATGTGGAAGAATATTTCCCTCTTCCAGATAAATTCGTTTCTCCAGATGATCATGTATTTATGCTTGAAATTATGGGAGAAAGTATGATTGAAGCAGGTATTCTAGATGGGGATATGGTAATCGTACGTCAGCAGCAAACAGCTAATAATGGAGATATTGTGGTCGCTATGACCGAAGACAACGAAGCAACGGTAAAACGTTTCTTTAAAGAAGAAAATTTCGTTCGTTTACAGCCTGAAAATTCAACGATGGCGCCTATTATTCTTCGCCACGTAACGATTTTAGGAAAAGTAACTGGTGTATATCGCACGATTCACTAATCAGACACTGTATGTAAAACCAACTAATCATGATGTTAGTTGGTTTTTTTACGTTTGTTTTCTAAAAAAATTGGCATATTATAAATGATACGTTGAATCATTGCAGGCAGGTAGAACTGTTTTTATAAAGCTTGTTTTACCTTTTACTTTCTATCTGCATTTCCTCGACTCTTAAAAGGAAATACAACCCACCATAAGAAGGATGTAGTTTATGACCAATACACCAAGGAAAACAGAACCATTTCAAGCCATTGTACCTACTAAAGCAATGAACATGTTTCTTTTTCCTTTTTCCTTTGATCGAAAAAATAAAGAGCAGCTTGTTCATGCACTGAAAGCAAATTTGTTCGAGTTTTTTTCCATTCAAAATAAACATTTAGAAAAAGAGTACTACGGAGAACAATATTACGTATCTCATGATAGCCTGGATCAATATTTTCTTCCTTACATTGAATGCATTCTATTCCCTGACTCATGCGAAAAAGAAGGGTTGCTTCGATTTTCAAAAAAAATAGACCATACCATTACGTTACACACTTCCTCCACCACCGTGTCTAGCAACGTGCTGTCTGTGGATGTTTTTTTATGTCCTTTTGAAATTGGCGTCATGACCATTCGCACTGAGATAAGCCATAATCATTACACCTATGATGATACTTTAGAGTTCATGAATCATTTTCGTGTATTAGAACCGAAGCTTGCTGAAGAGCATGGATCCACCATTACCTATGAACATCATCGCTATAGCAAAGTGCAAGATTATATTTTTTCGCAGCTCGCGCCATTTTTGAACGAACACATCAAGAAAGAAGCCACACGTGAACAGCACGTTGGGAGCCTTCCTTATTTTATCGATGAACGGATGTTTGTGTTAAGTTATGTAACGGTAAATCAAGAGCAAGAGATTAATTCCACAACTTTATTTCGTACTGGACAGCTAAATAGCTATACGCCTGACGGGAAAGCGTTTATTTCTGCACACAATCATGAGTATATTAAAACGTATAATACTAAACACGTGTATCCCAGATGGGCTCCTGAAACCTATTATGTCATAACAGACCATGTGTTTTCGTGTATTTCTAAATCGACAGACTCTAAAACGGATCAGCTTTTGATGAATCATCTATTTGGCCAGCATTACTATAATTTATTTTTACATTTTTTCTATAAAATCGTGTTGCTAAAACTATCTTATGAATATTCTCAGCTCACGTTTCATAAAAATTCAGAGGGCATTGAACGACTAATCCGCTCTATTACCGTGTTTTCAGGTAAATATTTGTTTTTAGAAATTAGCTCTCGCACAGAAGGTCAAGAGTTTTCTAAGCTCTTTAAAAAAATCTTCCATATCAATTCTCTTTATCAAGAAGTCAAAGAAACCCTTGGTACTTTGTACCAAAATCAAGAGAAAATCGCAGCCAAGCGTCACAATTACTTATTATTAATTTTAACGATTTACACGGTTCTTTCAGGTATTTACGGAATGAATTTAGTTATTAGCAAACTAGAGGGAAACATCAATTGGGATAGTATGAAGCAGTTTTCTATCTTTGAATATATCGCTTTAATAGTAGCTCTATCAGGAATTCTGATCAGCATTAGTCTCGGAGTGAGTTCCCTATGGAATTTATTAAAAGATCGATTTAAAACATAAAAGCCGTTCGTATCAGAGAATACACCATTGAAAAAAGAAGAGGTCGAGACATAACTACACCCCTCCAATCTACAGACGAACAAATGGGATACATGAAACCTACGTTCACCATACCAATGAAAAAATCCGAACGAGTTGGATTCTCCATCAAGAATCTCGATTCATCGTTCGGATCTTCTTCAACTAAAATAATTTTGTCCTAACCTCTTCTTTTTATTCTTTTTGAAGCTGTAAATCACTTGGCGCCCAGTCTGGAATTCCATCATCTTCATCAAATTCAATAATAATATCCGTTATTCCTTTTTCCTGCAAAATACGATTTTCCAGACGATCTTTAATATCATCAGCTTCTGCCACTGTTAAAGAAGGATCAATTTCTACTTTTAATTCAACGTGAAGCTCTTCTCCTTCTTTCATCACCATTAATGTTTGAATATCATGCACTTGTACATCTTGCATGACAATCGCGCCAATTTTTATTTCCATTTCTTTATCTGCTTCACCAAGCGCTCCAGCAGCATTATCTAAAAATACTCGTCCTACTACAAAAAACATCATAAGCCCAATTAAAATAGAAGCAATTCCTTCAGCTTGGTGAAAAGGTGTAAACCGTGAAATAAAAACGGCTATTAATGCCAATACGCCTCCTCCAGTAGCTACCAGATCTTCCATAAAGACCAGCTTGGTTGCTGGCTTTGCTTTCTTTAAATGAACAAAGCTTTGCGTAAAAACATTGACCTCTGCGGTATTCATTCCGACATCGTGCAAAATTTCTTTCATTGCCTTAAATAGGACAAACATCTCAAGTAACACCGAGATGCCAAGTACTGCAATATTTAAAATAAAGCCTGAAGACTTCGTCGGATGAAGAATATGGTGATATCCTTCTTTAATCGTTTCAAACGCCATAATCCCTACTACAAGAACCGCTCCTAATAGAACGAGATTAACCAATCGGCCGAAACCGTTTGGAAATCGTTTGGTCGGGGCTTTTTTACTTAATGCCGAACCTATAAAGACAAAAAACTGATTAGCTGCATCTCCTAAGCTGTGCATCGTTTCAGCAAACATTGCTACATTCCCTGTTAAAGCGAAGGCAATTCCTTTAATGATAGAGATAATGGTATTAACTACAGCGGCCATCATGGCCGATTTATTTCCCTTTCGCAACAATTTAATTAATTCACTCATGTAATCCCTCCGTTTGCGCCTTTGATGAGATTCGATTACGGTTAGTGTATGTGAATTTAAAAATTAAAAACCTCCAACATACAAGTTGGAGGTTTTTAGTCATGTTTCATTATTTTTTAAAACGGTACGGTACAGTTGTAACAATTACATTTTTACGGTAAAGCAAATGTGCTTTTAACAGTAGACTGGACTGATTGTGAAGGATATTTTGCCAGCTTTTTTTCGTAATGAATTGTGGAATAACGACCGTAATAGCCATATTGTTTTCCCGCGCTTTTTCCTCGGCCATATCAATGAATCGAAACAGCGGCCGCACTAAGCTGCGGTATTGAGAGTGAAACGTAACAATACGAATATCAGGCTGCCACTTCTCCCACTTCTCTTCCATTCTCTTTTCGCTTTCTCGATCGAAGGCCACGTGCACTGCAATAACGGTATCGCCAATCGTTCGTGCATAATTTAATGAATTTTCTACTACCTTTGTCATTCCTGCTACAGGAACAATGACCACACTTCCCTCAAGCGTTCCAATCTTTTCTCCTTGCTTAATGCGAAGCTGCTCTCCTACTGCTTCATAATGCGTATAAATGCGATGAAAAATATAAACAATAACCGGTAAGAAAATGAGCACGGACCATACTTGTGAAAACTTCGTTGTAAACAAAATGATTAGCACCGTTAAGGTAATGAGGGCACCAATTAAGTTAATGGTTAGCTTCCCTTGCCAGCCGGCCGGCTTTTCTCTAAGCCATTTGACAATCATGCCTGTTTGAGAAAGCGTAAATGGAATAAACACCCCGACTGCATAAAGAGGAATTAATTGTTCAGTTGCTCCTTTAAAAGCTACAATTAAGACAATAGAAGCAATTCCAAGGGTCACAATTCCATTTGAATAGCCTAATCGATCGCCACGAATTTGAAACATTCTTGGCATGTATTTATCAGACGATAAGTTGACAGCCAGCAAAGGGAAAGCTGAAAAGCCCGTATTCGCCGCTAGCACTAGAATTAGAGCTGTTGTGCCTTGAATAAAATAATAAAATCCATTTCGTCCAAACACACTCGATGCAATTTGTGATACAACCGTTTCATCTGCTTTTGGAGAAATGCCAAGCCAATAAGCTAAAAACGTGATGCCAGAAAATAAAACGGCTAAAATACCGCCCATCAGCATTAAGGTATGAACAGCATTTTTTGCACCTGGCTCTTTAAAGTTAGGCACTGCATTTGAAATAGCTTCTACACCTGTCAATGCCGAACAGCCTGATGAAAAAGCTTTTAATAATAAAAACAAACTAATACCTGGCACTACTGTGCCAAGAGATGGATGAAGCTCAGGTGAAACTTGACCTGTCGCTATTTTAAACAAGCCTACCGCTATTAACAAAATAAGAGCAATAACAAATAAATAAACCGGATAAGCTAATACAGAAGCGGATTCTGTTACACCACGTAAATTTAAGACGGTAATAAAAATCACCAGCAAACACGCAATTACTACATTGTAATGATGCAGCGTTGGAAAAGCCGAAGTTAAAGCATCTGTTCCTGCTGAAACACTCACAGCAACTGTTAAAATATAGTCTACTAACAGTGATCCTCCAGCGATAAGCCCAGGATTTTCTCCTAAATTGGTTTTGGAAACAATATAAGCTCCTCCACCTTGCGGATACGCATAAATAATTTGACGGTATGAAAGAATTAAAGCTGTCAGCAGCACCAATACCCCAAGCGCAATTGGAATTGAATACCAATAAGCAAGGACGCCTACTGTTGCAAGTACAATCAAAATTTGTTCTGTTCCATAAGCCACTGATGATAAGGCATCTGATGATAAAATAGCCAGTGCTTTAAGCTTACTAAGCTTTTGATCACCTAACTCTTTTGTTTTAAGCGGCTTTCCAATCAATAATCTTTTGAGAACTGAATAGTTCACGTAATTTCCCTCCGATGATTGCTTAGCTACTATTTACTATTTGTTGCTAAGCTCCGTTACAAGTTCACAAATAAGTGATATTATCCCTAAAAAATACCTTTTTATGTTAAAAAAGCGCACAAAAAAAACACTAAGGGTTCTCAGCGTTTTTACACAGCTTAAACCTCCTCTCCAAAACGCTTATGGGGTTAGCTGTCGGATTCGGGCTATGAGAGTAGCCCTACCTTTTAAAAAAGGATTCACCCCAAGTGACAATGCACAAATTTGGGTCCCCCACTTCTTACGAATTAAGCGATAACAGGTCAATATAATTTTCAGTTAAAGGGTATGATTGATAACATGTTTCTTTCATAACTATCCTTTGTTCTTAGATAATATACTCCCGTACAAATGGTTTGTAAAGCATTATTTTACGCAAATGATAAAATAGTGCTTAAGGCGCTTTTAACAGGAAAACAAAAGGCCTTCTGCCCGCTTACAGAAGACCTTCTTGCTTTAACTTTTTGCTTTTAAAACGGCTGCTAGCTTGTTTTTCATTTGAGGACCATAAATGCCATCTACATCATAAGGAAGATACACAAGCTGAAAACGTCTGACTGCATCTTTCGTTTGAACTCCATATATTCCGTCTACTGACCCTACTTTAAAATTCACCGCGTTTAATGCTCTTTGAAGCTGCTTCACAGCTTCTCCAGAATCACCTTGTTTTAAAATTCCATTTGGAAGTGGATATTGTTCCGAAGGTGGAGTTGGTGACGGTGTTGGAGATGGGTTTGGTGAAGTCCCTGAAGGAATAACAATTGTTTTTCCAACCTGTAGTGTTAAAGGATCTGAAAGCCCTGTATTGGCTTCTTGAAGCGCCTGTACTGTTATATTGTACTTCTGTGCAATACTGTAAAGCGTATCTCCTTGCTTGATCGTATACGTTTTTGTACCTGGTTCAGAAGGTGATGGAATTGGATTTGGTGTTGGTGTTGGATTTGGAACTGCACGACGAGGTAAATTCAAATAGACGGCAATTCCTTTTGCATACGATTCACCCATGCTTTTTAAAAAAGCTTCATTTTGAAGAAGTGCTGCATCTGTGCGGTTATCAATAAAAGCTATTTCAGTCAGTACTGCAGGCATATTTGTTAAGCGAAGCACCGCATAATTGGCTGATTTTCGACCGCGATTCGGATGATTATATGACAGCAGCGTTGGCTGTACTTGGCCGTGGACAATTGATTGAAACGTTTTACTGGCATTACTAGCGCTTCTATAAACATAATCTTCATATCCTGTTCCTCCACCGGCATTTACGTGAATAGACATAAATGCATCTGCGCCCCACGAATTAGCTTGAGAAGCGCGCTGAGATAACGATAAAAAAACATCTGTGGTACGAGTGGTTTTAATCGTAAAATCACTGTATGTGCTATTTAAATAGCTTATTAAATATTGTTGAATTTTTAAAACTAAGTTTTTTTCATATAGTCCGTTCGCTCCAACTGCTCCTGCATCTGCCCCACCATGTCCTGCATCAAGATAGATTTTTTTCATATTACTTGTCCCTCCTTATTGTTAACATATGCACGGGGGACAAAAAGTGCTACGTATACTAGCCTACCAGGTGAAAAATCACTAAAAAAAGACCCGCTGCCTAATGGCAACGGGTTATTCTGCTTTATAGACAGAATACTGAATAAGGATAGCTCTCAAGGAGTGACAGCTATATGCAGAGTGTTGATTCGTTGATTAAATGATAATAATTATCATTTTCATTTAAAGTATACACTACGAGGAAAGTTTTGTCTATTTTATTATTAGATTTGGATCTACTTAAAAAGCAGAACGCCTATAACAATGAGAATAATCCAAATTGGAATGCTTATTAATATGCCTATTACTAAACCTTTGAAAAAATTCCCTTCTTGCATTTTCATTCCATTCCTCTCCAACAGTATTTTCTAATGACACTACGACTGGCTGAAAATTCTCTGAAGTTATACTGAAGTGCAGAGTGAACACATAAACAATCTCTCTATCTGTTATACACTACTTTTACATATAGATTCAATGAGACAAAAAGCTTATCCTTTTTAATTCATATAACCAAATTCTTTCCTGTATATAACAAAACAACAAAAAGCCTCCCGTAAATTGTACGACAGGCAGCTATACTTATTTTATGAACAGTTTAGTTCGATATTTAATATACGCATGCAGAATGTTATTCATTTTGAAAAACAAAAAAGTCCGAGAGAACGTATAAACGATCTCTCGGACTTTTAGGAATTAATATTGGCTCATGTATTGGTCACGTTCCCAAGGATGAACTTGTGTACGGAACATATCCCATTCGATTTCTTTCGCTTCAACGAAGTGCTCTGCTAAGTGTTCACCTAATGCAGAAACCATAACTTCGTTTGATTGGAAGCTATCTAAAGCTTGAGCTAATGTTGCAGGTAAATCTACGATACCTTCTTCAACACGCTCTTCTTTTGTCATTACATAGATATTACGATCGATAGGTTTTGGAGCTTCAAGGTTGTTCTTGATTCCATCTAAACCAGCTTTTAATAGAACAGCCATTGCTAAATACGGGTTAGCAGCTGGGTCTACGCTACGTACCTCAACACGAGTTCCTACGCCGCGAGAAGCTGGGATACGGATTAATGGGCTACGGTTACGAGCAGACCATGCAACATAACAAGGAGCCTCATATCCAGGTACTAGACGCTTATAAGAGTTTACAGTAGGATTTGTTACTGCTGTAAAGCTGTGTGCGTGCTTGATGATACCTGCGATAAATTGACGAGCAGTATCACTTAGCTCTAGATTACCGTTCTCATCATAAAATGCGTTTTGACCATCTTTGAATAATGAAACGTTACAGTGCATACCTGAACCGTTCACACCAAATAATGGTTTTGGCATAAATGTAGCATGTAAGCCATGTTTACGTGCAATTGTTTTTACAACAAGTTTGAACGTTTGAATATCGTCACAAGCTTTTAACGCAGCAGCATATTTGAAGTCAATCTCGTGTTGTCCAGGAGCTACCTCATGGTGAGATGCTTCAATTTCAAAGCCCATTTCTTCAAGCTCTAATACGATGTCACGACGGCAATTTTCACCAAGGTCAGTTGGCGCTAAGTCGAAGTAGCCACCTTTATCATTTAATTCTAATGTAGGTTCGCCTTTTTCGTCTAATTTGAATAAGAAGAACTCTGGCTCAGGTCCAAGGTTGAAATCAGTAAATCCTAACTCTTCCATCTCTTTCAACACACGTTTTAAGTTATTACGTGGATCTCCATCAAACGGAGTTCTATCCGCATTGTAGATGTCACAAATAAAACGTGCTACTTTACCTTTTTCAGATGTCCAAGGGAAAATAACAAATGTATCAATATCCGGGAATAGGTACATATCTGATTCTTCAATACGTACAAAACCTTCAATCGAAGAACCGTCAAACATCATTTTGTTGTCTAACGCTTTTTCTAATTGACTTACTGGAATTTCAACGTTTTTAATTGTTCCTAAAATGTCAGTGAACTGAAGACGAATATACTTTACATTCTCTTCTTGAACTTTGCGGAAAATATCTTCTTTTGTGTACTTTGCCATCGTGTGATCCTCCCCTAAATCTCTATATAATATTTATAATCTATACCCCTCATATACGAACGGCATAAATATTGATAACTTTATTAATGAAAGAACCTGGACATATCTCCTTGATTTAAAGTTGCTCGATTAAAACGGCCTGCTTGCATAAGTTCTGCACGAAGCATTTTTCGCAATTCATCGTCCGTTAATTCTGGCTTTGCTGTTGCTGCCACAACTTTTTCTTCTTGCTTATGCCCTTTTTGCTCCTTTTGAAGATGAAACAGCTGTTTTACACCTGCTAAGTTTACACCTTGTTCAATAAGATCACGGATTTCAAGCAGCTTATCAACATCGTTAAATGAGAATAATCGTCGATTTCCCTCTGTTCTTACTGGTGCAACTAATTCATGTTCTTCATAGTAGCGAATTTGGCGAGCCGACAACTCAGTTAACTGCATCACAATTCCAATTGGGAAAAGTGGCGTATTTCTTCGAATGTTGTCACTCATTTCAGTTCCTCCTTTGGATTAACTATTTACATTGTATGCTATGTTAGTTCACCTGTCAACCGAATGTTAGTAATTCTAACATAAATTTTTCTGAACATTTCTTCTATACAAATAAATAGCACTTCGTTTATTTTTATAAGCCTATCTTTTCTTTCTTAGCGGGGAGAAAATAGTCTTTCTATCTTATATTTTATAAAAGTTCTTTCGTCAGCATTTGATCTACTGCCATGCATATTGCTACTTTTACGTGAGCATACGTTAACCCGCCCTGCACGTAAGCGACATAAGGAGGCCTGATAGGCCCATCTGCCGTCAGCTCGAGGCTTGCTCCTTGTATAAACGTTCCAGCTGCCATAATCACATCATCTTCGTACCCTGGCATATAAGCAGGATAGGCCGTTACGTGTGAATTAATTGGCGAAGCAAATTGAATAGCCTGACAAAAAGAAACCATTTTATCGCGGTCATCGAACTGCACGGATTGAATTAAATCTGTTCGTTCACTGTTCCACTTCGGTTCACTTTGCATCCCTAGCTCTTCGAACATAGCGGATGAGAAAACTGCTCCTTTTAATGCTTGACCGACTACGTGCGGAGCCAAAAAGAAACCTTGATACATTTCTTGCAAGCTATACAGCGTCGCTCCAGCTTCTGCACCGATTCCAGGGGTTGTCATTCGGTATGAACAAGCTTCCACTAGGTCTTTTCGCCCTGCAATATAGCCACCGATTTTAGCAAGACCTCCACCAGGGTTCTTAATGAGCGACCCCGCCATCAAATCTGCTCCTACATGCGTTGGCTCGATTGTTTCTACAAATTCACCGTAGCAGTTATCGACAAATACTATAACGTCAGGCTTAATACTCTTTACAAAAGAAATCATTTCTTTTATTTGCGCGACTGTAAAAGAAGGACGAATGCCGTAACCTTTTGAGCGCTGAATACCTATCATCTTTGTGTGCTCATGAATAGACGCTTTCACTTCTTCAAAATCCACTTGACCTTGCCCTGTTAAATCTACTGATTTATAGCTAATATTATATTCTTTTAAAGAGCCTACACCGCTTCCTCGTATACCAACGATTTCTTCAAGGGTGTCATAAGGCTTTCCAGTTATATATAATAGTTCATCTCCAGGACGCAGTACACCAAACAGCGAAATGCCAATTGCGTGCGTACCTGAAATAATTTGCGGACGCACCAGGCAAGCTTCTGTTCCAAAAACGTCCGCGTATACTTTCTCCAACGTATCGCGGCCTAGATCGTCATATCCATACCCCGTTGTCGGATTAAAATGCGAATCACTCACTCGATTTTGCTGAAAGCTTCGCAACACCCGAAATTGATTTGCTTCAATGCGCTCGTCAATTTTCTCATGTACGGGCTTAATTTGTTTTTCTACTTTTTCAGCAAGTTCCCGAATGCGTGCCCCGTTTTTTAACTGATCAAACATCATTTCTTTGTTCCTCAACTTTCTTCAAGCGTTTGTAGCTTTTTGTAAAGGGGATGCTCTTTTGCAATATACCCTTTGCACTGATACTTCTCAGTTTCTTCATTGAATTTTAACGACTCAAGAATAGAGACCGTTTTGAGTTCAGCGAGCATTTTCCCTTCATAAGCCGGCAGCAGCACATGAAAAAACGCCATTTCTTTTTTCATTTCTTCTTGAATTTTTTCCCCAAGCTTCACTAAATCAGTAGCTTTAAAAGCGCTCATTGATAAAGATGTCGAAGCGGATGGGACAAATAGTTCATGCTGCATATCTTCTTTATTGTAAACTGTCAGCATCGGAATGTCCGTTACGTTCAGCTCTTCTAGTAAACGATGCACTGTTTTTTCGTGGTTGTTGTAATCTGGATTAGATGAATCTACCACGTGCAGAACAAGGTCAGCTTCGGTTACTTCTTCAAGTGTTGAACGGAACGCGGCTACTAACGTTGTTGGAAGATCTTGAATAAATCCAACCGTATCCGTTAACAGAGCCGTTAATCCTGACGGAAGCGTATACTGTCTTGTCGTTGGATCAAGAGTTGCAAACAGCTGATTTTCTTCAAAAATACCAGCCTCTGTTAAGCGGTTAAAGATCGTCGATTTACCAGCGTTCGTATAGCCCACAATTGCAATTTGATAGACATGATTACGCTTACGTCTTTCTCGATAACGTTCGCGGTGACTTACCACTGTCTTTAACTGACGCTTAATTTCATCAATTTTACGGCGAATATGTCTGCGGTCACTTTCAAGTTTCGTTTCACCAGGACCTCTTGTTCCAATTCCGCCTCCAAGACGCGACAAAGCGGTACCTTGTCCTACTAACCTAGGTAGCAGATAATTTAATTGAGCAAGTTCCACCTGCATTTTTCCTTCTCGCGTTTGAGCACGCTGTGCGAAGATATCCAAAATCAGCTGCGTGCGGTCAATAATACGCGCAGATAACCCTGCTGACAAATTGCGGATTTGACTCGGTGACAATTCATCATTAAATACAATTAAATCAGGCTCTAACTCTTCTTCAAGAGCCACAAGTTCTTCTACTTTCCCTTTTCCAATATAAGTAGCTGGATGAATGCGATCACGTTTTTGCGTTAACCTTACCAGCACTTCGCCTTTTGCAGTCTCAGTTAAAGATGCTAGCTCATCCATTGAATATTCAAAACGTTCGTCATCGTCATGAAGCTGACATCCGACTAAAATTACGCGTTCAAGTTCAGTATTCATTTCTGCTGTCAAAGATTTTTCCTTCCCTTACTATTAAATTGACAAATCATTCATATCATATCAAAAAAATGTCCATTTCTCCATCTTTGCAAAAGAGACAGAATACATTGTCTTTTACTAGTTTAACACCCTTTTTAAAATCTATAAAACGATGATTAAAAAAACATTGAAATATCACGAAATTCTGTATACAATTTGAATTGGTTTACTTATCGAAATTTGAATCAGGCTGCCTGATTTTACAATAATAGTCGCTACTTGGTGAAAACAGAATAAAGGGGATAGCATCATGACTTGGGACGTACTTAGTATTATTGGAACGATTGCTTTTGCAATCAGCGGAGCTTTCATTGCCATGGAAGAGGAGTATGATATTTTAGGCGTTTACATACTGGGAATCGTAACAGCTTTTGGCGGAGGAGCCATTCGAAACCTGCTTATCGGTGTGCCGGTGTCTGCCCTTTGGGAACAAGGACTCTTTTTTCAGATTGCTTTATTATCTATCACTGCCACTTTTTTATTTCCAAACAATATCTTAAAACATTGGAAGCGATGGGGAAACTTTTCGGACGCCATTGGCCTTGCAGCATTCGCGATTCAAGGAGCGCTTTATGCCACTCATATGAACCATCCGCTTAGCGCGGTTATTGTAGCTGCGGTCTTAACAGGAAGCGGCGGCGGTATTATCCGAGATTTATTAGCACGCCGAAAGCCTACTGTTCTTAAAGATGAAATTTATGCGGTATGGGCGATTATCGCAGGATTTAGCGTAGGGCTGCATATTACAAATACGCCTGTAGAACTTTATACGTTATTTATCTTACTTGTAGGTCTTCGGATGTGTTCATATATTTACAAATGGCGCCTGCCGATCAAAACGATTCGACAACCAAATATGTAGAAAAAAAGCCTTTCGTGACGAAAGGCTTTTTTTTACAGCTGAATATCGCTTGACGTTAAAGTTAGAAGCTCGTTGCGCTCATAGCTTTCTTCTTCTAAAAGCCTCATGGATTGAGTGCGTATGGAACGTTCGATAATGTTTCGCACATATCGACCGTTACTAAAATCCCTAGGCGTCTGATTGTACTTCACGTCCATGAAATGATCTTTTAACTTTTTATAGGCCTCTGTACTAAACTGATACTGCCTGTCATTCATCATGTGACCGGCAATGTCCATCAGTTCATTGACATCATAATCCGGAAAATCAAAAATAAACGGAAACCTAGAGCGCAGTCCTGGATTAAGACTTAAGAAATTTTCCATTTCTCTTGGATAACCAGCTAAAATCAATACAAACTTATCATTTGAATCTTCCATATGTTTGACCAATGTATCAATCGCTTCTTTTCCAAAATCTTTTTCTCCCCCTCTTGCAAGAGAATAAGCCTCATCAATAAATAAAATACCTCCAAGCGCTTTTTTTACAAGATCTCTCGTTTTCTGAGCGGTATGACCAATGTATTCTCCAACTAAATCTGCCCGCTCTGCTTCAATTAAATGTCCTTTAGACAAGATGTTCATATTCAAAAATAATTTACCTAGCAGGCGGGCTACTGTCGTTTTCCCTGTTCCTGGATTTCCTTTAAACATCATATGCAGCGCCTGCTTTCCCGCTTTTAAGCCCTGTTCCTCTCTTTTTTTGTTAATATATAACCACGCATATATTTCTTTTATCATTTTTTTCAATTCTTCCATTCCAACCAGTCCGCTCATTTCTCGTTCAATTTCCCGAAGCGGCTCATGATTTATCACAGCTTTTTTGGCAGGACGCGGAATTGATGTCGTATACGATTTTTCCTTTTTTGTTTCATTATTTAAAATGATATTAATTTGCCCATTATTTTTAAGAGTTATCGGCTGCTCCACCATGTTCACCTCTCGTTTCATCCCACTTCTCTGTATCGCATAGCTGCATGCGATGAACGATACGAAGACAATGATCTCTTATTACCTAAGAAATAATCGTCTATTATAAGGTTTATGTTCGATGAGTAAAAACAATGTTAAGAAACTTTTTTAAGCCTTTATTTGCATAAAAAAAGCATCCGAATATGCGGATGCTTCTCTTTAATCTCTATTCAAGTTCTACTGTAATATTTTTATTTGGTACAAATGTCGAAATCGCATGTTTATAAATCAGCTGCTGTTTTCCTTCAGATTCAATTAACACAGTAAAGTTATCAAATCCTTTAATTAGTCCTCTTAATTGAAAACCATTTAAAAGAAATACCGTCACATAGATATTTTCTTTACGTAATTGATTTAAAAATTGGTCTTGAATATTAACTGATTGTTTCATTATTCGGCCTCCTCGTTTCTCTATCTGTTTACTTAATTCGCTTCTTTCTTCAGCTTTCCTGCAATATATGTAAAAATTTCAGCAAACTTTTCGGGAAATTTGTCAACTTCCATCTCTATCCATTTTACAGGCATTTTATTTCGAAACCACGTTAACTGACGCTTTGCATATCTGCGTGAATTTTGTTTCAACTGTTCAACGGCTTCTTCGAGCGTGCAGCGTCCTTCAAAATAAGCATACAGCTCTTTGTAGCCGATAGCTTGAATTGATTGTACATCATGCAGACCACTTTCGTACAATGATTTGACTTCATCAAGCAGTCCAGCCTGCATCATCATATCGACTCGGTGATTAATTCTCTCATATAATACGTCTCTATCCATTGTAAGTCCAATAATGCTTACATCATATAATAACTCTTGCGACTGTTCTTTTGTATAGTCACTGAATTTTTTGCCGGTTACTTCATACACTTCAAGCGCTCTGATTACACGGCGATGGTTGTTTTTATGGATAGCAGCTGCACTGTCTGGGTCAATCTCTTTTAGCTTTTCATACAGAGAATCAATGCCATGAGCTTTAATAAATACTTCCATTCGTTCACGAACTTTTTCATCACTAGGAGTTTCTGTGAACTGATAATCATAAATAACGGATTGAATATAAAGACCCGTCCCGCCGACTATCATCGGCATTTTTCCTCTAGCGTGAATATCATCGATTTGTTTTCTTACAATCTCTTGAAATTCTGCCACAGAAAACGATTCATCTGGCTCCTTAATATCGATCAGGTAATGGGGAATACCCTGCATCTCTTCTTCTGACACCTTCGCTGTTCCGATATCCATCCCTTTATAAATTTGCATGGAATCACCTGAAATAATCTCTCCGTCTAACTGTTTGGCAAGTTCAATGCTCAATTTTGTTTTACCAACCGCAGTTGGTCCAATAATGACAATAAGTTTTGGTTTCTCTCCCGTCATAACAACACTACTTTCATCTATAGGCATTCACATCATTCCATTTTATCCAAATGGCCATGATTTATTCAACAAAACGGCTAGCTGCAGCTAGCCGGATTGCCTACATCACTCGCTTAAACATTTTTTCCATTTCATACGTCGAATGATGAATAATAATTGGTCGTCCGTGCGGACACGTAAATGGATCTGTTGTTTTTCTTAACGTTTCAAGTAAAGCAAAAATCTCATCGTTTCGCAAATGATGATTCGCTTTAATCGATCCTTTACAGCTCATCATAATAGCCGCTTCTTCTCGTAACTTTTCGATATTGACTCGTTTCATCGTAAAGATTTGCTGAATCATTTCTTCAATAGTTTCCTGTTCCTCTCCTTTTGGAAACCACTGCGGATGTGAACGAACTATATAGGAGTTTTGTCCAAACGGTTCTAAAAAGACTCCTACTTCAGCAAGCATGTCTTTGTATTCTTCTAAAATCAAGGCTTCATTTCCCGAGAACTCTAGCGTAAGCGGCATAAGCAGTTCTTGAACTTCTGAATCTACTTCTCCAAGCTTTCGCTTAAAATATTCGTACTTAATTCTCTCCTGCGCCGCGTGCTGATCAATAATAAATAATCCTTTTTCATTTTGTGCCAAAATATACGTTCCGTGCATTTGGCCAATTGGGTACATCGCAGGAACACGCGGTTCTGGCTGCTCTTTGGCTGAATGGTTTGGTTCTGGAATAGGGGCGTTTTCTTCCACCGATTCTTCATAGTGTTCTATTTCTCGAAACGTTGGTTCGAGTTCTTCATCTTGACGTATGACCTCTGTTTTAACAGGCGGCATGATCTCGTCTACACGAGCGGGAGCCTCCTTAAAGCTAGGCTCTCGAACCGTATTAGACGGCTGATAGCCAGACGTTTTAGACTGATGATCAAATGTAAAGGTCTGCTGCTCAGTTGGCTGCACAGCTGATTTTGACTTAGTTGGTACTACCGCATCCGGAATTAACTGCTGCTTTTTAAAAGCAGCTTTCACTCCTTGTTCAATAAGTTCAAACAGCTCCGCTTCTTTACTTAAGCGCACTTCTAGTTTCGCTGGATGAACATTCACGTCCACTAACAAAGGGTCCATTGTAATGGTTAAAAACACGATTGGAAAACGGCCTATAGGTAAAAGGGTATGATAGCCCTGCTGTACCGCTTTTAACAGCCCGTAGTTTTTAACAAACCGACCGTTAATAATGGTCGACATATAGTTACGAGAAGCTCTTGTAATTTCAGGAAGAGCGACGTAACCATTCACTTCATAATCAAGAGACTGAACATTAATCGGAATCATTTTTTTGGCCACTGCCATTCCATAAATAGCGGCAAGCACTTGACGCACATCTCCGCTTCCGTTTGTATACAGAAGCTGTCTTCCTTGATGCATCAGCCGAATTGAAACTTCAGGATGAGACATCGCAAGGCGATTGACTACGTCCGTTACGTTACCAAGCTCCGTGTTTACCGTCTTCATATATTTTAAACGTGCAGGTGTGTTGAAAAATAAGTTTTCAATAACAAGTTCGGTACCTTTTCGGCTTGACGTTAATTCGTGATGAACGATTTCTCCGCCTCTAAGTTTAAGATGAGTGCCGGCTTCTTCTCCCGTACTCGTTTTGAGTTCAAGCATTGAAACCGAAGCAATACTTGGCAAAGCTTCACCGCGAAATCCTAACGTTCGAATTCGAAATAAATCTTGTTCTGTTTTGATTTTACTTGTCGCATGTCTTTTAAAAGCGGTCAAGCAGTCTTCAGAAGCAATGCCGTCTCCATTATCCAATATACGAATTTTTGAAAGGCCAGCTTCTTCTAGTTCAATTTCAATAACTGTACTGTTTGCATCAATAGCATTTTCGACTAGTTCTTTCACCACCGAAGCAGGTCGTTCAACAACCTCTCCGGCAGCAATTTTATTTGAAAGTTCGTCTGAAAGCTGCACAATTTTACCCACAGACTCACTCCTCTCAATCTATTTCTTCTTTAATGATTTTTGCAGTTCATACATCGCATTCATTGCGTCTAAAGGCGTCATTTCTAAAATATCCAGCTCTTTTAAACGATCTATAATTGCCTTTTCCCGTTTCGAAAGCGCAGGCTTTTCTTTTTTCTCTTCTATTTCAAAGAACGAAAGCTGATTGGCTTCATCTGCTTTTTTACTATCTGCACGTTCTTCTTGAACCAAAGAAGCACCTTCTTGTGGAACTTGTTGTGTCATCTCTTCTCTTTTTGGAGCCTGACGTACAGGTTCACGCTCAGAAGATTGTTCTAAGTCGTGTAAGATGACGCGAGCTCGCTCTAGAAGCGGATCTGGAAGTTCCGCTAGTTCCGCTACGTGAATACCATAACTTTTATCTGCGGCACCATCTTTGATTTTGTGTAAAAAGACGACTTTCCCATTTTTTTCAACCGCGCTTACATGAACATTTTTAAGCGCAGGAAGCGACTCATCGAGTACGGTTAATTCATGATAATGAGTAGAAAATAGTGTCTTACAGCCAATATGTTCATGAACGTATTCAATAATTGCTTGAGCAAGAGCCATTCCGTCATACGTAGATGTGCCGCGTCCAATTTCATCTAACAGAATTAGACTCGACTGAGTGGCATTTGTCACTGCATTTTTCGTTTCTAGCATCTCGACCATAAACGTACTTTGACCTGAAATTAAGTCATCGGCTGCTCCGATACGTGTAAACACTTGATCAAAAATCGGCAGAACCGCTTCGTCTGCTGGCACAAAACAGCCAATTTGAGCTAATATCGCCGTTAAAGCGACCTGACGCATGTACGTACTTTTACCAGACATATTGGGTCCTGTAATCAGTAAAATTGAACTATCATCCGTCATTTGACAGTCGTTTGGCACATATTCCTGCGAATTCATTACTTTTTCTACCACTGGATGGCGTCCATTTTGAATCGAAATATCTTCACTTGAAAAAATAGGCTTTGTATAATGACGTTCTTCACTGATTTTTGCAAAGCACTGCAGTACGTCAAGCTCACTTACTTTTTTAGCGAGTTCTTGCAGCCTTGGAATATATGCTTTTACTTCTTCACGAATTTGTAAAAACAATTCATATTCCAGCTCTACAATTTTCTCTTCCGCTTCTAAAATGAGCGCTTCTTTTTCTTTCAGCTCAGGCGTAATAAAACGTTCTGCATTGGTTAACGTCTGTTTTCGTTCATACATTCCTTCAGGCAAAAGATGCAGATTTGCCCGCGTTACTTCTATATAATAGCCGAACACGCGATTATAACCAATTTTCAGTGAGCGAATCCCTGTTTTCTCACGCTCTTGCTGTTCAAGTGACGCAATCCACGTTTTTCCGTTTCGGCTTGCATCTCGGTATTGATCAAGCTGTTCATGATAGCCGTCATTAATAATGTCTCCTTCTTTAATTGACAAAGGAGGGTGCTCTTTTAATCCTCTTTCAAGAAGATTAGCTAATCGCTCACAAGGATCAATGTCTTCAACAAGCTTTGTGGCATAAGGATGATTCAAACGATTCACAACCTCTTGAATATGAGGCACATTTTGCAATGATTTTTTTAATTGAATTAAATCACGAGCATTTACATTACCAAAAGCTACTCGACCAGCTAAGCGTTCTAAATCATATACGTCTTTTAGCAACTCACGCAGTTCTTCTCGTTCAAAAAACTGTTTCATTAAGACATCTACCATATTCAAACGATTATCAATATCCGCTTGTTTTAAAAGCGGACGGTCAATCCAATTTTTTAATAAACGGCCGCCCATTGCCGTAACGGTCTGGTCTAATAGCCATAGAAGCGAGCCTTTCTTTCCTTTTGAACGAATCGTTTCGGTTAACTCTAAGTTTCGCTTAGAGAATAAATCAATTTTCATATATTCATTGATTTGATAAAACTGCACGGGCTGTAAGTGTTCAAGCGAACGCTTCTGCGTGCGAGTTAAATACTGAAGAATACGTGCAAACGTTGTAATAAGCTTTTGCTGCTGAAGCGACTCTACTAAATAATCTAGTCCTTCTACTTGCTCTGTACTATTCTCATAAGAAATGGTAATCGTCATGCGCTCTTTTAGTGTTTGTAATAAGTCAGCAGGAAACTCAGAGCTTACAACGACTTCTTTTGCTTCTTTTGCATAAATCTCTGAGACTATATCGTGAAACGAACTAACAAGCGTTACGCTGTTTTCTCCTGTAGACAAATCAGAAAGAGCAAGACCAAACGTTTGATCCTCGAACGCAGTAACAGAACAAATATAGTTATTTTCCTTTTCATGCAGTCCGCGTTCGTTCATCAGTGTTCCGGGTGAAATCACCTGTACCACTTCTCGCTTTACAACACCTTTTGCATGCTTAGGGTCTTCTACTTGTTCACAAATAGCTACTTTAAATCCCTTTTCAATTAAACGCTCGATATACGTAGGAGCAGAGTGGTACGGAACCCCGCACATCGGAATTCTCTCTTGTCCTCCTCCGTCTCGACTTGTTAATGTTATTTCAAGTTCTTGAGAAGCTGTCGTAGCATCTTCAAAGAACATTTCATAAAAATCACCTAATCTAAAAAATAAAAAGGCATCTTGATACTCCGCCTTAATTCTCAAATATTGCTGTATCATTGGCGTATACGCTGCCATACTATTCCTCCATACCACATCTAGTTGTGCGTTTTTGCTACACGTATTATAACATAAGTCTTTCTTAAACTTAATTTATTCAAATAGAACAATCTTCAATTTCTTTTCATAAAACAAATAAAAAAGCTTCGGACGAAGGAAGAAGCTTGTCCGAAGCTTTTCATTATTTACTGCTGTTCAAATGACTATGCTTACGTCCGTATAAGAAGTAAACCACTAGCCCTAGTACAAGCCAAATTACGAAACTAATCCATGTTAACTTTGGAAGCTGAAGTGCTAAGTATAAACAGAACACAAAAGCTAAAATTGGAATCACCGGCACGAACGGTACGCGGAAACCAGTCGATTCTGAAGTTTGTTTTGATTTACGTAAATATAAAATTCCAATTGATACGGTCATGAAAGCAAAAAGAGTACCGATGTTTGTTAACTCTGCTAATCTTCCTAATGGTACTAAACCAGAGAAGATGGATACTAGTAAACATGTAATCCACGTATTTACTACTGGCGTTTGTTTTTTCTCACTGATTTTTGAAAAAGGCTTCGGCAATAGACCATCTCGACTGATCGCATAAAATAAACGAGTTTGTCCATACATCATAACGAGTAATACCGTTGTAATACCAACAATTGCGCCTAATGAAATAAATCCTGCTACCCAATCTTGGTTAATGTAGCTTAAAGCAAATGCTACAGGGTTTTTAACATTTAATTCTGTATAAGGTACGATTCCTGTTAAGATAAGCGATACGACGATATAAAGGACTGTACAAATCGCAAGAGATGCAATGATTCCGATTGGCATATCCCGCTGAGGCTTGCGTACTTCCTCGGCCGCTGTTGCTACAGCATCAAACCCAATGTAGGCGAAGAATACAGTTGCTGCTCCTGTCGCTACTCCGGAGAAACCAAACGGCATAAACGGCGTCCAGTTTTCTGGTTTAACGTAGCTAACTCCTACCCCGATAAACAGAAGTACAACAGCCAGTTTAATAATAACCATGATAGCATTAAAACGTGAAGATTTTTTTACTCCTTGCGTTAAAAGTAATGTGATTAAAAACACGATCATAATTGCTGGAATATCAATATACGTGCCGTTTGCAGGATTATATGCACTTGTTAAAGCTTTTGGAAAATGTATGCCAAACCCTGCTAACAATCCTTGGAAATATCCCGACCATCCGCTGGCTACAGCAGAAGATGCAAGACCGTATTCCAAGATAAGATCCCACCCTAAAATCCAAGCGATTAATTCACCAAATGTTGCATAACTGTAAGTGTATGCACTTCCTGAAACAGGAACTGTTGAGGCAAACTCTGCATAACAAAGAGCTGCAAACACACACGCAAGTCCTGACATAATGAAAGATATAACTAAAGCTGGCCCGGCATGTTCAGCGGCGGCTACGCCCGTTAATACAAATATTCCGGTTCCAATAATGGCTCCAATTCCTAACATCGTTAAATCGAAAGCGCCTAAATCCTTTTTTAATTTAACACCTTTAGAGTTGGTTTCACTAATTAACGTTTGAATTGATTTTTTACGAAATAAGCTCATAGTAAACCCCCAAAAAATACTTATCTGATATAACTAAATTTTCTGAAAATTAATGCATTATTTTCTTTAGATTTACTATACACTGCGCATTCGACAAAAAGCAATATATTTTTTTATTTTTATAAGAATTTTCTTAAAATAGTAAAAATAAAAAAACTAGGAAGAACTTCTTCCTAGTTACTCATCGTCTCCTAATATAAAATCAGGATCCAAATCTTCAAATTCATCGTCATCTACGTCTAAATCAAACTCGTCTTCATCATCGCAGCCTTTCGGATTTACTGCAACACAAACCTTGGTTTCTCCAATCACTTCCGCCAACAATTCTCTCTCTACTTGAACAATCGTTTTATTGCCATTTGGTGAAATTGTGCACTCTAGGCAATTTGGCTGCTGCAGCACGCGAACAATTACTTCGTAATCGTCTCCAATAGAATCTTCGTCTTTATAGCGCAGCTTAATATTATCTTTGTATGATACGGTTTCCGTCCAAACTTCGGTTTTTGTATTATTATTGTACGAATACCAGATGTTAATATCATATCTGCCGTCAACTTCTACATTGCTGCCGCTTTTCTTTGCTTTGTACTCATGGTTAATCACCCAGCACCCTAAGATGCTTGTTGGTCGATTTTTCGGTGCAAGCGTATGAGACGATTGTGTAAACTTGCGACCTTTACCTACGACTGCTTTTGTAATAATTTCTCTATAGTGTTGTGACATGTGAGCATACCCTCCTCAAACTATCTTCATTTCATCCTATGCAGGCTCATTCACTTGTTTGCACATTATTTTTAAGAAACTAGGTTTAAGGCATAAAAAACCTATGTTCCATTGTATGCAAGGATATAGAAAAACGTGACAATTATTAGAGAGAAAATCTGCCCAATTTTCATGCCACATCATGTACAAAAAAATGCCTCAGCAAATTGCTGAGGCATTTTTTCTTTATGAGCAGCTAGATCCAGGGCTGTTTCGCACCTGTGAACCTGTTTCACCGCGCAGTAAATCACCATCTGTTGACACAATAATTTCATCCGTTACTGTGTTTGAAATAGTGTTAGCAACAAGTTGAAGCAAATCATTCACGTTTATTTGAGACTCTTGAAACTGCTGAATAATCGGCAGTTCATCCAGCTCTTCCTGTAAACGATCGATTTTTGCCTCCACTTGTTTTAACGCTTCTGTTTTACCATAGTGTTGGAAATTAACAGCTTGTTTTTGCAAACTTTTAATACTTGCAATGGTTTCACGCACTTTTTGATTTTCGTTAAGCTGAGCTTCGGCACGCTTGAAGAAATCTACTTCTTCCGTTTCAGCAATCATTTTTGCCAGCTCTTGAGCACGTTTAATTACGTCACTCTTGTTATACTGCGCCATATTACTTCACCTCTGCTGTTTCTTCTACCATTTCCCCGTTTAGCGTCCATGTTTTGGCTTTTGTAACTTTTACTTTTACAAGTTGCCCAATCACTGACTTAGGTGCTTTGAAGTTTACAAGCTTACTTTTTTCCGTGTAGCCTGCTAATACTTCCGGATTATTTTTACTTTCACCTTCTACTAATACTTCGACAACTTTACCTTCATATTCCTTCAATTTCTTTGCAGAAATTTCATTTACAAGAGCATTTAAGCGCTGAAGACGCTCTTTTTTCACTTCCATTGGTACGTTGTCTTGCATCTTAGCAGCTGGCGTACCTTCACGAGGTGAATAAATAAACGTATAAGCACTATCGAATTCAACTTCACGATATAGCGACATTGTTTCTTCAAACTGCTCATCCGTTTCATTTGGGAAACCAACAATAATATCAGTTGTTAATGATGCTGTTGGAATGGCTTCTTTAATTTTACGAACAAGCTCTAAATAATGTTCACGAGAATATTTTCGTGCCATAATTTTTAAGATATCGCTGCTTCCTGATTGAACAGGCAAGTGAATGTGGTCGACAAGATTTCCGCCTTTAGCAAGAACTTCAATTAAACGGTCATCAAAGTCACGAGGATGACTTGTTGTAAAACGGATACGAGCAACGTCAATTTTACGGATTTCGTCCATTAAGTCGCCTAAGCCGTACGTCATGTCTTCAAAATCTTTTCCGTATGCATTAACGTTTTGGCCTAAAAGCGTAATTTCTTTGTAGCCTTGAGCAGCTAAGTGACGTACTTCTTGGATAATATCTTCTGGACGGCGGCTTCGTTCTTTTCCTCGCGTATACGGAACGATACAGTACGTACAGAACTTGTCACAGCCGTACATGATGTTAACCCATGCTTTGACGCTGCCTTTACGTGCTCTTGGAAGGTTTTCAATAACGTCCCCTTCTTTAGACCATACTTCAATCACCATTTCTTTTGCTAAGTATGCTTCGTTTAAAATGTGAGGCAAACGGTGAATGTTATGTGTACCAAAAATCATATCCACGTGCTGATGTTTTTGTAAAATTTTATTTACAACTGACTCTTCTTGAGACATACATCCGCAGACGCCAATTAATAGCTCAGGGCGCTCGCGCTTTAAGGCCTTCAAATGTCCTAATTCACCAAACACTTTATTTTCCGCATTTTCACGGATCGCACACGTATTCAATAAAATAACGTGAGCATCTTCAACAGAGTCAGTTGGCTCGTAGCCAAGGCCTAGAAAAATACCAGCCATTACTTCTGTATCGTGCTCATTCATTTGACAGCCGTACGTACGGATATAAAACTTACGTCCCTGTCCCATTCCATGAAACTGTTCATCGATTGCAAAATCATTGTGATAGGAAACTTCTTCTTTTCCTCGTTTTTTCGCATCTTTTAAAGAAGGTGGCATGTATACTGTTTGAAAATATTTGCTGTAATCCTTTTCGGATTTTTTGTCCGCTGGATTAACTTGGTTGCTTTCTAAACGTTGTTTTTCGTTCATAAAAAAATCTCCTTTCGCCATGACAATTGTCACGTTGCACCTGTAAATCGCAAAAAAATGTGACAGCCTTATGCTTATGCATAAAACTCATCACATTAACATAGTATATAACTTTCAAGTAGCGAACACAATCATATACCTATTTTCTATACCTGTTTCGTTAAAATTTATTTCGACTTCCGAAACATTTATTAAATTACAAAAAGAGATTGATACATAACTAAATTAATCTATTTTAGAGACGAACAAATGGTATAAAAGGGCTCATAGAAATTCGCTTATTACACCTCTGTTGATTTCTGTGCAAAACTTCGCTTTCCGCGAGCGGCCGATGAGCCTCCTCGTCGCTTCCGCTCCCGCGGGTTCTCACCTATTTCGCTTTTCCCGCAGGAGTCTTCTCCTTGCTCTCCAATTAACAGCCAGAAGCCACTACCTACATGAAACCTAAGTTCGCTATCACTATGAAAAAATCCGAACGAGTTGGATTCTCCATCAAGAATCTCAGTTCACCGTTCGGATTTTCCCTCTACTAAACTGCTTTTATTGCAGCCTCTTTTACATAAATTCAGCTACTAGCTCATCAAATTTTTCTTCAGTCATACCTAAGTCTGCTTTTGACAGCGGCTCTTCACTATAACCGTGAACAAGCTGCTGATACGACGGCTGATGCACATTTTGATAAATAAGTCCTGTTACTAAGCCGTTATACTCCATTAACGTCTGCATAGCTTGCATACGGTTGTTTGCATCATAACCTTCAATTGTGCTAAGACTAGTTAGGTTTTCTTTAAACCAATCATACGTGTTTACTTTGTTATACGTTACGCATGGGCTAAATACGTTAATTAAAGAAAAACCTTTATGTTGGATGCCTTGTTCAATTAAGCTTGTTAACTCTTTTAAATTCGTTGAAAAGCTTTGAGCCACAAAGGTTGCTCCAGAAGTTAACGCAAGCTCCATAACAGATAAAGACGACTCGATTGATCCTTCAGGCGTACTTTTTGTCTTGAATCCTACTTCACTACGAGGAGATGTTTGTCCTTTTGTTAAACCATAGATTTGGTTATCCATTACGATATACGTCACATCGATGTTTCTGCGAATCGCATGTACCGTGTGTCCCATACCGATAGCAAACCCATCTCCATCACCGCCAGATGCGATAACGGTTAAGTCACGATTAGCCATTTTTACACCTTGAGCGATTGGAAGCGCACGTCCGTGAATACCGTGAAAACCATATGAATTAATATAACCAGAGATACGTCCAGAACATCCAATACCTGAAATAACAGCAAGCTCATGAGGTTCTAAACCTACGTTGGCAGATGCGCGTTGAATGGCTGCTTGTACGGAGAAATCTCCACACCCCGGACACCAGTTAGGTTTTACACTGTTACGAAAATCTTTAAACGTTGCCATTTAACACAAACATCTCCTTACTTTTTGCGTATACTTCTTGCGGAAGAAATGGATTTCCATCATACTTCAATACGCTTTGAATTTTATCATGACTTGCAATATTCATTTTTAAAATATTAGCAAGCTGTCCAGTAGCATTGTTTTCAACGACGACTACTTTTTTAGCTCCTTGCACGTAAGGAAGCAGTTCGTCAGCTGGGAAAGGATGAATCAAACGAATGTGAGCGTGATTTACTTTTATACCGTCCTGTTCCAAACGTTCCATTGCCTCTTCAATGACTCCACGCGTCGAATTAAATCCAACAAATAAAATATCAGACTCTTTTTCATGAAAGTGAACATGAATTGGCGTATTAAAACGAATTCCTTTTGTTTTACGAAGGCGCTTATTCATTTGATCATCGCGGTTCACCGGAGATTCAGATGGCTTTCCTGTCTCATCATGTTCTACTCCCGTCACGTGATGAATGCCATGCTTCATTCCTGGAATGACACGTGGTGATACGCCGTCTTCTGTTACACGGTAGCGCTTGTAGTATTGTTTTTCTTCCAGCTCTTCTAGCTCTCCTTGCTGAAGCTTACCGCGGCGGATTTTAACGCGGTTATAGTCAAGCGGTTCTACTGATTGCTTCCCAAGTGAAAGCTGTAAATCCGTTAGCATAATAACTGGACACTGATATTCTTCTGCTAAGTTAAACGCTTCAATCGTATCGTAGAATGCTTCTTCAACCGTACTTGGCGCCATGACGATCTTCGGAATTTCACCGTGCGTACCGTAAATCATGGCCATTAAATCAGACTGTTCTTGCTTAGTTGGAAGCCCTGTACTTGGACCGCCGCGCTGCGTATCTATAATAACAACGGGCTGCTCAGTGATTCCCGCCAATCCAATCGACTCCATCATTAATGATAGACCAGGTCCAGCTGATGCTGTCAGCGCACGTACGCCTGCATAGTTAGCTCCGATAGCCATCGTACATGCTGCGATTTCATCTTCTGTTTGAATAACGGTTCCACCAAATTGAGGAAGCTTTTTAATTAAGTATTCCATGATTTCTGAAGCAGGGGTAATTGGATATGCTGGCATAAAACGAGCGCCGCCGGCTAAAGCACCTAACGCAATCGCATCGTTTCCAATCATAAACATACGTTTTTTACCATCCGCTGGATCTAGTTTCATTGTTTCTAATTGTTCGCCTAGCTGTTCACGAATGTAATCTGCACCTTTTTTAATAGCTTCCATGTTTTTTTGTACAACTTTTTGGCCCTTTTTACCGAAGATTTCAAGCACTACTTCTTCAAATACTTCTGTGTCAATATGAAGCACAGCACTTGAAGCGCCTACAGCAACCATGTTCTTCATTAGCGACGTTCCTAATTCCGTTGCAATTTCCGTAAACGGAACAGCATATAGCGTAGCAGTTGTACATGTTTCGGGCAGACTTGGGTTGAATTTCGCATCTGCAATTACAACGCCCCCTACGCGCAGCTCATGGACGTTTACATCGATTGTTTCCTGATCGAACGCAACTAAAATATCCAAATCATCTGACACAGATCGAACCTGAGTTGTACTCACTCGAATCTTATTATTTGTATGTCCACCTTTGATACGAGAAGAAAAATGACGATAGCCGTATAAGTAATAACCTAATCGATTTAAAGCGGTTGAAAAGATTTCTCCCGTACTTTCGATTCCCTCACCCTGCTGTCCGCCAACTTTCCATGAAAGTTGCTGTACCATAAATCAACGCCACTCCTTTAATTGCTCATAATATAGAAATCTATTTTATTGATAAAAACTGAAAAAAGTAAATTAGCAAACGATTTCATTTGCTTCTGCATTTCACCAACCAAAATCATCTGCAAAACTCCCACAGCACCTTGCCGCTGTGCAGGATACGTTTCTGCTTGAACAGCTCCATAATCCGTTTTCAATTTTATTCCGATTGCCAGAAAAATGCAACCCTTTCCATTGAATTCTCAATCGTTTTAATTATATTTATATTTAATGAATAAGATGAAGTTTTTTAATGATCTTTTCTGCCTTCACATGAGGCATTAGTATATAAATAACTTTTATAAAAAAAGAGCTTTTCCAAGAAGAAAAAGCTCTTTTTTTATTAGCTGCATACACGATCAGCAAAGTTTTGAAACAGAAAACGTTTTACCTGCTCCTCAGTGTAATGCTTAAGGAGCTCTTCGATTAAATTTGTATACTGTTCATATCTTCCGAGACGATGAACCGTTTTGTCAATGCCGTCAAAGTCAGAGCCAAAACCAACGGAGTATTCGCCTCCTCTTTCACACATGTAATCAAGATGACGGATCACATCCGCTATTTGCGCTTTGGCAGAACTCGTTAAAAATTCAGGCACAAACGTAATGCCAATCACGCCGTTTCGCTTTATTAAAGCATGAATTTGATCGTCTCTTAAATTCCGGGGATGAGAACACAATACGTGTGAATTGGAATGAGTAGCCACTACATATTGCGCTAGCTCAATCACATCCCAAAAACCTCTTACCGATAAATGAGAGACATCCGTCCACACTTTATATTCATTATTCAATTCAACAACTTCTCTTCCAAAAGAAGATAACCCCGCGCCTCGAGGTTCTAAAATACCGTCACACACAGCATTGCTGTAATTCCATGTCAAACCTACTGAACGTACACCCAGTGAAAAAAGTGTCTTTAAGCGAACTAAACTTGTATCAATGGCATCGCACCCTTCAAGCGTCAGCATTGCTCCTATTTCACCTTTTTTCAAGCTATCTATATCGGGCTTTGAACGAACCCATTTCACACCGGGAAGCGATAAAATATGACTCTGAAACAGCTGGACCATTTCTAACGCAACATCAAAACGCTGAGCTGCCGGAACCGCTTCTGGAATATAAATAGCGAATAGCTGAACTTTCCCTTTTGCTTTTTTTATTCCTTCTAACGTCACATGCAGCGCTGAATCATATGTAAAAGATAAACGTTTATTTAACCAGAGTTTCATCAGTACATCACAATGAGCATCAAATATCACAACCCACACCCCTTTAACTCTATACAAAAAGGACCTGTTTGGCTTCTATGCTTTACAGGTCCGTGGTTTTTATAATTATCGCGGCTCTACAATTAATTTAATGGCTGTTCGCTCTTCTCCATCAATTTGAATATCTGTAAAAGCTGGGATGCAGATTAAATCAACCCCACTTGGTGCAACGAACCCTCTTGCGATTGCTACAGCTTTTACTGCTTGGTTAAGCGCCCCGGCCCCAATGGCTTGAATTTCTGCTGCGCCGCGTTCGCGCAGCACGCCTGCTAAGGCACCAGCAACTGAATTTGGATTAGACTTTGCTGAAACTTTTAATATTTCCATATCTAGCTCCTCCTTATTCTTTACAATGTATGATGAGAGATCATTAGACCAATGACTTAATTGATTTCAATGTTACTATATTCACGATATGTCAAACGTATTCCTGCTTGTTTTTCCTAAATATTCAAAAACTTATATTTCTACACTTTTCTTTTTTCTTTTTACGTTTTTGACAAAATAAAAAAGCCAACGTATCGTCTTTCGACACATTGACTTTTTCCCTTTATTCAAAAAACGGATGGTCTTCGTTAATTAAAATTCGCTCTGTTTTTGTTGCTTTCCCCGTCTTTTGATCAATATCAATAACGATTCCACTAAGCTGCGTTCTTCCTTCTTTTGGCACTTCAAATCGAACAGGAAGAGACGTTAAAAAACGCTTAATAACAGCTTCTCGCTCCATCCCTAAAATGCCGTCATATGGTCCCGTCATTCCTACGTCAGAAATGTAGGCTGTTCCTTTTGGCAATATACGATTGTCAGCTGTTTGAACGTGCGTATGAGTGCCGACAACAGCGCTGACACGACCGTCCACATACCAGCTAATCGCTTGCTTTTCACTTGTTGTTTCAGCATGAAAATCAATAAAAATAAGCGGAGTGCGCTGACGTGCTTCTTCAATCAGTTCATCTGCTTTTTGAAATGGACAATCAAGCGGAGCCATAAACGTGCGCCCTTGTAAATTAATCACGGCTACCTCAAGCTGATTGTACGTAAAATACGTAATTCCCTTGCCCGGTGTACCTTCAGGAAAATTGGCTGGACGAACAAGATTTTTTGCATCGTCAATAAAATCAAAAATTTCACGTTTGTCCCACGCGTGGTTACCAAGGGTAATAATGTTAGCCCCTGCTTGCAAGAACTGACGATAAATCTTTTCAGTAATGCCTTTTCCCGAAGCTGCATTTTCTCCATTCACAATTGTAAGTCCCGGAGAGTATTTTCTTTTTAATCTTGGTAAATATTCTTCAACCATTTCACGGCCTGGAGAACCAACTACGTCTCCAATAAATAAAATTCTCATGTAAAAGCTCCTATACTTCATTCTTAATCTGCATCTTCATCTCTACGAAAAAAAATAAAGTGGCGAAACGCCACTTCATTTTTATTTTGCATACTCTACTGCTCTTGTTTCACGAATAACGGTTACTTTGATGTGGCCAGGATAATCCAGCTCATCTTCAATTCGTTTTCGGATATCTCTAGCAAGTCGATGCGCTTCTAGATCACCAATCGTATCTGGTTTCACCATAATACGAACTTCACGCCCTGCTTGAATCGCAAATGATTTTTCAACGCCTTCATAAGACTCTGAAATTTCTTCTAACTTTTCAAGACGACGAATGTAGTTTTCTAACGTCTCACTACGAGCACCTGGTCTTGCAGCAGATAATGCATCCGCTGCTGCAACTAGTACAGCAATGATTGATGTTGGTTCTGTATCTCCATGGTGAGAAGCAATCGCGTTAATAACAACCGGATGTTCTTTATACTTTGTAGCTAATTCAACACCGATTTCGACGTGACTTCCTTCTACCTCATGGTCAATTGCTTTACCAATATCATGCAACAATCCTGCTCGTTTGGCTAACGTTTCATCTTCACCTAATTCAGCAGCCATAAGTCCTGATAAATGTGCTACTTCCATTGAATGTTTCAGCACATTTTGACCATAGCTTGTTCTGAATTTTAAGCGACCAAGAATTTTCATCAAGTCTGGGTGCAACCCGTGAACACCGACTTCAAACGTCGTTTGTTCACCAACTTCACGAATATATTCGTCCACTTCACGGCGAGATTTTTCAACCATTTCTTCAATACGCGCGGGATGGATACGACCATCTTGAACGAGTTTATCAAGTGCAATTCTTGCTGTCTCACGACGAATTGGGTCAAATCCTGATAAAATAACTGCTTCTGGCGTATCATCAATAATAAGATCAATTCCTGTCAAAGTTTCAAGCGTACGGATGTTTCGACCTTCTCGACCGATAATTCGGCCTTTCATTTCGTCATTTGGCAAGTTAACAACTGAGACAGTCGTTTCAGCAACATGATCTGCTGCGCAACGCTGAATAGCAAGTGAAAGAATTTCTTTCGCCTTTTTATCGGCGTCTTCTTTTGCACGGTTTTCTGTTTCTTTTACCATTATGGCAATGTCGTGGGAAAGTTCATTTTCAACACGATCTAAAATAATCGCTCTTGCATCTTCTCTTGTTAAGCTTGAAATTCGCTCTAGCTCTGTTTGCTGTGCACGTACTACTTCTTCAACTTTGCTTTCCATCTCTTCAATATGCTGTTGTTTAACAGTAAGAGAATCATCTTTCTTTTCAAGTAACGCTTCACGTTTATCAAGTGATTCGTCTTTACGATCAAGATTTTCCTCTTTTTGCATTAATCGATTTTCTTGTTTTTGAAGTTCTGCTCGACGATCACGAATATCTTGTTCTGCCTCTGTACGAAGCTGATGGATTTCATCCTTCGCTTCTAGTAAAGCTTCTTTTTTCAAAGCTTCCGCCTCGCGGGTTCCTTCATCGATAATTTGTTCTGCACTAGACTTTGCTCCCGCAATTTTAGCTTCAGCAATCGATTTACAAACAAAAAAGCCAACAACTGCACCGACGATTAGGCCAAGCAAAGCGAAGATGATTGTATTAGTATCCATCATTTCACCTCCCCTTGCTATAAACTTGTAAGTTTTAAATTTCATGTCGGCATGTACATCGTATTCACCTTTCAATATACACACAAAGGCTTTTAAACGCTAAAATGTTTTAAAAAGGGAAAATATACATCTTAATTGTAAATCTGTGCATTTTTATTGTCAAGCCTGCCTCTACAGTATATATTGAAATTTCGTATGTTACTTTTCTAGCATTAACAATTTTTACAAAAAAAAGACCCCTTCTTTGAAATAGAGGAGTCTTTTTTTATCTCGCAGCAAATTAAATATTTAAATCGCCTTGATCGTCATCCTCAGGAGCTGGCTCTCCATCTTGGTCTAAACCATGATGTTCACGCACTTGTACCGCAATTTCCTGACGAATATCAGTATTTTCTTTTAAGAATTGTTTTGCATTTTCACGACCTTGACCTAGACGCTCGTCATTATATGAATACCAAGATCCACTTTTTTGAACAATATCTAGTTCAGAAGCGATATCCAAAATTTCACCCTCTTTTGAAATACCTTCTCCGTACATAATATCTACTTCAGCAGCACGGAAAGGCGGAGCTACTTTGTTTTTCACAACTTTAATTCTTGTTTTGTTACCTACAATATCGTTTCCTTGCTTTAACTGCTCTGCACGACGTACTTCTAGACGTACTGAAGAATAGAATTTAAGCGCACGTCCACCAGGAGTTGTTTCAGGGTTACCAAACATAACGCCGACTTTTTCACGAATTTGGTTAATAAAGATAGCGATTGTTTTAGACTTGTTGATAGCTCCAGATAGTTTACGCAATGCTTGAGACATTAAACGAGCTTGTAGACCCACGTGAGAGTCTCCCATTTCTCCTTCAATTTCCGCTTTTGGCACTAATGCTGCTACTGAGTCAACAACGATAATATCTACTGCACCGCTTCGAACTAAAGCTTCAGCGATTTCTAAAGCTTGTTCTCCCGTATCAGGCTGAGATAATAATAGCTCATCAATATTCACACCTAATTTTTGAGCATATACAGGATCTAACGCGTGCTCCGCATCGATAAATGCAGCCTGTCCGCCCTGCTGTTGAACTTCTGCAATCGCATGAAGAGCAACTGTTGTTTTACCTGAGCTTTCTGGACCATATACTTCAACTACACGTCCACGTGGATATCCACCTACACCTAAAGCTATATCTAACGCTAATGAACCACTTGGAATTGTAGAAATTCTTTTTTCCGTTTGTTCACCTAATTTCATAATTGAACCTTTACCAAATTGCTTTTCAATTTGTTTTAAAGCCATATCAAGGGCTGCTTGACGATCGTTCACTCAATTTCCTCCTCTATCTCTTTGAAATCATCTATAAACTGCAAACTTACTACGATGTAGTAGCAATGTCGAATTAACAACTTTCTATAACTTACTATACTAGTTTTTGAGTCGTTTGACAAGCAAAAAGCGAATAAATGTTCGTTTATTATTTTATAAAAAAAAGGCTGTTTTGGAAAAACCAAACAGCCTTTTTTCTTTATTTCTTTATCATCTTTAATACGTAATGACAGCCATAATTAACGGTTCGTGAACGGATCCCCTGGCGGCTTCCAGATAGCTGCAGGCTGTAAACTTGAGGAGCTTGATCTTTATAGGCTACCCCTATATATACTGTTCCTACAGGATGTCCTTCTTGTTTGGAGGGTCCAGCTACACCTGTAAACCCGATGCCAATATCCGTTTTGCATAACTGTTGAATACGCTGAGCCATTTCAGCCGCGCACTGCTCGCTAACGGCTCCGTACTGATTCAGCGTGTGTTCGCTCACTCCGAGAATATTTTGCTTGATTTCATAATGATAGGCGACCAGGCTGCCTTTTACAGCTTCTCCAGAACCTGAAACAGTTGTTAAACGTTCGCTGAATAAACCGCCGGTTAAACTTTCGGCTGAAGCAATCGTTAATCCTTGTGCCGTTAATTCTTTTACCAATTCATTATGTAAAGAAGTTGCTTCGTATCCATATAAATACTCGCCTACGCGCTCTGAAATGTTTTTTTCCACTTCGTCTAACATGCGCTGTGCTTCAGCAGCATCAGCGTGCTTAGCAGTTAAGCGAAGCGTCACTTCTCCATCTCCTGCTAGCGGCGCAATCGTCGGATTGGTTTGCGCATCAAGCAAATCTTCAATTTCCGTCTCAAGCTGTGATTCTCCTATTCCGAAAAAGCGAAGAACGCGTGATTCAATACTTTCTTTTAATTCAAGCTTTTGAGCTAAAAATTCTTGACCATACGATTCATACATTGGATAAAGCTCTTTTGGAGGCCCGGGAAATAGCATATAGTGTTTTCCCTCTACCGTAAGCCCCATACCTGGAGCCATTCCGTAATCGTTAGGGAGCACTGCCGAACCTTCTAGCACAATTGCCTGTTTTTTATTGTTAGGTGTCATGACACGATTTGACTGTTTGAAATAGGCTTCAATGCTTTCAAGTGCTTCTGCATTTGTTGTCAGCTCTACTCCTAGCACACTCGCAATTGTTTCTTTTGTTAAATCATCTTTTGTAGGACCAAGCCCGCCTGTGAAAATAATTAACTCTGCACGCGTTTGAGCTGTAGCAATCACTTCTTTTAAGCGCTGTGCATTATCTCCTACTACCGTATGATAGTAAACATTAATTCCAAGTTCGGCTAATTTTTTCGATAAATACTGAGCGTTTGTATTGGCAATTTGTCCAAGCAGCAGCTCAGAGCCGACTCCAATAATTTCAGCGTTCATCATATCATCTCCATCTTACTTATTTTGAGTTAACAAAAGCCTGTTTGTTTTTAGCAAAGTAGTCCCAGCCTGAAATAACCGTAAAAATCACTGAGATCCAAAGCATTACGCTAGCAAATGGAATGGAAACCCATTCAAAAGGCAAGTTATACAGCAGAATAGCTGAAATAGCTAAAATTTGAGTCCATGTTTTAATTTTACCTAACATATTTGCTGCTACAACTTCCCCTTCCCCTGCTAGTACAAGTCTTAAACCAGTGATAGCAAATTCACGGCTAATAATGATGATAGCAGCCCATCCTGCACCTGCAATTAAATCTAAGTCAACAATAGCTACAAGCGCAGCTGAAACCAATAGCTTGTCTGCTAGTGGATCTAAAAATTTGCCCAAGTTCGTGACTAAATCGTACTTTCGGGCATAGTATCCGTCTATCCAGTCTGTTGTAGATGCAATAATAAATAATGCTGCCCCTAATAGGTGAGCGATCGGAATCTCTTTTCCTGCTGCCTCCACTGTGCCAAATGGTAGCGGCACCATCATAAAAATGAGGAATACGGGAATTAGAAAAATCCGCGAAATGGTAATCTTGTTTGGTAAATTCACTTCTTCTGCCTCCAATTACTGTTACAAACTGAAAGCGTGCAAACGAAGTTGTTTGCACGGCTTTGGTTTTATTATAGCGTGAATGAATGATTAATTCACATATTATCTTTATTTACACTCTGATCACTTTTTAAAACAGGGTGTTTACTGTGCTTCTGCCGGCTGATATTGAATCGTTACAACTTGTCGAACTTGCTTGGATGAATCAAACGGCAAGTCAACCGCTTTTCCATTTACTTTTAACTCTACTCCAGGTGAATAACCGATGTTGACACGAGCTTCAGTTTCTTTCGTCAAATCAAATTCTTTTGTTTCACCTTTTTTTAGAATGGAGCTAAAGAAAGCATTTCCTTTTCCATTTTTCACATCTAACCAAGTATCTGCTTGAGTGGATGTTACTTCTAGATTAAATGCATCTGTACCGGAAAGAGCATACGTAGCACTTCTGCCTGTTTTTTGAACTTCCTTGTATTCTTGTTTACCGCTGTCTTTCTTTTCTTTTTCAGCTTTTTCTTTCTCAGCTTTTTCTTTTGCGGCTTTTTCTTTTTCTTTCTTATCAGCAGCAATTTGTTCATCTTCTGACTTGCTATTGTCATTTTTTGCAGTAGTTTCATTCGTTTCTTCCTGCGTGTTAGACTGCTGAACTTCGCTGTTTGGAGCTTCTTGGTTAGCCTGCTCCTTGTTTTTATCCGAGACGATATTTTGAGCGATTACCCAAATAATAATCCCAACAACTACAACTCCCGCCACCACTAGAACAGTTGGAAGGTAGTCATATGCTTTTGAAACTCCTTTTGTATGCTGAGGAATTTCTTTGCGGCTGCGAACGCGCGAAAGCTGCTGCGGCATGTCTTCTGTTTGAGTTGAAGGAATGTCTGATTTATATTCTTCAAAAATAGCATCTGTGTCCAACCCAATTGCTTCGCAGTATTGCTTAATAAATGCTCGTACGTAAAATTTTCCCGGCATAACCTCATAATTGCCTTCTTCAATGCCAAGTAAATAGCGTTTTTGAATTTTCGTTAGTTTTTGTAAATCCTCTAACGACAATCCTTTGCTTTCTCGTTCTTGTCTTAACCTTTGTCCTAACTCTGTCAATGCTAACACCTACCAATTATGCTAAAAATCAAACATCGATAATCCACCGTCTTGAAACATTTGAGGACCTTCCATTATTTCATATGTAATTTTCTCATTGGAGTCGTTTCTTATTTCAATAATGTAGGCAAAATCATCTAACGAATACTCGGTATTTTGTACAAATACATCCGGATGCTCCACAATTTTTGTCGCGGGTACATTCATTACTTCTCGAACAAGCTGCCAGTGCTTTTCATTCGCTCGTTTTGTCGATACAATTCCATCAATAATAAAAATATTATCAGCGTTGTATTCGTCAGCAATAAGCTGACTGCGAATCGTTTGTTTTAAGAGTGTAGAAGACACAAAAAGCCACCTTTTGTTCGCACATACGCTAGCTGCTACAATGGATTCGGTTTTGCCTACTCGCGGCATACCTCGAATGCCGATAAGCTTATGACCGTCTTGTTTAAACAGTTCCGCCATAAAATCTACGAGCAAGCCTAATTCATCTCTTACGAAACGGAACGTCTTTTTATCATCTGCGTCCCGCTGAATATAGCGACCGTGACGCACTGCTAACTTATCACGCAATTTAGGCGGTCTCATTTTTGTCACAATGATATTATCCATTGTTTTCAAAATAGATTCAAGCCTGTCTATTTGCTCATGTGAATCACAGCGCAGCAATAATCCACGACGAATATCATCCACTCCATTAATTGTGACAATATTAATTGACAACATTCCAAGAAGCGATGAAATATCACCTAAAAGACCCGGACGATTTTTTTGTATTTGATATTCTAAATACCACTCAATTTTCTCCATCAAACCCCTCCCATTTCTTGGCTGGCCTTCGAGAGGTGCCCCCTTTTTTTCACCTAGTTTAACTATAAATGATTTCCATTATATTATAAACCCTAAAGACAAGTAGTTCTACATTTGTTATGTATGTAAGCGCTTATTTATTTGTACTATTTATTTCTAAGAAAAAAGGAGCTTTCACACGCGGTGAATTAGCTCCTTTTTAGAAACGATAACTTATTTTACTGATCCGTTATTTTGAACTAATTTCACCATGCTGCTCGCAATCGCATGCTGCTCTTCTTTAGAAGCAACGCTCCAAAGGTCTGCTAAAATTCGCTCTTGATCATTTTTTGCATCAACTTGGTTTGCTAAATATCCACCAATTTGATAAGCAAGATCATGAATAACTTCTTCTTGCATTCCTTCGTTTTGCGCATGATGTAAACGGTCGCCTAAAAAATCTTTCCAGCTATCCCAGTTTTCTAATACTGACATGAGTAGCCCTCCTTAAGGTTTATTCATATCATAGTTTGTACCGTGTTTTTGATTTTATGCACACTTTATATGTACCAGCCGCCATTAACCGATAATATTTGTCCCGTTATGTAGGAAGCTCGTGAAGATATTAAGTATGAAACCGCCTCTGCCACTTCTTTTGGATATCCTATTCTTCCTAAAGGGATCTCTTCAGCCAGCTCTTTGACCTCTTCTTTTGAATAGCTGGCCATCATATCCGTTTCAATCGCTCCGGGCGCAACTCCATTTACTCGAATCCCACTTAGTGCAACCTCTTTTGCCAAAGCTTTTACAAACGTATTTTGTGCACCTTTTACCATGGAATAAAGGACTTCAAATGAAGCTCCTGTAAGTCCCCAAATGGAAGAAATCATGATGATTTGTCCGCTTTTAGCACTAATCATTTTAGGTAATAAAGCTTTGGTAATAACAAAGGGAGCCGTGATGTGAAGATAGATCATTTCTTCGGTTTCTTTTGCCGGAGTATCTGTCATTAACCCGCTAACGCTTCGTCCGCTGTTATGAATAATAACTTCTACCGGAACAATAATTTCCTCTAAAAACTTCTCCACTCCCTCTTTACATGATAAATCCGCTTGTACCGTAAACACGGTTTTTACCTTTTCAGCAAGCTCATGTGCAAGCGCCTCTATTCTGTCTCTTCGTTGATGGTAATGCAAAATAAGCGAATATCCATCCTCAGCCAATTGCTTAGCAATCGCTGTGCCAATTCCTCCGCTTGCACCTGTCACAAGGGCAAATTTCTCCATAACCTTCTCTCCTTTACATGCAAAAAAGCTGATGAACATCAGCTTTTTTGGCAACAATCATCTTTATTTAGGTACTACTTCACAAACCGTAAAGTTTCTTTCATCAATAATCTCGTTTAGCACATCTTTTATTTCGTTCACCTTCAGTTTTTCCAGCGTTTCAACAATATCAAATAAATTCATATCATTAAATGCATAGCGTGTAAACTGATTAGCGATAAACTCAGGTGAGTTTAATGAACGTAAAAATCCGCCGATTTTCTTTTTACGGATACGCTCAAGCTCCTCTTCTGTTAGTGATTTTGTTTTCATTTCAAGTAAAATTTGTTTAACTCGATCATACAGCTGCTCTGGTTGGTCCGTATCTCCTCCGATAAGAGCAAAACCAAATCCTCTTTCCTCCGTATAATCATAAGCAAATGTTTCATCAATGAGCCCGTCTGCATATAACTCCTCATAGTACGAAGAGCTTTTTCCAAATGCGTAATCTAAAATAATATTCATTGCTAACTCATATTTAAGCATTTCTCCACCTGAACGCTGCGGATTTTTCGCTTTTAGACCCACCATACATTTAGAAGACTGCACCGGCATTTTTAGTACTTGTTTTTCTTGATCCACCGTTTCAGGCTCTTCGTCAAAATGACGCTGTATGTCAGAGATTTCTTTATAATCTTTTTTCTGCTGATTGTCTCGAACTTGCTTCATTACCTTTTCCGCATCAACAGGACCTACAATGAACAACAGCATGTTGCTTGGATGGTAGAACGTTTCATAGCATGTATACAGCAAATCTTTATTAATATGTGAAATCGATTCGATCGTGCCGGCAATATCAATTTTAACAGGGTGGTTTTTGTACATATTTTGAATGGTACCAAAATACAAGCGCCAGTCCGGATTGTCGTCATACATTGTAATTTCTTGACCGATAATGCCTTTTTCTTTTTCGACCGTTTTTTCTGAGAAGTACGGCTCTTGTACAAAATCCACTAATGTTTCAAGGTTTTCTTCAAAATTTGACGTACAGCTGAATAAGTAAGCTGTGCGAGTAAAAGAAGTAAATGCATTGGCCGAAGCACCTTGTTTACTAAACTGCTGAAAGACATCCCCGTCTTCTTTTTCGAATAATTTATGCTCTAAAAAGTGTGCGATTCCGTCCGGAACTTTTGTCATTTCATTTTCATTTAGTGGTACGAATTGATTGTCAATCGATCCGTAGTTCGTTGTAAAGGTAGCAAACGTTTTGTTAAACTCCGGCTTTGGCAAAATATATACCTGCAGCCCATTGTCCATTTTTTCATGATACAGCTGTTCCTGAAGCTGCGAAAATTCAATTTTCTCCATTTTCTTCACCGCCCGTTCCTGTTAAGAAATAAATTGTATCCATTTCAATTTTCTCAGCCACTTTAATAATTTCCTGCTTAGATACCGCATCAATATGCTTTAAGTATTCGTCAATTGAAATATCTTTGCCTGTTAATTCATTATGATACATAACCTCTACTAGTCCTCGTGGAGTATCCACCGTTTCAAGCAGCTGATTGTGAATAACGGCTTTTGTTTGAGCGATTTCGCCGTCTGTAAACGACCCTTGCTTCATCTCCTGCATTTGTTCTTTAATAATGGTCACGGCTTGGTCGTAATTTTTAGCATCAATACCCGACATGACCATCAGTAATCCCTTATGACTTTCTACCCTTGAAGCGGCATAATAGGCTAAGCTTGCTTTTTCACGCACATTGATAAATAGCTTAGAATGTGAGAAACCTCCGAATATACCGTTAAATACTTGCAGAGCAAAGTACTGTCTATCTCCGTATACAACATTTGTGCGGTAGCCAATATTTAATTTCCCTTGTTTTACTTCTTGTTTTTCCACTACTTCATTTACTTTTGAGATATCTTTAGATGTAATAGAATCTTCAATGTCTTTTTGCTCGCGCTTTGGTAACGTAAATGTTTCTTTTACTGTTTGTAAAACCTCTTCGACTTGCAAATCTCCAATAGCATAAAGGTGAATGGCATCTTCTTTTAACACCTGCTGATAATAGGCGTACAAACTTTCACCTGTAATTTCTTCCACGTCGTCAATTTGACCGTTTACATGTAAAGAGTAAGGTTCTTCTTTACACATTTCTTCGACTAGTCTTAAATTAGCATAGCGCATTTTATCATCAAATACGGCTTGAATTCTCTGACGAAGCGAACGCTTTTCTTTTGTCATAATATCCTTTAAAAAAGAGTCCCCTTCAACTGCTGGCTTTAATAAAATATCGCCAAGAAGCGCTAACGCTTTTTGCAAAAGCGGAGTTGAATCTTTCAAATATTTTTCATTCGCTATATCAATGCGAATTGTAATATCGTGGTTATCACCTTTTTTTGTTAAGTCTACTTGTAAAGTAGCACCATAAAGCTCATCTAAATATGTACGAAGCTTTGTCGTAGACGGCAGCGACTCGGTAGCGCTTTGAAGCACATAAGGTAAAAGGGCACGCATTGTCACCGTTTTCTTATCTAAAGGGGCATTTAGTTTTAAAATGAACGTGTTTGTTTTGTACTTAGCTGTTTGAATGGTATGAACAGTCAATCCTTCTAGTTCATGTTTTTGTTCAGTCAATAATTTCATATATAAACCTCCTTTTAAATTTTGATGTATTAACTAGACAATACTTCTATTTTGAATCTTTAACGCTAATTTTAGTCTTATAACCACTATATCGAATTCAAGGAAACATTTTCAAGTAACTTGCCGCGCGCTTCCTCATTTCTTTTCATATTCTTTCTCTCAATGAAAAAAAGGCGGAGAAAAGAATATGATTTCTTTGTCTCCACCTTCTATATTTATCCAACTTTAGTCATTGTTAGACCTCGTATAGAGGATTTATTAGCGGCGGCCTTTTTCATAAGGAACGCCCAGCGCTTTAGGAGCCTCAGCACGTCCTACAAAACCAGTAAGTGCTAAGATTGTTAATACGTACGGTGCAATGGTTAAAAGGACGGATGGGATATCTTGAATAACCGGAATCTGAGCTCCCGTGATACTCAAAGACTGTGCTAATCCGAAAAACATGGCTGCACCTAAAGCACCAATAGGATGCCATTTCCCAAAAATCATAGCTGCAATAGCAAGGAATCCTTGTCCAGCAATCGTTCCCGCTGCAAAGTTTGTAGCGATAGACGTAGCATACACCGCGCCGCCGATTCCAGCGAACATGCCGGAAATCATAACGCCAACGTAACGCATTCTCACAACTTTGATTCCCATCGTGTCTGCTGCCATTGGGTGTTCGCCAACTGAACGAAGACGAAGACCAAACGGTGTTTTATAAATGATGTACCATACAGCAAAAGCTAGCGCAATTGCAATATAAGACGTAATAGGAACATTCGAAAACAGAATTTTACCAATTACTGGAATGTCTGATAGACCTGGAATACTTACTTTATCGATACGGAATTGGATAAAATCTGTTTGTCCTTTCCCAAAAATCTTTTTGATTAAAAAGATTGAAAGACCCGCAGCTAGAAAATTCAGCGCTACACCACTTACAGTTTGATCTGCTTTTAATGTAATACTTGCAACAGCATGAATCAGTGAGAACACAGCGCAAACAACAGCCGCAATTACTATCGCTACCCACGGGGCCCAAGCACCTAATGCATCCTGAAGTAAAAGGGTTGAAACAATACCTGTGAACGCGCCAAACATCATCAGCCCTTCTAATCCGATGTTCACGACCCCGGAACGCTCACTAAATATCCCTCCGAGCGCGGTAAAGATAAGCGGTGCAGCTGAATAAAGCGCCGCTGGAATAATAATGGCTAATACCTCTAAGAAGTTCATTTTGCTCCCCCCTTGCCTGCACGGCCAAGCACCCAGCGAATTAAATAACTAGATGCAACAAAAAAGATAATAAGCGCAATGACAATTTGAATTAATTCAGACGGTACGCCTGTCATAAAGTTCATTTGAGGAGCCGCAGTTTGCAATCCTCCGAAAAAGAATGAAGCTAATAAAATTCCAATTGCACTGTTAGCTCCTAAAAGGGCTACGGCGATACCGTCAAATCCCGTACCTGTAAACGCAGTGAATGTGCCCATATACTGAAATGTTCCAAGCCCTTCCATTGCCCCGGCAAGCCCGGCAAAAGCGCCTGAAATCGTCATGGATAACACAATGTTTCGGCCTACATTCATTCCTGCATACTGTGAAGCATGTTGATTAAAACCAACAGCTCTTAGCTCGAAGCCCTTAGCTGTTTTATTCAAAATAAACCACATTACGACGGCTGCAGCGATGGTAATAAGAATGCCGTAATGAAGGCGAGAGTTATTGGTTAACTGTGCTAAAAAGCTTGATGCTAAAGATGCCGATTCTTTAATATCATACGATTTTTCATTACCCGCGTATAAATACGTACGGATTAAGCTGCTCGTTGTATAAAGGGCAATATAGTTCATCATAATGGAAACAATTACTTCATGAACATGAAATTTCGCCTTTAAAAATCCTGGAATAAACGCCCAAACTGCTCCAGCTGCAGCTGCTGCTAATACAGCTAAAGGAATATGAATGACTGCTGGTAAATCAAACGCATACCCAACCCATACTGAAGCCAACCAGCCAACTAAAAGCTGTCCTTCTACTCCAATGTTAAAGAGACCGGTTTTATAAGCAAACGCAACCGCGATACCAGCCAGAGCAAGAGGAGTCATGGCACGAATCGTTTCTCCAATGGCTTTTGGCGTTCCAAACATCCCGTCAAAAAGAGATTGATAGCCAAGCATTGGATCATAGCCGCCTAGTAACATAATAACCGCTCCGGCAATGAGTCCTAATATGGCCGATACAACAGGGATCAAAATCATCATTACACGCTCATTTTTCACAAGTTTATTCATGCTGTTCCACCCGCTTTCTCACGCGTACCGCCTGCCATTAATAAGCCTAACTCTTGTTCATTCGTTTCTTTTGGATCTACAATGTCGACTATTTTCCCTTCATAAATAACCGCAATGCGATCGCTTAAATTTATTACTTCATCTAGTTCTAGCGAAACAAGCAGCACTGCTCGTCCTTTATCTCGTTCTTCGATCAGTTTCTTATGAATAAATTCAATGGCTCCTACGTCCAGCCCCCTCGTTGGCTGAGCTGCAATTAATAGTTCCGGACTGCGGTCTACTTCACGGGCAATAATGGCTTTTTGCTGATTCCCCCCCGATAGCGATCGCGCTTGTGTATATTCACTAGGCGTTCGCACATCATATTCTGCAATTAGTTCTTTTGCCTTTTTATACATCTCTTTATAATTTAAAATACCTGATTTAGACATCGGCTTTTGATAATACGTTTGAAGACCAATATTTTCACCTATTGTATAATCTAATACCAGCCCGTGCTTATGACGATCCTGCGGAATATGTCCTATTCCTGACTCCGTAATTTTACGAGTGGATAACGTAGACAACTCTTGATTTTTTAATGTGATCGAGCCCGACTTTATTTTTCTCAGACCCGTAATTGCCTCAATCAGCTCTGTTTGACCATTCCCATCTACACCCGCGATGCCTACAATTTCGCCTGCCCGAACGCTTAGATTAAGTGAGCTTACAGCCTCTACTCCTCGGCTGTCTTCTACTACTAATTCCTTTATTGTTAACACAGCTTCTTTTGGAGTCGCTGTTTTCTTTTCAGTTTTAAAATGCACTTCTCTTCCTACCATTAAAGCAGCAAGTTCATCAGGGTTGGTCTCTTGCACATTTACCGTGCCAACCCCGACACCTTTTCGAATAATTGTACAGCGGTCACATACTGACATAATTTCTTTTAATTTATGCGTAATTAAAATAATCGACTTTCCTTCTTGAATTAATTTTTTCATAATTTGAATTAATTCCGTAATTTCCTGAGGTGTTAAGGCAGCAGTAGGTTCATCAAAAATAAGAATGTCGGCTCCTCTGTAAAGCGTCTTTAAAATTTCCACTCGCTGCTGCATGCCAACTGAGATATCTTGAATCTTCGCATATGGATCTACCGATAATCCATATTGATTTGAAAGCTCTTGAATATCTTGAGCTGCTTTTTTAATATTGATTTTCCCCGTTCGCGTCGGTTCGTTCCCAAGAATAATATTTTCTGTTACTGTAAAGTTTTGAACGAGCATAAAATGCTGATGAACCATCCCAATTCCTAAGTCATTGGCTACGTTAGGGTCCGTGATTTTAACTTCTTGGCCGTTTACACGAATCTGCCCTTTTTCAGGCTGATAAAGTCCAAATAAAACGTTCATCAGCGTTGACTTACCTGCACCATTTTCTCCTAACAAAGCATGAATTTCTCCCTTTTTCACTTGGAGTGTAATATTGTCATTAGCGACAATACCGGGAAACTCTTTGCGAATATCTAGCATTTCAATAACATATTCCACTGCTTTCACTCCCTATTCCTGCCTGCTACAGGATTCTGTCTTCCGTTTTTTGGCTATGAAAAAGGCTAGTTTTCACTAGCCTTTTATACTCATATAATCATTGCTTAACAGATATCAGCTTATTTTTTAAGCGTTTTTTCAAACTCTTTAAATTCTTTATCCGTTTGAGGCACTGTAATGTCACCGTCTAGAATTTTTTGCTTATACTCATCAACTGCTTTTAACGCATCTTCGCTTACATTATCTTGTGATGGAGCAATTCCTACTCCGTCTTCTTTTAAGCCAAACACAACTTCTTTACCACCTGGGAATTTGTCGTCCATTGCTTTTTTAGCAACATCTTCTACAGCCAAGTCAACGCGTTTAACCATCGAAGTTAACGTTACGTTTTCAGGCATACCTTCTTCATGCTGATCGCGGTCAACTCCAATTACCCAAACCTTTTTGTCTTTCCCGCCTTTTGAACGGTTTTTAGCTTCTGTAAATACGCCGTTTCCAGTACCGCCAGCCGCTTGATAAATAATATCAGCGCCTTTGCTGTAAATCGTAGAAGCAATAGCCGAACCTTTTTCTGGAGAGTTAAAACTTTCTGCGTATTGAGAGATAACTTCAGCATCTGGGTTTACAGATTTAACACCTGCTTTAAATCCGTTTTCAAACTTCTTGATTAATGGAGATTCAACGCCTCCGATAAAGCCGATTTTATTCGTTTTTGTTTGTTTAGCTGCCACTACACCTACTAAGAAAGAGCCTTGCTCTTCTTTAAATAGAATGCTTGCCACGTTATCTAAGTTCTCTGACTTTAGCGTATCGTCTACTAATGCAAAGTTAGCATCAGGATACTGCTTTGCTGCTTTTTTAATATCTTCTTTTAATAAAAAGCCAATTCCATACGTCAAGTTGTAGCCACTCTCAGCAAATTTAGAAAGATTGCTCTCGTATTCAGATGCTTTTGTAGACTGCAAATATTTATATCCAGTCCCTTCATCAAGTCCGTTATCTTTCCCAAACTTTGTCAGACCTTCCCAAGCAGATTGGTTAAACGATTTATCATCTACCCCGCCCGTATCTGTTACCATTCCCACTTTAAAATCCGCCGCTTTTTTATCTCCGCCGCTCTTACCTGCATCGTCTGAGCCACACGCGCTTAAAAGTGTTCCTGCCGCTAGTACTAGTGATAATGCAAGTCCCGTTTTACGTTTTAACATGTTTTAACCCCCTGAATAGTTTTAAAAGTATAAAGCCAATTTTCTATTTCGTCCTTGTGACCTACATTTGACACCTCCTTAAAAGGACAATGTTAAACAGTTGTAAATTTTCTGACATTTAAACACAAAAAAACTAGACGCGTTTACGCAGTACTTGGAAACTAAATTGATCTGCTTTAAAATAATTGATGGAATATAAAATGGGTTCATCATACTGGTCATAATGCATTTGTTTCAGCACAAGCAAAGCGGTTTCTGGTTCGCATTGTAAAATAGGAGAAACTTTTTCATGATAGCCTAGAGGCTCAATGTTTGCCACGGCGTATGAAATGTGTTTTCCTGCTTGTTTTTCAAGAATTTCTAGCAAAGACTCTTGTTTATATTCGAAATTTTCAGGCAATATTTTTTGAGGAACCTTGTCCATGCAATATACAACCGGCTCTCCGTTTGCCGTTCTCACCCGTTCAACAAATAAAATCTGTTCATCTTCCCCGCAAGCAAAACGTGTTAAATCATTTTCAGACAACTCTTGTATTTGAGAAGATAAGAAGATTGTTCCAGCCTTCATACCGGCTTGTTCAATCATATGTGTTATACTATTTAATTGCTCAATCCCTGACAAAAAAGTAGGCTTCGTGTTGACAAATGTTCCCACGCCGTGTCTGCGAACAATAATATTCTCTTCTTCTAATATGCGAAGTGCCTCACGTAACGTTGCGCGGCTAACCCCTAGCTGCTTTGATAAATCAAACTCTGAAGGGAGTCTTTCCTTTTCTTTAAAAATTCCTTTTTCTATATTTTGTTTAATTTTATCAATCACTTGTAAATACAAGTGCCGATTATCCGCACGTATAGACATCACTCTTCCTCCATATTAAAAAGTCATCAGACCTCTGATGTTCGACTACTTAATCGAAAATAATATATCATTTTTCGACAGATAAATAAATAGGTTATATTAATTTTTTATTAAAATTTTTATTATTTTTTAAAAAAAATGAATTTTTGTTATTTTTTAATGTCAGCATACCTAACAACCTGCTTTTCTTCTAATATTAGATAAAAACCAAACATTTTAGTCATTAAATTTTTTAATATTCGTTTTTATTTCATTTATTTAGCATGACATATTTTTGTATGATACTATTCTTACCGTCTCTTATTCCATAAAAAATGAGATTGAGACATAACGAAATGAATTCAATCTAAAGACGAACAAATGGGATACATGAGCTGAACAGCTTGTGACACTGCATTTGATTTTCCGTGCAAGACTCCGGTTTCCGCCGGCGGGCGATGAGCCTCCTCGTCGCTTGCGCTTTTCCCGCAGGAGTCTTCGCCTTCCCCTTCAATCAACTGCTAGAAGGAACTAAACAGATGAAACCTATGTTCACCATAACAAAAAAAACGAACCACCAATCAAGCATTTTGATTAATGGTTCGTTTTTCACTTGGGCTAAAATACTTTTGTCCCAGCCTCATCTTTTCTACTAACATTATTAAGATCCAACATCCTCATTTTGCTGAGAAATCAGCACGGAACGCGGCTTACTTCCTTCATAAGGTCCCACCACTCCACGCTCTTCCATTGCATCGATCAAGCGTGCAGCCCGGTTATAGCCAATTCGAAAGCGTCGCTGCAGCATAGAAACAGAAGCTGTTTGCATTTCTGCTACAAGCTGTACCGCTTCGTCATATAGCTCATCTGCAAAATCATCAACTTGTTCAGGAGCATCGGTTGGAATCATTTCTTCTTGATACTGCGCTTTTTGCTGCGCAATTACAAAATCAACAATCTCTTCTACTTCTTCATCTGATAAAAAGGCACCTTGCACACGCACAGGTTTTGAAGCTCCAACAGGCATGAACAGCATATCTCCTCTTCCTAGAAGCTTCTCAGCTCCTCCCATATCTAAGATCGTACGAGAGTCAGTTTGTGAAGATACACTAAAAGCAATTCGGGAAGGAATGTTTGCTTTAATAACCCCAGTAATAACATCTACTGATGGTCGCTGTGTAGCAATAATCAAATGAATGCCGGCAGCACGAGCCATTTGAGCAAGACGTGTGATCGAATCTTCGACGTCAGATGAAGCAACCATCATTAAGTCAGCCAACTCATCGACAATTACCACAATATAAGGAAGAGTCGGCTGTTTTGCATCGGCGTCTCCATCATCATTCATACGTTTTACTAAATCGTTATATCCTTCAATGTTTCTCGTTCCGCTGTGTGAAAACAGCTCATAACGTCGCTCCATTTCACTTACAACTTTCTTTAAGGCTTGAGAAGCTTTTTTCGGATCCGTTACAACAGGAGCCAATAAATGGGGAATACCATTGTACATATTCAGCTCAACCATTTTAGGGTCAATCATCATTAATTTTACTTCATGAGGCTTTGTTCTCATTAAAATACTAATAATAATACCGTTGATACACACACTTTTTCCGCTTCCTGTTGCCCCTGCTACAAGCATATGAGGCATTTTATTGAGCTCTGCTAGCACAGCTTCGCCTGAAATATCTCTTCCTAAACCAACTAATAGCTTTTTATCCGGTCGGTTATTTTCAGTTGCTTCAAGTACTTCTCTCAGTGAAACCATCGCTACTTCTTCGTTCGGCACTTCAATTCCTACCGCTGATTTCCCGGGAATTGGAGCTTCAATCCGAATATCTTTGGCAGCTAATGCAAGTGCTAGATCATCACTTAAATTGACAATCTTACTTACTTTTACTCCTACATCAGGATATACTTCATATTTTGTAACAGCTGGTCCAAGGTGAACCTTTGCCACTTTTGCTTTTACGCCGAAACTTTGAAACGTTTTTTCAAGTTTTTCGGCATTTTTATAAATGTTTTTATGCTCTTTTGCCTGGTTGCTTTTCTTTGGCATCGTTAATAGCTTGATAGGAGGAAGCTCATACTCTTTATTTTCCGTTTCAGTAAATGTAATCATAGGAGCTTTTTCTTCTTCCTGTTCCTTTTGCGGCCTTGGCTGTTGCGGTGCAGCAGCTACAGGCTTCGATTCCATCACCGGCGGCACCGGAGCTATAGGAGCAGCAGGAGATTGACTAGACTCTTCCTCTCCGTAGTCAAAGTGTTCAATAATTGGAGGCGAAGGTGCTTCTACTTCTATTTCCATGCTTTCTTCAGGTTCTTGCAAAGCTTTTTCTTGGCGTTTCTTTTTTGTTGTTTTAGGAGCTTTTTTCTTTTTATGTTTCCACGTCTGAATATCTTGCCAGCCTTCTTTTAACTCCGTTGTTAAAAAATTCACTAAAGGTGACAAAAGTTTTAATACCGTTTCGTGAAGCGAACGTCCGGTAATAAGCAGTACCCCAATCACAATAAGTAAGGCAGCGATAAGTTCTGTTCCTAAGCTATCAAATAGATAGTAGAACATGGCAAACATAATAGCTCCTATCATCCCTCCACCCAAATCACTGTGATTCGATTGGCCCGTTGCTTCGAGCATATACAAATTCCACGTGTTCATAATGACAGACGGATCTGTAAACGTTCCATTTTTCGATAAATTTTCAAATAACGTCACGTGACTAAAAAGTAAAATAGATAAAATAATGAGATATGTACCGATAAGCTGCCGCGTCACTAAAGGAGGCATTTCTCTTTTCCAAATAATATAAACAGATAGAATAGCCATTCCGATTAAACACAGCATATACCATTCGCCAATAAATAAGCGGACCACTAGTACAAGGGCCTGTCCTACAGCACCAAGTCCTGCCATGGCAATTAACGTTAACGCTAATAAAAATAAGCCAATTAGCTCAAAGCGCAATATGCGTTTCCATTCATCCTTTTTTATTTGACCTCTTCGTTTTTTCTTTGCCATTTTTCCACTCCAATCAACGTCCAACACTCTATGTTGATTTTGTTTCTTTTATCAGTTGAATAAAAAAGCAGCCAATACAGCGGCTGCCTTCTTCGTCATATTCATTATACCATATTCACCATAATTATACTGAAATCCTTACGACAAAATTTGACCAGGATAATAATTTTCATTCAAATAATCTTGAGGATTCGTGCTTAAAATCCTCACAATTTGCTGTTGCTTTTGTTCATTTTCTTCAACAATAACCGGGATTCCATTATGGTTAATAAGCTTTGGCTGAGATTGTTCTTGATGATAAGACTGCTGAAAGATCAGTTCTTGCGGCATCATTGTATACAAAATCATTGCAGCAGCTGCTCCTCATTCTGACGTCCTTGCTCAATCAGTTCATTCAACTTTTTGATCGCTTGAGCAACTCCGCCTACTTCGTTAATTAACCCATATGAAACAGCATCTCCGCCAACTACATTTGTCCCGATATCACGCGTTAAGTTCCCTTTTGAAAACATAAGTTCTTTAAACTTTTCTTCTGAAATATGAGAATGTTCTCTCACAAAGTTAATCACGCGCTCTTGCATTTTATCTAAGTATTCAAATGTTTGCGGTACACCAATAACAAGACCCGTTAAGCGAATAGGATGAATGGTCATGGTCGCTGTACCGGCAATATACGAATAATCAGTTGAAACCGCAATTGGAACACCGATTGAATGTCCGCCTCCTAACACAATAGACACAGAAGGCTTGGATAACGAAGCAATCATTTCAGCAATTGCAAGACCCGCTTCTACATCTCCACCTACAGTATTCAAGATAATAAGCAATCCTTCAATTTTTGGATTTTGTTCGATCGCCACAATTTGCGGGATGACATGCTCATATTTTGTCGTTTTGTTTTGAGGAGGCAGCTGCATGTGCCCTTCGATTTGTCCTACAATCGTTAAACAGTGAATATTAGAATCCTGAGGAAGCTGAGCCACGTTGGTCTGTCCTAATTGTTGAATTTTATCTAATATTCCGCCCTTGCTTTCTTCATTTTTATTAGGCTGCTGAGGCGCTTCATCAGAATGTAATCTTTCGTTATTTTCAAACATATTCTAGCTCCTTTCACTTATTGATAGTAGTAGTATGAACTTCTCACAGTTATTACATCCGCATCAGCTGCAAATAAAAAGCCTTCCCAGCGGGAAGGCTTCACATTAGATTTCCATGATAATCGGTAAAATCATCGGTTTACGACGGGTTTTTTCATATAAAAATTGATTTAAACTTTCTCTCATTTTTAATTTTAATGAAGACCACTCGATTACTTTGTCTTCCATACACTTTTCTAAAATTTGCTGAACAATCTTCGTGGCTTCTTCTAAAAGTTTTTCTGATTCTCTTACATAGACGAATCCGCGCGAGATGATTTCTGGCCCCGCTACTACCGTTTTTTGGCGTTTATTAATCGTAACTACTACCGTTAAGATTCCGTCCTGTGAAAGCAGCCTGCGGTCTCTCAGAACGATATTTCCAATATCACCGACGCCTAGTCCATCAATGAGCGTATTTCCTGCTTGAATAGAACCGCTAGGGTACATGCGAGCATCTTTAAACTCAACTCGCTCACCTTTTTCAAGCAAACAAATATGATCTTCTGATATTCCTAATTGACCGGCCAGCTTTGCATAAGCTTTTTGCTTTCGGTATTCTCCATTGACAGGCATGACATATTTAGGCTTTGTTAAGTTAATCATAAATTTTAATTCTTCTTGACTGCCGTGTCCGGAAGCCTGCACTTTCTTCTGAGCAAACACTACGCTTGCTCCTAAACGAAAGATGACGTCAATTGTTTTTGAAAAGGTCGTTTCGTGCCCCGCCACAGGTGTAGCAGCCAGCAGGACCGTATCATCTTGTTTGATTTGAATAAATTTATGGGACTGTTTAGCCATTCGAGTAAGACCTAAAATCGGCTCTCCGTGATGACCTGTTGTTAAAATAACCGTTTCATGTTTTGGAAGATCTTTTAGCTTTTGCACAGGAACAATTAAATCCTCAGGCAGCTGCAAATGTCCAAGTTTTGCTGCAATATCAATGATTTTCAGCATACTTTTTTCCATAACGATCAGGTTACGGCCGTGCTGATATGCGGCATGAATGATTTGCTGAATACGGTGCAGATTGGAACTGTATGCAGCAACAATGATTCGACCTTTGCTTTTATAAAAAGCGTCGGTAATATTTTGTCCAATGACGGCTTCGGAAACTGTATAGCCTGGCTTATCTGCATTTGTACTGTCTGAAAGCAAACACAGGACGCCTTTTTCCCCAATGGCAGCCATTTTTCCAATATCAGCGCTTTGAATGCTGACTGAATTTTGATCAAATTTAAAATCACCTGTATATACAATCGCACCTTGATTTGTTTGTAAACAAATACCGACTGAATCTTGTATGCTGTGCTGCGTTCTGAAAAATGAAATATCCACTCCTTCAAACGATAAAACCGTTGACGAAGTGATAGGATGTAAAGCTTCATGTTTTTTAATTCCATACTCTTTTAACTTTTCTTTGATAAGTGCTAGCGTTAATTCTGTACCATATACAGGCACATCCAATTTTTGAAGTATAAAAGGAATAGCGCCAATTTGTTCTTCGTGTCCATGAGTAACAAATATGCCTTTTACGTTCTGCTGATTTTCTACTAAATATGTAATGTCCGGAATGACAATATCAATTCCTAACATTTCCCCTCCCGGAAACTTTGATCCTGCATCTAACACATATATGTTTTCATTGATTTCCACCACATACATGTTTTTTCCAAGTTCTCCGACTCCACCCAAGGCTGAAATTTTAATATTTTCTGTCTTTTCTAGTACCATAAGCTCCTCCTACTTACTTTCACCCGTACAATTTCATTTGCTTACATTATAACTGAAGTAAGAATTGGAATACAAGAAATTTCATTCGTCTATTTCCGTCATCTGCTCTTCTATTATCTTATAAGAAAAAAACGTCCCTTCATCGACTCGTATATACGGTCAATGAAGAGACGTTTAAAAAACATACTTATAGCTTATAGCGTATTTAATGTGCTGACTAACGTTTGGCGTTCTTCTTCCGTTAACGGAACTAAAGGTAATCGTACCGATCCTACGTCTAATCCTTTTAGCTGTAAAGCCGTTTTAACAGGCGTTGGACTTGGAGCTGCAAAAAGAGATTTCATAACGGGTACAATACGCTGATGAATTTTTGCTGCTTCCTTCGGATTTCCTGACTCATACAGCTTAACCATCTCTTGCATTTCATTCCCAATAATGTGAGAGGCAACAGAAATAATACCAGTTCCTCCAATTGCTAATACCGGTAGTGTTAAACCATCATCACCGCTGTATAAAGCAAAATCATCGCTTGTTTGTGCGATAATAGCTGTCATTGCGTCAAGATCTCCGCTTGCATCTTTTAACGCTACAACATTTGGCAGTTCAGCTAGGCGTACAATTGTATCAACAGACATATTGATCACGGATCGCCCTGGAATATTGTATAACATGACAGGCAGCTCTGTACTTTCAGCAATTGTTTTAAAGTGTTGATACAGACCTTCCTGATTTGGCTTGTTGTAATAAGGCGCTACAATCATAATCGCATCTACGCCGATTTCTTCCGCTTTTTTTGTTAATTCAATTGATGCATACGTATTGTTGCTTCCTGTACCTGCAATAACCGGTACACGGCCATCTACTACTTTTACTGAGTGGCGGAACAGCGCTAGCTTTTCTTCTGTTGAAAGCGTAGGAGATTCACCCGTTGTTCCGGCAATTACCAACGCATCCGAACCGTTGCTGATTAAATAGTTAATCAGCTGCGTTGTTTTTTCAAAATCAATATTTCCTTTATGATCAAAAGGCGTTACCATCGCTGTTGCGACTTTCCCAAAATCAATCATGTTTTCACTCCTTGAAATTGCATTATCCCTATTCATGTAATGAACCGTTAGCTTATAGCTAACGGAACATGTAGTTTATCTCTTTTGCGGTGCTTTTGACAAGTCAAAGGCACCATGAAGAGCATTAACAGCTTTCTTTAAATCCTCTTCTTTTACAAGCACCCAAATCGTCGTATGGCTATCAGCAGATTGTAAAATCTGAATACCTTCGCCAGAAAGGGCTGTAACAATTTTAGATGTAACACCAGGCACCCCTGCAATTCCTGCTCCAACCGTTGACACTTTGGCACAATTGCGAATAACAGCCGGCTCATACCCTAGCGCATGAAGCACATCAATCGCTTTGTCAGTTGCTTCATCTGTTACCGTATATACAACACCCTTCGGTGAAATATTGATAAAATCTACGCTGATTTTTTCTTGTGCCATTGCTTTGAATACTTCTGCTTGCGTATCATAATGGCCTTCTTTACTAAAAACTTTAATTTGAGTGACGTTGGATACGTGCGCGATGCCTGTTACAAGGCGTTCTTGCACATCGCTTCCACGCTGCTGTGCTTCACCTTGAGATGTAACGAGCGTACCTGCTGAATCAGCATAAGTGGAACGGACGCGCATCGGCACTTTTGCCTGCATGGCAATCTCTACGGCACGTGGGTGAACTACTTTTGCACCTTGATAAGCCATGTTGCATATTTCGTTATATGTGACAACGGATAGCGGTCTTGCATCTTCTACAATACGCGGGTCCGCTGTCATCACACCTTCTACATCCGTGAAAATGTCAATGTAATCAGCCATAAGGGCTGCACCTAAAGCTGAAGCAGATGTATCGCTGCCTCCGCGTCCAAGCGTTGTTGTATCACCTTCAGTAGTTGCCCCTTGAAAGCCTGTTACAACAACGACATCATATTCTTCTAATTCTTTTAACAAACGGTCGCATTTCATTTCTAGTATCTTGGCATTGGTAAAATCATCATTCGTCACAAACCCGGCCTGTGCACCGTTTAACGCTGTAGCTTTAATACCATTTTCGTTTAATAAATTCGTAAACACTACCGATGAAATTAATTCTCCGCATGCCATAAGCATATCAAGCTCACGTTTATTAAGAGACGCTTTATTTCCATCAACAAGTGAAAGCAATGTATCCGTTGCATACGGCTCACCTTTTCGTCCCATTGCCGATACAACAACGACTACTTTGTACCCCTCACTTAATGCATTATTTAAATGATAGATTGCTCTCGCTCTTCCTTCTTCGTTACGAACGGAAGTTCCTCCAAATTTTTGGACGATTATTTTCATACTTACACCTCATCATGTTCCGAGACACTCTGGTTGCGCTTATTTTACTAAGCTAAGCTTAATAAGTGATTCTGCAATTTGTACAGAATTCCAAGCTGCACCTTTTAACAAGTTATCAGAAACGATCCACATATGGAAACCGTTATCGCGATCTAAATCTTTACGAATACGGCCGACAAACACATCTCGTTTACCTACACAATCTGCTGGCATTGGATATACTTGATTTTCTGGATCATCTTGCAATACGATACCAGGTGCATCAGCCAATAAATTTTTCACATCAGCTACCGTTACACCGTCTTTTTCAATTTCAATGTACACTGACTCTGAATGACCTGTTACAACCGGTAGACGAACACAAGTAGCAGCTACTGGCAATTCAGGCATGCTCATAATTTTCTTCGTTTCATTAATCATTTTCATTTCTTCAAATGTAAAACCGTTATCTTGAAATTTATCAATTTGCGGAATGGCATTAAAAGCAATTTGATAATGTTTTTTATCTCCACCAACCGGTAAAATTTCCGGTGTAAACTCTTTTTCTTCTAAAATAGCTTTAGCTTGTTCTTTTAATTCATTAATTGCAGCAGCGCCTGCTCCAGAAACGGCTTGATACGTTGATACTAGCACTTTAGATAAGCCGTATGTTTCGCGCAATGGCTGTAATGCTGCAACCATTTGAATTGTAGAGCAGTTTGGATTAGCAATGATTCCGTTATGTGCGTGTAATGCATCTTCATTCACTTCCGGCACAACTAACGGGACATTTTCATCCATTCGATAAGCGCTTGTGTTGTCTACAACGATTGCTCCGCGTTTTACTGCCTCTGGTGCAAGTGCTTTTGAAATGCTCCCGCCTGCACTGAATAAAGCAATGTCTACGCCTTCAAAGCTATCAGGAGTTGCTTCTTGCACAACAACTTCTTCTCCGTTAAACAACACTTTTTTACCAGCTGAACGAGCTGAAGATAATAACGTTAATTTACCAACTGGAAAATTACGCTCCTGTAGGGTTTTAATCATTTGTTGTCCTACTGCACCTGTTGCTCCTACTACTGCTACATGTAATTCTCTTGTCATTTTAATACCGCCTCCAACAATTTTCAACTACTCAACATTTATCTGCATATACTGACTATTTTAACATATTATTATGCTTCATTGCGTCAAAGAAGAGAAGATTTTTAAAATCTTCTCTTCTTTGAAATTGAGAGTTCTCTTACAGCCGCAGTATTGAATAGATTCATGCAACAGCAAGAGGCATATATGTCCTATGACTCTTGACCGTCGCGGAACCTTTCGACAATAACAGGCTGAATCTGTTTATCTTCAAGCGCTGCGTACACCGTGTCTGATAACATCGTCATACGCGCTACCATTGAATTCGGCTTAAACACCGGGTCATCTTGACCAAATGGAATAAAATAAATATTTTTAGTCGCCATTAGCCTCATTAAGTTTACACCATTTAGCCCTAGTGCGTCATTAGTTGAAATTCCCAGTACCACCGGCTTATTATTACGAAGCGTTGCTTTAGCTGCCATGAGTACCGGAGATTCAGTCATTGCATTCGCAAACTTACTCATCGTATTCCCAGTGATTGGGGCAACCACCATACAATCAAGCGGAATTTTTGGTCCTAAAGGCTCTGCTTTTACAATTGTATTGATGACGGCATGACCTGTTAATTCCTCAATTTTCTTCACCCAGTCTTCTCCATCTCCAAAACGAGTATTTGTGGATTGTACAGTGTAAGAAACAACCGGTAACACTTCTGCTCCCAAATTAACAAGCTTTTCAATTTCCGGCATAACCGCATCATACGTACAGTGAGATCCCGTCAAGCCGAATCCTATTCTTTTACCTTTTAATGACATTATTTTTTCTCCTCTCTCGCATCCGCAGCGTCTTTTAATAAATTCACTAATACATTAGCGACAATCTGACCTGCTGTTTTTGGAGCCACAATTCCTGGAAGACCAGGTGCTAAAATAGCTTTAATTCCTCGTTTTTCTGCATAGCGGAAATCGGTTCCTCCAGGCTTTGAAGCTAAATCAATAATGAGCGCATGGGTCGGGACATTAGATAATGTCTTAGCCGTTAAGATGGGGTATGGAATGGTGTTAATACATATATCGCTATCAGCAATTTCTTTATCGAGTTCAGAAAGATAGAAAGGTTGCAAACCCATTTCAGCAATACGTGCTAAATGTTCAGATTTTCTAGCCCCTACTTTTACATTGGCACCGAGTGCAGCAAAGGACCTTGCCACGCTCATTCCTACTCTTCCTAAACCTAGGACAGAAATATTTGAACCGTGAATGGTAAAATCCGTATGTTGAATAACAAGCATGATGGTACCTTCAACAGTAGGGATAGAGTTATAAATTGCTACATCATCACGCTCAAATAGCTGAACGAGTTTACGGTTTGTCGTTTTGACTAATTCGTTTAAATACCCATTGCTAATACCAGAATAAATAATGCAGTGCTCAGGCGTTTTTTTAAGTATTTCTTCAGTCAGCACTACTTTTTCATTTGAAAAAATAGTATCTACTTGCCCTTCGTGATTTGTTCCAGGCACTGGAAGGATGATGGCATCAACATCTGAAAAATCCAGCTCCTCTATCTGATATTTCGTCGCACCTGTAAAACCATGATCTAGCTGATCAAAACCAATAAGAGAGGTTTTTGCATCTAATTGAATTAATTTTCGAATGACTTCAAGCTGCCTAGCATCACCGCCAATTACAGCTATGTGCAAATCCGTTAACATGTTTCATTTTCACCTTCTTTAACATTAAATAGATGTATCTTTCGCTTAAACCATCGAAATGTAAAGTGCTATCGTTACGCCCTAGAATGCCTATTGCTTTTCTTCAACATACTATGTAAACACACAGGAATCGGTGAATCTTTATCCCTGAAAATAAAAGAAACGAGATGCAGGAAGCATCTCGTTTCTTATTTTGTTGACTGATTATTTATGTCTTCTAGCTGCTGGACATTTACAATCACCATATCTGTACCAATTTTTTCGATATTCCCCCACGGCACTCGCACTTCATCTCCTTGCTTTCGAAATCCAAACCACTTCACAGATGGAATAATAAGCGCATTAATTTGTCCCGTATGTTCATTAATTTCAAGATCTGTTTGCCCTAAAATACCCAAACGCTCTGCTCGCTTAACATCTACAATTTCTTTCCCACTCAGTTCGCTTAATCTCATAGAATCCCTCCTTTCATCTAATTTATTGAACAACCATGCAAAAAATGACAAAAAAATAAGGCTGGCTCAATTATTTTAGCCAACCTTACTTTTACTGTTTAATTTCCTTTAAAACCTTTAGGTAAATCTCCACTCGGGCTTATTAGCGAAAGAGCAAATTCATCTTTGAAAATATCTCGCGCAAGACCATTTACACTATCTTTAGTCACGGCATTAACAAGATCTAAAATCTCATCTAATGAACGGTGATAGCCTAGCATTAACTCATTTTTTCCGTTTCTGCTCATACGGCTGTTTGTACTTTCAAGACTCAGCATTAAGTTTCCTTTCAGCTGCTCTTTGCTGTTAGCAAGTTCTTTATCCGTAATCCCTTTGTCTTTCAGATCATAAAGCGTTTCTTGAACCGTATCATATAACACGTCGAGCTGATGGCTTCCCGTCCCCCCATAAATCGTGACAAGACCGCTGTCTCGATAAGAAGAATGATAAGAGAAAACAGAGTAAGCCAAGCCGCGCTGTTCGCGGACTTCTTGGAACAAACGACTGCTCATACTTCCACCAAGCACGTTATTTAATACAATTAAGCTATATACATCTTCTCCGCCGATTGGCAAACCTTTAAAGCCAAGGCAAAGGTGAGCTTGTTCAGTCTCCTTTTTGCGCGCAATATGATTTGTATGGAACTCTGGCTGAACATATTGATGAGCGGAATGACTTGACGTATATGTACCAAAATAGTTTTCCACCTGCTGAATAAAACTTTCATCAATGTTTCCAGCTACTGAAATAACAATGTTTTCAGGAATATACATTTGCTCCATATACTGACGAAGCGACTCACCGTTAAATGTTTTTAACGTATCTTCCGTTCCTAAAATTGGATAGCCTAATGGATGATTTCCATATACGGCTTTTCCTAATAGATCGTGTACAATATCATCAGGTGTATCTTCATACATTTTAATTTCTTCATATACAACATTTTTTTCACGAGCTAATTCCTCTTCATCAAATGAAGAATTAAAGAACATATCCGCCAGCACATCGAGCGCTTGATCTGCGTGTTCATCTAATACTTTTGCATAGTAGCACGTGTATTCTTTAGAAGTGAATGCATTTACTTGTCCGCCAATGCGGTCGAAGCTTTCTGCAATTTCACGAGCAGATCTTGTTTTTGTTCCTTTAAAAAACATATGTTCAAGAAAATGTGATACACCATTAATTTCAGGGTGTTCACTTCGAGAACCCGTTCCGATCCACACCCCAATGGCCACAGATCGAACAGTTGGGATATTTTCCAATACAATTCTTACACCATTTTTGCACGTATATCGTTTTATCAAGCTAGTGCCTCCCTTTTGCTTATCTCACTTACTTCTTAGTAAAAGAAGGTATTTTCATCATTCGTTCTTCATCTAGCATTGTTGACACATCGCTAACTTTGAGGCCTTTGCGTTCAATATCGGTTAACAATTGGTCAAGCGATTCAGCCGTTGATTCAGTCGGGTGCATCAGTACAATAGCCCCTGGGTGAATCTTTTTCATTACTCGATTAATTAACACTTCTGAACTTGGCTTTTGCCAATCGATTGTATCAACCGTCCACATGATGGTATTCATTTTTAACTGAGAAGCAAGCGTTACTACTTCGGGGCGAAAACTGCCGCTCGGCGGAGCAAACCATTTTACTTTTTGTCCCGTAGTAGACGTAATAATATCATTCGTTTTTTTAAGCTGCTGATTGATTTGACTAGCCGATAAAGTGGCCATATCAGGATGAGAATAAGAGTGGTTTCCTACTTCATGCCCTGCGTCTACAATCATTTTTGCCATATCTGGATTATTTTTAACCCATTTTCCTTCTAAAAAGAAGGTTGCTTTAGCATGGTGCTTTTTTAGCACTTCTAACATTTTAGGCAAATACTCGTTCCCCCATGCTACGTTCACTGTAAACGATACCATAGGCTTTTCATCGTGTCCACGGTAGATAGGTTCCTGTGGTAAATCCTTCAAGTGAACCTTTGGTCTAACCTGTTTGTACACTAGTTTTTTTTCATCAAATTTACCCGCAGGTTTCATATTTTTATAAGAAGCAGCAAGATCAACTTTTATGCCGTTATAGCCAGGAACCCGTTTCCAAACGGGATCGATTCGTGCATTCACTGCCGGCTTTTCATAATCTTTTGCTTTTTCTTCAATCTTTTGATATAACGCATCATGCTGAGCTGATACAAGTTGTACATCGGATTTAAGTGCTTCTATATATGCTTCAGCAAAAGGATTATAAATAGATTTATATGTAATTGCCAGTAAAAATAGAAATGCTGTAAATTGCACAATGGTTCTCTTCACTTATCCTTCCCCCTTTACCATTTAAAATATGTATAAAGAGGACAAGGTAGAACAAACATCTACAAACGATAAAATCGCCCTACACATGGATTTTCTTCATGTATGGACGATTTCACAATATCTATATAGTAGTAAAAGAAGATTATTTTGTTTCTTTTGCTTTTTCTTCTTTTTCTTTTTGTTCTTTTAAAATTGCTTTACGAGATAAGTTAACGCGGCCTTGTTTATCAATTTCCATAACCTTAACTAAAATCTCGTCGCCAATCGATACAACGTCTTCCACTTTTCCAATACGCTCTTCTGCAAGCTCTGAAATGTGAACAAGCCCATCTTTTCCGCTGAAGATTTCTACAAATGCACCGAATTTTTCAATTCGTTTTACTTTTCCTAAGTACATTTGGCCGACTTCAACTTCGCGTACAAGATCTTCAATAATTTTCTTCGCTTTTTCATTCATCGGCTGATCAATAGAAGAAATGAAGATTGTACCATCTTGTTCGATATCAATTTTAACGCCTGTTTCTTCGATGATTTTATTGATTTGCTTGCCGCTTGGTCCAATAACATCACGAATTTTATCAGGGTTAATAGCCATTGTAAGGATCTTAGGCGCATATTGAGAAAGCTCTTGACGAGGCGTAGCAATCGTTGACATCATATGATTTAAGATCTGCATACGGCCTTTTTTTGCTTGTTGAAGGGCTTCATCTAAAATTTCACGAGATAACCCGTCAATTTTAATATCCATTTGAAGCGCAGTTACGCCATTTTCCGTACCTGCTACTTTAAAGTCCATATCTCCTAGGTGATCTTCCATTCCTTGAATGTCCGTTAGAATCGAGTAGTGTTCACCTGATTTGATCAGACCCATGGCAATTCCTGCTACAGGTGCTTTAATTGGAACCCCAGCATCCATCATTGCAAGCGTACTTGCACAAATACTTGCTTGTGAAGTAGAACCATTTGACTCTAACACTTCAGATACAAGACGAATTGTATAAGGGAAATCTTTTTCATTTGGAATAACCGGCTCAAGTGCACGTTCACCTAGCGCACCATGTCCAATTTCACGACGACCTGGTCCGCGCATCGGTCTAGTTTCACCAACACTAAATGAAGGGAAGTTATAATGATGCATGAAGCGTTTAGATTCTTCTACACTTAAACCATCTAAAATTTGCACATCGCCAAGTGCACCTAATGTACAAATGCTAAGCGCTTGAGTTTGTCCACGCGTAAATAATCCAGATCCGTGTGTACGAGGAAGCAAGTTTGTTTCAGAAGAAAGTGGACGAATTTCGTCAATACTACGGCCATCAGGACGCACTTTTTCTTCTGTGATCAAGCGACGCACTTCACTTTTAACAAGCTTCGATAAAATTTCATTCACTTGATTTAGTACTTCTTCTTCTACATCTTGCTCTTCAAATTTTGCAGCTACTGCGCTTTTCACTTCTTTAATCGCATTTTCGCGCGCGTGCTTTTCTTGAACTTGAACGGCACGGTTCATGTCACCTTCTGCAATTTCGCGAACTTGACGCTCAAGGTCAGCATCCACAGTATAAAGCTCAACTTCTACTTTTTCTTTGCCTACTGCTGCTACAATTTCTTCTTGGAACGCAATTAATTTTTTAATTTGCTCGTGTCCAAACATAATTGCTTCTAGCATTACTTCTTCCGGTACTTCATCCGCGCCTGCTTCAACCATGTTGATCGCGTCTTTTGTACCAGCAACCGTCAGATGAATATCGCTTTTTTCAAACTCATCTACCGTTGGGTTTACAACAAATTCATTGTCTACACGGCCTACGATTACGCCTGCAATAGGACCTTCAAATGGAATATCAGATACTGATAATGCTAATGAAGAACCGAACATTGCCGCGATTTCTGAAGAACAGTCTTGATCTACGCTCATTACAACGCTGACAACTTGAACTTCGTTTCGGAAACCATCTGCGAATAAAGGACGAATCGGACGGTCGATTAAACGGCTAGCCAAGATTGCTTTTTCACTTGGTCTGCCTTCACGCTTAATGAATCCACCTGGGATTTTACCGACTGCATATAAACGCTCTTCATAGTTTACTGTTAACGGGAAGAAATCTACATTTTTAGGCTCTTTTGAAGCCGTTGCTGTACTTAATACAACTGTGTCTCCATAGCGGATTAATGCTGCGCCATTTGCTTGTTTTGCCAACTGGCCAACTTCAACTTCTAGCTTTCGTCCAGCTAGATCTACGGAGAACACTCGTTTTTCTTGTTCCATATCGACGAGTACCCCTCTCTACATATAAAATATGTATGTAATCAAATGTGATAGTTTTATTATAAACGAAATATCCAAAAACAATAGCTTTTTTCACATTATGTAGCATCTTTAATGTTTCTTAAATGTACATACTAAAAAAGCGGGAATGCTCCCGCTTTCTTCTTATTATCGACGTAAACCAAGTTTGTTGATTAACTCACGATAACGAGTAACGTCTTTGTTACGTAGGTAGTTAAGTAAGTTACGACGTCGACCTACCATTTTTAAAAGACCACGACGTGAATGGTGATCCTTTTTATGAGTACGTAAGTGACCGTTTAGATTGTTAATTTGCTCTGTTAGGACAGCGATTTGAACTTCTGGAGAACCAGTGTCGTTCGCATGAGTTTTGTACTCACTAATGATTTCATTTTTACGCTCTTGTGTGATAGCCATCCTATTCACCTCCTTATTATTAAACCCCAGTTACCGAGCAAAACGTTGGTGAATCGTAATGCCAAGCAATGGTTGTTTTACATACAAGTGTTATGTTACTACTTATTAGAACAAAAAGCAAGTCGTAGCAACTATTTATATATTTTTTTTTATTTCTTATGCTTTTGAATTCCTTCAAAATAAGCAAGGGCTTCTTCCTTGTCTTTTGAGATCTGACCGACAAGCTCTTCGATGCCGCTGAACTTTTTTTCTGAACGAATCATTCGGTGCCATTTCACCGTTACGTGCTGATCGTAGATTTGCTCGTCAAATGATAATAAGTGGACTTCAATTGTTGGCTTTTCTAAATTATCGTGAAAAGTCGGCTTGTAGCCCACGTTGCATACTCCTGCATACCACTTGCCGTGGAGCTGAAGCTCAACAGCATACACGCCGATGCGCGGAAGTAAATACTCATCGTCTAAAGCGATGTTAGCAGTCGGAAAACCTATTTGCCGGCCTCGCTTTTCTCCATGAGTTACTGTACCTGACACTTCATAATAGCGCCCAAGCAGCACTTTTACTCGATGCATGTCTCCATTTGCTAAATTTTCGCGAATGAGCGTTGAACTAATTTTTTCTTCGCCATTTGTTAACTTATCAATTGTTGTTTGAGTGAATTTTGATCGAGAATGAAATGGTAGTATTTCCATTGTTCCTTTACCTAACTTTCCATACGTATAGTCAAATCCAGCTACCACATGCTGCACATTCAGGCCAATAATATATTGATCAACAAACTCTTGAGGCAATAGTGCTGCAAACTGTTTATCAAAATGAACGATATATAAAAAGTCAATTCCCATTTCCTCAATGAGTTTCTTTTTTTCTTGAAGTGGTGTGATCATATCAATGTGCTGCACGTTGCGCCCGAGCACCACAGAAGGGTGAGGAGTAAACGTCATCACAGCACTAGCTATGCCTTTTTCATCGGCTAACTGTTTTGCTGAATTTATCACTTGCTGATGCCCTAAATGTACACCATCAAAATAACCAAGCGCTAACACTGATTGTTGAACAGCTTCTCGTTGAAAGTGGTGTGGATGTCGAATTTCAATCGTTTCCAAAACACAGTTCACCTTTTCCCTAACCGGTCTAGTCGATTGCCAACACTTTAACCGGCTTCATTAAATGTTTTTTTGTTGGGTGCTGAGCATAAATTGCTAAGCACTTGCCTGCAGAATTTATCATTAAAAAGAATGGTTCTTTTTTTAACTCTTCATCTTCCGTACACGGCAATACCGCGCCATTTTTCACTTTCTCTGCTAATGTATCACTAATTTGAAGTTTCGGCAAATGATTAAGAGCTTCTTCGATCGAATGTAGTTTCTCATTGATCGTTTCTTCTTCTACCGCCCGTTCAATATCTTCAAATGTCACACAATCTTCTAGTGAAAACTGCCCGGAACCCGTTCGCTGCAAATACGACATATGAGACGGATAGCCAAGAGCTTCTCCAATCATTACAGCAAGCGTTCGCACATATGTACCTTTGCTGCACGTTACGCGGAATTTGAAGGAAATTTGTTCTCCCTCAAATGTAGAGCGATCATCCAGCAGTTCAAAGTTATAGATATGAATGGTTCTAACAGGGCGCTCTACTTCGATTCCTTGCCTTGCATATTCATATAGCTTTTTACCTTTGACTTTTACCGCGGAGTACATTGGAGGGACTTGCTGAAGTTCTCCTGTCATCGAAGACAGCACTTCTTCGACTTGAGCACGTGAAAAAGAATCCACTACTTTCTTTTCTTCTACAACCTCTCCGGAAGAATCTTCTGTTGTTGTAGAAAATCCGAGTGTAACTTCTCCTTCATAGGTTTTAGTAGCTCCTGTTAGATATTCTACAATTTTGGTAGCTCTACCGATACAAATAGGCAATACCCCTGTAACGTCTGGGTCTAATGTGCCTGTATGCCCTACTTTTTTAGTGCGAAGCAGCTTTCGGACTTTAAACACACAGTCGTGCGAAGTCAGGCCAGCTGGTTTATGTAAAACTAAAACACCGTCCACTCATTCTTCATCTCCTTTTCATTTAAAAAAGGGTGTCTCAGAAGCAAAAACCACTTTTGAGACACCCTTTTTTGTTTCTACATTCACTGATCTTATTCGTTCTCTTGATGGTCATCGCTTTCTTTTTTAATTTCATGAAGCAATGATTCAATTCGATTACCATAATCAATTGATTCATCAAACTCAAACGTAATTTCAGGCGTTTTACGTAAGCGAATGCGCTGACCGATTTCTGAGCGGATAAATCCTTTTGCTTTCGCAAGGCCTTTTAACGTATTCTCACGCTGTTCAGCATCTCCTAAAACAGAGATATACACTTTCGCTTGCTGTAAATCGCCTGATACTTGAACATCTGTTACAGTCACAAAACCGATGCGCGGATCCTTGATTTTACGATTTAAAATCTCGCCCATCTCTTTTTTCATTTGTTCTCCGACTCTAGTTGCTCTTATGTTCATCTGTGTCACCCCTTTTATAACCAATCAAAAGTTGTAATAGTACGTTCAATCTCTGGAAAAGAATCAATCAAGCTTAGCGCTTTTTGCAGTTCTTGTTCCGTTGTGACACGGCTAGATGAGACTGCGACAATGCTAATTTTTGTTCGTTGCCACACATCTTGAAAATCAGTTTCTGAAACTGATACGTTAAACCGCTGCTTCAAGCGCATCAAGATGCGCTGAAGCACGGCACGTTTTTCTTTAAGAGAAGCAGCATCGTAAATTAAGCATTCACACTCCACTAGTCCAATCATTTAGGATCAATTTGCTCCATTACATATGCTTCAATAATATCTCCTTCTTTAATATCATTGAAGTTTTTAATTGTAATACCACACTCATATCCTTGAGCGACTTCTTTTGCATCGTCTTTAAAGCGTTTTAGCACATCTACTTCACCTTCAAAGATAACAATTCCGTCACGGATTAAACGAATTCCACTGTTACGTGTAATTTTACCGTCTGTTACGTAACTTCCTGCGATTGTACCAACTTTTGATACTTTGAATGTTTGACGTACTTCCACTTGACCGATGATTTTTTCAGCAAACTCAGGATCAAGCATTCCTTTCATCGCAGATTCAATTTCTTCAATTACTTTATAAATAATGCGATGAAGACGAATATCTACGTTTTCTACGTCAGCTGTACGTTTTGCTCCAGCATCCGGACGCACGTTAAAGCCGATAACGATTGCGTTAGAAGCAGTTGCAAGAATGATATCAGATTCTGTAATCGCACCTACACCCGTATGGATAATACGAACATTTACACCCTCTACATCAATCTTTTGAAGAGCAGCAGCCAATGCTTCTACAGAACCTTGTACGTCTGCTTTTACGATAAGGTTTAAGTCTTTCATTTCACCTTGTTTAATTTTTTCAAATAAATCATCTAAGCTTACGCGAGATTTTTCACCGCGCTGTTGTTCAAGCTGCTTTTGAGCACGAGCTTCTCCGATTTGACGAGCTGTTTTCTCATCTTCAAACACTAAGAAACGATCTCCAGCTAACGGAACTTCGTTTAAGCCAGTAATCTCAACCGGAGTAGATGGTCCTACTTCCTTCACACGGCGGCCGATATCATTTACCATTGCGCGAACGCGGCCAAACGTATTTCCGACTACGATTGGATCACCTACGCGTAGTGTACCAGTTTGAACAAGAAGCGTTGCTACAGACCCACGGCCTTTATCTAGCTGTGCTTCTACAACTGTACCTGCTGCACGACGGTTAGGATTTGCTTTTAACTCTTCTACTTCACTTACAAGTAAAATCATTTCAAGCAATTGATCGATCCCTTCACCTGAAATGGCTGAAAGCTTACAGAAGATTGTTTCTCCGCCCCACTCTTCAGCTACAAGGCCGTGCTCCATTAGTTCTTGCATAACGCGATCTGGATTTGCTGCTTCTTTATCCATTTTGTTAACCGCAACAATAATTGGCACTTCTGCCGCTTTTGCATGGTTAATCGCTTCAATTGTTTGAGGCATTACACCATCGTCTGCTGCAACAACAAGGATTGTAATATCCGTTACTTGCGCACCGCGCGCACGCATCGTTGTAAATGCAGCATGCCCTGGTGTATCAAGGAATGTAATTTTCTTTTCGTCAACCACAACTTGATAAGCACCGATATGCTGCGTGATGCCGCCTGCTTCTGCAGCCGTTACTTTTGTGTTACGGATAGAGTCAAGAAGCGTCGTTTTACCGTGGTCAACGTGACCCATGATTGTAACAACTGGAGGACGCACTTGAAGGTCTTTTTCGTCATCAATGATTTCTAATGATTCAAAAGCAGTGTCATCTACTACTACTTCTTCTTCAACTTCTACACCGTATTCTCCGGCAATTAGTTCGATAGAATCTTTATCTAACTCTTGGTTAATTGTTGCCATTACACCAAGCATAAATAGTTTTTTTATAATTTCAGAAGGCTCTTTGCCTAATTCTTTTGCTAACTCAGAAACCGTTAAGCTTCCGACAAACGTTACTTTTTCCGGTAACTCTTTTGCAGCTGCTGGAGCTGGTCTACCTTTTGGTGCCTGTGACTTTTGTGCCTGTGGCTTTTTGTTACCTTTATTGTTTCCTTTGTTAGCTGTTGATTTTGTATTTTTATTCAATACTTTCACCCCCATAAAATTAACCGAGCATCGTTGCTAGCTTTTTAGCAAATCCCTCGTCCATCACGGCTACCACAACTCGAGCATCTTTTCCAATCGCTTGACCTAGCGTGTAGCGATCGGGAACGATTTTAACCGAAACGTTGTAGTAAGAACATTTATCCGTTACTTTTTTCTTTGTGTTTTCAGACGCATCGCTTGCTAAAAGTACTAACTTTGCTTTTTGTTTCCGAACTTCTCTAACCACAAGTTCTTCTCCAGAAATCAATTTGCGTGCACGGTTTGCAAGCCCTAAAAAGGAGATCCATTGTTCATTCATTAGCGTGACTGTTTCTCCTTTTCTACAAGCGCTAGCAACTCTTCATAAACCGCTTCATCTATTGACGCGCCTAAATGTGTCGAAAGCACATTTTTCTTTTTTGCCAATAAAATTGCTTCTTTATCCTTGCTTACATAAGCTCCGCGCCCGGACTTTTTACCCGTTACATCAACTGAAACGTCGCCTTCTTTTGAGCGTACAACGCGTACTAGCTCTTTTTTAGGCTTCATTTCTCCAGTGGCCACACATTTTCGCATCGGGACTTTTTTACGATTGTTCACCTTGGCTCACCTCTTATTCCATATCTTCATCTGAATCAAATGCATGTTGACTTACTAGCATATCATCGCTGTTTTTTACAACCATACCTTCTTGTTCAGCTTCTGATTGACTTTTAATATCAATTTTCCAGCCTGTCAGCTTAGCAGCTAGACGTGCATTTTGTCCACGCTTACCAATTGCAAGTGACAGCTGATAGTCAGGAACGATAACAGTTGTTGCTTTTTCATTTTCATCTACAATCACATCTACTACCTTAGATGGACTTAGGGCATTGGCAACAAATTCAACTGGATCATTTGACCAGCGAACGATGTCAATTTTTTCACCTTTTAGTTCATTTACAACAGCCTGTACGCGCTGACCTTTTGGCCCAACACAAGAACCGACCGGATCTACTTCAGCATACTCAGAATGAACAGAGATTTTTGAACGGTCTCCAGCTTCGCGAGCTACTGATTTTAATTCAACTGTACCGTCATAGATTTCCGGTACTTCTTTTTCGAAAAGACGTTTTAAAAGACCTGGGTGCGTACGTGAAACATAGATTTGTGGGCCTTTTGTTGTTTTTTCTACTTTCGTAATATACACTTTAATGCGATCATGAGGTTTATACTGCTCGTTTGGCATTTGCTCGCTTTGAGGAAGCAATGCTTCAATTTTGCCAAGGCTCACATAGATGAAGCGAGAATCTTGACGCTGAACAATACCTGTCATAATATCTTCTTCGCGATCGCTGAACTCTGAATAGATAACGCCTCGTTCCGCCTCACGAACACGCTGTGTAACAACTTGTTTTGCTGTTTGAGCCGCGATGCGTCCAAAGTCTTTTGGCGTTACTTCGATTTCAACCACATCGTCTAGCTGGAAGTTAGGGTTGATTGTTTGTGCTTCTTCAACCGAAATTTCCAGACGTGGATCATATACTTCATCAACCACATCTTTGCGAGCAAACACGCGCATTGAACCTCTTTCTAAATTTAAATCAACGCGTACGTTTTGCGCTTGGTTAAAGTTGCGTTTGTAAGCAGAAATTAGCGCTGCTTCAATTGCTTCAATAATTACATCTTTGCTAATGCCTTTCTCTTTTTCAAGAATGACTAAGGCATCAAATAACTCACTGCTCATCGTTGGATAATCCCCCTTTAATATTGGCCCCTACACATTAAAATACAATCGCTAATCGAGCAAAAGCGACTTTGTCATATGGTAAAACCACCGTTTTTGTGCGTGTTTTGATACGAATAGATAATGTGACAGTTTCTCCGTCAAATGATTGTAATTCGCCTTCAAATTCTTTTGCACCTTCAATTGGTTCATATGTTTTTATGTATACATGCTTACCAATTGCACGTTCAAAATCTTTATCTTTTTTTAATGGGCGTTCCGCACCAGGCGATGATACTTCTAAAAAATAGTTATGAGGGATTGGATCTACTGCATCCATTTTCTCACTCAATTTTTCACTTACTGCTCCGCAGTCTTCGATATCCACGCCGGTATCAGAGTCGATAAACACACGTAAAAACCAATCTTTTCCTTCTTTTACGTATTCAATTTCAACAAGCTCTAAATTCATTTCCTCTAAGATAGGGGAAACCATTTCTTCCACTGTTTGTTTTACATTTTTACTCATTCTAATCCTCCCTTCGAGACATTGCATGGTATGTTTAGGTTACGCGTTTTTTATGTCTCTTATATCAAAAAAGAGTGGTTTATTTGCTATTTTTATTTTGCACTCTATAAGAGGTCTAACCTACTAGAGTGGAAATGTTGTCATTTGTGTTGCAGGATTTTAAACGTCACATAATAAATCAATCATGGTGATTGAAAATCTACAGAAAAAACGAATCATGCTAGAAGCCGATTCGTTCTCCATACTACTTACTATGTCAGTAAGTTCATATCAATAAGAAAGAGCGGGTTTCCCCACTCTTTCTCGTCCGTATCCTTAGCATTTCCACAATTACTATATCATAACCGCTTATTTTATGCAAATGTTAGAAAAGAGAAAGCTGGTTCTGATCAGGTAATGATTCAAGGCATCCATGGTTGTCTAGATACTCTAAAATCGTCTTAGATACTTTGCCTCGCTGCTGCAAGTCTTCTTTCGATAAAAACTCTCCCGTTTCACGAGCTTTTACAATGTTCAGCGCTGCATTTGTGCCAAGACCGGGAATGGCATTAAACGGTGGAACTAAAGACGTGCCGTCAATTAAAAATTCGTCTGCGCTCGATTCATATAAATCTACTTTTTTAAATGAATAGCCTCGTTCGCACATTTCTAAAGAAAGCTCAAGCACCGTTAATAAGTTTTTCTCTTTAGGAGATGCATCTAAACCTTTAGCATTGATTTCTTCCATCTTCGCTCGAATGGCAGTTGAGCCTTTAATCATCGTATCAATATCAAAGTCATCTGCACGAACCGTAAAGTATGCTGCGTAATAAAGAAGCGCGTGGTGCACTTTGAAATAAGCAATACGCACGGCCATCAATACATAAGCAGCCGCATGGGCTTTAGGGAACATATACTTAATCTTTTTACAAGAATCAATATACCAGTCCGGAACACCATTTTTGATCATTTCCTCTTCAAATTCAGGTGTTAGCCCTTTCCCTTTACGTACAGACTCCATAATTTTAAAGGCAAGTGAAGGTTCAAGACCTTGATAAATCAGATAAACCATGATGTCATCACGACAGCCGATTACTTCACTTAAGTTGCAAATATCATTGCGAATTAGCTCCTGCGCATTACCAAGCCATACGTCCGTCCCGTGCGACAGTCCCGAGATTTGAACAAGCTCTGAAAACGTCGTTGGCTTCGTATCTTCTAACATTTGACGCACAAAGCGCGTTCCAAATTCAGGTATGCCAAGCGTTCCTGTTTTACACATAATTTGCTCTTCTGTTACGCCAAGTGATTCCGTTCCGCTAAAAATTTTCATCACTTCAGGATCATCCGTCGGAATCGTTTTTGGATCAATTCCACTTAAATCTTGAAGCATGCGAATCACGGTCGGATCATCGTGTCCGAGTATATCAAGTTTTAATAAATTATCATGAATCGAATGGAAGTCAAAATGAGTTGTTCTCCATTCGGAATTACGGTCGTCAGCTGGAAACTGGATCGGTGAAAAATCGAAAATATCCATATAGTCCGGTACAACGATAATCCCCCCTGGATGCTGACCCGTTGTACGTTTTACGCCCGTACATCCTGCTACTAAACGATCCACTTCTGCGTTTCGTAAATGTAAATCACGGTCACCGGCATAGCCTTTTACATAGCCATAAGCTGTTTTTTCGGCTACTGTACCGATTGTTCCCGCGCGGTATACATTATCTTGTCCAAACAGTACTTTTGTATAGTTATGAGCTCGCGGCTGATACTCTCCGGAGAAGTTCAAATCGATATCGGGAACTTTATCTCCTTTGAATCCTAAGAACGTTTCAAACGGAATATCGTGTCCGTCTTTAATAAATGGTACGCCACAATCGTCACAGCTTTTATCCGGCAAGTCGAATCCAGAACCAACGGAACCATCATTAAAAAACTCGGATTTCTTACATTTTGGACAAACATAATGCGGCGGCAGTGGGTTTACTTCTGTAATTTCTGTCATCGTCGCAACGAATGAAGACCCTACGGAACCACGTGAACCAACTAAGTAACCATCATTCAAGGATTTTTTAACGAGTTTATGCGAGATCAAGTAAATAACGGCAAACCCGTGGCCGATAATACTTTTCAACTCTTTCTCTAGGCGAGCTTCTACTACTTCAGGCAGCTCTTCACCGTAGATGCTGCGTGCCATCGCATAGCTCATTTCACGCATTTCTTCGTCTGCACCTTCAATTTTTGGCGTATATAAATCATCTTTAATTGGTTTAATATCGTCAATCATATCCGCTATTTTTTGCGTATTATGAACAACAATTTCTTTCGCTTTGTCCCCGTCTAAAAATGAAAAACAATTCAGCATCTCATCCGTTGATCTAAAATGAACATCCGGCAGCTGGTGACGGTTTAACGGGTTAGCCCCGCCTTGTGAACCAATTAAAATTTTTCGGTAAATTTTGTCTTCCGGATTGAGATAGTGAACATTTCCTGTTGCTACAACCGGCTTTCCAATCTTTTCACCGAGCTTCACAATATTGCTGATAATATCTTTTAAGGCTTTCTCATCTCGCACTAAATCCAGTTCAATTAAGTGCTTGTAGTTGTCAGGAGGCTGCACTTCGATGTAATCATAAAATTCAGCTGCTCCTTCTACTTCATCAATTCCTTTTTGCATCATGCCTTCGAATACTTCGCCTCGGTCACATGCGGTTCCAATCAAGATGCCTTCTCGATATTTGTCGAGCTGAGATCTTGGAATTCGCGGAACTCGATAAAAGTAATTTAAATGAGAAATCGAAACGAGTTTAAATAGATTTTTTAAACCTACGTCGTTTTGTGCTAAAAGCGTCGCATGATAAGGACGGGCCCGCTGATATGCATTCCCTTCTCCCATATAATCATTTAAGCGATCGTGCATCGTAATTTCGCGTTCAAATGCATCTTTCAGCATTTTATTTAACAAATAGCCGGTTGTTTCCGCATCATAAATCGCGCGGTGATGCTGTACAAGTTCAATATCAAACTTTTTAGCAAGAGTATTTAAACGATGGTTTTTCATATGCGGATACAAAAATCTTCCGAGTTCAAGCGTATCAATAACGCCGTTAGCTGCTTTTTCTAATCCGATTTTTTGCAGTCCCATATTTAAAAATCCCATATCAAAGCTTGCATTATGAGCGACTAAAATACTGTCTCCCATCCACTCGTGAAAATCCCGAAGTACTTCTGAGATTTCAGGCGCATTTTGGACCATATCATCTGTAATACCCGTCAGCTCAATTGTTGTTGCAGACAGAGGATGATGAGGATTTGCAAACCGTTCAAATCGATCGATGATTTCGCCTTCTTTCATCTTCACGGCAGCAAGTTCAATAATGGTATCGTACACGGCTGACAAACCAGTTGTTTCGACGTCAAATACTACGTAAGTTGCTTCTGTCAAATCCACATGCTGCGGATTATAGGCAATCGGCACGCCGTCGTCTACTAAATTGACTTCCACTCCGTACAGTATTTTAATGCCGTTCTTTTTCCCGGCTCCATACGCTTCAGGAAACGACTGTGCAACCGCGTGATCAGTTATCGCTACAGCCGGATGTCCCCATTTTTTGGCTTGTCCGACTAAAGCTCCAACAGATGAAACGGCATCCATTTGACTCATTGGCGTATGCAAGTGAAGCTCCACACGCTTTTCATCTTCAGGCGCTGTATCCTGTCTAGCGGGACCGGTAATCTCGTTAACATCATTTCCAATCATAACTAGATCACGGACAAATGTATCGTTTTGTACACTTCCGCGAACCTTTACCCACATTCCTTTTTTAATCGCTTGAAGTAAAGGAATATCTTCTTTGTCACGCGAAAACATTTTAACCATAATAGAGTTTGTATAATCTGTTACTTTAAAAATAAGAAGCGTACGTCCGCTTCGTAATTCTCTAGTTTCTGCATCAAATACGTATCCTTCAACGGCAATTCGCTTTTCTTCATCCATAATGGAGTCCAGGCGAACCGTCTCGTCTTTAATCGTATATCCAATTGTAAGCGGACCTTTTGGTAGGTCTGGTCCATCACTTTTTTCATTTTCTTTATTTTGCATTTCTGTGATGGCTTGTAATACTTTTTCTGTATCTTCTTGTTTTCGTTGCTCTACAAACTGCTGAAATGCTTCTTCTGAATGTACAACTTCCGTCATTAGCTGAAGGTTCGGAAACCCATAGGACGCATACTGATCAGCAATTAACTGACTATACTTTTTACGTAAAGCCGTTCCTTCTGCATCATGGCGTGCGTTCACAATCAATTTGGCACCGTTCAATCTCGGCATTTGATCTTGTAAAAGCGACTGTAAAAGGGGAGATATGCCCTGCATTTCTCCAATACAATGCTTCCAATATGACTGTACATGCTCTTCCGTACATTCTTTATTAACGGTTTGAATAGAAAAAGAAACACTCGCAATATGAGAAAAAGCTGAAGACATGCGAGCATGGAATAACTCATAAATCTCAAAAGGTAATAATCCTTCTAAAGAAAAATGGAAATGCCATTTTTTTTGTTCTTTCTGAATGACGAGCTTTTCAATCGCTGCGTTTTCAAAGTAAGGAACAATTTGATCACTCGTCAGCTCTAACTGCTGCAGCAGCAACTTAAAACGCTCTTTTTTTCCTAGCGTTTGTGCTTCCAAGTTTTCTGCCTCCTTTTATAAATGAGTGCAATCTATTTTAACATAAATGACTTCTATTCTGTCATATGTTCTGTTTATAAACATAAAAACAGCAGGGATACAAATCCCCGCTGCTTCATTACTTCGCTAGCAGTTCTTTCACTGTTGAAACTAGATTGTCAACTGACACTTCTAATGACTCCCCAGTTTTGCGTACTTTTACTTCTACAATCCCTTCAGATGCACGTTTACCAACTGTTACTCGAACAGGAAGACCAATTAAATCTGAATCTGCAAATTTTACTCCTGCACGCTCTTGGCGGTCATCTAACAGCACTTCAAAGCGATTATCTAATAACTCATTATATAATTTCTCACCTAGTTCACGCTGTTCATCATTTTTCACGTTAACTGGAATAACGTGCACTTGATAAGGCGTAACAGCTTCTGGCCATAGAAGACCGTTCTCATCATTAAATTGTTCTGCAACCGCAGCTACCGTACGAGAAACACCGATACCATAGCAGCCCATAATCATTGGCTGGCTGCGTCCGTTCTCATCTAGATACGTTGCTCCCATCGCTTCACTGTAGCGAGTTCCTAGTTTAAAGACGTGTCCGACTTCAATACCTTTAGCGAACTTAATAACGCCTTGTCCATCCGGTGACTGATCCCCTTCTTGGATGAAGCGGAAATCTTCGTAAGTTGCATTAAAGTTACGTTCATTCACATTTGTGTAGTGATAACCTTCTTCATTTGCTCCGCATACACCGTTAGCAATTGCTTTTACAGCATGATCAGCTACCACTTCTACTGAATCACTTACTCCAATCGGCCCTACTGAACCAACTGCGCATTTTAATACTTCTTTTGTTTCTTCTGGAGTTGCCAGTTCAACAACGGAAGCTTCAAAATAGTTTTTCACTTTAATATCGTTTACTTCGTGATCCCCGCGAACAAGTACAAGCACAAAACGATCATCTACTTTAAATAAAAGGGACTTGATACAAGAAGTCGCTTCAACATTTAAGAAAGCAGCTACGTCTTCAATGCTATGCTGATTTGGTGTTTCTACCTTTGTTAATTCTTTTTCAGCTTCACCTGATTTTTCATACGTATTTACAACTGGTGCCATTTCAACATTTGCTGCATAAGAAGATGTATCTGAATAAGCAATTGTATCTTCCCCGATTTCAGACAGAACCATAAATTCATGCGTATCTTTTCCGCCCATTGCACCTGAATCAGCGATAACCGCACGGAAATTTAATCCGCAGCGCTCAAAGATGCGGCTGTAGGCCGCAAACATTTTATCATATACTTCATCTAAACTTTCTTGAGAAGCATGAAACGAATATGCATCTTTCATAATAAATTCACGACCGCGTAATAAGCCAAAGCGTGGACGTTTTTCATCGCGGAACTTCGTTTGAATTTGATATAAATTTAGCGGTAAACGTTTGTATGACTTCACTTCGTCACGAAGCAAGCTTGTGATAACTTCTTCGTGTGTTGCTCCCAAAGCAAATTCACGGCCGTGACGATCTTTCATACGCATTAATTCAGATCCATACGAATACCAGCGGCCAGACTCTTGCCACAATTCAGCTTGTTGTAAAGCAGGCATCAATAATTCGACAGAACCTGCACGGTCCATCTCTTCACGAACAATTTGTTCAACTTTTTGCAATACGCGCTTACCAAGCGGTAAAAAGCTGTACACGCCGCTTGTATTTTGGCGCATATAACCTGCGCGCAATAGAAGCTGATGGCTTTTTATATCCGCATCAGCTGGCACTTCTCTTAATGTAGGAATCAATGTAGAACTTTGTCTCATAACCTCGCACCTCTTTGCTTACTTCTCTATCTTATTTTTTTAAGGCGGACCATGCCGCAATTTTCATATAATCAGCGAGGGAATATCCCTCGCTGAGCGTATGTCTTATAAAAAGAACTTTTGAATATCGTTCCACGTTACAACGAGCATCAGCAGCATTAATAAAGCAAAACCGATAAAATGAACAATGCCTTCTTTTTGACGGTCAATTGGCTTACCGCGAATTCCTTCTACAGCGAAGAACAATAGTCGTCCTCCATCTAAAGCAGGAAGTGGAAGCAAATTGACAATCCCTAAGTTAATACTTAAAACGGCTGCCCATTTCATTAAATAATAAATGCCTGACTGTGCTACTTGATCGGTTGCTGCGTAAATACCTACAGGACCAGAAAGCATATCCAGTTTGAACTGTCCTGTCACAAGCTTCCCTAGACCCGTTAAGATTTCTTTCATCCACGTATATGTTTCAGTAGCTCCGTGCGTGATCGAACCAATGAATGACTTTTCAACCGGTGCATATACGCCAATTAGTCCAATTGTCTGTTCCCCAACTTTGCGACTTTCAGGTGTAATCGGAATATCTAGCGTTTTGCCGCCGCGCTGAACCGTGAATGTAATTTGCTGTTCAGGATGTTTTTGAATTACTTTTACGACATCATCCCACGTTGAAACACTTTGTCCATCAATTGCTTGAACTTTATCTCCTTGTTTAAGTCCCGCATCAACGGCTACTCCATCTGATGTTAATTTGCCCATCACGGGTTTGTCAACAACATATCCTTGAGAAATCCCAAGAACGATAAAAATAACAAAGGCTAATATAAAGTTCATTAGCGGACCAGCGAAAATGGCTAGCGCACGCTGACCAAGAGTTTTGGAAGCAAACTGACGGCTGTAAGGTGCAATTTGAATTTCTTCTCCGTCCATAACGAAGTAAGATTCTTCTGCTACCTCGAATTTTTGCAGACGTTCATCTTCACCTTCTTCATAACCTGAAATAAATAGATTATGCTCTAAGTCTGCTTGCTCTACCTCAATAACTTTTGCATTTGGATGCTGTTCCTTGTTGTTAATAATGACTTTATTTACTTTGCCTTCCTTATCAAACATGAGGCCCACCATTTGACCAGGCTTAACTTCGATCATTTCTGGGTCTTCTCCAGCCATTCGAACAAATCCACCTAGAGGCAGCAAGCGAATGGTATAAACTGTTTCATCTCGTTTAAATGAAAAGATTTTGGGACCAAACCCAATGGCAAACTCACGGCATAAGATGCCTGCACGCTTTGCAAAAACTAAATGACCAAGCTCATGAAAGAATACAAGAGCTCCAAAAATGACGACAAACGCAATGACTGTGTTCAATGGGTATTACCCCCTTCATGTAATAGAGTCAAACCTCCACCCACCAGCAATAAATGAGTGGCTTCTCTCGCACGCACATTATCGAGAGATGGCGGATCTAACAAACTCTCTTGCTTCTAAATCTACTTCTTTAATAGTAGATAAACAAGGTTTCTGTATTACAGTATGTTCATTCATTGCTTTTTCAATCACATCTTCAATTTGTAAAAATGTAATGTGACCATCTAGAAAGGCTTGAACAGCTTCTTCATTAGCTGCATTTAAAACAGTCGGAAGTGTTCCACCCGCTTTGCCAGCCTCAAACGCAAAAGCTAAACAGCGAAAACGCTCTTCATCCATTTTAGCGAAGTGAAGCTGGCCAATATCCGCCAAACTTAAACGCTTGGTGTTGGGCAAAGACATGCGTTTTGGATAGGTTAACGCGTATTGAATTGGCACGCGCATATCAGGCGTTCCAAGCTGAGCAATAACGCTTGTATCAGAATACTCTACCATAGAATGAATGATGCTTTCCTTATGTAACAATACATCAATTTTCTCATAGGGAAGATCAAAAAGCCAATGTGCTTCAATCACTTCCAGTCCCTTATTCATCATCGTTGCCGAATCAATTGTAATTTTAGCTCCCATTGACCAGTTTGGATGATTTAACGCATCTTCAACCGTTACTCCCTGCAGTTCTGCTCTCGTCTTATCTCGAAAGCTCCCTCCAGAAGCCGTTAAAATTAAACGGTCTATTGCTTTTTGATCTTGCCCTTGCAAACTTTGAAAAATAGCTGAGTGCTCGCTGTCTACCGGTAAAATATCAGCGCCATATTCCTTGGCTGCTTCCATGACAAGGTGACCAGCGGTAACAAGTGTCTCCTTATTTGCAATAGCAATCGTTTTTCTCATTTTGATTGCTTCTAGCGTAGGAGTCAACCCTACACTTCCAAGAACAGCATTTACTAAAACTTCTGTGGATGGATGAGTTGCCACTTCCACAAGCCCTTCTTCTCCATAAACAAATCGAATAGAAGGGAATTCTGCTTGCAGTGACAGACAATCTTCTTTCTTCATCACAGAAACAAGGGCTGGCTTACACTGCTGAATAATTTTTCTTGCTTCATTAATATTTCGACCTACAGAGATTGCTGAGAGCTCAAAATGCTCCGGATGCGTTCGAACAATATCAACGGTTTGAGTACCGATTGAACCTGTAGCTCCTAACAAGGAAATTTTCTTCAAGTATATTCACTCCTATTAAAACAAAGACATCTTTTTTATAGAGATAATAAAAAAGCTAAAATTGGCATGATGAACATTAAACTGTCAAAACGGTCTAAAATCCCACCATGACCCGGTAAAATCTTTCCTGAATCTTTTACGCCATAGTGACGTTTGAACGCTGATTGTACAAGATCACCCATCTGTCCAAATAACGATACGATAATACCAATTACAAGTAGTTCGATCATAGTTTGATCAATATTTGCTAACAGCTTAAATACAATGGCTACTATAATGGCGCATACGACGCCACCAACAAAACCTTCAATTGTTTTATTGGGACTGATTTCCGGCCATAGCTTTCGTTTCCCCATTGCTCGTCCAATAAAATAAGCTCCGGAATCCGTCGCCCAAATAATAAGAAAAGCAAAGAACAAATAAGCTAATCCGAACTCTTGACGAACCTCGATAAAATAATGAAAGCCAAAGCCAACATATACTGTCGTTAATAAAATAAACCCAACGTCATCGAAGGTAAATTTATTTTTAACTACAACCGTGTACATTAATAAAAGAAGGACAGCAGCAAGCGCTACTTCTATCTTATGTTCACTTAAGAATTGAAATGCAACATCTCTTCCATTTGGTAGTAAAAACACCCAGGTTAGCAATAAACTAATGATACTTGGAAAAGACATTGCTTTCAAATGTTTCATTTTTAAAAGCTCAATTACACCAACTGTTCCGATTACATACATGATAAGGGTAAAAGGTAACCCTCCAATTAAAACAATCGGTACAAATACCGCAAGTGCTACAATCGCGGTGATAATGCGCTGTTTCATCTTGTTTTCCACACCTTCTTATACACCACCAAAGCGGCGACCGCGCTTTTGAAACGCCTCGACTGCTTCGATTAAATGATTTTCTTTAAAATCTGGCCATAATACTTCTGTAAACCAAAACTCTGTGTAAGCTAGCTGCCAAAGCATAAAATTACTTAAGCGAAGCTCACCGCTTGTACGAATAAGCAAATCCGGATCTGGAAGGCTTTTGCTCATTAAATAGGAAGAAAATAAATTTTCTGAAATAGAAGAGGAAGCTACTTTTCCCTGTTCTACATCTTCTACCAATGACTGAATAGCGCCCATGATTTCGTGACGGCTACCGTAATTGAGTGCGAAGTTTAAAATCAGCCCTGTGTTATGCTTTGTTTTTTCAATTGCGTTATCCACGGCTCGAATCGTATGGGCAGGGAGCTCACTTTTATCCCCCATAATACGAACTTGCACATTTTTTTCAATTAGCTCAGGCAGAAAGGTTGTTAAAAACTCCTCTGGCAGTTTCATTAAAAACTCGACTTCAGTTTTGGGGCGCTTCCAATTTTCAGTGGAAAATGCATATAAAGTTAATACTTTAACACCTAATTCATTGGCCAATCTGGTCACATGACGCACTACCTTCATTCCTTCATGATGGCCCATCATGCGAGGAAGAGCTCGTTTTTGCGCCCAACGACCGTTCCCATCCATAATAATTGCAATATGTTCAGGAACAGGGTGCTGTTTCACTTGATCTTTTCGTTCTGACAAAGACAGTGTATTTAAATCTTGACTTTTCTTCCATGCTTGAAATTTTCTTAACATGCAAAGGTCCCCCGTTGTACGCTCTCACATAAACGTGTAGCTTATGTGAGTTTTTTCTTACTACACATTATTAACAAAAAAACCCCCTGTAAACAATAGAGGGTCTTTTACAATATATTTTACCTTGAAATGACTTAAACTGCCATAATTTCTTCTTCTTTATCTTTCGCCACTTTATCCACTTTTACGATATGATCATCTGTTAGTTTTTGAATGTCGTCACTGTAGCCGCGTAAATCGTCTTCAGTAATTTCACCTTTTTTCTCTAACTTTTTGAAATCATCGTTTGCATCACGGCGTACGTTACGAACCGCAACCTTTGCTTCTTCAGCATATTTTTTCACCATTTTCACTAACTCACGACGACGCTCTTCCGTTAAAGCAGGAATCGATAAACGGATAATAGTTCCATCGCTTGTAGGTGTTAACCCTAAGTCAGATTTTAAAATAGCTTTTTCAACTTCACCAATTTGTGATTTGTCATAAGGCTGAATAACAAGCATACGAGCTTCAGGCACGCTTACTTGCGCCAATTGGTTAATTGGTGTGGGTGCACCGTAGTATTCTACCGTTACGCGGTCAAGAAGTGACGCGCTTGCACGTCCAGCACGAATTGATGCTAGTTCGCGGCTAAATGATTGAATTGCTTTTTCCATTCTTTCTTTTGCGTTTTGCAACACTTGTTTTGGCATGTTTATTTCCCCTTTACAATTGTTCCAATGTTTTCGCCTGTAACGGCACGTTTAATATTGCCTTCTTCCGTAATTGAAAAAACAATTAGCGGAATATCATTGTCCATACATAATGAAGAAGCTGTAGAATCCATAACAGCTAGTCCATCTTTTAAAACATCAATATACGTTAATGTTTCGTATTTTACAGCATCAGGTACAAGCTTAGGATCTGCATTATAAACGCCATCGACGTTGTTTTTAGCCATTAAGATCACGTCAGCTTCGATTTCAGCTGCACGCAAAGCTGCTGTTGTATCTGTAGAGAAATAAGGGTTTCCTGTACCCGCGGCGAAAATAACAACGCGTTTTTTCTCAAGGTGACGAACAGCTTTTCTTCTAATATAAGGCTCTGCTACTTGTCTCATCTCGATAGAAGTCTGAACTCGTGTTTGCACACCAATGTTCTCTAAGCTATCTTGAAGAGCCAAAGAGTTCATTACTGTTGCTAGCATTCCCATATAATCAGCAGCGGCACGATCCATACCCATTTCACTGCCAATTTTACCACGCCAAATGTTTCCACCACCAACGACTACAGCAATTTCCACACCTAATTCATAAACGGCTTTTACTTGTTCAGCAACAGATTTGATGATGGATGGGTTAATACCAAACCCCTCTTCACCAGCTAATGCTTCTCCACTTAACTTTAATACGATACGATTATATTTTGCTTGACTCATGCTTACCTCCATCGTTAACGGTGAGATCTCTTTTGTAAAAAAGGGAACACACAGTGTTCCCTATACGGTCAAACCCTTACTTTTTAACTTGGTTCATTACTTCTTCAGCGAAGTTGTCTTGACGTTTCTCAATACCTTCTCCTACTTCAAAACGAACGAAGCTTTCAACAGTAGCGCCTTTGCTCTCAACGAACTGACGTACTTTTTGATCAGGATTTTTAACAAATGTTTGATCTAGTAAGCAAATATCTTCGAAGAATTTGCCAAGGCGACCTTCAACCATTTTTGCAACGATTTTTTCTGGTTTGCCTTCGTTTAATGCTTGTTGAGTTAATACTTCGCGCTCACGCTCAGTTTCTTCAGCAGAAACTTGATCACGAGAGATGTATTTAGGGTTGATTGCAGCGATGTGCATAGCAACGTCTTTTGCAACAGCTTCTTCAGTTGTACCAGATAATACTGTTAACACACCGATACGTCCGCCAGCATGTAGATAAGCACCGAATGCATCAGCATCAGTTTTTGTTGCTACAGTGAAACGACGTAGAGATAATTTTTCTCCGATTGTAGCGATTGCAGAGTTGATGTGTTCTTCAACAGTTGCACCGTTTTCCATTTTTTGAGTAGCAGCTTCAGCAGCGTCAGCTGGTTTGTTAGCTAGGATGTGAGCAGCTAATTCTTTTGTTAATTTTTGGAAACCTTCGTTTTTCGCAACGAAATCAGTTTCAGAGTTAACTTCTAAGATAACAGCTTCGTTACCTTGAGTTTCGATGTAAGTTAGACCTTCAGCAGCAATACGGTCTGATTTTTTAGCAGCTTTTGCAATACCTTTTTCACGTAAGAAATCGATTGCTTGCTCCATATCACCGTTAGTTTCAGTTAACGCTTTTTTACAATCCATCATACCAGCGCCAGTTTTTTCACGTAGTTCTTTTACCATTTGAGCAGTAATTGCCATAATGTGTAGCCTCCTTGTTTGGGTATGTAATTAATGTATATAAATGGGTTAAATCTTTTCAAAAAAAGGTGATAAAAGGCTATTCCCTCTTATCACCTTTCACGGAATTAAGCAGTAGTTGTTTCAGTTTCAACTGCTGTTTCTTCACCTTGTTTAGCTTCTAGAATAGCATCAGCAACTTTAGAAGTTAAAAGTTTAACAGCACGAATTGCATCATCGTTTGCAGGGATTACATAATCAATTTCGTCTGGATCACAGTTAGTGTCTACGATACCAACGATTGGAATGTGTAATTTTTTAGCTTCCGCTACTGCAATACGCTCTTTACGAGGGTCAATGATGAATAATGCATCTGGAAGTTGTTTCATATCTTTAATGCCGCCTAAGAATTTTTCAAGACGCTCTAACTCTTTTTTAAGTTGAACTACTTCTTTCTTAGGTAGTACTTCAAAAGTACCGTCTTCTTGCATTTTTTCGATATCTTTTAAACGTTTGATACGTTTTTGGATAGTTGAGAAGTTAGTTAATGTACCACCTAACCAACGTTGGTTAACAAAGTACATACCAGCGCGAGCTGCTTCTTCTTTAACAGAATCTTGAGCTTGTTTTTTCGTACCTACGAATAAAACAGTACCGCCGTCTGCAGCTAATTCTTTAACGAATTTGTACGCTTCTTCTACTTTCTTAACTGTTTTTTGAAGATCGATAATGTAGATGCCGTTACGCTCAGTGAAGATGTATTTCTTCATCTTTGGGTTCCAACGGCGAGTTTGGTGACCGAAATGTACACCAGCTTCTAGTAATTGTTTCATTGAAATTACTGACATGTGTTTTTCCTCCTAATGGTTTTAAGTCTCCTCCGCTCATTTCATCTTCAGCCGAAACTACAAAAAGTAGCACCATCAACCGAATCAACAAGCGTGTGTAATAACACCAAAAACAAATATAGCACACTCCTTTTTCACAAGCAAGCGTTTCATTAAGTTTATTGATGAAATTTCAATAATAATTCAATTTCAGTTTTCCCTCTGTATAAATGTTTTGCAATTTCTTCAATTGTTAAACCTTTTCCTTTTAAATAAACGGAAAATTCTTTTATCTCTTCACCTGACAAATCTTGAATTTGGTCTGTAGTTAATTCATCAAAAGGTGTGCGTATATGCTTCTGATTTTCTTCTATAGAAAGAAGTTCATGCAGCGACTGGGAAGGCTCACTTTTTAGATCCACCCTTTGAACAGGCACGTCTTCTTCATCTACCAAAGGTGATTTTACGCTGCTTTTTTCCACTTCCGAAGAAAGCGAAGTGGAACGCTCTCGAAGCTGCCTTAAAAACTGCTCGTTTTGTTCCTGAAATTCAGCGAGATATGAATCCATCGCAGCTTCCATTTTATTTATATTTTGCTGGTGCAAGCGTTCAACCCTTTTCACTTTGGTCACTTGCATATATAAAAGAATAATGCAAAACAGTGATAGACCATGAATTAAAAAACTAACTGTGAGTAAAAACCCCATCCTTTTACCTCTTTGTTAAATTATTTTGCTTAAACTCGTACGCATTTTAAACAGCGCTTTCGAATGAATTTGAGAAATACGTGAAGTAGATAGCCCTAACAGCTGTGCGATTTCTGTGAAAGTCAACTCTTCTTTATAGAATAATGAAACAACGAGCTGCTCTTTTTCATTTAGCTGCTCGATAACTTCAGCAAGCTCTTGATATCGTTCGTCGTTAATTAGCTCCTCTTCAGGAGAGAGCGTTTTTTCATCTTTAATCGTATATTTTTGTTCTCCATCTTCATACTCTTTCGGCTGTTCTTCCATTGACAACACGTTAGCTAAAAAGCCTTCATTCATCGTATGAACGACATCTGCTTCTGTCATGCCTACTTCTTTTGCAACCTCACTTGGTGCAACTCTGCGCAAGTATCTTTGTTCAAGTGCTTCTGTTGCTTGCTCAATCCTTTTCGTCTTTTCCCTTGCGCTTCTTGATAACCAATCTTCTTTACGAAGCCCGTCTATTATCGCCCCTCGAATTCGAAAAGACGCATATGTATCAAACTTTAAGTCTCTACCGTAATCAAACTTTTCCAAAGCATCGTAAAGACCGATTAACCCTAAACTACGAAGCTCTTCTTTATGAATATTCTTCGGCAGCCCCGCGCTAATCCGCTGAACGTGATAGTTAACGAGCGGCATATACTTTTTAACAAGCATGTTTCCCGCATGTGAGTCTCTCGTCTCTATCCATTCCTGCCAAATTTTATGTTCTTCAACTTCTTGTATACTTTTCAAGGGTCTTTCAACTCCTTTTTATAGCGCTATTAAACGGTCAGAGCGCGCTTTATATCGTTTTTATCCCTTCGTTAATCGTACGAACCTTTAAAATAGCCGTTTGAGGATCAAATTCAATTGTGCGTCCGTTGTGTCCTCCTGTAGCTTTTGCTGCAATTTCTACACTGTTTCTATGCAGCTCTCTCTCTACTGCTTGAACATTTCGAAGGCCAATTCGCATGACATCATTTCTTGGTTCAAATTGAAACATCTGCGCGCCTCCTGCTATTTTTGCTTTTAACAATTTTCTATGTGCGCCTTGTTTAATCAACATATTTATCAAATCAAAAATGGCTGTATCTGCATATTTAGCTCTATTAAAAGGACATTTAGCCCCGCTTGAATCCGGAAGCATCACATGAGCAAGCCCAGCTACTGAATGAATAGAGTCATAAACGACAACTCCTACACATGATCCTAATCCCGCTGTTCGAAGCACTGCGGGTGCATGTGTAACATTCATCTCGGCAATTCCTACCTTAATCACTTGTTTATCATCTCTCACGATTCTTCAACTCCTAGAACCTTCAGCGTGATATCCATTATTCGTTTGGCTCACTGGAGGTGGTCTTCTAAAGAGAGCACTTTAGGTAAATTTAGAAGAACAATTAAACGGCTATCTACTTTAACGACTCCGTTTAAGTATTCTACAGCTGTTCCTTCAACTGTTTCAGGCACTGAAGCAATCGTTTTTTCATCAATATCCACTACATCATTTGCCGCATCGACAATCAAACCTGCTTCTACATCATTAAGACGAACCATAATAATACGTGTCAGCTCATGGTTAAGCTGTTCTTGCAAGTTAAAACGAGTGCGCAAATCAATAATCGGTGTAATAACACCGCGAAGATTAATAACACCTTTTACATATTTTTTTACTCCAGGAACACGCGTTATGTGCTGAATCTTTTCAATCGACTGCACTTCTTCTACTGAGATTCCGTACTCCTCGTCTCCCAATTGAAACACAATAATTTTCATGCCTTTCTCCCTTTCTTTTTACAGCATTTGTTATTTAATCAAAGCGTTGCAATCAATGATAAGTGCTACTTGTCCATCGCCTAAAATCGTGGCTCCTGAAATAGCAAACACACCCGGCAGATAATGACCTAAAGATTTTAAAACAATTTCCTGCTGACCGATAAAAGAATCAACAATTAGCCCGGCGGTCTTTTCTCCTTTTTTCACGATGACTACTGAATAATGATCACCTTGTACTGAGTTAGGCACAGTGAATAGTTCTTTTAAATCAAGAAGAGGAATAATGGCTCCTCGAAAGTCAATAACCTTTTGACCGTGTACATGCATGACCTCTTTGGGCTGAACAATAGCTGTTTCAATAATCGAAGAAAGCGGCAAGGCATAGCGCTCTTCACTCATTTGCACGAGTAAAGCAGAAATGATAGACAGAGTGAGCGGCAGTTGAATAGAAAAACGCGAACCGTATCCTTCGTTAGAATCGATCGTTACAGAACCCCCTAGCGATTCAATCGTGTTTTTCACGACATCTAAACCTACTCCTCGTCCGGAAACATCTGAAATTTGCTCAGCCGTCGAAAAGCCCGAAGCGAAAATGAGCTCGTACACTTGTTTATCCGTCAGCGTTTCAGCTGTTTTCCCATCAATAATCCCTCGATCTAATGCTTTTTGCAGTACCTTTTCACGATTGATGCCCGCCCCGTCATCTTCTAAATCAATAAAGACATGATTTCCGCTATGATAAGCTTTAAGGCGAATCGTTCCCTTTTCATTCTTTCCCTTCTCTAAGCGTGCTTGAGGCATTTCAATTCCGTGGTCAACGGCATTTCTTAATAAGTGAACAAGCGGATCCCCAATTTCATCAATGACGGTCCGGTCCAGCTCTGTATCAGCTCCGACAATTTGAAGTTCAATTTGTTTCCCTAAATCTTTTGAAAGCTGTCTCACCATACGGGGAAAACGATTAAAAACGGTTTCTACAGGCACCATACGCATATTTAAAATAATCGTTTGCAAGTCTCCAGAAATACGAGACATCCGCTCTACCGTTTCGTCTAATTCGCTATTATTAAATTCTTTTGATATTTGTTCTAACCTGCCTCTATCAATAACTAGTTCTTCAAACAAGTTCATGAGACTGTCCAAACGGTCAATATTAACTCGAATCGTCTTGTTATTTGAGGGCTGTCTTTTCTCTTCAACAGGCGATTTAGAAGGTGCTGACACAGTAACTTCCTGTATGGCTGCTGCTACTTCTGGTGAAACCAGCTCCTCCATTTCTGTCTCCTTTTTTACGGGGACCGCAGCAATTTTTACACTTTCTACTTCAGAGACTTCCATAATGCTCGCCTGCAGCTTTTCTTGTGATTCGTTTGTTACTAATATAACGATAAAAGATGATTCAAATTTTTCTTGTTCGATATCTTGAACAGTTGGCGCTGACTTAATAACGTCTCCTGCTTGCTCTAACACATCAAATACCATATAAGCGCGTGCAGCTTTTAATAAGCAGGTGCGTTCAAGCTGTACGGTTATTTCAAACGTGTTAAACCCTTGGTCTACTGTTTGGCTGAGCAGCGTTTGTACTAATTCATCGTACTCAATGGAAGAAGCTGCATGCTGTGCTACGGGTTCCTCTGCTACAATACGCTGCAGCTTTTGAACAAGCAATTTGACATCAAGCTGACCATCGCCGCCTTCAGAAATAGATTGAACCATTATTTCTAGCGCATCGACTGATTCAAACAAAGCATCAAGAACTTCCGTATGAACGTCGAGTTGGTGATTTCGAACAGCATCTAACACGTTTTCCATTTTGTGAGTTAATTGTGCTAAATCATCAAATCCCATTGTTGCAGACATACCTTTTAACGTATGAGCAGACCGAAAAATTTCGTTTACATAGCCAAGATCATCGGTATTTTTTTCAAAACGCATTAGCTGGTCATTAACGTTTTGAAGATGTTCCCTGCTTTCTTCAATAAACACTTCTAGATATTGATTCATATCCATCGTAACTTTCCCTCCTATTTCTGTACGTAGCGAGAAATAAAGCTTCCAACGTTTCGCAGCGGTTCAATATAATCAACAAGTTTTGTAGAAACGGCTGATTTGGGCATCCCATAAATGACAGCTGTTTCTTCCGATTCAGCCAATATAAGCGCGTCTTTATTTTTCTTTAAATCAATAACCCCTTCCGTTCCATCCGCCCCCATTCCTGTCAACACAATAGCAAGTTTTTGATAACCTGAAATTTTACTAATCGACTGAAACAAACGATCCACTGAGGGGCGATGTCCCTTTACAGGTGAAGAAGTGTCTAAACAAATGCTGAGCTGTCCTTTTTTCTCTACCACCGTCATATGAAAACCTCCAGGCGCAATATAAGCACATCCTGAGCGAACGATTTCATTGTCTTTTGCTTCCTTCACTTCAATATCAGCTAGCTGATTTAGTCTAACCGCTAATGATTTTGTGAAATTTGGAGGCATATGCTGCACAATAAAAATAGGTGCATTTATGTCTTTTGAAACAGTTGATAATACTTCTTGCAGCGCACGCGGTCCTCCAGTAGAAGTGCCAATACAAATCACTTTGTTCACTTTCGTCCCCATCGGGAGGTTATATACACTGCTGTTTTGCACGTGCTGATGACTGCTTGAAGATACGTTGGCTTTACTAGCAAGCAATAGTTTAGAGATAAGCTCATCTTTCACTTTATGTAAGTCCAGCGAAATAGCTCCCGAAGGTTTAGCAACAAAATCAACTGCGCCGTACTGCATAGCGGTCAGCGTATTTTCAGCACCTTCTATTGTTGTACTCGATAACATGACAACAGGAAGGGGCTTCACACGCATGAGCTGTTTTAACATATCTAAGCCATTCATTTTGGGCATTTCAATATCAAGTGTCACAATGTCTGGCGACAGCTCGAGCACTTTTTTCGCCCCTTCTTCACCGTTACGTGCGGTACCCACAACGTGGAAACGACTGTCACATGCTAAAAAATCGCCGATTAGCTTTCGCATAAATGCAGAATCATCTACAATAAGCACCTTTATTTCATTCACTCTAATTTCCTACCTTTCAAGAAAAAATCGTTTGAGGCGCCGAATAAACATTCCCTCGTTTTTAGCCGTTATCCTATTGTCTTGAGGAATAAGAATACTCACCATTTCTATTAGTGATATACTTGCTTTAGATGCTGGATTTTGAAGCAAAAAAGGCATTTGGCGACTGACCGCTTTCTGGACAGCTTGATCGTTTGGTACAATACCTAATAGAGAAATAGATATGTTCAAAAACTGCTGAACAGCTCGGTTAAATCGTTCATACGTCTCATTTCCTTCTTTGTCAGAAAGCGTTTTGTTAATAATAAGACGAACTGGTGCTGATACAGAATAGGAAGCTGCTAGCTTAATAGCAGCGTAAGCATCTGTTATAGATGTAGGTTCTGGTGTTGTGACCACGATCATTTCATCTACAGCTTTTAAAAACTTAAGCATGCTCTCTGACATGCCCGCTCCCATGTCAAAAATCATATAATCATATTGATTTGTTAACGAATTCAATTCTTGTATTAAATGAGCAAGGTCTGATGGAGACCATTCAAATACAAAGGAAATTCCTGTTCCACCAGCCACATAAGCTAAATCTTGAGGACCTTTTTTAATAATTTGCTGGATGGAAAGCTTTTTTTCTAGCAAATCAACCATCGTATATGAAGCAGTTTGCCCAATCAAAATATCAATATTTCCCATCCCTATATCCATGTCAAAAAGAAGAACTCTTTGCTTTTGCTTCGTTAGCGCAAGAGATAAGTTTAATGATAGATTCGACTTTCCAACTCCTCCTTTTCCGCTTAAGACGGCTATTGTTTTACAATTCCTTAAAGAGTTTTGATGCTTCTTTAACACTTTTTCTCTTAAAACTGCTGCTTGATCATTCATCTTTCCAATCTCCAAACACATCGTCAATAAACTCTTTTATTTTAAATGCTGAAACATCTTCTGGTACATCCTGCCCGTTTGTTGTAAATGCAGCTCGCTGGCCGTAATGATATAACATATTTAAAAGTGAGCCTTTGCGGGTGGTTTCATCTCGCTTCGTAAAAATCAAGTGATCAACAGGCAGACTAGCAAAACGTTCATATACAGCTTGCATATCTGATACTTTTGACGTTAGGGCTAAAACAAGAAACGTTTGCAAATCTTCTTGAAACGTAATAATTTTCTTTAAATCATTTACATATTGCTGTTCTAAAAAGTTACGGCCTGCTGTGTCAATAAAAATCACATCGTATGCTTCCGTTTCTAGCAAAGCTTTTTTAAAATCTGCTCCGTTATAACAAATCGTTAAAGGCGCATTCAAGATCGAAGCGTACGTCTTGAGCTGCTCAATCGCTGAAATTCTATACGTGTCAGTTGTAATAAATGCTATTTTTTGATTGTGTTCCAGGACACACTTTGCGGCCAATTTAGCAAGAGTTGTTGTTTTACCGACACCTGTTGGTCCTACTACACTTACATATTTTTTGAAAGGACCGCTCCATTCACTTGCTTTAAACTGATTGACAAACCAGCTCTTCGTCCACTCCATAAGTTGATTTGAGTTAGGGCGATGTAAGTAGTAGTACTCTAGCATAGGAGCCTCTACGCTTTTTAAAATAGCTTCGTCTATTTCTTGCAAACGCAAATAGGCAAACACATCCTCCACTGCTTTTGGATATGAACCTGAAGAAACCTTTGGCATTTGATTCATTTGTGAGACAAGAGTATTTAACTCACTGAGCTGCTGCTTCATAAAAGATTGATTATCTTCCATACTGGGTTCTGGCGGCGATGAATTCTTCTTTACGCTCAGCTTTTCTACGGAATCGACAGCTGCCAATACTTCTATTTTTGCCTTAGTAAATAAGCCAAGAAACCCTCCTGTTCGAATTTGTTTTGAATGTAAAATAACCGCTTCCTCACCTAAATCTGAACGAATGGCTTTCATAGCTTGCGGCATGGATGCTACTACGTATTTTTTTACTTTCATCAGATATCCACCACTCCAACACTTTGAACTTCAACATTTGCTTCTAGCTCGTTATATGATAAAACCGCCATATGGGGAAAATACCGCTCAGTGATTTGACGCACGTACATCCTCACCGCAGGAGAACATAACACAATTGGAGACTGTTCTTGAAAAGAAAGTGTTTCTGTTTGCTTGGCTATACTTTCCACGATAGCTTGTGAAACGTTAGGGTCTAGTGATAAATAATTCCCATGCTCCGTTTGTTGAACAGCTTCCGCCATCGTTTTTTCAACTTTTCCTGAAAGGGTAAGAACTCGAAGCAGACCTTCTTGGACCGTGTATTGACTGGTAATTTGTCTTGCGAGCCCTTGCCGGACATATTCAGTTAACAAATCGGTGTCTGACGTCATTTTTCCGTAGTCGGCCAGCACCTCAAAAATAATGGGTAAATTTCGAATTGAGACGCTTTCTTTTAAAAGTTTTGCCAGTACCCTTTGAATGTCTCCAACAGAAAGCGGATTAGGCGTTACTTCATCAATTAAAATAGGATACGTTTCTTTTGTGTGATCGATTAGTTGCTTTGTCTCCTGCCTTCCAATCAGCTCATGCGCATACGATTTTATAACTTCTGTTATGTGCGTAGACACAACCGACGGCGGGTCAACAACGGTATACCCGAACATCTCAGCCTGCTCCTTCACCGACTGGCTAATCCATTTTGCAGGCATTTTAAAAGCTGGCTCTAACGTATCAATTCCTTCAATCAAATCATCATCCATTCCCGGACTGATTGCTAAATAGTGATCGAGCAGCAGCTCCCCTTTTGCCACTTCATTGCCCTTTATTTTAAGACAGTATTCGTTGGGCTGAAGCTGAATGTTGTCTCTGATGCGAACAACCGGAATGACTAATCCTAGCTCAAGTGCCAGCTGTCGCCTAATCATCACAATTCGATCAAGCAGATCGCCTCCTTGATTCGTATCAGCAAGCGGAATTAATGCATACCCAAATTCAAATTCAATTGGATCAACGCTTAATAGATTGACAACACTCTCCGGACTTTTCATTTCATTGTCTTCAAGCTCTTCTTCAGTAGGTGCCATTTCTTCACGAACCGCCTGATGCTTAGCCCGAGACAAATAATAGCCTCCCACTCCTAACAAAATAGCAATAGGCATTGTAATAACATCATTAATTGGCGTAATTAAACCAAGCGCCGCAATCGTTCCTCCAGTGACATAAAGCATAACGGGAAAAGCAAACAGCTGCTGTGTAATATCTTCGCTCAAATTGCCTGTTGAAGCAGCTCTAGTGACGATAATACCTGTCGCTGTTGAAATCATAAGGGCTGGAATTTGACTCACTAACCCATCGCCTACTGTTAACAAAGTAAAGGTTTGGGATGCTTCAGTAATGGACATTCCCATTTGCAGCATACCGATAATAATTCCAAACAAGATATTAATAAGGGTAATGACAATCCCTGCAATGGCATCACCTTTGACGAATTTACTAGCTCCATCCATTGCTCCGTAAAAATCTGCTTCGCGCTGAATTTTTTCACGGCGGTCAATTGCTTGCTTTTCTGAAATCATACCTGCATTTAAATCTGCATCAATGCTCATTTGTTTACCCGGCATCGCATCTAAGGTAAAGCGTGCGGCTACTTCAGAAACACGCTCCGCTCCTTTTGTAATAACGAGAAACTGAATGATAATTAAAATAATGAAGACAACAAAGCCCACTAACGGATTGCCTCCAATAACGAAGTGGCCAAATGTTTCCACCACTCCGCCTGCTTCTCCTGTTCCTAAGATTGAACGTGTTGTCGATACATTCAACCCTAATCGAAACAGCGTAAGAACCAGCAGCAAAGACGGAAATACCGATAGCTCTAAAGGTTCTTTCATATTCATGGAAACGAGCAGTACAAGCAGCGCAAGAGAAATGTTAATCATGATTAAAATACTTAATAACCATGAAGGCAACGGAATAACAAGCATAACGATAATGAGTACAACACCTATAACAACTGGCAGTTCTCTTGCAGACATTAATTTTTCTCTCCTTACAATAGCGTAACGTTACATTTTATTTTGAATGCGGTATACGTAAGCTAATATTTCAGCCACCGCTTTAAAAAACTCTTCGGGTACTGCATCTCCTACTTTGGTTTGGTCAAAAAGTGCTCTTGCCAGCGGGCGGTTCTCTACCATAATGATTTCATGGCTTTTGGCAATTCCTTTAATCTTTTGAGCAATAAAATCCACGCCGCTGGCTACAACATAGGGAGCATCCATTTTTTCTTCATCATATTTTAAAGCAATGGCATAATGAGTGGGGTTTGTAATGATTACATCTGCTTTTGGAACTTCTTGCATCATGCGAGACATTGCCATTTCCCGCTGCTTTTGCTTTATTTTTGATTTGATTAGAGGATCCCCTTCAATGTTTTTATGCTCATCTTTGATATCTTGCTTTGACATTCGAATATTTTTCTCGAAATCAAACTTTTGGTACAAATAATCAAGCAGCGATAAAAATAAAAGCATAAGCGAGGCTGCAAGTCCCATTTGAAAAACAAGCTTAGACAGAACAACCAGCGAGTCCCCTATACTTTTTTGGGATAAATTTAATACATCTTCTATGTGAATCCATAAGATAAAAAAGGTGACGGCTCCGATACACGTAATTTTCAGCGTTGACTTGATCAGTTCTACCAGCGCTCTCATGGCAAAAATCCGTTTGGCTCCGCTAATAGGGTTAATCTTTTCTAACTTAGGATGAAGAGCCTCTGTGGAAAAAAGAATACCAACCTGCATATAATTCGCTCCGAGCGCAGCAATAAAAGCTGCGAGCATAACAGGACCTGCTGCAAGGGCTATTGAAGGAAGAAGGTGCTTAAACATCGCAAATACGCGCTCTGCCGTCACTTCCTCAAGCATATATGTTTGAAAAGCTTCTCTTAACAACTTCATCATTTGCTGTAAAAACTGTTTGGCTCCAAACAAAAAATAAAGAAAAACCATTAAAAGGATGAGCGCAGTTGTAACGTCTTGACTTTTAGCTACCTGTCCTTTTTTTCTAGAGTCTTGCTTTTTTTTAGGTGTAGCTTTTTCCGTTTTTTCTCCCGCGAAAAATTGCAAATCAACTTTTACTAAAAACAAAGCTACACCCCTCCTAATATGCGGATCATCGCGCGCATCGCTTCTATCATTTGTTCAAATATGATTTGCATCATATAAAACATGCTCCCCATCACGGCAATCAGCAAAATAAAGGCAACCATAATTTTTACCGGAAACCCCACTACGAAAATATTTAACTGCGGAACGGTTCTCGCGACAATTCCAAGCGCGATATCGACTAAAAATAATGAACCTACCAAAGGCAAAGACATTTGAACAGCTACTAAAAACATCGATGAAAAAACAGTTATGATGTGTGTAGCAAATGCTTGGCTTCCCAAAGGGAAAGCTACTTTGTCTAACGGAATAATTAAATAACTATTATAGATGCCGTCTATTAATAAATGATGTCCATTGGTCGATAATAAAAATAGGAGAGCAAATACATATAAATATTGACCTAGTATCGGACTTTGCGCCCCTGTCTGCGGATCTATTACGTTGGCAATCGCAAATCCAACTTGAAAATCGATGAGACCTCCGGCAATTTGAATAGCCATAATAAATACATACGCAGTCAAACCAATAAACAACCCAACAGCACATTCTTTTACTACTAAAAGTACAAACTGTGCATCTAACGAAACGACGGGTAAATCAATTGTTGTCGCAATAATGACGGATAGCGAGGCAGACAAACCTACCTTATGAACTGCGGGAATCGTTTTGTATGAAAATAGGGGAACCGTGATAAAAAAAGACGTTACCCGCACTAGCACTAGTAAAAACGCGGGATAGGATAAGATCAACTGACTCATAGCTATCCTACGTACCGATACAGATTTGAAAAAATTTCATATGTAAATGAAATCATTTTTGATAACATCCACGGACCAAAAAATACAATCCCTACTAAGACCGCTACAATCTTAGGAACAAAAGCAAGAGTTTGCTCTTGAATTTGGGTAGTTGCTTGAAAAATACTAATAATGAGCCCAACTACAAGGGCCAGCAGCAATAAAGGGCCAGATACAATTAAGATTGTATACACGCCTTTTTCTGCTAACGAAATGACAAATTCTCCATTCATTGTCTATCACCTATTGAAAACTTATTAATAATGATTTAACAACTAAATTCCAGCCGTCAACCAGTACAAATAGTAAAATTTTAAACGGGAGCGAAATCATAACGGGAGGAAGCATCATCATTCCCATAGACATCAGCACGCTTGCTATAATCATATCGATAATGAGAAAAGGAATAAAAATCATAAATCCAATTTGAAATGCTGTCTTTAGCTCACTGATTGCATAAGCCGGAACGAGCGCAGTTAAGGGAATATCTTGAACAGAGGATGGTTTATCTATATTCGCATATTCTAAAAAAAGAGCTAAATCTTTTTGTCTTGTATGGGCACTCATAAATTCTTTCATCGGTTCAGCTGCTTTTTCATAGGCTTGATTCAGCGTGATTTTTTCTTTTAAAAGCGGCTGAAGCGCCTGTTCATTTACCTGAGAAAAAGTTGGCGCCATAATAAAAAACGTTAAAAACAGCGATAAACCAACTAATATTTGATTAGGAGGCATTTGCTGTGTCCCGAGCGATGTACGTACAAATGACAGCACAATGACAATTCGTGTAAAGCAGGTCATCATAATTAAAATTCCAGGAGCTACCGAAAACACCGTCAGCAGCAACAAAAGCTGGACAGACGTTGAAATATTTGTAGGACTGCTCGAGTTAAAGAGATTCATCACTTCATTCATCGTTCTTTTTGTTCCTTTCTAACTCTTTCAGTACGTTTTGCCTTTTTATTTTCATTTCATTCATTTCTCGCTGAAAAAGCTGCTGAAAAGAATGGCTAGATTTCTCTTCTTTTTTAGGAGTCAATTTTTCTAAAAAAGACGGTAGTACGACTTTATATTCGCTCTCGTTTTTCTGTTGTTCCTCATACTGCGTGAGCAGCTGCTGTTTCTCTTGCCCTGTAATTTCTGAAAGAAGCTGTACATTTTCACCGACTCCGATGATAAAAAGCTGATTTCCAACTTTAACTACTTGTACAGATTTGCTGCTTCCAACATTTGTACTACCCAAGTTTTGTACTACTTTATTTTTTTGCAGCAGCCTTCCTTTTTTATTTACCAATTTTAAGAGCGCAAAAAGCAGCCCAATTACAAGTAAAAACGCGAATATCATCTTCACGATATCTCCAGCTGAAAGCGCAGGCGTCCCCTGGAGTTCAGTTTTTTCTTTTGAATCAGTACTCTCACTCTCTGAACACTTCTCCGTTTTTTCCAAGCATTCTTTTACCGATGCAGATCCACTTTCTGCATAGACGATTTGATTTGATCCTGCTAATACGCTTATTAACAGCGCAGCAATTACGAACTTTCGCAGCAATGTCTGCCACCTCTTACTTCAACATAGTGTAAGATTAGCGGGAAAGCCCCGCCAATCTGTTGTTTATCCAATTGCTTTTGAAATTGCCTCTAATACACGATCTGCTTGAAAAGGCTTAACGATAAAATCTTTTGCCCCTGCTTGAATGGCATCAATCACCATTGCCTGCTGGCCCATGGCTGAACACATAATCACCTTAGCATCACCTTTTATGGTTTTAATTTCTTTTAAGGCCGTAATTCCATCCATTTCAGGCATTGTAATATCCATTGTGACAAGATCTGGTGCATGCTCTTTAAATAACTCCACAGCCTGCTGGCCATCTGCCGCTTCCGCTACTACTTCATATCCATTTTTCGTTAAAATATCTTTGATCATCATGCGCATGAATGCAGCATCATCTACAATTAAAATTCGGTTTCCCATCTATACTCCTCCTAAAAATCATTACTTTAGTTTTTTAATACGGTCTTTTTGACTAATAATATCGGTTACGCGAACGCCAAAATTCTCGTCAATGACGACCACTTCACCTTTTGCAATTAATTTGCTATTAATCAAGATATCTACTGGTTCGCCTGCTAGTTTATCAAGTTCAATGATTGCACCAGAAGATAATGCTAAAATCTCTTGAACCGTTCGCTTAGTCCTTCCAAGCTCCACGGTAACTTGAAGCGGGATATCAAGCAGCATGTCTAAATTTCGTGAATTCTCTTGAGGAGAAGACACGTGCTCGAACTCTGAAAACGATGCGGGCTGAACATCAACTGGTACATGAACAGGTTCTGCCTGCTGTGTTTCTTCATGCTGTATGTATTCAGCTGCCGGCGGTTCTGTTTGCTTTTCGTTAAGATCTGATTCTTTTTCAATAGAAGCTGCCGTATATTCTGCGCTTGGAACTAAGAGCTCTTCCACCAAGCTTTTGGCAAAAGATATCGATAAAAGCTGCATAATATTCGAATCGATTAATGTGCCTACCTTCAAATTAAAAGAGACCTTTACAAAGACGTCATCTTGGGGAATCAGCTCTGTGCCTTCCCCTTTTTGAATATTTAAAATATCTAAGCTCGGCGGAGAGATATCAATTTTCTTTTGAAATACCGTGGACATAGACGTCGCTGCAGAACCCATCATTTGATTCATCGCTTCCTGCACTGCACTCAGCTTAATTTCATCCATGATTTCCGTCGGATTCTCACCCGTTCCACCAAGCATCAAATCTGAAATAACAGCTGCATCTTCATGTTTAATAACTAACAAATTCGTACCAGAAAAGCCTTCTGTATACTGAACTTGCACAGCGACATGAGGATTTGGAAATTCATCCGTCAGCTCTTCTTTATATACGAGCGATACAAACGGTGTGGTAATATCGACTTTTTGATTCAATAAAGCCGATAGCGCTGTTGCTGAACTGCCAAACGAAATATTTCCAATTTCGCCAAGCGCATCTTTTTCCATTTCCGTAAAGTAATCGTCTACTTGACTTGACTTATTCGGCTCTGAAAACTCGTCAAGTGAAGAAGTTCCTTTTAACAACGCATCAATTTCATCTTGCGAAAGCATGTCATCGTTCATTCCTTTCGTTCCTCCTCTTAACATCATCTAGAATTTGCACAGCGACTTTCCGACTGACTTTTCCAGGCTGTGCAATAAATTTTGGTTGTTCTCCGACGTAAATAGTTAACGGATTATGAACGCTTGTTTGCAGTCGAATAACATCTCCTGCATCTAATGCTAGGAAATCTTCAATTGAAATATCCGCTTTTCCTAGCTCGGCTACAACCTGCAATTCCGCATCATTGATTTGTTCCTTTAGCTGCTCAACCTCTTGTACATTAGGTTCTTTTTTCGAAGATTGCATCCAGTAATGAACGGACAGTTTGGACACGATCGGCTCAAGCGTCACGTGCGGAATACATAGATTGATCATGCCCGTTTCATCTCCAATTTGTACGTTTAATGAAATGACGATGACAATTTCATTTGGTGAAATTACCTGCAAAAACTGAGGATTCACTTCAAACTCTGATGTTTCAGGTTCAATTTCCGCAATAGAACTCCAAGCTTCTCTCATACTATCTAACGTTTTCTCTAACAAGTTTCGAACCAAGCTCGTTTCAATTTCCGTTAAGTTACTAATTTTCCCACCGCTCTCGCCTTGTCCCCCGAGCAAGCGGTCAAGCATCGCATAGGCAATGTTCGGATTGACTTCCATAATGATATGCCCTTCTAAAGGAGGGACGGCTATCACGTTTAAGATGGTTACTTTCGGAACAGAACGAATGAACTCCTCATACGGAATTTGATCCACTGATACAACGGACACTTGTACAACGTTACGAAGCTGCGCCGAAAAGACATTGATGAGCATGCGCGCATAATTTTCATGAATTCGCGTCAAACTGCGAATCTGATCTTTTGAAAAACGCAGGGCGCGTTTAAAATCATATGTACGAATACGCTGTTTTTTGTTTTCCTTTTTCAGCTCATCCGCATCCATCTCTCCGGTTGATAACGCCGATAATAGGGCATCAATTTCATTTTGTGATAATACATCCCCAGCCACTAGCTTCCCTCCCTTTTTCTTTACTGCAACACTTTAGACGTTGTATAAATTTTAACAACATGTCCGTTTTCCATTAATTGATCAATTTGCTTTGCAATATCTGTTTCTAACGTGCTGAGTCCTTGCGTTCCTTCAAAATCTTGGGCGCTCATATCTGAGAGCGTTTTGATAATAATGTCTCTTACTTGAAAATCTCTTTTTTGAAGCTCTGCCGCTGCTTTTTTACTATCCATTTGAATTTTAAAAGAGATGCTGATGTAGTTATTGCTTTTTAAATTTGTTTTAATATCCGTTACATCTACAGAAGCTTTAATCACATCGTCGATAGATGGACCTTTTTCAGTACTTGCCTGCTCTGTATACTTTAGCGTCACGATAACAGCAATGCTTCCTATTAAAGTAAGAGAAAGCATGATAATAATCATCTTACTAATTAGCTTATTTTTAAACACACTTTATTCCTCCGTCGTTTGCTGCAGCCCTAATACGTTAATTCGCTGATAATAGCTCGTCACTTTCTCATTCACTTCTTCAACTGAATCCTTTACCACTAGCTTTTTGTTATTCGTTAGCGTAATGGTCGTATCAGGAAATGCCTCAACCTGCTCGATGTAGAGCGCGTTTAACGTAAATGTTTTGCCGTTTAGCCTTGTTAAAGTGATCATAATTAACCGGAGTAATACCTACTCCTTCCTCCCGCCTATCGTTTTAGATTCACTAGCTCTTGCAGTATTTCATCGGATGTTGTAATAATTCTTGTGTTCGCTTGAAATCCGCGCTGTGCAACAATCATATCCGTGAATTCTTCCGATAAATCAACGTTGGACATTTCAAGGGCGCTTGATACAAGAGTTCCTGTACCGTTAGCTCCTGGGTTTCCTACTAAAGGATTTCCTGAGTTTACGCTTTTAGCAAATAGATTTCCTCCTGCTTTTTCGAGGCCTTCGTTATTTGCAAATTTAGCAAGTTCAATTGTTGGTGTATTTGGAGTTATATTTCCATTAGCATCTATGATATTAACCTTTCCATCTGCTCCTATACTGTAGCTCTTACTTGTTGAAGGAATGTTAATATTTCCTCCTCCAGTTTTTTGTACGTACAGTCCATCCCCCGTCACCAAATTACCGCTACTATCTAAATAGAAATTCCCAGCTCTTGTGTAGTAGTCCGATTTCCCATCATTTACAACAAAATAGCCGTCTCCAGAAATAGCTAAATCAAGCGGACGCCCCGTTGACTGAATGCTTCCTGCCGTTTGAACTGTATCAATCGTGCCAACCTGTGAACCTAATCCGACTTGTTTAGCATTGACTCCTCCACGGTTAGCTCCTGGTGCTGTTGCTCCTGCTACCTGCTGACTTACTAAATCTTGAAACGTTGTACGTCCTTTTTTATAGCCGTATGTATTAACGTTGGCAATGTTATTTCCTAGGACATCTAATTTAGTTTGAAAATTTTTCATGCCGCTGATTCCTGAATACATCGAACGTAACATAAAATCACTCCTTAAATTTGGTTGGTTAACTGCTTACTTCTAAGATCTCGTTTAGCGAAAGTACCGTATGATTTTCATCATTGATTCTAAACGATACCTCATTGTTTTTAACAGATGCTGCCGAAATGACTCCTTGCTTTTTATTTCCTTCTTCATCTAACCATGCAGCGGTTTTACCAATTAATTCGCTTCCTTTTAAAATAGGAGAAGCCTGAGACTGCGTTAAAAACGTATTGAGCGCTGTGCTCATATTTGTCATTTGTTCAAGAGATGAAAACTGAGCCATTTGAGCAATAAAGTCTTTGTCTTCCATTGGATTCATTGGATCTTGATTTTGAAGCTGAGCAATCAAAAGCTTCAAAAAGTCATCTTTGCCAAGCGAGCTGTTTCCCGTTTGCTTCACTTGTGTGTCCCTATTACTTAAATACAAGTCAGACGTAATTTCATTTGTCATTGTTATCACCTATGCGTTGTAGTTAATGAGCGCTGCTTCAAAAGAAGATAGAAAGGAAGCCGACTCTTCCAATTGTTGTGGATCTTGATCTTCCTCTTCTTTTTTAAACGCTTCTTTTTCCTGTCTTTCTTTTTGCTGGTCGTTTTCATTGTTATACGACATCGCTTGTTCTGACAGTAGCACATCGATTTTATCAATTGATACATGCTGAGACGCGAAACCGTGCCGCAAAGTTGAAAGGTTGGAGTCCAATAACTCTTTTGTTTTTGCTGACGATACGACAATTCGCGCAACCGTTTCACTGTCTTTCTGAAGCATTTCAATTGAAATCGCACCTAGCTGTTTTGGAAATAACTTAATGAAAAGCTTCGATGTTCCCTCTTCAGTACTGAACGAAGCTTTACTCCATATTTTTTCAAGCTCGTTTACCAAATTGCTAGACTGTTGATAGTCAGATTTTGCTTGCCCTAGATAAATAGAGAACTGCTGAAGCTTAGGCATTTCTCCACTTCCAAAGGATAATGGATTATTCTCTACTGTCGCTCCGGTTGTGTTTGTACCTGCAGAACTTTCGCTATTTTTTAAAGAGCTATTTGTATCTATACTTTCGCTGTGTAATACCACATCTTTTTTCCATGGAAGCTGATTGAAAAACGGTACTTTTTCTTCTTTACGAAAAGCGTTCATATTTCTCATAGAACTTTCTGAAGCTGTATGAACAGCGTCCACACCAACTTGATCAACGGATACATGCTGAGACGTGAGAACTTGTCGTAATCTGAAAAGGCTGGCGTCTAACAGCTCTTTTGTTTTCGCTGACGATACAACTACTTGCGCAGTCGTTTTATGATCTTGTTGAAGCACTTCAATTGAAATCGTCCCTAGCTGCTTTGGCAACAACTTAATAGAAAGCTTAGATGCTCCCTCTTCAATACTGAGCGAAGCTTTACCCCATATCTTTTGTAGCTCGTTTACCAAATCGCTAGACTGTTGATGGTCTGATTTTGCTTTCCCTAAATCAATAGAAAACTGCGGCACTTTTTCTTCTTTAGCAAAAGCGTTCATATCTTTCACAGAACTTTCTAGAGCTGCTTGAACAGCGGCCACATCGACTTGATCAACGGATACATGCTGAGAGGTCAGACCTTCCCTTAAAGTCGAAAGGTTGGCGTCTAATAGTTCTTTTATTTTCGCTGACGATACAACCACTTGCGCAATCGTTTTATTTTCTTGCTGAAGCACTTCAATTGAAATCGCCCCTAGCTGTTTTGGAAATAACGTAATGAAAAGCTTGGATCTTCCCTCTTCAGCACTGAGCGAAGCTTTACTCCATATTTTTTGCAGCTCATTTAACAGATTGTCAGACTGTTGATGATCAGATTTTACTTTCCCTAGATCAATAGAAAACTCTTGGACCTTGGGTACTTCTTTAGATTTAAAAGATGATGGATAATTTTCTAACGTCGCCCCGGCCGTGTTAACAGTGAAAGAAATTTCACTATCCTTTTTTGAACTACCTCTATCCATACTTTCGTTACGTAAAATCACATCTTTTTTCCAAGAAAGCTGATTCAAAAGCGGCACTTTTTCCTCTTTATGAAAAGCGGCCATATCTCTTACAGAACTTTTTGGGGCTGCTTGAACAACGGCGAAGAAATAAGCTGAGCGCTTTTCATGTAAGGTATCGGTTAATACACGTGGTTGTTTATGAATTTTCTCTATTTTTTCAGCAGCAGCTTTCTGCAAGCCTTGAAGCTGCGAATCCGAAAGCTTCACTGACTGCAGCTGCGGTTTTTGTAGTTCTTCCATCAGCTGAGCAAACTCTGTTTGAAAAACAGCTGACGTATTTTTACATAGTTCCAGCAAGGTAGAAATAGAAGTTAAATATTGTTCTTGACTGCCTGTTTTGAACGAAACAGGCTCCTGCTGCATTTCTGTTAACACGTGCTGCAGCTTTAGAAGCGGCTGTTCCAAATCTAGACTACTTGGAATACTACTGATCATCTCGGCTAGATGTTCGTACAAGACAGACAGTTCATCTTCTTCATCTTCTGCTTCGCTTAACTGAATCGCAATTAACCCGACCGCCTTGAAGACGTCTTGATCTACCGCTTGTTCATCCGATGATTTCTCCCCGCGCGCTAAAGGCTGCGCATCTAGCTGCTTAAGCTGCTGAACGATTTCTTCAAAAAAACCCTGAGTCTGAATAACAGCTGCTTTTTCATCGCAGTTTACCTTTGATGCAGCTGCTGGACGTAGTGAAATTTCCACTGTTTTCACCTCTGCTTTTATTCATCAATCTGATCTGTTAACAATGTCGTATAGCGTGCAGCTACTTTCGGATCCATTTTTTCTAAGATTGCCGTTCTTGTACTCGCTTTGAACTGCTTAAGCATCGCGACCGCTTTGTCTTCTTTTAATTCGGCAAAGATAAGTGCTGCATTTTTAGGAGACATGTTTTCATAGGTAGCAATGACATCTTTTTTTGCCAGCTGATTGTTCTTTTGTTTTTTCGCTTCATCATCGGCTTTTTCTTCCATATCGCGCATTTCAATTTTTAGTTCATCCATTTGACGATCTTTTGTAGTGATCGTTTTCTCATAAGCTGTGATTTGCTTTTCCTTCGTGCTCAGCTTCTTTTGAAGGCTCTCAACCTGCTTTTGTATTTCTTCGTTGCTTTCTTGAATATTTTCATTTTTTTGCGACTGTTCACTTGATACAAACGGAATGGCGTGTGTAATACCTGAAACTTTATCATTTACATTAACGCCTAAAAGTGTCAGAACAATATAAGCCGCCAAGATGAGGAACACCGCTGGAATAAAGATTAAAAATAAAAACACTTGGCTTTTACTGTAAGACTTTTCTTCTTCGTACTCTTCTCTTAACTCTTTTTGATTAGCCATGTTTTCCACCTAATTCCTATGCAGCATATACTGCTGTAGCGACAGCTCATCCATTTGCTTCGCTTCTAACTGTTTTTCCGCGGTTATATAAGAATCGTAGTCTCTCTTTTTTAACTTTTCATATTTCTTTACTTCTATATTCTTTTCTTCTAGCTTCAGTTTTTTTAAGTTCATTTGCTGTCTTGCAAACATGACCTCTTGTTGCAGCCTCTCAATCACTCGTTCGGCACTTGTTAAAAACTGCTGAAATGACGTAATTTCTAAAATAGAAAGCCCTTGCTTCATTTTGCCCGTATGCTGTTCAATCAGCGTTTCTTTTTCTTTTAACTTTTTATAAAGCTTTTCACCCGCTGTTTCAAACTGCTGTAAGGATTGATTATATTGAGATAGCAGTTCATCTTTTTCATTTGACTTGATTGCCATTATTTTAGATAACCTAAATTCATATGCCATATTTACTCACCTTTCACAAACAGTTCACAGAGCTTTGTTACACTTGTTTCAAATGATGGATGTTCGTTCGTTTTTTGTTTTAAAAATGCATCAATGACAGGATGATAGTGGATTGCCTCATCAATGTAAGCAGAAGATCCTCTTTTGTAGGCACCTATGTTAATTAAGTCTTCAGAATTAGCATAGGTAGCCATTAATGAACGCAGTTTTTCAGCTGCTTCTTTATGCCGTTCACTTACGATATGGTTCATCACGCGACTAACGCTTTTTAAGACATTAATGGCCGGATATTGACCTTTATTAGCCAGCTCCCGGTCTAGTACAATATGTCCGTCTATAATGCCTCGCACCGTATCCGAAATAGGTTCGTTCATATCATCACCGTCTACTAATACAGTGTAAAAAGCAGTAATAGATCCATGTTGATTAGTTCCTGTACGTTCAAGCAGCCTTGGCAAGCTAGCAAAAACAGATGGTGTATAACCTTTGGTAGTTGGAGGTTCACCTACGGCTAATCCAATTTCTCTCTGAGCCATTGCTACACGAGTAACAGAATCCATCATTATCATGACGCTCAGCCCCTCATCTCGAAAGTATTCAGCAATAGAAGTAGCTGTATATGCTGCTTTCATTCGAAGGAGAGCAGGCTGATCCGAGGTAGCAACTACTACAACGGAGCGCTTTAACCCTCCCTCTCCAAGATCTCGCTCAATAAACTCTCTAACTTCTCTTCCTCGCTCGCCTACAAGGGCAATGACATTGATATCTGCTTTTGTATTGCGTGCAATCATCCCGAGCAGCGTACTTTTCCCAACACCGCTTCCTGCAAAAATACCTATGCGCTGCCCCTGACCTACTGTTAGCAAACTATCAATCGTTCGTACCCCTACTTCAATCGGCTGTTCAATAGGCGGGCGCTCTAAGGGATTAGGGGGGTCTTGATCAGTTAAAACAAACGGCAAATAATGAGAAAGTTCGGACCCGTCTAAAGGGTTCCCTAACGAATCAAGCACTTGACCTATTAACTCTTTTCCCACGCTTACCTGCAGAGGTTTTTCTGTCGTTTCCACTAGGCAGCCAGGTCCGATATATCGAACAGACGTATAAGGCATTAAAACGACGTGCTCGCCGTTAAAACCAACAACTTCTGCACGAATTTTATCTCCTCGTTCACTAAGATGAATAAAGCAAACATCTCCTATTGACGTTCTAGGTCCTTTAGATTCAATCATCATTCCTACTACTCGGCTGACTTTCCCGTACCGTTTAAAAGAAGATGTGTGCGGGATTTCATGAATGAGTTGTGCGACTTTCATGTTTACTCTCCTCTAACAAACGTTCTTTTAATTTTTTCTTCATTTCTGTTAACTGACTATCAAAAGAAGCAACAAGACGACCATAAGAGGAATCGATGACACAATCCATTTCCTGAAGATTTTCATCTACATAAATAAATAGCCCGGTTTCTCCGTTTAATAAATCGAACAGTTCTCGTTTATGTTCACATACATATGCATATTTTTTCGGAGAAACAAAAAGCTGGATTTCTTTATGTTCTCTAACTTCTTTTAAAGACCTTGCAACAAGTGATAAAAATGATTCATCTCTTTGAAGCTGCTCATTTAAAATCGTTTCAGCTAGGGCGAAACCTAATTCAAAGATGACTTCTTCAGATTGATTTATATATTCGTAGTACTGATTTTTTGTTTCGTCAACAATGTTTCGCGACATGGCTAATACATGCTCATACTCTTGTTTTCCTTGAAGCAGCCCTTCTTCGTATCCTTCTTCATAGCCTCGCTTTTGTTCTTGTTGAAACAGCAGCACCTTCTCTTCTTCCCACTGCTTTTTCAAACGTTCAACTTCGTTTTGAGCTTGTTTGCGGTAAGCGTCTGCCTCGGCCTTTATTATTTCAGCTTCGCTGTGCGCTTGTTCAATAACGTGCTGTGCATTTTCTTGCTGAAGATGTTCTTCTGCAGGCTCAGCTTGTATCGGAAAACCAAATGGAATGACTCGAATGTGCTTAGCGTTTTCGTCTGAAAGTTTGTTCGTATAAGTTGATTTAATAATATTAGACAATAATATCGTCTCCTCCACCTCGAGCTAGTACAATTTCACCAGCATCTTCTAAACGTCTAATTACAGCAACGATACGTGACTGAGCTTCCTCTACATCTTTCAAACGCACAGGACCCATAAATTCCATTTCTTCTTTAAACGTTTCCACCATACGGCTAGACATATTTTTAAAAATAATAGATTTCACTTCTTCACTTGCTACTTTTAAGCTCAACAATAAATCATCATTTTCTACATCTCGTATCACACGCTGAATAGAACGGTTATCGAGCGTTACGATATCCTCAAATACAAACATTCGCTGTTTGATTTCTTCTGCTAATGCCGGATCTTGAATTTCAAGCGTATCAATAATAATTTTTTCAGTTGCTCGGTCTACTCCATTTAATACTTCAACTACTGCTTCTAAACCACCTGTTTGGGTATAGTCTTGGGTAACAGTAGCAGAAAGCTTTCTCTCCAAAATTTGCTCCACTTCATTAATGACTTCCGGAGACGTACTTCCCATCGTTGCAATCCGTCTTGCAATATCCGCTTGCCTTTCCTGAGGCAGTGATGATAAGATTTGTCCTGCCTGCGGCGGCTCTAAGTAAGATAAAATAAGGGCAATCGTCTGAGGATGCTCATGCTGAATAAAATTTAACAGCTGCATAGGATCAGCTTTTCTGGCAAAGTCAAACGGACGAACTTGCAAAGAAGAAGTTAATCGATTGATAATCATCATAGCCTGCTCTGGTCCAAGTGCTTTTTCTAACACCTGTTTCGCATAGCTTACGCCTCCTTTTTCAAGATAGTTTTGCGCAAGCGTTATTTGTTCAAACTCATGAAGAACAGCTTCTTTTAGAGACGGCTCTATTTTTCTCACTGAAGAAATTTCAAGCGTTAGTTGCTCAATTTCATCTTCACTAAGATGTTTATAGATAGAAGCTGATACATCAGGACCGAGAGAAATCAACAAAATTGCTGCTTTTTGCTTTCCAGTTAACTCATTTTTTTGCATAGCCTTTACCATTAGCTTTCCTCCTAATCCTCACTAATCCATGTTCGCAGCAGTTTTGCAAACTCTTCCGGGTCTTGCTTCGCTAACGTTTCAAGATTGCTTTTTGTTTGCTGTTCAGCACTTAAAACAGGGGCTTTTTGTGCCGCTTCATATGCTTCAAAAGTTTCATCATACTCTTCATCATATTCCTCTTCATCTAAGTCTTGACGCCTTTTCCTAACCAGCAGCACAATAAGAACAACAATAATAAGCAGCAGTGCTCCTCCGATTATATACATCCACAATGGAATCGAACTTGCTGTGTTGTCATCTGTTTCTTGTCCATTAAACGGCTGAACGGAAACGGTAATCTTATCGCTGACCGCGTTATCCGAGAGAGCTTTCGTATTTGCATCTTTTGAAATAGAAGTACGGACAATTGTACCTAACATTTTTTGAACATCTGACTCAAGCGTATCGGAAACTTGTGATTTCCCTTTTGCATTGGACGGATCTATCATTACTTGAATGCCAAGATCTTGAATTTTGTATGGACTTTCGACGATTTCTTTATGAATTCGATTCACTTCATAATTAATTCGTTCTTCGTTTTTTTCGTAGTCTCCGTCTCCACTTGTTGTACTGGATGAGTAATTTGTTGTATCTTCTTCTCCTGTTCCAGCAACGCCTCCATCTTGAGCGTTTTTACCAGAAAATGTTTCATTAATTTTTTCAGCGCTAACGGCAATTCCCTGCATATTATCTTTATCAACAGGCTCTACTAGCTTTTCTTCGCGATTTTCCTGTGTAAAATCAAGATCTGCTGTAACAGAGACCATTACTTTGTCTTGACCGACCAGTCTTCCTAGCATTTGCTGCACTTGACGCTGAATATCTCGCTCAACTTCTTTTTTCGCTTCGTTCTGCGAAGCAAATGAGCTAGAAGCTGAATTCGTTTCGTTACCTTTTAAATCAAAGTACTCAAAATATTGGTTCATGATGACGATATTATCTGTAGGAAGGTTTGGCACACTTTTGGATACTAAATGATAAAGAGATTTAATTTGCTGCTCATCAAATTTATAACCAGCCTTTGTATTAAGCACAATCGATGCTGATGCTTCTCCCTGCTTTTCATTCGCCCAGACGCTTTCATTGGGAAGGGTAATCATCACTTTTGCATCGTTGACTCCTTGAATGTTTTTCATTAAGTTAGCCAATTCAGTTTGCATCGCATCGAGTTTTAACACATCAAATTCATTATCTGTCATACCAAAGCTCGCATTTTTCCCAAAAAACGAATAGTCGATACTTCCGCTATCAGGAATTCCTTGTGCAGCTAAATCAACTTTTAGCGAGTCAACGCTTTGTTCAGGCACCGAAATGGTTGTTCCGTTATCAGAGATTTCTGAAGGAACGCTTCTAGCATCAAGCTCCGCTTTGATTTGTCCTGTTTCTTGAGCCGATAGATTGCTATAAAGAGGGACAAATTTATCCTGGTTTAAAAAAACAGATGCTAAACTAATGACTAGAATAGCCGCAAGAGGAGCAGCGATAAGGGCTATTTTCTGTCCTTTTTTGCGATTATTCCAAAAGACTTTCATCTTATCTCGATAAAGAGCTATTCTTTCATTCATGGTATTCCTCCGGTTATTACTATTTTCATTTTCTTTAATAACCGCTCAATTACATTTGCATTCTCATCATTTCCTGATAGGCTTCAACAGCTTTATTGCGTATTTCAAGAGCCGTTTGCATCGTAATACTTGCTTTTTGAGCAGTAATCATTACATCTTGGAGTTCGACGTTTTCTCCTTTAGCAAGCTTTTCAGTCGCTATATCCGAAGCGCGTTGAGTATTGTTTAACTCATTGATTGAGTCTTTTAAAAACGTTGAAAACTGTTGAGTTGTTTGTCCAGTGCTAGTAGAAGCTGCTGTTTTTGCTATGGCTATTTGATTGCTGATACCATTAATCATTTTATCGCTCCTTTATTTCCCAATTTCTAACGCCTTTGTTAATATACTTTTGTTTGTATTAAAGACCGTCACGTTTGCTTCATAAGATCGAGTAGCACTAATTAAATCCGTCATTTCCTTTAAAGGGTCTACGTTCGGCATCTGCACGTACCCTTGGTCATTCGCATCTGGATGCGTCGGGTTATATACTAAATTAAAAGGAGTATTATCTTCTACGATATCTGTGACTTTTACACCATTGTTTTGATTTTTATTGATTTCGGAGTGTAAGACGGACGAAAAAGAAGGCGAACGATCAGACTGCATGACAACCATTTTTCTTTTGTAAGGCTGCCACTCACCATTAACGTACGTCCCTCTTGTCGTTTCAGCATTCGCCATATTAGATGAAACAACGTCCATCCTTAAACGATTGGCAGTTAAAGCTGAAGATGTAATATTCATATTTTGAAAAATAGTCAAACTTATTTACCTCCTCTAATGACTGTTTGAAGAGAATTAAATTTTCCATTTAAACGATCTACTAGCGCCTCATAGTAAATTTGATTTTCAGCCATATCCGCCATCTCTTTATCCATATCCACATTGTTTCCATTTGCTTGATAGGAAGTGTTGCCTTGCTGGGTAATCACTCGCTGGGATGAATCGGAAAATGGGATATGTTTTGAATCAGTCTGATATGCTTCTAACTCGTTATGTAATAAATCTCGAAATTCACTCGTACGCGATACTGTTTTCGATTTATAATTTGGAGTATCGACGTTTGCGATATTTTGTGCAATCGTCTGCTGCTTTTGTGACGCGTAGCTAATTCCATTTTCAATTGTTTGAAAAGTAGTTGAAAACAAACTCAATTCTTACACCTGCTTATCTATTCTATTTTCCTCAAAAATGAGACAAATTTCGACTTTAGTACCACAGAACTTATTGTAAGAAAAACTTCATGCAATGTCTATCCTTTTTTAAGAACTTTTGGACTATAAACCAAAATTTTCATTCGTTTTCCAAGCATATTTTAACATCAATGCTATACTTTAGCTCTATTTTTTAAATTTAAAATCAAAATATATGCCATAAGTCCTGAACAATATGTAATAAAAGTAACGATTTGTAATCAACTAGTATCTTTTTACTATTTGAAGATTCTATAATATAATTTTTAGATTTTTATATGAAGTTTGTTAAAGATTTATAAAAATAGTGAACGAATCGTCTTAACTCACAGCGAATCTTTTCGTATTGAGAGCATACAAAAAAAGCACACGGGCAAAGCCCGTGTGCTTTTTGGTTCATAAACTTAGTTAGATTTTAATTTTTCAAGCTCTACTAAGAATTTGTTGTTAAGAACTTTAATGTAAGTTCCTTTCATTCCTAAAGAACGTGATTCGATAACGCCAGCACTTTCTAATTTACGTAGCGCATTTACGATTACTGAACGTGTAATTCCAACGCGGTCAGCAATTTTACTTGCTACTAATAGTCCTTCATTTCCATTTAACTCTTCAAAGATGTGCTCAATAGCTTCTAACTCACTGTATGATAATGAGCTAATTGCCATTTGTACAACAGCTTTGCTACGTGCTTCTTCTTCAATTTCTTCTGCTTTTTCACGAAGAATTTCCATACCTACTACCGTTGCACCGTATTCAGCAAGGATTAAATCATCGTCTTCGAACTGACGGTCTAAACGAGATAGTACAAGCGTACCTAGACGCTCTCCGCCTCCGATAATTGGAACGATTGTTGTTAGTCCTGCATCAAATAAGTCTTTATTTTCAACTGGGAAAGCTGTATATTGACTTTCAATGTTTAAGTTAGAAGATGTTTCTTGAATGTTAAATAAGCTTTGAGTATATTCTTCTGGGAACTGGCGTGCTTCTAACATATCTTTCATGCGCGCATTCTCAATTTGCTGTTTAACAGCGATTCCTAATAATTTACCGCGACGGCTTACTACGAATACGTTTGATTCGATCACTTCGCAAAGTGTTTCAGCCATTTCTTTAAAGTTTACTGGTTTACCAGCTGCTTTTTGTAGCATTGCATTAATCTTTCTAGTTTTCCCTAATAAATCCATTAGTACTCTTCCTCCTGCGATTTCAGTTCTATAAAATAAATTGACTCAAATCTTTGTTTTTAGCGATTTTTTCTAATTTTTCTTCCACATACTGCGGAGTAATCACAATTTTCTCTAATGTTACTTCTGGTGCTTCAAACGATAAATCCTCTAGCAAACGTTCTAAAATCGTATGAAGCCTTCTTGCACCAATATTGTCTGTATCTTGATTTACCTGATATGCAATTTCTGCAATCTTACGTATAGCATCGTCAGAAAATTCAATTTGTATACCTTCAGTTTCCAATAATGCCGCATATTGCTTTAATAACGCATTATCTGGCTCTACTAAAATGTTTATAAAATCTTCAACGGTTAGCTTCGTTAATTCAACCCGAATTGGGAATCGCCCCTGCAATTCTGGAATTAAATCCGACGGTTTTGATACATGGAAAGCACCGGCTGCTACAAATAAAACATGATCAGTTTTGACTGCGCCATATTTTGTAACAATCGTTGACCCTTCTACAATTGGTAAAATATCTCGCTGCACGCCTTCACGTGAAACATCAGCGGAAGATGAATTACCATTTTTCTGAGCAATTTTATCAATTTCGTCAATGAAAATAATTCCGTATTGTTCTGCACGATTCACAGCTTCTTGCGTCACTTCATCCATATCAATCAATTTTTGCGCTTCTTCATTTGTTAATACTTTTCGTGCATCTTTAACAGTAAGTTTGCGCTTTTTTTGTTTTTTAGGCATAAAATTGCTTAAGGCATCCTGCATGTTCATGCCCATTTGTTCCATACCCGAACCTTGTAACATATCAAACATAGAAGGCTGTTGCTCTTCTACTTCAATTGTGACATAATGATTTTCAAGCTCTCCTAAAGCAAGCTGATGAGCAATCTGCTTGCGCTTCGTTGCAATATTCGTTTCCTCATCTTGATCAGGATCCGTATCGCTTGACTGTGTACCGTTTGAAAAAATCATTTCAAACGGATTTTTAAACGATTGCTGCTTCTTTTTGCTTGGAACAAGAAGCTCTACTATGCGCTTGTTTGCATTTTCTTCTGCGCGATCACGCACACCGTTCATTTTTTCTTCTTTCACAAGTCGAACTGACGTTTCCACTAAATCACGAACCATTGATTCTACATCGCGTCCTACATATCCAACTTCCGTAAATTTTGTTGCCTCAACCTTAATAAAAGGTGCACCGACAAGCTTAGCTAAGCGGCGTGCAATCTCGGTTTTACCCACACCTGTAGGACCAATCATTAAAATGTTTTTCGGCACAACTTCATCACGTAAAGATTCGTCTAGCAGACCGCGTCGATAGCGATTTCGCAGCGCAACAGCGACCGCTTTCTTTGCCTTCGTTTGACCAATAATATACTGATCGAGCTTTTCTACAATTTGTCGAGGTGTTAAATGAGAATTCATAAAAAAATCCCCTTTCCTACAGTTCTTCTACAATAATATGATCATTTGTATAAACACATATCTCACTTGCTACATCTAAAGCTGCTTTTGCAATTTCTTTAGCTGTTAAATGTTCGCCAGCATGTTGTTTTAATGCACGCCCCGCTGATAAAGCATAATTTCCGCCTGATCCAATTGCTAAAATGCCGTCGTCCGGTTCAATAACTTCACCCGTTCCTGATACTAACAGTAAGTTATCTTTGTTCATAACAATAAGCATTGCTTCTAACTTTCGCAATACTTTGTCACTTCTCCATTGTTTAGCAAGCTCAACGGCTGCACGCTGAAGATTTCCGTTATACTCTTCAAGCTTCGTTTCAAATAATTCAAAAAGAGTGAATGCATCAGCTACTGAACCTGCAAAGCCGGCAAGAACTTGCCCTTGAAATAGACGTCTTACTTTTCGAGCAGTATGTTTCATCACAACAGCATTTCCGAACGTTACTTGTCCGTCCCCAGACATGGCACATTGACCGTTATGCTGAACCGCAAAAATCGTAGTAGCATGGAAAGTAGACAAATTAACTCCTCCTTTTATGCGCGAGGATGGTGATTCATATAAACTGCCTTTAAACGATCCTTCGTCACATGTGTGTATATTTGAGTGGTTGATAAATGTTCATGACCTAGCATTTCTTGAACTGTACGTAAATCTGCCCCTTCATTTAACATATGAGTCGCAAAAGTATGCCTTAAAACGTGTGGACTAATATGTATATTCTCAGCGGTCTTCTTTACTAACTGATCAATGACTAAGCGTATGCCTCGGTCTGTCAACGGTGTCCCCTTATAATTTAAAAAGAGCGAATGAGTATCAGAAGGAGCCTTTTTTAAAAGAAGCTTTCTTCCATTATCTATATATACTCTAAGAGCGTCCTTGGCATAACAGCCAAATGGCACGTACCGTTGTTTTTTCCCTTTGCCATATACGAGCAAAGTTTGAAGTGAAAAATCTATATCGCTAAGCTTAATAGATGCACATTCACTCACTCGTATTCCGGTGGCATACAGCAATTCTAATAGAGACTGATTACGCTGCCCTAACGGAGTTGTTAAGTCATTCATTTGAAATAATTTCACAATCTCCTCTTCATACAGGAAGCGAGGATTTCGCTCTTCCTTTTTAGGAAGGGTAACGAGCGCAAATGGATTATCTTCTACTAATTCTTCTCTATTTAAGTAACGATAAAACGTTCTCAAACAAGAAATTTTGCGTGACATCGATCTTTTTGAATACTGCTTTTCATATAGGCGTGTTAAAAACAGCCTTGCATCAGCATATGTAACACTTTGTAGGTTTTGTATTTGCTCTTCCTGCATAAAAGACATGAAGATACCTATGTCTTTTTCATAGCAGTCAACTGTATATTTTGAATAGTTTTTCTCAATTTGTAAATATTCTAGAAAGGAATTTAATACATCTTTAACAAATTCCAATGTTATCACCTCACAAGGGCTACTAAATATTATCACAATTAAGTAGCCCTTGCAAACAATTTTGATTATTTTGTTGTAAAATTCTGAATAGTTTCCAATGCTCTTTTAGCAAGCGTTTCATTTCGTTCTTGTTTGTTTTTGATTCGCACTTCCAATTCTTTGAATAAGCCAAAGTTGGCATTCATCGGCTGGAAGTTTTTAGCGCTTGTATGTGTGATATAGTGAGCCATACTGCCAATCGCCGTTTCCTGCGGCAATACAACCAATTCTTCACCAAGTACAAGTCGAGCTGCGTTCATTCCTGCCATTAGTCCGCTCGCCGCTGATTCTACATACCCTTCTACTCCCGTCATTTGTCCAGCAAAGAATAAGTCATCACGCTCACGATATTGATACGTAGGCTTTAACAATTTAGGAGAATTAATAAACGTATTTCTATGCATAACTCCGTAGCGTACTACTTCTGCATTTTCTAGACCTGGAATTAAGCTTAATACTTCTTTTTGTGCTCCCCATTTTAAATGTGTTTGAAAACCTACGATATTATATAATGTACCTGCTGCATCATCTTGACGAAGCTGAACAACTGCATAAGGTCGCTTTCCTGTTTTCGGATCTTCTAACCCAACTGGTTTCATTGGTCCAAAGAGCATTGTTTTTTCTCCGCGTGAAGCCATTACTTCAATTGGCATACATCCCTCAAAATAAATTTCTTTCTCAAATTCTTTTAAAGGAACCGTCTCTGCATTGATTAATGCTTCATGAAAACGCTGGAATTCTTCTTTTGTCATTGGACAGTTTAAATAGGCAGCTTCCCCTTTGTCATAGCGAGATTTAAGATATACTTTATCCATATCAATGCTGTCTTTTTCAATAATAGGTGCAGCCGCATCGTAAAAATATAAATAATCTTCACTTGTTAACGCGCGCAGCTTTTCCGATAAATCTTTTGACGTTAACGGACCTGTTGCAATAACAGTTGGTCCTTGTGGAATTTCCGTAATCTCTTCATTAACAACCGTTACGTTCGGATGGTTTTTAACGCTTTCCGTCACACGAGCGGCAAATTCGTGGCGGTCAACAGCCAGTGCTCCACCTGCTGGAACAGCACACTCGTCTGCTGAACGAATAATTACAGAGTCTAATAATCGCATTTCTTCTTTTAACACACCAACTGCATTTGTTAATGTATTCGCACGCAGTGAATTACTACATACTAATTCAGCAAATTTGTCCGTGTGATGAGCAGGTGTTTGCTTCACTGGTCTCATCTCATAAAGGCGGACTTTCAAACCGCGCTTTGCGATTTGCCAAGCTGCTTCACTTCCAGCAAGACCTGCTCCGATAACATTAATTACTTGTTCATTCATTGTAAATCCTCCAACTTCATTTCTATCTTTTCTATCATTTTCCTTATTCATTTACTTGTCTTTTCCTTTTTTAACGGGACAAAGAAAATGCGACATTACTCAATGTCGCTAATAACGTTTCCATTTTAGCACATGAAGCAATGTCGCCGCATCTTATATAACTGCTATTTTTAAATTTAAAGTGTGGGAATTCATCCCATTCTCTTTTACTGCTGAGCTTCCTCTTTATAATCACAACTTGTACAGACGACTTGAGTTCCTTTTTTCTGTTTCTTCTCCACAAGCAGATTTTCACATTTCGGACATTTTCTTGCAATTGGCTTATCCCAAGATACGAAGTCACAGCCCGGGAATCGATCACAGCCATAAAATGTTCGCTTTTTCTTCGATTTTCGCTCAACAATATTTCCTTCTTCACATTTCGGACACTTTACGCCAATCTCTTTTACAATTGGCTTTGTGTTGCGGCAGTCAGGGAAATTAGAGCATGCCATAAATTTTCCGTAGCGTCCCATTTTGTATACCATAGGTGAACCGCATTCTTCACAATCTTCTCCGGCTGGTTCATCTTTAATCTCCACTTCGCGCATTTCTTTTTCAGCATGTTCTAAGCGTTTTTCAAAATCACTGTAAAATTCGTCAATAACACGCACCCATTGAACATTACCATCTTCCACTTCATCCAAATCGTTTTCCATTTTAGCTGTAAACTCTACATCTAAAATTTCCGGGAAAAACTCCAATACAAGCTCTAGTACAATTTCTCCAAGTTCTGTTGGAACAAAACGCTTGTTATCGAGCGCTACGTACCCGCGCTTTTGAATCGTGTCAAGTGTTGGAGCATATGTAGACGGTCGGCCAATGCCTAGCTCTTCTAATGTCTTGACTAAACGAGCTTCAGTATATCTTGGCGGCGGCTGTGTGAAGTGCTGCTTTTCATCGATGTCCTTAGAATAAGCTACTTCTCCTTCTTCTAAGTCTGGAAGAAGGTTTTCTTTCTCCTCCACTTGATCATCATTGCCTTCAACATACACTTTCATAAAGCCTGGAAATTTAACTTTCGAGCCGTTTGCTCTAAATGTTACGTCTCCATTTTTCAAATCTACAGCCATTGTATCCATAATTGCAGGTGCCATTTGACTAGCAACGAAGCGTTCCCATACTAACTTATACAGTCGATACTGATCACGCGATAAGAACTCTTTTACCTCTCCTGGTTTACGCAGAGCTGAAGTTGGACGAATCGCTTCGTGGGCATCTTGCGCGTTCGAATTTTTCTTTTCTTTACGCTTTTCCGTTGCCACAAACTGATTTCCGTATGCATTCGTAATGTAATCTCTAGCTTCTGTTTGAGCTGTTTCTGAAATACGAGTAGAATCGGTACGCATATACGTGATAAGACCTACTGTACCTTCTTTTCCTAAATCAATTCCTTCATATAATTGCTGCGCAATCATCATTGTTTTTTTCGCTCGGAAGTTCAGTTTCCGCGCTGCCTCTTGCTGTAATGAAGACGTGGTAAAAGAAGGAGCCGCATTACGCTTTCGCTCACGTTTTGTTACTTTAGAAATTGAAAATTCATTTCCATCTAATTGTTTAACAATGTTGGTTACATCATTTTCATTCGATAGCTCTACTTTTTTCCCTTGATATTCGATTAACTGGCCTTCAAATTGGTCGTTCCCTTTTTGAAAAGTTGCTTTTACCGTCCAGTATTCTTCTGGGATAAACTTTGCAATTTCTTTTTCACGATCAATAATTAACCGCACTGCAATTGATTGAACCCTTCCGGCACTTAATCCTTTTTTCACTTTTTTCCACAGCAATGGACTGATGTTGTAGCCAACCAGCCTGTCAAGAATACGGCGTGCTTGTTGAGCATCTACTAAATCCATATTAATTGCTCGTGGATGTTTAAAAGATTCTTTAATCGCTTCTTTTGTAATCTCGTTAAATACTACGCGACAGTCCGATGCAATATCTACATCCAAACTGTGCGCCAAGTGCCATGCAATCGCTTCTCCTTCACGGTCTGGATCGGCTGCTAGGTAAATCTTTTTTGCTTTTTTAGCCGCTGTTTTTAGTTCTTTTAAAACCGGGCCTTTCCCGCGAATTGTAATATATTTCGGATTGTAATCCTGTTCAATATCAATTCCCATTTGACTTTTAGGTAAATCGCGAACATGTCCCATCGATGCTTTTACTTTATATTTCTTTCCTAAATAACGTTCAATTGTTTTAGCCTTTGCAGGCGATTCTACAATTACTAGGTAGTCAGACATCTATTTGTTCCTCCTCAAGAGGTAGAATAAAATCTTCATTATTATTAAATATTTGGTTCTTGTTTGTCAAATGTCCAAAAGATAAGTCATACGATTTTACTACGTATCTCACTAGTATTTCATACCATGCAAGAATATGACTACTTTGAAACATTCATCTTACATACATCATTTCATCTGTAATATCAGCAGCGCTTTGCACAAGTTTTGCCCCTAATTGGATTAACTTATTCGTTCCACATGATGTTTCTTCAAAAATAGAACCCGGTATGGCAAATACTTCTCTTCCTTGCTGAAGCGCCTGGTCGGCGGTAATAAAAGATCCACTTCTTTCTTTTGCTTGCACCACCAACGTGCCTCCTGTTAATCCGCTAATAATTCTGTTTCTGCGAGGGAAAAACCATTTCGTCGGCTTCATAAACGGCGCATATTCAGAAAGCAGCAAATGATGCTGCGCAATTTCTCTTGCTAAATTTTGGTTTCCTCTTGGGTAAATATTATAAAACCCTCCGCCTAAAACTGCAATCGTTTTAGCTTTTTCAGCGATAGCCAGTTCATGAGCAGCCTGGTCAATCCCTAAGGCTAGTCCACTTACAACGACAAATTCTTCATGCAGCATCGGCTTAACAATATGAGTCAGAGCTGCAGTTCCATATGAAGTGGGATTCCTTGTTCCTACAACGCTTAAGCTTTCTGGAGCGTGTAGAAGAGAAACCTTTCCTCTTGCAAATAATACCCAAGGCGGATCATAAATATGGCGCAAAAGTTCAGGATATTCATTATCTAGGATGGTGACACATTGAATATTCTCAGCGTCATATTTATCTAGAATATCTCGTATTGGAATAGTTTGCAAATCTTTTTTTATTTGATTAGCACGTTCAATCGAGAGAGTCAATAGTTTTTGAAGCTGTGATGGAGAGTACTCGTAGAGATTTTGTAATGAAGAATTCTGTTGAAGTAGCGTAAAAATTTGTTTCCAATTAACAGATGGACAATGTGCTAAATGAATTAATTTTTCCCGTAAATCAGACATTCTACAATCTCCTTTTTAAATGGACAAAATAGCCCCCGGTCAAAGGAGGCTATATGTCTTCTATTAATGAGTCTTACACTGCTCGTAAATGCCTTGTTCTTTTAACACTTTAATAAGTGTTTCTCCCATAACAGATGGTGTTTCAGCTACTTGGATACCGCACTCATTCATTGTTTTAATTTTTTCAGACGCTGTCCCTTTACCACCTGAAATAATAGCACCAGCATGGCCCATACGTTTTCCTGGAGGTGCTGTTTGACCGCCAATGAAGCCGACCACAGGTTTTGTCATATTTGCTTTTACCCATTCTGCCGCTTCTTCTTCTGCCGTACCGCCGATTTCACCAATCATAATTACTGCATACGTATCTTCATCTTCATTAAACGCTTTTAATACATCGATAAAGTTCGTGCCGTTCACTGGGTCACCACCGATACCAACAGCTGTTGATTGGCCAATGCCAGCTTCAGAAAGTTGATGAACAGCTTCATATGTTAATGTACCAGAACGTGAAACTACACCTACATGACCTTTTTTGTGAATGTACCCTGGCATAATTCCAATTTTACATTCTTCCGGTGTAATAACACCTGGGCAGTTAGGTCCTACAAGGCGCGTACGTTTTCCTTCCATATAACGCTTTACCTTTACCATATCTAATACTGGAATACCTTCCGTAATACAAATAACTAAATCTAAATCTGCGTCAACTGCTTCAATAATGGAGTCAGCTGCGAATGCTGGCGGAACATATACAACAGAAGCCGTTGCGCCTGTTTTTTCTTTTGCCTCGGCAACCGTATTAAATACCGGAACACCTTCTACTTCTAAGCCGCCTTTACCTGGCGTTACGCCACCAACAATTTTTGTTCCATATTCTAACATTTGCTGTGTATGAAAAAGGCCAACTCCGCCTGTAATTCCTTGTACAATTACTTTTGTATCTTGATTAATAAATACGCTCATTCCTATCCCCCAGCCTTTCTATTTCACTAGTGAAACGATTTTTTGTGCGCCGTCTGCCATAGATTCAGCAGCTGTGATATTTAAGCCTGATTTTTGTAAAATTTCTTTTCCAAGTTCAACGTTTGTTCCTTCTAAGCGAACAACTAATGGAAGGCTTAATCCAACTTGTTTCGTTGCTTCAACAACACCTGTTGCAATAACATCACATTTCATAATCCCGCCGAAAATATTAACGAAAATACCTTTTACATTTTGGTCAGATAAAATAATTTTGAATGCTTCTGTTACTTTTTCAGCAGTTGCGCCGCCCCCAACATCCAGGAAGTTAGCAGGGTCGCCTCCGTAATGCTTAATAATATCCATCGTTGCCATTGCTAAACCTGCACCGTTTACCATACAACCGATATTACCGTCTAGTGAAATGTAGCTTAAGTCGTATTTAGATGCTTCAATTTCTTTAGCATCTTCCTCTTCAAGGTCACGATATTCAAGAATATCTTTTTGACGATATAGCGCATTTGAATCAAAGTTTAACTTCGCATCCAATGCCATAACGTCTCCGTCACCTGTTACAACTAGAGGATTAATCTCTGCAATTGAGCAGTCTTTTTCAACAAATACTGTATATAAACCTGTCATGAACTTAACTGCTTTTCCAACTAATTCTTTTGGAATATTAATATTAAATGCAAGTCTGCGAGCTTGGAATGCTTGTAAACCAATCGCAGGATCTACATATTCTTTAAAGATTTTTTCAGGCGTTTTTTCCGCCACTTCTTCAATTTCAGTTCCACCTTCTTCAGAACCCATCAATACAACTTGAGACGTTGCACGATCAAGAACTAAACCGATGTAGTATTCTTTCTTAATATCGCATCCCTCTTCAACTAACAAGCGCTTAACTTCTTTTCCTTCAGGGCCTGTTTGGTGTGTTACGAGGGTCTTTCCTAAAATATCTTGTGCATATGTACGAACTTCATCTAAGTTTTTTGCTACTTTGACACCGCCCGCTTTACCGCGTCCACCAGCATGGATTTGTGCTTTCACCACTGATACTTGTGAACCTAATTCCTTTGCTGCTTCAACTGCTTCTTCAACAGTAAAAGCTACTCGACCGTTTGGTACTGCAACCCCATATTTTCTGAGTAGTTCTTTTCCTTGATACTCATGGATATTCATTTCCCATCCTCCTAACATAATCAACCACAAAACTATACTGCACAAAATAGACTGCGCTTTCATTGTATAAAAATAATTGTCTAATTGTCTACTATTCTAGTGAAAAATATTGAAATAATAAGAAAATTGATATTTTTATGGAGATAGTACTTAACCATACCTTATGAAGTCGATGAGGCTCTGCGGACGTTAAACGTGTGGTTGATCATGTAAATCAACCTTCATAACTAAAGCAAACTGAGAGGAAAATAATTTACGAACTCCACCCGTAGCGATATCTCCACTTAAATAGGCTATATCCTTTTTGAGCCTAAAATCCCGCATGTAAAACATGCGCTAAAAAGCAAAGATATGCTCGGGTATCATGTTCTAGTTTACTTGGTTTTTTATCGGTGCAAAAGATCGGCGGTGTTCTGGCAAAATTCCATATTGTTCGATTGCTTCTAAATGTTGTTTTGTTCCATATCCCATATGTTTTTCGAATCCGTATGCAGGATAGCGTTCACCAAGTTCTTTCATCATTCGATCTCGCGTCACTTTTGCAATAACGGAACTTGCAGCAATCGAAATGCTTGTAGCATCGCCTTTGATAATTGACTGCTGCGAAATAGGCACCGGCAGCTTCATCGCATCAATAAGCAGTTCATCAGGCTGAACAGCTAGAAGTTCAATTGCTTCAGTCATTGCCTTTTTTGTTGCTTCATAAATATTAATAGAATCAATGACCTCTGCCCCTATAATGCCTATACCAATAGCGACAGCGCTTTTACAAATTTCTTCATAAAACGCTTCTCGCTTTGCCTCTGATAACTTCTTGGAATCTGTCAGACCCGGGAGAAAAAAATCAGGAGGCAAAATAACAGCAGCCGCTACTACTGGTCCCGCTAACGGCCCTCTTCCTACTTCGTCTACTCCGGCAATATAGGTTGCTCCTTGGCTATATAATTCATTTTCATATGCCATCATTTCATCAAACTGTTTCTTCAAGCGCTCAGCAGCTTCAAATTGCCTTTGTTTTTGAATAATAACCTGCTGCACACCTTTACGCTCATCTTGCGCATATGCCTTAAATAAAGCATCTTCCGGGCTTCTCACTTGCTTTAGTTCTTCTTTTATTTCCTTAATACTCTTTTTCATTAGCTCCACCTTCTTTATATCAACATTTTCACACGGCACCTTTACATAAAAAACGCCTCATGCTAAAAAGGCAGAGGCGTTTTTTGTTTCAGTTCGCAATGTATTGCTTACAGCTGCTGTTCAGCTTCACTTGGATCATCAAATGTAAAGTTGCCAATTTTATCCGTTCGAATTTCTCGAAGAACAAGCTCAGCTGTTTTATCGTAATCCACCATGCCGCCACCCATTAAACAGCCGCGGCGCGACCCAATTGCATCAAAAAGCTCTACAATATCTTCAGGGATTTCATTTAAATCATAACGCTGCTTTAATTGTTCTGGGTAATGGCTAGATAAGAAGCGCAGCGCATAAACAGCGACATCTTGCATATTTAAAATGGTATCTTTGATAGCACCCGTTGTCGCAAGCTTATATCCAACTGTTTCATCTTCAAACTTAGGCCACAAAATACCTGGCGTATCAAGTAGCTCCAGCTCGTTTCCTACCTTAATCCACTGCTGTGCTTGCGTTACACCTGGACGATCTCCGGTCTTGGCGATTTTTTTGCTGGCAAGGCGATTAATCAGCGTTGATTTACCGACGTTAGGAATCCCTACAATCATCGCTCGGATGGCGCGGGGTTTTTTGACTCCTTTTGCGCGCATGCGGTCAAACTTCTCTTGAAGAAGTTCTTTGGAAGACGAAACAATTTGTTTCATTCCTTTACCTGCTTGTGCATCAATAGCTAAGGCATAAATACCTTGTTGTTTATAATAATCTAGCCACTGCTGAGTAATGCGCGGATCAGCTTTGTCCACTTTATTCAGCAATACGATTCTCGGCTTATTCACAATAATCTCATCGATCATTGGATTTCGCGATGATTGCGGAATACGTGCATCAACCAGTTCGTATACAATATCAATCAATTTTAGCTTTTCAGTTACTTGTCTTCTGGCCTTCGCCATATGACCAGGAAACCATTGAATTGTCATATTTTACTCACCTTTTATATTTTACTTTGCAAAACGCGCTTCTTTAATTGGCCAGTATACGGCACTCGTTTTACCAAGCACCTTGTCCATGCTCACAAAACCAATCTGACGGCTGTCTTTACTGTAGCGTCGATTGTCTCCCATCACGAACAAATAGCCTTCTGGCACGGTCTTTTTACCCGTTACGTCTTCTAGTTTAAAATCTTCGGTTAAATTACCGTCAATCACTTCTTTTTTATACTGATCTAAGTAGGGCTCTTTATAAGCTTTTCCATTTACATATAGCGTATCATTTCGATACTCAATATGATCACCCGGCAGTCCGATAATACGTTTTATGTAATCTTTTTCCGTTGTAGCATGAAAAACAATAATATCAAAGCGATCAGGATCACCAATCTTATAGGAGAACTTATTTACAATCATTCGATTTTGGTCATGCAGCGTAGGCATCATAGAAAGTCCATCTACTACAATCGGTGCAAACAAAAAATAGCGAATTACAACAGCTAACAGTACGGCAATGGCTATTGCTTTTATCCATTCCCACAGTTCATTTTTCTTTCGAGCCATCTTCAGTCCTCCAACTCTTATGTCGTACCTTTATTTTAAACGATAATGTTTGAAACGCCTAATAAATAGAATAAAAAAATGATGACTTGTACGTCTATTTTTTACTGTCAGAGAACGAATCGTTCTAAAAAAACATTTGAAAAAAGGAGCTTGTATAAACAAGCTCCCCTTTACTATTATCGAATTTCTTTAATACGCGCAGCTTTACCACGTAATTCACGTAGGTAATAAAGTTTCGCACGGCGTACTTTACCGCGGCGCATTACTTCGATTTTTGCAATTTTTGGCGTATGAAGTGGGAATGTACGCTCTACACCTACACCGTAAGAAATCTTACGTACTGTAAATGTTTCGCTGATACCACCGCCACGACGCTTAATAACAACACCTTCAAATACCTGAACACGTTCACGAGTACCCTCAACGATATTTACGTGTACACGTACAGTATCACCAGGACGGAACGTAGGAAGATCTGTTTTTAATTGTTCTTTTGTAATCTCTTCGATTAATTTTTGCATCGCGTGTTTCAACTCCTTCCAACAGACGCTCATACCAATGCTTTTCAATCATTGCAGCGGAACATCGTTATAGGTGACCAGACATCTGCCCAAGCCACAAAATCTATCTTAGCACACTCTTATACGGTATGCAACAGAGTTTATGCATAAATTTTATGGATTTATGAAAGCTGATTTTCTTCTTTTAATTGAGCTACTAGTTTCTTTTGCTCTTCTGTTAGCTCCATCTTTTCAAGCATATCCGGTCTTCGAAGCAACGTGCGCTTTAAAGACTCTTTTTGGCGCCACTGTTCAATTTTTTTATGATTTCCTGACATAAGTACTTCAGGAACCGTTAAGCCTCTAAAATTAGCAGGACGCGTATAGTGCGGGTGCTCTAATAAACCGGTGCTGTGTGAGTCCTGTACAGCTGAATGATTATTGCCAAGCACATCGGGAAGCAGACGAACAACGCTATCGATCACAACCATTGCACCAAGCTCTCCTCCAGTTAATACATAGTCACCAATTGAAATTTCATCAGTTATCAGCTGCTCACGAATCCGTTCATCATATCCTTCGTAATGACCGCAAATAAAAATTAAGTGCTCTTCTGCTGCTAGCTCTTCTGCTTTTGCCTGTGTATAGCGTTCTCCTTGCGGACAAAGCAAAACTACCCGGGGCTTCTTAGCTGTTTCAGTTAGCTTTTCTACAGCGTCAAAAATAGGTTGTGGCGTCAATACCATTCCAGCACCTCCGCCGTAAGGATAATCGTCCACATTTTGATGTTTGTTCGTAGAATATTCTCGGAAATTAACTACATTCAGTTCAACCGCATTTTTTTCCTGTGCTTTTTTCAAAATTGATTCACCAAAAACACCGTCAAACATAGAAGGAAATAGCGACAGTACATCAATTTTCATTAGTCCAATAACCCTTCCATTACTGTAATAACAATCTCTTTTCCCTCTATATCAATAGATTGTACAACGTCGTCGATATAAGGAATAAGAACTTCTTTTCCGCCTTTTTTAACAACCCACACATCATTAGCTCCCGGCGTTAAAATTTCTTTGACCGTTCCTACCTCTACTCCGTCTTCTGTTTTTACTGTACAGCCAATAATTTCATGGAAATAGAATTCACCGTCTTCTAAATCCGTTAGCTGCTCCTCAGGGATTTTCACTTCGCAGTTTTTATACTGCTCAACATCATTTACGTTTTGATAGCCTTCGAATGTAAGCAGATCAAAATTTTTATGCCTGCGATGGCTTGCTACCGTTACTTCTACCGGCTCGCTTTGCTTCTCTTTGAAGATATAAAGTTTATTTCCTTTTTCATAGCGCTCATCAGCAAAATCCGTAGTTGATACAATACGAACTTCTCCTTTTACACCATGGGTATTCACAATTTTTCCAACCTTAAACCATTTCATGCTTCTTCACCTCTATCTAATCTCAACAACTTTGCTATCTTTTATAATAATTGTTTTACTTTCTTTTATCTTTTCCCAATCATCGCCGATTTTTACCTCTACTAAGGCATCCAGTTCCGTTTCAACGAGTTCGCTCCCTAAAGGAAGCTTTTCTAATTGCGTCAGCTGAAAGTTCAACACTTCAATTTTTTCAAGGCGAGCGGATTTTTCTTTTTCAAACTGACTATTTAATAAAGAAGAACCTTTATTGGCTTTTTCCATGTGCTTTAACTGAAATTTCAGCTGTTCCATTTCTTTTTCAAGCGCCTGCTTGCGGTTTATAAAACGATTTTCAAGATCTTGTTTGCTTGCTTCAGTTAACACTTGTTTCACAACCACTTTTTGAATAATGTTCAAAACGTTCCCTCCGCCCTCAAGATAGTGACCTTGTGCTTTTTACATGCATATTGAAATAGCTGCCTCTTGCTCGCAAAAGACTTACTGTGATCAAAACCGTTCATCTTATCATAACATAAAAAAAGGGCGAGGTTATCCCTCTCCCTTTTTGATTACTCTTGAATTTTCACATACACTTTTTTACCTTGCTGTGATGCTGCTGCATTCACAACAGTTCGAATCGCTTTTGCAACGCGGCCTTGTTTGCCGATTACTTTGCCGACATCTTCTTGGTGAACAGTAAGGATGTACGTCACTTGACGTTCTTCTTCTTGTTCCTCCACTTTAACATCAGCTGGATAATCAACAAGCGGCTTTACAATTGTTTCGATTAGTGATGTCATCTCGAGTGAAATTATTTTCCTAATTTAGCATTATGGAATTTTTCCATGATGCCTTCGTTAGAGAAAAGGTTACGAACTGTATCAGATGGTTTAGCACCATTTTGTAACCATTTAAGAGCTAGCTCTTCATCGATTTTAACTTCAGCTGGTTGAACTACAGGATTGTAAGTTCCAACTACTTCGATGTAACGTCCATCACGTGGTGAACGAGAGTCTGCTGCTACGATACGATAGAAAGGAGATTTTTTAGCTCCCATACGTTTTAAACGAATTTTTACTGCCATTTTATAAAGCACCTCCGAATATGTTTCAACAAGATAATATAATATCAAATAGGTAAAATGTTTGTAAAGGTTTTTTTCTTAACACTAGAAAAATATTTTATTTTCTTTGGTTTTTCAGTCCAAATCAAGCGTTTTATCATGAAAAGAATGGAAGTTTCATACCCTTTTTCTTGCCTTTTGACATATTTGTCATTTGTTTCATCATTTTTTTCATGTCTTCAAATTGTTTAAGCAAACGGTTGACTTCTTGTACAGAACGTCCGCTTCCTTTTGCAATACGCTTTCTTCGACTTGCATTAATGATTTCAGGGTTTGTTTTTTCCGCTTTCGTCATAGAACGAATGATTGCTTCTACATGATTAATTTGCTTTTCATCAACCTGCAGGTTTTTGAGCCCCTTTACTTTATTGGCGCCCGGAAGCATACCAATTAGCTCATCAAGCGGTCCCATTTGACGCACCTGAGCAAGTTGATCTAAAAAGTCATCAAATGTAAATGACTGCGTGCGTAGCTTAGCTTCAAGCTCTTTTGCTTTTTCAGCATCTACATTTGCCTGAGCCTTTTCGATAAGCGTCAGCACATCACCCATACCTAAGATACGGGAAGCCATACGCTCTGGGTGGAATGCTTCAATAGCATCCATCTTTTCTCCAAGACCGACAAACTTAATTGGTGTATCGGTTACTGCACGAATAGAAAGCGCTGCACCACCGCGCGTATCGCCGTCTAGTTTCGTTAATACAACTCCAGTTAATCCTAATTGCTTATTAAAGCTATCCGCAACGTTTACTGCATCTTGACCCGTCATCGCATCGACAACAAGGAAAATTTCGTCTGGGTTAGAAAGCTCTTTGATCTGTTCTAACTCTTCCATTAGATTTTCATCCACATGCAAACGTCCCGCTGTATCAATCAATACATAATCGTGATGCTCTTCTTTCGCATGAGCAATAGCTTGTTTCGCAATCTCCACAGGACTTACTTGATCACCTAATGAAAAAACAGACATGCTAAGCTGTTTCCCTAGTGTTTCAAGCTGTTTAATAGCTGCCGGACGATAAATATCTGCTGCTACAAGCAATGGATTACGGTTATATTTTTTACGTAATAAATTGGCAAGTTTACCGGTTGTTGTTGTTTTACCTGCACCTTGAAGTCCAACCATCATAATTACAGTTGGAGCTTTTGGAGCTACTGCAATCTTGCTTTGCTCTCCGCCCATAAGTGCAGTTAATTCTTCTTGTACAACCTTAATAACTTGTTGTCCAGGCGTTAAGCTCTTAAGAACGTCTTGACCTACAGCACGTTCGCTTACGCGCTTAACAAAGTCTTTTACTACTTTAAAGTTTACATCGGCTTCTAAAAGGGCAAGTCTAACTTCACGCATCATTTCTTTAACATCAGCTTCGTTAACTTTTCCTTTTCCTTTTAACTTTTGCAGTGTGCTTTGCAAACGGTCGGCTAATCCTTCAAATGCCATATACGCCGCCCCCTAATCTAATTTCTCGAGCGAATCAAGAAGAGAAGAAAGCTTACTGTTCTTGTTTAAGTCGGCTGCAAGTTCGTCTTTCAGTTGTTGAACAATTGATTGACGCTCTTGAAACCGTTGAAATAACAATAGCTTTTCCTCATATTGTTCAAGCATTTGCTCTGTACGTTTTATATTATCATAAACTGCTTGACGACTCACATCAAATTCTTCCGCTATTTCACCGAGGGAATAATCATCCAAGTAATAAAGTGACATATAACTTCTTTGTTTGGGCGTCAACAGCGCCTGATAGAAGTCAAATAAGTAATTCATTCTTGTTGTTTTTTCGAGCATATGCACGCTCTTTTCAACCATCTGACCGCCCCCTTGTTAAGTGAAAAGCCTTTACATGTTATTAGTTTAACTAGGCTAGGTTTGAATGTCAAGTTTTTTCCTTAACACCTCACATTTTCCCACCTGAAAGAGATGGAGATATAACTAAATTACTTCAATTTAAAGACGAATAAATATGAAACCTGCGTCTACCCTACTAGTGAAAAAATCCGAACGATTAATCGTTCGGATCTTCCTTCAACTAAGATACTTATATCCCAGCCTCTTTTGAGATTACGCCTCTTTTTCTGTTTCTTCTTCTACAGCATTGGCAAATAATCCATAGATATATTGCTCCGTGTCAAACGGTTGAAGGTCGTCTACTTTTTCTCCAAGTCCAACGAATTTAACAGGAAGCTTCAGTTCGTTTCGAATGGCAAGAACAATTCCGCCTTTAGCCGTACCATCTAGTTTTGTCAACACAATTCCCGTCACGTTCGTTGCTTCTGAGAATGTTTTAGCCTGACTTAAAGCGTTTTGACCCGTCGTCGCATCAAGTACAAGAAGTACTTCATGAGGAGCACCAGGAATTTCTCGCTCAATAACACGCTTTACTTTCTCTAATTCTTTCATTAAATTCACTTTGTTTTGAAGGCGCCCTGCTGTATCACACAGTAAAACATCTGCTTTTCGAGCCTTGGCTGACTGAACAGCGTCATACATGACAGCGGCAGGGTCAGAACCTGCAGATTGCTTAATAACATCAACACCAACGCGTTCTCCCCATACTTCTAACTGCTCAATTGCACCGGCACGGAACGTATCACCTGCTGCCATTACGACTTTTTTGCCTTCTTGTTTGAATTTATGCGCAATTTTCCCAATTGTTGTTGTTTTTCCAACGCCGTTTACCCCTACAAACAAAATCACCGTTAAATCATTTTGCTGCATATTCAGTTCACCAATCTGCTCTTCACCAGATTCATAAATATCAATTAATTTCTCAGAGATGACAGCCTGCACATCTTGAGGGTCCTTAATATTACGGCGTTTCACTTCCGATTTTAAGTCATCAATTAAATCCAACACGGTAGCCACACCGACATCAGCACTAATTAAAATTTCTTCTAATTCCTCAAAAAATTCTTCGTCTACTTGACGATAGCGAGACACTAGATCATTCACGCGTTCTGAAAAAGAATTGCGCGTTTTTGATAGTCCATCTTTAAATTTTTGTGTAACAGAATCCGTTTGCATTGTAATTTTTTCTTTTAGTTTCTTAAAAAAGCTCATTCGTACCACCCTTTCATTCTATGAGTTAAACATATTGCTTTGATTCTTCTAAACGAACAGAGACTAATTTCGATACGCCCGATTCTTGCATCGTCACACCGTACAGTACATCAGCTTCTTCCATTGTACCTTTTCGGTGAGTAATAACAATGAACTGTGTTTGAGTACTAAATTTGCGTAAATACGTAGCAAAGCGATGAACGTTTGCTTCATCAAGCGCCGCTTCCACTTCATCTAGCACACAAAACGGCACCGGACGTACTTTCAAAATAGAAAACAGGAGGGCAATGGCTGTTAACGAACGCTCGCCGCCTGACAGCAACCCTAGATTCTGCAGTTTTTTCCCAGGAGGCTGAGCAACAATTTCCACACCTGTATTTAATAAATCTTTCGGATCTGTTAATTTTAAATCCGCTTTTCCTCCTCCGAATAGTGAAGAGAACACTGTACCAAATTCATTGCGGATACGAGAGAACGTATCAGAAAAACGTTTCTTCATTTCCTCGTCCATTTCTTCAATCACTTGATACAGCGTATTTTTCGCTTCGTCAAGGTCCGCTCGCTGCGTATTTAAAAATTCATAGCGCTCTGAAACGCGTTCGTATTGTTCAATAGAACCTAGGTTTACGGTTCCTAATTCATCAATTGCCAGCTTAATGAGCTTGATTTTTTTCCTCGCTTCTTGAATATCTAATGTTAAAGGATACTTTTCTTTTGCTGCTTCAAAGCTAATTTCGTACTCTTCTGTCAGCTGCTGCAGACGGCTGTCTAGCTCTACGTCAATTCGATTGATTTTGACTTCTTCATCTTTTAAAGCATCCGCAATTTGTTTGTACTGACGCTGCAGCTCTTTTACAATCCTCTCTTCGTCTTCAAGTTTATTCTGGGCTTTCAACCGCTCTGATCTGCAGTCATCCATTAATTTTAACGTTTCTGTCTTTTCTTTTATTCGCTCATGCGCTGCTTCTTCGAGCTGAAGTTCACCCGAGTCGTTGCTCGTGATTTCACTCGTTAAAAGAGAAAGATCATCTGTAGTTTCAGATAAACGCTGAATGGTTTGATCAAGCTCAAAACACACTCTTTCATATTTTTCTTGCTGATTTGCGAGGAACTGTTCTTTTTTCGCAAGAAGGACTTTTACTTCTGTAAGCTCATGTTGAACCGTTTCTTTAGACGTTTGCTGTGTATGCTTGCGTGCAGCTAACTCTTCAATGTTTTTCTCTAATACATTTGCCTGCTGCTGATTTCCTTGCAAATTCGTATGCAGCTCATCAATTCGAGCGGACAAGCTCGTTTGATCTTGCCTAAAGCTAGCAATATCATGATCGTACATGGTTAAGCGGTCATTCACTGCTTTTTCTTCGATGTCAATTTGCTTTACTTCTCGGTCAGACTCCTGCTCTTTGTCTTTCAAGCGTTCCACAAATGCCTGCTGTTTATTAATTTCCTGTTGAAGCTCTTCAATCTGTGACTTTTTATCTTTCACATCTTGCTCGAGCACAAGCGTCTTTTGTTCCATCTCTTCTATTTTTGCCGTAATGGCTTCCACTTCACGCTGACGGCCTAACAAAGAGTTGGACTTTTGCTTCATTGAACCGCCTGTCATTGAACCACCGGGGTTGACGACATCTCCTTTAACGGTCACAAAACGATAGCGATGCTGTACAAGACGGGCAAGTTCATTCGCACCTTTTAAATCATTGACAACAATAACGGTTCCAAGCAAATTTTTAATAACTCGTTCGTAGGTAGCTTCGTATTTAACAAGAGATGAAGCAATTCCTACATACGCTTCGTGACTCTCTAGCATAGAAATAGTTTGAGCCGGAACATAACGGTCTTTTACAGACGTCAGTGGTAAAAATGTAGCTCTCCCGTAACCGTTTTGTTTCAAAAAGCCAATTGCCTGACGTGCACTTTGTTCGTCTTGAACGACAATATGCTGAGCTGCTCCTCCAAGCGCAATTTCAAGCGCTGTTTCATACTCTTTTGGAACATTGATTAGCTCAGCAATGGCACCTTTAATACCTGCAAGCTTCTCATCACGCGCTTTTAATACTTCTTTTACACCGTGAAAATAACCTTCATAGTCTTCTTGCATCTCTTCAAGCATTTCTTTTCGTGATTTTGTCTGCTGCACGTACTGATAAGCTTGATAAAGCGTAGACTCTTGTTTACGATAGGCTTGCCTTAATGACTCAAGCTTCTCTCCTTGCTGCTTATACACGTGTACAGCCTGCTGAAGCTCTTGACGAAACTGAGCAAGCCTTTTGATCGCCGCTTCTTTTCGCTGCGTTAATTCACGGCGTTGTTCTACGTATTGCTCGTTGGATTTTGTTAAACGCTGCTCTTTTTCAAACGTTTGCATTTTTTGCTGCTCTAAAAATAAAATTTCATTTCGAGCGGATGTTTGAGCGTTCGCTAATTCAAAATACTCGCTTTTCATCTGTTCAAGTTTTTCTTCTAGATTCTCGCTGTACTGCCTGAACAGCTGTTCCTGCTCAGTAAGCTTCAGACGTATCTCTTGTACTTCTTTTTGAGATTGCTCAAGATCTTTTCCTTCGCTGTCTTTTGCTTTACTTAGCTCTTGATGCTTATGAGTATACTCTTTTACTAAACGTTCCAGCTGCTCTTTATTTTGAAAGGCATTTTTCTTACGCTCTTTTAATACTTCTTTTTTGCCTTCTAGCTTTTCTACTTCTTCACTTACATATAGTAGTTTTTTATGTAAAGAATCTAGTTGTTCATCTATTTGCTGAATGTGCAAACGAAGGGTCTGGATTTCTCCTTCACGCGTGCGAATATTCGTCGCGAGAGATTCTTTAAGCTGCTCGTGCTGAGCCATTTCAGCTTTTAATTTTTCCCATTTCTGATGAAGATCTTCAACTTCAAATACCGTAACAGCCACATCAATGTGCTCTAATTCTTCTTTTTTCTGCAAATAATCTTTTGCAATAGACGATTGAATCTGTAAAGGCTCTAACTGACCTTCAATTTCATGAAGAATATCTACCACTCGATTTAAATTTTCTTGCGTTTCGAGAAGTCGAAGCTCCGCTTTTCGTTTACGCGTTTTGTATTTTAATACACCTGCTGCTTCTTCAAAAATTTTACGGCGCTCGTCAGATTTACTGCTTAGTACTTCTTCTACTTTTCCTTGACTGATAATCGAAAAAGCTTCTCTTCCAAGTCCTGAATCCATAAATAAATCGACAATATCTTTCAAGCGGCACGGCTGGTTGTTAATAAAAAATTCACTGTCTCCTGAGCGGTACACGCGCCTTGTAATACTAACTTCATGGTAGTCAAGCGGGAGAAACTGGTCATCATTTTCCAACGTAAGCGTTACGTCAGCAACATTTACAGCACGGCGCGATTCGCTTCCTGCAAAAATAATGTCCTCCATTTTCCCTCCACGAAGCGATTTGGCTGACTGTTCTCCAAGCACCCAGCGTATGGCATCCGTAATGTTGCTTTTTCCGCTTCCATTCGGCCCTACTACCGCCGTTACACCTGGCACAAAATCTATCGATACTTTTTCTGCAAACGATTTGAATCCTGCAATATCTAATCGTTTGAGGAACATAGAAATCCCCCCTCACACATGTAATCTTTTCATAGCAAATCCCCCTTTATAACGAATACGTTAAGAGGGGGATCATTTTATTTCGTTTGACTTGCTCTAATTTTCGTAATAGCTACTTGAGCTGCTTTTTGCTCTGCTTCTTTTTTCGAACGGCCTACACCAACGCCGAGCTCTTCACCATTTAACGATACGCGAGATAAGAATTCGCGATTATGCGCTGGACCTTTTTCTTGCAAAACTTTGTATTCTAATTGTCCAACTCCATCACGTTGAATCACTTCTTGAAGCTGGCTTTTGAAATCCATCACATGAGAAAAAGCACCTTCATTAATTTTTGGAAAGACAACTTTTTTTAGAATCGTTACTACCGTATCAAGCCCTTGATCTAAATAAAGAGCTCCGATAAATGCTTCAAACACATCGGCCAGTAAAGCCGGTCTAGATCGGCCGCCTGTCATCTCTTCACCTTTTCCAAGTAACACTAGTTTACCAAAATCCATTTCATTTGCAAAAGTAACAAGCGACGGTTCGCACACAACTGCTGCACGAAGCTTCGTTAACTCACCTTCACTCATCGTTGGATACTTTTTAAATAAAAATTGTGATACGGTTAGCTCTAATACGGCATCTCCTAAAAACTCAAGACGCTCGTTGTCTTCATACGGTCTTCTGCGATGCTCATTCACATAGGATGAATGTGTAAATGCTTGAAAAAGAAGCGCTTCATTTGTAAACTGAATATCAATTTCCTTTTGAAACTCTGCAAAATTTTGCTTGAATTTCACGTTCATCTTTCGATCTCGATTTGAATATTGTTTAGGCATAAAATACCTCCGCTTACCTGCTTCAATTGTTTCGTAGTTTTCCCTAACATCTCTCATTATAAAACGAGGTATCCTAAAAGATACACTACCTTTTCAAAAAAAAGAGGTCTTTTTTTGAAATTCTTAAAAAGAAGAGAAAGCCCCGCTGTTTAACGGGGCTTTTCATACATATACTACAGATTAAATTTGGCTCTGTATGTAATTAACTGCATCTCCTACAGTTGAAATTTTTTCAGCTTCTTCGTCAGAAATTTCGATATCAAATTCCTCTTCAAGCTCCATTACAAATTCAACTACGTCTAGAGAGTCAGCACCTAAGTCTTCTTTGAAACTAGATTCTAGTTTCACTTCACTTTTGTCTACACCAAGACGATCAACAATGATTGTTGTTACGCGTTCTAGTACCTCTGCCATTGTTCTTCACCTCCCCTCAAGTCATTATAGATGATTTCCATCTAAAATACTATGGTTGAATAATAAAGTTTATCGGTCGCCTAGTAAACGTCCCTTTGTACTTTATCACCAAATTACACTTTTCGTAAAGTGCATTTTTTACATCACCATTCCGCCGTCAACGTGAATCGTTTGACCCGTAATATAACGGCTTGCATCTGATGCTAAAAACGCAACTGCGTTCGCAACATCCTCAGGCTGGCCGAAGCTTGCAAGAGGAATTTGCTTTAACATTTCCGCCTGCACTTCTTCATTCAATTTATCCGTCATATCTGTTGCAATGAAACCAGGAGCAACTGCATTCACTGTAATATTGCGGCTTGCTAATTCTTTGGCAGTTGTTTTTGTTAAACCAATCACGCCTGATTTTGCTGCTACATAATTTGCTTGTCCAGCATTACCGCTGACGCCGACAATTGATGAAATATTAATGATGCGTCCTGCGCGCTGCTTCATCATTTGACGAGTAACCGCTTTTGTACACAAAAATACGCCTTTTAAGTTTGTATTAATAACATCATCCCATTCGTCTTCTTTCATACGCATAAGAAGATTATCACGTGTGATGCCCGCGTTGTTCACTAAAATATCTACTGAACCAAATGTAGAAATCGCTTCTTTTATCATTGCTTGTACAGAATCACTTTCTGCCACATTTGCTTGTACAGCAATTGCATCCGTTCCTAATCCTTTAATTTCATCCACAACTTCAAGAGCTTTCGCTTCGCTGCCAGAATAGTTTACAACTACTTTAGCACCAAGCTTTCCCAGCTCAATTGCAACGGCACGACCAATTCCGCGAGAAGCGCCTGTTACAACCGCAACTTTCCCTTGTAACATGTTATTCTCCCCCTTTTAGTGCGTCAATCGTTGATTTTAATGATGTAAGATCATTAACAGCATACACAGCCGCACGGCGATTTACTTTTTTCACAAGACCTGATAATACTTTTCCTGGTCCAATTTCAACAAATGTATCTACACCTTCTGCAAGAAGTGTTTCAACTGTTTCTTCCCATCTCACTGGAGAATACAGTTGTTCCACTAGCTTTTTTTGAATATCTTGACTGTCAGTAACCGGCTTTGCTGTTGCGTTTGCTATAACTGGAACCTTCGCATCGCTAAAGCTCACTGTTTCTAGCGTATCACGTAGTTTTTCAGCAGCTGGCTTCATTAAACTAGAGTGGAACGGACCGCTTACCACTAGAGGAATCACGCGTTTTGCACCTTTTTCTTTGGCAAGAGCTCCTGCTTTTTCTACGCCATTTACCGTACCTGAAATAACAATTTGACCCGGACAGTTAATATTTGCAAGCTGAACAGCGTCGCCTTCGCTTGTAATTTGAGCGGTAACGGCTTCTAGATCTTCCGCTGACATGCCAAGCACTGCTGCCATTGTACCTTGACCTGCTGGTACAGCTTCGTCCATATAGCGACCTCTTTTGTGAACAGCAACAACGGCATCTTTAAACGATAAAACCTCAGCAGCCACAAGCGCACTGTATTCTCCTAGACTGTGACCCGCAACAAAATCGGGTGTAATTCCGCTCGTTTTAAATGCTTCAAGCAGCATTGTACTCGTTGTTAAAAGAGCAGGTTGAGCGTGATAAGTTAAAGTCAATTCTTCTTGAGGCCCTTCAAAAATAATGTTTGAAAGACTGAACCCTAAAACTTCGTCAGCTGTATGAATCAACTTTTTCGCTTCCTCTGTTCCATCATATAAATCTTTTCCCATACCAACAGTTTGTGACCCTTGGCCTGGAAAGATAAAAGCAATTTTCCCCATTTCTTATCTCTCCTTTTCTTCATTAGCAGTTTGTTCGATTGCTTTTTGAATAGTGGAAGACACATTGTTTTCCACCATATTCACAGCTTGCTTAATCGCGCTAAATACTGCATTCGCATCCGACGAACCGTGGGCTTTGATAACAGGCGCATGCAATCCAAACAGCCCTGCTCCTCCATATTCACTGTAATCCATTTTCGCTTTTAAACCCTGCAGCTGAGGCTTTAGCACCGCTGCGGCTAACTTGCTTTTTAACGTGCTCATTAATTCTTGTTTAATCATAGAAAACAAGGAAAGCGCCGTTCCTTCAATGCTCTTAAGAGTCATATTCCCTGTAAAACCATCTGTTACAACCACATCCGCTACGCCGTTTAGCAAATCACGAGATTCTACGTTGCCTACAAAATTGAGATCAGCGTTCTTTAGTAGCTGAAAGGCTTGCTTTGTTAAATCATTTCCTTTTTTATCCTCAGTCCCAATGTTCAGCAGTCCCACTCTAGGAGCTTGAATACCGCGTACTTTTTCGGCATACACAGACCCCATCACAGCATACTGGAGCAAATGTTCAGGCTTGGCATCAACGTTTGCACCAACGTCTAGCATTAAAAAGCCTTTTCCATCTAGTGTCGGAAGCGTCGGAGCAAGTGCTGGACGTTCAATGCCTTTGATGCGACCTACAATAAAAAGTCCCGCTGTCATTAACGCACCTGTATTTCCTGCTGAAATACAAGCATCAGCACGACCTTCGGCTACTTCATTTGCCATTAATACCATAGATGCTTGTTTTTTACGGCGCACAGCTCGCACTGGCTCATCAGTTGCATCAATGGTTTCTTCTGTATGAATAATCGAAATACGATCTGAATTTGTTAAATACTTTTTTATTTCTGATTCGTTTCCAATTAACGTAATATGTAATTCTTTAAATTGAGCAGTAGCTTTTTCTACACCTTCAATAATGACTTTCGGTGCATGATCTCCGCCCATTGCATCAATAGCTAGTTTCATGTTGCGTCTCATCCTTTTTATTATTTATCCTTTGTAGAACGATACATTTTAAAAGTGCCAGAGAACACTTGCTCTTGCCCTACATAGCTGTTTACCTCAACGGTGGTTCGCACTTCACTAGTTGACAGAACTTTCGCTTTTGCTATCACTCGTTCATGAAGCTTAACAGGGCGATGATAACGGATCGACGCATCTGCTGTGAGCGCTAGTTCGTTGTTAATAACAGCGACAGCTAACGAATTAGCTTGCGCAAAAAGGTGGTGACCACGAGCAATTTGATTACGCTGAAACACATGCTCTGTTTTCACATCAAAAATAGATATCGCTGATTGATCTAGTTCAATGTCGATAACTTCTCCAATTACTTCTTCAATCGGAAGCGAACGCACTTCCTCGTCTAGTTGTTTTGAAGCTACATGCTTAATACGTTCTCGCAGTTCAGGAATCGACAACTCTAGGCGGTCTAATCGAATTGTTTGAACGCTCACTGAAAAACGGTCTGCTAGTTCTTCATCCGTAATAAATGGGTTTTCTTCAATTGTCGTTTTTAATAGCTGCTGTCTTTCTTTTTTACTGCGCTTCATTCTCCACCATCCGAACTTTTAATACTAGGTACTAATAGCAGTATATAATCATTACCTTCTAATTGCAACATTTTTCACATGCTGTATTCTGTGCATTGACGTAGTATTAATGGCTACCAGCCGCTAACTCTTTCACTCTAAGCCGCTTTTTATCTTTATAGACGAAAAGAGATTGAGACACAACTAGATCACTCCAGTCTAAAGATGAACAAATGGGATAAAGGAGCTCGTATAGATTGCTTGTTACACCGCTGCTGATTTCCGTGCAAGACTTCGCTTTCCGCTGGCCGCAGGTGTTCCTCCTCGTCCCTTACGCTTCTGCGGAGCCTCATCTATTCCGCTTTCCCCGCAGGAGTGCCTTGCCCTTCACTTAACAGTTAGAAGCACCTACATACCCATCACATACATGAAATCTACGTTCATCATCACAATGAAAAAAATCCGAACGATTGATCGTTCGGATTTTCCTTCAACTAAAATACTTTGTTCCAGTCTCTTTTACTAATCAAATTTTTCTCCAGTTAATACGCCCGTTGCTTCTAGTTGTATTCTCAGCAGTGCAAACTGATCTTCTGTCCAAAAGCTGTCGGAATTTACAAGCTTAGCAGCATCTTCTCGAGCTACTTCAAGCGCACGGTAATCGTGCACCATATCGGCTACTTTAAACTCAGGCATCCCGCTTTGTTTTCTACCAAAGAAATCACCAGGCCCACGAAGCTCTAAGTCTCTTTCTGATAATACAAATCCATCATTTGTTTCCGTCATAATGGTCATTCGTTCTTTTCCAACTTCTGATTTCGGATCCGCGAGCAGAATACAATACGACTGTGCATCTCCTCGTCCTACGCGTCCTCTTAGCTGATGAAGCTGAGATAACCCAAAGCGCTCTGCATCATAAATGACCATGACGGTTGCATTCGGGACGTTCACTCCTACTTCTACAACTGTTGTTGATACTAAAATCTGCACGTCATTTACGCTAAACTGTTTCATCACTTCTTCTTTTTCATCAGGTGACAATCTTCCGTGCATGAGACCAACGCTTGCTTTTCCATTAAAATAGTGAGTGAGTGTTGCATGCACATCAATTGCATTTTGAACATCAAGCTTGTCCGATTCTTCAATCAACGGACAAATAACGTAAGCTTGTCTGCCGTCATGTATTTCTTTTTCAACGAAATGTAAAATACGTTCAAGCATATCATGTTTTACCCAGTATGTTTCAATTGCCTTACGTCCTGCTGGCATTTCATCAATAATGGACACATCCATTTCTCCAAACACCGTAATAGCAAGGGTTCGTGGAATAGGAGTCGCCGTCATAAACAGTACATCGGGACTTTCTCCTTTTTCACGTAAAACCCGGCGCTGCCCAACTCCAAAGCGGTGCTGTTCATCCGTAATGACGAGCCCTAAACTATTATATATAACTTCGTCTTGAATTAAGGCATGTGTACCTACTAATACATGAACATCTCCGTCTTTCACTCGCTCAAGCAGCTCTCGTCTTGCTTTTCCTTTAACAGACCCTGTTAGCAAGCCTACGCTGATTCCTACCTTTTCAAGCATCGCAGTCAATGACTCAGCATGCTGTTCAGCTAAAATTTCAGTCGGTACCATTAAAGCACCTTGATGCCCTGCTAAAACAGTGGCGTATAAAGCAACCGCTGCTACGACTGTTTTACCTGACCCTACATCACCTTGCAGCAAGCGATTCATGCGATAAGGCGATTTCATATCGTGCGTAATTTCGTTTACTACACGTTTTTGAGCGTTTGTTAACGGAAACGGCAGCAAGTTCGTGAAGTTTACCAGCTCAGTTGAATCAAATGCTTGCTTCATTCCAGGCGTTTCTTCTCTTTCGCGCTTTCTAAGCGCCTGCATTTTTAATTGAAAAAGTAGAAATTCTTCATAGACAAATCGACGCCTTGCTTGTTTTAAATCTTCATGATCACGAGGTAAGTGAATACTTCTAACCGCTTCTTCACGCGTTACTAGTTTGTACCTAGAACGAATAGAGGCCGGAAGCATATCCTGAATGCTACTACCATAATTCTTCAACGCAAGAGAGACGAACTTCCGCATTCCTTTGACCGTTAAGCTGCCTTTAACTGAGTAAACAGGCTCAATCGTTTGATTTTTAACAAACGGAGAAAATTGAAGCTCCTGCAAGTTAATCGTTTGCCGATGCTGATCCCATTTCCCCGTAACCGTAACAGTTTGATCGATTTCTAACTTTGATTTATAGTAAGGGCGATTAAAACAAGTAACCGTAATCAAATAGCGGTTTACTAGCAGCCGAAACGTCAGGCGCGAACGTTTTTTTCCGTAATACGTAAGCGAAGGGACGCTGTGAACCTTTCCTTCTACGGTGACCTTTTCGTCGTGCTTTGCTTCAGCCAAATCTTTTAACTCATAATCTTCATAGCGGTATGGGAAATGTTCTAACAAGTCATGCACACTGTGAATATGCATATCCTCTAATGCTTGTGCTGTTTCCTCTCCAATACCTTTAATGGTTTTAATTGAAATAGTTGTTAGTTCATTCACTTTTATTTAATGCAATACCAAAGATCTTCGCTTCAAGCTCGCGACCTGTTGGTGTTGCCGCTAAGCCTCCTTGTGCAGTTTCTCGTAATGCAACCGGCATTGTTTGACCAATTTTATACATAGCATCAATGACTTCATCACAGGGAATACGACTTGTAATGCCTGCTAAGGCCATATCTGCTGCAATCATTGCATTCGCCGCTCCCATTGCGTTTCGTTTCACACATGGAACTTCTACTAGCCCCGCTACTGGGTCACATACTAATCCTAGCATATTTTTGAGAGTAATTGCCATTGCTTCAGCTGCCTGACTCGGTGTACCTCCCGCCATTTCAACAATCGCTGCAGCTGCCATACCTGAAGCTGAACCAACTTCTGCTTGACATCCGCCTGCTGCTCCTGAAATAGACGCATTATTGGCTACAACAAACCCAAAAGCACCTGATGTAAATAAAAATTCAATCATTTCTTTACGAGTTGGGTTTAGCTTATTTTGCACTGCAAACAGCGTTCCTGGCACTACCCCCGCGGATCCAGCAGTAGGTGTTGCACAGATTGTCCCCATTGCCGCATTTACTTCGTTTGTCGCTACTGCTTTGCTGACTGCATCTAAAATTAAATTTCCAGATAAAGATTTTCCACTTTGAATATAGTTTTGAAGCAGCACTGCATCTCCGCCTGTTAAACCTGTAACAGACTGTACCCCTTTTAAACCGCGTTCAACCGCTTCTTCCATAACCGTTAAGTTCCGGTCCATTTTTTCCATGATTTCTTCACGAGTAACTCCTGTGATATCTATTTCCTGTTGAATCATAATCTCCGCAATTTTTACATTTTGACTTTCTGCTAATTCTACTAGTTCTGCTACGTTTCGAAACATAGTAACCTCCGCTATCATTCTGTCTTATTTTCACTTTAGAATCATCTATAATCACTCGGCTCCAGTTATTCTCTCAAGCCGTTCCTATTCGCTCTATCCTACTCAACCATTCTTGTTACTTGAATAATGTGAGGCAATGTTTTTAACTCTTCAATTACATCATCTTCAATATTCGTATCCATTTCAATTGCCATGAGCGCTACTTCTCCGCGCTCTTTGCGAGATACTTCCATATGTCCGATATTAATTGAGTGTTTCATCAAAATATTCGTAACGGTCGCAATGGCACCAAATCGGTCATTATGCACAACGAGAATAGCTGGATTCATGCCTGATAAATTTAATTCAAATCCGTTCAGCTCCGTAATTTGAATTTTCCCTCCGCCAATTGAAATTCCAACAACTTCAATTTCCTTTAATCCGTCGCTCATTTTGATGCGAGCAGTATTCGGATGATCTGTGATTGCCGCTTCCTCAACAAATGTGACGTCCATTCCTTCTTTTTTAGCTAAGTCCAAAGATTGCGGAATACGCTGGTCGAACGTATCAAAATCTAAAATACCGCCAATCAGCGCTACGTCTGTTCCGTGCCCTTTATACGTTTGAGCAAAAGAACCGTACAGTGAAACCACAACTTTTGTGGGCTGCTTGCCAAAAAGCGTTCGGGCAACGCGTCCAATACGCGCTGCACCAGCTGTATGTGAGCTAGATGGTCCAATCATTACCGGACCAATAATATCAAAGACAGATTTATATTTCATAAGGATTTTCCCCCTGCTATTTAGACATTGTTATTACTTATATGTTACTTGAGCTTTTGACTTTTTGGAAGCTTTGTTTCACGCTCTTAAAAAATTTAAAAATTCTCATTTTTATTAGGGATTCACGCACAAAAAAAGCGGTGTATTTATCCATAAAAATAAGATAAGCACACCGCTTTTTTTGCTATATTATGCAGGAAAAGATGAATTACTTAAGCTGCTTCTTGCTCAGAAGCTACATCGTCTACTGTTTTAATTTTAAAGTTTTTAAAAACAACTGAACCTATAAACCCAGCTAATGCTCCCGCTAGTGCGCAAAGTACTGCACAAATTGTGACCTTCATAGGGTCATTAAACCCAAACATCACCGCAAGTCCTGCGATTGGCGTTGCCGTGCCTGCAGCATCATTTACCAATCCGAACAGAGCCACAACCACACCGGCTAGTGCACCTCCAACAAAGTTTGTAATGTAGATAGGAATCGGATTTGCTGAAATAATATTCGCTTGTGTTAAAGGTTCAACTGCAACTGAAATGGTTGTACGACGATCCCCAATTTTTAATCGATCAAACAGCACATAGTTCATGAAAGAAGAACCAAACACAGCAAGAGCTCCAATCGCCATAGGCAATCCCGTTAACCCTAGCATAGCCGTTAAAGCCATTGAGCTAAGCGGAGCCGTTGCTACTACTGTAATAACTCCTCCTAAAATAATTCCCATCAAAATAGGGCTAGCACTTGTTGTATCTTTGATAATTCCTCCAATATTTAAAAGCGTCGCATCTACAATAGGTGAGAATGCATTACCAATTAATCTTGTTAAAGGTGCTGCAATTAAGATGTTGCCTAATAAGTCTAAACCAGCAGGTGCCTTTTTCTCAATAAATTTCACTACAAATGCCATGAGGTATCCCGCAAAAAATCCAGGGAGCAAGCCTAGCCCTGAACACACTACCCCCATCATAAGAGCATATACAGGAGATACTCCTAACGCCAGAGCAACTAGTGCTGCCGCCGCAACTCCTCCCATTCCTCCTGCAGCCTTTCCAACTTCACCTAGGAATGAAATACCTAGTAAATCTCCTCCTACATATGACTGAAAGGCCTCTACGAGAAACGCAGCTACCGCTCCGCTTGCCAGAGCCCCCATTGCTTTCATGCCATAAGGTGCCTTGTTGCTAAATAACCAAAATAAAAATAAAACTAATAATAATAAACCTGTTCCTTTTAAAATATCCACTGTTGTCTCTCCTCTCATGCTGTTTTCTTTCACATTTGACTCAATCAGTTTTCAAAACTACCATACAAATGGGTTCTTTTCAACTAATATACCTAATATACCGAACGATTACAACATTTAAAAATAAAATAGTTCGTATTTAACTTAAAAAAACACAAAAAAGAAGCGCCCCTCGGGAGGGGTGCTTCTTTTTTTGTTATTCAATTGCAAAAATGTAAGAATATAAAGGTTGATCTCCTTTATGAAGCTCTACCTCAACTTCTTCAAACGTTTCTTCTACAAACGATGTTAGCGCTTCAGCTTCATCGTCTGAGACGTCCTCTCCTTGAAGAATCGTAAGGATTTCCGCTTCGTCATCAATCATATAAGTCAAAAGCTTTTTCGCTGCTTCTAATTTCTCTGAATCTTTTACAACGATTTTCTTTTCGGCAATACCCATAAAATCGCCTTTAGCTAATTCAAGACCATCAATATTTGTATCGCGAACTGCATACGTTACTTGTCCTGTTTTCACGTGCTGTAGAGCTTCTGTCATTACTTCCTCGTTTTCTTTTAAGCTTTGCTGAGGATTAAATGATAGCAGCGCTGTCATTCCTTGAGGAACCGTTTTAGACGGGATAACCGAAACGTGACTGCCGGCAACAGCAGCCGCTTGGTTAGCAGCCATCACAATATTTCCGTTATTAGGTAAAATCAGTACCTGTTCAGCATTTGTTTCTTCAATCGCTTTGACAATATCCTCCGTACTTGGATTCATTGTTTGTCCGCCTTCAATGACAACCGTTGCCCCAAGGCTTTTGAACAATTCAGCAATTCCTTTTCCCATTGACACAGTAACAATGCCAAAGGGCTGTTTTTCAGCATTTTTTACTGCAGGCTTTTCTTCACCTGAAACAATGCTGCTATGCTGTTCTCTCATGTTTTCAATCTTCATTTTAATTAAACTTCCATATTGCTGCCCGTAGTTTAACACTTCTCCAGGATGCTCAGCGTGAATATGAACTTTCACGATTTCATCATCAGATACTACAAGCAATGAGTCGCCCCATTTACTTAAGTCTTGACGAAACGTTTCTTCAGAAAATGTTTTAGCTGCAGGCTTATCCTCTTCCAGCCTTACCATAAATTCTGTACAATAGCCAAATTCAATATCTTCTGTATTCATATGGCTTTGCGCATGCTTATGATGCTCAGCATTTACGAGTTCATTCATCGAAGGAGCTGACATGGGTACACCCGGAAGTTTTTCACCTTTTAATTCAGCTAAAAACCCTTCATAAATTAAAACAAGCCCTTGACCTCCGCTATCCACTACGCCTACTTCTTTTAACACGGGTAAAAGATCTGGCGTACGATTTAACGAAGCATTAGCTTCCTTAAATACTTCTTCCATGAACAGAATCATATCAGATTGCTTTTTAGCAACAGCCGCTGCTTTTTTAGCAGTATCCTTAGCTACTGTTAAAATGGTTCCTTCGATTGGTTTCATAACAGCTTTATAAGCAGTTTCTACACCAAGCTCAAGAGCTTCAGCAAACTCAACTGTTGTAATCGCTGACTTTTGCTCAACCGATTTCGCAAAACCGCGGAATAATTGAGATAAAATAACTCCTGAATTACCACGCGCCCCCATCAATAAGCCCTTAGACAAAGCTTGACTCACTTGGCCGATGTGATCAGATAGTTTATTTTTCACTTCTTTAGCACCAGACGTAATCGATAAGTTCATATTTGTTCCAGTATCACCATCTGGTACAGGAAAAACGTTCAGCGCATCTACATAATCTGCATTGTTAGATAGATGCTGGGCTCCTTGAAGCACCATTTCTCTAAACCGCTTTCCGTCCAACGTTGTCATTGACACGAATCTTCCTCCTTAATTAAACGTTCGTTACACGAACACCCTGCACATAAATATTTACTGAATCAACCGTTAAACCAACCGTTTGTTCCAGTGTGTATTTTACTTTTGTTTGCACATTATGAGCAATTTCAGAAATTTTTGTTCCATAGCTTACGATAATGTACATGTCGATATGTACGTCATCCTCTTCTTGTCTTACCACAATACCTCGTGTAAAGTTTTCTTTGCGAAGAATTTCTGTAAGACCATCTTTAAGCTGATTTTTTGAAGCCATTCCGACAATCCCGTAACAATCAACAGCTGCTCCTCCAGCAATTGTTGCAATTACATCTGTAGAGATATCAATTTGACCATACTTCGTTTTCATTTCGATGGACATACTCGTTCCCCTTTCTACTTTCATAGGTTATAAATATTCTACTATAATCAATCTCGTTTTAAAAGAGGCGTCCAGCTTGTCCCTTTTAAAGATGACAGTATTAGGTATCAACTTGTCTTAAAATACGTAATAGCCCAAGTTATACCTATTTCTACTCTCTATATTATTGAACATAGATTCATTTTATATGTCAAGGAAAATTTCTTGAAAGCTTTTCTCCAGAACTATTGCATTCTCTGTAAGGCTGTGATAAATTAATATAGTATTTCTCAAAACAGAATTGAGTAGTTTTTTTGGTGTTAGGAGGGAAAATCATGGCACGCAAATGTGTAGTAACTGGTAGAAAAGCTCGTTCAGGTAACGCACGTTCTCACGCAATGAACGCTACTAAGCGTAAATGGGGTGCTAACGTTCAAAAAGTACGTATCTTAGTGAACGGTAAACCAAAACGTGTGTACGTTTCAGCTAGAGCCCTTAAGTCTGGTAAAGTTCAACGCGTTTAATCTTTATAATGAAAAAGCACCATATTTTATGGTGCTTCTTTTATTATTCCGGCGTTGTTAATCTTTTTTGAACGAATTAAGCATGACCTTTACGATGCCACCTAAAAACTTTGGAAGTTTGATTGTATAGAATTTCATACTGTCCCTCCTAACCGTCTCCACACTTTATCTCCTTTTAAAGAAAGCCCTATGTCCTGCTCTCATTTTCCATACTTCATCACAAGCAACGTTTATCATTGCTTCTTACCATCATTAATATGCCTTTTGCAAATGAAAAAGTACCTCTTTGTTGAATAAGTTCATTGCTAATACATAAAGTTGAGCCGAGTTCTACTTCATGCTTATTGAGCGGATATTTGAAACCTTCTAGCGTAAGCTCTTTTACACCGCCTGCAAAAGGAACGAATGAAATATAGTGAAACTCCTTTAAACGATCAACATGATAAGTGCCTGGTTCAAACAATTGAATGATATTTTGATTGTCAATCATTTGTACATTCGCTTTCTCTTTTAACCCTTTGTACAGGAGCTGAATGCTTCCAAACATGTGGTCAAGCCTTCCACCTGTTGCTCCAAAGATACAAATACTGTCCGGTTTTTGCCCTATTGCCCACTCAAAAGCAAGTTCCAAATCCGTTGCATCTTTTTCTGCAGGATACAATTCAACATCTTGCAATGCTTCTCTCACTAGCTTAAGCTGCGCATTTGTAATGGAATCAAAATCTCCGAATGCTTTTACGGGCAAAATGTCTTGTTGAAGAAGAAGGAATACGCCGCGGTCTACTCCTACCCACTTTACATCATTTGATTGGTGCAGGGGTGGCATATGTTCATCCGGTCCCCCTGCTAGAATATGAATTTTCATTATGTATATGCTCCTTTTCTATTAAAAAATGAACGAAATAAATATGTTTTCTTTATCCTAAAAGAAAAAGCTGCTGTGTACAAGTTCTACTCGTTGTACACAGCAGCTTTTATTACTTACGCTTGAACAGTTGTGCGAATTTGACTAATTGCGCCAGCTCGATCTTCTTGATTATAAATAGCTGAGCCAGCCACTAAGACATTTGCTCCTGCTTCCACACATTTTCGTGCTGTTTCTTCATTAATTCCTCCATCAACCTCTACTTCAATAGAAAGGTGACGAATTTCAATAAGCTGAGAGATTTGCTCGATTTTCGGCAGTACACTTGGAATAAAGTTTTGTCCTCCAAAGCCAGGGTTCACCGTCATTAATAAAATAAGATCGATATCTTCTAAGATATGCTTCACCACGTCAATTGGCGTTGCAGGATTTAAAGCAACGCCTGCTTTCATGCCGTGCTCTTTAATTAATTGAATGGTGCGGTGCAAATGAGTACATGCTTCAGCATGTACCGTTAAAATATCAGCACCTGCCTTTGCAAACATTGGAACGTATTGATCTGGGTTTTCAATCATTAAATGCACATCTAATGGCAGTGTTGTGACAGGGCGTACAGCCTCAACGATAAGCGGGCCAATTGTAATATTAGGAACAAAATGGCCATCCATAACGTCTATATGGATGTAGTCTGCTCCACCTGCTTCAACTTCACGAATTTCTTCAGCAAGCTTTGAAAAATTGGCTGATAAAATGGAAGGTGCGATTTTTGTCATTTTTAATACCTCGGCTTTCTTTGCTTAATTTCCTCAATAAATTGCAAGTAATGTTCGTAGCGATAACTCGGAATTTCTTTTTGTTCGTATGCTTCTTTCACCGCACATTTTGGTTCTTTCACATGCAAACAACCTCGAAATTTACACTGTTCACTCAAACGCGACATTTCAGGAAAACAATCGGTTAACTCTTCTACTTCTAATGTTAAAAATTCCAGTGAGCTAAAGCCTGGCGTATCGGCTACTAAACCTTCACCAAACGAAATCAGTTCTACATGACGTGTTGTATGCTTTCCTCTTCCAAGTGACATTGAAATATCATTTGTCTTTAACTCAAGCTCTGGTTTAAGTGTATTTAACAGTGAAGATTTACCTACACCTGACTGTCCGGCAATAACCGTTACGCGATCTTCAAATAACGGCTGAATTTGTTCCATGCCTTTTTCTGTGACTGTCGACGTTAAAATGACCTCATATCCTATTTTACGATATTCTTCGGCATATTGCTCGATTTCTTGCTTTTGCTGCTGTGATAAAAGATCTACTTTTGAAATACAAATAATAGGTTCAATATGATTAGACTCTACTAACACTAAAAATCGGTCAAGAAGCATTGTGCTAAAATCAGGTTCAATCGCTGAAAAAACAAGCAGCGCCTGATCAACATTTGAAATGGGGGGACGAACTAATTCATTTTTACGTTCTTTAATTTCAAGTATATATCCTTCAAGCTTATTTTCCGCCTGAAATACTACATTGTCACCGACTAAAGGCGTTACCTTCTTTTTACGAAAAACACCTCGTCCTCGACATTGCGTTACTTGTCCGTCATGAAGAACATAATAAAATCCGCTAAGGGATTTAATAATTCTTCCTTCTGGCATAACCTCACTCCTATCACTCTGGATATTCAACGTCTTTTTCTTCAATAACTTCCCCGTCTCGGACAATTTTATAAGACGCTTTTTCATTTTCATCAACTAAAACATCGAACGATTCTTTTGTTGTTTCAGTAATCGTTAGTTCTTTAGCAGGAACAGACATATCGTTATCTGCATCTTCGATATAAATTTGTACTTTTTGCGGCTTTGGCTTTTCCTCTTCTGTTCCGGTGGCATCGCCTGTTTCCGTTACGTCGCCTTGTTCCGTGCTTGCTTCGGTGTCAGTCTCTTCTTTATACGGAATAGTCACATCCACTGACACCGTTTGAGGAGCTTTTGGCTCCTTGCCCATTGAGACCGTAATGGTGAGCTTATCACCTTGCTCGATACTCTGCTCCGCTGCAGGCTTTTGAGACATCACGAGACCTTTTTCAACAGTGTCGGAATACGCTGTTTTTACGTCCACTTCAATATCTTCATCTGATGCATAATCTTTTACGCTTTTTTCCGTCCAGCCCGAGAAATCCTTTAATGTAATCTTCGGCGGACCCTTACTTACCCATAGCGTAACCGTTGTATCTTCCGGCACGACTTGTTCAGTTTCTTTAGGCGTCTGATCTGTAATATTGCCTTTTGGTTCTGTGCTTTCAACTTCGATGGATTGGATATCTTTATAATTCTGCTTTTCTAACAGACTTTTTACTTCCGTAAAGCTTCTTCCAATGTACCTGTTAAATGCTTCTTTTTTCTTTCCTGTACTTCGATAAATAATGACGTTAGATCCTTCTTTGATAACGTCTCCCGCTTCTGGCATCGTTTTAACCACGTCGCCTTCTTCCACCTCATTATCGGATATATCTTTAGGATTCTTCACTTTAAAGCCTAAAGAAACTAAATCGGTTACTGCTGATTCATAATCTTGATTATGTAAATCAGGAACCTTTACGTCTTTTGGCAGTAATAAAGCTGGAATAAATGTAACGGCGGCTACGCTAGCAGCTGCCAGCAGCAAAAAAATTAAAACAAGCGTTACAATCAGCTTGCTTTTGCCTTTTTTCTTTTTCTTCTTTTTTTTCTTCGGCTTTAACTCTTCTTCCTCTTGTTCTTCGCGCTCTAAGTGAGGTGGTTTTCTCACAGGTACGTGCGTTTCTTCGGATTCAACAAAATCCTCCTTAATAACTGGAATGGCTTTTGTCACTTCTTCATCATCAGGCACCGTAAACCTTTGTTCATTATAACGATTTGGATGAACAGCAGACTGTAAATCCGCTTCAAGTTCTTCGACGGAACTGTATCGGTAAAATGGATCTTTAGTTGTTGCTTTTAATACAACATTCTCCACGCTTTGAGGGATAGATGGATTCCACCTTTTGGGAGAAGGTGTTTCTGTCTGTAAATGTTTTAATGCAATTGACACAGCCGATTCCCCAGAAAAAGGGACTCGACCCGTTAGCAATTCAAATAGGACGATGCCAAGCGAATAAATATCAGAACGCTTATTCGCAAGCCCTCCCCTTGCCTGTTCAGGAGATAAATAATGAACAGAGCCCAAAACAGAATTAGTATGCGTAATGGTTGTAGAACTTAGTGCTACGGCAATGCCGAAGTCAGTAACTTTAATGGTATCATCATGATCAATTAAAATATTTTGAGGCTTAATATCCCGGTGAATAATTCCGTACTGATGAGCATGGGCAATAGCTGATGTAATCTGCGTCATAATATGTATGGCTTTATCAAGAGATAGTGGTGATTCTTGCAGAATGTATTGCTTTAATGTCATACCCGGTACATATTCCATGATGATATAGTAAATATCTTCTTCTTCTCCAACATCATAAATACTGACAATATTAGGATGAGCAATACTCGTAGCAGATTGTGCTTCTCGATGGAAACGCTTTATAAACGCATCGTCACTTGCAAAGTCTAAACGAAGCACTTTAATTGCCACATCACGATCCAAAATCATGTCGCGACCTAAATAGACGTTTGCCATTCCGCCTCCACCAATTACTTGCAATACCTTATAACGGTCGTTTAGCCGTCTACCTATTAGCAACACTCTCACCCACTTTCAGATGTAAAGTCCACAATTGCAAGTGTAATATTGTCTTCTCCACCAAGCTCATTTGCTAATTGAATCAGGCTCGTACCCTTTTCGTGAAGTGATGAACTTGTGGATAACGTTTCGTTCAGCTTTTGTTCCGTTACCTTATTTGTCAGTCCATCTGAACATAATAATAATCGATCTTCTTTTTCCACTTCAATTGTTTTTACATCTAAACTAACGTTTTCTTCGGTACCTAGTGCTCGCAATAAGATATTTTTTCGTGGATGATGCTCAGCATCTTCTTTTGTGATTTGACCATTTTTTACGAGTTCATTCACAAGAGAATGATCTTCTGTTACTTGTTGAAATCCATATTCATTTGAAATATAGCATCTGCTGTCTCCTATATTGCCAATCGCACAAAACGTATCGGCGCATAAAGCAAGTACAACTGTTGTACCCATCCCTTTACATTCTTCATGCTTCTGAGCATACTGATAAATATCTTGATTAATTTGCGAAATATGCGTACGAATCCACTGCGTCGCCTTATCAGGAGACGTTACTTTGTCCGCTTCTTCCCACGCTATTTGCAATTTTTGAACCGCCATCTCACTGGCGACGTCGCCAGCTCGATGACCTCCCATACCATCAGCCACAATTGCAAGCAGCTGATTGTGTTGGTTCAAAAATACCCCTCCGTTATCTTCATTGTGTTGTCTAACTCTCCCTCGGTCTGTCATGAAGACAGTTGCCATACAATCACCTCGTCTCTTCTTTACGCTCCTTCGCACGCAATTGGCCACAAGCTGCATCGATATCATGACCTTGCTCACGTCGAATAGTCACGTTAACGCCACGCTTTTTAAGCGTACGTTCAAATGCAAAAATCTGTTCACGCGGTGTACGAACATAATCACGCTCAGGCACATAGTTTACCGGAATCAAGTTCACGTGACATTTAACGTCTTTAATCAAATCCGCTAATTCCTCGGCATGCTCTACTTGATCGTTTACGCCTCCGAATAGACCATACTCAAAGCTAATACGTCTTCCCGTTTTATCCGTATAATATTTAATGGCTTCCATCAAATCAGGAAGTTTGTACGCACGGTTAATCGGCATTAAGCGTGAGCGGATCTCATTGTTTGGAGCGTGAAGTGAAATCGCAAAATTGATTTGCATTTTTTCATCAGCAAACTTATAGATTTTCGGAATGATCCCACTTGTCGATACTGTGATATGACGTGCACCAATATTTAATCCATCATCACTGTTAATTGTTTTTAAGAAGCGCATCATTTCATCATAGTTATCAAACGGCTCCCCAATACCCATAATTACGACAGAGCTCACGCGTTCTCCTTGTTCATCTAGCGCTTTTTGTACTTTTACTACTTGCGCTACGATTTCTCCAGCTTCTAAGTTACGCTTTAAACCTCCAAGAGTAGACGCACAGAACGTACAGCCGATGCGACAGCCAACTTGAGTCGTTACGCAGACAGAATTTCCGTATTCATGACGCATAAGCACTGTTTCAATCGTATAACCGTCATGGAGTTCGAATAAAAACTTCATCGTGCCGTCCCCAGACGTTTGCTGAACAACTGTTTTTAATGTCGTTAATGCAAATTTGTCTTTTAATTGTTCACGTAATCCTTTAGATAAGTTTGACATATCGTCAAAGTCCGTTACGCGTTTAACATATAACCAGTCAAAAATTTGTTTAGCACGGAACTTCTTATCTCCGTGTTCCACTAACCAATTTTCTAGGTCGTGCATTTCTAATGAATAAATAGATGGTTTTTGCGGTTTTTCTTCTGCTTTTGCTTTTCTTTTAGCTACTTCTTCCATTTTTACACCTTCTTCTGTAAACATGCAATATAAAATCCATCGCTTTGTGCATCTGGCAGCAATTGAATTTCACCATGTTTTACGTTTTGTTTAAGCTTTTGCGGCATGCGTGCAGCGAGTGTTTCATCTTTTTGAAAATCAGCATGATCTGCTAAAAATGCTGCTACAACATCCCCATTTTCATCACGGTCAATTGTACATGTACTATATACAAGGGTCCCACCTTTTTTTAATAAAGGCGCAACCGCATTTAAAATATCTCGTTGAATACGCGCCAGCTGCTTTACATCTTGCTCAGTTTTTGTATATTTCAAATCAGGTTTACGTCTCATTACACCAAAACCTGAGCACGGAGCATCTACTAAGATGCGGTCAAACATTTCTTTATTAAACTGTTCGCCTGCTTTGCGGCTGTCTTGAACCGTCGGCTCAATATTGGTAAGATGCAGACGCTCTGCCTGCTGGGCAATCAGCTTTACTTTATGGTCGTGAATGTCCAAGGAAATAACTTTACCACTGTTTTTAAGCTGCTCTGCAATATGAGTTGATTTCCCTCCCGGTGCAGCACAGCTATCTAAAATTAGCTCTTCTGCCTCTGCACCGAGCGCATGAGCCACTAACATAGAGCTTTCATCTTGAACGGTAAACATTCCTTCACGAAATGCTTGTGTATGAGCTGCATTTCCTTTTTGAACTTCTAGCGCTTCTTCTACAAAATGGCCTGGTTCTACAACAATACCTTCTTTTTCAAGCGCTTCTTTTACTTCATTTTGCGTAAAACGTGCACTGTTTACTCGGATTGTTTGTTTAGGGGCCATTAAATTAGCTAAACAGATTCCGCGTGTTTTGTCCAATCCATATTGTTCCACCCAGCGTTTTACAAGCCACAATGGGTGACTCGTTTCAATCGCCAACCGCTCCACAGGATTTTGTATTTCTTCTAAAGAAGGCGTGCCGCTGCGCTGAATATTTCGTAAAACGCCGTTTACCATTGAGGCAATTCCTTTGTGACCGCGTTTTTTGGCAATTTCTACTGCTTCATGAAGGATTGCCCGGTCTGGCACTCGGTCTAAATACACCATTTGGTAAAGAGATAAACGAAGCAGCACTCGCACCCAAGGCTGAAGCTTTTTTGGATTTTTCAAGAAAGGCGCTAACCCGTAATCTAACGTATCACGTCTTTGAATCGTTCCATACACAATTTCTGTTAACAACCCTGCATCCTTTCCTTGAATACCACGTTTTTGTATGCTGTTATTTAACAATAGATTGCTGAATGCCTGATTTTTTTCAATAGCTAGTAAAATATCTAAAGCTATGTCTCGAACGTTGTACTTACTCATTGACATCCCCTAATGCTGTTCCGACTTCAACGGATGTACCTCGTAAATACTGTGCTGCATCCATACGTTTTTTTCCAGCCGGCTGAAGTTCCGTCACTTTAATAGCTGTTTCATTTCCAGTTGCTACTATAAATCCATCCTCTTCAAGTGATAAAACGGTACCCGGTTTGCCTGATGCAGATACTTTCTCTCCCCACCAAATTTTCATGACCTGACCGTCTGCTGTTGTATAAGCAACCGGCCAAGGGTGAAGTCCGCGGATATGGTTATAAATTTCTTCTCCTGTACGGGCCCAATCAATTTTCTCTTGTTCACGCTTAATATTAGAAGCAAATGTCGCTTCGTCATCGTTTTGTTTAACCGGCGTAATTTCACCTTTTACAAGAGAAGGAATGGTTTCTGAAAGCAATTTTGCACCAGCAGCGCTGAGTTTATCATGAAGTGTGCCTACGTGATCACGTTCTTCAATCGGAACTTCTACCTGTGTTAAGATATCACCTGCATCTAATTTTTCTACCATATACATAATTGTAACACCAGTTTTCGGCTTACCTTGTAGAATTGAATAGTGAATCGGCGCGCCTCCGCGCAGTTCAGGTAACAGAGAAGCATGCACGTTAATACAGCCGTATTTAGGCGCTTCTAAAATAGGAGTTGGTAAAATTTGACCAAAAGCCGCTGTTACAATTAGGTCAGGCTCATACGCTAATACTTGCTGATATTCTTCTTCTAAACGAATCTTTTCTGGCTGCAGTACAGGTATTTCATGTTTTAACGCCTCAACTTTTACAGGAGGAGGTGTTAATACGCGCTTGCGTCCTTTTGGTCGGTCCGGCTGTGTAACCACTGCGACCACTTCATATCCATCTTTAAGTAATGTTTGTAAAACCGGCACTGAAAAATCCGGCGTTCCCATAAATACGACTTTCATCGTGTAAAACCTACCCTTCTAGTTCATCCTCTTCGTAATACTTTGTTACTTTTTCCGTGAACAATACACCGTGTAAATGATCAATTTCATGTTGAATTGCTCGTGCTAAAAAACCTTTTGCTTCTATAAAATAAGGTTTTCCTTTACGATTTTGCGCACGTACTTTCACATAATCAGCTCGAGCCACGTCACCAAAAAGGCCCGGAAAACTTAGGCAGCCTTCTGGACCGATTTGTTCGCCTCGTTGCTCAATAATTACCGGATTAATTAACTCAATTTTACCGTGTCGGTCGTCCACGTCTACCACTGCCACCTGCTGCAGAACTCCTACTTGAGGAGCAGCTAGACCCACACCGTCTGCTTCAAGCATTAAATCATACATGCCGTTTAGTAATTTAGCTAATTTATTATCAAAGTTTTTAACGACTTCACACTCTTGTTCAAGTACTTCATTAGGATGGTAAACAAGCTTAAGCTTAGCCAAATAAGCACCTCCTTTATTCTTTTTATTTATATCCAAAAAGCTTCTTCTTTAACGCCATCAAGACGACTAGTTACATCATCGAGTATGGATTCAAATCAATTGTAATCATTAAATTTCCCTTCTGCATTTCCGCTTGATAACGTTCTAATATATATTTCAACAGCGGAATCAGGCTTGGTTCCAGCTTGTATTTTAACATGCATTGATAGCGATATCTATCTTTTATCTTAGCAATCGGAGATGCGACTGGCCCTAAGATCGTTGTTTGCGGCGAAAGTTTCTGACTCAGATACTGCGAAATTTTGTCTGTAACAGACACCACTTTTGCAATATTTTCATGAGATACCGTTACAAGCGCCAAGTAAAAGAAAGGCGGATATTTATGCATTTTACGAATTTCCATCTCCTGCTTATAAAACGCATCGTAATCATGCTGACTCGCAAGTTGAATGCTGTAGTGTTCAGGCGTGTACGTTTGAATCACTACTTCTCCTGGAAGTTTGTGGCGTCCTGCTCTTCCGCTTACTTGTGTTAAAAGCTGAAACGTTTTTTCAGATGCACGAAAGTCAGGTAAATTCAGCATCGTATCTGCTGTTAAAACGCCTACAAGCGTGACGTTTGGAAAATCCAGTCCTTTCGCAATCATCTGCGTCCCTAATAAAATTTGCGCTTCTCCACTTGCAAACTTGTTCAGGAGCTTTTCATGCGCGCCTTTTCGGCTTGTCGTATCAACATCCATTCGAACGACTCTAGCCTCAGGCAGCACTTTTGTTAATTCTTCTTCCACTTTTTGTGTACCAGACCCGAAAAAGCGGATATGTTCGCTGTGACATTCTGGGCACTCAGTGTGCACATGTTCTTCGTGTCCGCAGTAATGGCATTTTAATTTATTTTGATAGCGGTGATACGTTAGTGAAATTTCACAGTGCTCACATGTCGGAACGTAACCGCAGTCCCTGCACATAACAAAAGAAGAATGACCTCTTTTATTTAAAAATAAAACGATTTGCTCCCCTTTTTCCAAACGGTCTTTCATCTTTTCAAACAGCATAGTTGAAAACATAGAGCGATTGCCGCTGCGAAGCTCTTCTCTCATATCAACGATATCCACCGAAGGCATTGATGACTTATTCATTCTTTGCTTTAACGTCAGTAGCTTATACACACCTTTTTGCGCTCTTGCAAAAGACTCAAGCGTTGGTGTTGCACTTCCTAAAATGACTGGACACTGATGATGCTGCCCTCGGTAAATAGCTACATCTCTTGCATGATAACGGGGGTTTTCTTCTTGTTTATAACTCGTCTCATGTTCTTCATCGATAATAAGAAGGCCCAAATTTTCAAATGGAGCAAATACAGCTGAGCGGGCCCCTACTACAACGGATACTTCTTTTCGCTGAATTTTTCGCCATTCATCGTATTTTTCTCCAGTAGACAAGCCGCTATGAAGTACAGCAACTTTTGAGCCGAATCGCTCTTTAAAACGCTTGACCATCTGAGGGGTAAGTGAAATCTCCGGAACAAGCATAATCGCTTCTTTCCCTTTTTTTAGCACTTGATCAATTGATTGGAGATACACTTCTGTTTTTCCGCTTCCGGTTACTCCATACATTAAAAACACATCGTGAAGATTTTCTTCGATGTCATACAGAATCGGTGCGATTGCCTCAGCTTGTTCATCGGTCAATTGAAATGGCTGTGATGGTGTAAAGTATCGATCTTGATAAGGGTCACGGTATATTTCAATTTCCGTTTCCGCTAAGAGTCCTTTGTTAATCAGCGCTTTTATAGGAGCGGAGGTAATCTGCAAATCTTCCGCTATTTCTTTTATGGCTACTTCTTCATTTCGATTCAGCATAAAAGACAGCACTTGTTTTTGCTTTTCTGCCTGCTTATTTAACTCGCTCATAAACTGCTGAATTTCTTCAAGGCTTTGATTCAGTTTTACGCCTTTTGTCGTTTTTTTGTTTCCTTTGTTTTTAACGACGTAGACGACTTCAATTAGACCTTTTTGAATATCACGGTGAAAAGCAGGAGCAGCGGCTGTTTTTTCTACTTCACTCCACTTCAGCGAGGATCTTGACTGAAAAAACGGCTTTACTTGCTCATGAAGCTGTTCGTATGCCTCTTTTGAAAGGAGTGACAGTTCTTTATCATATTTTGCTTTCATCGCCGCAGGCAGCATAACTTGAAAAGCCGATATCATAAAACAAAGCGTTTTTTCGGTTAGCCAGTGCCCAATCTCTAACAGTTCGGGAGTCAGAACCGGCGTTAAATCAAGCAAGTCAGCGATTGGTTTAACACGCTTAACTTCAGCCTCTTCTTTAAGAGCCACCACAAACCCTTGAACTTTTCTAGGACCAAACGGAACGACAACTCGCATACCCGGAACAATAATTCCTTTCCATTTGTCAGGAATAGCGTAGTCAAAAGCTCGATCTGTTTGCTTAGCAGCCACGTCCACAATTACACTAGCTACACTCATTTTTTCAGCCCTTCTAACATTTCCTTCACTTCTTTTAACACCTCGGTAGCTACATCGTGTTTTGAAAGAATGGGAAGTTCTTTAGACTCTCCGCTTCGCTTATAGAGCGTTACAATATTTGTGTCCGTCCCAAAACCTGCTCCTTCTGTCGTCACGTTATTGGCTACAATCATATCCAAGTTTTTAGATGCAAGTTTCTTTTGTGCATATTCATCCACTTGTTCTGTTTCTGCTGCAAAGCCGACTAAAAGCTGGTGTTCTTTTCTCTCTCCAAGCGTGCGTAAAATATCTGTTGTTCTCTCTAGCTCTAGCACTGCTTCACCAGGCTGCTTTTTCATCTTTTGATCAAACACATGCTTTGGTCGGTAATCTGCCACTGCGGCTGATTTAATGACAACATCTGCTTCATGATAGTGCTGCATAACAGCTTCAAGCATCTGCTGCGCACTTTCAATTTGAACAACCTGCACTCCTTTTGGATATTCTAAATTCGTCGGTCCCGTTACAAGTGTTACCGATGCGCCTAATTTACCAGCTTGTTCTGCAAGGGCATAGCCCATTTTCCCAGTAGAGCGATTGGTGAAAAATCGGACGGGATCAATGCGTTCTACCGTAGGTCCTGCTGTAACCAATACATTCACACCTTCAAGGATCTTTTGTGTATGTGATGCTTGTGAAAAATAAGATCCGATTAGTGAAACAATTGTTTCTGGCTCTTCAAGACGACCTTTTCCTACATAACCGCATGCCAAATACCCTTCTCCAGGTTCTACAAAAGAGTAACCAAATGATGAAAGAGTGCTCATATTTTTTTTAACGGCTGGATGATCGTACATATGAACATTCATTGCAGGTGCAATCCACACAGGTGCAGTAGCAGCCAGCAGCGTTGTGGAAATCATATCATCTGCAAGACCATTTGCTATTTTCCCTATCATATTTGCCGTAGCAGGAGCTACTAAAATTAAATCAGGCCAATCTGCTAAATCAATATGTGCAATCACAGATGGATCTTTTTCATCAAACGTATCTGTATAAACTGGGTTTCGAGACAGAGCTTGAAACGTAAGCGGCGTTACGAACTCGCATGCTGAAGCAGTCATCATTACTTTAACTTCCGCTCCCGCTTGTACTAATTTACTTGTTAAAGCTGCGGCTTTATATACGGCGATTCCGCCGCTAACACATAATAAAATTCGTTTTCCCTTCATCATTATGCCCCCATCTATTTATCCCGCTCAACCAGCATCCGCTTGTTTACTCGGGTAACTATCTAAAGCTTTTCAATTCAATTATTATACCATTTTTGTAGTGAGACATTCACTATCCTGCTTGAACACAGATAAAAGCATCAAAAAAATAACAACCTATAAAGTAGGTTGTTATTTTTTCACTTACTGATGTTTAGAATCTTCTTCTGCTACACCTTGCTTATAGCTTAATTGTTCAGCATTAATTTCTTCTAAAGCACAGCCTACAAACTTATAAGAAACCGGCTTTTCAATCGGCGTATCATTGTGAAGCTGTAATTGACGTGCACGTTTTGCAGCTACTGTCACAAGCGTGTACTTAGAATCTAATTTTTCCATTAGGGAATCAATTGATGGATAAAGCATGTTTATTCTACCTCCAGCATTCTTTTATAGCGCGCAGAAATACGATCACGACGGCAGTGTTCAGCCGTTACGATAGCACGGATGCGAGCACAAGCATTTTCTACTTTGTCATTTTCTACAACATAATCGTAGGCGTCCATAAGTTCAATTTCTTCTTTTGCCACGCGCATACGGTTATTGATTAAATCTTCTGTTTCAGTACCGCGGTTTACGATACGACTTTTAAGCTCTGATAAACTCGGCGGTGCCAAGAAGATGAACAAACCTTCTGGAAATGCTTCTTTCACTTGAAGAGCACCTTGCACTTCAATTTCTAGAAATACGTCTTTTCCTTCAGATAACGTTTGTTCTACATAATCAACCGGGGTACCGTAGTAGTTACCTACGTATTCAGCCCACTCTAATAATTTCTTGTTTTCAATCATGCGCTCAAACTCTTCGCGTGGTTTGAAAAAGTAGTCAACGCCGTCTACTTCACCTTCGCGCGGCTTTCTTGTTGTTGCAGAGATAGAATACTGCAATTTAATGTCTTCTTGCTCAAACAATGCTTTTCGTACCGTTCCTTTTCCAACACCTGATGGTCCGGAAAGAACAATTAATAAACCTCTTTCAATCATCGGTTCAAGTGACCTACCCTTCTAATAATTCTTCTTTGTTTATAAGTCGCTGTGACACAGTTTCTGGCTGTACAGGAGCTAAAATAACATGATCGCTATCCATAACAATAACAGATCGTGTTTTACGTCCTTGCGTTGCATCTATTAAAGAGCCTCGATCTTTTGCATCTTGAATAATGCGTTTGATTGGAGCTGATTCAGGATGAACGACAGAGATTATACGATTAGAAGAAATAAAATTTCCAAATCCAACGTTCACTAATTTACCGCTCATAAGAAGCCTCCTGCTATACCAATATAATCTTTATCTTACACGAAGGCTATTCAATATTTTGAACCTGCTCTTTTATGCGTTCTAATTGTGCTTTCATACTAATAACATACTGAGCAATAGTACCATTGTTTGCCTTCGCACCGATTGTATTCATTTCACGATTCAGCTCTTGAACAAGAAAATCCAGCTTGCGTCCTACTGAATCAGGTGTATTTAATGCTTGAATAAATTGTGAAACATGACTTTGAATTCGCGTAAGTTCTTCGCTAATATCTGCTTTTTCAGCAAAAATAGCTACTTCAGTCAGCACTCGCTGCTCATCGAAAGTACCTTCTAAATAGTCGCTCAGCTTTCTTTTAATACGCTCGCGATATTGTTCAGCAACTTCAGGAGCAAGCCGTGTAATTTTTTCGCGAATGTCTTGAATATCCTGTAAGTACCCCATTAAATCGTGATACAGCTCTGATCCCTCTCGTTTTCGCATATCCACTAACTGATGCACAGCAGCTTCAACGGCTTCAAAGATTGCACCATGAATACTCGTCTGATCAGCTTCTTCTTCATAAGTTGTCATCACTTCAGGCATGTGTAAAATGTCTTGAATTTGAACAGATTGTGACAGACCATGCTTTTCTTGTACTTGCTGCAACGCATTCATATATTCCTCAAGCAGCTGCCAATCCGTCTGCAGTTTCTTTTTTGCCATTTCTTCACCTGAAATAGTAACAAATACTTCTACTCTACCACGTTTTATGTATGTTTGAACGATTTTTTTTATTTTATCTTCAATTTCAATTAATTGTCTTGGCATACGAACAACAATTTCACAAAAACGATGATTAACAGACTTCATTTCGACTGTTACTGATCGATTTTCCGCTTCCGCTTTTCCGCGGCCAAAACCAGTCATACTTTTTATCATTATCATCACATCCACTATGTACATCTTACATAAAAAGTATCATAAAAGAAAGTGTTAGCAAAAAAAAGAAATCTCTCTTCTTTATTCAACCTGTAAAGGCTGCCTTCATGAGTTTTCTCATTTGGGACAGCCTGTATTAAAGTATATCACAATTTATGAAGGTTTTCTTGTTAAAAGTGAACCGGCAAGTAAAAAAGTTGGAAGGCTTGCAAGTCCTAAAATAACGAGCCATTCCCGCGGTGCAATGGCCATTGTATGGAAAATAGGCTGCAGCGGCGGATAGTAGATGGCCACCAGCATAAGGATAATAGATGAAATAACAGCTCCTACAAGATATAAGTTCTGAAATGGATTGCGATCAAAGATTGATTTTTCACTTCGGCAGTCAAATACGTGAATAAGCTGGGCCATGACAAGTGTGGCAAATGCAATCGTCTGTGCATACTGCAGCCGATCTGGGTCATTGTCGTAAACAATCATGAATGCAGCAAGTGTAGCAGCTCCAATTAAAAATCCGCGGCTGACTACTTTCCACCCCAACCCTCTTGCAAAGATACCTTCACGCGGATGCCTTGGATGGCGCTTCATCACGTTGTCCTCTGGTTGGTCTAAGCCAAGAGCCATCGCAGGCAAACCGTCTGTTACTAAGTTTACCCATAGTATTTGAATGGGCACTAGCGGAAGTGGAAGTGCTAAAATCATCGCAAAGAGCATAACTAAGATTTCTCCTACATTTGATGCAAGCAAGTAACGGATAAACTTTCGAATATTTTCATAGATGTTTCGTCCTTCTTTGATCGCTGATTTAATAGTAGCAAAATTATCATCAAGCAAAACGAGTGAAGACGCTTCTTTTGCTACGTCTGTCCCGGTGATGCCCATCGCGATGCCTATGTCTGCTGCTTTAATAGCCGGTGCATCATTTACGCCGTCGCCCGTCATGGCTACAATGTGATCTTTTGCTTGAAGAGCTTTAACAATTTTAAGTTTATGCTCAGGTGATACCCTGGCATATACGTAAACATCATCCACTACTTCTTCTAGCTCTTCCTGCGTCATTTTGGATAAATCCGTTCCTTCCAAGACTTGACCGTTTTTCGGTAGAATGCCTAGCTGTTTTGCAATCGCCTGTGCTGTAATGACGTGGTCACCTGTAATCATAACGGTTTTGATTCCTGCGTCTCGGCATTCTTTGACCGCTTGCTTGACTTCTGGTCTTGGCGGATCAATCATTCCTTGAAGCCCGAGGAAAGTCAGGTCTTTTTCCGCTTCGTTCTCTGTATGAACGCTCTCATGGTCTCCTAACGGCCGATAAGCAATAGCAATGGTTCGAAGCGCTTGGCTAGCTAACTGATCAATCGCTCCTTTCACTTCATTATGAACCGTTACCGACAGCGTTTGTTGTCTGCTTTCCCACAAAATATTTTTGCTGTTTATAAGCAGCACATCCGGAGCACCTTTTGTTATGACATAGCGCTTATTAGATGCGTCTTCAATGACTACACTCATCATTTTACGCGTTGAATCAAATGGAAACTCTTCAATAATCGTAAACTGCTTTTGAATGTTTTCTTTTGTCAGCCCCGCTTTCATCGCGGCAACAAGCAAAGCCGCTTCAGTAGGATCCCCGTCGATGACATATTCTTTATCTTTTCTCGAAATAGACGTTTGATTGCAAAGCAGACCAAACACCAAAAGCTGCTGAAGCGGTTTTTCACTCCGTGTATCAACTTCTCTTTCCTCTCGCGAAAATACGCCCGTAGGTTCATACCCTGTCCCTGATACCCTCCACGTCATTCCTCCTGACCAGAGGTGAGTAACCGTCATTTTATTTTGCGTTAATGTGCCCGTTTTGTCTGAGCAAATGACTGACGCGCATCCTAGTGTTTCAACAGCAGGAAGTTTGCGAACAATGGATCTTTGCTTAATCATGCGCTGTACACCAAGAGATAGCGCCACGGTTACGATGGCAGGAAGACCTTCGGGTATGGCAGCAACAGCTAAGGAAACTCCCGCTAAGAACATACTGTATAAATCATGACCTTGCAGCACACCAATCCCGACAACTAATACAGTAAGTGCAAGAGCTACAACTATTAAAATTTTGCCTAATTGCTCTAACTTCCGTTGAAGAGGAGTAATCATGGCTTCAGCATTTTGAAGCAAATCAGCAATTTGTCCCATCGCTGTTTTCATTCCAATCCCTACAACGATACCTGTTCCGCTGCCTCGCGTCACAAGCGTACCCATAAACGCCATATTGTCCTGATCTCCAAGCGGCACTTCATCTCCTGGCAAAGCTTTTATTTGCTTGGCAACAGGCAAAGACTCTCCCGTAAGCGCTGATTCTTCAATTTCTAGACTTTTAGCTTCCATAATCCGAAGGTCAGCCCCGATACGGTCTCCGCTCGAAAACTTTACAATGTCTCCTACTACCAGCTCTTTAGATGGTAACTTAACCCATTTCCCTTCACGCATAGCTGCTACTTGAGGAGCAGAAAGCTCTTTTAAGGCATGAAGAGATTTTTCTGCTTTTCTTTCTTGAAAAAAACCTAGAAATCCATTAATTACTACAATGGCAATAATAGCAATCGCATCGATGTATTCGCCTAAAAGCCCTGAAATAAGTGTGGCAGCTAGTAAAACCAGCACCATAAAATCTTTAAACTGCTCTAGAAACACAAGAATGGCCGGTTTTTTCTCTCCTTCAGTCAATTCATTAAATCCTTGTTGCTGCTGACGTGCTTTTACTTCTTTGTGTGTAAGACCATGCTGCCTGTCTGTTTTTGTTACTTCTACTATTGCTTTTTCACCTAATTCATACCATTTCATTGCATCTTTTCACACCCTTTTATTTGTAAATGCACCTATTAGATTGTTACAATCTTATATCGTATGCTTATTCAGACTCGTCCTAAAAAATGCTATACTTTTCTATAGGACAATTTTCAATTACTTAAGGATGTGAGCACTATGTCATTTGACGGTATTTTTACATATGGCATTTTACAAGAATTATCTGAGACCTTGGTTTCAGGACGAATTTCAAAAATATATCAGCCTTTTCCAAACGAGTTGATTTTACAAGTACGCGCTAAAGGTGAAAACCGCAAACTTTTAATCTCAGCTCACCCTAACTATTCACGCGTTCATTTTACAAATGAGCCCTATGAAAATCCATCTGAGCCTCCTATGTTTTGTATGCTTCTTCGCAAACATTTAGAAGGAAGTATTATTGAACAAGTGTATCAGCTTGGATTAGACCGCATTTTAGTCATTGAAACAAAAGGACGAAATGAAATTGGCGACGTGACGTACAAGCAGCTTATTATTGAAATCATGGGAAGACATAGTAATGTTGTACTTGTAGATAAAGAAAAACAAACGATTATCGACAGTATTAAGCACGTTCCAATGGCCTTGAACAGGCACCGTACGCTTCTGCCCGGAGCTCCTTACGTACTGCCTCCTAGCCAAGATAAGCTTCACCCATTTGAAGCGGACGAGGAAACCGTGGTTAAAAAAATTGATTTTAATAGCGGAAAGTTAGCGACTCAGCTAGTGCAAACCTTCTCGGGGCTTTCTCCTTTAATTGCAAATGAAGTGGTGTTTCGCTCTGGCTTAGCGAATCGTTCTACCCTTCCAAAATCATTCGTCGAAACGATGAAGCTGATCAAAGAAGGTCAGTTTACACCGACTCTGACAACAGTTAATCAAAAAGACTACTTTTATTTACTGGAATTAACGCATTTAGAGGGTACGAAAAAAACGTATGCAACCATCAGCGAGCTTCTTGACCGCTATTACTACGGGAAAGCAGAGCGAGATCGTGTAAAGCAGCAAGCGCATGATTTAGTACAGTTTATTTCTACCGAGAAAAAGAAAAATGAGAAAAAAATAAAAAAACTTGAGCAAACGCTGCAAAATGCAGAAAAAGCATCTGATTACCAGCTAGCCGGTGAACTCCTTACCGCAAATTTACACCTTGTCAAAAAAGGAGATGCGAAAGTGGATGTGATTAATTATTACGACGAAAATAGTGGTACGCTCACCATTTCATTAGATCCGCAAAAATCACCGTCTCAAAATGCTCAAAGCTATTTTACAAAGTATCAAAAAGCGAAAAATTCCGTTTCGATTGTAATCGAACAAATTGAAAAAGCAAACGAAGAAGTACAGTATTTTGAATCACTTATTCAGCAAATGGATACTGCTACTCACAAAGACATTGCGGAGATTCGTGAAGAGCTTGTGGAAGAAGGGTATTTGCGCAACCGTCAGCAAAAACAAGCGAAAAAACAAAAAAACAACACGCCTACACTTGAACAATACGTTTCAAGCGACGGCACGACGATTTTAGTTGGAAAAAACAATAAGCAAAATGAGTATTTAACCAATCGCCTTGCTGCTCGTGATGACGTTTGGTTTCATACAAAAGATATACCGGGTTCTCACGTTGTTATCCGCAGCCAAGAGCCTTCAGAAGAAACAATTTTAGAAGCGGCTCACCTTGCTGCTTACTTTAGTAAAGCTAAAAATTCAAGTTCAGTACCCGTGGACTATACAAAAATTCGCCACGTCAAAAAACCAAGCGGTGCTAAACCTGGTTTTGTAACGTACGATAACCAGCAAACGGTGTACGTAACGCCTAGCGAAGAACTTGTACTGAAGCTGCGTCAGTCATAATAAAAACCCCCTTTCTATATAGAAAGGGGGTTTTATTATATAGATCTAGTTTAGTTCATCCATGAAGGGTCTGAAGGGTTTTCACGCCATTTAAATAGCTTGTCCATCGCTTCTTCTTCAATGTATCCCGCTTCGTTTGCCGCTTCTACTAGCGTAGAGTAGTCTGTTAGCGAATAAACTTGAAGTTCTTTTTCTTTAAACAGCTGACGCGCTTTTTCCAGCTCATATGTAAAGATAGACACAACTCCCAGCACTTCACACCCCTGCGCTTTTAATGCATCGACTGCGGTAAACACACTTCCCCCAGTTGAAATCAAATCTTCAATCACAACTACTTTTTGACCTTTTGTTACTTTTCCTTCGATTTGATTTCCTTGGCCATGTTCTTTTGCTTTGCTTCGCACATAGCACATTGGAAGCTCTAGAGCTTCACTTACCCATGCTGCATGAGGGATACCAGCTGTAGCGGTACCAGCAATCACTTCTGCATTGGCAAAATACGTTTTAATTAAATGCTGCAGACCTTTTGCAATTTCTTTTCGCACTTTCGGGTAGCTAAGCGTTAGACGGTTGTCACAATAAATAGGTGACTTAATTCCAGAGGCCCACGTAAACGGCTCGTTTGGTTGAAGGCTTACTGCCTCAATATCAATTAATTGTTTTGCAATTTCTTTTCGTAGTTTTGTCATCGCGTAATACGCTCCCCTTTCCACTGCTGTAACATCTCATAATATGCTTTAAGCGGGTCTTTTGCTTTAGTAATAGAACGTCCAACGACAATGGCACTTGAGCCATATTCTCTCGCTAGCTGAGGTGTTGCCACACGGACTTGGTCATCTACTGAATCTGTGCCCATACGAATACCCGGCGTTACGGTCAAAAAGTCCTCTCCTGCTGCTTTTCGAATCGAAGGCACTTCATGAGTAGAACATACAACGCCGTCAAGTCCACTTTTTTTAGCAAGCGCTGCATAATGCGTAACCACTTCTTGCATCGAGTGTGTAATGAGCTGCTGCTCTTTTAGCATTTCATCAGATGTACTCGTTAGCTGAGTAACCGCAATACAGTCCGGGCGCTTTTTGCCGGGAGCGGTTCCTAAGTCAAGTCCTTCAACGGCTGCTTGCATCATGTTCATTCCGCCCGCTGCGTGAACGTTAACCAAATCCACTTCAAGAGAAGCTAAAGACTTCATCCCTTGCTTTACCGTATTTGGAATATCATGAAGCTTTAAGTCTAAAAAGATTTGGTGGTTTTGCTCTTTTAATGCAGAAATAATGGATAACCCTTCTTTATAAAACAGTTCCATGCCTACTTTCACAAATAATGACTCTTGTTGAAAAGGCATTAAAAACTGCTTTACATCGTTAATTGATGAAAAATCAAGAGCAATGATTAACGGTTGCTTCACGCTTTTTCCAGCTCCTTCCGATACATTCTGAAACATGCTCGTATCCTAATGATGTTAATAGCCTTGGCAGTTCGTCAATGATGGTTGGGCATACATACGGGTCAACAAAGTTTGCTGTACCAACCGCCACTGCACTTGCACCTGCATATAGGAACTCGAGTGCATCTTCAGCAGTCGTCACTCCGCCCATACCGATAATTGGAATGTTCACTTTTTGGCTCACTTCATATACCATTCGAATCGCTACAGGTTTAATTGATGGGCCTGACAGTCCGCCTGTGCCGTTCGCTAAAACCGGCTGAGCTGTTTTCAAATCCAGACGCATCCCGAGAAGCGTATTGATCATCGTTAAGCCATCCGCACCAGCTTCTTCAACAGCCATCGCCATGTCTACAATATTGGATACGTTTGGTGATAGTTTAACATAAACTGGAACATTTGAAACATCTTTTACTGCTTTCGTTAAACGAGCAGCAATGACAGGATCTACGCCAAACGCAATTCCGCCTTCTTTTACGTTAGGACATGAAATATTCAATTCAAGTGCTTTTACATTTGATACGGTTGAAATTTCTTTTGCCACGTGCATATATTCTTCAATTGAAGCACCGGCTACGTTCGCGATAATCGGCACATCATATTGCTGAAGCCAAACGAGCTCTTCGTTCATTACTTTTTCTAACCCAGGATTTTGTAATCCAATCGCATTTAACATTCCTGCAGATGTTTCCGCTACGCGAGGAGTTGGATTGCCAAAACGAGTGTCAGCAGTAGTCGCTTTAATCATAATGGCTCCAAGTGTATCAAGTGAATAAAATTGAGCATACTCACGCCCAAATCCAAAACAGCCGGATGCTGGCATAATTGGATTTTTCAAATCTAATCCTGGCAATGTCGTTTTTAGCATACTCATAGAAGCACCTCCCCTGCTTGAAAGACGGGACCGTCGCTGCAGATTTTTTTATACGCCGTAGAATCTTCACTTTCTCTGCATACACATGCAAAACAAGCTCCGATTCCACAACCCATTCTTTCTTCTAAAGAAATGTAAAGCGGCTTGTTTGTATAATTATTTTCTAGTGCTTTCAACATCGGAGTTGGACCGCATGAAAACATAACATCATATGAAAACTGCTGCTCGTCAATCACCGTTGTGACAAAACCTTTTGTTCCGTAAGAGCCGTCTACCGTTGCAATATATGTTTCTCCTAAAGCTAAAAACTCTCGCTCGTAAAATACGTCTGCTTTTGATTGAAAGCCTAAAACGTGAATAACCTGCACGCCTTTTTCACGAAGTCTTTTTGAAAGCTCATAGAGCGGAGGCACTCCAATGCCTCCCCCTACTAATAAAGCCGTTTGACCTGACTCTATGGCATCTAATGGAAAACCTTGGCCAAGCGGACCTAACACGTCAATCGACTGTCCTGCTTGTTTTTCGGCAAGCAGCGATGTTCCCGCCCCTTCTGCACGGTAAATCATCGTAAATTGTTCGTGCGTTTGGTCAATTTCTGCAATACTGATTGGTCTGCGAAGCAGTGGCAAATAGTCGTTGTTGACGCGGATATGCACAAACTGCCCCGGCTCATTCATGAAACGAACAAGCTCGCCTTGAAGGGTTAATTCATATACATTGTGTGTTAACGGTCGCTGACTGACGACTTGCATCATTTCATGTTTGATCATACGGTTGTCACCTCTTTAGTTGGACGAACTTTTTTCATTGGTGTTGTATGGAAGCTGATCGTTTCAAGCACTCGTAAAATCGCTTCTGCTGTATCAAGTGATGTTAAGCAAGGCACACCATTTTCAACTGCTTCACGGCGAATTTTAAATCCATCACGCGCAGGCTGTTTTCCTTTTGTTAGCGTGTTGATGACAAGCTGCGCCTCACCTTTTCGTATCACATCTAAAAGATTGTGATCTTCATGATGAATTTTATTTACTACTTTTACGCGAATGTCTTCTTTTGTAAACGTTGAAGCTGTTCCTTCCGTTGCAATTACCTGATAGCCGATGTTAGCAAAACGCTTCGCTAGCGCTGTTGCCTCTTCTTTATCTTTATCCGCTACTGTCATAAGTACTGAACCGTACGGCTTAATGGACATACCTGACGCAATTAGTCCTTTATATAATGCTTTTTCGTACGTTGAATCTTGCCCCATTACTTCTCCAGTAGATTTCATTTCAGGTCCAAGCGTAATATCTACGCGACGCAGCTTTGCAAATGAGAAGACCGGCACTTTTACGTAGACACCTTCTTCTTCAGGGTGCATGCCTGATTCATAACCAAGCTCTCGCAAACTTGTTCCTAAAATAACTTTTGTTGCCACATTCGCCATCGGAATACGCGTAATTTTACTTAAGAACGGCACCGTACGGCTTGAACGAGGATTTACTTCAAGAACAAACACTTCTCCTTTTGATAAGACGAACTGAATGTTGAGCAGTCCAATAATGTTTAAGCCTTTTGCAATACGTGTTGTGTAATCAATGATTGTATCTTTTACATCCTGTGACAGAGTTTGCGGTGGATATACAGCAATGGAGTCACCTGAGTGTACACCCGCGCGCTCTACATGTTCCATAATCCCTGGAATAACCACTGTTTCACCGTCTGAAATGGCATCGACTTCAATTTCTTTTCCAGTTAAGTAGCGGTCGATTAACACAGGGTGATCAGCGTGTACTTTTACCGCGTGTTTCATATAGTGAAGCAGTTCTTCTTCTTTATACACAATTTCCATTGCGCGTCCGCCTAGTACATATGAAGGTCGTACAAGCACCGGATAACCAATTTCTTTTGCCACAACCACTGCTTCTTCTACGGATGTAACCGTCTTTCCAAGAGGCTGAGGTACTTCTAAACGCGCTAGCGTCGCTTCGAATTTTTTACGGTCTTCCGCTGCATCTAAGCTTTCAAGCGACGTTCCTAAAATCTTGACCCCTCTTGCTTCTAGCTCGTCTGCTAAGTTGATTGCTGTTTGACCACCGAACTGTACAACCACACCTTCTGGTTTTTCTAAATCGATGATATGCATCACATCTTCAATCGTCAGCGGCTCGAAGTATAATTTATCTGAAATACTGAAGTCAGTTGATACTGTTTCTGGATTGTTATTAACAATAATCGCCTCGTATCCAGCTTCTTTAATCGCCCACACGGAGTGAACTGTTGCATAGTCAAACTCAATTCCTTGTCCGATGCGGATTGGACCTGACCCTAACACTACAACGCTTTTACGATCTGTAACAATCGATTCGTTTTCATCTTCAAACGTACCGTAGAAATATGGTGTTGTAGATTCAAATTCAGCTGCACATGTATCTACTGTTTTGTACACTGGCATCACGCCATTTTGTTTGCGGAAGTCATATACTTCACGCTCTGTTTGATTCCATAGCTTAGCAATCGTGCAGTCTGCAAATCCCATTTCTTTTGCTTCCTGTAAAATTTCTATGTTATGAATCTCTTCTTTTAACACATTTTCAAAAGCAATCACTTTTTCAAGTTTTACTAAGAAGAAGAGATCGATTTTGCTCCACTCGTGAATTTGCTGAATCGTTACGCCGCGGCGAATCGCTTCTGCGATGTAGAATAATCGCTCATCACCAGCTTTGCGAATACGTTTTTCAATAATTGCATCATCAAATTCATGCGCATCTTTCAGCTCTAAGTGATGAACGTTTGACTCTAGTGAGCGTACGGCTTTTAAAATTGACTCTTCGAACGTGCGGCCAATTGCCATTACTTCACCTGTTGCTTTCATCTGTGTACCGAGTTTACGGTTAGCTGATTCAAATTTATCAAACGGCCAGCGTGGAATTTTAGATACGATGTAATCTAGTGCCGGTTCGAAACATGCGTATGTCTTCCCAGTTACCGGGTTCATCATTTCATCTAATGTTAAGCCTACCGCAATTTTTGCTGCTAATTTTGCAATTGGATACCCTGTTGCTTTTGATGCTAAAGCCGATGAGCGGCTTACACGAGGGTTTACTTCAATTACGTAATACTGGAAGCTTTCTGGGTCTAGTGCTAGCTGAACGTTACATCCGCCTTCGATTTTAAGCGCTCGGATAATTGTTAGTGAAGCATTTCTAAGCAGCTGATACTCACGGTCGCTTAGCGTTTGGCTTGGTGCTACAACAATTGAATCTCCCGTATGAATACCGACCGGATCAAAGTTTTCCATATTACATACTACGATTGCATTATCGTTTGCATCGCGCATTACTTCATATTCAATTTCTTTAAAGCCTGCAATGCTTTTCTCAAGTAAGCACTGTGTTACAGGACTGTGTTTTAATCCACTTGTTACAATTTCAATCAACTCTTGCTCGTTGTTACAAATTCCGCCTCCCGTACCGCCAAGCGTATAAGCAGGACGCACGATTACCGGATAGTTTACTTGTTCAACAAACGCATATGCTTCGTCTAACGAATGAATGATTTCACTTGCTGGGACAGGCTGATTTAGTTCATTCATCAGTGAACGGAACTGCTCACGGTCTTCAGCTTGTTCAATCGCTGATAATTTTGTCCCGAGAATTTCTACATTAAATTCTTCTAAAATACCCGTTTCGTGTAATTCTACCGCTAAGTTCAGTCCCGTTTGACCGCCAAGCGTTGGAAGCAGTGCATCAGGGCGTTCTTTACGAATAATTGAGCTTACAAATTCAACCGTTAGAGGTTCAATATATACTTTATCTGCCATTTCTGAGTCTGTCATGATTGTTGCAGGATTGGAGTTCACAAGAATAACTTTGTATCCTTCTTCTTTTAGCGCAATACACGCTTGCGCTCCTGCATAGTCAAACTCTGCCGCCTGTCCGATGACGATTGGTCCTGATCCGATTACGAGAATTGTGTTAATATCTTGACGTTTTGGCATTAGCAATTACCTACTTTCTGATTGTTTTTCATAAGATTCATAAATTCGTTGAACAATCCGTTTGCATCTTCAGGTCCCGGTGATGCTTCAGGGTGATATTGAACCGTAAATGCCGGATATTCTTTATGCTTTACTCCTTCAACTGTTCCATCGTTAAGCGCAACGTGCGTCACTTCTAATGGCGTGTTGACAAGAGATGGTTCACATACTGTATAGCCGTGGTTTTGAGATGTAAGAGCTACTTTATTGGTTTTTAGATCCTTTACAGGATGGTTGGATCCACGATGACCAAATTTCATTTTTTCTGTATCTGCTCCGCATGCTAGCGCAAACAGCTGATGTCCTAAACAAATTCCGAAAAGAGGAACCTTTCCTAAAACCCCTTGAATCATCTCGATTGCTTCAGGTACGTCTTTTGGGTCTCCAGGTCCGTTGCTCAACATGATGCCATCTGGATTTAATTGAAGAATTTCTTGCGCAGTTACGTTATAAGGAACCACAATCACGTCGCATTGACGAGCTGTTAATTCGCGTAAAATTCCGTGTTTCATTCCAAAGTCAACGAGTACCACTTTTTTACCTCTGCCTGGGCTTGGGTAAGGCTTCACTGTTGATACTTTTTTAACTGAATCAGTCGGAAGTTCATGATTTTGAAGCTGTGCTACCACTTCTTCTACATTGACTTCCATGTTGCATACGCGTCCGCGAAGCGCACCGTGCTGACGAATTTTTCTCGTTAATTTTCTCGTGTCGATTCCAGCTAATCCTGGAATATCTTTTTGTTTTAAAAATTCATCTACTGATAGTTCGCTTCTGAAGTTTGAAGGAGCATCACAAATTTCTTTTACAATCAAACCGTGTACAGCTGGTTCAATCGACTCAAAGTCATCGCGGTTAATACCGTAGTTTCCGATTAAAGGATATGTTAATGTCACAATTTGTGCACAGTATGATGGATCAGATAGAATTTCTTGATATCCTGTCATTCCCGTGTTGAAAACAACTTCTCCTGTCATTTCTTTGTCGCTGCCGAATCCTTTTCCGATAAATACTGTTCCATCTTCTAAAATTAGTTGACGTTGCATGCTTTAACATCCTCCCATACTCGTTTACCTTCTACTAATGTCATTACCGGCCAACCTTTGCATACCCAGTTAGCAAACGGCGTATTTTTACCTTTTGATACAAATTCTTCTGGATTAATTGCTTTTTCTGTTTCAAGATCAATGATAGTTAAATCTGCTGGTTTCCCTACTTCGATGGTGCCATAAGGAAGGTTGAACGTCTCAGCAGGCTTGTTTGTTAAATATGATACTAGCTGCTCTAGCGTCATTACCTCTTTTAATACCAAGTTTGTATAAAGAAGCGGGAAAGCTGTTTCAAGTCCCACAATCCCAAACGGCGCAAGCTCCATGCCTTCCGCTTTTTCGCCCGCTGTGTGCGGTGCATGATCAGTGGCGATAAAATCAAGCGTTCCGTCTAATAAAGCTTCAATTAATGCCTGTTGATCATCTTTTCCTCGAAGCGGCGGATTCATTTTAAAGTTTGAATCAAGCCCAGGGATGTCTTCCTCATTTAGAAGTAAATGATGAGGCGTTACTTCTGCGGTTACGCGAATGCCTGCTTTTTTTGCATCCCGAATGGCGCGAATGGATTCTTTTGTACTTACGTGACACACATGGTAGTGACAGTTTGCTGCTTCAGCAAGCAGTACATCTCGTGCAATTTGAACGGCTTCACAGATAGAAGGGATACCGTTTAGTCCATGTTCTTTTGCAAATTTTCCGTCGTGGACGCAGCCTTTGTTGATTAAATCATTATCTTCACAGTGTGCAACGATTGCTTTATTTAATGAAGCGGCTTTTTTCATCGCTTCTAGCATCATTCCTGTTGACTGAACGCCTACTCCATCATCTGTAAAAGCAAATGCGCCCGCTTCTTTTAAGCCTTCAAAGTCCGTTAGTTCTTTTCCTAATTGGCGAGTGGTAATCGATGCGTATGGCAATACGCGAACATGTGCTGTTTCTTCAATACGTTTGTTTACCCACTCCATTTGTTCAACAGTATCCGGAACTGGACGCGTGTTTGGCATTGCAGCAATTGCTGTAAAACCGCCCTTTGCCGCTGCTAGAGTACCCGTTTCAATCGTTTCTTTCTTTTCTCCCCCTGGCTCGCGCAAGTGAACGTGGACATCGATTAAACCCGGTGATAAGAAGTTCCCGCCTGCATCAATGACTTCTTCATTCTCTACGTCGATGTGTGAAGCTATTTCAGCAATTACACCATTTTCAATTTTCAGTTCGACTTGTTCAATTTTTCCTTCATTTAACCATGTAGCATTTTTGATAATTGTTGTCATTATTAAGTCCCCTTTCAATTGGTTGTAGCGCTCTTGCTAATACTGCCATGCGAATGTACACGCCATTTTGCATTTGTTTAAAAATTCTTGATCGTTCACATTCAACGAGCTCATCTGCAATTTCGACTCCCCTGTTTACAGGAGCTGGATGAAGGATAATGCTATGTGATTTCATTTTTCGCTCTCGTTCAACGGTTAATCCGAAGCGGCTGTGGTAGTTCTGTGCAAGCTCTGAAGTGTTCTCTTCATGCCTTTCAAATTGAATACGCAGCAGCATCACAACATCGACCGTTTCGATTGCTTCATCGATATCAAGATATGTACCGTGTCTGTTCTCTTCATCTTTCCATTCTTCAGGTCCCGCAAAATATACGGTCGCCCCTAGTTTTGTCAGCATTTCAGCATTCGATCTCGCTACGCGGCTATGTCGCAAATCTCCGACTATTGCGACTTTTAATCCTTTAAACGAGCCGAACTCTTGGCGAATCGTCAGTAGATCAAGCAGACACTGAGTTGGATGCTGACCGCATCCGTCTCCTGCATTAATGATGGGAATCGATACTTTTTCCTGCAGTGCTTCATAATAACGATCTTGCGGGTGGCGAATAACAACTGACTGAACGCCGATTGAAGCTAATGTTTCAATCGTGTCATAAAGCGTTTCTCCTTTTTGGACGCTTGAAGTTGTTACTTCAAACGGAATTGTTGTTAATCCTAGCTGCTGTTCTGCCATTTCAAAGCTGCATCGAGTACGCGTGCTCGCTTCAAAAAATAAGTTGGCAACAAACATTTTCTCTTCCGGTTTCCATCCTTGTTTATTCGTTCGATAGTTTTCAGCGCTGTCTAAAATCTCTAGAATTTCATTTGTTTCTAGTGTTGAGACTGTCACTAAATGTTTCATATCGATTCCCTCCATTTTTGCTTTCCTCGCATTTCTTTATAAAAAACACCCTTTCTAACTTAGAAAGGGTGTAAGAAAACAAGCTTCGTCTATAACGCGCTTTTCACACACCCTTAGAAACCTCTCTGGATTTCAATTAAAAGGCGTTCTATGAAATTTTTCGTGCTGACGTTTGTTGAACGTTTTCTGCTTCTTTTATCTTCTCTTTCGGCAGAACTAGATTCAGCAGAACTCCCATGATAGCAGACAGTGCCATGCTATCAATCTTTACATGTTCTGAGATATCTAAGTGTGCTCCTCCGATTCCTAACACTAAGATAATTGAAGCAATCATTAAGTTTCGTTTTGATCCAAGGTCTACCTTTGCATCCACCATCATGCGCAAGCCTGATGAAGCAATGATTCCGAATAAGAGAATTGAAATCCCGCCCATGACCGGCGTTGGTATACTTGAAATAAGAGCGTTGATTTTGCCGACAAACCCGAACAAAATCGCGAAGACTGCTGCTCCTGCTATCACAAATACGCTAAGCACCTTTGTGATGGCTAACACTCCGATGTTCTCACCGTATGTTGTATTTGGCGGTCCGCCGATCAGCGCAGCAAGCATAGTTGCTACTCCGTCTCCTAAAATCGATCTGTGCAGCCCTGGCTTTTCAATATAGTTTCGATCCACAATCTTATTTAAGACGAGAATGTGTCCGATATGTTCTGAGAGTGTTACGACTGCTACAGGTACCATGATAAGCACAATCCCTAATGAAATGGACGGCGTGTATGTGACAAACGGCACGTAGAAGTGAGGTACTTCAATCCACTCTGCTTTCACTACCTTTGAAAAGTCTACCAATCCTTGTGTATAAGCGAAGATGTATCCGCCGATAATTCCCATCAGTACCGGAATCAGGCTGATAATGTTTTTAAAGAAGATTGAGCAAGCAACTGTTATCGCTAGTGTCACAAGCGCAACCATCAGGTAAGTTAAGCTGTAATTTCCTTTTGCATCGTTCATAGCCATGCCTACTGCTGTATTAGCTAGTCCTAAGCCTATAACCATAATAACTGGTCCTACTACAACCGGAGGAAGCAGCTTCATAATCCAATTAATTCCTGTTCCTTTTATAATCAAAGCAACAATTCCATAAACAAGTCCGGCTAAGAAACAGCCAACCATTGTTTCTTCAGGTCCAAACGAAGCTTTTGCGAAAATGATTGGCGTGATGAACGCGAACGATGAACCAAGATAAGAAGGAATTTGACCTCTTGTAATGAGCAGGAAAGCAAGCGTTCCTACCCCGCTTGAAATCAAAGCAATTGCCGGGCTGAACCCGACTAGGAACGGCACTAACACCGTCGACCCAAACATTGCAAACAAATGCTGTAGACTCAATGTTAACCAATTTACTGCTTTTGGTTTATCATGTATATCAAGTACAAAATCTCGTTGTTGACTCATATGTTTTTCCTCCTATCACTATTAAAAAACCTCTTTACGCAGAGGCAAAGAGGTTTTCAGCATACAAGGAAGACGCTATACCGCAGTATAGTTTTCCTCGTATAGTGACCCCCCTTTTGCAGCCTCACGGGACTACCATTTAAAAGGGTATATAATTTATTTTTCGTAAATAGACACGTGGTCTTTTTCGTCTACTTCCATTAAATGCACCGCAATTTTTTCACTTTTAGCTGTCGGTACGTTTTTGCCAACATAGTCTGCTCGAATCGGCAGCTCGCGGTGCCCTCTATCCACTAAAACAGCCAGCTGAATGAGTTCAGGTCGGCCGATATCAATCAGTGCATCAAGTGCTGCTCGAACCGTACGGCCCGTATATAACACATCGTCTACTAAGATGACGTTCTTATTTGCAATATCTGTCGGAATATCTGATCCTTTTACGAGAGGCTCATCATTGCTTGTCACTTTCGATAAATCATCTCGGTAAAGCGTGATGTCTAGTTCTCCGACTGGCAATGTATTTCCTTCAATTTGTGCAATTCGTTCTGCTAAACGTTTTGCGATATAAATACCTCGCGTTTTAATCCCCACTAGCACACAATTTTCGATTCCTTTATTCTTTTCAATAATCTCATGTGCAATTCGAGTTAAAGCGCGGCGAATAGCCTGTTCGTCAAGTACGGTAGCTTTTACGTTCACTGTTTTTCACCTCAAGTTGTTGACATAAAAAAATCCTCTTGCCTTGAGGCAAGAGGATTTGGTTTTAGACATATTTCTTCAAAAAGGCTATAAGTATGCCTTTTCTGCACCGTTTCCTTCTCAGCCTCTCTGGACTGTTCTTAAAGGTTCTTATTAAGTTAATACAAGTATGCCATCACTTATGGCAGTTGTCAACTTCTTTTTTCAATAAGCTCTAGCATCTCATTAAACTCTTTTGGAGCCGGTGCTTCAAATTCCATATATTCATTTGTACGAGGGTGAATAAAGCCTAATACACCTGCATGAAGCGCTTGTCCGTCAATCGGAAGCGTTTTTTTCGGTCCGTACTTCGGATCCCCGGCAAGCGGAAAGCCAATATACTTCATATGAACGCGAATTTGGTGTGTTCGCCCCGTTTCTAGCTTACATTCGACTAGTGAAAAATCTTTAAAACGCTGCAATACAGTAAAGTGCGTCACTGCATCACGACTGTTTTCATCAGTCACCGTCATGCTTTGACGATCTTGCTTATCTCGCCCGATTGGCGCATCAATTGTACCGTGATCATGCGCAATTACTCCGTGAACGATAGCTTTATAACGACGCGTCACTGTTTTAGCTACAAGCTGACTAACTAGTGATTCATGAGCTAAATCATTTTTTGCAACCATAAGTAAACCGGATGTATCTTTATCAATTCGATGAACGATACCAGGGCGCATAACGCCGTTAATACCGGATAAATCTTTACAGTGAGCCATTAGGCCGTTTACAAGCGTGCCGCTATGATGACCAGGAGCTGGATGTACAACCATGCCGCGAGGTTTATTTACAACAAGCACATCTTGATCTTCATAATAAATATCTAAATCCATTTCTTCCGCTACCACATCAAGCTCTTCTAGTTCCGGCACTTCGATAATAATAGCGTCTCCTGTTTTACATTTATAGTTTCCTTTGACGGTTTTATCGTTCACTTTTGCGTGACCTTCTTTAATCCACTGCTGCACTTGTGAACGTGACCATTCTGCATTTACAGTCGAAAGTACTTTATCAATACGTTCTCCTGCTTGTTCTTCATTTATAACTGTTTCAATTACATTCATTCTTTGTGCTCCTTCTTCATTTTCCCTTCAAACAGCGTCATAATAAACATGATAATTACTCCGACGACAAGTGCCGAATCAGCTACGTTAAAAATCGGAAAATCATACGTAAAGATGTATGTATTTACGAAATCAACTACTTCTTTACGGACCACTCGATCAATAAAGTTTCCAATGGCGCCGCCTAACATTAATGCTAGCGCAATACCGAACCATTTATCTTGTTTTTTGAGCTTTTGAATATAAATTATTAAACCGACTACCACAACCACCGTAATGAGATAAAAGAACCACATCTGTCCTTGTAAAATCCCCCACGCGGCTCCTCTATTACGATGAGAGGTAATGTAAAGAAAGTTTTCAATTACGGTGATGCTTTGTCCATAATACATTTCTTTTACAATCATCCATTTTGTTACCTGATCAATAAGTATAACAACTAAAGCGATAAGATAATAAAACACAAACGTTTTCCTCCCGCAATAAAATCAAACGAATCCATACTAAAGCATTTTAGCACATAATTCATTTTTTTTCTCGCTTCTCACCATAAAACAAATAAATCTTCATTTGTGCGGGCCGTCGGCATTACTTTTAATTTATGAATAGACATCACTTCGCCGGTTAGTTCATCAATTCCGAACGCACCAACGTCAAGCTTTGCTAACGCGTGTTCTACATCTTTTAAATCGGCTTTAATCATTTCTATTACATAACGTTCCTTTTCATCTATATAACCAGATTGTTCTGTAGCATATCTCACTAGGCGATCTTGTAATTCTTCTTTAATAAGAGCTAATTCCTGTCCAATGGAAAGATAATTTTCATACATGCAAACGCCTCCTGTGCTGATAAGATGAAGTATTAATGATGTTAGTTTTACCGAGTTTTCCATCGAATCTACAACACAAGTTTTTCCTAAGGCTTTAAATACTTTATACCATTGTATTTGGGAATTTCGTACAGCAAAAAACACGCCCAAAAAGGACGTGTTTTTGTTAATTACTGCTGAACGTAGTGATTTTTTACAACATCCGCACAGCGTGTACATAAAGTCGGGTGATCTTGATCTTCGCCAACTGTTGGTGATACAACCCAGCAGCGCTCACACTTCTCACCTTCTGCTTTACTTACAACAATTGAAGCATAGCTGAATTTTTGTGCTTCAGCAGGTGCTTCACCTTCTGCTACCTCAAGATCTGAAACGATGAAGAGTTGACCTACATTTTCAGAAATAGATGCTAACAGCTCTTTTGTATCTGCTGTTGGATACAGCGTTAATTTTGCTTCTAAAGACTTACCAATTACTTTTTCATTACGAGCCTGTTCTAGCGCTTTTAATACTTCATCACGAAGCTCCATGAACGCATCCCATTTCTCTACTAATTGATCTGCTCCTTCAATTTCTTGAACCTCTGGCATATCAACTAGCTGCACGCTTTCTTCCGTTACATTTGGAACGTGAACCCATACTTCGTCTGCTGTATGAGAAAGAATTGGAGACACTAATTTCGTTAACGATAATAACGTTTCATAAAGGACCGTTTGAATGCTGCGACGCTCTACATTATTTTCTGCTTCGATGTACAATACATCTTTTGCAAAGTCTAAGTAGAATGAACTCATATCAATTGTACAGAAATTATGCACTGCGTGATAAATGCTTGAGAATTCATATGAATCATAAGATTTTTTCACTTTATCAATTAATTTGTTCAGCTTCACAAGCATGTAGCGGTCTACTTCACGAAGGTCTTCAACGGCTACAGCATCAGTTGTTGGATTAAAGTCCGCTAAGTTTCCTAGTAAGAAACGGAACGTGTTGCGGATTTTACGATATACTTCTGCTACTTGTTTTAAAATGTTATCAGATACACGAACATCAGCTTGGTAATCTACAGAAGCTACCCATAAACGTAAAATATCTGCACCTAGTTGTTTCATTACTTTTTCTGGAATTACAACGTTTCCTAATGACTTACTCATTTTGCGACCTTCACCGTCTAAAGCAAATCCGTGGCTAAGTACCCCTTTATAAGGTGCTTCACCCGTTACAGCTACACTTGTAGAAAGACTTGAATTAAACCAGCCGCGGTATTGGTCAGAACCTTCTAAATACAAATCAGCCGGACGCTGTAAGTCTTCACGTTCTTCAAGAACAGCTTGATGTGAAGAGCCAGAGTCAAACCATACGTCCATGATGTCTGTTTCTTTTGTGAAGCGGCCATTTGGGCTTCCTTCATGAGTAAAGCCTTCTGGAAGCAAGTCTTTTGCTTCACGCTCAAACCATACGTTTGATCCATGTTCTCTAAATAGATTTGATACGTGTTCGATTGTTTCGTCCGTAATGATTGGCTCATCATTTTCAGCATAAAATACTGGAATCGGAACGCCCCATGCACGTTGACGAGAAATACACCAGTCTCCGCGGTCACGCACCATGTTATAAAGTCGCGTTTCACCCCAAGTAGGCACCCATTTTGTTTTTTCTACTGCTTTTAATAAATCTTCACGGAAATCTTTAATAGACGCAAACCACTGCGCCGTTGCACGGAAAATTGTTGGTTTCTTTGTACGCCAGTCATGTGGGTATGAGTGGGTAATGAAACTTAATTTTAACAGCGCGCCTTCTTCTTCTAGTTTGTCTGTAATCGGCTTATTCGCTTTATCATAGAATAATCCTTCAAATCCTGGTGCTTCATTCGTCATATGACCCTTACTGTCGACTGGACAAAGAACTTCCAAACCGTATTTTTGACCAACGATAAAGTCGTCTTCCCCGTGTCCCGGTGCTGTATGAACGCACCCAGTACCAGCATCCGTTGTTACGTGATCGCCAAGAACAACTAAAGAATCACGCTTGTAGATAGGATGCTCAGCTACAACACGCTCAAGTTCTGAACCTTTTACCGTACGAAGCGTCTTATAGTCAGTCCATTCAATTTCTTTAGCAACTGTTTCAATCAGTTCAGTTGCCACTACATATTTCGCTCCATCTGCTTCAACTACGCTGTACTGAAGCTCAGGATTGACAGCAATCCCTTGGTTAGCTGGCATTGTCCATGGTGTTGTCGTCCAAATGATGAATTTTTCATCTTGTTCAAGCACACCTTTACCATCTTTTACGTTAAACGCTACGTAAATAGAAGCTGAACGCTTGTCATAGTATTCGATTTCCGCCTCTGCTAAAGCAGATTCACTTGAAGGGGACCAGTACACAGGTTTTAACCCTTTGTAGATGTAGCCTTTTTTCGCCATGTCACCAAACACTTTGATTTGCTGCGCTTCGTACTGCGGCTGAAGCGTTACATATGGATTATCCCAATCTCCGCGTACGCCTAAACGTTTAAACTGCTCACGCTGGCCGTTTACTTGTTCCCAAGCATACTGTTCGCAAAGCTTACGGAACTCAGCTACCGTCATTTCTTTGCGGTTTACTTTTTTATTTTTTGTTAAAGCTGTTTCAATTGGCAAACCGTGTGTATCCCAGCCTGGTACATAAGGTGCGCAGAAGCCTGACATCGACTTATAGCGAACGATAAAATCTTTTAAAATTTTATTTAATGCATGTCCCATGTGAATATCGCCATTCGCATATGGAGGTCCATCATGCAGGACAAATAACGGACGGCCTTCCGTACGTTTTTGTACTTTTTCATAAATATTCATTTCAGCCCACTGTTCTTGCATTTTAGGCTCGCGGTTCGGTAAATTTCCACGCATCGGAAATTCAGTTTTTGGCATCAATAATGTATCTTTATATTCCATGTTTTACCCTCCAAAAAAAAACGTAAATTTCATATCTTTTTGTACCATAACAAAAAGACCTCCTCATCCCAAAAAGGGACGAGAAGGCCTCCCGCGGTACCACCCTAGTAGATTTGCTGCACGCAAATCCTCTTTGCATTCGTAACGTGAATAAACCGCCACTGCTTACTATCATCAGTTCAGCAATGGTACTCTAGGGTGATTTTCACTTTTTTATTTGTTATCGAGCTCGCACCATCCTCGATTCGCTTTGACAAACTAAAAAAGCTACTGTCCCTGTCTCCGTACTGTTTGATATGAAATTTCATCTGTTACCAAATTATATGACAACAAAACGTGAGAAGTCAAGATGATGTCTTGACTAGTCAATTTTTTCTTCTAGCGCTGGCATCTCATAATCCATCAACTGATCCCAGTCGTCGCTGTTTAACATTTCAAGCTGTGCTTCGATTAACATTTTGAAACGAGTTCTAAATACTTTAGACTGCTTTTTCGTCTCCTCAATGTCCATCGCAATTTTACGAGACTTAGACAGTGCTTCATTAATAATGCGGTCCGCATTTTTTTCTGCTTCTTTTATAATGAGCTTCGCTTCTTTTTCAGCGTTTCGCTTCACATCTTCCGCTGCTTCTTGAGCAATTAAAATTGATTTATTTAACGTTTCTTCGATGTTAGTAAAATGTCCAAGACGATCTGTTAATTCAGATACTCTTCCTTCTAACTCCTTTTTATCACGCATTACCAGCTCATAGTCTTTAATTACTTGGTCAAGAAACTCATTTACTTCATCTTCATCATATCCGCGAAACCCGCGATTAAACTCTTTGTTATGAATATCCAAAGGGGTTAAAGGCATCTAGGCCACCTCCGTGTTGTCTCATTACATCATTAGTAATGGTTTATTCGACATATTTTTAAAATTTCCTGCTAGTAGATTTCTTTATTTCTGCTTTCCTACAACAATTCGCCATTTTTCTTTTTTGGTTTTGCCTTCAAGCGAAACGATACGACTTCTGCCGTGACCACGAAGTGACAAAATATCACCTTCATGACATTCAAAAGAAGGCTGTTCAATGACTTTAAAATTTACTTTTACCGCTCCATTTGCAATAAACGGCTGGACTTTTTGTCTTGATAAATTGTGAATGGTCGACAGCAAAACATCAAGCCTCATTGAAGAAACTGTATAAACGTGTTCAATCAGCTCTTCTTTTACCACATGTAGCTGCTCTCTTTGAATAGAAGAAAGTGAAACTTTGGCTTTTCCAATTGATGTTAAATTCATCTCAATATAAGAAGAAATTTCCTCTGCAGCTACAAGCTGAATATCGTCTCCCGCGACCAAAATATCGCCAAATTTTGAACGGCGCAGTCCTAAGGACATCGCCGAACCAAGAACTTGAGGATGTTCAATCGTCACAAACTTTTTAGGATAATTGAGCTCGTACATATGCAACTGAAAATCTTCGCTTTCAGGTACATAGTAATCCGGATATAGCAGCGCACGCTTGCGTTCAGCAAACGGTTGTCCACCATCAAATGAAACTTGAACCTCTCCTTCAGTCCCGACAATAGCCGTCAAAATCTGCTGTTCTCTTGGATCTAAAAAGTCCGTTAATTTTGGGCTGTATTGATGTAGGACATCTTCTTTCCACTGAAGAACCTGGTCAATAAATCCATGTTCTTCTTGTCTAAAATGTTCATAAATAGACATATTATTACTCCTACTATTGGTATGTAAAAAAGGAATCCAGCGATTCCTTTTTTAAATAAAACCCACCACATTATTAAGTGAATACACGCCTCTTTCCGCAAATCGCAATAAAAAGATTGCGACAAGCGGTGAAATATCAATCATGCCAATAGGTGGAATGATTTTACGAAAAGGCTCTAAGTAAGGCTCACAAATACTGCCAAGCAGCTGACCAAACTTAGACGCCCTTACATCGGGTACCCAAGACATCAAAATGTAAATAATCAGTGCCCATGAGTAAAGCCCAATCAATTTTCCAAGAATCCCAAAAACGATGTCCAAAAACTACCACCTCTTTACGTTTGTTGTATCATGTTCTCCCATCATATCTGAAATGCTTCCGCTTACGTCTACATTATCAGGTGTACATAAAAAGATGTCGGTTCCAATTTTTTGAATGTCCCCGCCTAAAGCATAAACTGTACCACTTAAAAAGTCGACAATTCTCACTGCTTGATCTCGTTGAATGCGCTGTAAATTCACAACTACGACTTTACGATTTTTTAAATGATCCGTAATTTCTTGTGCTTCGGCATAGACGCGAGGTTCGCAAAGCATCATTTTTGATGATTTTTGAACGCTTTGCAAGCTAATCACATTTTGCTGCTGATTCGGCTGCTGACTAGCTTTCGCTGGTCTCGACTGCTGTACAGGCTCTTCTACCGACTCTTCTTGTTCGTAATGTTCTTCTACATATTCAGTATCGTCATCAAGAGCAAAAAAACTTCTAAAGCGATTTTTCATACTCATCTTGAATTACACCTCCTTAACGTTCATTCCCAACTAACGTAGTTCCTAGTCGAATGAATGTTGCTCCTTCTTCAATTGCAATTGCATAATCGTTTGACATTCCCATTGATAGCTCTGTACACGGTGCATATGGCAAATTTAGTTCTTGTATGCGATTCTGCAATTTCTTTAGACCTTTAAAACAGCTGCGAAGCGTAGACTCATCATCTGTGTGAGGAGCCATTGTCATCAATCCGACCACTTGGATATTTGCAAATGCTTCAAGAGATTGAATAAATGGAATTACATCTTCTATAGCAAGGCCATGCTTTGATTGTTCTTCGGCAACATTAACTTGTACAAAACATTTTATACGATGTTCTGCACGTTTATCAATTTCTTTTGCTAAAGATAATCGGTCTAGTGAATGAATATAGTCAACTTTATCAATCACATTTTTTACTTTTCTTGTTTGTAAGCTTCCGATAAAATGCCAGGTCGCTTTCTCACCGATTGATTCATACTTTTCTAGAAGACCTTCATCCCTGTTTTCTCCGAGATGTAAAATGCCTGCATCCACTGCTTCTGCTGCTCGTTTTATGGAAACGTATTTTGTTACAGCAATCAGCTCTACATCTTCTCGATTTCGATTAACTTTTTTACACGCTTCAGCAATTGTTTGTTGAACTGCTTCTAGATTTTCACTTACGCTAGCTGTCACTATGTAATTACTCCTCCTTAAAGCCTATGAAGTTAAACATGCGTCCTGTTTTCCCTTGGTCGCGGCGATGTGAGAAGAACAGGTCATCTTCACAGCTTGTACAATACGACGATGTTAAAATTCGTTCCGGCAATACGCCTGCGTTTTGAATCAACAGCTTATTGACTTTTTTTAAATTAAGCGCGTATTGTCCAGGGCTTACTTCTTGATATCCACTTTGGCCAATTACTTCGTTTACTTGTGTAATGACGCGGTTATCGACAACATAACAGCAATCTTCAATCGAAGGGCCAATCGCCACGTAAATATCTTCAATCGGAACATTTTCTTGCTCTACCCAACGTCGAATCATATTTCCTGCAATATTTTTTACTGTTCCCTTCCACCCAGCATGAGCTAGACCAACTAAATGGTGATCAGGCGCATAGAAGTACAGCGGAACACAATCTGCATAACATAAAGCTAACAAAATATCAGATTCATTTGTATAAATGCCATCCGTTGCTTTTATGCCCTCTTCATACTTGTAGAGTCCTTTTGCACAGTCGGCTTTTGTTACTTTTTGAACAGTTGCTTCATGTACTTGTTCAGCACATACAAAGCTTTCAAAAGACATGTCTAGTTCGGCTGCTAAAATTTTTCTATTTGTAATAACATCTTCTACGTTATCGTTTACGTGAAGCCCTAGGTTAAAAGAAGCAAATGGAGGTTTACTCACGCCATCATTTTTTGTGGTGAAACCAGCAACAAGCATATCATTCTTTTCTACCCAAGGGCTCAGCCACATAAACGACTCGTGATGGCTTTTTTTTAATGGCTCAGGATTCATGTATGTGACACATCCCTTGTTTCATTTGTTCTCACATATTGTACCACAGATTGCTAGGTGCTGTTGACAAAAAACTAATTCTCTTCAGGCTGAAATGCGTCTTTATAACGTACTAAAATGACATCAGAACCAATTTTCACAATATTTTTCCACGGAATCACAATTTCATCATCTTTTCCAAAGAAGCCCAATACACGAGAACCTCCGATAATGACGGCCTGTATTTTTCCCGTTGTTAAGTCAATATCAATATCCCCTACATTTCCAAGTTTTTTGCCATCAGCTACATTCACTACATCTTTCAGCTGGAATTCTGAAATCTTTAACATGCTCTCTCCTCCTATAGCCAACTTTATTCCTTAGCCTATATATATTTTCAAATTTTCATTTCATGAAGGAAAAGCTTATTTTTTCTCTGCCATTCTCGTTCTATAGGCATTTTGTTCACTAATTACACAGCTTTTCATCAAGAGACATTCTCAACGAGTAGCTAGAAGTCCTCACAGCAATAGGAATTCTGATATGAATATCTTTTGGTCATGTATTATACATTGATACATACAAAATAAGCACCGTGTCTGTTTTTATAGACACGATGCTTATTAAGTTGAACATCAAATAAAGTGAATGGTATTAATTGTATGAACGCGAGCAGCTGCCAGTTTAGATAGCTTTTGTTAACTTTGAATATTTTTATTCATCTGTTTAATAGCAGCTTTTTCTAAACGAGAAACCTGCGCTTGAGAAATACCAATTTCTTCAGCCACTTCCATCTGTGTTTTACCTTGAAAGAAGCGCTTTCGCAAAATTAGTTTTTCTCGCTCGTTCAATCTTCTCATACCTTCTTGCAAAGCAATTTCTTCAATCCAAGTTGAATCACGGTTGCGTTCATCGCTTAGCTGATCCATGACATAAATTGGGTCTCCACCATCATTGTAGATAGGTTCAAATAGAGAAACCGGATCTTGGATAGCATCTAAAGCAAACACAATTTCTTCATGCGGCACTTCTAGGACTTTTGAAATTTCCTCAGCTGTAGGTTCCTTGGATGTTTCACTCATAAGCCTTTCACGAACTTGAAGAGCTTTATAAGCAATATCACGAAGGGAACGAGAAACACGGATTGGATTATTGTCACGTAAATAGCGGCGAATTTCCCCTATAATCATTGGGACAGCATATGTAGAAAACTTCACGTTTTGACTTAAATCAAAATTGTCAATGGATTTCATTAATCCAATACACCCAACTTGAAATAAGTCATCAACAAATTCTCCACGATTGTTAAAACGTTGGATCACGCTGAGTACGAGACGTAAATTTCCGCTTACTAGCTTTTCTCTTGCTGTTCCATCTCCAGCCTGCATTTGTTTAAACAACTTTCGCATTTCTTCATTTTTTAATACGGGAAGTTTCGAAGTATCTACTCCACAAATTTCTACTTTATTTCTTGTCAACTCTTTCCCTCCTAACAGGAGATGATGTTCTGAATTCAGTATCTCCTCAGAAGGAAAAAATATGCACTTTTACAATTCTGACAATTCTCCACTAAAAAAGCTGATTGTATAAGATGCTTCTCAGCCCTTATACAATCAGCTTTTTTACTTAAACCATTTTATTAAATTCTTTTCGCAGCCGTTTAATAATTCGTTTTTCAAGCCTTGAAATATAAGACTGAGAAATGCCTAGCATATCAGCTACATCTTTTTGCGTTTTTTCTTCTCCGCCGGCTAGCCCAAAGCGCAGCTCCATAATTTGCTTTTCACGATCATTTAATTGGTGCAGTGCTTTCAACAAAAGTTTTCTATCCACATTCGCTTCTAGGTCTTTTGTGATGATATCTTCTTCGGTTCCCATCACGTCAGATAATAGCAGTTCGTTTCCATCCCAATCAATATTTAACGGCTCATCAAATGAAACTTCAGATCGAATTTTGTTGTTGCGGCGCAAATACATTAAAATTTCATTTTCAATACAGCGAGAGGCGTACGTCGCTAGCTTAATTTTCTTTTCAGGATTAAACGTGTTTACTGCTTTAATTAAACCGATGGTGCCGATGCTAATTAAATCCTCAATATTGATTCCCGTATTTTCAAACTTGCGGGCAATATAAACAACAAGTCGCAAATTACGCTCAATCAACAGCGAACGTGCTGCTTCATCTCCTGATGGAAGTTTTTTTAAGAGCACTTCTTCTTCATCTTTTGTTAAAGGGGGTGGAAGAGCTTCACTTCCTCCTATATAGTACACTTCATCTGTTTTTAGCTTAAGTTTAATTAATAATTTGTACCACCATAATTGAAATCGAATTCGATATGTAGCCATTCTGTATCCTCCTTTATTTGTTCACACCTTTTACGATGCGGAACTTACTTCTCCAATAACAATAAGCTTCGGATGAACAATACACTCATATTGCTTCTCCACTGAAAGCGTTGTATGACTAATACCTACTAATACTTTAGTGACTTCAATCGTGTTGGACTGATGCACAAGCCTTACCATATCTGGCTTTAGAGCAAGCAGCAGCTGATTGGCTTGGCCCACGCTTCGATAAGGGACAAAGCGGACTTTTGAATACCACTCTTGATCAATATCTTCGCTGTGTGAAAAAGATTGGACATTTTTGCTTAATTCCATTAAGCCTTCAGGCAATATTTCTTTTAAAGAATCTGCTGTAACAATCATAACCGGGGTTTTCGTCAGCGGATCTACAAGCTGGTTTCCACTATCAATAAGTCCTTTCATCGACAGCGTCTGTTCGTTTAAAATAACTTCCACATCTACCAGCTGATCAAATGTAATATTTTTCATTCGCAAATCATCAACTCGTGCTTTTGAAAAATAAGATAATAGCGGAAAACCGATAAGAACAAATATCCAGCTAATAGGATCACCAAACTGTGGAGATTTCGTATCAACCATTTGATTAAGAACAAGGAACTGATCTTGAAATAAAAAGTGAACGCCCATTAATCCTCCACCCACAACAAAGGTTGCAAAATAAAACGTTAATAAATTCTCAAAGAAAAAGCGCAGTCGTTTATAACCAAACGTCATCAATACCATAAAAAAAGAGAATAAAATCTTAATAGCAGGGTGAACCATAAGATGAGAAAAAGGCGTAAACATAAGAAGGACAATCAATGAACCGATAAAGCCCCCAAGCAAAAGCCGCCACCACTTGTAATTCCGTTTAAGTACAACTGCACATAACATTAGTAAAATCGTATCTAACCCAAAATTCAGCATCCATATTAAATCTAAATAGATTGGCAATGTTTATAACCTCTCCATTCTTTCTGAATTTTTCTGTTAAAAATTAGTATATAGTACATCCTATTAGGAAGTCTGTCAGTTCATGCCGAGAAACAAGCAGTATTTTTGAGGAAATCATTCGATATTTGTCACACCACTTTTAGAAAGAAAACACAAACCCTTTGAAGGCATCATATTGACCATGTCGAATGTTTTTTATATTCTTTTGGAGTTTTCTAGCTTCATGGCATAAAAAAAGACCTCTGTATAAAACAGAGGTCTTGGCTTTTTATTTTCTTAGCGTCTACGATTACGGTTTCGTAAGAATGTTGGAATATCTAGCGCATCTTCAGACTGTGGCTGAGATGGACGCGTATATTCTTGCTGTACAGGTTCTTCACGCTTTACTTCACGCTTCGGCTGTGGAGCCGGCTGCTGTGTCGATTGCTGCATGCGATTCGCCGATAACGAAGGACGACCTGGTTTTGGCTGTGATAAATCTTGGTCACTAAATCCAGTTGCAATAACTGTAACAACAATCTCGTCTTTTAGGTTTTCGTTAATAACAGATCCAAAGATCATGTTCACTTCTTGGTCAGAAGCCGAAGCAACGATATCTGCAGCTTCTTGTACTTCGTAAAGACTTAGGTTTGTACCGCCTGTGATGTTCATTAATACACCTTGAGCTCCATCGATAGATGTTTCAAGAAGTGGACTTGAAATAGCTTTTTTAGCCGCTTCAGCAGCGCGGTTTTCACCAGTCGCAATACCGATCCCCATAAGTGCAGATCCTTTGTTAGACATAATTGTTTTCACGTCAGCGAAGTCTAAGTTAATTAATCCAGGAACTGCGATTAAATCTGAAATACCTTGCACACCTTGTCGCAATACGTTATCCGCTTCACGGAACGCTTCTAGCATTGGCGTGTTTTTATCAACGATTTCCAATAAGCGATCATTTGGAATAACAATCAGCGTGTCCACTGCTTCTTTCATTGACGCAATGCCGCCTGCCGCTTGAGTAGAACGCTTACGGCCTTCAAACGTAAACGGACGAGTAACAACACCTACCGTTAGTGCTCCTAGCTCACGAGCAATTTGGGCAATGACTGGAGCTGCACCAGTTCCAGTTCCTCCACCCATACCAGCTGTTACGAAAACCATATCTGCACCTTTTAGTGCTTCTTGGATTTGTTCCTTACTTTCTTCAGCTGCTTTTTTACCAACTTCTGGATTAGCACCTGCACCTAATCCTCTTGTTAATTTAGCGCCGATTTGCATTTTTGTTTCAGCTTTTGATAAATTTAATGCTTGTGCATCTGTATTAACTGCAATAAATTCTACACCTTGGACGCCATGTTCAATCATTCGGTTAACCGCGTTGTTACCGCCGCCTCCGACACCGATTACTTTAATCGTCGCTAATTGGTCTACACTTGTATCAAACTCCAACATGATAGTTCCTCCTAATTCTTCGAAATTACCAATCCGTAACGTTAATCAAAGAAGTATCCAAAAAACTTCTTCATTAAATTTTGGTCATTTTTCTTTTTCGGCTGCTCAGCTGATTGTTGCGGCTGCTGTGGTTTCGGGCTAGGTTTGATCATTTCTTTCTCAATCGGCTCTTCTTCCACAACTGGCGCTCCAATTTCCCGGCCTTGTATTTTAGCATTTTTGTATGCAAATTTTATTAATCCTACGCCTGTTGTATAATGCGGCTCACGTACTCCAATATAATCAGGCACTGCTATGCGCACGTTATTCTTTAAAATTACTTGAGCTAGCTCAAGAATACCAGGCATCGCTACTACTCCGCCTGTTAAAACAAATCCTCCTGGAATATCTTTGTATCCTAGGCGATTTACCTCTTGCGTAATCATATCTAAAATCTCTTCTAATCTAGCTTCAATAATATCAGAGATTTCGAGCTGATTAAACTGCTGATGCTGATCGCTTCCAATGATCGGTACACTAAATACTTCTTCTTCAGAAGCATGATCGTAGAAAGCATGTCCATGCTTTATCTTAATATTTTCCGCATCTTCAGTCGATGTGCGAAGGCCAATCGATAAATCCTTGGTAATGTGCTCTCCACCAACAGCTAGTACATTTGTTACTTTCAAATGTCCTTGGTCAAAGATCGCAACCGTTGTTGAACCTCCACCGATATCTACCAGTGCGACACCTAAGTTTTTTTCATCACGAGATAATGCAATTGAACCAGCGGCTAGAGGCTGTAAACAAATATCACTGATTTCTAAACCAGCTCTTTCTACACAGCGTAATAAGTTATGTAAAACCGTTCTAGATCCTGTTATGATTGTGCCTTCCATTTCTAAACGTACCCCAATCATACCTCTAGGATCGTTAATACCTTCTAAGCCATCTACAATAAATTGCTTTGGAATAACATCAATGATTTCACGATCTGGCGGGATAGACATGACTTGAGCAGCATCAATTACTCGATGAATATCTTCGTTTGTAATTTCACGATTCTCGCTTGACACGGCTACTACTCCGTGACAATCCTGTAAAAATACATGATTTCCGCTTATGCCCACTACAACCTTTTTAATTGTAATGCCTACCATTCGTTCAGCTTGTTCTACTGCTTTTCTAATAGATTGAACTGTTGCATCTATATCAACGATAGAACCTTTTTTTAGTCCGTGTGATTTAACATTCCCTACACCAATGATATTCAATGAATCGTTACTCATCTCTCCGATGATTACTTTCACACTGGATGTACCGATGTCTAAACTAACGTATATTTCATTGCTGTTCATTCTTTGGCACCTCCTTTTTCTTTCTGCACATGTCATCTTAATAAATTAAGAAGAACAACAATATTAATTTTTTATTATATGAAAATATTCAACAAATACATCTGTTTCCCTTTTGTAAAATCAATTTTTTTCAAGTTTTTCACAGACTTTATCTCTTTCAAAGAACAAAACGTTCTTGTTTTGACTTTTTTTTAGATTTAAGCCTAAAATTCACTGAAAAAAAGCTATTTAACTACAAGTCTACACTAAGATGTACACTGAGAAAAGCGAAACTTACCTAGAACAAATATTACATTTCCATTTCACAGCACCGGAGAAGAAAATCATATGTATGCAGAATACTTGCATGTGATTATACAATGTACAAGGGCTAGTTTGCCAGTCTCAACTCATCTATTTCCTTTAATTAACACTTATAAAAAATAATTACTGCTTGCTTTTTTTATAAGGTTTAAATGCATATCCTTCTTCTAAATCAATAATACCTTTTTGATCATCACTCAATTTACTTGCAATAGCTGGGTAATGAACAATTTTATCAGAGAAGTTGCTAATTTTTCCGCTTACTTCACGCGTATCATTCATAAATACCTCTATGTGAAGAGGTTCTGATTTTGTCGGCGCATAGTAAATCTCAGAAATAGCCCCTTTTATACTCTTAGGCGTTTTAGCTAACTCTTGAACCATGCTTTGTATAGCTTCTCCGTCTTTCCAGTCAATTAGCAACGGAGCGTCGGATGACACTTTCTTAGCACTTACTTCTTTTAAAACTTTTCCATTTTCATTCACAGGGAAATATTTATTCCCCGAGGTTACATATGCAATTCTTGCGTACTCTTTTACGTCGATTACGACCTTATTAGGAAATGTTTTGTGAATGACAGCTTCCTTCACCTCAGGGTTTTTTTCGACTTTTTCTTGAATTTGATCAGCATCAGCTTTCCAGTAGCTGGTTTTTTTGGACAGACCACTCGCTTTGACAATATCCTTATCACTTACATGTTTATTCCCTTGTACTTCAATGTTAGAAACATTACTCAGAGAAGATTGAGAATATACAATAAATAAAATAAGGATGAAAAAGAGTGATAAATACAAAATAAGCCGTCTATTTGCTTTTTGCTTTCGCTGTTCTTGTAGCTTCGGTACCCGATCTTCTAAAACAATTAACTTACCTTTTTCCATTTTTTTCACCCTTATCCATTTGAGAAAATAAACGAGGAATTACCATCTATTTATTTCCAATCTTTGCTTCATGAGAATATCCCCATTATAGCATAGAATAAACACATAAAAGCTACCTTTTCACGCATAACCATACAGCGACGGGCTGAGTAATTAGCGACCGATAATCTCAACTTCTGTATGAATATCAATATCGAATTTCTCTTTAATTGTTTTCTTAACGTGAGCAATTAAATTCAGCACGTCTGAAGCCGTTGCATCTCCTGTGTTGACAATGAAGTTCGCATGCTGCTCACTAATTTGCGCCCCGCCTACTGAAAAACCTTTTAAGTTGGACTTTTCAATTAAGTCTCCTGCATAACTTGGAAGTGGATTTCTAAAAATACTTCCCGCACAAGGGAAATTCCAAGGCTGTGTTTCGCGGCGATAGTCTTTATTTTTCTGCATGACCGCCACAATATCATCTTTCGTTCCCTTTTTCAAACGCAGCACGGCTTCTACACATACTCCAGGACGGTCTTTTTGTAGAATTGAATGACGATACGAAAATTGAAGCTCTTCATTTGTCAGCCACTCAAGAGTGCCATCTTCAAATAAAATCAGCGCTTTTTCGACTACATGAGACATATCAGAACCATGGGCACCTGCATTCATATAAACAGCGCCTCCCACAGATCCAGGAATTCCACTTGAAAACTCCAATCCAGACAGACCTTGTTTTGTAATAACTGTTGCAAGCTTGATGCTAGGGTATCCCCCACCTACAGTAACCGTCTCTCCATCTACTGTTAAATCATCTAATCCGGCTCCGAGCTTAATGACCACACCTTCAATTCCCTTATCAGAAACAAGAAGATTAGATCCTCGACCAATCGCTCTCCATTTCACGCCGTGTTTTTTAATAATATCCATTGTAACTTTTAAGTGATCAACAGAATCAGGTTCTACAAGCACATCTGCTGGACCACCAATTTTCATTGTTGTATGTTTTGCTAGCGGTTCATTTTCACGAACCTTTCCAATATTCGCTTCGACTAACTCTTTTACTAACGCTTCCATAAGAACCTCCTAAAACCCTCTTTGCTGTTATAAAACTTTCATGTCAATGCGCCCTTACTTCTAATGCATAAGAATAATAAGAACAGATTCATAACTAAGCAGCAGCACCTTGTAAGATACCTTTTTTCTACGAAGGCACTCTATTCTGTTGTCAATTTCATCATTTTTATTTATCGTATGACATTCACCCATAGAATGTACGTTCATCTGCTATATAAAGTAATTTTGATTGTTTTTTTATCGTTTTTCATTTAGAAGTTAAACACATGCTGACAGTCATTAAAAAACGCTACGCTCATAAGTGCACATACGTCCACCTAATCACTAAGGTAAAACATTTAACCTTACACATCATACCATAGTTGGACTCAAAATTGGTTATCACAACATTACATTTTAAAAACATTTCATACAAAAATATCATCTACCTGTAAAAAATCGAAAATAAACCGCCAACAAAATCCGGCGTGCACTTGGATTTAAGATGACGGTTTACTTCAGTAGACCATTGCCTACTTGACATTATACAATTTTTTTCAATTAATAGCGAGAATATCTACTAACATTTAACAAAACTCCAACTGCTGCCAGCATGAGCGTCAGCGATGATCCGCCGTAACTTAAAAATGGAAGCGTAATTCCCGTAACAGGCATAAGACCTGTTACCACGCCTATATTAATCATGACTTGAATCGCAACCATTGAAATAATTCCTAAGGCTAAAAACGTTCCGTAAAGATCAGGAGCTCCGAGCGCTACTTTAATTCCTCTCCAAAGCAATAAGCTAAACAAAAGTAGAACAAGCGTTCCGCCGATGAAACCGAGCTCTTCTGCTAGAATAGCAAAAATAAAATCAGTTTGAGGCTCCGGCAGATAAAAGAACTTTTGTCTACTTTGCCCTAACCCTAATCCAAGCAATCCCCCCGGCCCAATTGCATAAAGAGATTGAATGATTTGAAACCCGCTTCCAAGCGGATCTTCCCAAGGATTTAAAAATGAGGTGATGCGTTTAATCCGATAAGGAGCCGATAAAACAAGCCCTACAAAACCGGCAACGCCAAGCAACCCAAGACCTGCAAAGTGACTTACTTTTGCTCCTGAAACAAAAATCATGACTAAACAAGTTCCAACAAGCACCGTTCCCGTTCCTAAATCCGGCTGCATCATAATAATGCCAAACGGTAAGAAAACCAGTAATAACGCCGGTAACATTCCTTTTCTAAAAGATGTAATTTTCTTCTGGTTTTCTGATAAATATTTCGCTAAAAATATAATCATAGCAAACTTCATAAATTCTGAAGGCTGAATCGAAAACGCTCCAACTCCTATCCAACTTTGCGACCCATTCCGTACTAGCCCTACTCCCGGAATCAATACAAGTACCAGCATAACAAAGCAAATGATTACAATTGGCTTCGCCCACGTACGCCACATCCAATAATCAATATTCATGATGACAAACATCGCGCATACTCCAAGCCCTGCAAATAAGAGCTGGCGTTTAGCAAAGAAAAAAGAATCATTAAACTTGTATGTAGCCCATACCGCACTTGCGCTGTATACCATAATAAGGCCGATGGTTAGCAAGGAAAGCGTAACGATTATGAGAAAAAAATCTGGGGTAGACCTTTTTGTCGACACTGTCACACACCTCTAAAAATAGATTAGGGCTAGTGTATTTTCTAGGTGTTTAGACAAGCCCTTATTTCAGTTTATGCACAGATTCAATAAAGATGTCACCACGTTCTTCAAAAGTTTTAAATTGATCCCAGCTTGCACAAGCAGGAGATAATAAAATAACATCTTCTTCATCTGAACAAGCATATGCTTCTGAAACTGCTTGTTTAACATTATCGACACGTTTTACAATTTGTATTCCCGCTTCTTTTGCTACACGTTCAATTTTAGGAGCCGTTTCACCAAACGTAATCACAGCTTTCACATTTTTAAACTCTTCTTTTAAATCATCAAACTCATTGCCGCGATCGAGTCCACCTGCAAGTAGAATCGTCGGCTGCGAAAAAGCGGAAAGAGCTACTTTTGTAGCAAGCATATTCGTAGCTTTAGAGTCATTATAAAACTTACGTTTGTTGATTGTCGTGACATATTGAACGCGATGTTTAACACCAGCAAACGTTGTGAGCACGCGGTAGATAGCTTCATTTGAACAGCCGTACAGCTTCACAACGGATACAGCTGCTAAAATGTTTTCTTGATTATGTTTACCTGGCAGCACCACATCTTTTAACGACATCACTTCTTCATCTTTAAAGAAAATCGTTTCGTTTTTAATATACGCTCCTTCTGTCGTTTGAGCTGTAACAGAAAAAGGTACTTTTGTGGCTTTAACATCTGCACTAGCTTTCATCACTAGCTCATCATCCGCATTAATAACGGCAAAGTCTTCACTTGTTTGATTGTTAAAGAGATTTGCTTTAGCTTTGATATATTCCTCTTTTGTGCCATGATAGTCTAAGTGAGCATCAAACAAATTCAATAATAAAGAGATTTTCGGACGGAATTTTTCAATTCCCATCAGCTGAAAAGAAGAAAGCTCCGTTACAATTACATTGTCCTTTGTTGCTTTTTGCGCCACTTCACAAGCTACTGTTCCAATATTTCCAGCAATCAACGGCTGCTTTTGATCTTCTTCTAACATTTTATAAATTAGCGTTGTTGTTGTTGTCTTCCCATTGCTTCCCGTAATTCCGATAAAAGGAGCTTCGCTAATTTCATAAGCTAATTCTACCTCTGTTAAAATCGGAATATTTCGCTTTAATGCTTCTTGCAATAGAACATTTGAATACGGAATCCCAGGGTTTTTTACAATAACATCCGCTTTGTCTAAAAGCTCAAGCGGATGATGTCCACAGACAACTTCAATACCCGTTTTTTCTAATTCCTGTGCTGCTACGTTCTCTTCGTACGGTTTTTGATCATTAACGACTACTTTAGCACCAAGCTGTTTAACTAACTGAGCGGCTGCTAAACCGCTCTTGGCTAATCCTAAAATAAGTACTTGTTTACCTTGATACGTATTGACTGATTTCATTTAAATCCACACCTCGATATAAATTCCAAGCATTGCAAATAATAGTCCTACAGCCCAAAAAGTCATAACTACGCGCCATTCCGACCAGCCGCTTAGCTCGTAATGGTGATGAAGCGGGCTCATTTTAAACACACGTTTTCCTGTTGTTTTGAAAGATGCGACTTGAATAATAACAGATAGTGTTTCAATAACAAACACACCACCGATAATAACAAGCAAGAATTCCATTTTCATTAAGACAGCCACCGTAGCGATAGCTCCTCCTAGCGCTAAAGAACCCGTATCTCCCATAAATACTTTTGCAGGATGGGCATTAAAAACTAAAAATCCTAACACAGCTCCTACTACAGCAACTGAGAAAATAGATAGCTCAAACTGCTCTGCATTCCAGGCAAGAACTGCAAATGCACCAAAAGCAATCGCACTTGTACCAGATACAAGTCCGTCTAATCCATCCGTTAAGTTAACCGCGTTTGAAAAACCAACAAGCCAGATGATGAGGAAAACAACATAAAACCAACCTAAATCGATTGGGTCTTTAATTCCAGGAATCGTCACTTCAGTTGAAAACTCAAACTGTCTTGCAATAAAGTAAAAAATAATTGAAATGACAACCTGACCTAAAAACTTTTGTTTAGATGTTAATCCAAGGTTACGCTTTAACACTACTTTTATAAAATCATCTAAAAATCCTAATAAACCAAATCCGATTGTGACAAATAATAATAGAAACGTCTTATATGTAAGTTCTGCATATTGATTGACCATAATAAGAGTTGCCACAATAATAGATAATAAAATCATGATACCGCCCATTGTAGGTGTACCTGATTTTTTCTGGTGAGATTTCGGGCCTTCATCACGAATACTTTGACCAAACTTTAATCTTCTTAAGAAGGGAATAAAAATCGGCGACAATACAACCGTAATCAAAAAGGCTACGCCGATTGTCAATAAAATTGATTGTTCTAGCACGATGTTCCCTCCTTAACTTCCAACTCATTCCGACTCATTTTGTTCTCTACCCATTTCATTACTACTTTCGCTCCTCAATCATTTTGCGTGCTACTTCTCGATCGTCAAAATCGAATACTTTTTTACCAATAATTTGATAGGTCTCGTGCCCTTTTCCAGCAATGACAATAACATCATCTGCATGCGCTGTTTCCACTGCATGGCGAATAGCTTCTGCACGATCAGCAATCGTCACATAGTTATCTGTATCCAAACCTTCTTCCATATCTTTCAAAATAGCCAGTGGATCTTCACTTCGTGGATTATCAGATGTCAAAATAGCTTGTGTACTGTATTCAGCTGCAATTCGAGCCATGATTGGTCGTTTTGTACGATCTCGATCTCCGCCACAACCAACAATAACATATATATTGCGTTTTGCGAATTCTTTTACAGTTTTTAACACGTTCTCTAAGCTGTCCGGCGTATGGGCATAATCGACGATAACCGTAAAATCTTGCTCCGCATCAACCACTTCAAAACGCCCAGACACGCCTTCTAACACTTTTATTTCCTCGACAATAACTGACAGAGGAATGCCTGATACTAAACATGCAGCCGTAGCCGCTAATACGTTGTAAACGCTGAATTTTCCAATAAGCTTCATTTCTACACGAACCGTTTCTATCGGTGTTGTCAAGTCGAACGTTGTGCCGCTGTTTGTAATTTGAATATTTGTTGCACGAATATCACTTTCACGGTCAATACCATAGGTAATCACTGTAGCAGCCGTGTTTTTAATATATTCCTCGGTTGCCGCATCATCGACATTAAGAACAGCAAATTTAGGACGATTATGGTTATAAGCGTTTCCTAACTGTGCAAATAGCAACCCTTTCGCACGACGATAATCTTCCATTGTATGATGATAGTCCAGGTGATCTTGCGTTAAGTTACTAAATACCGCCACGTCAAAGTCGCACCCGTGTACGCGTCCTAAGTCAAGTGCATGAGAAGATACTTCCATTATCGCTACTTCTACATCCTCCTCCACCATTTGGTGAAATGTTTTTTGGAGCGTCAGCGATTCAGGCGTTGTGTTTTTCACATCATAAGACGTATCACCAATACGAATTTCAATCGTTCCAATTAGACCCGTCTTTTTATGTTGTGATTTAAAGATATGCTCAATTAAATGTGTAATCGTTGTTTTTCCATTTGTACCTGTTACACCAATTAAATGCATTTTTTGTGTGGGCTGATTGTAGAAAGCATCCGCTAGCACTGCCATTGCTCGCTTTGTGCTCTTCACGCGTACAACAGGCACTTCTACATCCACAGGCTTTTCTGCTAAGATTGCTACTGCCCCTTTTTCCACAGCCATCTGTGCAAAGCTATGGCCATCAACTGTATAGCCGTCTATACAAATGAACAATGCTCCGGGCTTAACTTCTCTTGAATCCATTTCAATTGACGTAATATCAATATTCTGTTCAGGAAGCTGAACAAAATCATGTAAATGTGTTAGTAGTTCTCGTAAATCCATTCCTACCATGTCCTCTCTATTTGTAAAGTGAAACGTTTGTTATAAGACGCTATGGCAACTATTCTTCTTTTTCTAGCACCTAACCTATTACATTTTACAGAAAAAGAAGCCCGGAGGGAACACCCCCAAGGCTTATTTGTTGATTTCATGTTCACACGCAGAGTAACCTGCTGATTATCATGCAAGGAAGAATAATGGTTTATAGAGATTTTTATTTTCCCATATAAATTCTAACCGTTTCGCCTTCTTTAACTTTCGTTCCGGCTGCAGGAGACTGCTTGACCACTTTATCTCCTTCGCCACTCACATCTAATTTTAAATTAAGTAGCTGTTCTTGTAACTCTTTTTTTGACATTCCTACGACATTTGGTACTTTTATCATTGGTGTGTCCAGCCACGTTAACTCTTTTTCAATTTGTCCTTTACGCGGTTTAACGTCCATCACACGCAAACTGTCTTCAATCATTTTACCTACAATCGGAGCTGCTACAACTCCACCAAACTGAATGGTGCCTTTTGGATTATCAACCGCAACATACACGACAATTTCAGGGTTATCTGCTGGTGCAACACCGATAAAAGAAACGATGTGATTATTTTTCAAATACTTTCCATTTTGAGCTTTCTGCGCAGTACCCGTCTTTCCTCCAACGCGGTACCCTTCCACAAAAGCTCCTTTTCCGCTTCCTTGTGCTACTACACTTTCAAGAGCAAAACGCACTTGCTTAGACGTTTCCTCGGAAATAACTTTTCGCTTAGCAACCGGCTTATGACTGCTTACAACTTTTCCGGTAGTTGGATCCACCCACTCTTTTGCAATATAAGGTTCATAAAGCGTTCCACCGTTTACGGCTGCGGAAACAGCAGCTACTTGTTGAATAGGCGTAACAGCAACCCCTTGCCCAAAAGCTGTTGTAGCTTGTTCAACCGGCCCTACGCGCTCAAGCGGGAACAAAATTCCTTTTGCTTCCCCTTGTAAATCAATACCTGTTTTTTGACCAAAGCCAAATTCTTTAATGTATTTGAACAATTTCTCTTTTCCTAACCGTTCCCCAAGCTCCACAAAACCAGGGTTACATGAGTTCTGTACAACTTCTAAAAAAGACTGCTGTCCATGTCCGCCTTTTTTCCAGCAGCGAAGTCTCGCTCCTCCAACTTCCGCGGCTCCATCATCGTAAAATTGATCTTTTAGTAAATCCACTTTCTTTTCTTCAAGAGCAGCTGCCAGTGTAATAATCTTAAACGTTGATCCGGGCTCATATACGCTCCAGATTGGAAGATTGCGATTATACACCTCAGGCTTCACATTTTTAAAATCCGTAGGATCAAAGCCCGGACGACTTGACATACCTAAAATTTCACCGTTTTTAGGATTCATGGCAATGGCAATCATACCATCTGGATTATAAGCTGTCTGAGCATTATCCAACTCACGCTCCATGATCGTTTGTACACGTGAATCAATGGTCAATCTCAAATCCAGCCCGTCCACAGGTGCTGTGTAGTCATCGGCTATATTGGGCATCTTTTTACCTTTAGCATCCGAATACAATTTAACTGAACCTTTTTGTCCTTTTAGCTCTTTATCATAATATAATTCAAGGCCTGTTAACCCTTGATTATCTACTCCCGCAAAGCCTAATACATGCGACAAATAACTTCCAAACGGATAGTACCGCTTCGAATCCTCAGCTATATATACGCCTTTTAAATTTAAATTTCGCACTTCATTTGCTTTCGCATGTGAAATTTTTCTTCCTTCAGGACGCAAATATACGCTAGAAGAAGCTTTTGTTATTTGTTCATATACTTTTTCTTTTGATGCTCCCAGCACTTTCGCTAACTTTTCAGCCGTAACAGCTGGATTCTCAACTTGTCTTGGCATAACTAAAACGGTCGGTGCACTTTTATTTGTAGCAAGTGCCACATCATTGCGATCTAGTATCTTTCCTCTTTCAGGTTCAAAAGGAATATTCCGACTCCATAAGTCTTTGGCTTTTTCAGTTAGCGTATCCCCAGTCAGCAACTGTACATATCCAAGCCTTGTATCAATAATCAAAAACACAATAAAACCGACAAACAAAACAATGGCTAGCCTTTTACGAACTGTGACTCCTGATACCCGCATATATTAGAACCTCCTCTGAATCGGCTCGTTCCAATATATGCTTGTACAGGGTTCACTAGAACTTATTTTCTAGTCAAGTTGCTTATCGTCTTTTTTACTATCAGACTCACTTTTTTCCGTTTCTTTTAACTTATTTAACGTGCTTGAAAACTCTTTAGGCGTTTCAAGTTCCACTTTCAGGTACGTTCCTGCTTTTAGCGGATCGCCTGCTTTAATACTTTGACTTACAACATAACCATTTTCAAGTGCGCTAGGTCGAACGTTGACAAATTCACTAAAGCGAATAACATCACGATGTGAAAAACCTGTTAAATCAGGCATTGTGGCTTTTCCATTTGTCTTAATAAACACGCGTTGACCAGTGACAATGGTATCAGAAGTCGGTGATTGGCTTTCTACCGTATCTCCTTTACCTATTACAACAGGAACAAGTCCTTTTTGTTTTAAGTCTTTTACGGCACTATCAACTGATTCGTTAACGTAAGACTTAAGCGTAATTTCTGAATCTACTTTTTTATCTTCTGTTTTCTTTCCGTCTTCGTCTGTTTTTTCAGGCTCCACCCCTAAGTACTGCAGGCTGTTTTTCATCACCGGATTAAATACGGCTGTAAGCGGCGCAGTACCCGTCTCTTGAGGCGTGAGAGTTGGATTTTTAACGGCTACATAGACAAGCAGCTTTGGATCTTTAGCAGGTGCAAAGCCCATAAAGGAAATGAAATTTTTCCCGTGTCCATGCAAGTAGCCTCCGTTAGGACCAGGAATTTGAGCTGTTCCCGTCTTTCCAGCGACATCGTATCCTTCAATCGCGTAAGGTTTCCCTGTTCCGTCATCAGAAGAAACAACGGTTTCTAAAATATCTAGCGTTTCGTTCGCTGCTTTTTTAGAAATAGGTTGTCCTACTACGGTAGGTTTCGTTTTCTTAATCGTTTTCTTATTTGTTTCATCGACTACTTGTTTAATCACGTAAGGCTTCATCATTTTCCCGTCATTTGCAATCGCAGTAGCCGCTTGAATTTCTTGAATAGGCGTAAAAGCGGACGCCTGTCCAAATGCAGTGGTTACGCGGTCTCTCGGATACTTCGTCACTAACTTGCTAGAAGCTTCGTTTGGCAAGTCAATTCCCGTTTTATCCATAAAGCCAAACTTGTCCAAGTATTTATACAAACGGTCGGTACCCAATTTTTCGTTGGCTAAAATGGCAACCGCTACATTTGAAGACCTTTGAATTCCTTCATTAAATGTAATAGCTCCCCAGCCGACCCCGCCGTTGTGGTCGTTAATCGGAACGCTGTTTTTCGTTACTTTATAAGATCCCGACTGATAGCGGTCTTCGCCGTTATAGACTCCTGCATCAATCGCGGCTGCTAACGTAAAGATTTTCATCGTTGAACCAAGTTCATAGCTGTTTTCAACAAACGGATTACGATAAGAAGTGATATCACGAATATTTGGGTCAAATGAAGGGCGGTTTGACATCGCCAAAATTTCACCGGTTTTCGGATTCACTACCGTCGCCATTAGCTCTTCTGGTTTATATTCTTTAGCAGCAGCTGTCATTGCATCCTCTAAAAACGTTTGAATTTTTTCATCAATCGTAAGGGTGACGCTGTCTCCATTTTTCGGAGCTACAATTGACTCTTTTGGATCCGGAAGCTTAATTCCATTTTTAGCAGCTTCGTATTTTACATATCCATCTTCTTCAGAAAGCTGCTTATCAAATACTTTTTCAATTCCCATTTTCCCTACGATTTTACCCGTATCATCTTTTTGCGCGTATCCTAAAATACTTGAGGCGAATACACCGTTTGGATAGAAGCGCTTCGAATCGCGTAAAAACGTGATGCCTGGGAGATTTAGTTTCTCAATTTTTTGTTTTAGCACGTTATCAATGTCACGGCCTCCGGGACCAAGTTCGACTTGGAAGACGTCTTTAGACATCATTTTTTCAAGTTTAGACTCATCCATCTTCAACAATGGGGCTAATTTTTCAGCCGTTTTTTCTGGGTCTACTACGTGCTGCGGGTGATCTTTGTCTTTTGTTTGTTTTTTATCTAAAATCGCCACAACCGTATAAGCACCCGTGTCTTGGGCGATTGCTTCTCCGTTTCGATCGTAAATCGTACCGCGCTGTCCTTCAATTTTAGACGTTCGCGTATGCTGTTTTTGTGCAATTTCGGCTAAAGCTTCTCCATCTGCTTTGCCCGTCGCTTGGATGTAAAAGAACCTGATGGCTAATACAAAAAAGAGCAATGCAAATATTAAAATTAATATTGCTGCTCCTGTACTAATATTGCTATTTTTTCTTGGCGTAGTCATCGCAATTAATCGTTAACGACTTTTACGTTATTTTCATTCAATTTTAGTCCAAGTTCTTTTGCTTTTGTCCAAATACGATCGTATGCACTTAACTCTGTTACCTGTAATTTTAACTCATTGTTTTTGGCTTCTTGCTTGTCAATCTTTCCATCGAGTGATTGCACTTCCTCACTGATGCTATAAAGCGAAGATTGATTTGAAATGATTTGCACAGACCCAAACAGCATGAGTGCGACAAATCCAGAATACACAATTTTTTCACCAACCGTGATTTTTCTTTTTGTCTTCCGAACAACTTGACGTACCGTCTTTTGCTGCTTCTGCTGCTGATCTTGCTCTCTTACTTTGTATGCTGCATTGTTCATTCTCGTCCCCTCCTCTTTGATAAAACCCTTTAATTACACTAATTTCTCAACAATTCGAAGCTTTGCCGAACGCGCGCGCTTATTTTCTTCTATCTCTTCTTCTGAAGGTAAAATAGGTTTTCTTGTAATAACTTTCATTTTAGGTTTAAATTCTTCTGGAATAATCGGCAGTCCATGCGGAAGCTGCGGAACCGTGCTTGCATTTTTAAACGCAACTTTACAAATTCGATCTTCAAGTGAGTGGAAGGTAATAACACTTACACGTCCACCTTTTTTGATCACATCCATTGCCTGTTCAATTGCATCTTCAAATACTTGAAGCTCATCATTTACAGCAATTCGAATAGCCTGGAAAATTCGTTTTGCCGGATGTCCACCCGTTCGTCTAGCTGGCGCTGGAATACCATCTTTAATAAGATCAACCAGCTCTAGCGTTGTTTCAATTGGCTTAGACTCTCGATATGCTTCAATTTTGCGGGCAATTTGTTTCGAAAACTTTTCTTCTCCGTATTGGAAAAAGATTTTCACAAGTTTTTCATAAGGCCATTCATTTACTACGTTGTACGCAGAAAACATTGAGTTTTGATCCATGCGCATATCAAGCGGGGCATCATGATGAAAGCTGAATCCTCGCTCTGGTGTATCCAACTGAGGAGACGAGACTCCAAGGTCAAACAATACTCCGTCTACTTCTTCAATTCCGTGTTTCATTAGCTGCTCTTTTAAATAGCGAAAATTACTTTTGATTAGAATAACTCTGTCTAGATACGGGGCCAATTTCTCTTTTGCATTTGCAAGAGCGACATCGTCCTGATCAAACGCAATTAATTTCCCTTTTTCTGATAGCTGTTTTACGATATATTCACTATGACCTGCTCCGCCAAGCGTGCAGTCGACATATACTCCATCCGGCTTAATATTTAAGCCTTCCGCTGCTTCTTTAAGCAAAACAGTTGTGTGATTAAACATTATGACACCTACTTCTTTCTAAACTACTTAGTTATGTATACAAAAAGCAAAAAACGGTGTTTTTCTTTGATATATATACACGTTTATATTATATATCAAAGTTCAACATTATTTCAGCTATTTATATAAGAATTAAGTAGAATTTTGTCTTTTTGTCACAAATAGTGTCATTTTGTTAAAAGCAGGACATATTCGTAGAATAAAATGTAAGGAATATAAGGTTTTTTTGTGTAATTAGAAATAAATACCTTATAAGGATTCAATTGGTTGACATTCACCTTGTAGACTTTTTCTCTTTTCCAAAATAAAAATCCTGCTTTTCAGCAGGATTTTATTAGACATAACAGACTTTCAACTGGTGATTTAATTCGACTTCAGCACTTAGTAAATCTGACACAAATTGCATACCATAACGGTTTAAATAATACATAATATTCCACATACGTTCTTGTGGAGCATTGTAGGGGCGAAGAGCAAGTTCAATTTGAGCATATTTTGAATGCTTCACATCATGCTTAATTAGCTGTTTGGATTCGACAATCTTTTGAATGGTTTCAAACTGCTTTTGAATAATCCCTCGATTTTTAAGCATGACTTCATCAAATGTTTTGTCTTCTTTTTGAATATTTTCACGAAGAGTTTTATGAATTTTTTCGAAATCTTCTTTCGCTTTTTCAAAATACATTTCGTATGGGTTGTGAACTTCTGTCTTAAGCCAGTGCTCCCTCTCTGCATCTACGCCTTCGTTCACTACGTTAGAAAGGTCTAACTGAAGTTCATCCATATACTTCTCGATATGTCTTTCTACGATTGCATAGGATAACCTAGGGACCACGGGAGGCATTTTAAAGCTAAATAAAGAAAATGCTTTTTCAAGCTCTGCCCAATACGCTACTTCCCCGGGACCTGCAATAAACGCAAGGGTAGGAAGTAAGTACTCCTGCATAAGGGGTCTAGTCACAACGTTGTTACTAAGAAGCTCAGGCGTTTGTTTAGCAATTTGAACCAGCTCTTCTTTAGACAGCGCGAGTTCATTTTGCTTTCCAACAAACTGCTCTTGTTCTGCATCTCTTTCTAAAAGTACTCTGTTTTCGTTGTGTGAATAAAAGAGATGAGCCGTTTCTTCTCCCACTTCAATCATTCGTCCGTATTGTTTTTGAATCTCTGTTTGCTGTTCCATGACGGCTGACGATAATTTGTCATTTTGTTCAATTAACGTCACAAAGAAAGAAGATTCAATGCTGCGCACTTCTTTAGAGGCTGCATCCATTAAAATAAGACCTGACTCTGCGAACATTGTGGTAACCAAATGAGCAAAGAAATCGACATAGGTACGTGATTTATCTAACGCCTCTAATACAAAGTGTAATACCTGGTTTGTATGCGCCGTTTCGTTAAACGTTTGAAATACATCACGAACCCAGCTTCTACAGGCTTCATGGTCTAGTTCGATTTGAGAAACCATTTGCTTTTTCTTTAAAGAATGCTTTAGCGTTTTCTTTAAAAGCTGGTTTTTATGCTCTGTGTATACATGGTTGATCTCAGCAAAATCATGATCTTCTCCAGCAATCCAAAATACCGGAAGCACGGGCACGTTTAAAGCTTCCTCTTGTTGTTTAGCTAGGAGCACAATTGAAATCACTTTATGAATGGTGTACAAAGGACCCGTAAGCAGCCCCGCTTGCTGACCTCCAACGACCACTACGCTGTTAGGATCTTTTAGCTTTTTAATATTTTCAATCGTCTTAGAAGATGCTCCGTAGCGCTTATTAAAATCAAGCAGATACTCAGCAAGCTGTTCTCTTGGATAAGACTGCTTTTGAACATCCGCTAAACGTTTTTCATATACGTCTTTTTCGTGTATATTATAATGAAAAAAGGAAAGTGCTTGCTTTTCACCTTTTATGTAATCGTTCGTTAGTTTGTTTCCCGCCTTTAAAGAGACGTCTGTAATCTCCATGAAAGAACTTCCTTTCTTTTCCTAATACTTATATTCTCTACATATAGCTTCATTATCCATAATGTAACTGCTCACGTCTAGTAACATGCTTTACAGAGAGGAAATACGAAAAGCGATTCCACCTATATTTAATACAATATGTGCAATAAGAAACAAAACAAAATTCATCCGAAAGAACCCTTTCGCAATAAGCTTCATTTCTAAGTCATGTTTGACTTTCCAATGTACAAACATCATAATCATTGCTACAACTAAAAGGACTAACGCAATCAACCACAAAAAAGAGTGCCCGAAAATTTCCACAGCTGCATAATGCACGGACAAAATAAGAAAAACCGTAGTAATGTACGTTGCTATGTGGACAGATTTCCTTTTATTTTTCGTCAGTTTGCGTAAAAGCATGTATAGAATAAAAAAACCAACGAGCGGCAGAGTGACAAACGTCGCAAAAACTCCAGCAATAAAACTTCCCATGTTAATCACCCTTTTCTTCTTCGATTCCTTTTATTGACCCATATAAAAAGTCAACAATAGGCGTCGACGTTCTTTTTTCAGCAGCTTGTGTTTGAATATAGCCTAAAATAGCATCAATTTCTGTTTGCCGCCCCTCCTGTATATCTTTTAGCATAGAAGATTGATTTGTACTCGTGCGTGAACAAACCCCCAGCGCATTTTCCCAATAATTAAAAGCTGAATCCAGTTTTAACACAGCAGCAATCTCTTCAAACAATAGACGCATCGTTTTATAAAAGTAGCTGTTGTGAATCAGCTGCCCATTTTTTACCCGATACAGCGCCGTAAGAGGATTGATGAGCGCATTTACAACTAATTTCTTCACCAGCATTGCATACCAATCTGTTTCAATCACCCAAGGAAAATTCACAATTGGCAAGATAGACTCCATTTCTCCTCTGTACGAAGCAATACGGGTTGTTCCTATCCCTGTATGATGGACGCTATCCATATTTGTACGCATTGCCCCGTGTTCAACTGTACCCAAATAGAGAGTGCACTGCGGGAGATTTTTGAGAATTTCAATATGGCTCATACCGTTTTGGATAAACAAAAGGGGAGTATGTATAGTAAGGGTTTGAATAAAAGGAATTATCTCTTTTAAATGATACTGTTTTACAGTAATAATGATTAAATCTGCTTCTTTTATGTTTTTTTCCAGAGGGATAGCACTGACTTTTTTAATGTGATGTTCCCCTTGTCTATGTAAGGTAATTCCATTTTCGTTAATACACTTTGCTTGAGTTTTTGTTTTCGTATACAAGGTTACATCATAACAATCTGATAAATACGCGCTAAACAACAGACCTAATGATCCTCCTCCAATAATACCTATAGTTTTCATCGTATTTTTTGTTCCTCTTTCTATTATTGAGTTTCATTTTAGCAAAAAAATGCTTTGAATTAAATGCATTCTTAAAATTTTACCTATTCATATAGCCCGTGTGATTAAAAATCACCGGGCTTGTTGTAAATTATTTAGAGTGATCCCGTTTTTTTCTATTATACGGGATACACCGGATGTTTACGACGGCTAAAGGTCACATTCTTTGTTTCATATAATCGAAAGCGGTCAATTAAAGTTCGACGCAGTTCGTTAGCAGGAACGATGTCGTCAATAATAAGTTCAGAAGCCAGCGTATAGATATCAATGTGTTCTTTATACTCCTGCTGTTTCTGTTTAACAAACATAAACCGCTCTTTCGGATCTTCAATTTCATTAATTTTATTAGAATAGACGGCATTTACTGCGGCTTCAGGACCCATTACGGCAATTTGAGCAGTAGGTAATGCAAGGCAGCAATCCGGTTCAAAAGCTGGACCAGCCATAGCGTAAAGCCCTGCGCCATAAGCTTTGCGCATGACTACGGAAATTTTAGGAACTGTAGCTGAACTCATCGCTGCAATCAATTTTGCTCCATGTCTAATGATGCCTGCTCTTTCTACTTTGGTTCCAATCATAAATCCAGGTACATCCGCTAAAAATAGCAAAGGAATATGGAAGGCATCGCACAGTTGAATAAATTTTGCGCCTTTATCTGCTGAATCTACAAACAGCACTCCTCCTTTGACCTTCGGCTGATTGGCAATAATCCCTACTACTTTTCCATCTATTCGTGCAAGCCCTGTTACCAATTCGGCGGCAAACAGTTTTTTCACTTCAAAGAAGCTCCCTTCGTCAATAAGGGTATCAATTGCTTCATAGATATCAAATGGAACATTTTGATTCTCCGGAATTAGTTCTACTAAATCCTTTGTCTGCTTAGGTTCTTTAGCTTTTTGTACTTTAGGCTTCTCTTGATAGTTTTGTGGAAAGTAGGTTAAATAAGATTTGGCATACGAAATAGCTTCTTCTTCAGAATAAGCTAACACATCTCCACATCCGCTAACGCTGCAGTGCATATGTGCTCCTCCCATTTCCTCTAGCGTAACCTTTTCTCCAATAACAGCTTCGGCCATACGCGGCGAACCTAAGTACATAGAAGCGTTTCCATCTACCATCACAACAATATCACAAAATGCAGGGATATAAGCCCCTCCAGCTGCTGACGGACCGAAGAGCAAACAAATTTGAGGAATGACGCCGGAAAGTTTTACTTGATTGTGAAAGATCCGTCCAGCTCCTCGGCGGTTTGGAAACATATCTAATTGATCCGTAATACGTGCTCCTGCAGAATCCACTAGGTACAGCAAAGGCACATGCAGTTTTTCTGCTACTTCTTGAATCCGAATAATTTTCTCTACTGTTCTGGCCCCCCAAGACCCTGCTTTTACAGTAGAGTCATTAGCCATTACACAAACCGTTTCACCGTTTACTTTTCCAATTGCAGTTACAACACCGTCTGCCGGCAACCCTTCGGCTTTATTATTTGCAAACATGCCGTCTTCTTCATATTTCCCGTCATCAAATAAAAGCGCTAAACGATCTCTTACAAAAAGCTTCTGTTGTTTTGCAAGTTTCTCTTTGTACTTCTCCGCGTTGCCACGCTCTACTTTTTGACGATTTTCATCATATTTTTTCTGAGATTCACCTGTATGTATCATGATATCTCTCCTTTATGAGTTATGAAATAGTCACCAAAACGTCGCCTTCGTTCACAAAATCCCCCACGGCTATATGGACAGTCTCCGCGATACCAGCTTGATCGCTTTCAATAGGAATTTCCATTTTCATAGATTCTAATACAACAACAACTTCTCCTTTGGCTACACTTGCACCTTGCTGAACAAACACATTAAATACCATGCCTGCCATTGTCGCTTTGATTTCACTCATTGTGGTGCTCCTCCTTTATTTAATACTGTTGATAATAACGATGTGTTATAGGTGCCTTTTTCATATAACTCTTCATTTAACAACTGCTTAAATAGAGGAATATTCGTTTTGATTCCCTCTACAACAGCTTCCGTAAAATATGATTTAGCTAGTTCAATTGCATTTGAACGCGTACGACCAGTAATGATAACTTTTGCAATCATTGGATCATAAAAAGGTGTAACCGCATTCATATCACTGTAGCCGCTATCTACGCGCGCATAGGTTCGCTCCGGCAAGTGATAACCCGTAATTTTTCCTGGAGCCGGTAAAAAAGTAAACGGATCTTCTGCATAAATTCGAAATTCAATGGCATAGTTATTTGCTGCTATTTCCTCTTGCACACGAGGAAGCTTTTCGCCGCGCGCAGCTAAGATCTGCCACTTAACTAAATCGACCCCTGCAATTTGCTCGGTGATCGGATGCTCAACTTGCAGCCGCGTGTTCATTTCAAGAAAATAAAAATTTTCGTCTTCATCCACGATAAACTCCACCGTACCTGCATTATAATATCCGATTGCTTTAGCCGCTTGAACGGCTTGGTTTTGCATGGCTTGTCGCGTACTTTCTTTTAAAGAAAGCGCAGGGGCTTCTTCAATCACTTTTTGATTTCTTCTTTGTACAGAACAATCGCGTTCAAAAAGATGAACGACATTACCATGCTGATCTCCAAACACCTGTACTTCGATATGTTTTGCGTTTGTGATAAGCTTTTCAATAAACATTCCTTCTTGACCAAAATATGCTTTTGCTCTTGCTTTTGTTGAAGCATACACTTGTTTTACTGCTTCTTCGTTATCACAGCGCACCATCCCAATTCCGCCGCCGCCTCCGCTTGCTTTTAACATAACGGGATATCCAATTAGACTCGCTACTTTACAAGCCTCTTCAACTGACGTCACATCGCCTTCGCTGCCGGGGACAACAGGTACACCCGCTTCTTTCATCGCGGCACGAGCAGCAATTTTGTCGCCCATCATCGAAATGATTTCGGGAGAAGGACCGATAAAACAAAAACCTTCATCAATCGCTCTTTTAGCAAATGCACTATTTTCCGATAAAAATCCATATCCAGGATGAATGGCATCTACTTTTTCTTCATGACTAATTCGCAGCAATTCTTCTACATTCAAATATGACTTTTGCACAGGAGGCTCTCCAATTCGACGTGCTTTTGTAGCCGCTTGAACATAAGGAAGTTCTGCATCTGCATCGGAATAGACAGCCACCGTTTCAATGCCCATTTGTTTGCATGTATGAATAATACGAAGAGCAATTTCTCCTCGATTTGCAATCAGTATTTTTTTCATCTTTCTCTCCCCTTTCCTCAAATTTCTACTTTCCCCCATATAATTCTACAATAATTTTAAAACTCCTCTACAATTTTTGAAAACGCTTTCCATTTGAATCTCCCTTTCCTTTTGCTTCCTTTCTAAAAATTGATGCTTATAGTATTGTATTCTTCGTATTTAACTGAAAGAATTCATTTTTCTTTATGCGCATTGAACATTCGTTCACCAATCATGAAAACAGAATATTTTGTATTTTTGTTATATAATATTAGATGAACGAACCAAGCCAGTTCGTTCGCCTAGCAAGGAGACATAACAAGGGGGATATGAGATGAATTACGAAGTGAAGCATTTAAAAATTAATTTTAAAACGCTAGAAGAGTTCAAGAAATTCAAAGAATATGGCATTCAAGAACTTTCAATGCTAGAAGAATTACATGCTAAGATTTCCGATAATGAAATAAATTCTCCGTTTTACGGCATTTATTTTGGAAATAGCTTAGTAGCTCGTATGAGTCTCTATAAGCGAAACAAACAGTACGATCAATATTTCGAGCCGCCTCAAACGTATATTGAAGTGTGGAAACTTGAAGTGCTCAGTGATTTTCAGCGCAAAGGATTAGGTCAAACGCTCGTTGAATATGCCAAATCCTTTCAATTACCTATCAAAACAAGCCCACGAGTAAAATCGAGTGATTTTTGGTCAAAAATGGGGTTCGTACCTGTAACGTATGATATCGATCGCGATTTGGGAGAAAACCCTCTTATTTGGCTACCAAACGGTGTAAGCGAACAAAAATAAACAGCTGATTTCCAGCTGTTTATTTTATATCTATGTGGTATATATGATCAACATGAAGTAGGGAGCATTCAAACTATCGCTTTACTTTTGAACTTTTTCTAAATTTAAATTTTTATCCACTTGAAATTTCACTTTTCTACTTTTTTCATCCTCTTTTAATACAACCATTTTACGAGCCCTCTCCATAATTTCAATAAGAGCTTTATAGTCATCTTCCACAATTAACAAGTTGTTTTGCAAAGCTTTTTTTTCTTTTTCCAAAATCGTTACTTTCTCTTGTAAACGTTCAATCTTTTGCTGCAGTTCTTCATTAGCTTCGAGAAGCTCCGACGAGTGTTTTTGCCCTTGATCTACATTTTCTAAATACTTAATTACCTCATTAAGCGAAATATGTTTCTCTGCTTCCATATATGATAAGCGTGCAGGCTGCTCGTCATCTTTTGAAACAGTTCTTGCTTTTAATTCTTTTCTCTGTTTTTTCGCAAGATCAATACCAGTCTTGTATTGTTTGCGCACAAAAGAATTCCAGCGGAAGCCACAAGCTGCTGATGTTCGTGTAAGTTTCTTCCCCACTTCTTCAAATGCAGCTAGCTGAGTGCCACCTTCACGTATATGACGCAGTACAATTTCTGCGAGTAATAAATCTTCATCATGAGTCCATGCATCTTGACGAGAAGAAGTCATTTTTCTATCCCTCCTTATCCGTACTTATTAAATGAATATGCACCTACTAGATAAGATAGACTATTGTTCCTCTTCTCAATCAAGAAAATCTTTCATATACTTTGAAGCAAAATGGGAAACCCGTGATTCTTTCATCTTTCGCTTATTCACTATATTGCTATGGAAATGCAGTTCATAACTATGTTTTTTTAACGATGACCTTTTGAACCGCCTCTTCATGCTCAGGCGACTCCCACAATATCGAACAGCGATGAATTTCTTGTTCCATCCGATTCCAAACCCGGCTTTGCTCCCATTTCTCAATAGCGATTTCTTTGTAAGCTTGCAATACCTGGGTCGGTTTATGAGTGATAGGCGCTAACCACTCCTCACACCTCATAGTTAGCTCTTTAAACGACGTGACATAGGAAAGAAATCCAATTTGCTTTGCTCGTTCTACTCCATACAGCTGAGCACTGTAGATCATTTCCATCGCTTCTTGATAACGCAGCTTTTCAAGAAGAATGGTTCCTCCTCCCCAGCCTGTTGTAATTCCTAAATTCCCTTGAATAAAGCCCATTTCGCTATGTGTTGCACTTATACGGAAGTCACATGCAATCGCAAGCTCACATCCTCCTCCAACCGATGTTCCATTCAAAAGGGCAACTGTTGGTTTTGGGAGTGTTAAAATCTCATAAAGAATTTTCCCCATTTTCGTTAACATTTGAGACGCCTCTTTCGAAGTCTTTAGCTCATGAAATACGCTTAAATCTCCTCCACTGCAAAATGCGTCTGAACCAGCACCTGTAATTACAAAAGCTTTTACTAACTGATTATGTTTCACATAATCTACAGCTTGCTGCAGTTCATTCATAACATCATAATCAATAGCATTACGCTTTTCAGGACGATTAATCACAAACGTAGCAATGCCTTGGCTTGTAGTAAACAGCTCGCTTTTTTTCATGCTTTTTCCTCCTTATAGACAAGGTATGAATCCTTTTACAACAGTAATTGTTTATTTAAAAAGAGTTCTTGTTCTATAAGAAAAATCCTTCTCTTCCAAAGGGCAGAGAAGGAAAAAAGGCAAAAAAATAAAAGACCCTTTAAGAGGGTCTTTTATTTAAATAAGCAATTATTTGCTTACTACGTCATTTCCTTTGTAAGTACCACAAGCTTTACATACGCGGTGTGATAGTTTCATTTCACCACAATTTGGGCACTCTACCATACCAGGAACTTGTAATTTAAAGTGCGTACGACGCGTTCTTTTCTTCATTTTAGATGTTCTTCTAAAAGGTACAGCCATTATTCCCACCTCCTTAAAAGAATTTTAAAATCATATGAAGGCCCGAAAGCCGGATCTTCGCATTTTTATTTCTTTTTGTCTTTAAAGAAATTTTCGAGTACGGCTAAGCGGGGATCTACTTTTTCCTGCTGTTCTTCTTCGGTAACAACTTCCCAGTCTTTTCCTGACTGTGGAGCTGCTCCTGCCGCTTGCTGATTTTCACTAAATACCTGCAGAGGAATTTCAACAATAATTAACTCTTGAATCAAAGGTTGTAAATCAACCGTTTCTCCCTCTACAATGCGTACTTCAGCATCTTCTTCATAATCAGCATTCACATTCAATAAAAACGTTTCAGTTGCGTTAATTTCAAACGGATACGGAACGTCAACTAATGTACGAGCACAAGGCAACGTCATTTCTCCTGAAATTTTAAGGTGAAACGTTACTTTTGAAGAGCTAATGTCGGCTCTTCCTTTCACGTTTACATCTGACATTCTACGAATTTGAGGATCAGCATTCATAAACTCTTTGCCGTCAATCACTTCGTCAAATGTTAGACCTTTATTTTGCAACTGATACAATTGATGTATTGTCCATTTCATTGTTAATCACCTCAAGGCAACAAAGGTTATTATAGCTTTCACAAGATTATTTGTCAATATTTTTTCTTTACACTATAATGTACTTAAATATGCTTTTTTGTAAAAATTTCTTACTTTCATAAAAAAACGTTTTTAAAATAAAGAGCTAGACTAAAAATAATAAATTAAAAGGAGACATTATGCAAGCAGTTGGAATAATTGTCGAATATAATCCTTTTCATAACGGACACGCTTATCATTTGCAGCAAGCGAAACAACAAACCGGAGCAGATTGTGTGATTGCTGTGATGAGCGGGCACTTTTTGCAGCGCGGAGAGCCTGCTCTTGTATCGAAATGGTCCCGCACAAGAATGGCTTTAGCCGCTGGTGCAGACTTAGTCGTTGAATTACCCTATGCTTTTTCTACTCAAAAAGCTGAAACATTCGCAAGCGGCGCTATTTCTATTTTAGAATCCCTTCGCGCTGACTTTGTATGCTTTGGTAGCGAAAATGGCAATATTGACTCATTTACCGGCACCGCTGATTTGCTCGAAGCTCATGAATCAGAACTATCCGCTTTAATTCAACAAGAGATGAAAAAAGGGAACAGTTACCCAAAAGCAGCTTCCAATGCTTTCTTACAGCTTTTCACGGAGGCTCCTATTGATTTATCTCAACCAAATAATGTGCTTGGAATGAGCTATGTAGCTGCCATTAAAAAACAGCATGCATCTATTAAACCATATACAATCACTCGAATTCAATCACATTATCACGATGATTCCCTGTCTTCCTCTTTTATTTCAAGCGCTACAAGCATACGTAAAGCTATTTTTGACAGCAGCAGCCATGGGGACCTGAGCAAGCACATGCCAGTTAGTACGGCAAACGAATTAGCAGCTTACAAGCAAGCACACGGACAGTTTCATCATTGGGAGCATTATTTCCCATTTTTGAAATACAAATTATTAACTACTCCGCTTTATGACTTACAGCGTATTTATGAAATAGAAGAAGGTATTGAACATCGGCTGCTATCTTATATTTCTTCATCTACTTCATTTGAAGATTTTTTAACAAACGTTAAAACGAAGCGATATACGAGAACCCGTCTACAGCGCATGTGCGTGCATCTTTTAACCAATACAACAAAAAGTGAGATGCAACAAGCTGATCCTTATATTCGCTTATTGGGAATGTCAAAGATAGGACAAGGCTATTTAAAAACAATTAAGAAAAAGCTGTCCCTTCCTATTGTATCCACTGTCTCGCAATGTAAACTAAAAGAAATTGATACCGATATTAAAGCGACACATGTTTATAGTATACCGCTTCAGGAGCCTCTGCGCTCTCAGTTTATGAAACAAGAATATACGCAGCCCCCTATCATTTGGCCATAAAAAAATCGTCTGCAAGAGACGATTTTTTTATGGTTTCAGCTTTTCTAAATATGTTACGGCATCCGAAAATGAATCTACGGGTACAATTTTCATATCACTGTTTATTTTTTTAGCTGTCTTCACTGCTTCTCGGTAGTTAGAGCCCGCAGCCCCTTTTTCATTTGGTGCAAAGAAAATCTCTGCTCCTTCTTTATCTGCGGCTACAATTTTTTGCGAAATACCTCCGATTGGTCCTACCTCTCCTTTATCATTGATAGTCCCTGTACCTGCAACACGATGGCCTTTTGTCATGTCCTCTTTAACAAGCTGATTATAAATTTCAAGCGAGAACATCAGTCCCGCTGAAGGCCCTCCTATTTTTTCAGTATCAATATGTATATCGGGCTTAACTTTTAGTTCTTGGTTCGTTTCTAAGGCAATTCCTAGGCCTACTCGTTTCGGGTCGTCAGGAAATGCTTTAACTTTTAGAGTATATTTGCTTTCTTTGCTATCTCTTTTTACATAAATTGATACTGAATTTCCTGCTTTTTTAGTCGATACGTAGTTGATTAAGTCCTCAGCAGTTTGAATTTTTTTCTCGTCTACTTTCGTCACTACATCTCCAACATGAAGTTTTCCATGTGCAGGCATATTTTCCACGACATATGTAACATATACGCCTTTATTGAGATAGGAAACGCTCTTTCCAGCTGCTTCGTATGCTACTGAAATAGCGGCATTTTTTGACGTATCCATCATATGTAATTGCCTTGTGGAGTAATCTTCATCGCTTTCACCTTGCTGCAAAATTTGCTTTGTAGGGAAAATTTCATGAAAGTCCTGTATTTTCGCAAGACCATATGAAAGAGGAGTTGCTCTGCCCATTCTTACAGTTGTAAGCATAAACGTCCCTTTTTCATGGTATCCATCTTCTACCTTAATAATAGGCGCAAGTTCTTCTGCCATTCCAGGCTTTGTAATGTAGTACGGCAAAGGATAAAAACAAAGCATTGCCACCACTGCAATAACAGCCAAATATACCAAAATTCTAATTCTAGATTTCACTTTTTTTTGTTCTCCTTCCAATGATCAATTGCTTGTAGGATAGAAGGCAACTGCTCATGTGCTGCTTGTTCACCAATTGAAATCATTTCTTGAATGTTTGTAAACGCTCTGGAACTAAAAGTATCGAGATTAGGACGAATCATAATGTCTGAAGCAATGGTCCGATGAGCTACTAGCTCATCTTGCAAAATATCTAAACTTTGCATAATGACATCAAAAATGGAGCTGATTTCTGCATTCACTTTCGCTTTTGATACATCGACTCCAATGACAATATCAGATCCCATTTCTTTTACAACCGATACAGGAATACGATCCACTACCCCGCCGTCTACAAGCAATCGTCCATCAATTACTTCGGGAGCAAAGATTCCTGGAATTGAAATACTTGCTCTCACCGCTTCAGCGATAGGTCCTTTTTTAAACACCACTTTCTCTCCTGTTTTCAAATCTGTCGCTACAATGGCAAACGGTATAGATAGCTGTTCAATGGTTCTATTTTGCGTAAAGGTGCGAACCAACGATTTTACTCTGTTGCCCGTAATAAATCCCATTTTAGGTACGGTAAAATCCAAATAGTACTTTCGTTTGAACGTTAGCGCCATTTTATAAAGAGTTGATAGTTCAATACCTGACGCATATAGTGCACCAACTAAAGCTCCCATGCTGCTGCCAGCTAAAAAATCAATAGGAATGTTATTTTCTGTTAGCTTTTTGATTACTCCTAAATGTGCAAAACCTCTAGCTCCACCTGAGCCTAATGCAACTCCTATTTTTGGGCTTTCCACTTTACCTGCCCCCTCGTTTTACCTTATAGACTTCTAAAAATGTAAAAACATTTGATGAGCTTCTCTATCATTGTTGCCCTGTCTTCGGTAGGACTATTCTTTATTTTCTATTTGTTCATTTAGTATGAAGCTAAAGATATGTTTTGCTCAATACACGGTGGTTATTAAGCATTATACTATACTGAAGGTTGTTTTAAGAAATTCTTAATCTTCACTTGCTGCGTCTACGTTTTTTTACTCCTTGACTATCATAGAAGTGCATTGATTTATGTATATGAATTGTATTTCCAAATGTGACAAGACGCCTTTTTATTCAGTATGAATTTATTTTCTCCTTACTCATAGGCATAAAGTCGATGCATAGCTTCGTATATTGATATATAGAAGAACTTGTACATTTGCCTAAAACTCCTCATTTCATTCATATCAAGATGACGTGAGAATAGAAAAGGAGATGAATCGTTCGTTGAATAAATCGATGGTGAAAACACTTCTGCTCGGGTCGAGCGTAACGCTTCTCGCTATCGCGCTTATTGTATATCCAAAAGAAGCGCTAGAAGGTTCAGTAAGAGGTCTCAACACATGGTGGAAGGTCGTCTTTCCTTCTCTGCTGCCCTTTTTTATTGTTTCAGAAATGCTTATTGGGTTTGGCGTAGTGAAGTTCATTGGGATCTTATTAGAGCCGTTTATGAGGCCTTTATTCCGAGTACCTGGAGTAGGGGGGTTTGCTTTAGCAATGGGCATGGCTTCTGGGTTTCCTTCAGGTGCAAAAATCACTTCCCGGCTGCGTCAAGAAAAACAGCTAACAGCTATCGAAGCTGAAAGACTCGTATCATTTACTAACTCATCTAACCCTATTTTTATTTTTGGGGCTGTGGCAGTTGGCTTTTTTCACAATCCAGCTGTCGGTATCATATTAGCTCTCTCTCATTACATAGGGAATATTTGTGTAGGACTGGTGATGCGTTTTTATGGATCAGCAAAACCGAAAGGACAAGTAACTCAAAAACCTTCTTTATCGTTAGCTTTTCATGAAATGCATAAAACGCGTTTAAAAGATAAGCGTCCTATCGGGAAGCTTCTAGGAGATGCAGTTACTTCTGCTGTTCAATCTCTCTTAATGATTGGCGGTTTTATCATTTTATTTTCTGTATTAAACAAACTTTTGTATGTTACTCATATCACGGCCGTTTTAAGCAGCGGTCTAGCTTATTTATTTTCCCTTTGTCATATAGGGACTGAACTGAGCCTTCCCTTTATTTCAGGGCTTTTTGAAATCACGCTAGGAAGCCGTCTAGCAAGTGAAGCGCCAGACACGCTGCTGTTTCATCAAATTATCATCGTTAGCTTTGTATTAGGCTTCAGCGGTTTCTCCGTTCAAGCACAAGTGGCTAGCATACTCGCCGAAACAGATATTCGATTTTTCCCGTTTTTTATTGCACGCATTTTTCACGGCTGTTTTGCGGTAGTATTCACTATCTTTCTATGGGGCCCTCTTCGAGAATCCATTACTACTTTTCAAGCATCTGAAGGAGCACTGCCGGTTTTTTCTCACTTGGAGTCCGTTACGACTCTATCGCAGTGGCTAAACGTGTACGGTCCGCTCTTAACGATTTTTACGCTGTGCTGCTATATTTATATATATTCAAAACGAACGTTTCTTCATCGTTCCTAGTAAAAAAAGAACGTGATGTTTTCTTATCGGCAAAGAAAACGTCACGTTCTTTTTTATCTTATTTTTGAGAAAGCTGTTCAAATTTTTCCGCAAGCGCTTCTCTAACAGGGGGAGGAACTAATTCAGAAATATTCCCGCCATATTTAGCTACTTCTTTTACAATACTAGAACTTAAAAACGAGTATTGATTATTTGTCATCATAAATAACGTTTCGATTTCTTTATCTAATACGCGATTTACAGATGTGATTTGCATTTCGTACTCAAAATCCGATACTGCACGCAAACCTCTTAAAATGGTTTTTGCCTGCTTTTCTTTTGCATATTCCATTAATAATCCGCTGTACGACTCTACTACCACATTAGGAAGTGATTTTGTTACTTCTTTCAGCAAAGCTACTCGCTCTTCCCCTGTAAATAGAGGACTTTTTGAAGAGTTATTTAAAACAACTACATAAATCGTATCAAATACATTTGCGCCTCGTTTAATAATATCAAAATGCCCATTTGTAACCGGATCAAAGCTTCCTGGACAAACAGCTATACTGCCCATACGTATCCCCTTTCTACATCTAACAGCTCATTGATTTAGTCAACTGATTCTTCTTTTTTGTATGTATAAATAGAAACACCAATGATACCGTACGTTTCGCTTTTTATTTTTTCAAATAAACCAATCTCATTATCTAACTGTACATCATGAGAATGCTCCGCTACAATAATTCCTGTTTTTGCTAGAAGGTTTTCTTCACTTACCGTTTCGATAAGCGCTTTCAACTTTTGTGCTTTATACGGTGGATCAAGCAAAAGTAAATCGACAGTCAGCTCCCTTTTCTTTATCGCTTTCAGTGCACGTTCTGCATCATTTCGATACACTTCAGCGCGGTCTTCTAACCGGCAAGATGCTAAGTTTGCTTTAATCGTCTGAATCGCTTTGCCATCCCGATCCACAAAAATGACTTTATCTATTCCTCGGCTTAGAGCTTCAATTCCCAAGCCACCGCTTCCACCGAACAAATCAAGAGCTGTTCCACCTTCAAAAAACGGTCCAATCATATTAAAAATAGCCTCTTTCACCTTATCTGTTGTAGGGCGGGTTGAGTATCCTGGAACCGCCTTTAACGCATGGCCTTTATATAAACCTGCTACTACTCTCATCCTTATCACTACCTTACTTTTACTTCCTTATTCTTCATTATCCTAACATATTTTGAATTACAAAGACTAGCAAAAATCCTCAATTTATTCAATGCTGTATACATTCTGTGCAATAACCCAGCAGCTTGCTTTTATGCTGGACTTTTACGACCGTGTCCTTAGATGCACTGATTCTTTTCTAAAAGATACACCTATGAAGATCATTCGGCATTTCGTTCATAGAAGAATTCCTTTACTTTAATATGTCATAATAAACGTAAATTTACCCTTTTTCTCTGTCATGTTATCAGTCTTTTATGTATTAAAAAGTGAATTTCACAAGACAGGTATATGAACGTTTAAAACGGACATACTTACTAGTAACAACATCATCTAACCGATGTTGTTGCCAACCGCGGAGAAGACTTACGTTTCCCCATAAGTTCTTCCTCCGGTTTCTCCTCTCCCTTTGCCTTCATCAAGGTGCTTGTAATCGCAGAGGTGATTACACCCCTTTATTGAAGGGCCCTACAATGAGTAATTGTAGGGATTTTTTTATTTACTCTTAAAATATTCAGTGATACATTAAACTACGTGAGTTTGCTTTTTTAATACATAAAGGGGGAAATACATATGATTCAGCGTTTTATTGAGCTCGGAGAAGGGTATTCAGATATTTATGAGCTGTTAGAGATTGTCAAAAGCAACAAACACCGTCTTGCTCATCTTATTATGCTGCGAACAGTAAAAGAAGATCGACAAGTAGCTTCTTTTGTCGCTGTCTTGCATCCAACAGCTGAAGGGAATTTCCAACCGCTTTACGTTTGCCGAGAAGGAATTGTTTTAAAACAAAACGACAGCAAGCGCGTTGAGTTATTTAAACAAGCTGCTGAGGAAGCGGGAAAAGAAATTGTGGTACTCGATGTCAAACCATCTACTACATTTCCAGAAACAGCACTATACTATCAGCACCTTATTGGCATTTTGCGAATGAACCGCTTTATTCCGCCAATGCAATAATCTCATCTCATCCCTGCCTATTCGTTTACTAAGGGCAAGTAAAATAAAAAAAGGAATGTAAATAACATTCCTTTTTTGTTTAAATTCCTATCTTATAGTCATATTCCTTCGCCTTATCCGGCTTTGAATTTTCGAATTCTGTTTTTAAAAACGGCCGATAAGAAGGATCTACTTTCTTCACAAAAGGTAGAGACTGAAGTTTATGGATTGTTTTTTCAATGCCATCTTGGTTGCAATATAAGACAACATACTTTAATTCTTTAGATACGTAATGTACATTTCCGTACTTTCGCAATGCTTTTGCTTGCTTAACAGAATGCACATACGCCACAATTCCTTGACGTTCAACAAACATATTTAGTTCCCCTTTTGCATACGTTATATTGGTTTTCTTTATCATAAATTCTTTTATATGAAGTAGGTGCTTTATGTATGAATTTAGATGATATCTGGATGCTCTTTCTTACTCATTTTAACGAGCACAGAGCTATTGAACAAGTCATTTTCAAAAAAATCACAAATATACCCTTTTTATATATAAACACATCAATTAAGCGTAGAAAAATAGATGAGCTTCTAGAAGCTTCATCTATTTTTGCTACATCCAATACAAATGCTACGTGGCGCTCGACTTTTGTCAGAAGTCAGCATCTTACTTATGTCTATCAGCACAGGTTTTACGTTCCACAGCGTAAAATGGCCTGCTGCGGAAATTCCTGTGCTGATTGCGTTCGATTTATACAGTGAACGGCTTATGCGCTGCACCCACAGCTTCCACCAGATCCGCAGCCACCGCCGCAGCTGCTTCCCGTATCAAAAAACGGATTTCCCGTCGGGACTTTCACGTGCTCTGAAACAGCTTGACCAAGAATAACGCTAATTTCATCAAGCAGCTTTTGTAATTCATTTTCTGCTTTTTTGAACGCAGCGATTGTCGCGTGTAAATCAACTTGACGCTTTACATCACGTACTTGTCTCGTAATGGCTTTATAATCAGGATGATATTTTCCAAATCGCTGAACATCCTCATACTGTTCCTTTATTTTCACAAATTCAGCAATTAATGCCTGTGCCTGGGAATCTTTATTTAATCTATATAAACATTGACGATAGTTCTCGGCTACATCTGATTGTAACACCATGTTCGCTACGTGATCAGACTCATCGAGTAATTCAACAGTTCTCATTGTTGTCAGCATGGCTGTGCACCTCCGTTTTTATCTTATCACGTTTTGGATCTAAAGAAAAAGAACTTGCTAAAACAGCTTACACTGATTTACTACAAGTTCTACTTTTTAACTATATAATTTCAACCGTAAAGGTATTCCTCACTTGATAACTTTCTTCTTTAGATTTCATCAGTTCAATCGTAACAGTATGAGATCCTTTTGGAAGATCACTTAAAACAAAGGCTGCTTGCTTCATTTCTTTAAATGGTTTTCCATCTACTTTGATTTGAAGGAATCCACTCTCTGTTGAAAATGAAAACCCGCTTAGAATACATTCGACGTATACGTTTTGTCCTTTCACATGCTGGTGTACCATCAGTGAAGGTTTTGTATTCATTGCACCAAACGTTTCAGCTGCCCGCGGTTGAGAGGAAATTTTAGTTTCAGGTTTTGGTTTATCATGGTTGCATCCTAGCAGAGAAACTACACATAAGGCCGTCGTTAATAGTAAGCGCATAATACCATTCCTTTATCATTCGTTTCTCCATAGTGTTTACAAACTCTTTGTTTTTACTCATGACGTGCAAAAATCTCTGCATCGCTATGTATGCAGAGATCATTGATTTTTCATGGACTGAAACATATGAAACATCATGTTTGCCATTTGAATCGAATTCGAAAACTTTTCGACTTTATGAGGAATCGTTTGTTTGTAGTAGTGCTTGGATTCTAATTCAAATTTCTCCAGTTCTTCAGGGTTTCTAGATAAACGCCGGTACCACATTGGCTGTTCACGAACGAAGTCGTTGAGTTTAGGACGAGACTGCATATACTCGTATATATCTTTTCTCATTGCGTTTAATCTTTCCTAAAGCCAAATGGATTCCCTGGCCCGGAAGCTGCTCCTCCACCGGATGGCTTAGATGGCTGAAATTGCTGCAGTACTTGTTGAATATTGGAAATAGCTGAATTTACATTTGTGATATGATTTTGCATTTGATTCAAGTCCATATTTTTCAGCGAGGATACAATTGTACCCATAATATCTTTTTTCTCCTCTGTTGCAGCAGCTGGTTCAGCCTTTGCACTTTCTTCTGAACGATATGCCTCCCACATTGGATCTTCTGCACCGAATAAATACCAATCTTCATAAAGCTCTTTCCACGTTTTTTGCTGCTTTCGAACCTGTTCTACTAATTTGGGATGTGATTTTACAAATTGTTTAAATTCCACAACGGACGGATGAAGCTCTCGTTTGGTTTCCTTCACAGTCACTCACCTCATACTTAAATATAGCCTACTATATCTTAGAAAAAGAGAGCTCGTTTCGTGCGCCTATTTCAAAAATTTTTTATAGCTGTTTTTTTGAAGAAGCACGAACTGTGAACCAGTATGTAATGAAAATAGATAAAATACTTAGCCAAAATGTAAAATAACCAATTTCAGACATGTACGCATTGAGCATGCTGTATCTTGGCATCATAGAAAAAACGTAATCAATGATATCATTATGTACAGCCCATACAGCGGCAACAGCTACATGCCATAATTTAATCCGGTAAAACGGTACGTACAAAAGCCCTTGAAAAGCCATTGCTGCATGAGAAGCCATTAACATAAGCATCATCCAATCAATGTATCCTGTTAACACATAGACCAATACATTCATTACGACGGCCCAAATCCCGTATTTAAACAGCGTGATCATTGCTAAAGCTTCAAACAGTGAAAAATGCTTTCCAAGTAAAAGACCGATAAGTACAATAACAAAAAACAAGCTTGCCGTTGGACTATCAGGCACAAATAATAAAAACCTCTTAGGTGTTTCCGCTAATTGACTTCCATACCAAATATATCCGTAGATTGTTCCTAGTATATTCACAATCAACAAAAGCGTTAAAAAACGCTTATCTTTTAAGGTATACCATAACCAAGCCATTTAGAAAGTCTCCTTTACATTTAATCTCTTCTTTATTATGTACAGTTTTTGAACAATAGCAAGCACCTATCTCATTGATGTAAAACACAGCATTAAATAAATTCAAAAAAAAAAACCAGCCCATTGGCTGATTTTCACTATTCTTTCCCTAAGTTGCCGACAAATTCCGAGAGCGTTTTCAATTCTTTATCTGAACCTTTGAAAACACCTTTTGGCATATTGCCTTTACCATTTTTTGCGATATTGGCGATTTCTTCAGGAGATAAATCAATTCCTGTTAAAGCCGGAGCCGCAGGGCCTCCTTGTAAATTATCACCGTGACAGGTCAAGCACGTTTGCTCTTGCATGATTTTGTAACCTTCTGAATTTTTGTCAATCGCTACTTCTTCTCTAATTTTCCCTTGCTCTTCACGCGCTTTCCAATCCACCTGTGTCGCTGACTGCCACGTTAGGAAAAAGACTGCTGCTATAGCCAAAAGCATGAATCCTGTTGCAAACGGCCTCTTAGCTGGTCTTCTTTCGGGTCCTCGATCAATGAACGGAGCAAGCATTAATGCGCCAAATGCAATCCCTGGAATAATAAATGCACCTATAATATTATATGGACCAGAAGCAAATGAATATTTAAGCAATTGATATAGGAACAAAAAATACCAGTCAGGAAGAGGCAAGTACCCCGTATCAGTCGGATCGGCAATACGTTCAAGAGGAGATGGATGAGCGATGGTTAAACATAGATAACCGATTAAAAAAACTGCCCCTACCATCCATTCTTTTAGTAAAAAGTTTGGCCAGAATGCTTCTGTTTTCCCTGGAAATTCAGAGTAATCTTTTGGAATATTGGGTTTTCGTTCTGCAGGAACACGTGAATCTCCAACAAACTTCATCCCTTTACCACGATGCATGTTCTCCCTCCTTTTTCTCACTGTTCTAGTGAAAGTACTAACAACGGAGTATGTGCTTGATGCATATGATGACTAGTGTGATTGAATACTTGAATAAAGCGTATAAAATTTTATAGTGGTCCTGAAATTCCTTGTTTACGAATCATTAAGAAGTGGGCACCCATTAAGCCAAGTAGGGCTCCGGGTAAAAAGAATACGTGAATGGCGAAAAAGCGAGTTAGTGTTTGAGCACCAACGATGTCTGGATGTCCTGAGAGTAATGTCTTCACTTGCTGGCCTATAATTGGTGTGGATTCAGCAATTTGCAAACCTACTTTCGTTGCAAATAGGGCTTTCATATCCCACGGCAACAAATAACCTGTAAAACCTAAACCTAACATAACAAAGAAAATTAACACGCCCACAATCCAGTTTAACTCGCGGGGTTTTTTGTATGCTCCTTGGAAGAAAACACGAAGTGTATGTAAAAACATCATGACGATAACCAAACTTGCTCCCCAGTGATGCATACCTCGAACAATTTGTCCGAAAGCGACTTCATTTTGCAGATAATAAACGGATTCCCATGCATTTTTTATATCTGGTACATAATACATGGTTAAAAACATGCCTGATAAAATTTGAATAACGGTAACAAAAAACGTTAATCCACCAAAACAATACACAAATGCTGAAAAGTGATGTGCAGGATTTACGTGCTCTGGCACTTCATGATCGGCCACATCTCGCCATAAAGGAGTAATATCTAGCCGTTCATCCACCCAGTCATAGATTTTATTCAACATTTTCTATGCCCCTCCTTGTGGTTTGGCTTTTCCTAGATATAACGTACCGCCTTTTACTTTTTGAACGTATACATCTAACGGTCCCATCGGTGGTGTCCCCGGTACATTTTTACCGCTTTTTTCATACATTCCCCCATGACAAGGGCAGTAGAAACGGTGTGGATAGTTTTTGTCACCAGCCCAGTTAACCGTACAGCCTAAATGCTTACAAATTGGTGACAGCGCGACGATTTCACCTTTATCAGTTTTGTACACCCAAGCCGATCTTGGCTCTTCTGATTTATGCCACGCATCCACTTGCTTGATTTTAAAATCGACACGTTTCGGCTCTTTTGTAATGTCTTTAACCTGCGCTACAGCTACTAAATCCTGACCCGCTTCTTTTTCCAAAATTGGGTCTACTGCAAAGCGCACCATTGGCATTAACATTCCAGCAGCCATGAATCCCCCTACACCAGTGAGCGTATAGTTTAAAAACTGTCGTCTTGATACCCGATCACCCATGCTTTTCCCCCCTTTAAAAAAGTTCAGTCCAGAGAATTTTGGACACATGATGGACCATTCTATTAAACTAGGACATAATCATGATATATTAATATTTCTGGAAGGTCAATACAATAAAAACCTAAAACATGGAAATAATCTTTATTTTTCTAAATTTTTTGTCATTATTTTGTTTGCGCTTCCATTACTTATTCTACAGTCTTTTTAAACACTCCATTTCTCTACAAAAATCGGTAAGAGCTGTTGAACTTGTTCATGTATGAGCGTATACTTATGCGACTCATCTATATGCTCAAGCGGTAAAGCAGGTATCCAAATGCAGTACGCCCCTATTTCTTTTTCAAACTGCAGCCAGTCTCGGTCGCTAGTAAGCACAAAAAGATGTTTGACTTCATTGTCATTTATATGCTCATTCCAACGAAGTAATGTTTCATAAACAGCAGCTACTCCATCTTTTTTTAAGTATGTAAAACTAGGTGTTAAAATCACTCTTCCTTTAAATTGCCTCTCTAACTCTTCAGTAAGAGCAGTCGTATATTCACTCATAGATGCAGTAAGCTTTAAATCTTCTCCGAAATCAATCGGAATGAGTGGAACCAATACGGTATCAACATAACTTTTGGATTGTAGGTACACATCCATTTCCTTGGCCTGAAGCTTCAACTTCCTTCTCCTCTCAGCAAGCCTGCTAAAGCTTGTCTTATTTATTTTCCAAAATGAATAAGGAGATAAAAAAAGAGATTGACCTTTTTCTAAGAAGCTAGCCAATCCCTCGTTTATCTACTGTACATAATGGTTATTTAAATATTCGCTTAAGCGCTGAAATTCCTCTTTATCGTTTTCATCTAATGCTTTATCAATTAGTTCCATGATTTTTGATCGTTGAAACTTCTGAATAGATTCTTCCAATATTTGCTCAGCTAATACTCTGTCTTTTTCATTTGTTTGATTAGCTTTTGGCATATACGGATTGTCTTCCAGTACGGCCACATATTGAGGCGATGAATACAACGATCGGAAGTTTAATTGAATATAAATGTCTTCTTCTCGATTCAAACGAATATCATGAAATGATTTTTCTGCATCGGTTGTCATGATATTTTCTTTATAAAAACGAAATGGAGGGTCTTCCACACAGTGCGTAGACATCACCATCCCGCGAGGACAAAACTGTGCTTGCTCAACGAAGTGAACTCGTTTCATCAATTGATCATGGCTCATCAAATAATTTAAAATCCATACACATTCTCTGCGCTTCAGCTGATAATTCGTTAAAAACCAGCGAACAAATTCTTTTTTCTCGTTGACAGTAACAGGGGTCGTCATATTCTCACTTCCCTCCTCTGTGTTTAAACTCTCAGTTAAAACACCTTTTACAGTTATTTATTCCACACGGCAGCAATAAAATCCTCTGAACTATTATTTATTCTTCTAATTGAAATAATATGTCTTGAATTTCATCTACTGTTGGATCCATTGCTAATAAGGCTTGGAAAATCCCCTTCGCTTTCGAGCGCTGTCCTTCTTCTAATAAGAAGTAGCCATACTCTTCTAAAAACGCATACTCTTCTTTAAAAACAGTGTATGCAGATTCGTAGTATTTTAGCGCTTCTTCATAATTTTCTAATTCCTGGTGAGCTTTTGCTAAATCCCATTCAAAATGAGGGTCATGCTCATTATATTCTTTGGCGTGCTCGATATTCTCTACTACATCTTCATATCTCTCTTGACTCATATAAAGTTTAGAGAGAGTTAAAATGGCTTCAATATACCCTGGATCTAGTGCAATCGCTTGTTGAAATGCCGATTCAGCCTCTTCTTCTAGACCGCGCTTTAATGCTATCTTCCCTTTAAAAAAGTAAAGTTCTTTTTGAAATTCATCTTGCGCAATACCTTCGTTGACAGCCACTGCAGCCTCTTCTAGCATCTCTTTATGTTCATATGATTTTGCTAAATATAAATAAAGAGAATGGTACTCACGGTCTAGCTCTTTTAGTTCTGTGAACTTTTCAATAGCGGTCTGATAATGACCTGCTTGATACGCTGAAATCGCATATTCAAATAGTGTGTTAATCTCAAGCTTATCTTTTAGCGCTTGATCAAAGTAAGGAAGCGCTTCTTCGAACTGGCCGATACCTGCTAAACTTTCAGCTAATCGCTGACGAAGATCCGTGCCGTTAAATTCTTTTTCTGTTTTTAGCAGCGTTTGATAAAAAGGAATCGCCTTTTGATAAATTCCTTGACTGCTGTAAAATTCACCGAGCCCAAAATCTATAACCGGCTCATTTGGAAGCATTTTTTTCGCTTCCATTAACTTTTGCTCACTTACTTCACTAAGGCCTTGCATTTGATATAAGTCAGCTACAAGAAGCAGAGCTGGCACGTAGTTATCATCTTCGCTACTAATTTGATTTAAAATATGAATTGCTTCTTCTTCTTCTTCTAAATCAATAAGCATTTCAGCTTTTAATAAATACAGCTCGCCTTCTTCTGGGTATTTAGCGATGAGCTCGTCTATTAAAGGCAGCGCATCATTTACTAGTCCCCACTCCTGAAGCTGTTCAGCCATTAAAAATTTTTCTTCGTCTGTAGCTTTATCTTTCAATTCATGAATAAGGGCAAGACCTTTTTCAACTTCATTGGATTCTACGTAACCTATCGCGCGGTCTAGTTCTTTCACACACAATTCTCCTTTATTATTACATTCACTTTTTATATACAAATAAAACGAATTAATTTTCTATTTTTCCAAACCAAAGCAAGAACACATGCTTCTATACACCATGATAAAATAGTTTGAGCGTTTGTTCAACAAATCAATTTGAATACGCTTACATTTTTTTGAATAAAAACGAGATTGAGACATGACTACATTAATCAAAAATCGAATCTAAAGGCGAACAAACGGGATAAATAATCCAGTATAGATCGCTTGTGACACCGCTGTTTATTTCCGTGCAAGGCTCCGCTTTTTCCGCAGGAGTCTTCGCCTTGCTCTTTAATCAACAGCTAGAAGCACCTACATACATGAGACCTACGTTTACCCTAACAATAAAAATCCGAACGAGTTTGATTCTCTATCAAGAATATCAATTCATCGTTCGGATTTCCCTTCAACCAAAATGCGTTTGTTCCAGCCTCTTTCTTATTCGCTTAGTTTATCAAGATCTTCAAAGAAAGTAGGATAGGAGACGTGAATAGCTTCACTTCTCATTAGTGTTACCTCTCCCGTTGCAATGGCTGCTGCAACCGCAAGCATCATTCCAATTCGATGATCTCCATAGCTGTCTATTTCACCGCTTTGTAGAGCCGTCTTGCCTTCAATGATGAGGCCATCAGCTGTTGGAGTAACAGAAGCACCGAGCTTGCTTAGCTCCGTTGCAACCGTATCGATACGGTTCGTTTCTTTTACTTTTAATTCTTCGGCATCTTTAATAACCGTTTTCCCATTCGCCTGAGTCGCCAAAAGAGCGATCACTGGAATTTCATCAATTAAACGAGGAATTAAATCCCCCCCAATTTCAATCCCCTTCAACTGAGACGTTTCAATCGTCAAATCGCCAATAGGCTCTCCATTTTGAATACGTTCATTGGAAATTGTAAGGCGTGCACCCATTTGCTGAAGCACATCAATAATACCTGTTCTTGTAGGATTGAGTCCGACGTTTTTCAAAACGATTCGGCTGTTTGGAACAATGGCTCCTGCAACCAGAAAGAACGCGGCTGAAGAAATGTCACCAGGTACGTATACATCCGTTCCGCGCAGAGATTGTCCTCCTTCAATGCTTACAGTCGTTCCATCTACCTCTACGTCTACTCCAAAGGCGCGAAGCATACGCTCTGTATGGTCACGTGATGTAAAAGGCTCGGTTACTTTTGTTGTGCCTTCCGCATGAAGTCCCGCTAGTAAAATCGCTGATTTTACTTGTGCACTTGCTACAGGAGAATGGTAATGAATTGCTTTTAAAGCTCCTCCTCGAGTCGATAAAGGCGTATATTGGCCGTGCTCACGCCCATCAATCTTTGCACCCATAGAGCGCAGGGGCACCGTAACGCGGCTCATAGGACGCTTGGCAATCGACTCATCTCCAATTAGAGACGTGTGAAATGGCACACCTGCAAGAATCCCAAGCATTAAACGAGTAGTCGTTCCTGAATTTCCTACATCCAGGATGGAAGTAGGTTCACTTAACCCTTCGATACCTTTACCTTCCACTTCGACATACTCGCCTTCTCTTTTAATCGATATGCCCATCTTTTCAAAACACGAAATCGTACTTAAGCAATCTTCCCCTGCTAAAAAATGATTAATCGTTGTTTTCCCTTCTGCCATCGCTCCGAACATCACAGCTCTGTGAGAAATCGATTTATCTCCAGGAATAGAAATTTCTCCTTGGAGAGATAAAAGATTAGTTTTTAATTGTTTTCCACTCATTCCATTCACACCTTTCGTACATTAAGAAATAAACGTCTGATATTGATGGTGATGGAGACACGCTCTTGCCCGCTTTCTATCTTCCTCTGTTTGAAAGCTCAAACGTAATACTCCGTATATGTCTTCTCGTGTTTCTAAAATTCGAATGTTTGTAATACTGATTTCATCTTCTGCTAAATAACCCGTTACTTCTGAAATAATCCCCGGATAGTCAGGAACATCCACATAGAGATCATAAAAGGAGGGAATCGCTCCTTTGCTTCGTACAGGAAGCTGATCTCTAAATTGTTTTGCTTGTGAAAAATATGTATAGATATCGTTCGCATCTTTTCGTTCGATCATATTTCGCACGTCGTTCATTTCTTCAAGCCAGTGGTCAAACATTGAAAGAAGCGCATCCTGGTTATGAAGCAAAATATCTCTCCACATCGCTGGACTGCTTGAAGCAATACGTGTAATATCACGGAACCCTCCAGCTGCAAGCTGCGAAACTAGCTGATTGTCTTGTTGGTAATATTCTGCTTGATGAACAAGGCTTGCAGCAATAATATGAGGAAAATGGCTGATGACACCTGCTAATTTATCATGTTCTTTTGGTGACATCACAATAATTTTAGCTTTTGTACCACTTAGCAATTCCTTTAAGCTTTCTAAAGCCTCCGAAGAAGTAGAAGATGAAGGTGTTAATACATACATTGCATTTTCAAACAAATGAGCTTTAGAAGCAGCTACTCCGCTTTTATGAGACCCAGCCATCGGGTGACCTCCGATAAACTCAATGCCTTTAGCAAGAAGAGTCTCCGCTGTCTTCACTACTTCTTCTTTTGTGCTTCCTACGTCTGTGACGATGACAGACTGTTTGAGCGTAAAATGTTCTAGCTGTTTTAGCACTTCCGCTGCTTGGGTGACCGGAATGGCAATAACAATATAATCTGCTTGCTCAGCGCCTTGTTGCAAAGAAGAAGCCGCTTGGTCAATTACACCAAGAGTTTTAGCAAGCTCCAGTTGCTCTTGATTAATGTCAAAACCTACTAAATCAAGATGATGATGTGTCTTTTTTATATTAAGTGCCAGCGATCCTCCAATTAACCCCAGGCCTATAACAAAAACATTTTCTTTCACTTTCCTTCACCTCATTGTACATATGAAGATGAGAGTGTGAAATCACACTCTCATCTTTTACTATATTGGGTATTAAGCTTTCGCCGTTTCTTGGTTAACAAACTGCTGAAGCAATTCAATGATTTGTTCATTTTGTTCTTTTGTTCCCACCGTAATACGAACGGAAGTTGGGAAGCCTAATGCATTGCCTGAACGAACGATAAATCCGCGCTGCAATAAAAATTGAAACACTTCATCGCCTTGACGGCCAAAATCAATTAGAACAAAGTTAGTGAAAGAAGGATAATAGTTTAAGCCGTTCTTGTCGCAGAAAGCATAATATTGCTGCAAGCCTTCTTCATTTTTCTTTTTACACTCTTCAATGAACGCTTGGTCTTCAAGAGCAACGATTGCTGCTTTTTGAGCCATGCGGCTTGTATTAAAAGGTTCACGAGCCGGCTCAATTTTTTGCAGCAATGATTCGTTTGCAATGCCGTAACCAATACGCAAAGAAGCTAAGCCGTATGCTTTTGAAAATGTGCGAAGTACAATTAAGTTTTCATATTCATTCAAAAACTCTACCGTATTCGGGTAGTCCGCTTGATCTGCTGCATACTCAAAATACGCTTCATCCATCACGATTAACGTATGCTTAGGAACTTGTTTCATAAAGGAAATTAACTCATCGCCCTTCACATACGTTCCCGTTGGATTATTAGGACTGCATACCCATACAATGGTCGTATTTTCATCAATTGCACGAAGCATAGCGTCTAAATCATGGTCTCCGCCGCGCAGCGGTACTTCACGAATTTCTGCACCTTCAATTACGGCATTATGCTTATATTGAGGAAATGATGGCGTCGGCATCACAGTATTTGTATCAGCTGATAGCAAAGCTCGGCAAATAATTTGAATGACTTCATCAGATCCATTTCCAAAAATCAGCTGATCTTGCTCTACACCTACATGTTTTGCTACTGCTGCACGCAGTTCAGCTGCATAGCCGTCTGGATAAAGTGCCATATTTTCAATTTCCGCAGCAATGGCTTCTTTTACTAAAGCAGAACTGCCGTAAGGATTTTCATTAGACGCTAATTTTACAACGCGATCTAAATTAAATTCACGCTTTACTTCTTCAATTGGCTTACCTGGTTTATATGGAGATAAAGTTAGTAATTGTTCTTTTACCTTCAACGTGTTACACCTCGCATTTTTGTATAGGCGAAACGATGGATGCAACATACTCCTCAATTTGATTTAATCCGTCTCGACGTGTATCCTTATTTAAAAGAACTTGTTCAAGCTGGCCAATTTTATTAACAATTGCACTTCCAATTACAATGCCGTCGCTATGTTCTTTTAACACTTCTACCTGTTCGCTTGTTGAAATCCCAAAACCGACGGCAACCGGTATAGAAGCTGCTGCTTTCACATCTTCTAAAAAGGTGCCAATATCAGCTGGCAACGTAGAGCGAACTCCTGTAACGCCTAAAGACGACACGCAGTATAAGAAGCCCGTTGCATCTGCAGCGATTTTTTGAATACGCTCTTTAGATGTAGGAGCAACCATTGAAATGTACGCAACTTCATTTTCAGCGGCAAGCTTTCGGATACGGCCACTCTCTTCGTACGGTAAATCCGGAATTAGCACTCCATCTATTTCATTTTCTCGCATTAACGCGAAAAAGGATTCTAAACCTAATTGTAACACAGGATTAAAATAGGTAAAGAGAATTACCGGTATTTTCACACCTTTTTTTCTCATCACCGATACAAGCTTAATGGCTTTTGAAATAGACATACCGCCAGATAAAGCTCTTTTAGACGCCTCTTGAATGATCGGACCATCGGCTAAAGGATCAGAATATGGTACGCCCAGCTCTAAAATAGAAGCACCTTGCTTTTGCAAAGACAAAGCAATATCCACCGTTGCATCTTCATGAGGATCTCCGGCTGTAATAAATGGAATAAATAATGTTTCATGTTTAGGCAGTCTCGCTTCAAACGTATTCATGCTCTTCTTCCTTCCCTTCTAGCAAATTTACTAATGTATGAACGTCCTTATCTCCTCGACCTGATAAGCAAATTAAAATCGTTTCTTCTTTCGTCATGCTTTTAGCCAGTTCAAATGCTTTTGCTAGTGCATGGGCCGATTCAATAGCCGGGATGATCCCCTCTGTTTTGGCCAGCAGCTGAAGAGCTTCGATTGACTCATCATCCGTTACGCTTTCATATTCTACTCGTCCAATAGATGAAAGGTGAGAATGTTCTGGACCGATACCCGGATAATCCAAACCTGCTGAAATAGAATAAGGCTCTGTAATTTGACCATTTTCATCTTGAAGTAAATACGTGAGCGTACCGTGAATAACACCTTTTGTGCCTTTAGCCATTTTCGCAGCATGAAGGGCTGTATTTAGTCCTTTCCCTCCTGCTTCTACGCCGATCAAACGTACATTTTCTTCTTTAATAAAATCATAAAACATGCCGATTGCATTACTGCCGCCTCCGACGCATGCCACGACAGCATTCGGAAGCTTGCCTTCTACCGCTGTAAACTGTTCTTTCGCTTCTTCTCCAATAATTTTTTGGAAATCTCGAACCATTTTAGGATAAGGATGCGGTCCAATTGCCGAACCAATTAAGTAAAAATGATCTTCACAGTGTTGAACCCAGTAGCGAATTGCTTCATTTGTTGCATCTTTTAACGTTTTTGTTCCAGAAGTTGCAGGAATGACTTCCGCTCCTAGAAGCTTCATGCGAAAGACGTTCAACGCCTGACGTTCAATATCTTCTTCTCCCATGAATACTTTACATTCCATTCCGAACTTTGCAGCTACTGTAGCCGTGGCTACCCCGTGCTGACCGGCTCCTGTTTCAGCAATAATTTTTGTTTTGCCCATACGTTTAGCAAGTAAAATCTGTCCAATGGCATTATTGATTTTGTGAGCACCCGTATGATTTAAGTCTTCACGTTTTAAATAAATTTTTGCCCCGCCGAGTGTTTCGGTAATATTATCAGCATATGTTAAAGCCGTTGGTCGCCCTGAGTAGTTGACGAGTAGGGATAGGTACTCATCTTTAAATGCTGGATCTTTCATTGCTTGATTCAAAGCTACTTCTACTTCTTCGAGTGGTTTCATTAATGTTTCAGGTACGTATTTTCCGCCAAATTCACCAAAGCGGCCAAATTCATCAGGATGATTGTATGTCATAGTATGATCTTCCTTTCAATCTCTATAATTTTTGTATAGTCCTTCGTTCCATTTGTTTCAATACCGCCAGAAATATCAATCGCCCCAGGCTTGTAGGGTAACAAGTTCTCAATGTTAAAAGCATTGATTCCTCCAGCAATAAAGCATTTTTTACCTAACCTTTGTGCAGCTGATTCATACTGAGGAACGAAGCTCCAATCAAAAGCAACGCCCGTTCCTCCGAATTGTTCTTTAACCTTGCTATCAATTACATACCCGTCAGCCTCTTCATATACATGCATTTGCTGCAGCGTTTCTTTATTGTGAGGGAGCGCTTTCCACACTTCATATCCACGCTGCTTTAACTGACGTACGTCTGCAGCTGTTTCTTGCCCGTGGCACTGAATTACATCTAAATTTGTTACGGAGGCAATTTCAAGTATTTGATCTACCGGTGTATTAACAAATACCCCTACTAGCGAGACTTGTTTTTTTATTTCATCCGTTACAAACTCATTTACTCGTTCAGGCTTTACATATCGTTTACTTCTAGGATAGAAAATAAAGCCAATGTGAGTAGCAGCCGACTTTTCGATTAAAGCTATATCTTGTTTTGATCGAATACCACAGTACTTAATGAGCATATTCACTTTCCCCAAACAGCTTTTCAATCGCTTTGGTTTGATTATCCTTCCTCATAAGCGATTCCCCTACTAAAATAGCTTTTGCTCCCGCTTCTTTTACGTAGGAAACATCATCGTATAAGTAAATTCCGCTTTCACTCACTAGCAGCTGATCTTTCGGAACATGCTTGGCGATTTCTTTTGTCTGCTGCACGCTAGTTTCAAACGTGTGAAGATTTCGATTATTAATTCCAATAATCTTCGGGGTAAATACAGCTAGCAGCTTTTCAAGCGTTTCTAGAGAATGCACTTCTACTAAACAATCTAACTCTTTTTCAGTAGCTTGAAGATAAAGCTCTTGCAATTTTAATGGTTCAAGTGCTTCTCCAATGAGTAAAATAGCATCAGCACCGATTCTTGCACTTTCTTCCACTTGAATGGAATCAATGATGAAATCCTTGCGAAGCACAGGGATAGAGACATGCTGTTTAATGTCACTTAAAAACGTTCGATGTCCTTGAAAATAGTGCTGATCTGTTAACACAGACAGAGCATCTGCTTTTCCTTCTTCGTAGGCTTTAGCAATTTCCACAGGCTGAAAATTCTCTTTTATTAATCCTTTAGAAGGCGAGGCTTTTTTCACTTCTGCAATAAGAGCCAGCTCTCGATTCGGATTTGATAAAGCGTCTAAAAATGATCGTTTTGCAACATTTTGCTGTTCGGGTAACTGTAGGTTTTGAATTTCTTCTTTTTTTGTTTCAATAATTTTATTGAGCATGTTCAACCACCTTTTTCGATTTCAATCGTTGTAATTGCGTGTATGCAGCACCTGATTCAATTGTTTCTAAAGCTACAGCTACTCCTTCTTCAAAAGTAGAAACGTTTCCGCTAACGTAAATAGCTGCAGCAGAGTTTAATACGACTGCGTTTTTAGCAGTTACATTACTTTTATTTAAAAATAGCGATTCAATAAGCTCGGCACTCGATTTCGCATCTTCTACCACTAAGTCTTCAAGCTTCCCTCTCTGTAAGTGTACATCCTCTGGTGCAAGCGTATATTCTATAATGACATTGTCTTGCACTTCTACAATATCCGTTACATCCGTGGCACTAATTTCATCCAAACCGTCTCTGCCCGCAACCAGAAGGACGTGGTTAGCTCCCAGTACAACAAGCGCTTCTGCTAATTTTCGTGCAAGCTCAATAGAATAAACGCCAATTACTTGCTTTGTGCAGTTAGTAGGGTTTGCTAATGGACCTAATGCATTAAAAACGGTTCTAAACCCTAATTCCTTTCGAGTAGCAGCAACGTGTTTCATAGCAGGGTGATAAAGCGGCGCAAATAAAAAGGACATGTTGAGGTCAGCCACCGCATTTTTCACTTCTTTTTCATTTCCTTGAATCCATATATTCAGATGTTCTAACACGTCTGCACTTCCGCTTTTAGAAGATACGGCGCGGTTCCCGTGTTTCGCAACCTTTACTCCCGCAGCAGATGCCACAATCGCACTAGCCGTCGAGATATTAAACGTAGAGGCCCCGTCTCCTCCGGTACCGCATGTATCTACTACGTTTAATTCTTCTAGAGAAATAGCATTCATATTATTTTTCATACCTCGGACAAAACCAACAATTTCATCGACGGTTTCTCCTCGGTACGTTAAAATGGTTAGCACGCTAGCAATTTGAGCTGCCGGGACTTTACCGTTCATAATATCATTCATAATTTTTTCTGCTTCTTCCGCTGAAAGTGACTCACCGCGCAAACACTTTTTTAACAATTCTTTAAACATATACATCCTCCTTTTTATCGTAGATGTCTTGGGCTAATTGAATTGTTTTGATTAAAGCGCTAGCTTTATTGCGGGTTTCTTTCCACTCAAGCTCCGGTTTTGAGTCAGCAACCACTCCTGCTCCAGCCTGGATATAAGCGGTCTGGTCTTTCAAAAGAATGGTCCGAATCGCAATGCACGAATCAATGTTTCCATCAAATCCGAGATATGCTACGGTTCCTGCATATACATTTCTCGCAACTGGTTCAATTTCATTTAAGATTTGCATCGCTCGCACTTTTGGAGCGCCAGATACGGTACCCGCTGGAAATGCAGAAAGCAGCGCATCAATGGGATGTACTTTTTCGTCAAGGCGCCCTGTCACTTTAGAAATCAAGTGCATGACGTGCGAAAAGTTAACCTGCTGCATTAATACTGGTGTTTGGACACTTCCATACTGTGCAACTCGGCCGATGTCATTTCTTGCTAAGTCCACGAGCATATAGTGTTCTGCCCGCTCTTTTTCATCGTTAATTAAGTCTTCGTATAAGCGCGCATCTTCTTCTGCATCCCTGCCACGTCTTCTCGTTCCTGCAATCGGATGAATTTCTAAATGGCCGTTTTCAATTTGAATCAACCGCTCAGGAGAACTTCCAATTAACTCCACGCCTTTTACTTTCACGTAAAATAAATACGGAGACGGATTAACTAATCGCAATACTCTGTAAATATCAAATCCAGCTACGGTCGTATCAATTTGAAATCTCTGCGACAATACGGCTTGAAAAACATCTCCGCTTTTAATGTATTCCTTAATTTTTTCCACATCTTGCACAAATTTGTCTTTTTGGTATGACGATGTCACGCCTTCAAAGCTAACTTCGCGCTGCTCGCTTTCAAACATCATTGGCTTTTCTTTCACCGTCTGCGCTATTCTTTCAACATATCTATTGATCTCTGCTAAAGCTTCACCGTATTTTTCTTTTTTCTGCTGCTCTTTGTCTTGCTCATTAAGCTGAATGTAGTGAATCACCATAAGCTCTTTTGTTTGATGATTATAAGCAAGCATCGTTTGACAATAGATAAAGTGAAAAGTAGGCATGTTCAAATCATTTTGGGCATGTACGTTTACTTTTTCAATTTGCGATACTGCGTCGTAGCTGATAAACCCTACTGCTCCTCCTTTAAAAGGAAGTGCAAGGTCTGGTACTTTCACTTTCAGCTCTTGCTGAATTTTACAAAACACCTCTTTAAAGCTGTCTCCTTGCAGCATAGGCTGAAGCTGCTTGTTTTTTGCTAGATAGGTTCCGTTTTCTTCCTCAACATACAAAAATGGATTTAAGCCAATAAAAGAATAATTGGACCATGGTGATGATTCATCATTACTTTCAAGCAAATATACGGCTTCATCTTTTACTTGTTGAAAAAGATCAACAGGTGTCATGCTATCGATAAATATTTTTTTTATAATTGGAATGGTTAAATACTCTGTAGAGTCTTCTAAAAAAGAAGTATACGTGTTCGTCATATCTTTCAATCCTCCATTTCATGGAGAATGAGAATAGATGAGGTTATATAAAAGAGGATATAATAAATAAACCCAAAGACACATCAAAAATGGGTCTTTGGGTATACGAATGGTAAAATTCACTCAACTAAACTCTGCTCAACTGTCTCATTCTCGTCTACCCTAATCTCAACTAAACTGTCTATTGTTTTCTCATAACTAAAATCTCTAAACTAACTTGTTACCAATTGTAGTACGTTTCAAATTCATTTGTCAACTACTATCTACTTGGCTTTAGACGAAACTAAGCTTTAAGCTCCTCATTCAGCAGTTTAAGAATCACTTCATCTTCTACTTGTTGAACAAAAGGTTTGCCTATGCCTTCAAGCAATACCATGTGAACATTGCTTGATTTAGACTTCTTGTCCGCTTTCATTCTTACGAGCAGTTTTTCAGCTGAAAGATGTTTTGGGACAGACGTCTTGTAGCCAAATTTTCCAAACCATTTCGCAATGTCGTCCACAGAGAACTGACTTTTCTCAAGAACATTGCTGACTTTCATAGCAAACAGCATACCAATCGCTACGCCTTCTCCGTGGCTGATTTGTCCATAGCCGCACTCTGCTTCGATCGCATGCCCTAACGTATGTCCAAAGTTCAGATGAGCGCGAACGCCAGCTTCTGTCTCATCTTCTTTTACAACAGATGCTTTGACTAAAATACCGTTTTGAATAGCATAAATTAATTTTTCATCCTGTAAATCAGTCAGCGATTGTATATTTTGCTGAAGCCATTCATAAAATGCTTGATCGTGAATAAAAGCGTGTTTAATCACTTCTGCAAAACCGGAACGCCACTCTCTTTCAGGAAGCGTTTTAAGAAGATCAATATCATAAACAACCGCTTCAGGCTGATAAAAAGCACCAATCATATTTTTTCCAAGCTCATGATTAATGGCTACTTTACCGCCTACAGCACTATCGTGAGCAAGAAGCGTCGTTGGCACTTGAATAAAAGAAACACCCCTCATGTATGTAGCTGCTACAAATCCAGCTAAATCACCAACTACTCCTCCGCCAAAAGCAATAACTAGTGCATTTCGATCAAGCTGCTGCTCGAGCGCAAATGTCTGACAATTGTAGTAATGTTGAAAGGACTTCGCATGCTCACCGCTTGGCACTACGTATTTAGCCACTTTAAACTGCGTCTCAATAGCTTTTACAACCGCTTCTCCATAATATGAATCTACAGCTGAATCGGTGATGATTAACACGGACGACAGATTAGGTTTTACACTCTCGATAATAGAAGGCAACTTTTCAATTAATCCATTTCCTAAATAAAGAGGATATGTTTTGGATAAAGTTTGAATATCAATTTGCAACATTAAAACTCCCTCGCATGTGCACGCATTTTCTCAATATTTTCAGCAATTAAATCAATTCGGTCCTGTCCAAACTGTTCGATTAGCGCATCAGCCAATTCCCAAGCTACAACGGCTTCTGCTACAACGCTTGCAGCCGGCACAGCGCAGCTGTCTGAACGTTCGATGCTTGCCTCAAAGGCTTCTTTTGTTTCAATATCAACACTTTTTAACGGCTTGTAAAGCGTTGGAATAGGTTTCATTACACCGCGTACTACAATTGGCATACCTGTTGTCATGCCGCCTTCAAAGCCGCCTAAGTTGTTTGTTTTACGGGTATATCCATTCTTTTCATCCCATAGAATTTCGTCATGAACTTCGCTTCCTGGTCTGCGAGCCGCTTCAAATCCAATCCCAAACTCAACGCCTTTAAATGCATTAATGCTCATAACAGCTGCGGCAATCTTCGCATCTAATTTACGATCGTAATGAACATAGCTGCCTACTCCTGCTGGCACGCCTTCAATAATAACTTCTACTACGCCTCCGATAGAATCGCCGTTTTTCTTAGCATCATCGATTGCTTGCATCATGTCTTTCTCAACAGCTGAGTCAAAACATCTTACTGGAGAAGCTTCAGTGACTTCTTGAAGTTCCTCTAAGCTTTTGTATTCAGGCGGATTTGCCTGTACGCCGCCAATTTCTAATACATGTCCAGCTACAGAAATCCCGAACTGAGCAAGGATTTGACGAGCCACAGCACCCGCTGCTACCCTTACAGTTGTTTCGCGAGCTGAAGAACGTTCTAATACATTTCTCATATCGCGATGACCATATTTAATAGCGCCGTTTAAATCGGCATGCCCTGGTCTTGGTCTTGAGATTTTACGCTTTACTTCTTCTGATTCTTCTTCAGAAATTGGCTCGATGCCCATAATTTTTGTCCAGTGTTTCCAGTCGTTATTTTCTACCGCTAACGTAATAGGAGATCCTAACGTATAGCCGTGGCGGACACCGCTTAAAATTTCCGCTTGATCTTTTTCAATTTGCATACGTCTTCCGCGACCATGACCTTTTTGTCTTCGCGCTAAATCTGTATTGATGTCTTCGGCTGTTAAAGGAAGCCCTGCCGGAACACCCTCTAAAATAGTAGTCAACTGTGGACCATGTGATTCTCCTGCTGTTAAATATCGCATAATCGTACCTCCGCTTAATATGTATTATTCGTCAGAATTTTTCCATTTTTAAATATGACTATACCATACTATAACATAAGAATGTACAAAAAGTTTCACCTCGGCTTTTAAGAAACCGTTTCAGGTTGTCTTGATTAAATGGTCTTTACTTTTCTGTAAAAAAACGTATCAGCCGTTTCAAATCCATACTTTTGCGGAGTAAAAACCTGTTCTGTGCTACCTACAAATAAGATGCCGCCAGGTGCTAAAGCTCTGCTAAATTTTTCATATAAAGTATGCTTTGCTTCATCTGTAAAATAAATAAGCACATTTCGACAAACAATCAAGTCAACGTTTTTAGGAAAAGAGTCTGACAGTAAATTATGTTTTTGAAAAACAACTGTTTTTTTGATTTTTTCATCTAATAAGTACCCGGTTCCTCTTTGTTGAAAGTACTTATTTTTCATTGAAACAGGCACTTCCTGAAGTGAACGTTCATCATAAAAGCCTATTTTTGCTTTTTCTATCACTTTTTCATCCAAATCGGTCGCCAATATAGAAATACGCGAAAGCGGAAAAAATGTTGATAAAACCATCGCTAGTGTATATGGCTCTTCCCCTGTTGAACAGGCAGCGCTCCACACTTTGAGGTCTGTTTTTCCTTTTACAAGAGTCGGTAAAATTTTTTTCTCCAATATATCCCACCGCTGATAGTTGCGATAAAACTCTGACACGTTAATCGTCATCCGATCTAAAAACTCCTCAAGCAGTTCGTTGTTACTGTTCATTGCTCGATAATATTCAAAAAAACTAGAAAAACCTTTTTTTTCATACAGGGAGGTGAGACGGCGTTGCATTTGAGACTGCTTATATAGTGATAAATCAATGCCTGTTTTTATTTTTATTTTCTCCACAAACGCGTCATATTCATCTATCATCTTTGACTCTCCTTTCTTATTTCTATACGTTTATGTTAGACGTATAAAGAAATAAAACCTTTATATACGCTTATCTTCTTATTAATATATCGGAATACATTGTGAAAATGTTTATGTAGAGAGACATTCGCAATGAATAGCCTAGGACCTATTTATAAACACAATAAAAAAGACGAATGAAAATTCATTCGTCTCCTTGCGCTATCTAAATTAGTAAATCCAAGCGTCTGCGTCTTTTTTATAGAAAGTCAGCTCTTCACTTTCAAAGAATAAGCTGATTTCACGCTCCGCACTTTCTGGTGAATCTGAGCCGTGAATAATATTCTTATCGACAATCAGTCCATAATCACCTCGAATAGTTCCAGGAAGCGCTTCTTGAGGGTTAGTTTTTCCCACCATTTGACGTGATACTGAAATCACGTTTTCACCTTCCCATACCATAGCAAAAACTGGACCTGATGTGATAAATTTCACTAACTCACCGAAGAAAGGTTTCTCTTTATGTTCACCGTAGTGTGTTTCAGCTAATTCCTGCGAAATATGCATAAGCTTAGCTCCGACTAATTGAAAACCTTTTTTCTCAAAGCGAGAAATAACCTCACCAATAATGCTTCTTTGTACCCCGTCTGGTTTGACCATTAAAAACGTTTTTTGTATCATTTTACTCTCCACCCCTGAAGTTCATGATATGTAAACAAGTTTTGAAAGCGCAATCACACCTCATGAAGATATTAACATTGTTTCGAGCAGTTTACAACTTATGAAAGTAAATAAATCAAAATTTCCGTTTTCCAATGTACTTCGCAATTTGATGCAGCGTTTTTTTCGCCTTGTTTGGCGGCAGTTCTTCTAAAATGCTCATCGCTTTTTGCAGATAACGATCGCTCATCTCAAATGAACGTTCAATGGCGTTAGAAGATTTAATATCAGAAATAATTTCATTGATCAGCTCTTGCTCATATTCCCTCTCGAAAAGCTGTTCTACTTTATCTCGAAACTCAGCATTTTCAATGGCATGCAAAACTGGCAGCGTAATATTTCCTTGCAGTAAGTCGCTGCCAACTGGTTTCCCAAGCTGTTCTTCTGATGAGATAAAATCTAAAATGTCATCGGTAATTTGAAATGACATTCCCACGTAATATCCAAACCAAAATAAACGTTTATGTATATCTTCAGGAGCTCCCGCTGCAATTGCACCTAACTGACAGCTTGCAGCAATTAGCAGTGCCGTTTTACGTTTAATTCTACGCAGATACACGCGTAGGGTTTGGTTTAGGTTGTATTTGTCCTTAATCTGTTCAATTTCACCGAGCGTTAATTCCACCATTGTATTAGATAAAATTTTATGTGCTTCCACATCTTTAACCTCACTCATAACTTCAAGCGCACGAGCAAAGATGTAATCCCCTGTATACATAGCAATACGATTGTCCCATTTTGCCTTAATTGTTGGTTTTCCCCGTCGCTTATCAGCGTCATCAATAACATCATCATGAACAAGAGACGCCATATGAATCAGCTCAAGCGCTACTGCCACGTGTTTGATTTGGTCGATGTTGTAATGCCCAAATTTAGCTGCCAACAAAACAAATACAGGGCGAATTCGTTTCCCCCCTGCTTGTAAAAGGTGAAGAGAAGCATCTGTGATAAGTGTTTCATCGGTATGAACAGTTTGTTCAAGTTCTTTCTCAATAAGGGTAATATCCGTATTCAAAAAAGCGTACATCATTTTTAGTTTCATTGGACTCACCTTGCATTATATATTCATTCTTTACTACTTATCCTACAGGCTGTTGCACCTTTAGGACAAGCTTTTTCTCTTTTATCGTTTGTACCCTAGATGCATCGCTGCTACTCCACCTGTGTAAGATTTCACTTCAACATCTGTCAAACCGGCTTCACGGAACATATCAGCCAATTGCTTTTGACCTGGAAAGTCCCTTGCTGACTCTTGAAGCCATGAATATTCATCATAGCTTTTAGCGACCATCTTTCCAAGCGCAGGCATAATATACTTAAAGTAAAGCAAGTACATTTGTCGGTAGCCGATCATCGTGGGCTGAGACGTTTCAAGGCAAACCACTTTTCCGCCAGGTTTCACGACGCGCTGCATTTCCTTTAAAACTTGAAGGTAATCAGGCACGTTGCGCAGTCCGAATCCAATCGTTACATAGTCAAATGAATTATCTTCAAAAGGAAGTTCCATTGCATTGCCATGTAGTAAGGTAATATTTGAAAAAGGTGAGTTTTTTACTTTCTCTTCACCAATCTTTAGCATATTCTGACTAAAATCCAAGCCAACTGCCTCTCCTGTTTCTCCAACTGCTTCAGCCATAGCTAGCGTCCAATCCGCAGTTCCGCAACAAACATCTAAAGCTTTTGTTCCTTTTTGAACATTCATTCGCTTCATCGTATCTTTGCGCCATGCCTTATGACGCTGAAAACTAATAACAGAATTCATTTGATCATAATTTTTGTATATTTTTTCAAATACGCCATGGACACGCTGTTCTTTTGATTGCTGCATATCTCTATCCTTCTCCTACGACATTTTTCAGCACTTCTAAGCTAGATGTAAGTTCATCTAAGTGCTCTCTTAAAAACTCATTCATCACAAATTCACTTCGTAAGTATCCTCTAACAATATTTACAGACTGTTGAGTATACGAATAAAGGTATTCTTTTATTTGTTCTTGATTCATACCAATTTGTTTGCAATAGTTTAGCAAGAGAGTAGGCTCTTTATGCTGTAATGACTTTAATTGCTTTAATATCCCGTTCAAATACGCTGCATGTTTTAAAAGTTCTTTCCACTCTTCACGTTCAAAATAGTCACATAAGCATCTTACAAACGATGATTCTGCTGCTAAAAAACTATTCATAACGTCGTGTGGATTAGTAGAGCGATTGTTATAAATGTGTATCTTAGCGATATTAATTTCTTTAATAGCAGATGCTATAACTTTCATTAAATTCAGCTGGTTGCTTTGAGCTAAATAGTAATAGTACAGGCCGCTGTAATAATCTCCGGCCAAAACTACCAGCTGCCGCTCATGCAGCTTTCCTTCATTTCCGCTAACATTTTGAGTGGAGACTAGATCGTGGGTATCAAGTGCGGTTTGAACGAGCATCACAGATAGCACAGAGCTGTTCTTTTTTTCTTCTTCCATTGAAAAAGTATCTAAGAACGAACACATGTACAGTAATCTATTTTCATCAATACGCGGATGATGAATATATTTTTTTACATATGGATGACTTAATTCAACATGAAGCTGTTCTTTCATGTTGGCCACAATATCATAGATGGTTTTTACGCTCATCATCCTTGTCTCCCTTTCCATCACTATTTGTTTAAAGTTCTTTTAACTCCAAATCGATAGTGTCAATTATAACATAATTACATTATAAAATATCCTTTAAATTCTTTTGAAGCTTTTTCACGGTTTAAATCATTTAGCTGTTCATCCTCTTGAACACCGTTCATCTACATACCATCTGGATTCCTTAGACAGTAATTTAAGATATTGGTTTTAGTTTCACCATGTTTTTCCTGTTCTTATTCATTTATTTTAAATATAAATAAAAGCAGGAAAATCCCTGCTTATTTTTTCGTATCGGATTCAATTTCTCCGTGAACAGTCTGAATGACGGCTTTGCCACGAATTTTAATTGCGGATGTATGCTCAGTAAACTGCGCAATCATTACTTCGCCTTTATCTAGTTTTTCTGAATGATGAAATCGCGTATCTGCTCCTCGCGTTAAGCCAATTACGTTAACTCCATCTTCGACCGCTTTAATGACAATATACTCTGGCGTTCCTTTTTGTGTCATATTCTCTTCTCCTTCATCATCCACATTATGATTTAATCAGTGATAAAACTTCAGCTCTAGAACTTGCATCGTGTTCTAACACTCCACGTACAGCAGAAGTGATTGTCATAGCTCCAGGCTTTTTAATGCCTCGCATGGTCATACACATGTGCTCTGCTTCCACTACTACCATTACCCCGTGCGGCTCTAATGTTTCTACAATAGAATCCGCCACTGTAGATGTAATTCTCTCCTGAAGCTGAGGACGTTTCGCAACAGCTTCTACCGCTCTTGCCAGCTTACTTAAACCGGTCACTCGTCCGCCTTTTGGAATATACGCAACATGAGCTTTTCCGTAAAAAGGCACTAAGTGGTGTTCACACATAGAGTAAAAAGGAATATCTTTTACAAGCACTAGCTCTTCATGATCTTCTCCAAAAACTGTTTTAAAATGCTCTTTTGGATCTTCATTCAACCCGGAAAAGACTTCCTCATACATTTTAGCTACTCGCTTTGGTGTATCTAATAATCCTTCACGGTTTGGATCTTCGCCAATTGCTTCTAAAATTAGTCTCACAGCTTGTTCGATCTGTGGTTTATTTACAGATGACATGTTGTTGCCCTCCAATTCGTTGCATTACGACTTTATGAAAAAAATTCTAGCATATGTATATACCAAAGGCAAAAAAGAAAGGTCGCAAATGTGCGACCTTTCAAAGCTCTTCATCAACGGCTATGAATAAAGCCATTTTATGTAGATATTATTTTACAGCATCTTTAAGAGCTTTACCTGGTTTGAATGCAGGAACTTTGCTAGCAGGAATTTCGATTTCTTCGCCAGTTTGTGGATTGCGTCCTTTACGAGCAGCACGTTCACGTACTTCGAAGTTACCAAAACCGATAAGTTGAACTTTGTCCTCAGCTTTTAAAGCTTCTAAAATTGTATCGAAAACAGCATCAACTGCTTTTGTAGCATCCTTTTTTGAAAGCTCGCTTGCTTCTGCAACAGCATTAATTAATTCTGTCTTGTTCATGCCATTCACCTCCTCCCAAAATCGGATCATATAATAACTAAAAACCTTGTTAGAAAAGGAATCTAGTAATTCGTTATATCTCATTCTTTAACAAAACAAATGGATATTATACATAACCTATGTATCGACAAGCCTAATCATAAACGATTGAACTAAATAATTCAATGTTTTTCATTCATCTGCCGTATGTATGTAGTGAAAACAGTATGATCGATCGATTTCTGTTAAAAGATTAACATATTGAACAAGGCATAGCAAGCAGAAAATAACGAAGGAATAGGATAACCACGCGATCTATCACAATATATGTAAAGTTTTGTATGATCTATCCAAAAAGAAGAGGCTCCTTTATGAGGAGCCTAACGTTATATTCTTATAAAATAATCGCGATTAAACCTCCAGATCCTTCGTTAATAATCCGTTCTAGCGTTTCTTTTAACTTATATCGCGCATTTTCAGGCATCAGCGACAGCTTTCCTTGAATCCCTTCTCTTACGATTGAACTTAGAGAGCGGCCAAATATATCTGAATTCCAGATTGAAAGCGGATCATCTTCAAAGTCTTGCATCAAATAACGAACTAATTCTTCGCTTTGCTTCTCCGTTCCGATAATCGGCGCAAATTCTGATTCTACATCCACTTTAATCATGTGTATAGAAGGTGCCACTGCTTTCAAACGAACTCCAAAACGCGATCCTTGGCGAATAATTTCAGGTTCATCAAGGCTCATATCCGAAAGTGAAGGTGCAGCTACACCATAACCCGTTTGTTTAACCATACGAAGGGCATCAGAGACTTGATCATACTCGGTTTTTGCATGCACAAAGTCTTGCATTAACTGCAGCAAATGATCTCTTCCGCGAATTTCTACTCCCACGATTTCTTTCAAAATCTGATCATATAAGTCATCTGGAGCGTATAAGTCAATTTCGGCAATTCCCTGCCCCATCTCAATTCCGGCTAATCGAGCCTGATCGATAAACTCAAACTGGCTAAATTGCTCTACTACCCGTTCAACGTCTCTCAGCCTCTTAATATCTTTTACCGTTTCTTTAACGGCTTCTTGATAGCTTTCACGCAGCCAATGTTTATCTTTTAAAACCATTACCCAGCTTGGTAGATTAACGTTGACTTCTAATACAGGGAACTCATAGAGTGCTTCTCTTAATACGTTCATCACATCAGTATCGCGCATGCTTTCCACACTCATCGCTAATACTGGAATATCATATTTTTCATTAAGCTTTGCACGAAGCTTTTCTGTATCAGGATGATATGGCTGTACGGTATTAATAACCATGATAAATGGTTTGCCTACTTCTTTTAGCTCATTAATAACGCGCTCTTCTGCTTCCACGTAATCTTGACGAGGTATATCTCCAATTGAGCCATCTGTTGTAATGACGACACCAATCGTTGAGTGTTCTTGAATTACCTTTCTCGTTCCAATTTCAGCCGCTTCGTGAAATGGAATTGGTTCTTCATACCAAGGTGTATTGATCATTCGAGGTCCGTTTTCATCTTCGTACCCTTTAGCGCCAGGCACCGTATATCCTACACAATCTACTAATCGTATGTTAACTTCTAGCCCGTCATCTACCAAAACATTAACTGCTTGATTCGGTACGAATTTCGGCTCAGTTGTCATAATCGTTTTTCCAGCTGCACTTTGTGGTAGTTCGTCTTGTGTGCGAGCTCTTTCTGCCTCGTTCTCGATGTGAGGCAGGACCACCAGCTCCATAAACTTTTTAATAAATGTAGATTTTCCTGTTCGAACTGCTCCCACCACACCTAAATATATATCGCCTCCTGTACGTTCAGCGATATCTTTAAATACATCTACCTTTTCCAAAAGATCCCCTCCGATCTATGAGTTCATGGAATATGACATCCATTGCGAGAGTAAATTAGGACACTATATAGTTATGACGTTGTCCTATTAAAATATGACTTTTGATAGAAAAATTTATGATTTTTTTCATGCACATGCTGACTTAGTCATTCTGATTATCATTATTGGTGTACAAGAAAGAGAAAACCCCTTCTCTCTGAATATTATTCAAGGAGAAGGGGTTCATGACTTATTTTTTAAAAAATATTGGTTCATTCTTATCGTTGACTGTATAAGGGAGAGAGTAAGCAGGTACAAAATCACTGTTTTCCACGAGGAGCTTTCGTATATCTTCACCCGGTTTGTAGGCGCTTTTATGCTTTTGAATGGCATCATACAAATCAGGACGATAATCTACAAATACATCTCCCTGTCCATTAACAATTAAAGAAAGACTATTCCCTGTATATGGGCTAGTAACGACAGGAGGTTCTTTCATATTCAATTTTTTATAATTAATAGAGAATACGCCGGGAGCGATGACGTCTTTAAACGGTACGTACCCTTTATGATTTTGACGGTATATATTCAAATGTACGTTAACATCTTGAATCGTATCCGCCATCCGTAAGTCTAATAATTTAACCGTCGGCTTTGTTTCTGCATCCACAAGCACGTACGCAAATATCCCTCCACTTTCATACGAATTCCCAGGTGCGTCTTGCATGTATCTAGGAACAATTTTCGTAAAGTCAATCGGATATTTTTGATAAATCGGCGTGTTCATATCTTTCGTTTTTATCGGCAATAAGCCTCCGCTTTCTTGTTTAAATTGATCAACCGCCGTTTGCACGGAAGCAACTTGATCTTTATAAGGAACTTGATTTTGAGACATTCTTTCCGCCGGGTACAAACAACCGGATAATACAAAAATGGTTAACCCAACAATAGACGTTAGCATGAATTTTTTCATTTTTCTCACCCTACCATATGTACATTAAGCATCTGTCGGCCCGCTGAATACAACAATTACCATAATAAGACCTGCTACAATCATAAGCGAATAGGCAATGAAAGCGAGTACAATTTTACCAATGCGGTTCGTAATTTTATAACGACTAAAGTAAATAGAAAATACCGAAATAAACATAAATACAATGGAACCCAATGAAATCCACATCTTTAACAAACCTGGCGACAAATTGCATCCACTCCTTTTTTCACCGTTATTATAACATAAGGACTTATAGTTAAGATGGATATTGATAGAACTTTCTAAATTCACTATTTATTTACCTTCCAGTGATTCATGCTCTATAGTAATTACTTTCCTATTAAATTGACAAATTCCTGCTTTTTCACATAAAAAAAATCGAAGCGAAGGGGGCTCTTCGCTTCGATCATAACTAAATATTCCCATACTAACAGTTCTACTCATCTTTATTTACACGTTATTTTATGCAAGTAAATGATTTTGGGTATCACCAATTGCCTATTTTTTCATATTTCTTTGCACTTAATTTAATTTTTCTCCTAAAACATTCGCTAAATCTTCCATTTCATGTGTTTTAGTACGAGACATAAGCGCGTCTACTGCATCCTTTGCCTTCACATCATTAAACAGTACATTATATAAAGCATCAGCAATCGGCATTTTTACGTCATATTTTTGAGATAGCTGGTAAGCTGCTTTCGTCGTGCGTACACCTTCTACAACCATTCCCATATTTTCTAATACTTCGTCTAAATTTTTGCCTTTTCCAAGAAGATTACCAGCGCGCCAATTTCGAGAATGAACGCTTGTACACGTTACAATCAAGTCTCCAATCCCGGTTAAACCTGAGAACGTCAGAGGATTGGCACCAAGCACAGTACCTAAACGAGCGATTTCAGCTAAGCCACGAGTCATAAGAGCGGCCTTCGCATTGTCACCATATCCAAGTCCATCCGTGATACCAGCAGCAAGAGCAATAATATTTTTTAACGCTCCCCCAATTTCCACACCAATCACATCAGGATTTGTATAAACACGGAAGTACTGCTGATTATTAAATAAATCCTGCACTTTTTCTGCTGCTTGTATATTTGTTGAAGCTGACGTCACAGTTGTGGGCTGCCTTCTACTTACTTCTTCAGCATGACTCGGACCTGATAAGACAACGATGTCTTTTGTATCAATTTCTTGTTGAATCATTTGAGATATACGTAAAAGAGAATCCGGTTCAATCCCTTTACTTACGTGAACAATTGTAAACAGTTCACCGGTAAGGGATTTTAACTGCTGCAACACTTCACGAATGGCCTTCGTTGGAACAGCTAAAATAAGGGTTTCAACACCCTCTATTGCCTTTTCTAATGACGTAAAACCTTTAATCTGATGAGGAAGCTCTACACCAGGCAAATATTTCTCATTCTGATGCGTCTCGTTGATTTGATCAATGACTTGTTGTCTATGTCCCCAAATGCGAACATCGTGTCCATTTTCCGCCAATACGAAAGCTAATGCAGTTCCCCAGCTTCCTGCTCCTAGTACAGCTATTCTTTCCACGCCGATCACATCCTCTGTTATTTTCTTGGTCTTGCAATAATTTTAATTGGAGTTCCTTCGAATCCAAAAGCTTCACGAAGCTTATTTTCTAAGAAACGTTTATATGAAAAATGCATTAGCTCAGGATCATTTACAAACACAACAAAAGTTGGCGGCTTGATTGCTACTTGAGTTGTGTAATAGATTTTTAAGCGGTTGCCGTTGTGAGTAGGCGTAGGGTTCATTGCTACTGCATCCATAATCACATCATTTAAGATGCTTGTTTCTACACGTACCGCATGGCTTTCGCTTGCAAGATCAATCATTGGCAATAGCGTATGCGTACGTTTTTTCGTTTTAGCTGAAAGGAATACAATTGGAGCATATGTTAAGAACTGAAAATGCTCACGTATATTTTCTTCAAATTTTTTCATTGTTTTTTCATCTTTTTCTACTGTATCCCATTTGTTCACAACGATGACAACAGCTTTTCCAGCTTCTTGTGCATAGCCAGCAATTTTCTTATCTTGTTCAATAATACCCTCTTCAGCATTTAATACAATTAAGACAACATCTGAGCGCTCAATTGCCTTTAATGCGCGCAGTACGCTGTATTTTTCAGTACTCTCGTACACTTTTCCACGCTTTCTCATTCCAGCCGTATCAATAACAACATATTCTTGATCTTCTTTTGTAAATTTTGTATCAATGGCATCGCGTGTCGTGCCGGCAAGATCACTGACAATAACACGGTCTTCACCTAGAAGAGCATTAACTAATGAAGATTTCCCTACGTTAGGACGACCAATCAATGAAAATTTGATGACGTCTTCTCCGTAATCTTCGTCTTTTTCTTTTGGAAAGTGCTTAGCTGCCTCGTCTAGCAGGTCACCTAAACCTAAACCATGCGTTCCTGAGATTGGGAACGGTTCTCCATATCCTAGTGCGTAGAAATCATAGATTAATTCTCTCATGTCAGGATTATCTACTTTATTAACAGCTAGGACAACGGGCTTTTTGGATTTGTATAAAATTTTCGCCACTTCTTCATCAGCTGCAGTAATTCCATCGCGTCCATTCACTAGAAAAATGATTACGTCCGCTTCATCGATTGCAATTTCTGCCTGCTGTTTGATCTGTTCTAAAAATGGCTCATCCCCAATATCAATACCGCCAGTATCAATAATGTTAAAGTCCATATTCAGCCACTCACCTGAACTATAGATACGATCACGAGTTACACCCGGAATATCTTCTACAATAGATACTCGCTCTCCTACAATTCGGTTGAAAATTGTTGATTTTCCTACGTTGGGACGACCAACAATCGCAATAATTGGTTTTGGCATACGATTCTTCCCTTTCCTTGATCTTTTTTATGTATCGGCAACCAGTCTTTAATCGACTAAAGGTATTTATCTACATGTACAAATAAATAAGATCATTCTTTTTTCAAAAATTGAGGCCATGCAGCGTGGCATGACCTCTACTAATCGATCATAAGCGATAAAGCAGGCTTTTTATCAGCTTTATTTTACACCAAGCTGATTAACTGCCTATCCGCTGAATAAGCATTACTCTTTCAATCAAACAATTTTATCAAAAATCAACGGTAACAACAATATAATTTTACGAAATCTCTTCTTCTATTTGTAAGTACTTTGCTTTTGCCTGTGAGACTTCAGCACGTACAAATCTAAATAAGCAGAGAAATAAACCAGCATCTCCCAAATAAACATAGTTCCTACTGCTGTTGCTAAAACGTCGAGTGTCCGAAGAGACCCTACTTCATAAGATGCAATATCTCGAATGACAACTGCGTATAAAAAATCTCCTCCAACTACACCTAAAATGATCGCTGCGAATCTTTTTTCAGCATCTTTAATCACCATAAAGCAAATATATAAGATAAGTCCAGTCAAAATCCACTTACGATCAATAAAAATCCATACAGGATCATAGAGCTCAAGTAAACAAAAACCAGCATAGGCAATTATTATAATGCCGCATACAATAACATAATATAACTGCTGAAACCTGCTGTAGCCTGAAGCATACACACACGCTACCCCCACTAAAAACAAAGCGGTGTAGCTACATGAAAACTGAGCCATATGCATGTTCATTCCGCTTAGGAGTATACTGATTAATATAATGGCTGCTACCTTCCAACGCCTAGGTGTTTTGGGCATAAGAAAAGTCGCAACAATCCATCCCATCCACGAAAGCCAATAAAAGAAAATTCCGTCCACTGAATATGGCACCTCCTCTACCTGTCATCAGTATGTATCAATTTGCTAAAACTTAATCGGAGTTTTAGAATAGAACCCCTTATTTTGGACAACCTATCAGAAAAAAGGAGGGAATCTAAAATGGGAAAAGATCGTCAAGAGAAAAAATTAAAGGAATCAAAACGAGTTGAATCTGACCGTGATCAAGGACTTCACTATCCGGGAGCAACTAGCTTGCAAAGTCCTGAAGAAGCGCGCGAGTTAAATGATCATAAATAAAAAAATGCGCTGACTAAGTCAGCGCATTTTTTATTTTAAAACTGGATGTGAAACAGGATAGGAACGTTCTTTCTTTCCTGTAAACAAAAAGAGAACTCCTCCCACTAACAATAGTGCCCCTGACAAATAAAATCCGAATTCCATACTTCCAAGTTTATCTGCAAAATATCCGGTAATGTAAGGTGCAAAGATCGATGACAGCATGCCGCTGAAGTTGAAAAAACCGTACACTTTAGAGTACATAAACGATGGAGTAATATCCGCCATATACGAAATCAAAATCGGATCTAATGCTAATTTCCCTATCAGACCGTACACAATTAAGCCGATTAATAGCCAAGAATAACTCTCTGTATAGGGAATAAAAAATTGACATAAAGCGCCCGCTACTGACAAACTCACAATTAATGCTTTTTTATTTGCAATTCGATCAGATATATATCCAAAGAAGATTGCTCCTGGAATAGACGCCCAAGGTACTAAAGATGCTATGATGCCTGTTTGAGACCCTTCTAAGCCTCGCGAGTGCTGCAAATAATAAGGAAGCCACGTCAGCATCCCAAAAAATCCGTAAAGAGAGCAGAAGATTAAAATGTATACGAAAATATGATTTTTTGTAAATAATACTTTTAGCGACTGCTTTGTTTCTTTATTTAGCGCATTTTTTTCTTGATCCCTTTGCTTATCTTTTACAAAGAAAGCTATTAAAATAGCTATTACTATAGTCGGAATAGCAAATAAGTAAAAAGTAAACTGCCAGTCTTTTTCTAACGTATATGTAATGTATGTAGAACCGATAAAACCAAGTGATATACCAAAAGCCATTCCACTATTAATGAGCGCCGACACTAAACCTCGGTATCGTTCGGATGTGATGCTTGAAGAAATTCCGTATTGTGAACCATAATACGTTCCTTCTCCAAGTCCTGTCAGCGCCCGCATAAGTAAGAACATACCGAAAGTAGTTGTAAGTCCTGTAAAAAATGTGGCAACTCCAAACAAGATGTATCCAGCTACTAAGATCTTAACGCGACCAAATCGATCTGCCAAAAAACCCGTTGGAATTTGCATAGCTGCATACGCTGCAAAAAATACGGTAGACATTAACCCAAGTTCAGCTTTATTAAGATCCCACTGCGCACCGATATCTCCCATAACCGGAGATAAAATATTACGATCTGCATACATGAAAACCCAGCCTAAAAAGAAAAGAAAAATTGTAAATATAGGATGTCCCTTTTTCATTACGCCACCTCTTTTTCTGATTTTTCTGTTTATTTAACTTATTATAAGGAGCTAACGTTTGGGATTTCATGCTTTTTGTCACTTCTTCTGCCAACATTTTTTGTTTTTTTAAATGAAAGCGCGATCATTCATCTTTTAAAGAAATAAAAAAGCACGCAGTCAACTGCATGCTTTTTTATGATCTGTTATTAAATGTTTCTATAGATACATTTCGCTGAGTCAGCCAGCTATGGGTATCCCCTCTAATAACTAGAGGCATTTGCTGAAGCTTAGCAATAGAAGTTGCTCCTAGCGCAGCCATGATGAACGTTAACTCCTCATGCAGCTCGGCTATCTCTTCTACAACTGCTTCTAAACCAGACTTCATCAAAATGGACAAAAAATATCCTGCCATTCCCGTTGCAGAAGCTCCTAACGCAATAGACTTAGCAATATCCATAGAGGTTTGAATACCTCCTGAACCAATAATGGACATACCTTCTACGTGCTGAGATACTTCCGCTAAAGAAGCTGCTGTGGAAATTCCCCAATCATTAAAGAAGTGAAAATGTTTTGCTCGTCTTTCATTTTCGATTTTCGAAAAATTGGTACCACCGTACCCACCAATATCAACGATTTCAACACCAACATCTTTAAGTTTTTGCACTGCTTGAGCGCTCATCCCAAAACCTACTTCTTTGACAATTACAGGAACGGTTACTTCTCGGACAATGCGTTCAATACGACGTAATGCATCGGTAAAATCACGATCTCCCTCTGGCATGACCAGTTCTTGTATAACATTTAAATGAATTTGAAGTCCATTTGCTTCAAGCATATCAACCGCTTTTTTAGCTTGTTCAACTGTAGCTTCACTGCCTAGGTTGGCAAAAATAATTCCGTTAGGATTTTCTTGACGCACTACTCTGTATGATTGTTCTTCCTTTTCATCTTTAATCGCAGCCATCTGCGATCCAACGGCCATTGCTAATTGACCATGATGAGCAATTTGAGCAAACGAACGGTTAATCCGTTCCGTTTCTTGTCCGCCTCCGCCCGTCATAGCATTTATAAAAATTGGCGAACTTAACAAAAGTTCGCCAATTTTTGTATCAATATGAACATCGTGCACGCCAGTATTTGGTAAGCTATTATGAACGAAGCGAATATCATCTAGCCCGTGCAGCCGATGCTGTCCCGTTTGAATCGCATGATGAATGTGATCAATTTTACGTTTTGCTCTGCTCACAAATCATCACCATTACTTATCTTAATTTTTTTAATTGATCCCCAATCATATCACCTAATTGGAAACCTTTTGACTCTTCTTGTAATTCATAGTCACCGTAATCTTCTTGTTCTTCTTCCTCAAGATCACGAATGCTTAACGAAACGCGTCGTTCTTGTTCATTCACATCAAGTACTTTCACCGTCACTTTTTCGCCTTCAGAAAGCACTTCATGCGGTGTCCCGATATGCTTATGGGAAATTTGAGAAATGTGTACAAGTCCTTCTACTCCAGGTAGAACTTCCACAAAAGCTCCAAAAGATACAAGTCTTTTAACGGTTCCATCTACTACATCACCTTGGCGAAGCTTCGTAGAAATGTTGGACCATGGACCTTCTAACGTATCTTTAATAGATAATGAAACACGCCCCGTTGATTTGTCAACAGACAATACTTTGACTTTCACAGCATCTCCCTCAGCTACTACGTCTGAAGGTTTTTCTACACGCGTATGTGAAAGCTGAGAAATGTGCACTAACCCATCTACTCCGCCTACATCTACAAACGCTCCAAAGTCTGTTAAGCGCTGAACGGTTCCTTCTAAAACCTGACCTTCTTTTAATGACTCAAGAACATTTTCTTTTTGTTGTACAAGCTCTTCTTCTACAACTGCACGATGCGAAAGAATCACGCGATTTTTTTCTTTATCTAATTCCACTACTTTGACTGTAAGAGTTTGATCTTGATACTCTGCAAAATCATCAACGAAATGAGTTTCAACTAGAGAAGCTGGAATGAACCCTCTTACACCAATATCTACTACTAATCCGCCTTTGACAATTTCTTTGACTACCGCTTCAAACACTTCACCTGAAGAAAGTTTTGCTTCTAAACCATCCCATGCTTTTTCAGCATCTACAGCCCGTTTAGATAGCACAAGCAAATCGTCTTCCACTTTAATTACTTTCGCTTCGACTTCGGCACCTTCTTGGATTACATCGCCTGCTTTTTCAATATGTAAGCTCGCTAATTCACTAATTGGAATAATACCGTCTAGTTTGCTGTTAGGTACATCTACATACACTTGCTTTTCTTCTACTTTTGTAATAGTACCTTTTACTGTTTCTCCTACTTCTAATGACGTTACCTCTACTTGATTCATATCTTCTGTCATCGTCTTTTCCTCCTCCAATATCCATCTACAATATGTATTCCCTTGTAAGAGTTCTTCACTCTTTTAGCTCATCATTATTGTATATAGCTCTGTATAGAAAAAACTCTCTTTGTTACTAACTTCTAATAAATAGAATCTTTTGTCAAGTCATAAGGTTACAAACTATTGATATTTTTCAATTAATTCACCAATGCTTTTCATAATAACTTCGGTCACTTCGTCGGCTGATGCTTTTCGTTCGCGAAGCTCATCCATCTGAATTGGCGGTCCGTACACTACTTTTAACCTTGCAAAACGCTTATATGGACCAATAACAGCGCAAGGCACAACAGCTGCTTTTGAACGCAAAGCAAAAAAGCCTACTCCAGCCATCCCTTTTCCTAATTTCCCATTTTTACTTCTTGTTCCTTCGGGAAATAATCCAAGCACTTTTCCTTCTTTTAAAATCTTTAACCCTTGGCGCAAAGCTTCACGATCTGCCATCCCGCGCTTTACAGGGAATGTTTCTAACTTTGGCAGAACCGTCTTCAGAAAAGGTGCTTTAAACAGCTCTGCTTTTGCCATAAACGAAATAGGCCTTGGACATGTCACACCTACAGTAGGCGGATCTAAGTTGTCAATATGATTTGAACAAAGCAAAACTCCGCCTTCTGAAGGGATATTTTCTGCACCGATTACTTCATAACGATAAACTGGTGTTAAAATGCCTTTTACAATGGCACGTGCAAACATATAAAAGCTCAAAATCATCCAATCCTTTCTTTTGTAATAGAAAGTATTTTTTCTACAACTCCTTCAATCGATAAGGAAGTTGTATCGATTTCAATTGCATCTTCAGCTTTTTTAAGAGGTGCTACTTCGCGCTCAGAATCCAGCTTGTCTCTGCGGGCAATTTCTTCTTTTAAACGCTCTAAATTTGATTCAAAACCTTTTTTTATGTTTTCGTCATGGCGTCGCTGTGCTCTTTCATCCACAGACGCTAATAAAAAGATTTTAACTTCTGCGTGAGGAAGCACGTGTGTACCGATATCACGTCCATCCATTACAACGCCTCCATCTTTAGCAAGGCCCTGCTGTCTCGCTACCATCTCTTCACGAACTGCACGATGTTTCGCTACGATGGATACAGAGTTAGTTACTTCTGCGGAACGAATTTCACTTGTAACATTCTGTCCATTTAAGATGACTACCTGTCCAGATTCAGACGGTTTTAAATCGATTACTGTTTCGTTAAGCAAATGCAATAGCTCTTCTTCATTTTGCAAATCCACCTGATTTTTCTGCGCTTGATAGGTTAGAGCACGATACATCGCTCCTGTATCAACATAAATATATGATAAGGTTTCTGCTATAATCTTTGCCACTGTACTTTTCCCAGCAGCTGCAGGACCGTCAATCGCGATTGAAATTTGTTTTTCCATAAGTGCCTCCCTTAATTTCAAAACAGGAACAAACCACTTTCATCTTTTATACAATGAGCCATTTTATATGAAGCGTTTATAAACGAAAAAAAGAGCAGGGGGTCTTCTCCTGCCTGGTGTTCACTGCATGTTTCTTTCCTAGTTATTCTACCATACGTCCGACTACTGGTCGAATGTTTCAATAATTTTATTGAAATTATTTTTGCTAACTCCCTCATACTGAATAACCTTTGAGAAATATGTACTGTGACTGCTAGATAGTAAAATACATTGGGCAATTATTAAAAACACAAATTGAATAACTACTAATTTAATTAAAATTCGTTCTATTCGATTCACCTTTTTCTCCTTTTGTAAGAAGTAATACCTTTGCTTACAGTTTAGGAAAGAGAAGTTTTTTTTATACGCTAAAGAAGACCTTTTCTTCTTAAGTCGAGCTGACGCTTTAAGATATAACGAATCATCATCTCTTTCGTTTGTTTTTCCATATCCATAAATTTAATAGATAGCTGACCTACTTTACAAGAAGTCGGGGCGGTAATTCGTACAACTTCCCCTTTTAATTCAAGATGCTGCAAAGCTCCCTCACGATTAGGAAGACTTAATCGTACAACAACCGAATCTTTCTCATTAAAAAGCAGCGAGTGATGGAAGGAGCCGGCTATTCCACCTGCACTGATATTTTTAGTCATGATTTCCATTACATCCTGCTGTTCTTGTTCACTTTCTATCACCGCCTTCACTGTAAGCGGCACACGGAAAAAATTTCTTCTTTGGGTGGATTTTAACTTTTTATCGCCCGGGTAAAAGAGCTTCACAACAGGCATGCCTTTTATTTCACGCCCTGTTACTTCAGTTGTAAAGGTATATACATTTTGTATCATATCCAATAAACGTAGCAAGCAATTTTGTACCTTTTAGTAAAAAAGCACTTCGCTGCGTTTCTTCATTTAGCGGATAGCTAATATAAATCACGTCTTCCGTAAACTCAACTACTTTACATCGATATGTTTGTTGTAATGTAGACTCTCTGTGCCCGCTCTCTAACGTCAACCTCATTCCCGCTTTTATCATCTTCTCTCTCCTTCAGTTCCACTATATACACTTTTTCCCTTTTTTTAAACACAGTCAAATATGTTTATTTTGTAAATATAAATTAGTCATTTAGACTCAATAAAATATTACAAAACACAAAAACCGGTGTCTATAGACACCGGTTTTTATCAACTTTACACTTCATTATATAAAGGTTCTGAGTTTTGCAGTTTTTCGACTTTTTCTTCAAAACCCGTATCGGCATTGATGAAAATACGATACGTATCATTTTTTATTGTCCCTAAAAACTCATAGCATAGCACTTCTTCGTTTAAATCATTCGTAATAATTGCCAAGCGGTCTTCCATCACTTTTACATTCGGGTTCAGCTTAGTTTTTGCCTGTTCTTTCGAAATTTTAGGTTTTGGAATATCTCTTGTACGATGTTTTAATAAGAAGTCTTTAGCTGAAAAACCAATCACAGATCCATCTTCTAAAGACATTTTCATTTTAACTGAATCTGGATAAATCCGAACTCCACTTTCCGTTTGCTCTACGAATGTAAAGACTCCCATGTTATCATATTGAGCGCTCTCAGCCATCACTAGGCTTTCAAAACGATGATCTTTTAAAAACTTATTCGCTTTGTTCATAGCATCGTTTAAACTAATATTTTGTTTTTTAATATCTCGATCTTCGAGCACCCAAAGCGGATATCCACCTTTTTGTGTAATATCCATATACGTCTCTTGTTTAGTCTTTGGATCTGTAATGGTTAAGCTGTATACCTCATAATCGGCATCTTTTCCGCTCTTTACAATATGAATTTGTTCATTTCCTTTTAAATTCAAAAATGAACGCGCCACTTGTTTTGCAACATCTTCACTAACTTCTCTACCTTTTAATTGATGAAAAGCGTTTTTTTCCTGCTCATTCGTTGCATTCATAACGCCTAAATCTGTTTCGGCAAAAGAATCCATACTTTTTTCAACGGTTTTTAATCCGTCAATAATTGTATTGTCCCCTTGCTTTTCTTTAGTCGCTAACGCTAGCTCGACATCCATCCAGCGCAAGTTATTATCAATGACCAGATGCTGTACTTGGCGCATTTCATTTTGAATTTCGCCTGACTGATCATAAAGCGAATTTAACGTTTTATACTCTTTATCTGTTAAGGGTGATTTGCTTAAATCCCTTACCGCCACTTTGTACGTAAAGTCACCAACATCTGAAAGAAACTCTTCTGTTTTATTGAACGGTAAAAGCGATAAAGGCAGCTGTCCTACATTGTTATGAGCTTCAGAAGTTAAACGCCATACTTCCGCAAGCGCGGGCGAAAGCTGATCTCTCGAACTCATGGCGAGCGTGCCACCGATTTTATCATTTAATAAATCTAGCTGATATGACAAATCATGAAATGCTCGTTGATACGTATTCTCCGCTTGAAGCAGCACAGCATCTTTTTCTTGATGTTCGCTGTACCCCCAATATCCTACACCTACAACACCAATAGCTAATAATACAATTAAAATTGTTCGAATCATGTTTCCTTCACCTCTCTTTATCGACAGAAAATATGTTTCCCGATTTGCTTAATTTGAGGACGTGACCAAATCCATGCGCTTGTTGCTGTATCCGGATTAAAGTAATAAATAGCATTCCCAGTAGGATCCCATCCGTTAATCGCATCCATAACCGCTTTTTTAGATGTTGGATTGGGTTCAAGCCAAATTTGCCCATCTGCTACGGCAGTAAATGCACGCGGTTCAAAAATAACTCCAGCGACTGTATTTGGAAATGACGGACTGTTAACTCGGTTCAAAATAACGGCCGCTACGGCTACTTGGCCATTATATGGTTCACCCCGTGCTTCACCATGCACGGCATTTGCCATGAGCTGAATATCGTTTTGTGAAAAACCGCTTGGTACATTCACCGCTGTTGGCTTTTGTGCTTTTTCTTTCTGTTGTTCAGAATTTCCTTTAGCCGTATTACGTTGCGGCTGACTGGCAGGTTTTTTTGCTTGAGAAGATCCGCTTTGTGCTTTTTGCTGATCATTGTTCCCCCTGCTTTTCCCACTGCTACCGCTTCCTTTAGACTGTTGATCAAGAGGCTGACCGCCATAGTGCGTAAACTTACTCCCTTTTCTAATTTGATTTTTCACATAGTTTTCGTGATATTTTGTTGCGTTGGCTAATTTAATCTTTGTTTGCCAGCCTGCTAAACCGTCAATCTTTTTAATGCCAAATTCATATTGAAAATTGCGCAGTGCCCAGTATGTGCTCCATCCAAATACACCGTCAATTTTCCCATTATAATAACCTAAATACTGAAGTCTCGACTGCAGCTCAATAACGTCATCTCCAACTGCTCCGTGTTGAATGACTTGATTTGAAAACGCGTGAGCGGCCTTTGGACTCACAACGGACGCTGCAATAAATGAACATATGCATATAAGACATGCATACTTTTTAAAACATCGAAATGATAACATGACAAAACCTCCTACATCGTATGTAACTGATAAGATGATAGGAGTATTTTTTGTAAAGGTTGTTTTTTTATACAAGATGCGCAAAATTTACCGAAATGAAAAAAACTCAGCTCGTAAATCTCTCAAAAAAGATTTACAAGCTGAGCCTAGACAATCGATGGCTGTTTGGCCTTTTTTACTTTTCTTAACGCCAGCCACCATAAATAAATCATAAATGGAATAATAATAAATACCCAATGATCCATTGTTTTTAAAATATAATCATATGTTCCATGTAAAATGAGGGGCGCAAATAAGGAGTACAGCGTCCACTTCGTTTTTTCCTTTCCTTCAGAAAACTTTGCTTTCCCTAAATAATACCCCATAATGACGCCGAATAAAGCATGACTAGATACGGGTAAAAAGGCTCTTCCTAGCGCTGATTCTAAACCATTTGCAAATAAATATAAAATATTTTCAACGGTAGCAAAACCTAATGAAACAGCTGCCCCGTAAACAATTCCATCATAATGCTCATCAAATTCCACATGCTGATAAATCGTGAAATATAAAATGAACCATTTGAAAAATTCTTCTAAAAAGCTTGTCGTAAAAAATGCTTGAAGAAAAGGTGATTGAAAAACGTGTTCTTCACCAAATACATATTGAATAAACATAATTGGCAAAACAAGCATTGCTCCAAAAATAAATGTTTTTAATACCATTGAAATAGGCTCAGTTTCATATTCATCTTTCAAATAAAAAAAACTTAACAATGCCAATCCTGGCGCAATGCCTGCAGATACAATCGCCAACATAAATAGCGCCTCATCTCCTCTATTTTTTTTAATAGTAACATGTTATCTTTAGGATGAAAATCTCCGTCTATAATGTCCTTATCTTTATATGTAAATGCTCACATAACTTGCTGTCGATTTACAAAGCCTAACAAAGACCTTAAACAAGTATACCAAAAAATGTATCATACTTATATGAAAAATTGAAAGGAGCTCTCTATGAAAACTGTTTATATTCTTCACACCGGCGGCACAATCTCTATGAAAGAAGACATGGCAACTGGATCGGTAACACCAGATATTCAAAATCCGCTTCACCGCTCAACATCATCTGTTTCAGGTATGGCCAATGTAATCGTAGAAGAAGCATTTCATCTGCCTTCTCCTCACATTACTCCTAAGGAAATGCTTATACTTTCAAAAAAAATACGCGATAAAATTAATGAAGGCAAAATTGATGCAGTCGTGTTAACTCACGGTACGGACACGTTGGAAGAAACCGCTTATTTTTTAGATTTAACAGTGCATACAGATATTCCAATTGTCTTAACTGGAGCCATGAGATCAAGCAATGAAATTGGTTCAGACGGTCCTTATAATTTTATATCTGCGGTTCGGGTGGCTATTAGTGACGGTGCAAGAAGAAAAGGTGTCTTAGTTGTGATGAACGATGAAATTCATACCGCTGAAAACGTGACCAAGACCCACACAAGCAACGTGGCGACATTTCAAAGCCCTCAGTACGGGCCAATAGGATTAATCACAAAACGCGGCGTATCTTTTCACCACATGCCTACAGAACATGAATTTTATCCTGTCAATCAGATAGATAAACAAATCACTTTATTAAAAGCTTATGCAGGAATGGACGACCATTTATTTCAAGCAGTGGCTTCAATGAATGTTGATGGACTTGTAATTGAAGCCCTCGGTCAAGGAAATCTACCTCCTCTCACAATTCCAGGCATTCAATTGCTTTTGGAGCGAAAGATACCCATCGTGCTCGTTTCTCGCTGTTTTAATGGAATTGCTCAAGATGTATATGGATATGAAGGCGGTGGCAAGCAGTTGAAAGAGATGGGCGTTATTTTTTCAAATGGCTTAAATGGTCCTAAAGCACGCATTAAACTGTTAGTTGCTCTCCAAGTAACAACGAATCATGATGAACTGCAGCAGCTATTTAATCATTAGTAAAACAACGCATAGAAGCCTATGCGTTGTTTTTGTTGATAATATGAGAAGCAATTGATTTTCCATGAAAACGTCCATTTTCAATAAAAATCTCATTAGCATTGTTTCCTGCAGCAATCACACCAGCGATATAAATTCCTTCCACGTTTGTTTCCATCGTCTCTTCGTTAAAAGAAGGGCGGCCTGTTTCATCATCTAACTCCACACCCATTTTTGTTAAGAACGAATGATCAGGATGATACCCAGTCATGGCAAAAACGAAATCGTTACTAATCGTAGACTCTTTCCCTTCCTGTTCATATGTTACCGTTTCATCCGTTATCTTCGTTAAATGAGCATTAAAATGCATCTCAATTGTTCCATTTCGAACCAACGCCTCAAATTCAGGCAATATCCAAGGTTTTACGCTAGGGGAGTAATCTGAGCCACGATAAATAACCGTCACCCTTGCATCACACTTTACCAATTCCAGAGCTGCATCGACGCTAGAGTTTTTTCCGCCTATAACGACTACATCTTTATCAAAGTACGGATGCGCTTCTTTGAAATAATGAAATACCTTTGATAAGTCTTCACCAGGCACATTCATATAATTAGGATGATCGTAATAGCCCGTAGCTATAATGACATTCTCCGCTTCATATGTCTCTTTAGATGTTGTGACAATAAATTGGTTTTCCGCTTGTTTGTCTACTTGCAAGACACGTTCAAACGGCTGAATTCGAACTTGTCTGCGCTTCACCACTTCTCGGTAGTAAGCAAGAGCTTGGTTGCGCACAGGCTTACGATTTTCGGTAATAAAAGGGACATCCCCAATTTCTAGTTTTTCACTCGAACTAAAAAACGTTTGGTGGGTCGGATAGTTATAAATGGCATTCACAATATTCCCTTTTTCAATTACAAGAGCATCAATACCTGTATGTTGAAGCTCAATAGCTGCTGAAAGGCCGCATGGTCCTCCGCCAACAATAATTACTTTTTCTTTCTTCATGCCTGTCACTCCTTCAGTTGTAAACGCACCTTTTTTTTATTTTAACGCAGTGTAAAACAAAAAAATCTCCTCATTAATGATAGGAGATTTTTTCTATTTACGCAATTGTTCTGCTGTTCTGTTTTTAAATCCAGCCTCTGAAACGAGAGCCTTCTGCCATTTTTCTTACGCCTATCATATAAGCAGCTAGACGCATGTCGACTTTTCGAGTTGTAGAGGTTTCGTAGATGTTATTAAATGATTTAACCATTACTTTTTCAAGCTTTTCTTCTACTTCTTCTTCCGTCCAATAATAACCTTGGTTATTTTGCACCCATTCAAAATAAGAGACTGTTACACCGCCGGCACTTGCCAAAACGTCTGGAACTAATAAAATTCCTCTCTCTGACAAAATGCGCGTTGCTTCAAGAGTTGTTGGTCCATTTGCTGCTTCTACTACAATACTCGCTTGAATGTTATGGGCGTTTTCTTCTGTAATTTGATTTTCAATCGCAGCTGGAACTAGGATGTCACAGTCAAGTTCAAGCAGCTCTTTGTTGCTGATTGTATTATTGAATAATTTTGTTACTGTACCAAAGCTATCGCGTCGATCTAATAAATAATCAATGTCTAAACCGTTAGGATCATGCAGCGCTCCGTACGCATCGGATATCCCTACAATTTTAGCGCCAGCGTCGTGCATGAACTTAGCTAAAAAGCTTCCTGCATTTCCAAACCCTTGTACTACTACCCGTGCACCTTGTAATTCAATGCCTCTTTTTTTCGCTGCTTCACGAATACAAATAGTTACTCCTTTTGCAGTCGCTGTTTCACGGCCGTGCGAACCACCTAAGACAAGGGGCTTTCCAGTAATAAAGCCCGGTGAGTTAAATTCATCAATCCGGCTGTATTCATCCATCATCCAAGCCATAATTTGTGAATTTGTAAACACATCCGGCGCTGGAATATCCTTTGTTGGTCCAACAATTTGGCTAATCGCACGAACATATCCGCGGCTTAAACGCTCTAATTCTCCAAAAGACATATTTCGAGGATCACAAACAATTCCACCTTTTCCTCCACCGTAAGGAAGGTCAACGATTCCACATTTTAAACTCATCCATATAGATAGAGCTTTTACTTCTTTTTCAGTTACGTTTGGGTGAAAACGAATTCCGCCTTTCGTAGGACCAACTGCATCGTTATGCTGCGCTCGGTGACCTGTAAAAATCTTAACTGATCCGTCATCCATACGAACAGGAATTTTTACTGTCATCATTCGTAATGGCTCTTTTAATAGTTCATACACTTCATCAGGATAGCCTAGTTTTTCTAACGCTTTATGTATCACTGTTTGTGTAGATTTTAAAACATCATGCTTCTCTTCTTGACTATTTTTACTGTCTTGCATCTTGTCGGCTACCATCTGTAAACCTCCTAAAATGTATCGAAAATTATTCGTTTTTAATTGAATGGTGCTTCTTTCATGACATAGTATACACCCTTAGTTTTACATTGCAAAGGAAAATATCGAACTTTTAGTATTTTTTGTGTTCTTATAAGAAAACGCTTCCATTAACTTTACAAGGTATGCTACAATGTTTTAAGTCTACCTCTTTTCTAGTATGCTTTAATCGTCTAAAAAAAATAAAAAAACACCCGGTGATAAAGAGCACTTTCAACAACTTTGTACAAGCTGAAAGTGCAGCCACTCTTATTTTAATAAAAGTGCTTTATCCTTCACGGGTGTAATTATTTCAATTAAACAGTTAAGAAAAGACAGAGTTAATATACTCCAAAGCTCTCTTTTCTACTAACATTTTCCCATATTCATTTACGCGGTGCTTTGTAATTGTAGAGGGATTTCCATACTCCGCCAAAACCGCAATCATATTCCCAACTTCAGCCGGTGACAGCATGTGATAATCCAACAGCACGTAAAAACGTTTTTCAAATGAATAGAGCACACTATCCGTATCGTAAAAGTTTGGCATGCGTTTGGTCAGCTGAATGACATCTTCAAATGAATCAAACTCAAAAAACATGTCTTCGCTTTCATCTAGCATGACCTGCATTTCAATGAAGTCTTCGAACTCGTCTTCATCGAACTCACCGTAGCTGGTTTCTTCTTCATACTGCTTTGTCACAAATACAACCATTCCCTGTGCTTGAAGTGAAAAAACTTCTACAGAAAGAGAATTTGTAGGTTCAAAGTTCAGTTCTTGAGAAGCTTGCTCTATCATCTCACGAAAGAGCTGCTTTACTTTGAATGTATCTGTCCATAGATCTTCTTTTGTTAACCCTCTTTCTTTTAAATCATCGTAGGTCAAAAAAACTTTTAGCTTATTATAGTTTAATCGTTCAAGCCTCATTAGCGTCCCTCCCCGCTTGCACTCATAACCACATGGTTCGATAATGCAGTATATGTATTTTTTGGAAAACGGTTCGTGATGTTTACTTACGAGTTTACAGGTTTATGATAGGAAAGACAAGCTATTCTCAATCAATTTCTGCTAATTTTTTTGTTAGCCAGCTGTTCCACTCTTCTTTTGTATTTCCTAAAATAAACGGCTGGGCCTCGCCTTTTCTTTTGCTATCTAAACCATCAAACACATAACCGCCTAATCCTACTTTGAGATGCGGGAATTTCTTTATCATTTGGTTCGTCAAATTTAGTGTTTTCTCGGCATTTTCCATCATTGTGCATGACATAAATAAAAACGTTGGGTCTACTTCTTTAACAATTAACTCAACATCTTTATCTTCAATGCTGCTTCCTAAATAAATAACCTCAAACCCTTTACGGCGTAAAAATAGCGTAAAGACTAGGAGTCCCACTTCATGTGTCTCATTAGGTCCGCATACAGCAATCGCTTTAGGCAATAAGCCATTTGAAGGCAGCGAATAAAAAATCATGCTGATACGCGTTTTTAATACTTGAGTCGTATAATGCTCATGAGCACTTGTAATTTGCCCTTTTTCCCACATATCTCCAACCGTCACGAGTAGAGAACCCAAAATATCAATAACCACTTTTTCTACCGAATACAGGCTAAAAGCATGATTAATTAAATCCTGTGCTTTTCCTTCTTCAAAAGATAAAAGTATCGTTAACAGCTCATCCCTAATTTTTTGAGGGGAATCTACTTCTCCTTCTTCTTCAAACGTTCCTACTGTACTACTTTCCGTTTCTAATAACGAAACCGCTTGACTTATGGTAAAACCTCCGCTCACTTTTTCCGTGAGCCATTTTAATTTCCGCAAATCTTCCTCTGTATATAACCGATGCCCCGAATCGTTGCGGACAGGATTTAAAATTTGATAACGTCGTTCCCATGCACGCAAAGTTCCCGGCTGGATTCCGACCATATTTGAGATGGCTTTAATATTATACTTCCCTTCGTGAGCCATACGTAACCTCCAACTACTCTTCGTGAACTGTATCTATTAATTGAATTATAGGATAAGTTATCCTGTGTGTAAAATTTGTATATGCTATGTAAAGAGTTTGTTCAAGGCTATTCTTTCCTTTTTAAAGTGATATAATGCGTTTGGGCTCTAGCTTGTAAACGGAGAGGCAAAGAGGTTGTACCATATCCGTTACTGACAAAAAGAGGAATCTTTCTTTTTTCTTTCAGCCCTCCTAATTCATACATACCCAAATTAAATAAGCGTATCTGTCCCCCGTGTGTATGCCCGCTCAAAATTAAATCTACTTTTGATTCTTCATCTACATAATAGATAACATCAGGATTATGGCTTAGAAGAATGGTAAGCCGTTCAGTTCCAATGGAAGAAACAGCTCTCTTTAGATTCATCTGACCTTCTGATAAATCATCTACCCCCGCAAAGTGGCATGTAGTACCATATTTAGAAACGGCAAAGACATGCTCATTTTTAAGGGCAATAACTCCTTCATCTTTAAGCATCTGCTTCAATTGCATTTGACTTACTTCGTAATCATTATTTCCCCACACAAAATAGACGGGTCCTAGCGTTTTAAGCTTTTGAATATTTTGACGAGCCCGCAATAAAGGGACTCCTCCTTCTAGTAAATCACCGCCTATGATCACAAAATCTACTTCGCCCGGTATTTTTTCCAACAGCTTCGACGAAACTGTTCGCTTATGTATATCCGATATAAAAAACAGGCGCAAAGGCTGCTGATTTTCAGGAAATCTTGATAAATGAATCGTTCTTTCTTCGACATATGTACGATGGGCTTCTGAAAACATAAAAATCAGCAAGCCTATGCCTAACGCTAAAACAATTAAAAGAATAACCATATATTCTCCTTCTTTTCATTTTATACCCGATGTGTTTCTGTTAAAGAAGAAAGGGCATAAATTATCGCAATTGTTAACAAACCTACTACTTGATAAAGCGCAATTGCACTTAACGATAAAATTCCTATCACACATAGACATGAAACAAGGTATTCATGCCATTTTACCTTATAGCCTTTTAGAAGCAACCGACTTTGCAGAAACACTTTACGAACTGCCGCCGACAGGCAAAAAAGAGCCGTAAAAAACAAGATTATAACACTAAACACATCTAACGGATGTAAAATCATTTGAATAAGTAAATAGGTTAACGAAGCTTTTGAGCCTACAGCCGTTAAACTGCTGATATAATAACTGCATAACCACGCAGCCAGCAAGTTAAACCAATCCCTCACAAAAAAACCCCCTTCACTAAACTTCTATGTAAAAAGAGGCTTTTTCATGCGATTCTATTTGTTTTCATGATATAAATTAATTCCATAGGTTGACTGCATCCAGCGGAACGTTTCTTTTCGGTGCTCCCATGTTTCAGGCGTCGCCCATAGCTCTTTGCTTCTTTTAATAATCTCACAGCGCAAATCTTGAAAAGTCTTTTCTGCTTTCTCGCTTTTTTTCTGCAGCTGTACAGTATAAAAGTAAAGTGAGACGGTAAGCAATAGAAACATCAAATGTCCCATGTTGCCTAACAAAAATGAAAAAAATTCGCTAAACGTCGTAAAAAAACCGCTTTGAAATATGAAAAAAAAGTAGCTAATAACAGCCGTTACACTGGCTAAAAACAAAATCTTCCATTTTCCCTCTTTAGCTTTCAACTTATTGACTGTCTCTTTTCTTTTAATAACGCTCGCTAATATATATTGAAGTGTTTCATCGCTTTCAAAGTCTATCACTTTGTTTTCCATCATTCCACCCCCTCGTATGCTAGTACAACATATGAGGGAACATAAAAGATTATGTGGGTAGCACTGAAAATAATGGCTGTTTCCTTAACCTTTACTGCATTAGTTCTTCTGGCTGTGCAGATTCCCCTTTTGATTTTCGTATCTGCAGGCCTAATAAAAAATCAATGAGAAAATGATTAAAAATCGTGACATACAAATTTTCAGTCCACCAAAAAAGTAACCCTATTAAAAAGCTTAAAAACACAACCGAAATAAAAAGAAACCACTTTTTTAAATATCGAATGTGAACGAGTGCAAATACGATACTCGCCCAAAAAAGGTCAAACTGAACTTGTATAACCCCTCGAAATAATATTTCTTCTGAACATGCAACGATTAGGCAAATAAGGATCAGATGAGGAACAGAACGATTAGCAAATAAACGTTCATTGATCCCTCCGTCATCGTATAAATGCTCAGGTACGCATTTCATTAGAAGTATATCTCCTCCTACTACCAAGAGAGCTGTTCCTCCCCCGTACAATAAAATAGAAGACCAATCCAGCTGAAAAAACTGCAAAAAGGAATTCCACGAATCGAATGTAAAAAAACCGATGCCTAAAGCAATGAAGCAGATGAGCAGCTGTGTTACATATAAATTTTTAACTAGCTCTGCATCTGTCATGGATGAAATAAGCTCTTGCTGTGATTTTGCCATTATATCTCTCCTTGACGAAGCAAACGAGCTAATTCTAATTCCCAACCTTGAAATGTCCATTGCTCTTGCTCACCATTTGTTTTTTTATAGTTTTCTAAATCCAAGCCGCAGCAATCGCAACAATTCTCAGGCTCTGATTTTCCCGTTTCATTGAAATAGCCAAGCAGCACGTGACGACGGCATTCTTTTGTCTCAATAAACCCCTTCATCGCACGATACTTGTCATGTTTGTTTCGAAGACGTTTATTTACAGCTGCAATAATCGTCTCATGCAGCGGTTCAGGAATTTTCCAGGGTTCAACATGTTCATTTTTCACTACATTTTCTCTGTACAAGTAATAACGAATAAATCGCCAATGTGTTTCTTGAATACCCACTGTATAAAGAAAATGAGACTCTACTTGTTTTAAAGGAATGGCCTGATCATGGTTTCGTAAATACGACAAGCAGTATAAGATGATATCTGAAGAAGGAAGCTCAATTTCAAGTAAAGAATGAGCAAAATCATCGTCTCCTTCAGCATAAAGCAAGATCGCAATACTGTTTCGCTGATCGCGTCCACTTCTTCCAATTTCCTGTACATATGCTTCTAGCTGCGTAGGTGTATGAAAATGAATAACAAAGCGAACATTCGATTTGTTAACCCCCATTCCAAATGCACTTGTGCAGCAAATGATATCAAGCTGATTTTCTAAAAATTGCTGTTGAACAAGCATTCTTTCATTCGGTTCCATTCCTCCATGGTAATACTGCACTCGCTGTATCCCATTTCCCTTTAGAAGCTGTGTTAATGCTTCCGTCCAAGATCGGCTGGAACAATAGATAATTCCCGGACCTTGCAGTTCACTAACGTACATCAGTAACTTCTCTTTTTTTTCTTCAATACTTGCAACAAAATCAACTTTCATCGCAATATTACTTCGATTCATGGAATAGATGTGCTCGTTGACAGCAGGAAGCGATAAGTAGCGCTTAATATCTTCCACTACTTCCCTAGTCGCAGTTCCCGTTAGTGCCAGACATAGCGGACTGCCAAGTTCCTTCCATATATCTCCTAGCTGTAGATAATCTAAACGAAAATCATGTCCCCACTGAGAAATACAGTGCGCCTCGTCCACAACGAAAAGGCCTACCTTTGCCTGCTTTAATGCTTCTACTACAACAGCATTTTGCAAAATTTCAGGAGATGCATAAATAAAACGATAAAAAGCTAAATTTTTTAGTGCTCGTTGTTTTTCTTCTTGTTGTAGGAAACTATTTAAGGCAATAACTCGCTTTTCTCCGCTTGCCTTTAGTTGTTGAACTTGATCTTCCATCAGTGAAATTAAAGGAGATACAATCAGCACCGGTCGGTTCAACAAATAAGCTGGGAGCTGATAGCACAATGATTTTCCTGTTCCTGTAGGAAGAACCGCTAACACATTATGACCCGTTAAAATATCTTGAATAATCTCTTTTTGTCCTAGTCGAAATTGGCTATAGCCAAATTGTTTCTGTAGAAGTTGTTCTATCTTCACATCAAACACCACTTTTTTTAGTATCAGGTAAAATGTTTTGCTAATACGAGACGAATCTGAAAATAGGTAACGTCGTCTTTTACTTCTTCTTTTATCACCTTTAATTTATTTGTACGCAAACCTTCAAAGGCTGAGATAATTTCTTCCTGCTGCTTAGGCGATACGTATGCATCGATTGAAAAAGATGGAACAAACAGAGCTAATTCTGCAATATGATCTTCAATTGTACTTTCTTTTAAACGCCTTATATAAGCAATTTCTTCAAGCGTCTTGCCTTTTTGAAGCCAGCTATACGTTTTTAACGTCGAGCTTGTCAAAGGCAATTCTAAATATAGATCACGTAAAAAAGAAGAAAGTACATGAAAGCTTTCATTATTTTTACTCACTTTTTCAATGATATGGTGAATAACCCCTAAAAGCTGAATATGAACATAATGCTCATCGAGTTCATATTGATATGCTAACTGATTTTTTGTAAAGCCTACTCTTTGGTATCCAGTCAGTTGCAAAACAAAAAGAGACGCGTCCCGTTCCGTACAACCTTTCAAGCACGTTCGGAGCTCTTTGAATAGCTCGGCGGCTAACTCTTGACGCGTTTGCTTTTGAGACATAATATACGTTTTGACCCATTGAATCACCTCAGGATTTTTGGAAATGGGTAAAAACCCTTTTTGAAAATACTGTAGGTTTGATAAGGTCTGAATGAACAAAGTGATTCTTGCTAAAAATAATTGAGTACTGCTTGCGAATTTCCATCCGTCTAAAGCTGGATGAAAGGGTCGAGCCGTCAGTTCATCTTCAAGGCGTGCTTGTCCCTTATCTGTCATCACATACTTTTGATTTTCAGTTTCTTCAATATACTGCTGTTCTTTTAAATATGCAACGCAGGTTTCAAAAGACCGTTTATCTAAGTAAACAAATGACTGAAAAAGAAACGAAATTCCAAAAATTTTTCCGTCTTGAATCGTTTGAGCTGACTTTTTACCTGTTAATAAATGATAAATACCATAGGCGGTTCGCTCACCTTTTAACTGTTTTATACAAAATAAAATGCTAACTTGAATATAATTCAAAGGTGTCAACTTCCTTTCTCATTCATTGTACCAAAAGTGACCAATAGCATGTGAGATAAAGGCTTTTTAGCTCTTTCCTTTATGTATCAAAACGTTTGGGTAAGTGAAGAAACCTTGATTTGATAAGCATTCTCAGTGACTTTTCTATTGAAAAGTTTTATAAATCATTTTACAATGAATAAGGAGAAATTTCACTCTTGATTCGCGAAGAGATTATATAATGAGAAATTTTCGAACACTTTACAGGAGGTCTTGTTATGCCAAAATATACAATTGTTGATAAAGATACTTGCATCGCATGCGGCGCTTGCGGAGCAGCAGCACCAGACATTTATGATTATGATGATGAAGGTATTGCATTCGTAACATTAGATGATAACCAAGGTGTAGTAGAAATTCCAGAAGATCTAGAAGATGATATGATGGATGCAATGGAAGGCTGCCCTACGGATTCAATTCGCGTAGCGGATGAAAAATTCGAAGGCGATGCTAATAAATTCGAATAAGTATTGAACAAACCTGTAGTGTACACGCTGCAGGTTTTTTTATATATAAAAATCGCTCTCCCCGGGAGAGCGATTGAATTAAACAGCAATGCGACGCGTGATCCATTGCTTCATTTTTGAAAACAATAAGACAAAGATAACCCCTGTTGCTGCTCCTTTTATTAAGTTAAACGGCAAAATACCTGCAACGATATATTGACGTGCTTGTTCACTAGACATTTCTGGCGATTGTAAGAAGATTGTATACGCTGGTAAGAAGACATAATAATTTAAGACAGCCATGAGTACCGTCATTACCACCGTACCCGTAACCAAACCTATCGTTACGCCTTTAGCCGTTTTAAATCGGTTGAACATGTATGATACAGGAAGAACGAACAGTAAACCAGCCACAAAGTTCGCCACTTGACCAACTGGAACCCCTGTAGCGCTTCCTTGAATTAAATAATTCAATAAATTTTTTATTCCTTCTACTATAACAGCAGCCATCGGTCCAAATACAAGTGCTGCTACGAGTGCAGGAATTTCGCTAAAATCAATTGTTAAAAACGGAGGTAATCCAGGAATTGGAAAATTAATCATCATTAAAATATAAGCAATACTACTTAACATTCCTAGTATAACCAGCTTTTGAGTTTTCTTACTTTGTTGCATCTTGCCTCTCTCCTTCTTTGTGATCCACTCTTCAAAGAAGAAAGGTTCAACTTTATATCCCCACGCAAAAACCTCCCAACAAATGATTCGTTGAGAGGTGACATGGCAGGCATATTTAATAAACGTTCATCACATTAGGTTTTGAACGCTGAACCTCCACCTTCTCCCATCCAGACTGTACTGTCGGCTTTGGAATTTCACCAAATCTGCTCGTATGTATTACATATAAGCTCGCGGGCTCAAAACAATTTGTTTTTTACCGCCGGTCGGGAATTTCACCCTGCCCCGAAGATAGACCAATATTTAATTATGAATTTATTATATGTTATCTCGAATTAAAAGTAAATAAAGAAGTTTTTTAATCCCTATTAAACTGATGTCTTTTATAAACTTCATTACTGTTTTTATATGTGAAATAAGGAAATAAGTTCATAACCAACAGCATTATGACATATTTATAGTTTCAATTTTACGTTTATAATTGTGTATTTGATAACTAATCGTAAAGTTTGAAAAATATAATTGACAGAATTTTTTTAATATGGTAAATTATCAAATATTTGATGATAGTAAAATCCAAGGGAGATGTTCACGTCATGTATAATGTATTAGTAGCTGATTCAATTAGCAATGAAGGTCTTGCTCCACTACTTGAAGCTCCTCATGTGAATCTTACGCGAAAAAAAGTTGAAGAAGTTGAGAATGATTTGCATACGTACGATGCGCTTTTAGTACGGAGTGCTACGACGGTTACAGAGGATTTGCTGGCAAAAATGCTGAATTTAAAAATTGTTGCTCGCGCTGGAGTAGGGGTCGATAATATTGATATTGAAGCCTCAACCAAACGAGGGGTTGTCGTTATTAACGCGCCGAACGGAAATACCATTTCAACGGCGGAACATACATTTGCTATGATGGCTAGCTTGTTTCGTCATATCCCCCAAGGAAATGCTTCAGTTAAAGCGCGCGAATGGAACCGCTCAGCATTTGTTGGAACAGAGCTTAATCGCAAACACCTGGGCATTATCGGATTTGGACGAATTGGGTCAGAGCTTGCCAAACGCGCAAAAGCCTTCAATATGAGCGTTCACGTTTACGATCCTTTTTTAACCTCTTCCCGAGCTGAAAAGCTAGGCGTAGAATTATTATCCCTGGATGAATTACTAGCAGCAGCGGATGTAATTACCGTGCACACTCCGCTTACGAAAGAAACAAAGGGATTGCTCAATCATGACACATTAGCCAAAACAAAGAAGGGTGTGTTTTTATTAAACTGCGCACGCGGCGGGATCATTGATGAAAAAGCCTTAGTTCATTATTTAGAAATTGGCCATGTTCAAGGTGCAGCTATTGACGTATTTGAAGTTGAGCCGCCGATTGATAACCCTTTGTTACATTTTGATCAAGTTATTACAACTCCCCATTTAGGAGCTTCTACAAAAGAAGCCCAGCTTAACGTTGCTGAGGACGTGGCACATGACGTTTTGCGTTTTCTAGAAGGTAATCCTGTAAGCTCATCCATTAATTTGCCAACGCTTTCTAAAGAAGTTTTTGAAAAAATCCAGCCGTTTACGAGCCTTACTAAACAAATGGGAGCCATTTTATCACAATGCATGCGAGAACCTGTTCAGCATATCTCTATCTCCTACGGAGGTACAGTGACGGATTTGGAAACCACTTATATTACACGGAGCTTGTTATCAGGCTTTTTAACTCATCGGATCGACTCACCTGTTAACGAAGTCAATGCTTCTATGATTGCCAAAGAACGAGGAATTACATTTGGTGAAAAAACATCGGAAGATACGCAAGGATATTCCAATATGATTGACGTTACCGTAACAGGCGAACAGCGTACATTTACCATTACGGGCACCTATATAGCAGGCTATGGACCTCGAATTGTTAATATTGATTCGTTTGATATTGATTTTTATCCAGAAGGACATCTTCTTTATATCCGTCACAGTGATCAGCCCGGAGTTATTGGAAATGTAGGGAAAGTACTTGGAGATTTACGTATTAACATTGCTACCATGCAAGTGGGCCGTAAGCAAAAAGGCGGAGAAGCCATTATGATGCTTACGTTTGATAAACTTTTAGATGATTCTGTCATCGCTTCGTTAAAACAAACAAGCGAAATTGTGACCATACAGCGTATTGAATTGTGACATAAAAAAAAGAGCCTTAGCGGCTCTTTTTTATGGACTTATTTTTAACACTTGTCCTGCATTTAACATCGTATTTTCTAAATGATTCCACTTTCTTAGCTGATCCATATCTACTTCATATTTGACTGCGAGCTCAGATAATGTATCTCCTTGATGGATAAGAATACAGTTATCAGAAGTCTGATGTAACTGCTGAAAAACCGTGGCAGCTAAATCGCTTTTTACGTATGCCGATAGTTTTTGCTTGTCCAATTTGGCAAGTGGGTTTACTGCATTGGTTTTATCCGGATTCCAACTTCCTTGATGAACTTCAAAATGCAAATGTGCACCTGAAGATCGCCCTGTATTGCCAACTCGTCCAATATTTTGACCTGCGGCTACACGATTTCCTTCCGCAACAAAACGTTCCTCTAGATGAGCATAGACCGTTTCGTATCCATTTGTTTGTTTGATAAAAACAACTTGTCCATATGTATTTGAATAATAAGAGCGGTTCACCACTCCTTTTGCAACAGCATACACCTGTGTACCAACAGGTGCTGCTATATCAATTCCAAAGTGTTTGGCGTGACGAGAACCAAATATATCAGTTAAGACTCCTTCAACCGGCCACTCCCACTGCTTCTCTTCTGCTTTTACCATTTGCCCGCCCAAAAATAAAAGACCTATACACAATCCCATTACTAATACAACCAATATTCTTCTTAACACATCAATCATGAAGAAAGAACCTCCTATGTAGATCATTGCACACAAAACATACTATATGCCAATTCCTTCTCTTTTAGACTTGTTTATAGAAAAAATAAAGAGATGTGATTCTCTACTGAATCACACCTCTTTGCTATTCTTATTATTTCAGCCGAAAAAAACTGTTATTTAGCATGTGCTTACTTTGGCAGTTTGATAAAGAAAGTTGTTCCTTCATTTAATTCACTTTCAACCGCAATGATCCCTTGATGTGCCTCCACGATATTTTTGGCGATTGCAAGCCCAAGACCAGTTCCTGACTTCCCTCTCGTTCTGGCTTTATCCGCTTTATAAAATCGTTCAAATACAAATGGAAGATCTTCTTTCGGAATGCCTGCTCCTGTATCTTGAACAGAAAGATGGATTTCGGATTGACTTTTATCAAGATGCAGCTTTACTTCTCCGTAGTCATCCGTATGACGAATGGCATTATCAATTAAGTTTGTCAGCACTTGTTCCATACGGTCTGAATCAATCATCGCTTCAAATTCATCTTCTATTTTTCCATTAAGAGACAGTTTAATGTGTTTTTCTTTAGCTAACCCTTGAAACTTACGCAAAACACGTTCTGTAAATTCAACCATTGCTACAGATTCTAAGTGAAGCTGCACATGTCCCGCTTCCATTCGCGCCAAATCTAAAAGTTCATTTACAAGCCGGCCCATACGGAGTGATTCATCATAAATCACCTGTGCAATTTCTTTCTTTTCTTCATCCGTACTTGCAATATCGTCAATAATAGCTTCACTATAACCTTGAAGCATAGAAATAGGTGTACGCAATTCATGAGACACGTTTGCAATAAAATCTTTTCTCGATTTATCAAGTTTACGCTCTTCAGACATATCCCGTAGTACAGCTACAGCACCGCGAATTTTCGTTTGATTATAGAGCGGTGACATTAAAATGACCCACGTTTTCCCTTGAATTTTCAATTCTGCACTTCGCTCCGTTTCAGTCTCTACTACCGTTTGAAACAAATGGACGACGTTTGCTGGAAGCTCAGGCACCTGCTGATTGTTGACATCCTGCTCGTAATACCAAGTCTGAAGAAAATGCTCCGCTGGGGGATTGGTAATTAAAATCGATCCGTCTCTACTAAACGTAATAACACCGTCTGCCATACTGCTTAAAATACTTGAAAGCTGCTCTTTTTCCTGATTAAGCGCATTGAGGTTAAACTTTAACTGCCTGCCCATTTGATTAAAAGCAATCGCTAACTCTCCAATTTCATCGTGAGTTAAAATAGGTACTTTTGTATCAAAGTTGCCTTTTGTTACTTCAAATGCCGCCTGCCTCATTTTTCTAAGAGGCGCTGTAATTCGAGTGGATAAGAAAAAAGCAAAGATAGTAGTTAAAATAATAGCAATACCTGCAGCCAATAAAATGAACTTAGTCGTATATTGAGCGGGTTCTTCAATTTCAGAAAGAGATTGATACAAATAAACGCCGCCTGTCGGTTTGTTATCTTTCATTAAAGGTACACCGACAACAAACATTAAAGGCTCATCACTCGTGTCTTTCTTTGTAGTCATGTACATTTTTTCCCGTATTACTTTACCTTTTTCAACCACTTGATTTAGCTGATCGTTTTGTTTAACAATGGCCGAAATAGCTTTCTTATTTTCTTTATCAGGATGTGTGGAATGCCAATAAAAATCTTTGTCTTGAACAATAACTACACTTGCTTGGTCTGCAAGTTCACGAGCAATCGATAGTCCTAGTTTTTCATCGTCCGTTTCCTGCACAATGGTAGAGATTTTAGCAGCCGTTTTAGTTAAACGGTTTTCTGCATCTACAACATGATAATTTTCAAAAAACTGAAGCAGTAAAATGGTCAAAATAAATAAAACAAGCGTGACGAGCAATAGGATAGTAAACCATAGTTTACCAACTACACTTCTCCAAAACATCAGTTATTTTCAACCTCAAATTTATACCCTACTCCCCAAACGGTTACAATCATTTTCGCCGCTTGTGACGATACACGATTTAACTTTTCACGCAAACGCTTGACGTGCGTATCTACCGTACGAAGATCTCCAAAGAAATCATAATGCCATACTTCACGCAGCAGCTGCTCTCTGTCATATACTTTATCTGGCGTTTTTGCAAGGTAGCATAATAATTCATATTCTTTTGGAGTTAAGTTAACTTCTTTTCCGTCTGCTGTAACGCGATGTGCATCATTATCAATCGTTAAGTGATCAAAGACAATAAGATTTTTCACGCTCGTTTCTGGTTGAATAAACGTTGCTTGAGAAGAACGTCGAAGCAGTGCTTTTACGCGAAGAACCACTTCTCTTGGGCTAAACGGCTTAACGATATAATCATCTGTACCTACTTCAAACCCTTGGACTCTGTTTACTTCTTCCCCTTTAGCTGTAAGCATGATAATAGGAGTTGCTTTTTTCTCCCGAATTTGTTTACAAACCTCAATACCGTCTATGCCGGGCATCATTAAATCTAATACAATCAAATCATAATCTATGTGTAACGCTTTTTCGATTGCTTCATGCCCATCGGCTGCTTCTTCAATGATGTATCCTTCTTTTTCTAAGTACATTTTTAACAATCGTCTAATGCGATCTTCATCGTCTACTAGCAGTAATCTTTGTTCGTTTTGCATGTATTTTCAACCTCCTAGTCTTAGTGTACAAAAAAAAACCGGCGAGTTCTACTTATGATACCCAAACAATGTGACAATTCGTGAACACCTTTACGAAAAACAGCTTTTTTTACCCAAAAGAAGCTGAGACGCAACGAAATCCATGCAATCTACAGCTGAATAAATAAAATAAAGAAGCTAGTAGGGATCGCTTGTTCCACGGCTATAAGCACCTACATACATGAACCCTACGTTCACCATCTCAATGAAAAAATCCGAACGAATGAGATTCTCCATCAAGAATCTCATTCGTTCGGATCTTCCTTCAACTAAAATATCTTTGTTTCAGCCTCTATTCTACTTTTAAAGGTTACGCATATGAATGTAAACCTGCAATAATTAGGTTCACAGCCACTAAATTGAACATAATGATGGCAAACCCGCCAACTGCCAGCCAAGCTGATTTTTCACCGTGCCATCCTTTAGACAGCCGAAGATGAAGAAAAGCGGCGTAAAATAAAAAGGTGATCAGCGCCCATACCTCTTTAGGGTCCCACCCCCAAAAGCGCGTCCAGGCCATCTGAGCCCAAATCATAGCGAAAATAAGTGCCCCTAGTGTAAAAATAGGAAACCCAATTGCCACTGCTCTGTAGCTTACTTCATCAAGCAAGTCGCTGTTTACCTGCTTCACAAGCGGCTGCAGCGCGGCTCCAATTCGCTTCCGTAAAATGAAACGAACTAGCCAATATAATACAAAGCCACCGGCTAACGACCAAATAACCGTATTTAATTTTTTAGCATTGATAATAGCGGGCATATCAATAAGCGGCTGTATATCGTTCCCGTCTGTCCACTCACTTTGATGCGGCCCCACTAGCGGAACCATATGATATACGACTTGCTCTTGTTCTCCACTTTTATTAATCCAATTAAATGATGACTCGTAGTGAGCCGCATTAAAAGCCAGCGTCACCGCTACAAACCCAAGCGTACTAATAAGCGTATACAGGATGAATTCCAGCCAAAATGCTTTTTTATTTCGCTTGGATTGGTCAATTGTTTTGATTAAATAAATCAATCCTGCAACAAAGCTAATGGAAAGCACGGCTTCACCAGTAGCTGCAGTTGTGACGTGAATATGCAGCCAATTCGTTTGAAGAGCCGGTATCAGCGGCGTAATTTCAGTTGGAAACATGCTTGCATAAGCAATGATCAAAAGAGCCACCGGCAATGCAAACAGTCCAAGCATGCTAAGACGATAAATAAAGTAAATAACAATAAATGCGCCAACAAGCATCATGCCAAAAAACGTCGTAAATTCAAATAAATTACTAACAGGAGCGTGGCCTGATGCAATCCACCTTGTAATAAAGTAGCCAATCTGTGCAATAAAGCCGATGATGGTAACCGCAATTCCAAACGTTGCCCACTTTGTTTTCTTTTGAGCTGCTCGCTTATCTCGAATAGCTCCTCCGAAAAAAAAGGTTGCAACTAAATAAGCAATAAACGCCACATACAGTAAATTACTACTTATACTCGCGTAATCCATGCTTTTTCCTCCTATTTTGTTTCTTTATCATTTTGGTCCTTCAGCTGTGTAAGGGATGTTGATTCTAATAAACCATTTAGTTCTTTTTTAAGCCCATACCAGTTTTTATTTGTATGTGCGGCCAACCATATCTCATTATCGACTTTTTGAATCCACATGCGGCGATGATTCCAATACATCCCTTGAATCACACCAATCATAAAGATGGCTCCGCCAATTCCTAAAAACCAAAGCGTATAGTCTCTGCGAACGGTTAATCCCGTTACATTTTTCGTTTCCACACCAGCAAAGGTCATTTTATAATCGTTATTTCCTAGCGGCTCCAAGTTCTCTCTAATTCCCACAAAAGCAACTTCCCCTTTTTTATGCTGAGGCGTAATCATTTTAAATACAAAAGCCGGATTGTTAGGCACTCTGGTCTTTGTATTTGGATTTCCTTCATCATCAAAGAAAAAGTCTGGAAAGTAACTCATGAGCTTGACTTTATATCCGTTTTTTAAATCATATGTTTCTTTTGGATTATGTAAATCTACTGTAAGTGAACCAACGTTTCTATTTGCATTTTTATCTGTTAAATGGAAAGACATAGAGCTAAACTCATTTAACTTGAAGTCCACTTGGTACATGGCATATCCTTCAAACTTAAGCGGCTGATTCACACGAATCTCTGAATCTTTTATTTTCTTTAACTTTGGATCTGCTCCCGGTATAAGCTTTCCTCCGCGCTTATACAAACTAACATCCGCTTCATATTTTTTGGCTACTTTATTATTCCCTGCACGATCAATTGCTTCTTGAAACACGGCGCTTTCGCTATCTTTATCATACGTTTCAACAGTAAAACGATGGTTTTTCAAAAAATACTCTCCGTCCGTCCCAGGAATAACTTTTGTTTCACCTTCACGGATCCAAAGAACTTCATCTATATACATACCTGGTACAAATCTAAGCATAGCACCTAGTAAAAAGATAATGAGACCGATATGATTAACGTATGGACCCCATCTTGAGAAGCGTCCTTTTTCAGCCAGCAGATTGCCGTTTTCTTCACGAATAGAGTATCTTCTTTTTTTAAGCATGCTTTTTACATGTTCATAATCTTGATCCGTCCACGATGATGAAGTGCTATATAAACGCTGTCTTTTTAAGAAGTTTGGATGTTTTGTTACACTCTGCTTTTTTAGAGCTCGGTACAAAGGCACTACTCGATCTAAACTGCAAATGACTAACGACATTCCTAAAGCAGCAATTAAAAGCAAGTACCACCACGATTCGTAGAGATGATGAAAGCCTAACTTATAATAAAGCTCTCCTGTCCATCCATATTCCTTTTGGTAATACTCATCTGCTGTCACATTAGGAGGTATGTAAGCTTCTTGAGGATAAATGGTTCCGACTGCAGACGCAACAAGCGTCACAATAATGATCCAAATACCTACTTTTACAGAAGAGAAAAAGTTCCATATTTTATCGATAACTGTTTTATTGTACGTTTGCGATCGCCTTGCGCTTCCTTCATAACGCATATCTACTAATTTATCAGTTGTTTCTTCTGCAATCGGCTTACCACAGGCTTCACACAAAATCGTACCATGCGGGTTAACGTGTCCACATTCACATTTTACGTGTTTCATTGTCAACACTCCCTATGGTTTAATTTCTTCCATATATTCTTTTATTTTAGATTCTTCCAATCCCCCAATAAAACTATCTACAATCTTTCCGTTTTTATCAATTAAAAATGTAGTCGGTAGAGGATCTATTCCGTATGCACCCAAAACTTGTGAATCTTTATCCATCAAAATCGGAAAAGATAGCCTATACTGTTTAGCAAATTGCTCTACTGCTATATTCGTTTCTGCAACGTTAACAGCTAGAATTTCAACACCTTGCTTTTTATATGATGCATACTGCTTTTCCATAGCCGGCATCTCTTGTTTACAGGGCTTGCACCATGTTCCCCAAAAATTCAAAAAAACTCCTTTGCCTTTGTAATCTGATAGCTGATGAGTTTCTCCATTAACATCTCTTAATATAAAGTCAGGTGCCTTATCTCCTACTGATACCTTTTGTTTATCAGCAAAAAATTGAGCATAAAGGGTATATCCAACCGCGCACAGCAAAACTGCTAATATAACTGTTCGAATAATCAAGCGCTTTTTTTTCATGGCACGAACTCCTTTTAACCGCTTTCAATATGCTTTTTTCTACCATTATATCATTTTTGTGGTAGTGGCTTTCCAATAATATTTCGACGTTTCTGTGAAGTCTTCCTCTGATTCTACAAGTTCGACATTTTTTCAAAAAACCTTGCTTGTTTTTCTAATTCACGACATTTTTCATAAAAAAAAACAGGTAAGTGAAAATTACTTACCTGTTTGAGACATTGAATATAATTGTTTGACTTCATGCGCTGTAAGCTCACGAGCTTCTCCTGCATTTAATCCGCGTAAATCTAAAGGTCCGTAGCGTTCACGTTTTAATTTTAATACAGAATGCCCAATTGCATCGAACATGCGACGTACTTGACGATTTTTCCCTTCGTGAATCGTCAATTCCACAATCGCCGTCTGCTTGCTTTTATCAATAGAAAGAACTTTTGCACGAGCTGGTGCTGTTTTTCCGTCCTCTAGCATCACACCGCGCTGCAGCTGTCTGATTTTTTCACGACTTGGAATTCCTTTAATTTTAGCCACATACACTTTGTCCACTTCAAATTTAGGGTGCATTAGCTGATTAGCAAATTCACCGTCGTTTGTTAAAAGAAGTAAACCCGACGTATCATAGTCTAGACGTCCAATTGGATAAATTCTTTCTTCTACATGTGGAAAGAAGTCAACGACTGTTTTTCTTCCCTTGTCGTCGTTAGCAGCTGAAATTACGCCTCTTGGTTTGTATAACATAAAATAAACGGGCGCTTCGCTTTCTACCGGCACTTCATCTACTTCAATTTTATCGTTAGGACCTACTTTCGTGCCCAATTCTCTTACAACTTTTCCATTTACTTTCACTCGGCCTTGGCCGATTAATTCTTCAGCTTTACGTCTTGATGCTACACCTGCGTGAGCAATCACTTTTTGTAATCGTTCCATTAACACTTCACCTCTTGTAACATCTTACTTGTTTACGAAGTAATACACAAGTCTATTTGCCACTCAGAGGTAGAATTTTCGATTTCTTACCGACCAAACACAAGGATTACAATGACAACTGAGGCAATAATTCCTACCAAATCTGCCAGTAAACCAACCTTCAGCGCATCTCCCATTTTTTTAATGCCAACCGCTCCGAAATAAACCGTTAAAATATAAAATGTGGTATCTGTACTTCCCTGCATGGTCGATGCCAAACGACCGATAAAAGAATCAGGTCCGTATGTAGAAATTAGATCCGTCGTGATACCAAGAGCAGCCGTTCCAGATATCGGTTTGATAAGAGCTAAAGGTACAATTTCAGCCGGAACGCCGACTGCTTGCAGCATAGGTTTTAAAACAGATAAGAAAAAATCAAGCGCTCCTGAAGCTCGAAAAATAGAGATGCTCACTAACATGCCGACTAAGTAAGGAATGATGGAAAAAGCAATTTGTAATCCGTCTTTCCCACCCTCTACAAACTTTTCATACGTAGGAATTTTTTTATAGGTTCCATAAAGTAAAATGCATCCTACGATAAGAGGAATAAACATCAATGATACTTGATTAAGCATAGTCATTTTCGTTTTCCTCCTTTTCGTGTACGTCGATAATAAAAGAAGCGATCAATGATGATAGCTCCTATCGTAGCTACAACAGTTGCTAAAAGCGTGGTACCGACAATTTCAGTAGGATTAGCCGAGTTATACGTAATTCGAATTGCAATAACTGTGGTTGGTATAAGTGTTAAACTGGTTGTGTTAAGTGCTAAAAGTGTGATCATAGAACGGCTTGCTTCGTCTCTATCGCCGTTTAGCTTTTTAAGCTGCTCCATCGCTTTAATGCCAAGAGGAGTTGCCGCATTCCCGAGTCCAAACATATTCGCCATCATATTGGACAATATGTACCCTAAGGCCGGATGATCTTTTGGAACATCAGGGAAAAGTCTTGTAATGATGGGTCGAAACAATTTCGCTAACTTGTCGAGAAGCCCTGCACTTTGAGCAATATTCATCATCCCTAACCAAAAGACCAGCACGCTGATTAATCCAATGCTGATGGTCACTGCTTCGCCTGCTCCTTGAAAAATTGCTTTGTTTACATCACCAATTTTTCCATTTATAATCGCAAAAACAATTCCGATAATGGTCAGCAGCATCCAAATAATATTAACCATCTGTTTTGGCTCCAGACTGAATAAACATTAATCGCTTCACTCTATCAAAAAAACCTTTTTGCTGCTCGGACTGCTTTTCGAAATAAATTGGAACACTGTCAATCGTCTCTCCACTTCTATAAATATCGAGCTTTCCTACCACATTTGGAACTTCCCCTGTTTCTTTCCACTGCTTTTTAGGCTGAATTAACGTTGTTTTCACTTCTACAGAGCTTTTTTCTTTCTTTGTGAGCGGATAGACGACATTTCGTTTAATATACAACTGATCTTTATAGAAAGAATCCTTTATATCGGCCAATTCGCCTTTTTCAGCTAAACTGGTCATATCATATTTATCAAATGCATTTTCATACATGGAAATGTGATCGTTCCAATCATCTGGGGCATTAATCGTTACGGCGATTAAATCCATTCCATCCTTTGTAGCAGTTGTCACAAGCGTTCGTTTTGCTAATTTTGTATATCCTGTTTTTCCGCCAGTACAGTATGCATATAGTGTTGTCAGCAGTTTATTTTTGTTTTTCCACACTCGATCCCATTTCTCTTCAGGATGCTTCATTCGATAGACTTTTGTTCCTGAAATCTCTTTGAAAATTTTATTATTCATTGCATAGCGCATGAGCAGAGCCATATCGTGCGCGGTTGAGCGATGATTTTCATGATCGTCTAACCCATGCGGGTTTTGAAATGTTGTATTTGTCATGCCAATTTCTTCTGCTTTTTTATTCATCAAATAAACAAATCCATCTTCGCTTCCTCCAACCGCTTCTGCGATAGCTACAGCAGCATCATTACCTGAACGAAGCATCAAGCCATATACTAAATCTTTTAATTTTATTTTTTCACCTTCAACTAAATACACAGAAGAACCTTCAACACCAACTGCGTTGTGGCTAACGGTAACTGTTTTATTTATTTTGCCAGATTCAATCGCCAGTACTGCTGTCATAATTTTTGTAATGCTAGCAATTCGGCTAACTTGATCTGCATTTTTAGCATATAACACTCTCCCTGATTTCTGTTCCATCAAAATAGCACTATGAGCACTTACGCTCCCCGCTGCAGATGATGTGGAAGGCCAACCGCTGAGACATAGCAATACAATAAATAGATAGATGATACTTTTTTTGCTTCTTTTCATGTCATCCCCGTCCCTCTACCTGTTTGTACAAGTTTATGCTCGTCTTTTTTGGTTATGAATGAAAAGATTTGTCCATGCAAAAAAGAACATAGAAAAAATTCTATGTTCTTTTACATTTTCACTTCATTTCTTGAAACGATTGAAAAAACAAATCTGCTTCTTGATCGGTTCCTTCTTGTAATAAATCTTCTGGAAGCGGCGGCAGCTCTTCGATACTTTTAAGGCCAAAATAGCCTAAAAATTCTTTTGTCGTTCCGTATAAGATGGCCCGCCCTGCGCCTTCCGCTCGTCCCACTTCTTTTAATAAAACCTTTCCAATTAAAGTTTGAAGAGGTCTTTCCGTTTTCACTCCGCGAATCTCTTCGATTTCAGCTCTTGTAATTGGCTGCTTATACGCTACAATAGCTAACGTTTCAAGCGCTGCTTGTGATAATGATTGATTAGCGGGAGCTTCTACGAGCTTCTCAATATATGGTGCATAGTCTTTTTTTGTGACAAGCTGATAGGCCCCTCCTATTTCAACAAGTGTAACTCCTCTGAACTTACACTCTTGCTCTAAGCTCTCCAAAGCACCTTGAATGTCTTCATGAGGCTTTTCTATAATCTCAGCTAACCGGCTAATGGATAGACCTTCATCACCAGAAACAAAAAGTAAGCTCTCAATAATAGCCTGTAGATTATTCGTTGTCATTCCTCTTCATTCCTTTCTCGATACGATACATAAAGCTCGTCTAGATTGTGCTGCTGTTCCACAAAGATTTCATTTTCTTTCATTAATTCCAGCACAGCTAAAAACGTTACAACAATATGATCACGCTCTTGATAAGGAAACAGCTGATAAAAACTTTTTTTCCCTTTAAAGGCTTTTAATTCATTCACAATTTCACTCATGCGCTTGTCAATTGGAATGTCTTGCCTTGCTATTTTCGTCTGCATAGGCTTTTTGTTTTGCTTTCGTTTCATCAATTTTTGAAAAGCACTTAGCATATCATACAGTGATATATCCAATCCTTCATCCTGAGGCTGCGTACGTTCTTCTGCATTTATTTGCACATTACTTGGAGGTTTTGTATACACATGACTTTGGTCTTCTTCCAGCTTTTGAAGCTCTACAGCCGCTTCTTTAAACTTTCGATATTCAATTAAGCGCTGCATCAATTCTTCACGCGGATCTTCTTCATCGACCATTTCAATTTCATCCATATCTTCTTCATACGTAGGCAGAAGCATTTTACTTTTAATTTGAAGCAAAGTTGCTGCCATGACTAGATACTCACTGGCAACGTCTAGCTGAAGCTCATTCATTGTATGTATAAACATCATATATTGCTCAGTAATTGTCGCTACTGGGATATCGTAAATATCAATTTCAAATCGGTTAATCAAATGCAGAAGAAGATCTAAAGGTCCTTCAAACGCATCTACTTTTACACTATACTCCACTTTTATCTCACCAACACTTTTCAATTGCTTATCATTTCTGCTGCTTTATATAACGTTACTATCATTAGTATAGAGGATTATAGACACATGTCCAATACAAATTAACGTAAAAATAGGTCATTTGCCCATACAAAAAGTTTAAACATACATATGATGTCAAGGTAATAAGATTTTGAAATGGCTGAAGGAGGAACTCGCATGGGTGAAAAATCTTGTGGATACGGTAGCGGTTTCGCTTTAATTGTTGTACTGTTTATTTTATTAATTATTGTTGGTTGTTCTTGCTTACGCTTCTAACCACACATATTGAATAAAAACAAACGTGTTCGCCATACCTTGAGCACGTTTGTCTCTTTAAATGCACCGCGCTGATGAATAGCTAATTTTTGTGATACACTACATATAGAGTCTTACCAGGAGGGAACAAGATTGTATTCACAAGCCTATATTGATTATTTAGTTCATTTTCATGGCGACCGGGATTACTTTGAATGTCATGAACTGCTAGAAGAACACTGGAAAAAAGACGAAAGAGGACACCGCAATATTATTTGGGTTGGCCTTATTCAAATTGCTGTTTCACTCTATCATCATCGACGCCAAAATTTCGCCGGAGCCAAAAGAACGATGCAAAAGGCGCTGGCAATTTTAACGAAGGAAGAAGAAAATATTGCACAGCTTGGACTTAATTTTCCTTCACTGCTTAAACTTCTTCGCAAACAATTAACTTTAATCGATACCTATCAGCCATATAAAAGTATTAACTTGCCCATTGAAGATCCAGCATTATTACGAGCTTGCAAACAAAGAAGCACTGATAAACAGCTTGTCTGGTTATCAGCTTCTAATCTGCAAAATGATGCGATTGTTCATCGTCACAGCACGCGAGATCGCTCAGATGTGATTGCGGAAAGACAAGCGAACTTATTGGCAAAACAAAACAACAGGTAGCTAGAAGCTACCTGTTGTTTTATGATGACTAAGATGTGAAAGAAGCTTTCACACCTCACATAATCATGCTTTTCTTTATTCATCCGCCTGACACTTTTCATAAAACGGAGCGATGATTTCACTCGGCTTAATTTGTGCAGTCGTATACATTTCTTTAAGAGCTTTAATCATTTTTTTGCCAATGCCCTGTTGGCGGTGTGAAGGGTTTACACTGACGTGTTGAACCTCAATCAAACTTTTATCGATCATGGAAATGCCAACAATCCCAATAATATCTTCTTCTTGCTTCCAAAGATACAGCTGCCAATGTTCGTTTTGCTCATATTCTTTCATCGTTTGTTGAAGTTTTTTTAAATCTTTTTCCGTAGGTACAAACGATAGAAGACCCATGGCAATTTTTTCATAGTTTCGTTTATAGCGAATAAGCATACGATTCTCCCTCGTCCTCAAACTTTCCTACAAATTAATGCGCTGCGTTTTTTACTGCTTTTATCATACAAAATTTATAAGTAAATAGCAATATTACACAAAAGCTTGTCCTATGTCATGCGTGTATGAGAAACCTAATCTATTACGCTTTTTGAGCTGTTGCGCGAAGAAAAAACGCCGTAACCCCCTGTAAAAGGTTGTTATGACGTTTTATTAGCTAATATCCATTTATAGCAGTATGCTCTTATTCTTCCCAGACTTTTACTTCTTTCATTACGTCGCCATTTTTCATTTTTAACACTGTATCAAGTCCTTCTGTTACTTTTCCAAATACAGTGTGAACACCGTTCAAATGAGGCTGTGGCTCATGAACAAGAAAGAACTGACTGCCGCCTGTGTCTTTACCAGCATGTGCCATGGATAGAGAACCCGCTTCGTGTTTGTGAGGGTTTCCTTCTGTTTCACATTTAATTGAGTAGCCAGGGCCGCCAGCACCTGTACCAGTTGGGTCTCCTCCTTGAGAAACAAATCCAGGGATAACGCGGTGGAACGTTACGCCGTTGTAGAATCCTTCATTAGCTAACTTTTCAAAGTTTTCTACTGTTCCTGGTGCTTCGTTCGGAAATAAATCGATTAGAATTTTTTCGCCATTTTCCATTAGAATACTTGCTTTTTTCATATAAATGACCTCCAATATATGTATTAGTACCGCTATAGGCTCTGTTTTTTCCTATCAAAGCGGCAAAACGTAAAAGTTGTAAGTGCCACCTAGAGTAGAACACTTACATTTATAAGCTCACTCTATTCTACTACAAACAAGCTCATGAATTCAATGAATGCACTTCTTCACTTTCTTCTCGTAGGGCTCTAAATAAAAAATAGTAGTTGTGAGATGAAACTTTTTATAGTATCATCCGTCTAATACAGTGATAGAGATACATAGATTTCATTTCATATAGAAATCTACGCCTCTAGACTGATTTATGGGAAAATGATGAATTGACTCTGTTACTTCAGACCTGCCCGTATTATAATAGGGCAAGTATGGGATTAAAGGAGGAAAAAGGTTTGAAATTAACGATAAAAGCAATGATGGTGACATTAGGTCTTCTTCTATTCCTAACCGCACCCTTAAAAAGTTTTGCAGATGCTGCTCCGGGCGATGTTATTATTACATTAGGTCAGGACTTAACCAGCTCTCAGAAGCAACAGGTATTAAATGACCTTGATGCACCAAGCAATGCTCAAACAGTAACCGTGACAAACCAAGAAGAGCATGAATATTTAGGTGACTTTATTCCAAAGGCTACTATTGGATCTCGTGCTATTTCATCTTCTAGTATTACCCTTGGTTCAAAAGATTCAGGTTTAAGCGTATCAACTCAAAATATTAATGGTATTACAGACGACATGTATATTAATGCTTTGATGACCGCCGGCGTTAAAGATGCAAAAATCCAGATTACCGCTCCATTTGAAGTATCTGGTACAGCTGCTTTAACAGGTATTATGAAAGCATATGAAGTTCAAACAGATCAAAAAATCCCAGAAGAAGTAAAAAAAGCAGCCAATGAAGAGATGGTGCAGACATCTGAGCTTGGTGAAAAAATCGGTAAAGAAAAAGCAGCGCAGTTTATGGCAACGATTAAAGAAGAAATTGCCAAAGAAAATCCTCAAACAAAGGACGATTTACGCACGTTAATTCAGCGAGTGGCTGATGATTTAGGTATTAAATTAACAGATTCAGAGCTTAATACACTTGTTGACTTTTTCAATCGCTTAAAAGATATGAACATCGATTGGAATCAAGTAAAAGACCAACTTTCCGCGACAAAGGAAAAAGTAACAACATTTCTTCAGTCAGAAGAAGGCCAATCATTTCTTGATAAATTAAAGCAATTCTTTGTTGATATTATTAATGCTATTAAATCGTTATTCTCATAAAAAAAAGAGCCTCTTGAACAAGAGGCTCTTTTTTTACGTTAATCACCCGTTACTTTTTTACCGTCACTTTGTATTTCACGTCATTTTTTACAATGTCTTCATACGTTTCGCGTTTTACGACTAGCTGTGCTTCTCCATCTTCTACGAACACCACAGCTGGCTTTGGCAAACGGTTATAGTGACTTGCCATAGAATAACCGTATGCGCCTGTACAAAACATCGCTAATAAATCATCTGGGTTTGCTTTTGGAAGGTGTACATCCCACATCAGCATATCCCCCGATTCGCAGCACTTACCCGCAATAGATACGAGCTCATCACTCTCATCACTCATTCGATTGGCAATGACCGCTTCATATTTCGCTTGATACAGCGCAGGACGGATATTGTCGTTCATTCCTCCATCAATGGCTACATATTCACGTACATTAGGTACATGCTTACGAGAACCAATTGAATACAGGGTCGTTCCAGCATCTCCTACAAGAGAGCGGCCGGGCTCAATCCAAATTTCAGGGATTTCTACCTCTAACTGTTTAGACTGCTTTTTGACCTCTTCTATAATAACTTCCACATACTGCGAAACAGGAATAGGCTGATCTTCTTCCGTATAACGAATGCCAAAGCCGCCGCCTAAATTTAATACTTGCGGAACAAATTCTATACGTTGTTTCCACTCTTTCATTTTTGCAAAAAGCTTTTGAGTCGCCATAATAAATCCGGTTGTTTCAAAAATTTGAGATCCTATATGACAGTGAATACCTAAAAGTTCTAGCCCCTTGCTATTTTGCACAAGACGCACAGCTTCGTCTGCTTGACCGTTTTGAAGATCAAACCCAAACTTCGAGTCTTCCTGCCCTGTCAAGATATAATCATGTGTATGAGCTTCAATTCCGGGTGTTAATCTGAGAAGAACAGGCATCTTTTTTTGATACTGTTCCGTTATTTCCTGAAGCAATGTAATTTCATAAAAATTATCAACTACAATGCATCCTACATCTTCTTTGATGGCCATTTCTAGTTCTGCTCGGCTTTTATTATTTCCATGAAAATGAATCCGTTCTTTCGGAAAGTCAGCTGCTAAAGCCGTATACAGTTCCCCTCCCGAAACAACGTCTAACGAAAGACCTTCTTCATGAACAACTTGAACCATGGCAATTGTAGAAAAAGCTTTGCTTGCATAAGCGACCTGTGCTTTTACCCCATGCTTTTCAAATGTTTCTTTAAATCCTCTAGCACGCTGCCGAATTAAAGCTACGTCATATACGTAAAGGGGTGTCCCAAAATTTGATGCTAATTCAACCGTATCAACTCCACCAATTTCAAGATGACCCTGCTTATTTATGCGACTTGTTCCGTGTAAAAACATGTTTAGACCCCGTTCCTATGTATAGTGTAAAAAAGACAGTTAACGGCAATTCGCTGCTAACTGTCTAAATATTTATTATTTTCCATATTTAAAACAAATCTATCACATCTTCATACAGGTTTCAACCACATATTTTGTTTAAGGTTTTGCAGGCTGGCGGTCTTTGTCCTGCGGATGTACAATACTAGGACGCGGATTTGCTCCAGGAACCGGTGTGCGAATGATAATCTGCCATAAAGCCTGCGGGTTGAATGGAAGAAACGGCCACAAATAAGGCGTATTCAACGATTTTAATCGCGCCATATAGAGAAGGATACACGTTGTTGCAATAAGAAACCCTGGAGTATGAAAGGCCGCCACAAAAATTAACAGAAACAATCGCAGCATTTTATTTGCTACTGCTAACTCATAGCTTGGCGTTGAAAAAGAACCAATGGACGCAATAGCTACATAAAGAATAACTTCCGGAACAAACAATCCTACATCAATGGCAATCTGTCCAATGAGTGCTGCAGCAATTAAACCCATAGCAGTAGCAAGCGGTGTCGGTGTATGAATGGCGGCCATCCTCAGGAACTCAACCCCTAGATCGGCTAAGAAAATCTGGATAACTGTCGGAATATTTGTTGCTTCGTTTGGCCCAATAAATTGTAATTTTGCCGGCAGCAGATCTGGCTCAAGTACAAATAACAGCCATAGCGGTAATAAGAAAAGAGACGCAAGAATTCCTAAAAACCGTATCCAGCGTATAAAGGTACCTACAGAAGGAGACTGCCTGTATTCTTCTGCATGCTGCACGTGATGAAACAGCGTAGTTGGCGTAATAATAACGCTTGGAGACGTATCGGTAATAATGATCACATGCCCTTCTAGTACATGAGCTGCTGCTGTGTCCGGACGTTCTGTATAGCGTACCATTGGAAAAGGATTAATTCCTTGTTTGACTAAAAACTCTTCAATTGATTTGTCAGCCATCGGCAAACCATCTACATCGATAGCTTCCAGTTCATCTTTTATAAGTTTAACCAGTCCTGGATCAGCTACCCCCTTTATGTACCCAATCGCTACGTCCAGTTTCGATCGTTCGCCTACCTTCATAATTTCAAAGCGAAATCTTCCGTCACGAATTCGTCTTCTTGTTAACGCTGTATTAATAATGATGTTTTCCGTGTATCCATCTCTTGCTCCGCGAATCACTTTCTCTGTATCCGCTTCTTCAGGGGATCTGCCAGGATATGTACGCACATCGACTTCAAAGCCAACTTCTTCACCGTCAATTAAAACGAATAGCAGTCCTGATAAAACCGAAACCATTCCATCATCCAGCGTCTTTAAAGGCTTTACTTGCTGATGAATAAGACGGTTTTCAACAATATCCTTTAGCTTTGCTCGTTCAACTTCATTATCATTAATTTGAACGAGCACTTTTGTAATTTCAATAATAAATGAACTATCGCACAGTCCTGTTACATAGTAAACATGAACTTCTCGATCCAAAATAAGTAGTTTACGCACGCCCACATCAAAGCTTGTGTTCATACTAGCGTTTTCTTTGAACCACTGATCGTTTTTTTGTACTTTTGAAAAAATAGCTGTTTTCTGCTCTGCTGGCTTACCCAAACGAACCGCTCCTTTCTAAAATAAGTCTTGCTGCTTTTTCTGTAATAGGACATCCCAGTTTAACATCATCCATCCTAGCCATTTTGCCGATATCCCCTATTCCTACAACTAAGGGAATATCGAGCTGATCCAAGCAGTAAACTGTATCTCCATTAATTCGTCCGACTTCTAACTCTTGAATTCCGCTTTTATCCACGCCGTAATGCGATATTTCCCCAAAACGATCAATGGTCACATCCACTCTTGTCCATTCGCTTTGATGAGTACGTGATGCCACGGCGATCACTCCAAGAACTTCTACTTGAGGATGCTTTGCTACGTGCAGCAAAGCAATTTCCCCTGGTCCTTCCTCTAAGAAACCGCTATCGTCGAACATCACAAAGACGGGATCATATGGTGCTTGAAGGATTAAATCTACCGTTTGACTGCCTGTTAACGTAGTAGGGTTTCCATATGATCTCGAAATGCACCTGCCACCAACCGATTTAGCTACATGCTCAATTGCTTTGCGTGCATATTCATCGCCATCGGTTACAATAATGATCCTTCTTTTTGTCATAATCTTTTATCCTTTCGGTTTAAAGATTAACGCAATAATAAAAGCAAATAAAATAGCTGCTGAAATTCCAGCCGAGGTAAGTTCAAAAATCCCAATCCCAATCCCAATAAATCCATGGTCATCCGCTTGCTTCATCGCTCCGTGCAGCAATGAATGACCAAAGCTTGTAATTGGAACCGTCGCTCCGGCGCCAGCAAATTCAATTAACTTATCATAAAGACCAAATCCATCTAAAATTGCTCCTGCAACTACAAACGAACTCATAACGTGCGCTGGAGTAAGCTTAGCAAGATCAAGCAGCAGCTGCCCAATAACGCAAATGATTCCTCCTACAACAAAAGCTATTACATATTCCATTGATCATCCCTCCCCAATATGTTCTAAGACGACGCCATGAGCAATTGTTGGAATTGACTCTTTTTGCTGAATCATCGTTGGACTTAAAAGAGCTCCTGTTGCCACCATAAACACTTTCTTTAAGTTTCCGGATTTTAATTCATTTAAAATATGCCCATACGTGACAATAGCCGAGCAGCCGCAGCCGCTTCCTCCTGCAAATACATTTTGGTCAGGGCGATATACCATTAATCCGCAATCATTATGATTGGTTGATATATCGTAGCCTTCGTCCTTGAGCAGCTGTTTTAAGATTGGACTTCCTACACCAGATAAATCTCCTGTTAAAATAAGATCATACTCGCTTGGAGAGACGTTTAAGTCTTCCAAATGCCTTTGAATGGTATCTGCAGCAGCTGGTGCCATAGCGGAACCCATGTCGTTTGCGTTTTTAATACCATAATCCATCACCCGACCAATCGTTGCAGACGTCAGACGCACAATACCTTTTTCTTTCGAGACAAGCGCTGCCCCTGCTCCCGTAATGGTTGCCGTTGCTGTATCTGGTTTTTGTCCTCCGTACTCGGTAGGATTTCGAAATTGGCGCTCAGCCGTTGCGTTATGACTGCTCGCTGATGCAATAACACGATTAGCAAATCCCGCATCCACAAGAGCTGCTCCCGTTGCGAGCGTTTCCATTGATGTGGAGCAAGCGCCAAACATACATAGAAATGGAATTTGGTTATGCCGAGCTACAAAATTAGCCGTTACGTTTTGATTTAATAAATCTCCGGCCAAAAACAAATCAACGTCTTCATATGATAAATTTATTTTTTGCAAGCAGGAATCAATTGACTCCGTCATCAGTCTTCTTTCAGCTAACTCCCAGTTGTCTTCTTCACAGTGCAAATCTTTATGTGTAATATCAAATGTTTCTCCTAACGGTCCATCTGCTTCTTTTGGTCCTACTGCTGTTCCTGTAGCATTAATGTAAATAGGATTTTCATAAACCCACGTTTGCTTTCCAGTTTTTCTCATAATCCCCCTCTTTTCATAGCAAATAAGTTTTAAAAAGGTAGCGAATGATTCCTACAATGTAAGCGGAAACCGTTCCAAATACAATGACGTTTCCGGCCAGCTTGAACATGTTTGTCGCAACTCCGAGAACAATTCCTTCACTACGATGTTCAAGCGCTGCACTCGTCATGGAATTGGCAAAACCCGTAACAGGAACGGCTGAACCTGCACCTGCGAATTGACCAATACGATCGTATATCCCAAACCCCGTTAAGAGTGCGGATATTAAAATAAGTGTTGCGACGGTAGGATTACCTGCATTTTTTTCATTAAAGTCAAAAAATGCAATATAGAAATTTTGAATTACCTGTCCTAATGTACAAATGATTCCCCCTACCAAAAAGGCTTTTAGACAATTTGCCACATATGAAGGTTTAGGCTGAAATGGTTTAATGCTTTCTTGATAGTTATCTTTTAATTTTTGATTATTTGCCATATTACATACATCCTTTTCTTATTGATTAACAAAATAAATCCAATGAAATAATGATCCGCATACTTTGCCTAGTACAATGGCCATTAACAATAAAATAAGCTTGCCTTCCATTCCTATTCGTTTCGTTAACGTCGGCAATACATTAAGCACTTCTGTTAACGCTGCTGCCAGCATCCCGATAAAAATACCGCTCGTTAGACCTATGATCATAATAAGCACCGCAGGAAACTGCCACGTGTATTGATGAAGACTGCACCACCCGCCTGTAACAGCACCACCCACGACTCCCCATTCATATGCTTGAATGTATTTCATGGTTTTGGTCAGCTGCATCAAACGCGGAATGATGCCCAGCACCGTTAAAAATGCTACAAACCCAGCACCTGCAGCCAGTCCTCCCGCAAGTCCAATTACAATGGTCATCACAATGTTAATGATCATCAATTTTTTTCATACTTTCTTTATTCTCGTGCATAATGACGTATTGATCTAAGTCTTGCTGGTAATTAAACATTTCGACTTCGAGAGGACTAGGCTCTTCATTAATTCGTTTTCTAAAGACGTGGTTAAAAAACAGAATCATTCCCAGGCCTAAACCGATAGAGTAAGGCACTTGAATCAGCAAAGGCTGCTTATCTCTCAGGCCGGTCAGCATATAGAACAATTTTTGATGTACTTGTCTCATACTCACATCTTCGTGGAAGTTCATAATCGCTAAAGCAGCTCCGATGAAGAGAAGAAACCAAACAGCTAGAAAAAACAAAAAGGAATATTGTTTCTTTTTATACACGACTTCTACAATCGTTTGAGCAGGTCCAATCGTCTGAATGTCTAAATGCGGATACTGAGAGGCAACTTTTTCAATTACCTTCATTAAATCAACAATGATAATATTTCGATCACTCATACTTACTTGATATACAACTAGCTTTTCAATTTGCTTTTGAACGGAATCTCCTGCTATAACCATTGCTAATTGTCCAATATTTACAGCCTCATCAGGTTTTACTTGAATACGATGCCTCATTTTAAGATAAAGAACGTTTTCCATTCATATCACACCTTACGATTCATTATCTCCCTGTACGTGTAGTATGGATTTTCTTAAATTTTCTAATTCACGTTTCTGAACAGACCATTAATTACCAAATAAAAAAAGCAACCCGTTTCACTATTCTTCTTTGAATAGCAAAACAGATTGCTTCTTAAGTATTACGTATCATTCATATGCAGCTTCATTTGTTTTAAGATTTTCTTCTCAAGCCTCGATACCTGAACCTGAGAAATCCCCAGCCTTGCGGCCACTTCGGACTGAGTTTGATCTTTGTAATACCTTAAATAGACAATGAGCTTTTCACGCTCATCAAGTTCTTCAATTGCTTCTTTTAAGGCAATTTTATCAAACCACTTCGCTTCCGTATGATCAGCAATTTGGTCAAGAAGGGTAATTGGATCTCCATCATTTTCATAGACGGTCTCGTGAATAGACGAAGGAGCACGATTAGCTTCTTGAGCTAGCACTACTTCTTCAGGAGTGAGATCCAAATGTTCTGCAACCTCAGCGACTGTAGGGACACGTCCAAGTAATTTGGAAAGCTCGTCTTTTGCTTTACGTATTTTATTGCTCATTTCTTTCAGAGAACGGCTAACCTTTACCGTGCCATCATCACGAATAAATCGCTGAATTTCACCAATAATCATTGGAACAGCATATGTTGAAAATTTAACATCATACGATAAGTCAAATTTATCAACGGACTTTAATAGCCCTATACATCCAATTTGAAATAAATCATCGGGCTCATAACCACGGTTAATAAAACGTTGAACAACCGACCAAACGAGCCGCATATTTTTTTGGACGATTGTATCTCGTGCAATTTGATCACCTTGCTGACTGCGCTTGATGAGGTCTTTAACTTCATGATCCTTTAAATACGGTTCGTTTTTATTTTTTTTGACCTCCACATCCATTGGCAAGTCTCCTTAATTACATAGCGCTTTACTATTTGTTAAGTGCTTTTTTAAATATAAGGTCGTACCTTCTAATACAGTAGACTCCACTCGAATTTCGTCCATAAAGTTTTCCATTATGGTGAAACCCATTCCAGAACGTTCTAGATCTGGTTTCGTTGTGTATAAAGGCTGCTTGGCTTCATCCACGTTATCGATACCAATTCCTTCATCACGAATCATCAGCTCGACTAAACCGTCTTCATGAAGCGTCACAGAAATGTATACCACACCATCCGGATTGCTTTCATAGCCGTGAATAATAGCATTTGTTACTGCTTCAGATACGACTGTTTTAATTTCTGTTAACTCATCCATTGTTGGATCTAACTGCGTAATAAATGATGCTACTGTGACGCGAGCAAACGATTCATTTTGACTAAGCGCGGAAAATTGGAGGTTCATTTGATTTTTCATTATGCCACCCCCAATTTTTGAAGCGCGTTTTCTTCATTAGGTTCAAAACGAATAATTTTAAATAAGCCTGACATATTAAACAAACGTTCTACGGCAGGAGAAATAGCGCATACAACCATTTCCCCGCCGTTATTATGAACCTGTTTGTATCTCCCTAAAATAACCCCTAAGCCAGAGCTGTCCATAAAGGTTAAATGCTGTAGATTTAAAATCAAATGGCTGATAGATTCCTTCTCTATCGCTTCGGTGATTTTGCTTCTTAGCTCTTCTGCCGTATGATGATCTAATTCTCCTGTTAATCGAACCAACAAGACATCTTGTTTGAATTCCAATTCAATCGAAAGACTCACTATACAAACCTCCTCGGAAATCTTATAGTCAGTCTTTCGCTGCCGACAGAATAGAATCCTTCTCACCGACAAAACTAGTTCTATTTCGTCACATTTAGCTGTTTAAGATGTTTGAGAGAAAATAGAGAATGTACGTTTGAATATCTTCCACCAAGAAGCAGCATCGATATCCTCTTTTGCAAGAAGTGGTGAAGAACTAACTACTTTGTTATCCTTCTTAATGGTCAACGTTCCAATTTTGTCACCTTTTTGAATAGGCGCATTTAGCTTCTCGTTCATTTTCACTTCTGTTTTAACGGCTTTGGCTGCATTTCCTTTTTTCAATAAAACAGAAATAGGCTCGGACGTAACAGCTGTTACCTGATCTTCGCTACCCTTGTTTACATCTATCTTGGTAATAACGTCTCCTTTTTTGTATAAAGGCTTCGTTGTATATTGACTGAATGCGTAGTCTAACATTTTGGTTACTTGATTATTGCGATCTTTTGGCGTGCTTGCACCGAATACAACCGCTAACACACGCATATTTCCCTTTTTAGCGGTAGCTGTTAGGCAATACTTGGCTTGACCTGTAAATCCCGTTTTGAGTCCATCAACGCCGGGATAAAACTTCACTAAGCGATTTGTATTTACTAACCAAAACTTCTTATCCGTATCCGTGCGCAAATAAGCTTCGTATTTACTTGTATAGTTAATAATTTTTTCATACTTTAGCAGCTCTCTGCCCATCATGGCCATATCATGAGCTGTACTATAGTGATTTTCTACGGGCAGGCCTGTCGGATTTTGAAATTTTGTATGAGTCAAACCAAGCTCTCTCGCTTTTTGGTTCATCTTTGCTACAAATTTTTCTTCTGATCCAGCTAAATATTCAGCCATTGCCATAGAAGCATCGTTACCAGAACCTATCGCAATCCCTTTTAGCAAATCATTTACCGTCATTTCTTCTCCGGGCTCTAAAAAGATTTGTGAGCCTCCCATTGAAGCAGCATATTCACTTGCTCGCACTTTATCTTTTAAGGTAATTTTCCCTTTATCCAAAGCCTCCATAATTAAAATCATTGTCATAATTTTAGTCATACTGGCAGGGGGAAGTTCTTGATTACTATTTTTTTCGTATAGAATTTTTCCTGTATCCCGTTCAATTAAAATAGCTGACCTAGCACTGTCAGCAAGCTCAGAATTCTTTTTTTCTGCGGCTAAAACAGGTTGCGTCATAAGTGGAAATAAAAATATGACAACGAGTAACTTTACAATAGTTCGCTTCATCTCCACAAACCTCCATTCTTTATACAACCTATTTTTTCCAAGGTATAATCGATTTATACTAAGGGAAATAAAAAAAGCATCGAGAAATTCTCGATGCTTGAAGTCATATTTTCTTCTTATTTTTGATAATCTGGAAGCTGCTTTACTACTTCTTTTACAAGCGATAAAAACTGCTGTTTTACTTTTTCAGTCGTTTCAATTACTTCTTCATGATTTAACGGCTGATCTAAAATACCAGCTGCCATATTAGAAATACAAGAAATACCTAGTACTTTCATACCTGCATGGCGTGCCACAATAACTTCTGGCACTGTAGACATACCGACCGCGTCTCCCCCGATAATGCGAAGCATGCGCACTTCAGCAGGCGTTTCATATGTTGGACCTGTATTTCCGACATATACACCTTCTTGTAAGGCGATATTTAAATCAGCTCCTACTTTCTTCGCTAATTGACGAAGATCCTTGCAGTAAGCAGTTGACATATCCGGGAACCTTACTCCAAAATCAGAGTCATTAGGTCCAATCAAAGGGTTGGTTCCAAAGTTATTAATATGATCAGAAATAATCATTAAGTCTCCTGGATTAAAGGATTCGTTTACTCCCCCCGCTGCATTCGTTACAATCAACGTTTCTACACCGATTTCTTTCATTACGCGCACTGGAAATGTTACTTTATCAAGGGCGTACCCTTCATAAAAGTGAAAACGTCCTTGCATAGCTACAACCGGTACGTCATGAATAGTACCTATTACTAATTGACCTGCGTGACCTTCAACTGTTGAAACCGGGAACTCAGGAATGTCGTTATACGGAATTTTTACCGCGCCTTCAATTTCGTCAGCTAATACCCCTAGTCCAGAACCTAAAATAAGCCCAATTGTTGGTGTAACAGCTGATTGATTTTTAATATATGCTGCTGCTTTTTCGATATATTCTTTTTTCATACTCCATTCCCCCTGCTTAATTCAACTCTTTTAAAAAACTTTTTCCATGCTTAGGCATTGCTACGCCAAAATTTTCTGCTACCGTTGCGCCAATATCCGCAAACGTTTGACGAATAGAAAGTTCTTTTCCTTCTTGCATGCCTTTATTGTACACAAGAAGCGGCACGTATTCACGCGTATGGTCTGTCCCATGATGAACAGGGTCATTTCCATGATCAGCTGTAATAATCAATAAATCATCTTCTTTTAATAAATCAAATACTTCTTCTAAGCGTGCATCATATTCTTCAAGCGCTTGCCCATATCCTTGTGGATCGCGGCGATGACCATAGAGAGCATCAAAATCAACTAAATTTAAGAAGCTTAAGCCTGTGAAGTCCATGTTTAATGTATCAACTAGCTTATCCATGCCGTCCATGTTCGATTTGGTACGAAGAGATTTTGTTACCCCTTCTCCGTCGTAAATATCAGAAATTTTACCGATAGCAATAACATCAATGTCATTGTCTTTTAATTCATTCATTACTGTACGTCCAAAAGGCTTCAATGCATAGTCATGACGATTGGATGTACGTGTGAAATTGCCTGGTTCACCTAAAAACGGGCGAGCGATAACACGTCCAATCATATATGGATCATCAAGCGTTAATTCACGAGCAATCTCACAAATTTTGTACAATTCATCAATTGGAACAATTTCTTCATGAGCAGCAATTTGCAAAACAGAATCCGCTGATGTATAGACGATTAAGTCACCTGTTTCCATATGCTGTTTTCCTAGCTCATCCAAAATTTCTGTACCAGACGCTGGTTTGTTCCCAATGATTTTCCGACCTGTTTTTTCTTCTAATTGTGAAATCAGCTCTTCTGGAAATCCGTCTGGAAACACATTAAAAGGCGTATCAATATTAAGACCCATAATTTCCCAGTGCCCTGTCATTGTATCTTTCCCTGCAGAAGCTTCCTGCATTTTTGTATAGTAAGCCAACGGTTTTTCGGCTTTATCGATTCCTTTAATTTCACGGATATTGCTTAGGCCAAGCTTAGCCATATTAGGCATACGAAGACCGTTGCAGTGCTCTGCAATATGACCAAACGTATCAGCACCTTTATCATTGTATTTTTCAGCATCCGGTGATTCACCGATACCCACTGAATCCATGACAATTAAAAATACGCGTTTATATGTATGCGCCATTTTATTCCCTCCAAATATCAATTTATTTATTCTCTATAAAATTCCCTTTTGGAAATAATTTAACCATCTTCTCTTATTGGTCAGAAGTCTGACCTCTCTATTAGTATAGACGCTTTTTATTTTTTTGTACACATGAATGAAAGTGTTTTCAATCAAAAAAACCAATGTCTATGAACTCATTGGACATTGGAATCTTCCTACGCTCGCGGATGAAACTGATTGTATACATCTTTTAAACGTGCTTTTGTAACATGTGTATAAATTTGAGTGGTCGAAATATCCGCATGCCCGAGCATTTCTTGAACGGCTCTCAAGTCCGCACCGTTCTCTAACAAATGAGTAGCAAACGAATGCCGTAACGTATGAGGAGTTAATTCTTTTTCAATTTTTGCTTCAGAAGCTAACTTTTTTAATATTTTCCAAAACCCCTGCCTTGTTAAACGCCTTCCGTGATGATTAACAAAGAGTGCTTTGTCCTGTTCCTTTTGCTTTGTTAAAACACTCCGGCTATGCTGTAAATACTCTTCGATAGCCTCCGTTGCCAACCTTCCTATGGGGACAATTCTTTCTTTATTCCCTTTTCCGATACAACGAATAAATCCCATCGTCAAATGTGCATCATCAATATTTAAGTTAACGAGTTCAGACACACGAATTCCAGTAGCATAAAGCAACTCAAGCATCGCTCTGTCTCGTATGCCAAAAGGCATCGAAGTATCAAACACATTTAACAGCGCCTCTACTTCTTCTGCATTTAGCACTTTTGGCAGCTTGCGCTCAAGCTGCGGAGTATCAATATGAACGGATGGATCTGTATCCGCTGCTTTTTCTCTTAGTAAGAATTGATGAAAAGATCTAGTTGAAGCCACATGTCTCGCAATCGTTTTAGATGACTTTTGCTGATCACTTAAATATTTCAAAAAATTAACGATGTGGAGTCTTGTTACTTCATTAAATGATTTCAGCTGCTCTACATGCTCTAAATATTGAGCATACTTTTTTAAGTCTCGTTCATATGAATCAATCGTATTTTTTGCCAGTCCCCGCTCTACTACTAAATAATGAATAAAATCTTGAATTTGATCATTCAATAGCCTCTACTCCCCGTTTTGATAAAACATAAATAAACGCTCTAGCCACGTCTGATCTTTGTTCACACTTGCTTGCATGACCTTAACTGCTGAACCCGACGGCTCATCATAACGTTTATAATTTTGATACTCTTGAGATACCCATATCATTCCAAAATAAAACAAAAGAGTAAACCCGGTAAATAAGATAAATACTTTACATGTATTATATACCATTTCAGCCCATGATTTCACGAAACAATTCCTCCAATTTTTGATTCTATTAGAAGATATGCCAATTGGGACAGGTTTTATACATGTTTCTTGCCTTTACACGCTGAGTTCTCTCCTGGTCATTTCCTTTCTTTCTATAAAACCATGTAGCTTGTAACCTCGTTATTTTTTTCTATTTATGTACAACAAAAAACCTTCTCCATTAGGGAAAAGGCTTTTACTGCTTGTCTTCTTTATCCTGACAGCGATGGCAAATGCCATGAAATGTCAAGCGGTGATCTTTAATTTTAAAATTCCATTGCTTTTCCACAATTTCTTCAACGTCTTCAAGCAAATCTTCTTGAATTTCGTCCACAGATCCACATTCCATACACACAAGGTGATGATGAAAGTGTGCGGCTCCTTCTTGTCTTAAATCGTAGCGAGAAACGCCATCGCCAAAGTTTATTTTATCAACAATTTTAAGTTCAGTTAACAATTCTAACGTACGATAAACAGTTGCCAATCCAATTTCCGGAGACTTTTCCTTGACGAGGAGATATACATCTTCGGCACTTAAATGATCCTCTTCATGTTCAAGAAGTACTCTTACAGTCGCCTCACGTTGAGGTGTCAATTTATAGCTAGCTGAGTGCAACTGCTGCTTAATTCGCTCAATTCGACTTTCCATAATTATTCCCTCCCTCGCCATTCACTAATCCATTATATCAGATGTGTCGAGGGTGTCAAAATAAAGTTATTATTAATAAGAAAAAAGAATTCTTTTTACTTAATACTTATTCTTACTTATTTAATAGAGCCATTACACTTTTCATTAAAGTAGGTGATACGTAGGCTTCAACTGTAGCCGCACAGGCAACCAAACATATCATTGCAATCATCGTGCCGCTATAGCGTAAAAAGGATGCGGAAATTGGCTCCGCTGCTTTTTTAAAGAATTGCTGCCGCACAAGCTTCAAAGAAAAGGCAACTGAAGCTGCAGACAAGATCAGAAATGCCGGTATGAGAAAGATATTTTGCGGCATAACAGATACAAAAGATAGCGCAAACCCAGAGAGTCCCATTTGATTGACTAAAAAGCCTACGGTAAAACCAATCACCATTCCTTTTAAAAACAGCAGAATTAACACTACAGGCAAACCAATAATGGCGATTCCTAATATCCAAATGAGCCCTAAGTATTTAACATTATGAAAAAAACTTTGCTGAAACATTTCAACGCTGCTTGCTACTTCTCCACTCTTTACCTGTCCGAAAAACCGGTTTAAATAGAAGTACAGGTCTTCTTTTTGATCAAGCGTCAAACTATTTACAACAATAGCCCCAAAAATGATTCCCATTAAAAACAGCACGGTCACAAACAAATAAATAGAACTGTTTTCTTGAAAATGTCTTGCATATGATAATGGCAATTGTTTTTTTCTCATTGTCTTCCTCCTATTAATCGCTTAATAGAGTGTATGATAGAGTACAAAAACTATGCCAAGAATCTTTTGAATCTATCAAATAAAAAAAGAGAATGAGACATAATGAAATCAATCCAATCTAAATAAGAACAAATGAGATAGTATGGATGGCTTGTGACACCACTATTGATTTCCATGCAAGGCTTCGCTTTCCGCGGGCGGCCGGTGAGCCTCCTCGTCGCGTACGCTCCTGCAGGGTCTCACCTATTCCGCTTTTCCCGCAGGAGTCTTCGCCTTGCTCTCCAATCAACCGCTAGAATTAACTATATAAATGAAATCTACAATCACCATAACTTTAAAAAAATCCGAACGAATTTGATTCTCCATCAAGAATCTCTATTCATCGTTCGGATTTTCCTTCAACTAAAATATGGTTGTCACACATTTTTTTAAATTAGAGATACACGCATGCCTGTTTTTTCTCATATCAAATGACGTTTCAATGTAAACCTCTAAATTGCTAGATTGCCGTTCGTATGTAAAAGAAAAAAATCTCTTACTCTCCTAATCCGCTTTTTAACTGTAAGTACTGCACAGCATAGGCTGTTTTTGCATCATAAATTTCCTTGTTTTGAATAAGAGTAAGGGCCTCATCTACCGTAACTTCCATTACTTCAACAAATTCATCTTCGTCTAATTCCGCTTTGGTGGTCATCACTTTTAAATCTTCCGCTAAATAAAGGTGCACCAACTCATCCGCAAAACCTGGTGATGTATAAAAAGAAATAATATGGCTAAGCGAATCTGTCGTATAGCCTGTTTCTTCTTCTAACTCACGTTTTGCCGTCACAATCGGCTCTTCTCCTTTTTCTAGCTTGCCGGCTGGAATTTCGACTAAAATACGATCCATCGGCCTGCGATACTGTTTGACCATAACCATTTTATGATCGCTTGTTAATGCAATGACAGCTACGGCTCCAGGGTGCTTAACTACTTCTCTTGTACTCGTTTTTCCGTTTGGAAGCTCTACTTCTTCTAAGTACAAATCAATCACTCTGCCTCCAAACAGCTTTTCAGAAGACAGCATTTTTTCTGTTAAATGATCCATTTTCTACACCTCGTTCTATTTTTTTGACTCTTACATATATTCTATCATACGAATCTTGGGAGGTAGAAAAAATGAAAGTTTATGTTCACGAGAAGCAAATCATTTTGGTCGGTAAAGCATGGGAAATCAAGCAAAAGTTAAAAGAATACGGTGAACAATTTCAGTATGTTGATGAGTGGACGAACGCTATCTCTCAAAATTTCAATTCTTACAAACAAGCAGACTGCAGACACTAATTGTGCTGCAGTTTTCTAATCTTCTTATTTGAGTTTCCCTCTATCATAGCGCTACAATAGATAGAAACAAGTAAAAAATAAGGAGTGACATATATGGAAAAAAGACGCTTAGGTACTTCAGGCTTGCTTGTCAGTACATTAGGTTTAGGGTGCATGTCTCTTGGAACGGAACAAAAACACGCTGTCAATATGATTGATGAAGCTCTCGAATATGGCATTAATTATTTCGATACAGCAGATTTATATGATTTTGGCTTAAACGAGGAGTTTGTGGGACAAGCCCTAAAAAAACGCAGAAATGATATTATTTTAGCCACAAAAGTGGGGAATCGCTGGAATGATGCAAAAGACAGCTGGAAGTGGGATCCGTCTAAAGCTTACATAAAAGACGAAGTAAAAGAAAGCCTGCGCCGTCTTCAAACAGATTACATCGATTTATATCAACTGCATGGAGGAACCGTTGAAGACAATATTGAGGAAACGATTGAAGCATTTGAAGAATTAAAACAAGAAGGCGTCATTCGCTACTATGGTATTTCATCTATCCGCCCAAATGTGATTCGAGAGTATGTGCAAAATTCTTCTATTGTCAGCGTCATGATGCAATACAGCTTGTTAGACAGACGTCCTGAAGAAAGTGCACTTCCTCTTTTACATGACAACGGCATTAGCGTTGTAGCGAGAGGTCCAGTAGCCAAAGGGCTGCTAACCGACAAAGGAGAGCAAAAGCTTGCTGCATTCGAGGGCAAGGATTACTTAGATTATAGCGGTACGGAATTAGCAAAAACGATAGAAGAATTTCGTCACGTACGACCAACTCACTCTCTAAACTCAACGGCACTTCAATACTGTTTAGCTAATCCTACGGTAGCCTCGGTTGTAGCAGGAGCAAGCTCTTCTTCACAGCTTCGTGAAAACGTCAAAGCTGTCGAGGCCTCCCCGCTTCAGCCTACTGAAATTAGCAAGCTGCAATCGATCTTTAAAGCAAATCAATACGAAGCTCACCGTTAAAAAATAAAAGCGCCTTTATCGGCGCTTTTATTTTTTAAATTCAGACCAGTTCAAATCACTTTCATTTAACAGTTCTTCAAACGACTTATTTTTTTCTTTTTCTTTTCGAATTCGAGCAGCTTCTTTACGCTCTGTTTCTTTCTGCTCTTCTTCTTTTAAAGAAAGCGCCTGTTTTTTAGCTTGAAGCTGTTTTAATAAGCTATCATTTAGCTGATCTTTGATACTGAGCTGATCATTTTGTTTTTGTGCTGATTGTTTTTGCTTTTTTTTAGCCATCACAATTCCCCCGCTACTTTAATTGAGAGATATTGTATCATATTCTTGCTTTTGTTACCAAAAATCAAAATGCATCTAGTTTTACATGTTCATCAATGATTAAAGTTGGCTCTGTAGATTGTTGAATATCTTCTACCGTATAGCCTTTCGCTACTTCAACAAGCTTTAGACCTTCTGCCGTAATATCAATGACCGCTCGATCTGTAATAATACGATCCACTACCTCTTTTCCTGTCAGAGGGAGGCTGCACTCATTTAAGATTTTAGGCTCATCTTTTCTCGTCACGTGTTCCATAATAACAATGATGCGCTGTGCTCCGTGAACTAAATCCATTGCACCGCCCATTCCTTTAATCATTTTTCCAGGAATCATCCAGTTTGCCAAGTCACCAGTTTTTGAGACTTCCATTCCTCCTAAAATCGCAATGTTAATATGTCCTCCGCGAATCATTCCAAACGATTCAGCACTATCGAAGTAAGAGGCGCCTTTTGTTGCGGTTACAGTTTCTTTACCTGCATTAATCAAATCAGGATCTACTTCTCCTTCTTTTGGATATGGTCCAATGCCTAACAGACCGTTTTCGGACTGAAGCACCACCGTTTTATTATCTGAGATATGATTAGCCACAAGCGTTGGAATACCAATTCCAAGGTTTACATAAAATCCGTCCAAAATTTCTTTTTCAGCACGTTTTGCAATTCGCTCTCTCACGTTCACGCCGTTTTCAATCATGAAAAATCTCTCCCCTTTTGTTATTTTTGAACGGTTAAACGCTCAATACGTTTTTCTTGTTCACCAATAATTAACGATTGAACATATACACTAGGTGTGTGGATAATATTTGGATCAAGTGAGCCTGTTGGATGAAGTTCCTCCACTTCTGCTATCGTCACTTTTCCTGCTGCTGCAATCATTGGGCTAAAATTGCGCGCTGTCTTGTTATACACTAAGTTCCCCATATGATCGGCTTTCCAAGCTCTAACCAAACTAAAATCAGCTTTTAACGCCTCTTCTAGTAAATATTCTTTTCCATCAAACACGCGAACTTCTTTTCCTTCAGCAATGGGTGTTCCCACTCCCGCTGGTGTATAAAATGCAGGTATGCCCGCTCCGCCGGCGCGAATCTTTTCAGCTAGCGTGCCTTGAGGTAGCAGTTCTACTTCAATTTCTCCTGACAATACTTGTCTTTCAAACTCTTTATTTTCTCCCACGTAAGAACCAATCATCTTTTTAATTTGTTTGTTTTTCAGAAGCAGTCCAAGTCCCCAGTCGTCTACGCCGCAGTTATTTGAAATTACGGTTAAATCTTTTATCCCTGTTTCAACTAACGCTAAAATCAAATTCTCCGGAATTCCACATAAACCAAAACCACCGACCATAATCGTAGCACCGTCGTGAATATCTTTCACCGCTTCTTTAAACGACGTATGTACTTGTTTCATACATAACCACCCCTTCGTTATTTTTGAAAACGCTTTCTAATCTATTATAAAAGATTTTTATTTCTTTTTAAATATATATATAACTGAAAATTATAATTTAATCATTTTTTTGTCAAAAAAGTTATATTACTAGACAAATTAAAGGAAAAACAAAAACGCCACGAGTTCCAAAGCTGTATGTTTGGAATCTGTGGCGTTGTGATATAGCTTTAATGTTTGTTAAAACTATGTCAAATTAAGGACGTTCAACGATTGTTGCAACGCCTTGGCCTCCGCCAATACATAACGTTGCTAACCCAAGTTTTGCGTCGCGTTTTTGCATTTCATGAATAAGTGAAACTAGGACACGTGTACCACTTGCACCAATAGGATGTCCAAGCGCAATTGCTCCACCGTTCACATTTAAAATATCATGATTAAATTGAAGTTCACGATCCACAGCGATTGACTGTGCAGCGAATGCTTCGTTTGCTTCTACTAATTGAACATCTTCTAATGAAACAGCAGCTTTTTCCAGCGCCTTTTTCACTGCGCTTACAGGACCGATTCCCATAATACTCGGGTCTACTCCGGCAGTTGCATTAGCTTTAATTGACACTAATGGTGTTAGGCCTAACTCGTCTGCTTTTTTACGGCTCATTACCACTACTGCCGCTGCACCGTCATTGATACCAGATGCATTACCAGCTGTTACAGAACCGTCTTTTTTGAAGGCTGGACGTAGTTTCCCTAGACTTTCAGCCGTTGTGCCTGCGCGCGGGAACTCATCTTGTTCAAAAATAGTTACTTGACCTTTTCTTCCAGGCACTTCTACCGGCACAATTTCATCTTTGAAACGACCAGATTGAATAGCTGCTTCTGCTTTTTGCTGACTTGAAGCTGCAAACGCATCTTGTTCGTCACGAGTAATTTCATATTTATCACACAGATTTTCAGCTGTAACGCCCATATGGTAGTCGTTAAATGCACACCATAATCCATCTTGAATCATGCTGTCAACTACTTTTTGGTCGCCCATTTTAAACCCGTTGCGTGCATTTTTTAATAAGTATGGTGCTTGGCTCATGTTTTCCATTCCACCAGCAACAATCACATCAGCATCCCCAGCAAGAATCGCTTGTGTAGCGAGATGTACTGCTTTTAGTCCTGATCCGCATACTTTATTGATGGTTAATGCTGAAACAGTTTCAGGTAAACCTGCTGCTAAAGTTGCTTGTCGTGCTGGATTTTGTCCTAAACCTGCTTGTAGGACATTTCCCATGATAACTTCATCTACTTCGTTTGCTGATACCCCTACTTTGTTTAAAGCTTCTTTAATTACAGTACCACCTAAAGTTGTTGCGGATACATTTTGTAAGCTTCCCCCAAAGCTGCCGATTGCTGTACGTACAGCGCTTACAATGACTACTTCTGTTTGACCCATGTCGAAAACCTCTCCTTACTGTTTGATTACTGTGATTAACTGTCACCTGTATTAATTTCGACATCGCTTGCGAAATTCCTCTTTTTTTGTAAAAATTTATAATTTTTATTGAATTTTAATTTTTTAGAATTAAAATAAATATTAGTAAGCGTTTACAATATAGGAGGAGAGCGGTTTATGGGGTTTCCTGAAAAAGTAACAATTATAGAAGTTAGTCCACGAGATGGACTTCAAAATGAAAAAAATTTTGTTCCAACTGAAAAAAAAATTAATTTTATCAAAAAATTAAAAGAAGCTGGACTATCCGAAATCGAAATTACATCCTTTGTTTCTCCAAAATGGGTTCCTCAAATGAAAGATGCTTCTACTGTTGCAGATACATTTCAGCCTGATACATGCCGAAACATTGTACTTGTGCCGAATCAAAAAGGCTTGGAAAAAGCACTGCAAGCTAATTGCCGCTCCGTTGCGCTGTTTATTGGCGTAAGCGATACCTTTAATCAAAAAAATATTAACAAAAACACCAAAGAAGCTGTACAAACGCTGCTTCCTCTCATTCAGCAGCTCAAGCAGCAAGAATGTTTTATTCGAACTTGCATTTCCACCGCCTTTTATTGCCCGTATGAAGGAAAAATACATGAACGCGACGTGCTGACTCTTTGCGAAAGCTTTGTGGAAGCTGGAGTGAATGAGCTAAGCGTTGCGGATACAATTGGCATGGCAAACCCTAAAGATGTATTTTCACTTTTCTCGAAATTAAAACAAAACTTTCCACACACGCTACTTGCTGCGCACTTTCACGATACGAGAGGATTAGCCATTGCAAATATCTATGCAGCTCTGCAAGCCGGTATTAACAGGTTCGATTCATCCGCTGGCGGGTTAGGTGGATGTCCATTCGCTAAGGGAGCAACGGGAAACGTAGCTACGGAAGATCTCGTCTTTATGCTTCATGAAATGGGTATTTCCACTTCTATTAATGAAGAAAAGCTGCTCGAAGCGGTCGCCTTTATCGCTCCTCACATTTCAAGACCGATTGAAAGCAAGCAATACTCTTTGTTTGCACAGCGTTAAAAATTAGGTTTTTATGAGAGCGATGCTATAATAAATAATAGCTATATTAACAAAAGGAGCCGCTAATCATGAAAAAATGGCTATTATTAATAGGAAGTGTTTTCGGAGCATTTGCCGCTCTTGGCATCTTTTTTACAAATCAAATGATGTACATCCGTAAAAAGACCGACAAAGTTATTATTGACCGCGATACGGAAGATGGCTTTTATGATGAGAAAGTCTATAGCACTCTTCCTAAAGAAGCATTTGTGCTTCCTTCTTCTCTAGGCTATAACATAGCTGGGACCGTTATTAAACAACACGATAACAACCGATTTATGATTCTTTCGCACGGAGTTACAGTTCATTCACTGAACTCTATGAAATATGCTCGGCTTTTTCTAAAGCTTGGATGGAACGTGGTTCTTTATGATCATCGCCGCCACGGCAAATCTGAAGGGAAAACAACGAGCTACGGCTATTATGAAAAACTGGACCTTCAATCCGTTGTTCACTGGGTAAAAGAACAATTCGGTTCAACTATTTCCCTTGGGATTCACGGGGAGTCTATGGGAGCTGCGACCACTCTTTTGTATGCTGGAATGGAAGACGGAGCTGATTTTTATATTGTCGACTGCCCTTTTTCTGACTTGGAAGAACTTCTTGCCTATCGCTTAAAACAAGATTTCCACCTGCCCAAACAGCTTGTGATGCCAGCAGCTAATATTATTTTAAAATGGCGAGAAGGCTACTCATTTAAAGACGTATCACCCATTTCAGTCGTAGATCAAATCAAACATCCTGTTCTGTTTATCCATAGTAAAGAAGATGACTATATTCTTCCTAAAATGACGGAGCAGCTCCATGCCAAAAAAATGGGAGCAAAACGGATGTATTTAGCACCTGTAGGCACTCACGCCCGCTCGTACGCTGATAACCCAGAGGAATATGAACAAGTTATTGAATCATTTTTAGAAAAAACACAAAAAGAAGCGCTTTAAAGCGCTTCTTTTGTTTTATCAATAAATGACATGCGCGGATTTAAAATTTGAGAAGGACATTTTAGCATAAACGCATATGCACTTTCATTGTAGTCAATCGTCATATTATCATCTAAAAATACTTGCTTTGTTTTTTCGACAAGAACAGGAACAAAATTCGTCTCAATCGTTACATCATCGCTCTCTTTTTCATCAACAATCCATAGTGTCGTTACGCCGCTCACAACACAGCCGCATCCATCCGTATCGTATTTTAATTTTAAATATAGTGAAGAATCTTTCCCGTACTTTTCTTGTACTTTTGCTATCGCTTTATCAGTAAAGGTAATATTCATTTTCCTTTAACTCCTTTTAAACTAATTGTATAAACAAACGAAAATTGCTTATATAATGAGTATAATACACATCTCGCTTTCATTAAACTCTGGCGCTTCATATAGATGTGTACAAAAAGGAGGTTTTTTTATGTCAAAAGTACAAATTAAAGTAATGGATAACGGCTCTTTCCGTGTCACTGGAGACGTTGAATTAATTGATGCAGACGGCAACAAATTTGAAACAAAGCCGACATTTTCACTATGCCGATGTGGCCAGTCGCAAAAGATGCCCTTTTGCGACGGAAACCATAAAGGAAAATTCGACTCTTGTGTGCGCGCTGCAAAAATTTTAGACGAGCAGTAGATTCATAGAAATACAGCCTTACTGAACGAAACCGTTAACGAAAAACATTTATAACCTGTGGTTAAAACACAGGTTATTTTCTATTAAACGCATCCCCTGCCAATTTTTCTACGAGCCCCGGGGCAAGCTGATACATCTTCGAACCTATATTCATCCACTTAGGCAAGTTGACTTCTCGTTTTGGTCTCCCAATAATATTGACCGTTTTTTCAGCTACGTATTGAGGGGTTAACATAAACTTTTCTACACTTTTTTCATAGTTTCCTGATTGATCTGCTATTGAAAAGAAGTTGGTTTGAATAGGACCTGGATTCACTGCCGTGACATAGATATCTGTTTTCGCTAATTCCATTCGCAGGCTGTTGGTAAACCCTAGCACGGCATGTTTAGAAGCTGAATAGCCACTGGATTTAGGCGTTGCAAGTTTGCCTGCTTGAGAAGCAATGTTAATAATATGTCCTTTGTTTTCTTTCAGCATATAAGCTAAAATTTCTTGTGTACATGCAATTAATCCAATAACATTGACTTGAAACATTGAGGCAATTGTCGTAATCGATGCTTCTTTCACTTCTTCAAATACACCAAAACCTGCATTATTAATCAGGACATCAACACGCTTAATTTCACTCATCATTTTCTGAACAACTCTTTTGACCTCCTCTACGTTCGCTACGTCAGCTTTATATATGTAAGAGGTAATCCCATACTTTTGACTAATTTGCTCGGCTACTCGATGCAGCTTTTCTTCTGTACGTGCAAGTAAAACGGGGACGCCCCCTCTTTTGGCCACTTCATAAGCTAAATGTTCTCCAAGACCTCCTGAAGCGCCTGTAATCACGACATGCTGGTTCTTTAACGAGGATTTCAAATATAACACACCTTTTTTATAAGTTAAGAGCACACAGAATAAATAAGCGTACTTTCTTTTTCATGTGTACTGATTTTATTTGCATCTTCTAAAAAATCGAGCTGACCAATTGTTTCAGAAAGAGTTAGCCCTAGTTCTTTTTCATAAATAGTAGGAAATAGCTGTTTACAAATATCAAACGCTGTTTGAGGGCGTTCTTTTATCATGCTAAGCACTTTATCCGCTCGGTCGCTCTGCTTTTGTAACCTCTCTTGTACAAGTTCGCGAACATGTAACACTTCATCTCCATGACCTGTATAGATACAGTTTATCTCTAAGTCAAGCAGACGTCTTAATGAATGATTATATTGAAGAAGCGTTTTAGGTCGCTCGCCGCTTGGTTTCATAGGAGGTTCAATGAGCGGGTTAGATGAAATATGCTTTAACAGTAAATCTCCTCCAATCATAACCGCTGTTCTTTCATTGTATAATGCAATATGGCTTTGAGCATGACCGGGTACTTCAAGTACTTTCCAACTCTCTAGGCCCGGAATGTAATCTCCTTCCTGCACAGAAGTTGTAAGAGAACGGTGACATGAATACTTCATTGATGCTTTTAAACGTTTTAAATAAGGGCGAAACCTTTCATCTACGCCGGCTTTCATAAAGTGGTCTTCAAAAAACGCATCGTACCACTCAAAAAAATCTGGATTTTGGGAGATCCAAGGCTGATTTTTCGCATGACCGACTATGGCGATATCTTTATCAAAAAAATCAAGCATTCCTACGTGATCAGGATGGTGATGAGTTAGGACAACTTGCTTAATATCATCTGGTTTTAATCCTATTTCATTAAGCTTTTCTTTAAATACAGACCACGCTGCCTCCGTCTTAATACCAGCATCGATTAGCGTAACGGTCTGACCTTTTATAACAAAAACATTCACATCTCCTACCGCAAAAGGAGTAGGCAGCACAATTTTATATAATTGCTCATTCATCTGTATTTTTGCTCCTTTACCATCGCATTTTCTTTTAAGTTTACACGATTTTTCCTGTTATTTATACAATTGCATTCGTTTTCTGAAAATTACATTGACATCCTTCTCTTTTTCATTGCATAATGACAGAAATATAGTGAAGTTTTATTCATATCTTTAGATAACTATGCATTTTATAAAGAAGAGACACACAAACACAAACCTTTAACAGATACTGAAATCTCAGTATCTGTTTTCATTGGATAGCAAATGACTGGAGGAACTTTTAATGAAAACGGATTTAAACATCGCCTTTATTGGAGCTGGATCAATGGCTGAAGCCATGATCTCAGGGCTGCTGTCAGATAAAAAGCTTCGCCCCAATCAAATCACCGTAACAAATCATAGCAACGATAAAAGACTTCACGAACTTCGAAACGCCTATGAAATTAACATTACGCGTAATCATGCCTTGTTAATCGAAAAAAGCGATATCGTCGTGCTTGCTATTAAACCAAAAGACGTAGCGGAAAGCATCGATACGATTAAGTCCTATATTCGTCCGCACCACCTCGTTCTCTCTGTTTTAGCAGGTGTATCGACTGCCACAATTGTAAACTTGTTTGACCAAGAAGTAGCGGTTGTAAGAGCTATGCCAAATACATCGGCCTCTATTGGATTATCGGCTACAGCCATTGCACCCGGCAAGTTTGCTACAGCAGAGCATATGAACGTTACTACTGCTTTATTTGAAACGATTGGTACGGTTACAACTGTAGAGGAAGAGCAGCTTCACGCTGTAACAGGACTATCTGGAAGCGGCCCAGCGTATGTCTACTATCTAGTAGAAGCAATGGAAAAAGCAGCTGAAAAACAAGGTTTGGATACGTCAGTGTCAAATGAACTAATTCTTCAAACTCTTATCGGTGCTGCAGAAATGCTGAAACAGTCACCTAAAACGCCAGCCGTACTTCGAAAAGAAGTGATGAGTCCCGGCGGCACAACAGAAGCAGGAATCGAACAGCTTATTTCTCATAACTTCCAAGAAGCCATGATGCAGTGTATTGAACAAGCTACAATTCGCTCCAAATATTTAGGAGATACGATTGACGAAAAAATCTCGAGTAAACGTCCGTAGAGGTTCACCTCTTTCTAAAAAAAGAAAGAGGTTTTTTTATGATGAAAAATAGATAAGCAGATTATGTGAAAGAAAATTCAATGCGGTGATATAATAACTTTTGTTTAGAGTATCGAAATAATTGGAGGTTAAACCGAATGACAACAAAACTATTTTCACCTTATACAGTGAAAGATGTAACATTAAAAAACCGAATTGTAATGTCACCAATGTGCATGTATTCATGCGAAGAGGAAGACGGCGTAATAACCGACTTTCATATGGTTCACTACACAACTCGTGCCGTTGGACAAGTAGGTCTCATTATGGTTGAAGCCTCAGCTGTCTTGCCACAAGGTCGTATTTCAGCTCAAGACTTGGGCATTTGGAATGATGAACAAAAAGATGGATTAAAGAAACTTGTGACACAGCTAAAAGAAAACGGTGCAAAAACGGCCATTCAACTTGCACATGCAGGACGTAAAGCAACTGTTGAAGGCGATATTTATGCTCCTTCCGCTATTGCTTTTGATGATAAAAGTAAAAAACCTGTGAAAATGACTACAGAACAAATTCATGAAACGATTTCTGCCTTTAAAGAAAGCGCTCGACGTTCAAAAGAAGCTGGGTTTGATATTATCGAGCTTCATGCGGCACACGGTTATTTAGTACATCAATTTCTATCGCCGCTAAGCAATAAGCGCAGCGACGAATATGGCGGGAGCGCTGAAAACCGCTATCGTTTCTTAAAGGAAATTATTGAAGCTGTGAAAACAGAGTGGGACGGCCCTTTATTTGTCCGTGTTTCTGCTTCTGACTATACAGAAGGCGGATTAACAGTCGATGATCACGTTGTATTTGCAAAATGGCTGAAAGAACAAGGCGTCGACTTAATTGATGTTAGTTCTGGTGCTCTGGTACACGCTCCGATCAACGTATACCCTGGCTATCAAGTGCCGTTTGCAGACAAAATCAAGCAGCAGGCTAATATTGATACAGGCGCTGTTGGGTTAATTACAACTGGACGACAAGCAGAAGAGATTTTACAAAGCGAACGCGCTGATTTAATTTTTGTTGCGCGCGAACTTCTGCGCGATCCGTACTTCCCGCGCACGGCGGCAAAAGAACTAAATGAAACAATTTCAGCACCCGTTCAGTACGAACGCGGATGGTAAAAAAAGACGAGGATATCCTCGTCTTTTTTTATGAAATCGTAAACCGTTTCAAGTCTTCTGCTATGTCGGTATTCGGAAAAATTTCTTTTGCTCCTTCTGCTAGCCGGCTGACTGCGTCTCCTTGGTAACGCGAACTAATATGAGATAAAATAAGACGCTCGGCCGATGCTGTTTTAGCAATTTCAGCGGCTTCTTTTGCAGTAGAATGAAAATAGTTGTAAGCAAGCTCCTCGTCTCCCGCTGAAAAAGTAGCTTCATGGACTAACACATTCGCATGCATAGCAAGCTGAACACTTTGCATGCACTTTCTTGTATCTCCTAAAACCGTGATGACCTTCCCTTTTTTAGGCTCTCCTACAAACTCTTGTCCATTGATTAGACGCCCATCTTTTAATACTACTTCTTTCCCTTCTTTTAACTGCTGATAATGAGGCCCTGGGGGAATATTCATCTCTCTTAAACGCTGAACGTCCAGTGACCCTGGCAAATCTTTTTCGACAACTCGATATCCATAAGATAAAATGCCATGTTCAAGCTTGCCAAACTCTACTGAAAAAGTTTCATCTTCAAAAATCGTTCCACTTTCACTTTCCTCTTCTATTTCAACAATCTCTAGAGGATATTGCAGATGAGTTTGACTTACAGCCAGCGTGACTTTAATAAATTCTTTAATTCCTTTTGGCCCGTATACAGTAAGCAGCGATTCTCCGCCTTGAAACGAACGGCTGCCAAGGAGTCCAGGCAATCCGTAAATATGATCACCGTGAAGGTGCGTAATAAAAATTTTCTCAATTCGCCTCGGTTTAACGGTTGTATGTAAAATTTGATGCTGCGTTGCTTCTCCGCAATCAAAAAGCCACACCGCCCCTCTTTCTTGCAAAAGTTCGAGCGCAAGAGATGAAACATTCCGCTGTTTCGCCGGTACTCCTGCACCCGTTCCTAAAAATAACAATTCCATTTTCTACTTCCTCCTTCACACGCACAAAAAGCCTGTAAGTATATTATACAGGCTTTTTGCAAACTTACCTATTTGATGCTGTCAAGCGCATACGTAATAGTAGCTAATAACAGCTCAATATCACTTTCCTCAATGTTGAGAGGCGGCGAGAGCGTGAGAACATTATTATAGCCGGCCACCGTTGCTCCATTTTTCCCAATAATGACTCCTTTGCTTTTGCATTTAGCAATCACTTCATTTACAAGATTAACGTCTAACGGTTCCTTCGTTTGTTTATCAGCTACAAGTTCAATTCCAATTAAAAGCCCTTTACCTCTTACGTCTCCAACGTATGGGTGGCTATCGATAAGCGGCTTTAGCTCACTTAATACGTAAGCTCCGAGCTGTTTAGAACGGTCAAAAAGATTTTCTCTTTCCATAATTTCTAAATTCTTTAATGCCAGTGCACACGCAGCTGGACTTCCTCCAAATGTATTAACATGGCGAAAATACTCGTACTGATCGCTATCTTTGAACGCTTCATAAATTTCTTTTTTAACAGCAGTTGCAGAGAGCGGAAGATATGCGCTTGTAATTCCTTTTGCCATGGTAATGATATCTGGTTTTACATCGTAATTCATAAAACCAAAGGCTTCTCCTGTACGTCCAAAGCCGCAAATAACTTCATCTGCAATTAAAAGTGCACCGTGTTTTTCACACGTTTCTTTTACGCCTTTCATATAATTTTGAGGCGGTAAAAGAATTCCTCCTCCTGTAATAATTGGTTCCATAATAACAGCGGCAATCGTTTCACTTAGCTCCCACGTCATAACATTGTCAATATCTTTTACAGATTGAAGCTTCTCTTTCGGTGCATGGTAGTCATCTTGCCCTCGGTACGAATCAGGCGGGGCAACGTGAATAAAGCCAGGGGCAAGCGGTTCATATTTATATTTACGCTGAGCTTGGCCCGTTGCTGCTAGTGCGCCCATTGAATTTCCATGATACCCTCGGTAACGCGAAATAAATTTGTAGCGAGAATGCTCTCCTTTTTGCTGATGGTACTGACGCACAATTTTAAAAGCCGTTTCATTTGCTTCAGATCCGCTATTTGAAAAGAAGATAACATAGTCATCACCTAGCATTTCATTTAGCTTCTCTGCCAGTTTGATAGCAGGTACGTGAGATTGAGTGAGTGGAAAATAAGCCAGTTCTTTTAGCTGCTCATAGGCTGCGAGCGCTAATTCATCCCGTCCATACCCGGTATTTACACACCAAAGCCCTGCCATTGCATCTAAATAGCGATTTCCTTGTTCATCTGTAATCCAAGCACCTTTTGCTTTTGTAGCTACCATCGTTGCATCCGGACTGTATGGTTTCATTCCATGCCATACATACTGCTCATCTTTTGCACGCAGATCTTTTTCATTTTGACTGACCTGTACCATCTTATCCACTCCCAAATCGCTAGCGCGGTATTTTTTTTCTGTATGAAAAGACTTCGACAAAATGCCGAAGCCACTTGCTATATTCATCTATATGTTAAAAGTCAAAGCGTGATGTAACCATCTTTTTACGTGTAAAGAAGTTCAAACCATCTTTGCCGTTGACATGCAAATCTCCGTAAAAAGAGTCTTTCCAACCGGAGAATGGGAAGAAGGCCATTGTAGCAGGTACTCCTACGTTAATACCGAGCATACCCGCATCTGCTTCTTCTCTAAATTGACGCACCGCTTTTGCATCTTTTGTATAAATCGTTGCTCCATTTCCAAAACGGGATTTTTCCATATAGCGAAGTGCTTCATCTAATGTGTCAGCGCGAAGCAAGCTTAGTACAGGTGCAAAAATCTCTTCTTTAGCAATGGTCATATCAGGAGTTACGCGGTCAAAAATTGTTGCTCCTAAGAAATTGCCTTCCGTATGTTCATCCATTTCTTTACGTCCGTCACGAATGAGTTCCGCCCCTTCTTTCATGCCAAGTTCAATATAATCCAGCACCTTATCACGGTGCTCTTTTCGAATCACAGGCGTTAGAAGCACTTCATCATCAAAGCCGCTTCCCATAATTAATTCATCTGCTTTTTGCTTTAATTTTGCGACGAATTCATCGCCTTTTTCACCCACCACGACCACGGCGCTGCACGCCATGCATCGCTGGCCGGCACTTCCATAAGCAGAGCTGATAATATGTGATACCGCTTTATCCATATCGCAGTCTGGCATCACAACATGATGATTTTTAGCTCCAGATAAAGCCTGAACTCGTTTCCCTTGAGCTGCAGCTTGTTCATAAACATATTTTGCTACCGGCTGCGATCCCACGAATGAAATCGCTTTAACTTTTTCATGCTCTATTAATCCGTTCACGACGTCGTGTGCCCCGTGCACAATATTTAATAATCCATCCGGTGCTCCTGCTTCTGTAAAAAGTTCAGCAAGTCGCGTTGCTAAAAGCGGCGTTCGCTCAGACGGTTTTAATACAAACGCATTTCCACATACAATTGCAAGAGGGAACATCCAAAGCGGTACCATCATCGGAAAGTTAAAAGGTGTTATGCCACCAACGACACCCAGTGGAAAACGGAACATCTCAGAATCAATTTCTTCCGCTATGTTATTTAATGATTCCCCCATTAATAAAGTAGGAGCACCCGCGGCAAACTCCACGCATTCAATACCGCGCTGTACTTCACCGTAAGCTTCTTTAAAAGCCTTGCCGTTTTCTTGTACAACTAATTTAGCTAACTCTTCATGATGCTTAACTAGTAAATGCTGAAACGCAAACATTAATCTTGCTCGTTTTGGAGCAGGAACGTTACGCCATGTTTCAAATGTTTTTTGCGCTGTTTCCACCGCATTGGCTACGTCTTCTTTTGTAGAAAGCGGTACTTTTGCAATTACTTCGCCCGTCGATGGATTAATTACCTCTCCAAATTTTTTTCCTGCCGTATCAACCCATTTTCCGCCCACGTAATTTTTTAAAACTTGCGTATCATTATTCACAACTGACATATCGCTTGGCCTCCTCAAAAAATAAGAAATGACAAATCTACTTTTATTATTGAATAAATAAATGGTGGTTGCATTAGACAAAATGTGAAACAACTCTAGATTCTCGTTTCACATTTTGCGCAGTGAACTCGGAGAAAGCATGAACTAAAATGAACATATAGTAAAATCAGCCTCAACATAAAAAAAACAGCTGTTTCCAGCTGCTTACTTATCCGTTTATAAATTCCGCACGGGACTTTTTCATCATAAACAAATATTCATATGCCATAATCATAAACTCAATTGCCAGTCGTTTTTCCGGCTCCATAAAGTCTTCACCCAGTAGCTTTTCTAGTTTTTCAATACGGTGATACAGCGTTTGCCGGACAATGTATAAACGCTTAGCCGTCTCTTGTTTAGATCCGTTGCATGCTAAATAAATTTTTAATGTTTCCATGAGTTTTGCATTATACGTTTCATCATATGTAATAACGGGCTGCAGATATTCAAACACCACTTCCTGTAAGTCTTCATGCTGATGTAAAAGCGAAATAATCCGGTACATATGCAAATCATCATAAAAATGAATAATGGTTTGTTTTTGCAGCATTTCTTGAATCGAAATCGTTTCTTTAGCCGTGTCATAGCTTTTATGCATGCAGTCAAGCTGTTCACAGTATTGGCCAATTCCGATAAAGCTAATGGCGTTCCTCTTTGAATTTTCATCCGATTCATATTGATTCATCCAGCGATGAAGGCTGTTTTCTAATCTCTCTCTCCACGTGCTAACCATTCGTTTGTTCAAAAGAATAAATAATACTTCGCGATTTCGCTCGGAGACTAATAAGTGAAAGCCTTCTTGTTCAAAAATGCTTCGCAAGATCAGCTTAAAATACGTTCGATCAAACTTCTCCCGCCTTTGCCACTTACAGCAAACAACGACACCTCCGCGAATAGGCGAATCTGAACACACTTCGTGCATAGAGTCTTTTATTTGTTCAAGAGTTAACTCTCCGTTCATCCATTTCGTCATCCATTCGGTTTCATCTACTCTTTTTTTCTCTTCGACATACAGGTCCTTCAAAAAATGCTGAGCAAGTGCAGTCGCCGTTCGGTCAACGGTGAGCACTTCAAGTTCTGTTAACGCTTCATTTATAGAAGCAACATACAACTGAGCATAATCTTGTCCTAATAAATGAATAGGCTGCTCAATAAAATGCGGACTTTCATTTTCCCTGCTTATATAATGAAGTAGAAGCTGCTGTTTGAGCAAGTCCATCTCCGGAGCAAAGGTAAGCAATTCATTTGAAACTTTAAGGCCGACAAGAAGCCCCGTAGATTCATATAAACACTGTAAGATGAGGGCCGGGTCATTAACTGTTAACAGCAGCTGATTTAGCCTATGAGAATACTGTTCTAAATCGGAAATCATTTGATAGTGCTGATTAATTAAAAGCGAGTGAACATCTTGCGTAATTTCAACGAACGGAACTTCCTCGTGAAATAAAATAATCGGAAAATCGCATTCGTTCGCTTTATCAATTACAATTTGCGGAATCTTAGAAGTATAAGTGCCAAGTTCAATACACAGTCCTGATGCCTTACAAGAAATTAATTGCTGAAGAAATGATAAACAAGATTGAGAATCTTCTCCCCAGCCTACCCCTGTTGATAAAATGAGCTCGTTTCCTTTTAGCAGCTCATTAATGCGCGTCACTTCCATCACGTGCACCCACTTCACAGAATTAGTAAGCCCTTTCTCTCCAGCTATTACTTCACAGTTTACAAAATGTTTCCTTGTTAAAATCTCTGTTACTGTTAAATATGATTTCAAGTCAACACCGCCCCTAGCGAATTTCACATCATGTCTCCTGGATCATTAACGCGTATTTCGCATATGTGTAGAACAAAAGCTATATCTTCTTACATTATATTAAATATTTAGAAGAAATAAAATATTTAATGAAAGAAACGAAAAAAGCTGTAACGATAATAGATCGTTACAGCTTCTGAGCTGTTTGCTGTAATTTATTAAAAAAACCGTGGCGTTTAACCGCTTGTTCTTTAATTCGGTGAATTTCTTTTTTATAAAAACGCAAATCTTGTAGTGACACTGCATTTAACATTTCCATTTTTAATTTATCAATAATTTTTGTTTCTTCTTGTGTCATACACTGCGTAGCTTGATCCATCCGTGTCACACCCTTTTCGTATTTAATAGATTTAGTTTGAAAACGTTCTACTATAATATTTACTACAATTTACTAGATAACTAAACCTTTTCTCTTTCGATGTAAACGAAATGTAACAACTGTAATACAGTGAATGGATAATATCTAGTTATTTTGCTTCACATCCAAAACGAAAAAAACAAACAAACGGATCACTTTTGTCAGCCAATATAGTTAAAAACTTATAGGTATTAGTAAACAAATAAAGAGATTGAACCATAATTAAATTACTCCAATCAACAGCCAGAAGCACCTACATACATGAAACCTACGTTCACCCTACCAATAAAAAAATCCGAACGATTCATCGTTCGGATTTCTCTTCAGCTAAAATAATTTTGTCCCAGCCTCCGTTTTTATACTTGTTGAATCAGTACGGATGAAAAATATTTTCTAGCATCCGCCGTCAATATATGGAGCGTTTCTTGTTCGGTTTGGTTATTTTCGGTGCGTTCAAACGTCACAAATGCACCGCTTAGATTCTCCGTTACGGCTGTTATTTTAAATCCTTTTTGCAGCAAAAAATCAATCTTTTCTCGCTCTGCCATATATTCATGGTAACTTGACATTTCCCTGCCTCCGATCTATTTCTTCATCTGTTTTTATAACATTAATTTTTCAGCTTCGTTATCCGTGTTTAACTCATTAAACTTTGCTCTTTTTGTAAATTGTCCGTATCCTTTTTGACCGACAAACTGCTTATCTTTTACGACAAATTCCCCGCGGCAAAGTACTGAAACCGGCTCACCTGTGACTTTCATTCCCTCAAATGCGCTATAATCGACTGCCATATGATGCGTGTTTGCTGAAACCGTACGTTCAATAGAAGGGTCAAATATAAGCAGATCCGCGTCTGCGCCAACCGCTATTGTTCCTTTTTTCGGGTACAGTCCGAACAGCTTAGCAATTTTTGTTGATGTTATATCAACAAACTGATTTATATTAATTCGTTTCTTCACTACTCCTTCTGAAAATAAAATACTCATGCGATCCTCGATAATAGGGCCTCCGTTTGGAATCTTCGTAAAATCTCCTTTCCCCAGATCTTTTTGACCGTTAAAATCAAACGAACACTGATCTGATCCAATCGTTTGCAAGTCACCATTACGCAGAGCATTCCACAAAACATCTTGGTTCCATTTTTCACGTAAAGGCGGCGACCATACGTATTTTGCTCCTTCAAAATTCGGTTTTTCTAAATAGGTTTGGTCAAGCGTCAAATACTGCGGACACGTTTCGCCCCAGATATTTACGCCTTTTTCCCTTGCTTCAGCAATCTTTTTAACCGCTTCAGCGCACGACACGTGAACAACATAGAGCTGTGAGTCAGCCAGCTCCGTTAGCACCGCGGCTCTTCCCGTAGCTTCTCCTTCTATTTCTGGAGGACGAGTCAGTGCATGATAGATAGGATCGGTTTGTCCTTGTTCTAGTGCTTTTGCCGTTAAATACTCAATAACATCTCCATTTTCAGCATGTACCATCACAAGCGCCCCTAGTTTTTTAGCTTGCACTAGCGTTTGATAAAGGGTAGCATCGTCTGCTTGAAAAACATTTTTATAGGCCATGAACACTTTAAAAGAAGTAATTCCTTCTTTTTCAATAATCGTAGGAAGCTCATTTAATACTTCTTCCGTGATTTCTCCAATCATTAGATGAAAGCTATAATCGATAGCCGCTTTTCCTTTTGATTTTTCATGCCATGTGCCGATCGCTTTTTGCAGCGGTTCGCCTTTATTGGTTAAGCAAAAATCAATAACAGTTGTCGTACCTCCAAAAGCTGCTGCTCTTGTACCTGTTTCAAAGTCATCTTTTGTAACGGTGCCTCCAAACGGCATATCTAAATGAGTATGAGGATCGATGCCTCCTGGAAATACATAGTTGCCTTTTGCATCAATCACTTCACAGCCCTGCTCTTCAAATGCCGAGCCAATTGCCGAAATAACTCCATTTTCAATTAAAATATCGGCTTTATACGTATCTGTTGCTGTGACTACTACACCATTTTTAACGATTTTCTTCATTTCTTCATCCCCTTTCCTTTGTCTTTATACGTCTAATCGCTGTGCAGCCGTCGCTTGTAAAGCAGCTTGGCGTTCATTCCACGTCATTGGAGGCTGTTCATTTGGTAATTCAACCATGGATATAGCCCCGTCCACCGGACATACAATCGAACATAAATTACAGCCTACACAATCTTCTTCTCTTACTTTTAAATAAGATTTCCCTGAAGGATCTTTCAGCATATCAATACATTGGTGAGAAGTATCTTCACAAGAAATATGACACTTATTGCAGTTAATACACGTATCCGGATCGATGCGAGCCACTACTTTATAATTGAGATCTAAGTTGCCCCAGTCGGAATATTTTGAAACCGCCTTTCCTACAATGTCACTTACTTTTTGGATTCCTCTTTCATCCAAATAATAATTGAGACCTTGAATCATATCCTCTACAATGCGGAACCCGTGATGCATAGCAGCTGTACATACTTGCACTCCTGTAGCACCCATGAGCATAAATTCGACGGCTTCCTGCCAGTTCGAAACGCCTCCCATACCTGATATTGGAACGTTAATGAACGGACTTCTTGCGCATTCAGCAACCATGTTTAATGCAATCGGCTTAACAGCCGGGCCGCAATAACCTCCGTGAGCGCCTTTTCCTGCTACGTGTGGAATTGTATTCCATGAATGAATGTCTACTCCTGCTAAACTATTAATAGTGTTAATCATACTAACAGCGTCAGCACCGCCTCGAACCGCTGCTTCTGCTGTAACGGTGATATCTGTGATATTTGGGGTTAATTTAACAATAACCGGCGTTTGGGCAACTTCTTTAGCCCAATACGTTTGTTTTTCAACCAAATCAGGGACTTGCCCAGAGGCAGCACCCATCCCTCGTTCTGCCATTCCATGCGGACAGCCAAAGTTCAGCTCTAATCCGTCCACTCCTACGTCTTCTACTTTTTTGACAATCTCATGCCATTTTTCTTGCTGAGGCTCTACCATAAGAGAGGCAATAATTGCGTGGTTAGGAAATTTCTTTTTCGTTTCATAGATTTCCTTCAAATTAACTTCAAGCGGACGATCAGTGATTAACTCAATATTATTAAAGCCGGCTACGCGCTGGCCGTTGAAGCCAACGGCAGCAAATCGAGAGGAAACATTTAAAATCGGATCACCAAGCGTTTTCCAAACTGCGCCTCCCCATCCTGCTTCAAATGCACGCTGCACTTGATAACCTGAATTGGTTGGCGGTGCGGATGCCAGCCAAAACGGATTTGGTGATTGAATACCTGCTAAATTTGTTGTTAAATCTGCCATAGATTTCTCCTCCTCCTGATTTTAAGCTGTTTCCATTGTTTCTTTTGTTAACTGCATATGAATATTTAACGCCGTTTGTTTTCCTTGCTGAGCAGCGGTCACAACCATTGCTTCTCCTTGCCCTTTACCAAAAATAACGTCTCCGCAAGCAAATACTTTTGGATTTGATGTTTGAAACGTCTCTTGATTAATTAAGACAACTCCGTCTTCATGATGCAGCTGGAATTGTTGAATCAAAGACAGGTATCGTTCTTGACCAATTGCTTTAACAACAGCATCGACTGGAATGGTAAACGTTGAACCTTCAACAGGAACAGGCTTTCTTCGGCCGTCTGCATCTGGATCTGTTAACGTCATTTTTACACATTCAATCCCGCTTACCTTACCATTTTCATCTCCAATAATTCGTATAGGAGCCGTTAACCAGCGGAATTCAACACCATCTTGTTTTGCAAATTCAAATTCAAAATCATAGGCCGTCATTTCTTCTCGTGTACGACGGTATAAAATTTGAACATTTTCAGCCCCCAAGCGCACGGAACACGTAGCACCATCAATCGCAGTATTTCCCGCACCAATGACGGCAACACGCTTACCCACAAATTCTGTTGATAACGCTTCTGACTTCGTTTTTTTCACAAAATCAATCGCATCATACACACCGTCTAGCTCTTCACCTTCAACATGTAGAGAAGGCACCTTGCTCATACCAATAGCTAATACAACCGCGTCATACGACTGCAGCAATTCGCTTGGAAGAATATCTTCTCCAATTCTTACGTTTGTTTTAATTTTTACATCTAAGTTTTTTACTTGTTCAACTTCCCAGAATGAAATCGCTTGAGGAAGACGAAACGACACGATTCCATATGTATTTAACCCTCCTGCTTGTTTTTCCGCTTCAAAAATGGTTACGTCATACCCAAATCGCGCCAGTTCTCTTGCTGCAGAGAGACCAGCCGGACCTCCCCCAACAATTGCTACCTTTTTGCCGTTTGCTTTTCCTTTCTCAAACAGCACCTGTTCATTTTGAATAGCCCAATCCGTTGCGTAGCGCTGCAAATCTCCAATCATAATTGGTTTGGTTGAGTGGTTAAGCACACACGCTCCTTCACATAGTTCATCGGTTGGACAAACTCTCGAACAGCTTGCTCCTACGGGATTAGAAGACATAATCGTTTCGGCAGACCCCTTTAAATTGCCCGATGCGATTTTTTTAATAAACGTCGGGATGTCAATTCCTGTAGGGCATGCCTGAATACAGGGTGCATCATAACAGTACAAACATCGATTAGATTCTTCGACTGCTTCTCTATTTGACAACCCTTTTTCTACTTCATTAAAGTTTTGAATGATGGACTGCAAACTTTCCTGTGATCGCATTGCATCAACCTCCCAAGGATATCTGTTGATAAAACTCGAATTGAAAGCGCTTACATATTTTTTATATACGTTATTTTCAACTTCTACTTTGGTAAAATGTATTACTAACTTTATTGTACAAAACGACCGTCTTTTCTTCATTATACATTATGTTAAAAAATTCAGACTATTTACTATTCACTATGTAAAAAGCCTTGCTTTTATATAAAAGCAAGGCTGCAACTATTATTTTGCTACTTCTTTAATAATCGACACTACTAGTTCAGATGTCTTCACCAGTTCTTCTACCGGAATTTTTTCATTTGTTGTATGAATGTCTTCATAACCAACTGCTAAATTTACTGTTGGGATATCAAAGCCTGCGATTACATTTGCATCGCTTCCGCCTCCGCTTTGAAGCAGGCGTGAAGGACGATCGATATTAGCCACGGCTTTTTTAGCAACTTCGACAACATGATCTCCATCGCCAAATTTAAAGCCTGGATACATCACTTTAATATCAACTTCTGCACGTCCGCCCATTTCTTGTGCAGCTGTTTCAAACGCTTCTTTCATTTTCGCTACTTGTGCTTCCATTTTTTCTGGAATTAATGAACGAGCTTCTGCTAAAATATCGACGCGGTCACACACGATATTCGTTTGCGTTCCGCCTTCAAAGCGTCCAATATTCGCTGTAGTCTCTTTATCAATACGTCCAAGCGGCATTTTAGAAATGGCTCTTGAAGCAATCGTAATAGCAGAAACGCCTCGTTCAGGAGCTACACCTGCATGAGCTGTTTTTCCATAAATTGTTGCATTTACTTTTGCTTGCGTCGGCGCAGCAACGATAATGTCTCCCACTTTGCCATCGCTATCTAAAGCATAGCCGAATTTTGCCGTTACGAGACTAGAATCAAGAGCTTTAGCGCCCACTAAGCCAGATTCTTCTCCTACTGTAATAATAAATTCAATTTTGCCGTGCGCGATGTTTTCTTCTTTTAATACGGTGATGGCTTCTAACATTGCTGCTAAGCCTGCTTTATCATCCGCTCCAAGAATTGTCGTGCCGTCACTTTTAATATAGCCATCTTCAATAGATGGTTTAATATCGTTTCCAGGTACGACTGTATCCATATGAGAAGTAAAGTAGATTATGTCTACGCCTTCTTTTGTAGCTGGCAGTGTGCAGATTAAGTTGTTGGCTCCGTGGCCCGTTTTTTCTTTGGCATCATCTTCTACTACTTCGACGCCTAATGCGGTAAATTTTTCTTTTAGTACAACAGCAATTTTTTCTTCATGCTTTGTTTCTGAGTCTACTTGTACTAATTCAATAAATAAATCAACGATTCGTTGTTCATTAATCATAATATGTAATCCCTCCAAAAATAACCTACAATGGTATGTTACCATGTTTCTTTGCTGGACGCTCTTCCTTTTTATTGTGCAACATTTCAAGCGCTTGTATTAATTTTGTTCGCGTTTCCCGAGGATCAATAACATCATCAACCATTCCAGCGCTTGCCGCTACGTAAGGATTAGCAAATTTCTCGCGATACTGTTCAATTTTTTCGTGTCTTGTTTCATCTGGGTTTTCGCTACCTCGAATGTCGTTTGCAAAGATAATATTTGCAGCACCTTGAGGACCCATAACAGCGATTTCTGCATTCGGCCACGAATACACAAGGTCCGCTCCAATCGATTTACTATTTAAAGCTACGTATGCACCGCCATATGCCTTTCGCAAAATCACCGTGATTTTCGGAACGGTAGCTTCGGAGTATGCATATAAAATTTTAGCACCATGACGTATAATCCCGCCATGTTCCTGCTTGATACCTGGAAAAAAACCTGTAACATCTTCAAATGTAATAAGTGGGATATTAAATGAATCGCAAAATCGAATAAACCTTGCTGCTTTATCTGAGGAGTTAATATCTAAACTGCCTGCCATTACTTTAGGCTGGTTACACACAAGTCCGACAACTTTTCCATCTATGCGGGCAAAACCAACGACAATATTTCTTGCAAAGTCTTTTTGAACTTCAAAAAATGAGTGCTCGTCCACTACTTGTTGAATGACTTGACGCACATCGTAAGGGCGCACGGCATCAAACGGGACAACGTCTAATAAATCCGGACGATAATGATCACACTCTGCCTTTGAGGCTAAAGGAGGCTGCTCTTGGCTAGACTGAGGAAGATAGCTTAAGAGCGTTCGTACTTGTTCTAGCACCTCTTGTTCTGTTGCACCTCTAAAATGGGCATTACCGCTAATTTCGTTATGAACAGCTGCTCCTCCAAGATTTTCTGAGGAAATGCTTTCTCCCGTTACCGTTTCAATTACTTTTGGTCCTGTAATGAACATTTGACTTGTTTCTTCTACCATAAAAACAAAGTCCGTAATCGCCGGTGAGTACACGGCTCCGCCTGCACAAGGACCCATAATAACAGATATTTGAGGCATGACACCCGAATAAATGGCATTTCGATAAAAAATATGACCGTATCCATCAAGAGACATGACTCCCTCTTGAATACGAGCTCCACCTGAATCATTTAAGCCAATAAACGGCACGCCTGTTTTAGCCGCTAAGTCCATTACGTGCGCAATTTTTTTAGCATGCATTTCACCTAACGCCCCTCCGAATACTGTAAAATCTTGCGAAAACAAGTAGACTGAGCGACCGTTTATCTTGCCGTAGCCTGTTACTACCCCGTCTCCTGGTCCTACTTGATTATTCATACTGAAATCCGAACACCGATGTTCAATAAACGGATTTAATTCGACAAATGTATGTTCATCCAAAAGAATTTCAATTCGTTCGCGTGCCGTTAGTTTCCCTTTATGGTGCTGTTTTTCAATTTTTTCGTCTCCACCGCCTAACTCGATCTCCCGGCGCTTATCGTACAATTCATTTAATTTATCATAAATGTCAACCATGTTTCTTCTCCTCCTCTAGTGTTTTTTCACAGAGCTCATAAAGAACACCGTTTGCTGACTTTGGATGCAAAAAAGCAATGGATGCTTCCCCTGCACCTTTTCGCGGAACATCGTCAATCATTTGTACACCCTTTTCCTTTAACTCGTTAATCCGTTCTTCAATCGTGCGCACACCTAAAGCCACATGATGAAGACCTTCACCTCTCTTTTTGATGAACGCGCCGACCGCACTGTCTTCAAAGAGCGGCTCTAATAATTCAATTTTTACGTTGCCGCACTGAATAAAAGCAACTTTTACTCCTTGTTCTTCTACTTCTTCTACTTTTAATAGAGACAGTCCTAATACCTTTTCATAAAAAGGCAGGCTGCCTTCAATTGATTTTACAGCTATTCCTATGTGATCAATTCCTTTTATCACTTTCTCACCTCTTAAAAAAGCGTTTTCATTTACACATATTCTTGAAAACAAAAGAAATCTCCTGCTCGCGTATCTACAGAAAGTTGCTTGTCTAAGCAGCGGAAGACATGTAAAATAAGAAAAAAACGTGTAGGAGGACTTTGGTTGTATGTCTAATAAGAAAATCCAAAAAACCATTGTGTTTTTAATGCTTCTTGTCATGTTAATATCTACGCTTTTAGCGGGACTTTCCATGTGGTTTTAATCGAGACTGATGACTAAAAACATAGGTGCACTGCTGCTTCTTTGTGCAATGCAAACATATAAAAAAGACTGGTGACTAGTCACCAGTCTTTTGCTGTATATTCACAATGCCTTTTTGAGCGGCTAACTCTTCAAAAGATTGATCTGTAGATACAATCCATACTTTTGTACCTAACGGGACTTGATCATATAAATGGCTTACTTCACGATTTTCTACGCGAATACAGCCATTCGATACATATTTACCGATGGAATCCGGCTGATTTGTACCGTGAATGCCATAAATACGTCCGTCAGTCTCTCTTGCATCAAACCCAATCCACCTTACACCTAGAGGATTTTGAGGAGCGCCTCCTTCAATATTACTTCTCCGATAATAAGGATTAACAGCTTTTACTGTTACCGTGAACTCCCCTTCGGGCGTCAGATCAACTGTTTTCCCCGTTGCTACTTTAATAATTTGTTTAATTTCTTTATTTTGAATATAAGCAAGCTCATTGCTTTGTTTATTAATAATAATATAAGGATCATTTGGCAACGGATTTTCTCCTAATGGCCAAACCGGAGATAGTAGTAAAAGGATAAAAGCAAACACATGCACGTAATCCACCACCTTACGTTAGTCCTAAGTAAAAGACAAGAGAGATACCTCTTGTCTTATTTAGTGTTCGTAAGCAAGATAAACAACATGCATGCTGTTTAACTTATTTTTAAGGTTTGTTTAATAACCAAATATTGTTCAATTTCTTTGACTACGTGCAGTAAATCGGCACGCGCTTCAAACTCTTCCCGCGTTTTAGGAAGCGGCATCTCTGCAAACACTTCTCGTAAATGCTGAAGTTTGGCTAAAAATAATTTTGCTGTATTACCGGGGTGGATGGATAGACTTAATTCTTCAATGAAATCGGCAATCATGTAGCGCTGTTCTACCACCAAATCAATAGCGGTAATGAGAGGAAGCGTACGCTCAATAATTTCAAGCTGTTTTTCACGAATTTTAAAATAGCGGTAATAATAATTTTCCCCACGCACAAAATGATTTTCTACATCACGAAACGCAAGGCTTTTTGCTTTTTCTAAAATTTTTACCGTATCTGCAATTTCCTTACCGTCCCAACTGCTGTCATTGGTTCTGAGATACAGGGCAATTTCTTTTAACATCGACCGGAAATTTTCTTCAATTTCTTGCTGATACGTGCGAAGCTCTTGATCTAAACTTGGCATGTATAAATTTACAAGCAGGGCAACACCTATCCCAATTACAATTAAGCCAAGTTCATTAAAGACGATTCCCCATGTCATATTGCCTTTGGAGTAAATATGAAGCAAAATAACGGAGCTTGTAACAATGCCTGCATTAACTTTGAATATAACCGTAACCGGGATAAACAAAAGCAGCATCAGTCCTATAACAAGTGGATGATAAGCAATCCCTTCAAAGAATATAAACGAAAACAGAATGGATAAAGAACAAGCAATAAAACGATCGCTTGCACTTCGCAACGATTTTTTCTTTGAATTTTGAATGCACAAAATGGTGATAATTCCAGCTGATACAAAAAACTCGAGGTGAAAGAACTGAGCTATAATAATAGCCAGTGATGTACCGACGGCTGTTTTAATTGTCCGGTACCCAATTTTAAATTTCATTTTCTAGACTCCTACATGTTGGTTTCTTTTTAGTGTGATAAAATACTCTATTCTTTATTAACACGAATAGAAAAATAACACAACCTTAAATCTTGTTGTACCGTATAAATTTCAATAAAAAAAGTGCAGAAAAGATCGTACTCTTCCTGCACTTTTTTTATTATAAAATCTTTTCTAAGAAACCTTTAGCACGCTTGCTTTTAGGCGCTGAGAAAAATTCAGCCGGAGGCGCATCTTCAACAAGCACACCGCCGTCTAAAAACAGCACACGATCCGCTACTTCTCGTGCAAATCCCATTTCATGCGTTACAATGACCATCGTCATTCCTGTTTCTGTTAGCGACTTCATTACATCTAGTACTTCTTTTACCATCTCTGGATCTAATGCTGATGTTGGTTCGTCAAACAGCATCACTTTCGGTTCCATTGCCAGTGCTCTTGCAATAGCTACACGCTGCTTTTGACCGCCCGATAAGCGACTTGGAAACTCGTTGGCTTTTTGAGCAAGTCCCACTTTTTGGAGTAATTCTTTGCCTTTAGCAACAGCTGTTTCTCTTGACACGCCTTTTACCGTCATCGGAGCATACGTCAAATTTTCAAGCACTGTCATATGTGGAAACAAGTGAAAATGCTGAAACACCATTCCTACGTTTTCACGCACACGCATAATGTTTGTTTTTTTATCTGTAATCACTTGACCGTTAATTGAAACTAATCCGCTCGTCGGTTCTTCAAGCAGGTTCATACAGCGTAAAAAAGTAGATTTACCAGAACCAGAAGGGCCAATAACAGCCACGACTTCCTTTTCTTTAATCGTAGTTGAAATACCTTTTAAAACTTCATTTTTACCAAATGATTTGTGTAAATTTTCAACGTTAATCACCTTTTCTCATTCTCCTCTCGACTGCTTTACCAAGGAGCGTTAAGCCCATTACCATTACATAATAAATCAACCCTGCAAAAATTAACGGTTCAAGGTAGGCGAATTTTTCTCCACCTACAATGTAAGCACGGCGCATAATGTCGAGTGCTCCAATAACTGTAACGATAGCTGATTCCTTTGTTAATGTAATGAACTCATTCATTAAAGCAGGTAAAATATTTTTAAGTGCCTGTGGCAAAATAATTTGTCCCATCATGCGGCGATAAGGAATTCCTAACGCTAATGCCGCTTCACGCTGTCCTTTATCAACAGCTAAAATACCAGCGCGAATAATTTCAGATATATATGCTGCAGAGTTTAGCCCGAACGCAGCAACGGCCGCTGGAAACGGGGCAATATCAAACCCGAGCAACTGAGGTAATCCAAAGTATATTAATAATAATTGCAGTACTAGCGGTGTTCCGCGAAACACGGACGTATATGCATCCGCAAACCATTGAAGAGGTTTATTGCGGCTGATTTTACATAAAGATAAAATAACTCCCAGCACAAACCCTAAAATTGCTGAAGCTAGGACTATCTGTATCGTTACCCCTATCCCTTTTAAAATATAAGGCATAGAAGGCACGATTTGCGAAAAATCCAAATTCATGCCTAGTTCCATTCCTCTCTAACTGTCATTCTTATTTTTGGTCGTCAAACCACTTAACGATTAATTTATCTAATTCACCGTTTTCTTTCATTTTCTTTAATTCACGGTTAAAGTCATTCGTTAGCTTGCTGTCTTTAGGAAATGCGATTGCTGATCCTTTACTTGAATCTGGACGCCCTGTGTCAGACATTTGCAAGCTTTTGTCTTTGTTCACATACCCTTTAGCTACTGTGTCTTCAATAATCGCTGCATTGATACGATTTGATTTCATTTCTTGAATTAGCTCTGGAATACGGTCACGCGTTGTTACATTTACTCCGTCAACTTCTTTTGCAATTTCTTTTGCTTCGTCTGCTTGAATAGAAGAAGTTTGTACACCGACTGTTTTTCCTTTTAGTTCTTCTGCATTTTTAATTGGCGCATCTTTCTTCGATACAATCATGTTTTTTGCTTCATAGTATACGTCCGAGAAGTCCACGTTCTTTTTACGCTTTTCAGTTGGCGTCATACCAGCTAAAACTAAATCGACTTTATTAGATTGTAAAGCTGGAATTAATCCGCCAAATTCCATATCCTTCACCTGTACGTCATAGCCTAACTTTTTACCTATTGCTTTTGCTAAATCTACGTCAAATCCGATTGCTTCACTATCGCCTTTTGCCGTATCAATATATTCAAATGGTGGGTAATCTGCTGATGTTCCCATTACTAGTACTTTTTTATCTTTGTCATCGCTGCTTGCTCCGCCGTTAGACGTTCCTTCTCCTGCTCCGCATGCAGCTAAAACGCCTGCTGTTAAAAGACCAATTGCCGTTACCGATAACCACTTCTTCAATTTCATCTTCGTTCCCCCTAGTTTATTCCTTACATTATTTTTTAAAAATTAATAATATTATGAAATAAGTTTTTTACTATTGCAAGTAAATGTCGAAATTTAAATATATATTCATATAAATGTATTTTAACACAACATTATAAATATGCAATATCTTTTTTAAATATAAGTTTCACTATTTGAAAATACCTTTTCTCAACATTTTCCACTCGTTAGAAAGCCTGCATACAGATAGGTAAAAAAACGCATAAAAAAAGAAGCCGTTCAAAACGGCTTCTCTCTTACACTTCTTCACAATGCTGTTCGAATGCTTCTTGCAGCTTCATCACAACTGACATTGGCTCATGGCCTTCAATTTCGTGACGCTCTACCATTGTGATAATTTTTCCGTCTTTTAATAAAGCGAAAGATGGAGATGAAGGCGGATAACCTTCAAAGTATTCGCGTGCACGTGCAGTTGCTTCTTTATCTTGCCCAGCAAATACTGTAACCAAGTTTGTTGGACGTTTATCATAATGTACAGCGTGCGCTGCAGCAGGTCTTGCAATACCTCCTGCACAACCGCAGACTGAATTCACCATTACAAGCGTTGTACCAGGCTTTTTAAACGTTTCATCTACCGCTTCAGCCGTCGTTAATTCTGTATAACCAGCAGCTGTAATTTCTTTACGGGCTTGACGAACAACGTCGTTCATAAACAAGTTAAAATCGATATTCATTTTCATACCTCCCTTTTACTATCTATTCTTTATCATAGCAAACGAAAACTAAAAAGGCGATTGCTTTGACTCATTTTTTCTCGGTAATCAAGATTAAACAAGAAAAGAAATGGTGATACTATTTTTACAGCTAGAAAACCATACTCTTAACTCCCTAGTGTAGAAGGATCCGCATAAAATGCAGGATCTTTTTTATATTTCCTTCATCGCCTGCTGGTAGGTTTTAATCAAGTGTTCGAGAGCTTCAGCCATTGTGACATCTCCCGTCATCATTTGTTTTTCAACATCCCCTAACGTTTGCTTAACTAAAGGATGTTCATAAAATGATTCTTGTAAATATTCATTAACACTTGCTTGTAACCATGCCTTCATTTGCTTTTGCCTTACTGTATAAAACAGATCATTTTTATTCATCCATTCCTTATAATCACAAATTATCTTCCACAAGTGTTGCAATGATGTTTCCTCATAAGCAGAAGTTGTGGTAACCTGTGGTTTCCATCCTCCAGAATGACCGTGAAGGAAACCGATGAAGCTTTCGTACTCTTTTGCGGTAACTTCTGCTTTTAGCCGGTTATCCCCGTCTGCTTTATTTACACAAATCAAATTAACCCATTCAAGCAGTCCTTTTTTAATTCCTTGCAAATCATCTCCCGCTCCAGTTAAAGCGAGCAGAACAAAGAAGTCTACCATCTCTTTTACAATCATTTCACCTTGGCCAACACCCATCGTTTCGACAAATATGATGTTATACCCAGCCGCTTCACAAAGAAAAATGGCTTCTCTCGTTTTAAGATGAACACCTCCAAGCGTTCCTTGAGAAGGTGAAGGACGGACAAAAGCGTTCTCTTGTTTGGTAAGCAGCTCCATCCTCGTTTTATCTCCTAAAATACTTCCTCCAGACAAGGTACTGCTTGGATCGACTGCCAAAACTGCAACGGAATGGCCATTTTTGCATAGGTACGACCCAAATTTGTCAATCAGCGTACTTTTTCCTGCTCCGGGTACGCCTGTAAAACCAATGCGCACTGAATGCCCCGTATGAGGATAGATTTCTTTAATCAGCTGTTGTGCTATTACTTTATGCTTCAGCGCTTTACTTTCAATTAAAGTAATGGCTTGAGCTAACGCTGTTCTTTTCCCTTCAAGCAGCCCTTGTTTATAATCTTGTACCGTTTTTAATTTTACCAATTGTCTTCACCAACTATTCTTCTAACCGTTTCTTTATTTCAGATAAAACGGAAACGGCCGCTTTTGGGATTACTGTTCCAGGTCCAAAGATTGCAGAAGCTCCGTGTTCTAAAAGAAATGAGTAGTCTTGTTTAGGAATAACGCCTCCGACAATAACAACGATATCGTCGCGCTCTAATTTCTTTAACTCCTCAACAAGCTGCGGCAGTAACGTTTTATGCCCGGCTGCCAAAGAGCTTATGCCAATCACATGTACGTCATTCTCTACAGCTTGCCTTGCAGTTTCTTGAGGCGTTTGAAATAAAGGACCGATATCAACATCAAATCCAAGGTCAGCGAAGGCTGTTGAAATCACTTTCGACCCTCTGTCATGACCGTCTTGCCCCATTTTCGCGACTAAAATTCTTGGACGTCTTCCTTCTTCTTCTAAAAACTTAGCCGTTAGCTTTCGAACTTCTTCTATTTGTTCCCGGTGGACAAACTCCGCACTGTATACGCCGCTGACTGACTTAGAAGTAGCCTGATGCCTTCCTGCCACTTTCTCAATAGCTTCTGAAATTTCACCTAGTGTAGCTCTAGCTCTCGCAGCTTCAACCGCAAAAGCAAGGAGATTTCCTTTGCCTGTTTTGGCACAATTGGTCAGTCGATTAAGCGCTTCGACTACCGCTTGTTCGTTACGTTCACTGCGTATTTTCTTTAACTTTTCCAGCTGCTTCATTCGAACTGCTGTGTTATCAATATCAAGAATATCAAGCGGTTCTTCTTGCTCCGGCTGAAACTGATTCACACCTACAATAATCTCTGCCTGCGAGTCTATTCTTGCTTGTCTGCGCGCAGCTGCTTCTTCTATTTTCATTTTAGGTACGCCTGCTTCTATTGCTTTTGTCATTCCGCCGAGCTGCTCTATTTCTTCAAGGTGCTTCCACGCTTTTATCATTAATTCATTCGTTAATGATTCCACGTAATAAGATCCTCCCCAAGGATCAATAACGGAACAAATCTCCGTTTCATTTTGCAAATAAAGCTGCGTGTTTCGGGCAATCCTAGCTGAAAAATCAGTTGGAAGAGCAATCGCTTCATCCAGTGCGTTTGTATGAAGCGACTGCGTATGTCCTGATACTGCAGCCAGAGCTTCGACGCATGTTCTAATAACATTATTAAATGGATCCTGCTCCGTTAAGCTCCATCCGGACGTTTGAGAATGCGTTCTAAGAGCTAAAGATTTAGGATTATCCGGCTCAAACTGCTTCATTAGTTTTGCCCACAGCAGCCTCCCTGCTCTCATTTTCGCTACTTCCATAAAATAGTTCATTCCAATTGCCCAGAAAAAGGATAGCCTCGGAGCAAATGCGTCAATTGTAATTCCCGCTTTCAAGCCGGTTCGTACATATTCAAGTCCATCTGCAAGCGTATAAGCAAGCTCTAAGTCTGCTGGAGCACCTGCTTCTTGCATATGATAGCCTGATATACTAATACTGTTAAATTTCGGCATGTACTCCGCTGTATATTTAAAAATATCCGCAATGATTCGCATTGACATCTCAGGAGGATAAATATACGTATTGCGCACCATATATTCTTTTAAAATATCATTTTGAATCGTTCCAGCCAGCTTTTCTTTTTTTACGCCTTGTTCTTCAGCTGTTACGATGTAGAAAGCTAAAATAGGAAGCACCGCTCCGTTCATTGTCATCGACACGGACATTTGATCAAGCGGAATCCCTTCAAACAGCTGCTTCATATCCATCATTGAATCAATTGCCACGCCTGCTTTCCCTACATCTCCAATAACTCTTGGATGATCAGAGTCATAGCCGCGGTGGGTAGCGAGGTCAAAAGCAACAGACAGCCCTTTCTGTCCAGCAGCTAGGTTTCGGCGGTAAAAGGCATTGCTTTCCTCCGCGGTTGAGTATCCTGCATACTGTCTAATAGTCCAAGGTCGATTCACATACATCGTTGCATACGGTCCTCTCACAAACGGTGGGACACCAGGTGCAAAGTGAATAAAGTCGAGGCTATCTCTGTCTTTTTTTGTATATACTGATTTTAATTCAATTTGTTCATTTGTTTGAAAAGCAGTGAATGAACTTTGAGTCACGTCATCTTCCCTTTGCTGCTTTGAAAATGATAATGGAATATTAGAAAAAGAAGGCTTTTTATACATGAACTTCTACCTCCAAAGCACATAATAACTTCTTAACGCATTGAATAACATTCGTTTTAGGATGTATGACGCTCATTACACCTTTTTGCTGCCACTGCGTTTTGCGTGATACATGTTCTTCCCCCACTACGTACACATAAACGGAATCTTCCTCAAAATAAGTCATCGCTTTTGTTAAGAGCTTTTCCACGAGTTCATCACTTCCACAGATCACATATGCTTCGTGCTTTTGTTCATTCATCAAATCTGCTATCTCGACATAGGAATCTATGTTTTTAATTGTTTCACACGCAAAGCCTGCGCTTTCAAATAAAGACCGGGCAATCTCAGCTTTTTTACGGCTGCTAGGATCGGTGAGCTCCATAATGCCGATGCTCATCCCCTTTGTATAAACCCGTATTTTTTCAAACTTCTCTGCTGCTCTCCACTTAGTGAGCGGCACAACACTGTCAGGCTGTGTCTGCTTCGCCATTTGTTTTAGCATCCACCCTGCTGTTACCCCTTTAGATGCTAGCTTTGTATAGTCCTCTAGCGAAAGATTTGATGAAAATCCCGAAGCGTTCTGATCACTGTATTTATCCATTTTTATTTCTTCTTTTTTAAACAGCGTGCTTTTTATCTCTTGAGATACATCCTGTTGCTTAGGAGCATAGTGTGTGACTCCGATCAAGCGCTCAATTCGGCACTCTATATCCTCTTGTCTTTTTACTCTCATTTGTTCAACTTCATCTTGAATTCGCCCTTGTTTTAAAGCTTCTTCCATTCCGCCGTGGTCTTCAATGTTGCCAAATAACTCCCAAGCTTTTGTCATTAATTCATGTGTGTAGGCTTCAACGTACCAAGAGCCTCCGGCAGGATCCATTACTTTTGATATATGTGTTTCGTGCTGCAAAATTAAGTGAGTGTTACGAGCAAGGCGATGAGCGAACTGAGAAGATGAGGATGTGACGGAATCATATGGTTCAATATGCAGACTATCCGCTCCTCCTACAATAGAAGCAAATGCTTGAACCGTGCTCCTTAATGCATTTGTATACATGTCTTCTTTAGACTGTGTAAGGGGTGACGTTTCCGTATGGATAAACGGCACTGAAACGGCCGTGTCATCAAAAGCACGAACCACATTTGCCCAAAGCATGCGAAAAGCACGAAGCTTTGATATTTCCATAAATAAATGTGAGCTAATTGAAAAAGAAAAGGTCATGTGAGGTAAAACTTGATGTAAGGACAAACCGCGTTTTATGCATTCATCAATATACTGCACCCCTGTAGCAAGCATATAAGCTAGTTCTTGAACAGCGTTTGCACCGCTGTTATGGTAAGGAATGCTTGATACAATGATCGTTTTGAGCTCTGGAACATTACTGTGAGCCAAACGCGTTGCGTAAGCTAAATGATCGTATAAATCTCGAGTAGCAAGTGGAACTCTTCCATATTCAGCAAGGGTGCCGAGCGGATCCATTCCAACCGTACCTGTTAGCTGTCTCATATTAAAGTTATGATCAACACAGTATGCTTTCAGAAACGAAAGAAGTGGAACGGATGTACATCCCGTATTTAAAAATAAAGGCACGGCTTCAAGAGCTACATGCTGAAACAAATGAGCAACATCCTCTAAAGTAGAAATTGTAGCGCCTGAGGCTACTTCAGCTTCAGTTGCTTCATCAACGTCTTTCCCTTGCCTCATTGCTTCACTGCACGTAAAAGCGGCCGTATTTTGTCCATTTCTCAAACTGTGTAAAAGAAGGTTATTGCTTTCTTTAATAGAAGGTAAATCGATTTTTTGGGTGATTTCCCATTCCCCTAGTATGTATGATTCTTTACCGGCTCCTCTTAAACAATCTATTCCCGCCGGACTCTGCTGCAAGTAGTCTAAATGTGCCGTATCACTTTCGAAATAAAGCGGTTTCAAAAAGATGTTTTCTAACGTTTCTTTTGAAGAGATCGCGGTATTTTTGCTAACTTCCTGTGCCCAATCTTCTTTAGGTGTACGTGTAAACTCATGAAATGATAATGTATTTGTTTTCATTTCCATGCCCCTTTACAGTTAATAGCTGCCTGCTAAACCGAGATGATTACACTTTGAAGTTTAATGATTCTTCTTTTATTTTAATACATCTTTTACAAATTGTTCAATCATTGCTTCAAAATAAAAAGAGGCCGAGACATAATCAACCTACGTTTACCATCACCATAAAAAAATCCGAACGAGTTGGATTCTCTATCAAGACTCTCAATTCATCGTTCGGATCTTCCTTCAGCTAAAATATTTTTGTGCCAGCCTCTGTTTTAATAGACGGACGTATTCTCTTTAGAAGTAGATTCTAAAATCTCTTTAACTCTTGCCAAGAATCTGCCGCACACCAAGCCGTCTAACACGCGGTGATCAAGTGATAAACATAAGTTAACCATATCTCGAACAGCAATCATGTTATCAATAATAACCGGACGTTTTACAATAGATTCTACTTGTAAAATAGCCGCTTGCGGGTAATTAATAATCCCCATTGATTGCACGGAACCAAATGAACCTGTGTTGTTAACAGTAAACGTTCCGCCCTGCATGTCTTCAGACTTCAATGAACCCGTACGAACTTTTTGCGCGAGCTCTGTAATTTCACGCGCAATGCCTTTGATTGTCTTTTCATCGGCTTGTTTAATAACCGGCACAAACAAAGCATCGTCTGTTGCAACAGCAATGGACACATTAATGTCTTTTTTCTGAACAATACGGTCTCCTGCCCACATTGAATTCATTTGAGGGAATTCTTTTAAAGCCTGAGCCACTGCTTTTACGAAGAACGCAAAATACGTTAAGTTAAAACCTTCTTTTTGCTTGAACTCCGTCTTTAATGCATCACGATAAGAAACTAAGTTCGTTACATCAACTTCAACCATTGTCCATGCATGCGGAATTTCATGCTTGCTGCGAAGCATATTTGCTGCAATAGCTTTACGCACGCCTGTAACAGGGATTTCTTGATCTCCTGCTGCAGACACAACCGGCGCGGGCTGCGGCGTTTTTGGAGCAGCTGCTGCTACAGGTGCTTCTGGCTGAACTGTTGATGCAGGTGTTTCTTTCACTTCAGCAGCTCCGCCTTTTTCGATAACAGCTAAAATATCTTTTCTCGTAATGCGGCCGCCCGCCCCTGTTCCTGTCACGGTATCTAAATTAATATTATGTTCTTGTGACAGACGCATAACAGCTGGAGAGTATCGACTTTTATTGGATTGACTGTCCGCTGTTTTTGACGCTGATTCTTCTACAGTCTTATCAGACGTTTTCTGTTCTTTTTGAGGTACAGTTCCTTCTACTTCAATTAAACAAATCACTTCTCCTACAGGCAAAGTATCATCTTCACCTGCAATTAACTCTTTAATTGTTCCACTAAAAGAAGAAGGCACTTCAGCATTTACTTTATCCGTCATGACTTCAGCTAACGGATCGTACTTATTTACGTGATCTCCAACAGAAACGAGCCATTTGCTAATTGTACCTTCTGTTACACTTTCACCGAGCTGCGGCATCGTAATTTTTTCAATAGCCAATTGATACAACTCCTTTTAAAATTGAGCTAATTCTCTCATTGCTTTTTCTACTTTATCTGGATTCACCATAAAATATTTTTCCATTGTTGGTGCATACGGCATAGCTGGCACATCAGGGCCAGCAAGGCGCTGAATTGGCGCATCTAAATCGAATAAGCAGTGTTCAGCAATAATAGCTGCTACTTCGCTCATGATACTGCCTTCTTTGTTGTCTTCCGTTAAAAGCAGTACTTTACCCGTTTTAGAGGCTGCTTCAATAATAGCTTCTTTATCAAGTGGATAGACCGTTCTTAAATCTAAGATGTGTGCTGAAATACCGTCTGCTTCTAGTTTTTCAGCAGCTTGAAGAGCAAAGTGTACACAAAGACCATATGTAATAACCGTGATGTCGTCTCCTTCTCTCTTTACATCTGCTTTGCCAATCGGAAGTACATAATCATCTTCAGGGACTTCTCCTTTAATCAAACGGTACGCACGCTTATGCTCAAAGAAAAGAACTGGATCATCATCACGAATAGCTGCTTTTAATAATCCTTTTACGTCATAAGGCGTAGAAGGCATCACAATCTTTAACCCTGGCGTATTGGCAAATAGTGCTTCAACAGATTGAGAATGATAAAGAGCACCGTGAACTCCGCCGCCGTAAGGAGCTCGAATTGTAATTGGACAACTCCAATCATTATTAGAACGATAGCGAATTTTCGCTGCTTCTGACACAATTTGATTGACTGCAGGCATAATAAAATCAGCAAATTGCATTTCAGCAATCGGACGCATGCCGTACATTGCCGCTCCGATTCCTACGCCTGCAATAGCAGACTCTGCAAGAGGTGTGTCAATGACTCTTTCTTCCCCGAACTGTTCGTATAGTCCGTTGGTTGCTTTAAATACGCCGCCTTTTTTCCCTACGTCTTCTCCTAATACAAACACGCGAGAATCTCTTTCCATTTCTTCACGAATGGCCATTGTTACTGCATCAATATATGAAATAACCGGCATATGTTCTCCTCCTTACTCACCGTACACGTATTTTAAAGCCGATTCCGCTTCTGCATAAGGAGCGTTTTCAGCATAATCTGTTGCATCATTAACGATGTTCATAATATCATCAAGCATTTGTTTTTCTCGTTCATCGGTTAACACGTTAACCTCTTTTAAATAAGTCGCAAAGTACGCAAGCGGATCGCTCTTTTTAGCTTCAGACAATTCTTCTGCTCCGCGATATGCACGATCATCGTCATCACTTGAATGGGCAGTCAAACGCTCTGAAACAGTTTCAATAAGAGTAGGCCCTTCTCCTCTGGATGCACGATCTCTTGCTTCTTTTACCACTCGGTATACTTCAAGGACGTCGTTTCCATCAATTGTGTAGCCTGGCATACCATATCCAATTGCACGATCAGATACTTTTGCGCATCCTAGCTGCTTTTCAACCGGAACAGAAATCGCATACTTGTTATTTTCACACATAAAGATAACAGGAAGCTTATGAACACCTGCAAAGTTCGCGCCTTCGTGGAAATCTCCTTGGTTAGAAGATCCTTCTCCAAACGTGACAAACGTTACTAAGTCTTTTTTCTCCAATCGTCCTGCTAAAGCGATTCCTACTGCATGAGGCACCTGTGTTGTAACTGGAGAAGATCCTGTTACAATTCGCTTTTCCTTATGGCCAAAGTGACCTGGCATTTGACGACCTCCTGAGTTTGGATCTTCTGCTTTAGCAAACCCAGAGAGCATTAAATCGCGCGCGGTCATTCCAAATGCTAGCACAACACCTAAATCGCGGTAATAAGGTAATATGTAATCATTCTCTCTATTTAAGGCAAAAGCTGCGCCAACTTGAGCGGCTTCCTGACCTTGACATGAAATAACAAAAGGCACCTTCCCTGCACGATTTAATAGCCACATACGCTCATCAATTTTTCGTGCAAGCAGCATAGTGCGGTACATTTCAAGTACTTGTTCATCAGTTAATCCTAATGATTCATGACGATTTTTTGTCATGTTTAAACCTCCTTTAATCATCAAAAATGAATCGCTTTTCCATCTACAGCTAATGAAGCTTCTCCCATCGCTTCTGAAAGGCTAGGGTGAGGATGAATGGTATGAGCAATTTCCCATGGTGTAGCATCCAATACCTTTGCAAGACCTGCTTCAGAGATCATATCCGTCACGTGAGGTCCAATCATATGCACACCAAGGACATCATTTGTGTCGGCATCAGCAATAATTTTAACAAATCCCTCTGCCTCTCCATATACAAGAGCTTTTCCAACGGCCTTAAACGGAAACTTTCCAACCTTCAGCTGAAACCCTTGCTGTTTTGCTTCTTGTTCTGTTAATCCTACACTTGCTGCCTCCGGGCTGCTGTATACGCATTTAGAGATTGTTGTATAATCAATCTTCAAAGGCTTTTCACCATGTAAATGCTCCACAGCTACAATTCCTTCGTGAGAAGCTACATGTGCAAGCTGCAGTCCGCCAATCACATCTCCAATTGCATAGATATGAGATTCTTTCGTTTGATAAAAATCATTTGTGGCAATCACACCGTTTTCTACTACAATATCGGTATTCTCGAGACCAATTCCTTCGACATTCGCTTGACGCCCTACAGAGACGAGCAGCTTTTCTGCTTCATATTCTTGCATATCGTCTCCTACTTGAGCGGAAATTTTCACCTGACCACCAATAGACAGTGTATCAGCCATTACTTTAGCAGAAGTAATAATGTTAACTCCTTTTGCTTTTAAAAGCTTCGTCATTTCACGGGAGATATCTTGATCTTCTGTTGGTAAAATTCGATCGCTGTATTCAACAACCGTTACATCAACATCAAAATCTGTGAGCATTGACGCCCATTCAATTCCGATAACGCCGCCTCCCACAATAATAATAGAAGCAGGAAGTGTTTCCATCTTTAATGCTTCATCTGAAGTGATTACTTTCTCTCCGTCAATCGTTAAACCAGGTAATGTTCTAGGACGAGACCCTGTTGCGACAATTACATTCTTTGGAATAAGCATTTCGTTTTCTTCACCGCTTTTTAATTCGACGGAGATAGTTCCTGGCATAGGAGAAAAAATAGAAGGTCCTAAAATACGTCCAATTCCTTCATATACGTCAATTTTACCTTTTTTCATTAGCTGTTTGACACCATTATGTAACTGTGAAACAATTTCTGACTTTCGTTCTTGTACACGTGCATAGTTCAATAGTACATTGGACGTTTCTACGCCAAATTCACTGCTTTTCTTAGCCGTTTGATAGACTTCTGCACTTCTTAGTAAAGCTTTGCTTGGGATACACCCTGCGTGCAGGCATGTGCCGCCTAACTTATTTTTTTCCACAACCGCTACTGATAGACCTAACTGAGAGGCACGAATAGCTGCTACGTACCCTCCGGTTCCACCGCCGAGAATGACCAAATCATATTCTTTTGCCACACTGCTTCACACCTTTCTGCAAACGCTATTAAGCGCCTTTATATTCCTTCACTTCTTCTTCACCTGTAAGCACTCGTAGAGCCCCTTCAGCTAGCGCTTGAAGCTCATTTTCTCCAGGATAAACAATGACATCTGCAATCCACTTTACATGATTAATAATCAGCTCAACAAACGCTTTTGAATAAGCAATGCCTCCCGTTAAAATAATGGCATCTACTTTTCCATGCAATACCGTACTGGCAGCTCCAATTTCCTTCGAAATTTGATAAGCCATTGCTTCGTAGATAAGCTTAGCTTTTTCGTTTCCATTTTTCACTAGCGCTTCGACTTTCTGCACGTCAGATGTGCCCAAATAACCGACAAGCCCGCCTTTTCCTACAAGCATTTTCATAATCTCCTCGCGGTAATACTGACCTGAAAAGCAAAGACGAACTAATTCACCAACCGGTACACCGCCAGCGCGCTCTGGACTAAAAGGACCGTCACCGTGCAGGCCATTGTTCACATCAATTACTTTTCCGCGTTGATGAACTCCGACTGTAATGCCTCCACCCATATGGGTAACAATAACGTTCATTTGTTCGTATGTGCTATTCATTTCTTTAGCCACTTTTCGAGCAACCGATTTTTGATTCAGCGCGTGAAAGATGCTTTTCCTTTCCATAAAAGGAGTTCCTGAGATACGAGCGATGTCACTTAGTTCATCTACCACCACTGGATCAACAATGTACGCTGGAATATTTAATCCAGACGCAATCTCAAACGCTAAAATCCCGCCTAAATTTGAAGCATGATGGCCGGCATAACCGTCTTTTAAATCTTTGAGCATGGCTTGATTTACTTCGTATGTGCCGCCTTCAATCGGGCGTAAAAGCCCTCCTCTTCCACATACTGCACTTAATTTAGATAAATTAATCCCTTCTTCATCAAGTGCCTCTAAAATCGAGTTTTTACGGAACTCATACTGTGCATATATCGTCTCAAACTGATTCATTTGCTGTGAATCGTAGCGGATTGTCCGATCAAAAATTGGCTTATCGTGGTGAAACACGCCAATTTTTGTGGACGTTGAACCCGGATTTATTATCAGCATTCGATATTCGTGCATATCCAACACATGTCCTCCTACCTTATCATTCTCATAAACGAAGGCTAGGTCGAAAGGATTTCATTTATTCCTTTTGCCTAGCCTTCAGCTCAAACATTAGCGCGTATGACGTCTACTTAAAATATGCTGTCCATTTTGTAAAAATTGACTGCGTGAACGACGCAGCTTTTCAATTCTTTCTTCAGCTAAGCGATCTGCTGCTAGATAGGTTGGAATGCCATCTCGCTTTGAGATTTCAACTACCTTTTCAATATTATCATAAATACCTTCAACTTTTTTCAGCGCACGCTCACGGTTATATCCAACTAGCTCATCAGCTACGTTAATAACGCCTCCTGCGTTAATAACATAGTCGGGTGCATATACAATGCCTAATTCATGAATTAAATCACCATGACGCGTTTCTTTCAATTGATTATTAGCTGCCCCTGCAATAACTTTTGCTTTTATTTGAGGGATCGTTTCATCGTTAATAGTTGCTCCGAGTGCACAAGGAGCATAGATATCACATTCTACACCATAAATATCATTCGGGTCTACTGCTTGCGCACCAAATTCTTCTACCGCACGCTGAACAGCTTCTTTATTAATATCCGTTACAATAAGTTTCGCTCCTTCTTCGTGAAGGTGGCGGCATAAATTATATGCTACGTTTCCTACGCCTTGGACAGCTACTACTTTTCCTTCAAGCATATCTGTTCCAAATGCTTCTTTTGCTGCTGCTTTAATTCCTCGGTATACACCGTAGGCTGTGACTGGTGATGGATTGCCTGATGAACCAAAAGCAGGAGATACACCCGTTACATAATCCGTTTCCTCATATACAATATCCATATCCTCTACCGTTGTGCCCACATCTTCTGCTGTAATATATCGACCATTTAATCCTTGAATAAAGCGACCAAATGCACGGAACATCGCTTCATTTTTGTCTTTGCGGGGATCTCCGATAATAACCGTTTTCCCTCCGCCTAAATTCAAACCTGCTGCTGCATTTTTATAAGTCATTCCGCGTGATAGACGAAGCGCATCTTCAATTGCAGCCTCTTCTGATTCATATGTCCACATTCTCGTACCGCCTAGAGCTGGTCCAATTGTTGTATCGTGAATCGCAATAATGGCTTTTAAGCCTGAATCTTTATCTTGGCAAAATAATAACTGTTCATAATCGTATGTTTCCATATAGTCAAAAATTTTCATTGTTAGTGCCTCCTAAGAATTCTGTTGAGCAACGCTGATAGCAAGCGCCAGTGAGTATAATTTACTTTCTGATGAATCTGCTCTGGATGTTAAGACGACCGGAGCTTTTGCCCCCGCTAGAATAGCTCCAACCTTTGCTTTAGCAAAATAAATGAGGGATTTATATAAGACGTTCCCTGTTTCAATTGCTGGAACGAGTAATATATCTGCTTGACCGGCAACTTCACTTTGAATGCCTTTTTGCTTGGCTGCTTCTATGTTAATGGCATTGTCGAGTGCTAAAGGTCCATCAATAACGCAGCCTTTAATTTGTCCTCTGCGATTCATCTGTGTAAGAATTGCAGCCTCTACTGTTGCAGGCATCAAAGGGTTCACAACTTCAACCGCTGCAATAGGAGCTACCTTTGGCATCTCTATCCCAATCGAGTGGGCAACGTTCACCGCATTTTGAATGATTTGAACTTTCTCTTCCAGAGATGGTGTAATATTCATAGCTGCATCCGTTACAAGAATCGGACGGTCATAGTGAGGAACGTCAAACACAGCTACGTGTGATAAAACATTTCCCGTCCGCAAACCATGCTCTTTATTTAACACAGCTTTTAAAATAAGCGATGTAGATAAATTTCCTTTCATTACGATATGCGCTTGACCTTGCTGAACTGAACGCACAGCTAATTGAGCCGCTTCTAAAACGGACTCCGTATGTACGACCGTCACAGCCTTATGAGTGAGTAAGGATGGGCGGTACTGCCTGAATAATTCATTAATTTTCGTTTCGTTGCCAAACAAAATAAATTCAGAAACTTCCCTTGACACAGCTTCATATACTGCCTCAATTGTTTCTAAGTCTTCAGCTGCAGCAACAGCAACAGTCAGAGAAGACTGCTTAGCAACCCGAGATAACATGGTAGCAAGAGTCATGGAATGTTCGACCTCTCCTTTTTTCATTCTTTCTTTTGCCCCGTTTTAAAGAGCATACTGCGCGTTTATGCAGTCACCTAAAATACATGCAAGATTTGTGCCATACCCTGCATATATTACATAATATAGCTGCTTATCTCCGTTCTTACGCACAAAAAATTTTTTTCATTGATTCTAACGACAAATCAAAAAAAAGAATACCTTTCTATTTATATGCAATAAATTGCACACCATGCACTTTATTGCATGCTGTTATTTGCAAGATTGTATTTTTCCAACTTATAATACAGAGAACGCAGGGAAATATTGAGCTGTTTTGCTGTTTTTGTTCGGTTATACTCGTTTGCAAGCAGCACTTTTTGAATAAGTTCCGCTTCATAATTTTCCATCATGTGCGCTAAAGTCTTCCCTTCGAACATTACCTCTTCATTCACCTGATTTTTTTCTTTTTTACCCTTGCCTTCAAGTGAAGGGAGATGAACAGAATCAATCATTGTTTCTGTATAGTGCATATAAATAATCGCTCTACCTAATATGTTTTCAAGCTCTCTAACGTTTCCTGGCCAGTCGTATGATCTTAATGACTGTAAAGCCCGCTCTGTTACTCCTTCAACATGCCGGCCGTAATCTTGATTAATTTTTGTAATTAAGTGTGTAACAAGCGCACCAATATCCTCTTTTCTCTTCCGAAGAGGAGGTATGTGAATCGGAATTTTGTTTAGCCGATAATACAAGTCCTGTCTGATGCTTCCATCAGCCATTCCTTTTTCTAAATTCACATTCGTAGCTGCAATAACGCGAACATTCACCGGAATAGGAGTCGTTCCTCCAACGCGAATAAGCTCTTTTTCTTGAAGCACCCGAAGCAGCTTAGCCTGCATATGAGCTGAGAGCTCCCCGATTTCATCTAAAAAGATGCTACCGTTATTGGCTTCTTCAAAAACGCCGCGTTTCCCGCCTCTTTTTGCCCCGGAAAAAGCTCCTTCTTCGTACCCAAAAAGTTCACTTTCAAGCAAAGACTCAGAAAGCGCAGCACAGTTAATCCGGACAAATTTATTAAACTTTCGGCTGCTCGCATTATGAATAGCATGTGCAAACAACTCTTTACCCGTCCCAGATTCACCTCTAAGCAAAACAGTAGCTGGTGTTTTAGCAGCAAGTCTAGCCTGCTCAATTGCTAACTGAAACTCTTCAGATTGACCAATGATATCAGCAAATGAATATTTCGCTTCAAGCGTTCGGATAATTTGACGCGCTCTTTTGAGTTCATTTGTAAGCTCTTGAATTTCAGACATATCATGAATAACACCAACGCTGCCTTTTAATTTTCCATCAACAATAACGGGTGCAACATTCACAACTACGTCTCTTTTACTCGGACCGAGCCTCATCCTTACACCTCGAACAGGGCGCCTTGTTTGCAGCACCTTCATGTGCATACTGTCTCCTTCAGAGATATCAGCAGTCGCGGGCTGACCAATAATATCCGTCTTTTTTAAACCCGTAATTCTCGTATAAGCAGGATTAATTAAAATCCCTCTTCCTTCTTCATCCACAACCGAAATAGCTTCTTCAGAAGATTGAATAATAGCTTGAAGCATGGTTTGTACTTCTTTTAAGTTCGTAACTTCTTCTGCCAATCCGACAACGTCCGTAATATCTTTAAAAATCGAAAAGGCCCCAAACAGCTCTCCATTCTCGTCGAGTATTGGTATTCTAGTCGTAATTACCTTCCGTCCGCTATCTAATACAAATTCACTATTTTGATCAATCGTTTTTGTATGAAGAACATCAACAAGTTTACTATTTGGAATGACTTCATGAAGATGCTTACCAATTACATCTCTGTGTGAAAAGTTCGTCAAACGCTCGGCACTTTGATTAAATAGCGTAATATATCCATTCCTATCAATCACGACCATCGCATCATGAGCCGCGTTAAAAATAAGATCATATTTATACGATTCTTGCTTTAACCGCTGAATTAACTCTTCTTTTTCCTCCATCAGATTGGCCATAATTTCAGCAACCAATCCCGGCACTACCAGTGCATCAGCGGGTTTGCTTCTTTGCAATTGTTGAAAGACGCCTTGTTTACCTGTTGTTTCAACAATGACATCGAGCTGCTTTGTCATATAAGGCTCCCAATTCATTCCGGTTGAAATATCTTGTTCTTGCGCACGCAAAACAGCGGGCGCGTTAGCTCGTACGTCTACTACACCAATCACTTTCATAAATTCTGTTTCCAATAAGATTTTCAGAATAGCTAATCCGCCTTTTCCTCCTCCAACAATCAACACATTTTGCATATTTTTTCACCTTTTCTATTTAATATGTACATATTCCGTGCAAAATATTGCATATACCTATCATATAAAAAAAGAAACGCTCTTGACAATTTATTTAGTTCTTTTATGATTCAAGTATAACGGTTTCATAATGTAAACGCATTCATTTTAAAAAAAGAGAAGCGAAAGGAGCAGTTATGGTTCGAATTATCGCACTGCTAATCTTACTTATTCCTGGTATACTCGCTGGCTATGGCATTAAACTTATGAGAGATATGATTTTTGGCATCCTGCAATCCCCGTTCCCTTCTTTATTTTTGCAATTTTCAGTCGGTCTTCTATTATTTTTAATCGGCCTTGGATTTGTTGCTGGCTTTATTCTGCACAGAGACCGCAAGCGAAACAAAGTTCAAAACAGATTTCAAAAAAATAAAAAAACATCGCACTAATGCGATGTTTTTTTACGAAAAGCGCCCTCCAAATTGCTTCACCATTTTTTCTGGATAATCGGTAATAACGGATTCACACCCATATTTTCGAAGCTGCTCAGCTACTTTTACATCATTTACTGTGTAAGGTCGCACTGGAATTTGACAATCTTTTGAAGCAGCTACATTTACTTCATTAACGGTACGCTGATTAGGGTGAAGAGCTTTTGCGCCAAGATGCTGCGCATATACCCAAGGCTCATACATCGGATAAGAATATAAAATAGCTGTTTCAATCGTAGAATCCAGAGAACCAATTCGGGCTAAGCTGTTATGATTAAAAGATGAAATCATCGTTCGATCCTTCATCTTGTATAAATAAATTAAATCCAAGACTTTCATTTCCAAGTATGGATAGTCAAATATATTATTTTTCAACTCAATATTTACGCTAATTCCTTCACTTGAAGCCCACTCCATTACTTCATTTAACGTGGGGATTTTACATACTCCATACTTTTTTTTGAACTTATAGCTCGCATCTAATTTTTGTAAATCTTGATACGTAAAATCTTTTACATACCCTTTTCCATTCGTCGTTCGATCTACTTTTTCATCATGAATTACAGCAAGTTCTCCATCCTTTGTCATATGCACATCAAGTTCAATTCCGTGTGCTCCAACTCTCGCTGCTTCTTTGAAGGAAATCATCGTATTTTCAGGAAACGTTCCAGCTGCGCCGCGATGACCTATTACAAACATACTTGCTCAACTCCTCTATTATCACTTATTATTAACTTTAGCATTACTTAATAGTGAAAGCACGAATTTACTGTTTATACTTTTTTACTTTCATTACTTTATATGCAAAAGGAGGTCGTTGTGTATGAGACCACTGCAAATTTCACCGGATACAGCCGTAAAACTAGCGGAACAATTAAATATCCCCCTCGAGCAATTAATGCATATGCCTCAGCATATTTTGCTGCAGAAACTTGCTGAATTAAATGCGGTCGAAGATAAAAAAGGATCTGAATAACAGATCCTTTTTTCTTTCGAATTTCCATTCCCAAAAATAGTATTACCTTCTCACTTCATTCCCCATAACATATATTAGAATATTTAATAATATAAATGTATTTTTAAAAATGCTTTTAAATAAGTAACTTAATACTTTTTTATGTATATTTAATTATTTTTTGATTTTTCCATATAATTTTATTGACGAAATTATTGTTTTTCTACTAAAATAAAAATACATTATATTTATTCCAGTACTTATATTCTGATTTTTTGATCAATTCAAACAAAAGAATTAAATAGTATGAGAAAAATTTTAGGGGGACTTCATTATGCAAGCAGCTGTACAACACGAAAATCAGCAGCCAAATGGGTCTAGGAAAAAACATCCTCCTGGACTGTACTTATTATTTGCTACTGAGGCATGGGAAAGGTTTAGTTATTATGGAATGAGAGCCATTCTGGTACTTTATTTAACTGCTACCGCTGCTCAAGGTGGACTCGGGCTAGATAAAGCAACTGCACTGAGCTTATATGGAACATTCACTAGTGCTGTTTACATTACGCCAATGATTGGCGGATATTTAACAGACCGCTTCCTCGGAAGAAGGTTAGCCATCACTATCGGTGGTGTGATTATGGCACTTGGGAATTTTTCCATCTTTATTCATCAAAGCGTAGCCGCTTTGTATATCGGACTTGCTTTATTAATTATCGGAAACGGATTTTTCAAACCAAATATCTCCACATTGGTCGGAGATCTGTATGAAGAAAATGATCCTCGCCGTGACGGTGCTTTTACTATTTTTTATATGGGTATTAACTTTGGTGCATTTTTCGCACCGTTAGTTGTTGGATTAATGAGTTACAAATACGGATTTTTAACAGCAGCTATTGGAATGGTTGTTGGACAAATTTTATTTAACCTACTGGCTAATCGCTACTTAGGTGATATCGGGAAAGAGCCTACAGGAAAAGTTCACGCAGCGGCATCTCAAACATCAACTGCTCCGCTGACAGCACGAGAAAAGAAAAGAACGGTTGCTATCGTTATTCTAGCCTTCGTTGTTATTGCTTTCTGGACAGCTTTTGAACAGGCCGGAAGTTCTTTAACGCTATATGCTCAAGATCAAATTAATCGTCAAATAGGTAGTTTCACGGTTCCAACAGAGTGGTTCCAATCATTGAATCCGCTGTTTATCATGATTTTAGCACCAATTATGTCACTAGTTTGGTACAAGCTAGGAAATTCAAAACGCGGTGATTTCAAAACGCCAACAAAAATGGGTATGGGACTTGTAACAGTCGGATTAGGATTCTTAATTTTAATTCCGGCCGTTATGTATACTGGTAATGACCCAACTTTAAAAGTAAATATCCTGTTCATGATTTTCACTTACTTCCTGCACACGCTAGCTGAGCTTATGATTTCGCCAGTAGGGTTGTCTATGGTAAGTAGACTAGCTCCATTAAAACTTGCTTCTCTTTTAATGGGCGTATGGATGGCAAGCTCTGCTGTCGCTAATAAGCTAGCGGGTGTTCTTGCATCTTATACACAGTCTTTAGGTTATTTCGATATCTTCAGCTTAATCGGAGCTGTAACAATTGTACTTGGAATTATTGTTCTGTTCCTTTCAAAACCGATTGCTAAATTAATGGATTAAAAAAAGCTGCCTTTTCTGAAGGCTGCTTTTTTTATAATTTATTTATCCATATCCCATTTAAAATATGGAGATAAATTTTTTAATGCATCTTCTAAATCTTTTTTCAAGTACAAAACCCTCATAACAATTAAATAAATTATTTCAATAAAATACACCACTATGGATATGAAGAAAAACAAAATGCACGTTCCATTAACCTCAATATTTTCACCTCTTAAAACAAAATAAAAAGACCAATGAATGATTAAAATTCATCGGCCCTGCAGTAAAAAGTTTATTGGTTTTCAGTTTACTATCTAGTGTAAATTCCAAAAGCTTATCGGCATGTACTCTGTATTACAAAAGGTATCAGCTCACTCAAAACCCCGTAATTCCAGCAGTCCTATCCCTTTCAACTCGCTTTATGTTCAAGGCGTAATTTATCCGCAACCATGGCGATAAATTCACTATTTGTCGGCTTCGCTTTTGACATGCTGACAGTATATCCGAATAATGAAGAAATGGAATCAATATTTCCTCGGCTCCATGCTACTTCAATGGCATGACGAATGGCGCGCTCAACGCGGCTTGCCGTTGTATTATATTTTTTTGCAATATCAGGATACAGTACTTTTGTAATCGACCCAAGCAGCTCAATATCCTTATATACCATTGAAATGGCTTCTCTCAAATACAAATAGCCTTTGATATGAGCAGGTACACCAATTTCGTGAATGATGCTCGTAATGCTTGCATCTAAATTTGCTGGTTTGCTGTCGCGATGTGAACGCATGGAAGAAGATGAACGTTGCATAAATGAAGATGTTTGTCCGCTAACTTGACGAATATGATTCACTAAGTTTTCCATATCAAACGGCTTTAGAATAAAATAAGCAGCTCCTAAATCAACCGCTTTTTTCGTTACGTCTTCTTGCCCAAATGCTGTTAGCATAATGACATTTGGATAATTTTCTTTTTTCATTTCTTTTAACTGACCTAAAACTGCTAATCCATCTAGATGCGGCATAATAATGTCTAATACAAGAACATCCGGATCTTTATCTTTTAAAATGGATAAACACTCTTGTCCATTGTAAGCTACTCCGATTACTTCCATGTCTTCTTGCTCTGAAATATAATCTTCAAGCAAACCAATTAGTTCCCGATTATCATCAACCAAGCATACTTTAATTTTTTTCAATGCAGCTTCCTCCTCAGTCCTTTATGTTATACGTCGTTTCCTACGTGTCTCTATTCTTTATTCTAAAGGACAAATTCGACAATGCAACATTATTTCCTTTATTTTTTTAGAAAAAAGTCTTTTAAATGGAATTTATTCGATTTTCTCTTATTTTCTTTGTTTTTCGACGTTTTTCTCTTACATTTACGACAATAATTTTTATCAAAAAAAGCGAACTAATGACAACATTAGCTCGCTTTTTTTCGATTATTTTTATAAATATCGATTCCTGCTTCGTTAAGCATCCATTCAATATGGACACCGTAACCCGAGGTAGGATCATTTACAAAAACATGGGTAACCGCTCCAACGACTTTACCGTTTTGAATAATCGGGCTCCCGCTCATTCCTTGAACAATTCCACCTGTTTTCTTTAGCAATTTAGGATCTGTAATTTTAATAACCATTCCTTTAGTAGCCGGAAACTTTTGAGGTATAGTACTCATAATTTCAATATCAAATTCTTCCACTTGATCATCATCTACTACCGTTAGAATTTTAGCCGGTCCTTCTTTTACTTGATGAGATAGGGCAATTGGCATTGCTTTATCCATTATTCCGTTTTCCATCGTTGAAGACAATTTTCCAAAAATACCAAAAGGACTATTTCGTGTAATATTTCCAATGATTTGTCTATCTTCAGAAAACCTTGCTAGCTTTTCGCCGGGAACGCCGTTAGAACCTTTTTCAATTGATGTAACGGTCGAACGGACAATTTGTCCATCTTCTACTACGATTGGCTTTTTTGTATCCATATCCGAAATAACATGGCCTAAAGCGCCGTATTTTTTAGATTTTGGATCATAAAAAGTCATTGTGCCAATTCCTGCAGCTGAATCACGGATGTATAAACCGATTCTGTAAGCATAATCTTGCTTATCTTTTAACGGATACAGCTTGGTGTCAAACTGCTTTTTTTCTCTTAAAATATGCAGATTTAATGGTTCACCCGTTTTTCCTGCCTGCTGAATAAACGGTGTAATATCACTCATTTTTTCAATGGTTTTACCATTAATCTTCGTAATCATATCTCCAACTTGAATACCCGCAATTTCGCCAGGAGATCTTTTACCTTTTGCTGTATCTACCTGATGATAGCCTACAACAAGAACACCTTTTGAATTTAATTTCACACCGATTGATTGTCCACCTGGAATGACTTTAAAATCAGATAATACCTGCACGTCTACACGCTTTACAGGAATACCGGCCAAATGAAGCATCAACTCTTCTTTGCCTACCTGTTTGCCTGCTACAGTCAGCTTCGCCTTGTTACTTGTTACATCGTAAACAGGTGATGAAGCTTCTACGCTAAGCGGTAATGTCGTATTAATTTTTTCTTTTTGCTGTTCAAATAAGACGATTTGTTTTGGAATGTGTATATATTGTTGCACAACTGGAATAAATCCTACAAAAATGAACGAAACAAGGAGAATCGCACCAATTATATGTCTGTATCGATTTTGCATGTTTTCACTCTCCTCGCTTCCTCGCCTAAATGGCTACACATTTAATTTAGCCTTCTTAGAGCGCATTTATAACAGAAGTTCAGAGAAAAATGAAAAGAAGTGCAAGGAAACATTTTCAGTTCCTCCATTTTTTATAAAAAAACACCTTTAACACATACTGTTACGTGTTAAAAGGTGTTTTTTTAAATGGTGTGCTTCATCTTATCCGCTAAATCTAAAAGCTCTTTGGCATGTTCCTTCGTTAAGCTTGTAATTTCAGCTCCTGCAATCATTCGACCAATTTCTTTTACTTTTTCATCAAGAGTTAATGGAAGAACAGACGTCGTTGTACGATCACCTTTTATCTCTTTAGCAATAAAGAGATGAGTATCTGCCATCGCTGCTACCTGAGGCAGATGAGATATACAGAGAACTTGTGAATCAACAGAAATAGCATGTATTTTTTCACCGATCGATTGAGCTACTCTTCCACTTACGCCTGTATCAACTTCATCAAAGATAATGGACGTCACGCCTTGATGCTTAGAGAAGATGCTTTTTAACGCCAGCATAATTCTTGACAGTTCTCCTCCTGATGCTACTTTTGCAAGAGGCTTTAAAGGTTCACCAGGATTGGTAGAAATATAAAATTCTACGTTGTCAATGCCGTCTTTGGTGAATTTTATTCTTTCTCCATTTAATTCAACGTCATTTTTACCTGCATTTACAACAGAGAATTTAATTTGAAATACGGTCTTAGCCATATACAGTTCTTGAAGCTCATGATGGATGCTGTCCGTTAACTCTTGAGCAAGTTTTTTTCGAATAGCTGAAACGTTATTAGCTTCTACTAATAAATCCTGTGCTACACTGTTTAACTCTTCTTTGATCTTGCTCACATGCGTATCTCGATTTTCAATACGATCAATTTCATCTTCAATTTGCGCTGCATATTCTAGAATTTCATCTACACTTTGACCGTATTTACGCTTTAAGTGATTAATTTCATTTAAACGCGCTTCAATAAAGTCTAAGCGTTTGGGATCAAATTCTAATAAATCAAGCTGCTGACGAATTTTATAAGATGCGTCTTCTAGCTGATAGAAGCTCGATGAAATGATCTCAGAAATTTCGGCATAGTTTTTTTCCAGTGACGAAATATCCTCCGTATGATTCATTGCTACACCGACCCAATCTAAACCTTGGTGTTCACCGTGCAGCGCATTGTACGCATCGTTTAGCGACGTATAGATCTTTTCAAAGTTAGAAATCTTCAAACGCTCTTCATTTAGTTCCTCGTCTTCGTTCAGCTGCAAATTTGCCGCTTTGATTTCATCTAATTGAAATTGAATAAGATCGAGGCGATGTGCCATCTGCTGTTCATTTTCAGTTAATTGATCGAGCTGCTTTTTTAGCGATGTATACCTAGAAAATACCTCTCGATACTCCGTCAAAGCCTCTTCTACTTTTTCTCCTCCATATTGATCAAGAAGAGTTAAGTGACGATCTTGATTCATTAAATCTTGGTGCTCGTGTTGTCCATGTATATCAATTAACGTCTGTCCAACTTCACGTAGGATAGCTAACGTTACGAGCTTACCGTTGATTCGGCAAATACTTTTCCCATTTGTAGTGATATCTCGGCGAAGCACAATCATTCCATCTTCCACTTCCAAACCGACTTGTTTGGCTTTTTCGTGACTCGGATGCTGTTCTTCATCAAATAAGAAAAGTCCTTCAATTTCGGCTCTGTCTGTTCCGTGGCGTACAAACTCCGAAGAGCCTCTTCCACCTACTAACAATGAAATGGCATCAATAATAATCGATTTCCCCGCTCCTGTTTCGCCTGTTAATACCGTTAAGCCTTTTTCAAATGAAACAGAAAGTTCATCAATAATCGCAAAGTTTTTAATGGATAATTCAGCTAACAACCTGCTTCACTCACCTTTATAACATTTCTAAGAATCGGTCTGATATAATTTGCGTATCTTCAGGAGTACGGCAAATAATCAAACATGTATCGTCTCCACAAATCGTTCCTAATATTTCATCCCAGTCCAAATGATCAATTAATGCGCCAATCGCATTTGCATTTCCCGGTAATGTTTTCATCACCAACATATGCCCAGCTGAATCAATTTTTACAAATGCGTCCATAAGAGAGCGCTTTAACTTTTGTAAGGGATTAAAACGCTGATCTGCAGGCAAGCTGTATTTGTATCGACCGTCCATCAAAGGCACTTTGACTAAGTGCAGTTCTTTAATATCACGAGAGATTGTTGCCTGTGTTACATTAAAACCTTGGTTTTTTAAAATATCTACCAATTCATCCTGTGTTTCAATATCATTATTCGTGATAATATCACGAATTTTAATATGTCTTTGCCCTTTATTCATGTTGGCACCTCACATTAATATGTAATCTTCTTTTTGTTTTGTTGTTTATAAGTCTTTCACTAATTAAGTATCATAATGTGTTCAACTTGATTATGCACCTTTTGTATAAAGAGTCATAATCAAATCGCCAATGCTAAGTCTTTGCTTAACATTGGCCATTATTACTTTTTCTCTTTTAACGTCTTATGTGCTTCTTCGACTACTTCGCGCACAGTAAGCGGAGCTTGATTTTCACCAAGTTCACGCTCGCCTTTCCAGCGCAGGTGGAGAAGAAATTCGATATTTCCATCTCCTCCCGTTATCGGTGAATACGACATGTTATATACATCGTATCCTTGACGAAGCGAGAAATCCACCATGCCTTGAAGAACTTCTTCATGCACTTTTGAATCACGCACGATTCCTTTTTTCCCAACTTGCTCTCTTCCAGCCTCAAACTGTGGCTTAACGAGCGCAACAACATCGCTGTGTGGAACAAGAAGTGTTTTTAACACGGGAAGAATGAGTCTTAAGGAAATAAATGATACATCAATAGAAGCGAATTCAGGCAAGCCTCTTGATAAATCAGCTGGCGTCACATAACGGAAATTTGTTCGTTCCATTACTTCTACTCGTTCATCTTGACGAAGCTTCCAAGCTAGCTGATTATAGCCTACGTCTAGCGCATAGGACATCTTCGCTCCATTTTGAAGCGCACAATCAGTAAAGCCTCCAGTAGAAGAACCAATATCAATCATGATTTTATCCGCTACATGGACATTAAATTCTTTAATCGCTTTTTCAAGCTTAAAGCCGCCTCTGCTGACGTAAGGCATCACTGCACCTTTAATTGTCAGCGGCGTATCGCGTTCAATTTTCTCTCCCGGCTTATCCAAACGGACTTCATTCGCATAAACAAGTCCTGCCATCACTGTACGCTTTGCTTTTTCTCTTGTTTCAATCAAACCTCGTTCTACTAATAATACATCTACTCGTTCTTTTTTTGTCACTTAACTTCAAGCCTCTTTTGTGTTGGTGTTACGAGTTTTTTAACTCGATTTATAATCTCTTCTTTGGTTAAGCCAATTTCTTCTAAAAGTTTTGTTACGCTGCCGTGCTCGATAAAGCGATCTGGAATCCCCATACGTTCAACGCGCGTATCATAATAGCCGTGCTCTGATGCAAACTCTAACACCGCGCTTCCAAAACCGCCTTGAAGTACCGCTTCTTCTACCGTAATCACAGGCTTACTAGTTTGGAAAATCTCATGAAGCATTTTTTCATCCAGCGGTTTAATATAACGAGCATTTACCACTTTGACGCTGATTCCTTGCTTCTCAAGTTCTGCTGCTGCATCCATCGCCATTGAAATCGTTGTACCAAACGTTAAAATGGTTGTATCTGAACCTTCTTTTAATACGCCCCATGTACCGATCGGAATGTTTTTCAGTTCTGAATCTAGTTCAACACCTAATCCGTTTCCTCTAGCATAGCGCATAGCAATCGGACCTTCTTCATAAGTCAAAGCAGTGTGAACCATGTGCTGGCCTTCATTCTCGTCTTTTGGCATCATAATAACAAGGTTAGGCAAATGACGTAAGAATGCAATATCAAACACGCCTTGATGCGTTTCACCATCAGCACCTACTAGCCCAGCGCGATCAATCCCAATAAATACATTTAGCTTCTGACGGCAAATATCATGAACCACTTGATCGTATGCACGCTGTAAAAACGTAGAATAAATAGCTAAAAAGGGCTTCATATTTTGAGTTGCAAGACCCGCTGCCATTGTTGTTGCATGTTGCTCTGCAATCCCAACATCAAACATGCGATGCGGAAACTCTTTTTGAAATGCTTCGAGTTTTGAACCCACAGGCATTGCTGGCGTTACGGCTACAATGCGATCATCTTCCCTAGCCATCTTCAATACCGTATCACTTACTAGTTTACTCCAAGCAATCGGAACATTTTTGTCTTTAATAAAGTCACCGGACTCAATTTTGTAAGGGCCTGTACCATGCCATGCTCCGCTTTTATCGCTTTCCGCCGGCAAGTACCCTTTCCCTTTTTTCGTAATAACGTGAATCAGTACCGGACCTTTTGTTTTCTTTGCATATTGTAACGTTTCCAATAAATCATCATAGCTATGGCCATCAACCGGGCCTAAATACGTAAAGCCAAGGTCTTCAAAGAACATGCCTGACACGACCATATACTTTAGGCCATCTTTTACACGTTCTGCCGTTGCCGCAAGCTTACCGCCTACTGCAGGCACTTTTTTCAGCAAGACTTCAAGCTCATCTTTTACCCAGTTGTATTTGCCTGCCGTGCGCAAACGTCCTAGAATACTGTGTACAGCCCCCACGTTAGGAGCGATAGACATTTCATTGTCATTTAAAATAACGGTCATATCCGTTTGCTCGTGCCCGATGTGGTTAAGCGCTTCAAGAGCCATACCACCTGTTAAAGCTCCGTCACCAATGATAGGAACAATATGAGCTTTTGTTTTTTGCAAATCTCTTGCAGCAGCCATTCCCATTGCGGCTGAAAGAGATGTAGAACTATGTCCCGTTTCCCATACGTCATGCTCACTTTCGTCACGCTTTGGAAAACCGCATAATCCTTTATATTGACGGATTGTATCAAACTCTCCCGCTCGTCCTGTTAAAATTTTATGGACATACGACTGATGTCCGACGTCCCATAAAAATTTATCTTTTGGGCTGTCGAACACTTTATGGAGTGCAAGCGTTAACTCAACAACCCCCAAATTCGGCCCTATATGACCACCAGTTGCAGAAAGCTTTGTAATTAAAAAACGACGAATCTCTTCACTTAGTTCTTCTAATTGTGTTACTGACATTTTCTTTAAAAACTCAGGATTTTTTATCGTTGTAAGATCCAAGGTGGATCACTCACTTTCGTACTTGTTATAAAGTTACCTTAATACATTGTCTATTGTTTTATACGTATAGTCAATTTTCAGTATTTCCTTATTACTTACAATACCTTTGATATTCTATCAGTAAACCAGTGATATTCAAAGGAAAACAGTGAAAAAATAGCCGCTAACACAAATGTGATAACGGCCACCAAGATATTGTATATGTCTTTCAAACCTATGCACTACGCTTTTATACAGTAGTAAAATTATTATAGCATAGCCCCTATTGGGACTCAATCTTATTTTACTGTATCACTCAAAAAACCTGACAGAAATCGTCATTAACTATCACGTTTTGCTATATATAAACAAATTTCTTCTAGTAATCCGTGCTTAATTTGAGCTTGACGTAACGAGAGAAGTGCTTGTTCAACATGATACTGTAACTTTTCTTTGGCCGCTTCCATACCTAACAAAGAAGGATATGTCGTTTTTTCATTTTCTGTATCACTGCCAATTGGCTTTCCTAATTTTTCTTCAGACCCTTCCACATCCAAGATATCATCTTGAATTTGAAACGCTAACCCTACATGCTTACTGAATTCTTCTAATAATTCTTGCTGTAGAGGCGTAGCTTTTGCAAGAATAGCTCCTGCTTTTACACAAAACCCTAGCAGCTTCCCCGTTTTGTGAAGGTGAATATATTCAAGCTCGTCTAGCGTGAGCTGCTTTTTTTCGCCTTCCATATCCGCAACCTGTCCGCTGATCATACCTTCTGTTCCGCTTGCTTTTACCAGTTCTGTAATGAGCTGAAGCTTCATATGTGATGTAATCTCAGGATGTGCCGCTTCAGCAATGAGCTGAAAGCTATTTGTTAAAAGAGCATCTCCAGCTAATATAGCCGTTGCTTCGCCGTACACCTTGTGATTCGTCGGTTTACCTCTTCTTAAGTCGTCATCATCCATGCTAGGTAAATCATCGTGAATGAGAGAATATGTATGAATCATTTCCACTGCACATGCTGTTTCTAATCCCATGCTCTCGTCTTTTCCAAACGCATGTAGCGTTGCAAACAACAGCACTGGACGAAGTCGCTTTCCTCCTGCCGTAAGCGAGTAAAGCATGGATTCCTTTAAGTTAACCGGAGCATGTAATGCTTTTACCACTTCAGGCAAGCGTGGTTCTACTCGATCTTTTGTAAAAGAAATATACTCTTTTAAATTCATTTCATTCACCATCACTCTTCCTCCTGTACCGAGAATGGCTCAAGCGTTCCGTCTTCACGTAAAATAGTTTCCATTTGCTTTTCAATATGCTGAAGACGATCGTGACAGAATTTTGAAAGAGTCATTCCTTCTTGGAATTGTTGAATTGCTTCTTCTAAAGGCACGTCGCCTTCTTCTAGCTTGTTTACGATGGTTTCTAACTGCTCCATCGCCTCTTCAAACGTATACTCTTTATTTGTCGCCATTTTTCATCGCTCCTCTATTTTCGAAACTTCACACTGCAACTGTCCATCGGTCAAACGAACGTTTACCACATCGCCTTTGGATACTTGTTTGGTTGATTTAATTAACTCTTTTTCTTTATCGTATACTAAGCTGTAGCCTCTTTCCATTGTTTTTAATGGACTAAGCGTATGTAATTTTGACGTTGCCGTGGCAAATAAAAGCTGTCTTTGCTTTAGCAGCTGCTGCATCTCTTTGGTCAGCATTTTCGTCAGCTGCTGTTGCCGGTCTGCCGCTTTCGTTAACTGATGCTCGGGGTGATTGCGCAACAAAGCGGCTGTTAGCTGCTCGTAGTTCGTCCGTTTATGTTCAATGTACCTTCTGCCTTCACGATAAAAACGCTCCATCAACTGATCTAACTGCTGCTCTTTTTGCTCGACCAACTTTTGAGGATAACGAAAAGCATATGATTTCTGGGATCGTTCAAGCCTGCGGCTACTAGACTGAAGCATTTCTTTCATCGAACGAAGAAGACGGATATTTCGCTGAGTCAATCTTTCTGTAATTTCACTGATATGAGGCACAGCCAATTCCGCAGCACCCGTTGGAGTAGGAGCGCGAAGATCTGCTACAAAATCTGCAATTGTAAAATCGGTTTCATGTCCAACCGCTGAAATAACAGGAATAGTAGAAGTGAAAATTGCACGAGCAACGCTTTCTTCGTTAAAAGCCCAAAGCTCTTCAATTGACCCACCACCGCGGCCAACAATTAATACGTCTGCTTCTTTACGACGGTTTGCTTCTTCAATTGCCTTAATGATAGACGGTGCCGCATTCACTCCTTGAACAAGAGCGGGCATAACAATAATGTTCGCGTTATATCTGCGCTTTAATGTCGTAATAATATCACGTACGGCTGCTCCAGTTGGAGATGTAATAACACCTATTGTTGTTGGATACTTCGGCAGTTTTCGTTTCCTAGCAGGATCAAATAAGCCTTCTTTTTCCAGCTTTTTTTTCAGCTGTTCGTAGGCCAAGTATAAGTTTCCAACGCCATCAGGCTGCATTTCTTTTACGTACATTTGATAATTTCCGCTTGGTTCATAAACCGAAATTTCAGCTCGAATGAGTACATTCATTCCTTCTTCAGGCTGAAAATTAAGCTGCCGGTTATGCCCAGCAAACATAACGGCTGCGATACGAGCATTTTGATCTTTCAAGGTGAAATACATATGTCCCCGACTATGACGTTTAAAGTTAGAAATTTCTCCTTTAATCCATACATCTTGCATGTGAGGGTCTACATCAAACTTGCGCTTAATGTATCGTGTAAGAGCCGTAACGGTTAGATAACGCACTTCACTCATCATTTTGCCTCCTTTGCAGTCACCCTCTCCCCTTTATATAAAGGAGAGAAGCATTTTGGTCACTTGATTTGGCAAGATGAACCTTTATTTAGATAAAGTTGTTAACACTTTAGACAATACGCCATTGATAAACTTGCTTGATTGATCATCGCCAAACGTTTTCGCTAATTCAATCGCTTCATTTAACGTAACGCTCGTAGGAATTTCTTCTTCATACTTCATTTCGTATACGGCAATACGTAGGATAACGCGGTCTACAGTAGCTACACGATCTAACGTCCATTTTTCTAAATGATTGCGTAAAAGTTCATCAATTTCTTGCTGATGTTCAACCACACCTAGCACGAGACTTTCTAAAAATTGATCAGACTTTTCATTTTGTACAACATTTCCGATTGCCTCCATTGGCTCGGTCTGCCCTAAATCATGCTGAAATAGTGCTTGTAATGCTTTTTGGCGTGCTGTATGTCTTTTCATTATTTTTGCTCCTTTATTTATCTTCTTCAACTAGTATACCTAGATAATAGCATAGTTTATGAAACGATACTTCATTGTTCTTATACGAAGTTTGTAGAACACGAAAAAGACCGTCTTTATGACGAGACAGTCTTTTTCACTTTACCATAGCTTGTGTTGAAAAGGAACAAGTAATCATACGTTATTCCATTTTAGCAACAGCCGTTAGGTAAACGTTTGTTTTATTCAACTTCTTCAATATCAGTTTTTTGCGTATCAAACTGAATCCCTACGATATGAATGTTTACTTCATCGAGATCAATAGCTGTCATATTTTTAAGGGCTTGACGAATGTTATCTTGCACTTGTTGCGCTACGTTTGGAATAGACACCCCAAACTTCATCATACAAAATACGTCTACTTTTATCCCGTTTTCTGTTAAGTCCACTTTTACACCTTTACCGTGGTTTTTCTTTCCTAGTTTCTCCACAACGCCAGCTGCAAAATTTCCTCTCATTGCAGAAACGCCTTCTACTTCAGAAGCAGCAATACCCGCAATGACTTCAATAACCTCAGGAGCAATTTCTACTTTGCCAAGAGAATTTGGGTGTTCTTCCATTTCTAATACATGATTTTCATTCATGTACAGCACCTCCTATAGTTTATATTATACTAAGAATTCATTACGTCATATAGCTCAAGAAACTTCGTGTTGAATTCACCGCTAACAAATTTTTCATGATTTAATAGTTTTTGGTGAAAAGGAATAGTGGTCGCAACGCCGTCGATAACAAATTCATCTAACGCGCGCTTCATTCGTTCAATAGCTTCCTCACGAGTTGGCGCATGAACAATCAATTTAGCCACCATTGAATCATAGTAAGGCGGGATTGCATAGCCCGGGTACGCAGCAGAGTCTACGCGCACTCCGTAGCCACCTGGCGGCAAGTACATTTGAATCGTACCTGGTGATGGCATAAAGTTTTTCTCTGGGTTTTCTGCGTTGATTCGGCACTCAATTGCCCATCCGTTAAATGTCACTTCTTCTTGCGTAAACGGTAAAGTTTCACCATTTGCCACTTTGATTTGTTCTTTAATTAAGTCAACTCCCGTCACCATCTCTGTAACAGGGTGTTCTACTTGGATACGCGTATTCATTTCCATGAAGTAAAATTTGTTTTCACGGTAATCATAAATGAATTCCACTGTTCCGGCTCCTGTGTAATTAACGGCTTGAGCGGCTTTAACAGCAGCATCGCCCATTAATTCACGCGTTTTTTCGTCTAATGCTGGAGAAGGCGTTTCTTCAATTAATTTTTGAAGACGGCGTTGAATCGAGCAATCACGCTCTCCTAAATGTACAGTATTCCCATGAGAATCAGCCAACACTTGGATCTCAACGTGACGGAAATCCTCAATGAACTTTTCAATGTACACACCAGGGTTACCGAAAGCTGTAGCAGCTTCTTGCTGTGTAATTGTAATACCTTTAATAAGCTCTTGCTCATTTTTCGCAACGCGGATTCCTTTTCCTCCGCCTCCTGCCGTTGCTTTAATAATAACAGGATAGCCAATATCATTAGCGATTGACATACCGTCTTCCACTGACTCTACAATTCCAGTTGAACCAGGAACAATTGGGACACCGGCTTCACGCATCGTTTCTCTCGCTACGTCTTTTGTTCCCATTTTGTTAATGGCTTCAGGACTTGGTCCTACAAATGTAACGTTACACTCTCTGCATAGCTCTGCAAAATCAGCGTTTTCAGCTAAAAAGCCGTATCCAGGGTGAATAGCGTCACAGCCCGTTAGCATCGCAACGCTCATAATGTTTGTAAAGTTTAAATAGCTGTCTTTAGATGACGTTGGTCCAATACAATACGCTTCGTCTGCTAATTGTACATGCAAAGAATCGCGATCAGCTTGAGAATGAACAGCTACTGATTCTACACCTAACTCTTTACAGGCTCGAATAATTCGAACCGCAATTTCTCCTCGATTCGCAATTAATAGCTTTTTAATCATATTTACCGCTCCTTATTCAGGCTTTACTAAGAAAAGAGGTTGACCGTATTCTACAAGTTGTCCATTTTCAACTAATACGTCAACGATTTCACCTTTAACTTCTGCTTCGATTTCATTAAATAATTTCATTGCTTCTACGATACATACAACCGAATCTTTTTGTACTTTATCTCCAGGAGTCACGTATACATCTGATTCTGGCGATGATGACGCATAGAATGTCCCTACCATCGGAGATGTGATTTTATGTAAGCTTTCATCAACCGCTGGGGCCGCTTGTTCTTCTTTTGGTTGAGCAGACTGTGCTGCTGGGGCTGGCGCTGAAGCCGCTGCTGCCTGCGGTGCAGGTGCTGCCGCTTGTTCAGGTGCCGAAACCACTACTTGCTGCGCTTGTTTGGAAACAATTGCGTCTTTTTTCTTCATCTTGATTTTGGAGCCTTCGTGCTCATAGGTGAACTCCTCGATTGATGATTGATCAACTAGTTTAATGATCTCACGGATCTCTTGAATTTTTAACATATTGAACACTCCTACCTCATGAAAATAGAATTCTCTACAATGTTAATAATACGACAGATGGCTACAGCCATTCAATTCGTTTGGCAAACATTAAAAAGAAGTTCCACTTACTCTATAATAACTTTTTAGCGTTATCGTTTTATAAATGGAAACATAGCTTTACAGATGACAATACGTATGAAAACATTTGTCACCTAGTACTAATATAAGATTATGAAACCTATTATAACCGAAGTAAAAAAAGAAAGCCATGTTAAAATTTTTACCGTCTCGCTTAGATTTTAGTCATTTCATAAAAAAAGAAGTGTAAACAACCCCAATTTACGGCTGTTTCACACTTCTCTTATTCCCTTTATTTAGTTGGTTGAAACTCTACCGCTACTTCTTTTGGACCCATTTCTTTTTTGACTAGCTGAATGATTTGATTTGCTTTTGTTTTTGAGTGTTTTTCTGTCTTAACCGTAATTTGTACTTGCTTTCCGTCTGCTCTTACTAGCGCATCACTGTATCCTTTTGCTTTAATTAATGTTTCCAGCGTGGCTTCTTTTTCCCCGAGCTTTGATAATTCATCAATTTTATCCATCGCCTTGCTTACTTCCGCAGGCGTCACATTTTTTGATGCAGCTACTTCTTGATACTCTTCTTTTAATTGACTTCTTTCATCATTTAATTCCAAGCGAAGAGCCGTAAATAGCTCATCGCTATCTGTGCTTGATACAACCGCTGATTCTTTTGCATTTTTAGCCGTTTCCTTCTTTACATCTCCTGCTGAACCTTCAGTTTTTGAATCTTCTTTTGTTCCTGATTTCTCATCTGCCTGTTGTTTTGTATCTTCTGCAGGAGCCTTGTCATCAGCCTGCTTTTCGCTTTGTTTTTCATTGTCTACTAGCGCAACATTACTCTGAGGATTTTCTGGCGTTGTCATATAATACACCGATAACACAACAACTAAACTTAACATTGTTAATAACCAAACCGTTTGCTTTTTTAATAACATATTCATTTCCCCCTCATCCTTTTTTCGCTAATACTGCTACTCTATGACTTGGTATATCGAGCGCTCTTGTCACGGCTTCAATAATAGATTTCTTTACCTCGATATTATCAGCTCCTTTAGCGACAACTAACACGCCTCTTACTTTTGGCTTTTCGGTTTTAACTACAACAGGCTTTTCTTGTTCTCCACTTCTTACAATGACCAGCTGTTCGTCTGTTGAGGAATCTTCAACTTTACGAGTCCCTCCTTCACGGTCCGTTTCGTTGGTCGTTTGCGATTTTGTGACGCTGTTTTTTTCATATATTTTGGATTCTGTTGCATCTAGGTTCACAATTACTTTTACCTTACTTACGCCTCTAACTTGATCCAAAATATCTTTCAATTCTTCCTCATACCGCTCTTCATAACCTGTCATCGTTGTTGTCTTTTTAGAGCTGAAAGCGGGAACATCCTGTGATACCGGTGGTGCGCTGGTTTCTTTGCTTGCACTCTTTAGTAATCCCCCTGAATTCATAGATGTTGTGAGTGAGTTGCTAAATACCATAAAGATAACGCCTGCAGCTAGTAAAATGCCTATATACATTAACTTTGAAGGTTTCTTCGTAGTTGATGACTGTTTAAGTGAAAAGAACCGCTGAAAAAATGATGGGTCACCTTTTTCTGGCTTTTGACTCATTTCGTGTCTCCCTCCTCCATATTCACAACAACTTGGCCTTGTTTTACATCCCATTTTGCTGCTAAATAGTTGGATAATTTCTTGGATTCTGTTGGTTTGTTTGTTTCGATCGGTGTGGAGGTATCAATAGAAATAACTTTCACAGCTGAAACAACCTCGGAATCATCCGATGCTTTTTTACTTACGGCAACTGAAATGGATTTAATATTATCAGCGGTAGGTTCGTCGTTCGGCTTTTTTGTTTCAATGTGAATTCGATCAATTGCTACACCATACTGATCCATCAACTCCTCTTTTACATCTGCCTCCATTTGGACAGCCATTTGTTCTAAAATATATGCACGTTGTGAAGCTTGTATTTCTTTTTTCTGATTTTCTATTGAATTTTCTACCTGCTGATCGGATCGAATAGATGATAAGCTAAGTGATTTCAGCATTTGATTAACATCCACTTTGAAAATTTGAAAAACGGGTGTAATAATAATCAGCATTAAAAGAAGTCCAACCACCAGCTTTGTATATTTTTGAAAACTAGAATTGGGCAGCAGTAAATTAATAATGGTAGCTAATAAGATAAAAAGAACGATATTAGTAATCCACGTCGTTAAGGCCTGCAATTTCTTCACCTCACCATCATTGTGACGTTGCTCGCTGTAATGATCACCGTTAAACATAAGAAAAACATAAGCGAGACAACCGCAAGCGCCGCAAAAATATAGATGACGCTTTTGCTGATAATGCTCAAGCAGGAAATAACCGGTCCTCCTCCAATGGGTTGAAGAAGAGCTGCTGCTAGCTTATAGATAAAAGCGAGCGTTAATACTTTAATAGCCGGAAACGCGACGATTAACAGTAAGACTGCTACTCCAGCAATCCCTACTGAATTCTTTAATAGAAGCGAGGCACTGATAACTGTATCAGCCGCATCTGTGAACACACGCCCTACAACAGGTATAAAGTTCCCTGTGACAAACTTTGCCGTTCGAATCGTAATACCGTCGGCAACAGCTGACGTGGCCCCTTGGACGGATAGCACTCCTAAAAAAACAGTTAGGAATATCCCAAGCACGCCAATGCTTATATTCCTCAACAGCTGAGCAAGCTGTGTAACGTTATGCTCATCTGAAATCGTACTCACAATGCTAAGCAGTGCTGAAAGAAAAAGCAGCGGCATCACTACGTATTGAATAAGCAAACCGCTTGTGTTCATTAAAAACAAAATCATCGGATGAAAAAAGGCTGCAGATACAACTCCTCCTGATGATGCCATTAAGGCAAGCAGCAGCGGCACCAGAGCTAAAATGAATTTGGTCATGGTCTCAATCGCTCCCGTTGCATAAGAGATGGCAATTTGAAAACTATTAAGAGCAATGATGATCAAAACCATATATACAAGCGCATACGCTACTTTACTTACGGTTTGCTGATTAAACGCACTTTGGAGCGTTTGTAAAAACACGCTAAAAACCGTTAGCATAATGAGCGTACCGAGGAGCTTTCCATTCGCTAATACTTCATGAAATAAAAACTTTACAAGACCTCCTAGCCATTCTTTAAGAGAGAACTCTTTTTCTCCTTTTAAAAAATCGACTAAACTTCCCTTCTGACTCTCGGGTAAAAAGCCGCCGTATTGGGTAATAATATCGTCCCAAAACTGTTTGACTTCATCGATACCGAGCTTATCAATTTGTTCATTGACAAGTTCTTGCTGCTTCGGGGGTTCGGAAGCTTGTACATTTTCTGGAAAGAAAAAAAAGAGGAACAAAAGAAGAGCGAGTATATTCACTTTAAACGTCCACCGCTTCATTTCGTCACCTCATATTAAGTAAAATTAATTGGGCAGCATTGAAATAATCGTTTCAATAATGACCGTTAAAATAGGAATTGCCATGGAGAGAATCAGCACTTTTCCACCTAATTCAATTTTAGAAGCAATGGCACCTTGCCCTGCATCTTTCGTAATTTGAGCACCAAATTCGGCGATATAGGCGATACCAATAATTTTCAAAATGGTTTCCACATAAATCATGTTAACGTGGGCATTAATCGACAGCCGCTCGACCATCTTAATAATTTCGTAGATTTGATCAATTAAAAAAAGAAAGATCACGGATCCCACGAATACAACAAGTAAAAAAGCAATAGGTGATTTATGTTCTTTTAAAATAAGAGCCAAAAACGTAGCTACTAACCCTAAGCCCACAATTTGAAGCATTTCAATGGCAACTCACCCCTCTACCCTTGAAATAAAAAAACCGATTTGATTTTTTGAAATAAGTCCTCTACAATCGAAGCAACCATAAATAAAATATAAATAAAACCGATGAGGGTAACCCAGTTCGCGTAATCTTTTTTTCCCATCTGTTCGAGTACGGTGACTAAAAAAGCTACAACGATACCAATCCCAGCAATCTGAAAAATGGTGTTCATATCAATTCCCACATTCAATCCTCCTCTACCGCTACATCAATAGAATGACCAGTAGCAACCCAGATAGAAAGCCTAAACTTTTAACCATTTTTTCATAGCGATTCTGCTTATCAACTGCATCTTGTTCTTCGCGTTCAAGATGATTCAGCGTCAGTAAGATATGCTTTTGCTGTGAATAACGATCATGCTGACCAAGCGTTTCACCAAATTGTTTTAAGATTTCTAGTTCTCCCGTTTTAAATGCGGTTTGTTTCCAAAATTGGTCCAACGTCTTTTCCCAAGCTTCCTTGACACTTTCAGTACCTTCTTTTAATTTCATTGAAAACTCATTAAATAAAGAAGCCAAAGGATTAGGAAGCTGTAGAGATAACAAATGAGCAACTTCTTGAAGAGGCCGATTGCTGTACATAATTTCTGCTTCTAACGACCTCAGAGCCGTTTTTAATTGCCTGAGCTGCCTAGGTCTTGCACTAAGCTGCTTCGCAAACTCAAATCCTGTGTAAGTGGAAGCAAATAAGATAAAGATGGCACCAAACAGTTTCATACACCATCACCCTTTACTATTTTCAATAAGCGACTTTTCAGCGGACGTTTTCATGGAATTATAGTGCTCATCGTAGATAGCCTGAAGTGTTCCAGGACCTCGGCTGTTCGATAGCACAACATACCTTTTGAATACGTGAAGTTTCATTAAAGCTTGCAAAGTGGGACGCTTCATTAAATCGTCAATGTCATAGCCATGAACAGTCATAATGACACGAACGCCAGCATTAACCGCTTCAAGTACGGCCTTACAATCTTCTTCACTTCCCACTTCATCCACGATCAGCACATCGGGGCTCATGGAGCGAATCATCATCATCATGCCTTCAGCTTTCGGACAGCTGTCTAATAAATCCATTCTAGATCCGAATGTATGCTGAGGAACCCCTTTAACGGCCCCAGCAATTTCTGATCGTTCATCTACAATTCCCACTTTAAACGGAGGAATCTTAGAGCGCTCTATGCCAGTACTTATTACTCTGGCTAAATCGCGAATCATGGTTGTTTTTCCTGTTTGAGGAGGTCCTATAATGACCGTACTTTGCCAATAGCGATTGTATAAAAAAGGAATAAGCTGATTCGAAATACCAATCTTTTGTTTAGCAATCCGGATATTAAAGGATGATACATCTCGAATCACACGAACCTGTCCATTTTCCGTTACAACCTTTCCCGCTAGCCCAACCCGGTGCCCGCCTTCAATGGTGACATATCCTTTTTTCAATTCTTCTTCAATCATATAAATCGAAAACTGGCTTAATTTATTTAAGATAAATAAAGCATCTTCTGCACTTGGAAGATACGATTCGAAATATGGCTGATTGTTGATTGTAAATTCGACAGGTCTTCCTATGCGCACTCGAATTTCTTCTAGTACATGAGAATGGTTTGTAACATAAAATTCAACAGTCTTTTTTAAATTAGGCGGAAAGATTGCAAGTATTTCGTTTAACATATTCATCCCCTCATATTTGAACTCACTTCAATGTATTATAAGCTTGACCATTTTATGCCTACCTTTTATTTAAAAACACCGATTAAAATGAAGAGCACTCCTACTACAATCATGATTAATTTCCCAAAAGATAATTGATCGGCTACGGACACTAAACCTATGGTAAAAGAACTCACCATTACAATCGGACCAACAAGCGCTAACATTCCATTAATCATTAACGCTTTTTTCACATCATTGTTTGTGACAATTAAAATAGCGGCAATAAACTCAATAAATGAAGAAATAAATCGAAGGCACGCCATCGTTAATACCGTACCGTTTAAATGATCCAACCACTGCTTCATAAGCCCCTCCTATACCTCTGCGTTGTTTAGTACAACCTATGCAAAATAAAGAAGAGTTAGCACAAAAAAACATACAAAAAAGGCAGAGAATGATTCTCTGCCTTTTTTGTATGTTTGCAGCTTGCTTACACGACCCAATTACGCGCGTGATACGTAGCTGCTGTCTGTTGTGTTGATAATTAATACGTCGCCTTCATTTACGAAGAACGGAACGTTTACTGTTAAGCCAGTTTCAACAGTTGCCGGTTTTGTACCGCCAGAAGCTGTGTCACCTTTAATACCAGGTTCAGTTTCTGTTACTTTAAGCTCAACTGTGTTTGGAAGTTCAACACCTAATGTCTCACCTTGGTACATCATAATTGCTACTTCCATATTCTCTTTTAAGAATTTTAGCTCATATTCAATTGCACTTGCCGGAAGCTCTAATTGCTCATAAGACTGGTTGTCCATGAATACGTGCTGATCGCCGCTTGCATATAGATATTGCATTTTACGGTTATCAATTTGGGCTTTTCCTACTTTTTCACCTGCACGGAACGTTTTTTCTTGCACAGCTCCTGTACGAAGGTTACGTAGTTTTGAGCGAACGAATGCAGCGCCTTTACCAGGCTTTACGTGTTGGAAATCCATCACACGCCAAATACCTCCGTCTACTTCTACTGTCAAACCTGTACGAAAATCATTTACTGAAATCATGAAGAAATCCTCCTACATTTTATAAAATAATGAACTCTTTTGATGAGTGCGATAATGCCTCATTACCTTCTGCTGTGACGATCGTATCATCTTCAATACGAACGCCCCCTAAGTCTGGTATGTAAATACCTGGTTCAACGGTTACAATCATACCTGGCTGCAGTACATCTGTAGATTTCACAGAAAGTGATGGGCCTTCATGTACTTCTAACCCTACGCCGTGACCGGTCGAATGTCCAAAATACTGGCCGTATCCGTGTTCTGTAATATAATCACGCGTTAGCGCATCTGCTTCTTTACCCGTCATGCCTGCTTTGATGCCGCTCATTCCGTTAAGCTGCGCTTGCAGTACGACATTATAAATTTCTTTTAGCTTATCACTTACTTCACCGACGGCAAATGTTCGTGTGATATCTGAACAGTAACCATTATAGTATGCGCCAAAATCAAGCGTGACAAGTTCGCCTTTTTCAATTACTTTGTCAGAAGCAACACCATGCGGTAAAGCCCCGCGATGCCCTGAAGCAACAATTGTATCAAAAGATGAAGATGTTGCGCCTTGTTTTCTCATAAAGAACTCCAGTTCATTAGATACTTGAAGCTCTGTTAAACCAGGACGAACAAAGGTTAAAATATGTTCATATGCTGCATCTGCTATTTTTGCAGCTTCCTTTAATATCTTAATCTCTGAGTCACTCTTTATCAAGCGTAAGTTTTCGATTGCGTGCGAGATTGGAACAAGTTCCGCCCCGATATGCTTATCAAATAATTGATGCTGTCCATATGTAACATAATTCTGTTCAAAACCAAGCTTTTTAATTCCAAATTGTTTCACTACATTCGCTACTTCTTCTACAATAGGACCCTTGTGCTGAACGATATCAAAACCTTCTGTTTGACTAGTTGCTTGTTCAACATAACGAAAATCTGTTACAAATGCCGCTTTGTTTTCAGAAATGATAACCACACCAGCAGATCCTGTGAAATTGGTCATATAGCGTCTGTTATATTCACTTGTAATTACAACACCGTCCACATTCAACTTTGAAAACTGTTGGCGTAGTTTTTCGATTTTCATTTTATTTCCCCCTTAATTGTAAAAGTGCCTGCAGGGCAAGCTCGTATCCGTATAAACCTAACCCGACAATTTGACCATGTGTAACAGGTGCCGTCACCGAATGGTGGCGAAACTCTTCACGCTTATGTACGTTCGAAATATGCACTTCAATAACAGGAACAGATATACTAGCAATCGCATCCCGAATGGCATAACTGTAGTGAGTAAAAGCACCAGGATTGATCATAATCCCATCGAATTTCTCATCCGCTTCATGAATCCAGTCGATAATTACACCTTCGTGATTAGACTGTACGCACTCAACTTCTACCCCGTGGTCTCTGCCTGCTCGCTGAAGCTTCTCTTCAAGATTTTGAAGATTATCTGTCCCATATACCGCTGGTTCGCGTACGCCTAAACGATTTAAATTAGGACCGTTTATTACTAAAATCTTATTCATCTTAATTCAACACTCTCCCCTACTACGAACCCTTTATGCAGCTCACTTATGTGAATTTGCACTTTATTTTTCTTTTTAAATCATTATATAGAATATATTAGCATACGTTGGAACATTCACACTACTTATTCGCCGTTTGAAAATCTGTAGATTCATCTTTTGTTTGAAGCTCTGCAGCTTCAAAAGAAATGGAATATCCGATGAATACACCATATAAAATATAAATACAGAGGGATGAAATAATCGTGTTAGCTGGAAGCTCTCCAATTGTTTTTAAGTTGGGAAAGAGCGGATTCAAAACAACGAATACAATTGCCCACCATAATAAGCCGTAAGCAAAACCTATCCAAATTGTTTTAAACTTCTTTAATAGGACGTAGTATAACAACCCGACAACAATAGATAATACCCCTATAAGAAAAATACTGACGATAACACCTATTCCTTTGTCCTTCCAATCACCTAATGCCCATGGATCTAAAAGCATATTTGGATTGATAACACTAAAGCTGAACAGATAATTTAAATAGCCAATAAAGCTCCAGAAAACCCCTCCAAAAAAGGAAATAAAGATGGCTTTAAATAAAAAAGACATTTCCTGTTTATGCGTAGGGTGGTTATCCTGTTTTTTTTCATGCTGTTCTTTAGGTTCTGACATATTAATCACCTCTTGATGTAGTATGAACTTTTTTCTCATTTCCTACTGACTCATTTCTAAGTTTTTACGTTTATTACTCTTCCTATACGCAAGAAGGGAGCCTGATATCAAAGAGACATTTTAAAACTACTTCGCACAGAGTTTCATAAACAAATTTTATAAGTGAAAGGAAAAAAATTCATAACAAGGGTGTGGAGATGAAAAATATTGGCTAAACTAGATAACATGCATCCACCTAGAGGTTTATTTGATTTTGCTGTAGAATATAAAATACTAAGAAGTCTAGTCTAGTTAAGTTAGGTTGGTGCCTGAAATGTCTAAATTACAAAAACCTGCGTATGGTGGTCAAGCCGTTATAGAAGGCGTCATGTTCGGTGGCAAACGTATGATGGTGACGGCTATTCGCCGCAAAGATCAATCTATTGATTATTTTCATTCAAAAAGAAAATCAAATTCCGTACTCACTGCTTTAAAAAAAATTCCTTTTTCACGAGGAATTGCTGCTATTGTTGAAGCCAGTGCAAACGGTACGCAGCACTTGAACTTTTCCTCTGAACGCTATGACGTGAATCCAGAAGATGATGCTCAAGTAGCAGAAGAACAACAAAAAGAGAAAAAAGAATCAAAACTATCTTTAATATTTGGCGTTGCAACTATTGGTGTAATATCCTTTCTTTTCGGGAAAGTACTATTTACATTGATTCCTGTGTTTTTAGCACAATTGACACGTCCTGTTTTCACTTCAAGTGTAGCTCAAGTTTTTATTGAAGGAGTATTTAAACTATTATTGCTCCTTAGCTATATTTATGTGATTTCACAAACGCCACTTATTAAACGGGTGTTTCAATATCATGGAGCAGAACACAAGGTCATTAATGCATATGAAAACAATGCTGAACTTACGGTAGAAGCCGTGCAAGCACAATCTCGACTTCATTATCGCTGCGGAAGTAGCTTTATCCTCTTTACCGTAGTTGTAGGAATGTTTGTCTACCTACTCGTTCCAACGGATCCTCTTTGGTTACGAATTGTGGATCGCCTTGCATTAATTCCAGTTGTCCTTGGTTTATCATTTGAAGTGTTACAGTTAACCAATAAAGTTCGTCACGTCCCTCTTCTTCGCTTTTTAGGTTATCCCGGTTTATGGCTTCAGCTTTTAACAACCAAAGAACCAAAAGATGATCAAGTTGAAGTTGCGATTGCTTCATTTAAAGAACTTTTACGCGTTGAAAATGAACTTTCTTCTACCACTGACGAACAAGTTGTCTAATCCACACCGTTTTGCTTTCTTTTTTTACTATTTTAGGAGGTGAACAAAATGAGACGTCCATTCGTGAGACCACTTGTATATGGTCTAATCGGGTTAGGAGTCATTGGCTTTGCATTTACGTTGATTACAGATCCAGCTGTTTTATTACGTCAAGCAGGTTATATTTTTCTGTTTATCATTTTGTTTTACTTAGTTTATCGGTTTATTCTCCGCCCTTCTCAGACAAAAGGTCAAGATAGAGGCTATGTGCGCGCAGTAAAACAATCAAAACTGCGTCAAAAAGAAAAAGAGCGAGGAAGCAACAAAGTTGACATGCATACGTATCGAAGCTCAAATAAGCGCCCGGTATCCAAATCAACGAAACCGCTAAAGAAAAAGAAAAACAACTCACACTTGACCGTCATCGAAGGTAAAAAAGGAAAAAAGAAAAATAGAGCATTCTTTTAAAAAAACAAGGAGAAAAGCCTCCTTGTTTTTTTAATAGCACCATTTTTTCAAAAATGCCCTTGTACGCTTTTTGCCAAACGCAATCAGCTCTTCCTTCCGCTCTTCTGTGAGGGTGAATTCGGTCGCAAAAACTTGATTAACAGGTAAAAAGATAATATTTTTTTCGTGACGTTTTGAAATATGTCTTGCATCGTGCGCATCTTTCATCGTCTCAAAAAGCGCGCTGAATAAACCAACGGCATTTTTAATTTTATTCCGTTCCCTTTCTTCGTTCTTCGGGCTCAGCTTCACACCAATTACCGGTCGTTTCTTAAGACTTTTATCATCATCAAATAGAAAAATTGGAAAGTTGCTTAACACGCCCCCGTCGACTATTAAACTGCTTGGGGTAGATTTTAATTTAACCGGCTCAAAAAAATATGGAATGCTGCAGCTCATTCGAACGGCTCTTGCTACAGAAAAGCGATTCGGGTCGATTTGATATTTAGGCAAATCATCTGGAAGAACAAGCATCGTACTGTTGGTCAAATCTGAAGCAATAATACGCAGCGACTGATCAGGCAAATCAGCAAATGTACGAATTCCTCTGTTCCGCAATTTCTCAGCAATCCACTTTTCAAGCCTTTCTCCTTTATATAATCCCATTTTCCAATATAAAAACAGCCACTTTGTCAAGCTTGATGGTAAAAAAGACATTCTTTGATCTAAAAAAGAAGATAACTCAATTTCATTCATCATTTCAACAATTTCTTCACTTGTATAACCGGCTGCTACAAATGCACAAATAATGGAACCCGCGCTCGTTCCGGCTAACCGCCGAAAGATCAAGCCTTTTTCTTCTAGAGCTTGTAACGCGCCAATCAGCGCAAGCCCTTTAATACCGCCACCTGAAAACACTCCGTCGACGTACACAGCCTCTCCTCCAAACTACCCACTCTACATTTGTAGTCAACTCAGCAACAAGTTATGATAAAAAGAAAAAAAGCAGTGACGCTATTGGCCGCTGCTTTTTTCTTATAATTTTTGCTCTTCTTCATTTCGTTTTTGTACATTGCGAAGATCTTGAATACGGTTATGATTTTCTTCAAAGTATTGAACCAAATCTCCAATTCGATCAATGGAATTCCAGCTTAAATGATGTTCAATTCCTTCTACGTCATCATAAATATTTTTCTCATCTACGCCAATGATGCGCAGCAGCTGCTCTAAAAGCTCGTGGCGATAAACAAGACGTTTTCCAATCTTCTGCCCCTTAGCTGTTAAAACAAGGCCTCGATATTTTTCATAAATTAAGTACTCATCTTTGTCTAGCTTTTGAACCATCTTCGTTACAGATGAGGGGTGAACCGCCAATGCATCAGCAATATCAGACACTCGAGCGTATCCTTTATCTTCAATTAGCATATATATTTGTTCAATATAATCTTCCATACTCGGTGTAGGCATGAAATCTCCCCCAATTAATATTATGTATTGCTAATAATAAGTCATAAATGTCTGTTTCTTATAGTGATATCGTGTTAATGTTTGATAATCTATGTGAAAAAAACGTGTAAATAAAGCGATGTCATAAGATAAAACTGGATAAAAGACATTCAATTAAAATCATACTACAATGCTTATTCAAATACAAGAACCGTTCGATCCCGCTTCTTATTTATGCCCCATTTTTATACATAATAAAAGCTGACTCGTTTGAGTCAGCTTTTACTAATCAATCATGATCAAAAATTAAAGGCCGCATTTCAGCTGTGCACCACAGTTTGTACATGTGTTGCATCCGCCCATTTCTTCTACCGTTCCTTGACGGCAAACCGGACAAGTATTGCCTACTTCAGAACCGATTGTTACATCAGTTGAACGAATTTCATTAATTATATCAACTAACACAACGTGCGATTTCGTTTCTTCTTTTGGCGCTTCAATTTCTTCATCAAACGTATTTTCTTCTGCTTTTAGCGTTAAGACTTGTGCATCACGGCTGCCGTCTACGTACACCGTACCGCCTTTTGCTCCGCCTTTATACAGACGCTCGTACACTTTTTGAACTTGCTCTACTGTGTAACCACGAGGAGCGTTTACTGTTTTACTAATTGAACTGTCAATCCAGCGCTGAATCACACATTGCACGTCCGCGTGAGCTTTTGGTGCAAGTTCCATAGCTGAAATGAACCATTCAGGAAGGTTATTTGGATCTGCTTCTGGATGCTGATCTAAATACTCTTGAACAATATCAGCTTTTACTTCAATAAATTTACCTAAACGGCCGCTTCGGAAGTATGAGAATGAGAAATAAGGTTCAAGACCCGTTGATACCCCAACCATTGTTCCAGTACTGCCTGTTGGCGCTACTGTTAATAAATGAGAGTTTCGGATACCGTTCTCTTTAATGTTTTCACGAATATCTTCAGGCATTTTTTTCATGAAGCCTGTATTTGTGAATGCTTCACGTAAAGAAGCCGTTTCAGCATCTGTTTCGCCCACTAAGAACGGGAAGCTTCCTTTTTCTTTTCCAAGCTCTACAGACGCGCGGTAAGCCGTCGTTGCAATTGTTTCAAACACTTTATCTACTAACTCATTGCCTTTGTCAGAGCCGTACTCTGTTTCACAATAAATAAGAAGATCGTGAAGACCCATTACACCAAGGCCAACACGGCGTTCGCCAAGCGCTTGCTTTTGGTTTTCTTCTAAGAAATAAGGAGTTGCATCAATAACGTTATCTTGCATTCTAACGCCTGTTTCAACCGTTTGACGTAACTTTTCAAAGTTAACAGTTTTCGTTTCTTTATCTGCCATTTGCGCTAGGTTAACAGCAGCTAAGTTGCAGACAGAGAATGGTGCAAGTGGTTGTTCACCACATGGATTTGTTGCAACAACGTGCTGACCATATGCTTGAGCATTTGTCATATCATTAGCATTGTCAAAGAAGAAAATGCCTGGTTCAGCTGAGTACGTTGCACAGATGTTAATTAAGTTCCATAGCTCTTTCGCACGGATAGTACGGTACGTACGAACTTTGTTTCCTTGTTTTGCCCACTCGCGCACATCGCCTACTTCGTGCCAGTTTTCATTGTAGTTAGCCATTTCTTCTTTTGAATAGCTTTCTACATCTGGGAATCGAAGTTCATATTCACCGTCGTTTTCAACAGCATCCATGAAATCTTTTGTTAAGCATACAGAAATGTTTGCTCCTGTTAAAAACTCTGAGTTATGAACGCTGTACGTTCCGCCGGTTTGCAGCTTTTCTTCTGCATCTTTAATGATTTTTTCGTTGAATCCACCAAGACCAGGAATTTGTTTATAGTTAATGATTCCTTGGTACATCGCTTCTTCAGACTCTGTTAGCGGCGTGAACTTCAATTTATCTTGCGCATGTTTTTTAATCATTTCGTCATTTGTGTTTTCAATTAAGAAACGTAAAATGCGAGGGTTTTGCATTTTAGAAATAATAAACTCTACAATGTCAGGATGCCAGTCGGCAAGCATGATCATTTGGGCCCCCAATTTGTTACTCTTCGTTAAGAAGGGTACGGTCATTTCTGCCGTACTCTTACACTTTCATGTAAGATCAGACTATATCATCAAAGAAGAAAATCCCTTTGTCTCGTGCCCCATAGCCACGTTGCCGTTTGCTATGGTTTACTCCTTCCTTTGCTTCCATCATAACACCTACTTTATTCACTAAAGTTTTATTACATTAGAACTTTTAGGAAGTTTCAATAGTCGTTGAACCTTTATCTTCGTTTCCAAAGACACTTGGCTGCTGATTGCCCAATCTTTCCTCTTTTCTAACCATCACGCTCATCGTTGCCGATCACGTTGTGGTGAAGAAAGCTCTAAGGGTGTTCCAGCAATTCACGAGATTACGTCGCCGGTTTGTTAACGACGCGACCCACCTTGCTCAACAAGATGCGTCAGTTTAGCAATATCATCTAACCATGAAACCGAACCAGATGATTTGCCGTTTACACCGCGAGCCAGCGTGTTGCGCGGGCGAAGAGTTGAACCATTCGTTCCAACACCGCCTCCACGGCTCATGATTTCCATTACTTGTTTGCGGTGTTCTGAAATACCTTCACGTGAATCTTTTACATAAGGCATTACGTAACAGTTGAAGTACGTTACGTCTGTATCAGCACCTGCACCGTAAAGAACGCGGCCAGCTGGTACAAAGTTTAGCTGAACAAGCTCTTGATAGAACTTTTCAAACCACTCTTTACGCTTTTCTTCTGTTTTTTCCACAGAAGCTAAGCCTGTTGCATTACGTTTTGCAATTTGCTCGTAGAAGACCTCTAGAGGCTTTTCAATGACATCCAGCGAACGAGTAATTAACCCGTTTTCTGCTTCTTCAGGCGATAAAGCACCTCTAAACTCATCTTCTACCTTGACAACAGCGGTCTTTTGCTCAAAATTAATGCTTTCCACATAGCCAAGTCCTCGTGCTGGAAATTTTGGATCTTCTTTTACAGTTAGAACAACAAAATCTCCTTCTGATAACGTCAATTTTTCCGTATCTTTAAAAGCATAGCGGTCTAACATTACCAATCTTGAAACACCTTTATGAGTCAACTTCATATCCGGTGTAATCGGATGTACTTGCGGAAAGCGTTCAATATCTGAATTGAGCTTTTCAACATTCATATTCACTTTTTGATTTAACAAAACAGTCATTCTCACAACTCCTTACCTATCGAACATCTATAAATTTATTAACTCTTTTTCCTTTTAAAGGAAAAAGAGTTTTTCAATCAACTATCAATAACTTACCACAGGGCTTGGACGAATTCAATATATAGTATTTGACACTTATTCAAACATCTACATATAGAAGAGTGTCAAGTGAAATATTTTTTTTTTCATAAAAAAAGTGTTTGACTTTTCTTCCCTATGTATTCTATTAGCCAAGAATTATTTCTAAAAATTCCAATAAAAAGTGCAACTTATAAGAAGTTGCACTTTTATCTATTTCCCATCGGCATCCGTTTAGCGCTTAAAGTTCCATTCATCCGATCCATACTTTGTGCGCGCTAGTTCTTCTACGTATGCTTCCTCTTCTTCAGACAGTGTATATGGTTCTAAATCGATATCAAGAGCCGAAGCAAATCCTTTATAAAACGCTTCTTTTGCTTCTTCAATAGAGATTTTGCGGCCAGCAATTGCATTGATGGCTACCGCTTTAGAACGAAATGCGCGCTGCATTCTTTCTTTCACGCGATCATTTGGATAATTAAACACGCTGAATAATTTATCTTCATCAATCTCTAACAGAATAGAGCCATGCTGTAGAATAACTCCTTTTTGTCTAGTTTGGGCACTTCCAGCAATTTTGCGGCCCTCTACAACTAGTTCATACCAAGAAGGAGCGTCAAAGCACACGGACGAACGAGGGTTTTTTAAGCTATTTTTTTCTTCTTCTGAACGAGGAATAGCAAAATAAGCCTCGAGCCCTAACGAACGAAATCCTTCCAGTAAACCTTCAGAGATTACGCGATATGCTTCTGTAACTGTCTTGGGCATGTTAGGATACTCTTCAGATACAATTACGCTGTAAGTAAGCTCTTCATCGTGAAGCACGCCCCTGCCGCCCGTTGGACGTCTTACAAAGCCTAGCCCTAATTCTTTTACTTTATCAAAGTTAATTTCTTTTTCAGCTTTTTGAAAATAACCGATTGACAGCGTTGGAGGGTTCCATCCGTAAAAACGAATCGTAGGTGGAATTTCTCCTTTACTATGCCATTCTAATAACGCTTCATCTAACGCCATATTGTAATAAGGCGAACGGTTGTTGGAATCAATAAATCTCCACTTTGCTTTCATCTACCTCATCCTCAGCTATATGTAATATAAAAAATAAATCCGTTTTTTAGTCTACCAAAAGATTGAGCTAAGGAAAAGCAAAGAGCAACATAAAACTGTGAATTCAAATGTGGTAGTTTTTTCATTTCCGGGAAGAAATCCGCTAGATTCAAGGCAAAATCGCTTTACTTCTAATTTCATTCACTTATATAATAAGAGTATGGATTTTGTCGAAGAAAGGAAGAATCAGCATGTCAGCAATTACAGCAGTACTCATTTTACTTGGAGTAATCATCATATACTCTGTCGTTATGTTCTTTTACCAACGTCGCATTATGAAAACGTTAACTGAGGAAGAATTCCGCAGCGGCTACCGCAAGGCACAGCTAGTTGATATTCGTGAACCGAATGAATTTGAAAACGGACATATTTTAGGCGCACGAAATATTCCTCTTTCACAGTTCCGTATGCGCATTAAAGAATTTCGTCCCGATCAGCCTGTCTACATCTATTGTCAAAGCGGAATGCGCACAGGACGTGCAGCACAAATGCTTCGTCGCCACGGTGTTCAAGAAATCTATGATTTAAAAGGCGGCTTCAAAATGTGGAACGGTAAAGTAAAAAAGAAAAAATAAGGGTATGTATATAGAAAAACCTCGCCTTTGGGCGAGGTTTTTTGTTAGACGTTTTGAACAGCCTGTTCTTTCTGATAGCGAAGAACTGGCTTTCTCGCTGCCAGCGTTTCATCAAGGCGCTTCACAACCGTTGTATGCGGAGCTTCCTGTACGACTTCAGGCGTTTCTTCTGCTTCTTTTGCAATTTGAATCATCGCATCGATAAACGCATCTAGCGTTTCTTTCGACTCCGTTTCCGTTGGTTCGATCATCATGCACTCTTCTACGATAAGCGGGAAGTAGATAGTCGGCGGATGATAGCCAAAATCAAGCAGTCGTTTCGCAATATCCAATGTGCGCACGCCAAGCTTTTTCTGACGTTTTCCTGATAAAACAAATTCGTGCTTACAGTGACGGTCAAACGGAAGCTCATAGTGTTCTGCTAAACGACGCATCATATAGTTGGCATTTAGCACAGCGTTTTCCGTCACGGCTTTTAAGCCGTCTGGACCCATTGAACGAATATACGTATAAGCGCGAACGTTGATACCGAAGTTGCCGTAAAACGGCTTTACGCGTCCAATTGACTGAGGACGGTTATAGTCAAAATGATAGCTTTGTTCTGTTTTCACAAGCACTGGTTTAGGCAAATACGGAATTAAATCTGCTTTTACCCCTACCGGACCAGAACCAGGACCGCCTCCTCCATGAGGCCCTGTAAACGTTTTATGAAGGTTTAAATGCACAACGTCAAACCCCATATCTCCAGGGCGAGCTTTACTTAATACTGCGTTTAAATTTGCACCATCATAATAAAGCTTTCCACCTGCTGCGTGAACAATTTCAGCCATTTCTAAAATATCTTCTTCAAATAACCCTAGCGTATTTGGGTTTGTTAACATTAAAGCGGCTGTATCTTCTCCTACTACGCGGCGTAAATCCTCTAAGTCCACTAAACCATGTTCGTTTGATTTTACCGTTACCGTTTCAAATCCCGCAACTGTTGCCGAAGCCGGGTTCGTTCCGTGAGCTGAGTCTGGAACAATGACTTTTGTTCGCTGCGTCTCACCATTTGCTTCATGATAGGCACGAATCATCATAAGCCCGGTCCACTCGCCGTGAGCACCTGCTGCTGGCTGAAGTGTTACTTCATCCATTCCTGTAATTTCTGTTAAATGCTCTTGTAAATCATATAAAAGTTCGAGAGCACCTTGAACCGTTTGCTCATCTTGAAGCGGATGAATATGCGCAAATCCAGCAATGCGTGCTGCTTGTTCATTCACTTTTGGATTATATTTCATCGTACATGAACCAAGCGGATAAAACCCTGAGTCCACTCCGTGATTTCGTTTTGAAAGCGCGGTGTAATGACGCATAATATCGAGTTCTGATACTTCAGGAAGCTCAGGAGCTTTGGTACGCACATACGCTTTTCCAAGCAGTTCTTCAGCATTTACTTGCGGCACATCTAACTCTGGCAATGAATAGCCGATTCGCCCTTCTTTACTGCTTTCAAAAATAAGTGATTGATTTTGATTAAGCATGAAGATCCCCCAATTCATTTACAAGTTGGTCAATTTCCTCTTTTGTACGGAGCTCTGTAAAAGCAAGCAGCATGTGATTTTCAAGCGCTTGGTTATCACGGCTAAGATCATAACCGCCAATTATTTTTGATGCTAATAAATGATTGTTTGCTTCTGTTACAGAAACAGGAAGCCTCACGACTAATTCGTTAAAAAACGGTCCTTCAAATGCTACATTTACCCCTTTTGCCTTTAACACTTCATATGCATAATGCGTTTTTGATAAGTTTTGCAGCGCCATTTCTTTTACACCTTGCTTGCCTAAAGCTGTCATTGCAACTGATGCCGCTAAAGCATTTAACGCTTGATTTGAACAAATGTTAGACGTCGCTTTATCGCGGCGTATATGCTGTTCACGCGCTTGAAGGGTTAAAACAAACCCTCGCTTACCGTTTTCATCTACCGTTTGCCCTACTAATCGCCCTGGAATTTTTCGCATAAGCTTAGACGTAGTTGCAAAGTATCCGCAGTGCGGGCCTCCAAATTGACTCGGAATACCAAATGGCTGTGCATCTCCGATGACAATATCAGCTCCGAATTCTCCAGGAGGCGTAAGTAAACCTAACGATAAAGGATTACTTGAAACCACAAACATGCATTTTTCTTGATGAGTAATTTCTTCAATTTCTTTTAACGGCTCGATTTGTCCGTAGAAATTGGGGTATTGGACAATAACAGCTGCCACGTCACTTCCCATCTCTTTTTCTAATGCAATCATATCTGTTACTCCGTCTGCTGCAGGGATTTCTACCACTTCAATGTATTGACCCTTCGCATACGTTTTTAAAACATCTTTTGACTCAGGGTGAACAGCCGCAGAGACAAGTACTTTTTTCTTTTTTGTTTGACCCGCACTGAGCATAGCAGCTTCTGCTAAAGCAGTTCCTCCGTCATACATAGAAGAATTAGCCACGTCCATCCCCGTTAACTCACAAATCATCGTTTGAAATTCAAAGATGGCCTGAAGTTCTCCTTGAGAAATTTCTGGTTGATACGGAGTATAAGCCGTATAAAATTCCGAACGAGAAATAACATGATCAACAATAACCGGCATGTAATGATCGTAAACTCCTGCTCCTAAAAAAGAAGCATAGTCTTTTAAATGAGCATTTTTAGCAGCCATACTATTTAATTCTTTTAACAGCTGAGGCTCTGAAGCCGCTTTTTTAATATTGTATTCTCCTTGAAAACGAACGCGCTGCGGAATATCTGAAAATAAATCATCAACAGATGAAACACCAATTGCTGCTAACATTTGCTGCTGATCTTGTTCTGTCATTGGTAAATAGCGATGTAACATGTTAAATTCCTCCCCAAAGCTTACTTTGAACGTTTATAAAAAGGTGTTGAAACCACTTTTGCTTTTAAGCGTTTTTTTCGAACCTGCACTTCCACTTCTTGACCAAGCTCTGAATACTCTGCAGATAATAGCGCTAAACCGATGTTTTTCTTTAGTGTAGGTGACTGTGTCCCTGTTGTCACAAACCCAATTTGCTCTTCACCTGCAAATACTTCGTAACCGTGTCGTGGTATACCTTTATCAATCATTTCAATTCCCACTAACTTACGGGATGCTCCGCTTTCACGCTGTTCTTTTAGCACTTCTTTTCCAATAAAGCTGTCTTTGTTCGTTTTCACTGCAAATCCAATTCGAGCTTCAATGGGCGTAATATCTTTTGAAAGCTCTTGGCCATATAAAGCCAAAGTAGCTTCAAAACGAAGCGTATCGCGAGCTCCTAATCCGCAAGGCAACACACCTTCATCACTGCCTGCTTCTAAAATAGCCGTCCACAAGTGAGAGGCATCAGCTGAAGAACAATAAATTTCAAAGCCATCTTCTCCGGTGTACCCAGTACGTGAAACGAGAGCTTTTACATTGGCTACTTCTACATCATCAGCAAATGTAAATGGCTTTAATAAAGATAAATTTTCGTTCGTTAAAGTTTGTAAAACTTTTTCTGCTAAAGGACCTTGTAAAGCTAGCTGCGCAGTTTCATCAGATTGATTAACGAGCGTTACATCTCCTTGTTTGTGAGACACCAGCCACTCATAGTCTTTTTGAATATTAGCAGCGTTTACGACTAGCAAATACTCTTGATCTGCTTTTTTATAAATCAGCAAATCATCTACCGTGCCTCCGTCTTCGTAACACATAGCCGTATACTGCGCTTTTCCATCTACAAGGGTAGAAACGTCATTTGTCATCGTGTGCTGAAGAAAAGCTAAGCTATCAGCTCCTGTTACAAGAATTTCTCCCATATGAGAGACATCAAAAAGGCCTGCCCTTGTACGTACAGCTTCATGCTCTTCTTTAATAGAAGAAAATTGAACGGGAAGAGCCCATCCGCCAAAATCAATTGTTTTGGCACCATATTTTTGATAGGTATCATAAAGCGGCGTTTTGTGTAATTCTGTTGTCATATTCATGTCCTCCTCTTTTTCACGTGAAACTTTTCATAACGGGGAGTTTTCAAATAGTGTGGGGATCACTATGTATCCAAACAAAAAAGGACAGAAAACCCCCTACTGTATTTAGTAGGAAGTCTCTGTCCTTTTCACCTGAAAGTTTACCTATAAATAAATAGGTTTGCCTCGTGGGTGGTCTATAAACGCATAGACACTCTCCAGAGCTGCGTCAAACAAGAGTCTTTTTGCCTGAGAGATTCACAATTTTATTGCTTGCTCCTTCGGCGCTACATTCAAGTAGTCTCTCCCCGTGTCGTCATTCGCTTCTATAAAGTTGGTAAAGTTGGGCATACTACTGAAAGATGTATCTATCTTTATTCACACAATCATTTGTAAAGTGCTAATCTATTTTCTTTTTCAAATTTTCTAAATATATTTTTATCCTACCTGATTCTTATCATTTGTTCAATAAAAATTTTTTACAAAGGAGCATTTTTATCATGAAAGTGAAATTAAACATCGATGAAACATGGGAAGCGGCCTTCTCAACTAAATTGGAGCAAGACGGCCCTTGGTCTGCGTGGGATTTGTATAAACTTGCCTATGAAATAGAAGACCAAACGCTTATTTCAGAATTTGAAGGACTGCAAAGCCCAAAACATCTAGCCGATTTAACGCCGCTTCCTCATCAGCTCGAAGTAGCCAAACAAGTAGTTGAAACAATGAATGGGAAAGCCATTTTAGCAGATGAAGTAGGACTGGGGAAAACGATTGAAGCAGGGTTAATTTTGAAGGAATATATGATTCGCGGACTTGTTAAAAAAGTTCTCATTTTAGTTCCAGCTTCGCTTGTTTCGCAGTGGGCTATGGAATTGAATCAAAAATTTTATATTCCCGCAGTCCCTCAAAGAAAATCATATGTGTGGGATCAGTGTGACATCGTTGTGTCTTCAATTGATACAGCAAAACGTTCTCCTCATCGAGAAATTGTGCTAGAACAAGACTACGACCTCATCATCATTGATGAAGCTCATAAACTTAAAAACAACAAAACAAAAAACTATGAATTTGTGCAAAGTCTAAAAAAGAAATTTTGTCTGTTGCTAACCGCAACACCGATTCAAAATCGAATTGAAGAAATTTTTAACTTAGTCTCTCTTTTAAAGCCTGGCCATCTCGGCAATAAAGACTATTTCGAAAAATTATTTTCCGCTAAAAAACGCTCTTTGCAAAACGATGAACACTTAAAAGAGCTTGTTAACAAAGTTATGATTCGAAATCGCCGCCACGATACGGGTATCGAATGGACGAAGCGAATTGTTCAAACCATTCCTGTTGAATTCTCGCCAAAAGAACGGGAGCTATACGATGCAATTACGTCTTTTAAAGGAAACGGACTGCACCCTTCAAGCGCTTTTTCAATTTTAACCCTGCAGCGAGAGGCCTGCAGCAGCCGTGAAGCGGTGTATATGACATTAAAAAACATGCTGGAACGTCAGGAAGATCCAAACAGCGCATTAACAGAACATATGATTACTCCGTTAATGGAACTACTTCAGCAAGTGCCGCAAAATGCAAAAGCAGAAAAAGTGCTGGAGCTCGTTCAGAAAATTGATGATAAAGTCATTATTTTTACTGAGTACAGAGCAACTCAACTGTATTTACAGTGGTATTTAAAACAGCATGGAATTACCTCTGTACCTTTTAGAGGCGGATTTAAGCGAGGTAAAAAAGACTGGATGAAGCAGCTTTTTGAAAGCCACGCGCAAGTATTTATTGCCACTGAAGCAGGCGGAGAAGGAATCAATCTTCAGTTTTGTCATCATATCATTAACTATGATCTACCGTGGAATCCAATGCGTCTAGAACAGCGAATTGGAAGGGTCCATCGTTTAGGTCAAAAACATGATGTTCACATTTACAATTTAGCCATTCAACATACGGTCGAAGAACATATTTTAAAATTGTTATACGAAAAAATAAACCTTTTTGAACGAGTTGTTGGAGAGCTAGATGATATTTTAACAAAGCTTGATTTGAAAAATATCGAAGAGCATATTCAGGATATTTTATTTCATTCACGGAGTGAAGGAGAAATAAAAATCAAAATGGAGAACTTGACGTCTATTATTCAATACGAAGACAGCGAGGAGGATCAGCATGCAGCAAACTGATATTCATCAATTTTTAAAGCGTTATTTTCTAGCTAATAATTGTTCTATTGTCACAGAAACATCTTCTTACCTGACGGTTCAATTAACGATTGAACTCGATAAAGAATTGATGAATCGTCCATTTTATTGGCACTATATTGAAAAGACGGGAGGAGAAGCAACTCCTGCTTCGCTCACTTTCATTACAGACCCAGCATTTGAAGACGATTCCGTTCAAGGAGAACGAATTCATTTCGGTTCACCTAGGCTGCACCAAATTTTCGCTTCTACTCAAAAACTAGGCGGGTTTATTCACTTGTATGAACAAGTTGCATCGGCTCAGCCAACAAATCAGCCTTTACACCCTTGGCTTGCATTAAATATTAAAGTCTCATACAAATGCGATCGTAAAAAAGATGAGCTCTTGTCGCTTGGCATTAATTTAATCAATGGACAGATTATTGAATCATTTCATGAATTAATCATTAATCAAAATTTGTCATCTAAAATCTCAGACTATTGCTTTACTCTCTCACCTTTTATTAAACCTAAAAGTGCCATCGCACGACTCACATCATATGTGACTGACTATGTTAAAGCTCAGCCAACTGAATGGGCTGAAAAAGCGCAGGAGAGATGGTATGAAGACTTAGCGCTTCTTGATCATTTTTACGAAACAGCAGAAGAGCTGCCAGAAATATATATGACCGAAAAAACAGCGCTTCAAGAACTGTACGAGCCGACTATCTTGTTTAAGTTTATAAACGGTGGCTTATTTTACATATCGCCTGAAACGATGTCTCGTCAATTTAACAAAACACAAGCCGGTTAAAAAAAAGATGAGCATATGATATGCTCATCTTTCTTTTTTCTTTCGATACCACAGCATAAACGACAGCGGAATCATTCCAAACCATCTGTTTGCAAAAGGTGCTCGCTCTTCTTTTTTTTGAATCTTTTTCGTTTTCCTCTCTTCTTTTGGCTGATCCATATATTGTACAAATTGCTGAGTCATATATTTTACATAATCATTCGTTTTCATATAATCATCTCCTCAGCACTATTATATCCGGAGAGAAAGAGACTTAATCCGTCCACTTCACAATGTGCTGATCCTTTTTTTGAATATATGCCGTTTCCGTCAATGCTCTTCCTTGCAATGTTTGACACTTTATTTTTAGAATAATCATCTGTTCATCTTCACTTACTACTTCGTATGAAACCGTACCAGTTTCTAATACTAAAGATGCAGATGGAGATGTATTATGTTCTTTTATTTCTTTTTTTACATGTACAACTGCGTTTTCTAAAAGTTGCTGCAGACGATTTTTCTGCTCTACTTCTTGATAAAATGAACTTTTCGTCACAAAATAAGTGGTTTGCTGAGCTACTAACAGAAGAAAAAGCGCACAAAATGCCAAAACAACCGGGAGAATAAATCCTTGCTCATTATGTTTCATGAGCAAGCATCAAAAACGTCGTAATGGTTTCTTCTCTAACTTTGTTAACACCGTCTGTTGAACGAATCAACAGCCTTTCTTTTTGCTGTTCATACATAATATCCTTAATGTGCTGCAGCACAACTTCATGACCGCTTTCATCCACTCGTCTTCTTATCTTGTCTTCGTAGCGTTCATAAGTGATGATCTGATTATCTTCCATTTTCAACGTAAGCGTAGTCGCATGAATTCCCACTTCTTTTGCTTCTCGATATTCCATAGCAAGTTGATTCACAAAAATTTCCCACTCCATTTCATTCATACTAAAATCCGGATTATATGTTTGCTTAGCTAGCGGAATGATAATGGGAAAAAATGAAACAATGATCAAAAAAAGAGTAAAACTGACTAACATCTCTACAAGCGTAAAGCCTTTTTCCCTTTTCACTTCAACATCACATCACACTTCTTTTTCATTTTCTCAGCGGAATCTGTCCATTCTACACAAAGCTTTTGAGCACTTTCTCCGTTCCACTTCAGATAAAACGCAACGTTTTCTTTTACGATTTTTTCTCGCCGTTTATATCCTTCTTCATATTTATATTTCAATAGCTCTTCGTGCAAGATAGCATCAGCTTGATACGAAACATATTGCTTCTTTTCTGCTTCCTTCATCTGAACATACAAAGGAATAATTGTACCGGTTAGGAGTAAAAGCATGCTAAATGAAACAAGCATTTCTAACAAGGTGTAGCCCTGCTGACCCTTACATCTTGTCCACATAAAAACGCCCTCTGCCTATTTGAAAAGTAACTTTATATTTAAATTTTTGATTGCTGATAAAAATGGTCTTCGCTTGAGAAATATTGCCGTTTTTGTTGTATTGTATCGTGGAATTGCCGCTTCCAAACGTGATATGAATGGTGGAGTCATAAGCGCGCTTATAAAGAACGGCACGAGAATCAGAAACAATATATTCTGTTTCCTTCGGTGCGAAGTTAATTTTAATTGGAGATTCTCGGTTCATGGCTGTCTGCTGCACATAAAACGTGTCGCTTTGCAGCTGTCGCAAAAATAATGTGATTTTGTAATATTCCACAAGCGGACGAATGGCTACAATAATGGAAAACATCATCACTTGCACAATAAATAAAACCATCAGCATCTCAATGAGGGTAAATCCTTTTTGCTTAAGAAGAACCACTAGCTGTAACCTTTCCGGTACCGTCAACTTGAATGGCTTGACCATTTGGACACACGGTGCCTTCTTTTAAGTAGCCGCCTGCTTCAAGCTCTTCTAGACTTGGTTTTTCGCCATTTTCAAGTTCGTATACTTGTACCTCAGCCTCTACGGTTTTGACAAGAGCTGAGCAGCCTTTGTTGTTAATAACCGTATTATGCTTTAATACATTTGGAATCATAATGAGCAAAAGCACGGTAATAACGAGCATAACAATGAGCATTTCAATAAGGGTAAATCCTTTATCACCTTTTAGAATCATATTCTTTCACCTTTCTACAAGCTCGACATCACTTCTAACATCGGAAGCATAACGGACATATACATAAGCAGAATGACAATTCCGATGAATAAGAATGTAAGCGGCTGTACATATTTTAAAATACGAAAAATAAACTGTTCCATTCTTTCCATCATAAATAGACTGTAATCATACAGTTCTTGAGAAAGCTCACCGTTCTGCTGGCCATGCACAATAACTTGAGCCAAGTCTTTTTCATAATGAGATTTACCTGAAACGATATGATCTAATCGCATTCCTGAGGAAAGTTGATCTGTAAAAGCAAAAGCTTCCACTTGAAAAAACGGATGATGCTCTTGCTTTTGAAAAAGAGCAAAGCATTCATAAATAGATAAACCACCATTTAGTAAATTGCTCATATGAACAGAAAAAAAGTACGAGTTAAATAGCCGTGTGAACGTTCGGATAACGGGAACTCTCATAAAAAGCTGCATTTGAACTACTGGAGGCAATTTTTTAATATAAATCACATAAAACAAATAAAGGATGATTGGCATACTGATGACTGCAGGTAACACAAAAGGAAAGAACGACATCGCCTGCATAAATAAGAGAATAAACGAAGACTGCTTGTTTCCAAAGGATAAATACAGAGCTTCAAACTGTGGAAGTAAAACCGTACTTAAAACAAATAAAATGGAAAGAATAAACAGCAGTAGCAATACGGGGTATTGAACAAGTTTTTGAAATTTTTTACGATGCCTTACTTTTTCTTCAATCATTGAGCTGCTTTCTTTTAAAGCAAATTGAAGATTTCCATGCTGTTCCGCAAAATATAAATAGCTTAAAATATCGCGGTGAAACTGAAGTTTAACAAAAGCATCGTGCAAAGATTCTCCTCGTTTTAACTGCTCAAGACATTTTTCAATATCCGTTTTTTCTTTGTTAGATACTTGAAACGTCAAAAACGAAAGAGCTTGAGAAAGAGTGTAGCCTTTTTCCAAAAGCTTAGAGACCTGCTTAAGAATTTTTGCTTGCTGAGCAAGAGACCACCTTTTTTGTCTATTTGTCTTCACCCCCATCCGTCTAGCGAATGCGGATATAAATAGCCTAGCGCGATTCCTTTTAGAATCACATCTCGGAGCGTCTTATAATCATAATCCGCATTTTCTCCTTTCACTTCTCTCATCACTGCGCTAAGTTCCTTGCCATAAAGCAATTCGTATATGCTGGACTGACGATGCTTCCTCATTTTTTTACAAGCGGGGTGGCACTTTCCGGAACACAGCGGACAGCGAATTTCTACAAGGCGCTGTGCAGCTACTGCTACAAGAGTCTGTTCCATTTCTTGAAAGCTAACGCCAAACTCAAGCAGCCTGTACAAAGATCCTTTTGTATCTTTAGTATGCATCGTTGTCAAAACCAAGTGTCCGGTAAGCGCTGCTCTCACAGCAATTTTGGCAGTCTCACTATCTCTTATTTCTCCCACCATGATAATGTCTGGGTCATGGCGCAATATAGCTTTTAAACCAGTCGTGTACGTAATCCCCGCCCGTTCATTTACCTGTACTTGAAGCACAGTTTCACTCGGTTTTTCAATAGGATCTTCTAGTGTAATAACATTTCGATTAAAAAGGTGCTTTACTTCGTGTAAAAGAGTATATAGAGTAGTGGTTTTACCTGATCCTGTAGGACCGGTAAAAATAATTAATCCATGAGAGAATTTCAAGAGAGAAATAAGCTTTTTAGTGTGTTCAGGAAAAAGAGATAAATGTTTGAGAGATGTAGATTGTTGATGAGGCAAAAGCCGAATAACAAGACTTTCATCATGAGAAGTAGGAAGAGTTGATAAACGCAAATTTACTTGATAGTGATCAATGGAAGTGGTCAATGCACCATTTTGAGGTTTTCTGCGCTCGCCAATATCCATTCCCCCTAAAAATTTAAAATGCGAAATGAGCCGTTCAGACATTTCCTTTGAAATAACCCTCTTTAAAATAAGCTCCTGGTCAATTCGCAGCTGAATCACAGCATCTTTCTTTCGGGGCACAATATGCACATCAGAACTTCGGCACTCACATGCATCTCGTATAACGTAAGTAGCAAACTGTTCAATTTCGGTCAAACGATCATCACTCCTTTATTTGTATTAAAGATGTTTGGTAAAACATCTAGAAACAGTAATTTCGACCTTTTTCGAGATTTTCCTCCTTCTTTTTTCATTTTTTATAATTTTTTAGTATACGCTTCTTTTCTTGGCTTCAGTCCTTCTACACGATGTACAACTTCTGTACACCTCTAAACGACTACATAAAAAAAGACAACGTGATGTAAAACTCTACGCTGTCGTTTTATTCGTTATTTACTGAATTGAGCTTCTTCATCATGTACGCTTACACAACTAGAGAAGCAAGACTTGTTTTTTTCTTGACTAAATTTTTAAGAGCAGATTCGTTATAGCCTACTACAAGCTTTTTGCCATCTGTTAAAATTGGTCGGCGAAGCAAACGAGGATGTTCAATTAATAGATTGACCACTTCTGATAGTGTCATGCTATCCACATCAACATTTAACTTTTTATATTCTTGACTTCTTTTAGCAAGAAGTTCATCCATCCCTTCTGTTGTCATAGAAAGAAGTTCAAGCATTTCTTTATGAGTAGGTGTTTCTCTAAATAAATGACGCTCTTTAAAATTTACATCTTCCTTCACTAGCCACTTTTTCGTTTTACGACAAGATGTACAGCTCGGGTACGTATAAAATTTAATTTCTTCCATATGAAACCCTCCCGTTTTTTAGTTATAGATTGTTTATATACATTGTACATGTTTTGTATAACTTTTGTATAGTATTTTACACATGTTTTGTATAACTTTTTTTCTTCTGTCGTATTTCAAGGAAAAGATAGCGTTTTCAGGAAAGAAAGGATGTATTATAATGGAAAAGTATCGATATAGTTTCATAAGTGCTTTCTAGTGCTTACACAGCGATGACATTCATCATGACACTAACTAAGTTTGATAAAGGAGGAAATGGACGTGGAACGAATGTACCGTGTAATGGGGTTCTGGACAGCAATTTTCACTGTAATGTTTTACCTCGGTCACATGCATAAGACTTCTTTACTCTTTTTAGCTCAAACAGGCTTTTTTGTAATTCTTAGTTATTTAAAGCTGTCTGAAAGAATGTACATTTACGTTTTCGGCGCATATTTGACCGTCTTTTTTGTGGGGTTCACGTACTGGTCAACTTTTATGATGACACCAGGACAGTAAAGAGAAAAGCGATGGGCTTCCATCGCTTTTTGTATTCTTAAAAACCATTTAGGAAAGGATTTTGATCCATTTCGTGTGCCACAGTTGTTTCAGGTCCGTGACCGCTTAATACAAGCGTATCTTCTGGAAGGGACAGCAATTTCGATTCGATGCTTTCTAACAGCTGAGCTTGATTGCCTCCAGGTAAATCTGTGCGTCCAATGCCGCCTGCAAAAAGCGCGTCACCAGATACTACAAAGTTACCCGGTTTGAAATAATATGAAACGCTGCCAGGAGAATGGCCAGGCGTTTCGTACACCTCAAATTGGAATGAGCCAATTGTTAAATTGCCTTCGATTGAAATAATATCGGTTGCATCTGGAGCCGTAATTTCTCCTAAATCAAAAAATTTCGAACCGTTTAAATCACTATTATGAAGCCATTCTTTTTCATTTTTATGTACATAAAGCGGGATAGAGTAGTGATTCATTACTTCATCTACTCCTCCAATGTGATCAAAATGAGCGTGTGTCAGCAAAATAGCCAACGGTTTATACGTTTGTTTTTCTAGAAATTCAACGAGCTGTTTTCCCTGAGCTCCCGGGTCAAAAACTAAACACTCTTTTTTTTCGTTAGCAACGACATAACAATTCGTTTGAATAGGTCCTAGCGGTATACGATGATAGTTCATAATGTGTCCTCCTTGTAAAATTTATTTCTGTTATATGCATTATCATACACACATCATCTTATAAATGAAAGTAAGGACCTTTCTAAGCTAATAAGGCGAAAGAAAGATTGGTTTTCATCTCGACAAACGGTTAGAAAAGTTTTACAATTAAAGGGATAAGCTAATGATAGCGCTTTAATTTTAAGTTGCCTAAAGGAGGTTTCTTCGAGTGGGTCTTATGATTATTTTTGCACTAACAACATTGCTAGGCGTATTTGCAGCTATTTCATCTTTTAGAAATAAAAACATATTAGGCATTGGTTTTTCGGTACTAACATTCGGGGTATTCGGATGGTTTACCGTGATGACCATTATACATCACGGTTATCCGGCGGTACATCATTAAAAAAGCCACGCAAAGCATATGCTTTGCGTGGCTTTTCAAATAGATAGATATTCCATTGCCGCAACTAAAATAGCCTTGGTCGGATTATATACGCGTGATATTTGAGATAGAGGCAGCGGATTAATTCCTTTCCCCAGTTCTAAGGTGAACCCTAGCTTTTTCTTTTCTAAGATAAACCAATCCTTAAATCCAGCGTGACTATCAATCGTTTTGACTGCTTTATAACCGCTTACCCTTTCAAAATAACTGGCTATTTCCTTCGCTTCCGTCGGCTCTTCATTCATATACCCCCAGTAAAATTCTTCTCCTTGGGTATGTAAAGCAATCACACAATCAAAATCATGACGCTCAACGAGTTTTACCATTGCCTGCGCTTCAGGTTCAGACAGAGATTCATAGCCTGGAAAGTCCCGATAATGCGGAGCTTTAGGTTCTTTGCGCTTTTTTTCAATTTCCCAATAAGCCGGAAACTGATTATTTAAGTCTACCCCTCGGATATTTGCTTTCCAGCTTTGAAAATCAGGGAAATCTCTTCCTATTTTAGAAAGAAAAGACGCATAAGGTTCACTTACAGCAGGACCTTTTAAGACCAGATCTACTCCGTCTGGATTAACAATTGGAACCGCAGAAAGCGTAATTTGATTAAAAAGAGCTCTTGCTTCCTGCCCGTTCAACGCCTGGTCGTAATGAAGAGCAGCTAAATAATCTTCAACAAACTGTAGAAGAACATTTGTCGTAATCCATTCATTGGCATGAAAAGACGCATTAATATGAACCTTTCTTTCTCCGTTTCCAATTAAAATATGAGGAATCGGCTTTCCAAGCACGCTGCACCCTATCCATTCAAGAGAACCATAGGGGTAGTACGTCAAAAGTGTTTGGATATCTTGTATTGTTCGCATGTAATCGTAGGGCTTTTGGATATCTACAATTTGCATAATCTTCACTCCTTTACACTATGTATATGTAAAGATTGAAAAGATGCATGATAAAAAAGCGCTTTGACTAAATGTCAAAGCGCTTTTTTATCTCAGTTAGATTCTTGCTTATTATTCAAAATAAGATTTAACTAACCAAGCTCCTCCAATAATTCCCGCATCGTTTCCTAAAGTAGCGATTGCTAGCTCAGCACCTTGCGCTACGCGAGGAAATGCAAAACGTTTGAAATAATCTCTTACCGGTGCAAGTAATACCTCGCCTGCACGAGACACACCGCCGCCTAGAACGATCTTCTCAGGGTTTAATGCATTAGCAGAGTTTGCTAGTGCTAGACCTAAATGAAAAGCAACTTTACCTACAACATGCATAGCTAACTCGTCTTTTGAACGAGCTGCATCAAATACATCTTTAGATGTAACTTGTCCCTTTTGTTCTAACACTGTGCGAAGCTCACTTGGTTTGTCCGTTTCCGTTAATTCTTCCATTGTTAAACGTACAATTCCAGTTGCTGAAGCAATTGTTTCTAAACAGCCGGTTTTGCCGCAGTTACACGGTGCCCCGCCTTCAGGAATAGAAGTAATGTGCCCGATCTCACCAGCGGCTCCATTTACGCCTTGTACAATTTCACCGTTTGCAATGACGCCACCGCCAACGCCTGTGCCAAGCGTAACGCAAAGTAAATCTTTTGCTCCGTCTCCAGCACCCTTCCACATTTCTCCAATCGCTGCAATGTTTGCATCATTGTCTACTACAACAGGAAGAGAAGTTTCTACTTCCAAGATATCTTTGATAGGGAATTTTTCCCAACCTAAATTGACAGCTACTTCAATCGAACCGTTTGCAAAGTTGACAGGCCCCGGTGCACCAATACCAATTCCTACTAACCTTGATTTTACTTCTCCAAGATCGTTTAACTTTTTATCAATTGCTTTTGCAATATCCGTTGGAATTTTACGGCCTTGCTCGCTCACATCCGTATTAATTTCCCACTTGTGAATGATTTCTCCATAATGATTAATAAAGGCCATTTTTATTGTTGTACCGCCTAAATCAACTCCAACTAACCATTTGTCATCCATGTTCATTCATCCTTTTTCTCTTTTTGTTGTTTTAACTCTCGACGAAGCAAAAGAATTGCCATTTGGTAATCACGTACATCAATCAAGTTAGACTGATATAACTCTTTTACTTCCGCTTCCATCAGCTCTAAATCAGCAATACGATCACCCACGTATATAAAAATGCCGAAGGACTTTAATAATTGTTGTACATCATATAACGTATTCATTCTGTCACCTTTATCCTATTTTCTAGGTGATATGATTCATTTATTTTGAGATAACTCAACAGTCATTCAGTCATAAACAGCGGCCGTATTTAACGCCCACTGCTAGGTCTACATATTAATATTCTAGTAAACGTTCTCACAATAGTAAAGTATAAAATATTAAATTCGTCATTCAACAGTTTTAATTTTCTAGCTCTCGCTTCAGCTTTTCGTATTTTTCATTTTGCGGTTCAAGCGCAATTGCTTTATCGATATTTTGTGTGGCCGCTGGAATATCATTCAGTTTCATATTCACCAGAGCTAAATTGTAATACGCCTCATGAAAAGTTGAATCATACTTTACAGCCTGATTCAATTGCTGTTTAGCTTCTTTATAATTTTCAAGATAAAATTCTGCGCTAGCACTGACGAAATACACGTTACTATTTCCTGTTCCTTTTTCAACAAAAAGCTTAATGGCATCTTTTGCTTCTTCATACTGCTTCTGCTGAAGATACGTAGCCGCTACGCTGAGTGCATAGGGCTCATCTTGATAAACAGAACGCTCATGATATCCATAAAAAAGCAGACTTCCTACTAATAAAAGCGTGCAAATGAAAGCCGGAATCTGAATATACAGCTTTTTTTGTTTCGGTAAACTGACGATGCTCGCAGCTAAAAATCCGCCAACCAAACCGCCAATATGCCCTGCATTATCGACGTTCGGCGCAACAAATCCAAAAATCAAGTTAATCACAATGATTACAATAAAACTCGATCCCATTGTTCGAAAAAAGAAGCGTGGATTTGTTCTTGCTAAAAACAGTAAAGCTCCAAAGCAACCGAAAATGGCCCCTGAGGCTCCTGCGGAAATAGACGTATTCCATATAAAACTTCCTAGAGATCCTGCAAACCCGGCAAATATATAAATAAAGACAAAACGCCCGCTGCCATATATCCTCTCTACAAGCGTTCCTAAATAATACAGGGCTACACTATTCATAAGCACATGCAGAAGTCCTATATGCAAAATTATAGGTGTAAAAAAACGCCACCATTCGCCTTCCATAATTAAGGGGTTGTATTTAGCACCGTATTGAATCAGAGTGAGCGTATTTTGTGTACTGCTCTTCCACTCCAGAAATAGAAACATTAAGATTTGCAGCGCTAAAAATATATATGTAAAAATAGGCTTCCCGTATCCAGCTATTTGCTGTTCTTCGCTTTGTTTTTTCTGTACAAAAAGCACAATTTTATGTTTCCACTGCTCTATTCGCTGTGCTTCTTCTTCGGAAGAGAAATTGTCTGCGCTTTCTAATGTAAGACCCAGCCGTTCGAATAGAGGTTCATAAGCGCTTGCTTTCTCTGCCGTTAGTTGTTCAACGTAACTATTCACTTTAGAGGGACTTGGCTCACTTTCTAAGGACTGCTCTGTATAAAAAGGATCAAAATCAGCAAAGTAAATCGTGTTAAGAGTAATCGTTGACTTACCTCTCTGCTTCCGCACATTCTCAGCTCTTTGTAATGCATATAATACATCTTTTTGCTGCTCAACGGCTGATTTAAAATTCCGGCGGACTATGCGGACAATTGACTTATCTTTGCGATGCGAAGATTGAAACCATAGCTCTGAAGCATCAGCTTTCATCGAAATCAACTCATATGAAGAATGGCCAAGCAATTGCTGTGCCAGCTGCAAATAATAAAAATCTTGCCTAGACAAATAGTCACCTCCTCATACTCTCTATATGTAAAGATGGCAGAAAGCCAGGAAAAAAGCAACGATTTTCCCTTTTTCTTTTTCTACAAAAAAACACCTTACAGGTCTGTAAGGTGTTTTTTATGTATCTTTCGCTCTTAGCGGAAGACCTGCTTCATTAAACGATCCCGAACAAACGGCAAATTAAAAAATGAACGAACAGCTAGACTGCGGATAAATGAATTTCCAAACAGCGAATTTAAAACACGGTATCTCATTTGATAGCCCAGCGTTCCAACAACTAAAAGCGTAAGTACTAATACAATATGTCTCATTTTCAAGCCTCCTTACGTTTACTTTGCTCCTATGACGAACATTTTATGCTCTTATATAGGTAAAAGCAGGATAAGGATTCCGCCTGTAAAAGCAGCAAGCAAAATAGCGGCAAGATTCACAACATCATTGTTAAAGAAAGTTATTCCTTTCTCTTTTACCGTTGGCTTACGGCAATGATCTTTCCGTTCCGTTTCAATACCGCAGTTTTGACAGCGAAAGCGAACTTGCACACTTGCTCCAAGAAGAGTGTCTATAGCGTTTCCAATAAAACCAAAGCACCCGACTATCAATATACTACTTAGCGATACGGATGGAAAAGCAAAATAACAAGCGGCAGCAATAAGAAAAGCTCCGGCTGCTCCGGCTGCTGTGCCTAAAAGTGAAACGGCTCCTGAGGTACCCGCTTCTACTCTCTTTAATGTCCAAAGGTAAAACGGCGGCTTCTTACTAAGAGACCCTATTTCAGATGCCCATGTGTCCGCATTAGCAGCTGAGATACTGATCATAAACATCCACATGTAAACAGGAAAAGCTGTTGCAGCATATAACAAACCGCAAGCAGCAGCTACACCTCCATTAGCAAGGACTTGAATATAATCTCGCCTGTCGTGCTTCTCTAGCTTTTCTTCTAATGCGCGTTTTTTTTCTTTTTTGTACTTACTACACAACGTAGAAGTGCTAAAAAATAAGAGTAAGAGTAAAAAACCTTGAAGCGAAAAACCGATATAAACGCTCGCTCCTACGATAAAAGACATGCAGGCTCCCGATACTGTCAGTGCTTTTGCTATGTAGCCTGCTCCTGCCATGAGTAATATTACAATTATCATGACAGCATCAAACGGGTTCACAGCAAATAAGCTCCTTCTCTGTCAAAATATATTCAACGGGAATATCATGAGATTCATATGGGACCTCTGAAACGACTTGACAATCAAACGCAAGGCTTAGCTTCTGTCCGGTATAATCTGTTAGATAACGATCGTAATAGCCGCCTCCATAGCCGATACGATATCCATTTTTGCTATATACCACGCCAGGCACAAGGAGTAAATCAATTGAAGATTTTGAAACGGGAACAGTTTCTTCAACAATTGGCTCCGCTAACCCGTAGTACACTGTTTCAAGCTGTGAAAAATTCGTAATCTCGTAGAAAACCATTTGAGATGTTGTGGGGTTGCATTTTGGAACAGCTACTTTCTTTCCATCTTTCCAAGCACGTTCAATAATGGCTTTCGTATTAACTTCTTTATTTCTTGAAACTGTAGCTGCAATGACTCTAGCTTCTTTCCATAAACAAGTTTCATACAGTGCATTTGCTATGCTTGTTGAATGTGCCTCGTGCTGCTCTTCAGAAATTAAATTAAGAACGCGCTTCATCTCTTTGCGCAGATGAGATTTCATTTTAATTCCCCCTATAAAAAAAACAGCAGGATTGTACTCCTACTGCTTACTTTGTTTCACGATGAAGTGTAACTTTTTTAAGTCTTGGGCTGTATTTTTTTAACTCAAGACGATCTGGGTTATTACGCTTGTTTTTAGTTGTAATGTAATTACGGTCACCAGTTTCAGTGCAAGCTAATGTAACGTTTACGCGCATCTATTTTCCCTCCAAACATTATAAACATAAATCAGACTTTAATATAATATCATTTTTCGAAAGGAAATGCCAGTCTGTTTTTTTGAAGAAAGTCATTTAATTTCATTTCTTCACTTTTTCTTTCCTCTTAGAGCCCTGAGCTCCTTCTCTGCTACGCCTTATATATAGATGAAGTTTCCTGAAATAAGCGGAACTCTTTTTATGAGAGGCGTACTTTCTTTCTTTTAAATAAAATCCATTATTTACACTCTTTGATACTCTTGTATTTTTTCTACAAAATATGCCGACAGCTTCTTGGCAGTCTGAGTGTTTAACGCCTCTGAATAAATATTTAATACAGGCAAGTGACCATCAGGCAAAATAAGCGTCCATTCATGGGGATCATGGTAAATTTTTAAGCCATCAATGACATACACTTGTTTACCGATTGCTTCTTCTAATAGCTTCTTCATCACTTGTTCTTGAATTTCTAGCGGACATGAAATATACCGCCAGTTCATATAAGCGTGCGGGACATATTGAATCATTTCAGAAATTTTCCGCTGTTGCACCATAATTAATTCGATCAGCTGACATAAAGCGTACATAGCATCTAACTGAAATTGAACGGGCCCCAACAGACTAAGCAAATCACGTTTTTTTGCTTTTGTCCTCATAAATGATTGATTGAGAGATTGAGCAAATGTTTCTAGTGTGGATGAATAGTGTATAGGAATAGGAACGAATGCTACTTTTTTTGTCATGTATACGCTATAAATATAAAGCGACATAATTTCTGAGTCATTTACGATGCAGCCTTTTTCATCATATAAAGCAAATGTTTCTCCATCTTCTTTAATCTGAATACAAAAAGACAGCTTATTTCGTTTAATTATTCGTTTGATTTCTTCTGTTTTCTCCCATTTTTTTAAAAATAAAACGTGGACACGAAGACGCTTACATAATAATTCGACAACTTTCTGTATAAACGGCGAACAAATCACGCCAATACGCGTACTGTCTTCTAATAAAACATGCTGATTAATTGATTTTACTAAAGCATCACAATATTCTTCCCTGATATTTCCTATGCTTGTTTCTTTAAGTGAAACAGAAGTTGTTATGTTTGCTTTTTTAGCTTGAAGGTACATCCGCTCAATCTTTTTTTCAATAAGCTGATTAACTAATTGCCCTTTCTTGTCATATATTTCTAAAAAGAGGCCGCTGTTTTTGCTATCCACACCAATATAAATACCAATGCTCGCTTGCGAAGTCATCATGTAATATCGAAATACCGGAAGAGCTTCTTTTTTAATATCATACACAGCTGAATGATTACTCCGTAAAAAAGAAAAGCATTCTTTACGAAGTTGAATGGCTTCTCCTTCATCATCGCTTGCTAGACAGAACGACCCTTGGTGTTTGCATACAAGTAATAACGCATTGTATAGTCTTTCTCGATCAACAGATGAATGTACATACAGGCGACCGTTTTTGAAGATAGAAACATCTGGTTTTACAGAAAGTTGAGGTAGCACTTGATTTTCAGCTACTGTATCTTGGACATACGTAGTCATTGCTTGAACATTTACATAGGGACCTATCGTAGCGTTGTATAAAAACGATTCTGCCCCCACCGTTACGTTTTGAAGCAAAATCGTTTTATCGATTGCAGAATGTGCTTCTATGATACTATTGGTTCCGATAATCGTGTAAGGACCAATTGAAGCACCTTTTCTAATCACAACATTTTCTCCTACGTAAACCGGATCGTAAATAGTCACCCCTTCTTCTATAAGCGCGTCATCTGAGACAATACTTTCCTGTCTATTGCCAAACCACTTCCTCCATAAATCATAGTGTGCTTGACGATAATGGTGGATTTGCCCAATATCAATCCAATAATCTTCCGTTACAAAACTGCACACAGTATGATTATATTCCAAAAGAAGCGGGATAATGTCAAAGCTAAAATCTGTAGGACCATAAGAATTCACGTAATCAAGAACGGATTTTTTGATCACATACACTCCCGTATTAATCAATCGGCTATTGGCCTGTTCGTAGGTCGGTTTCTCTACAAATCCCGTGACTCGATGCCCTTCATCTATCGTCACCACTCCATAACCCCGCACGTCGTTTACTTCTTTTGTAACAATGGTCATTTCGCTTTTTTGTTCATAATGAAAATGAATAACGTCTTGAAGATTAATTTCTGTTAAGGCATCTCCACTAATAATAATACAGTCTTCCTCAATAAAGGCCTCTGCTCGCTTAATTCCGCCCGCTGTTCCAAGAGGCTCTTTTTCAATAAAATAAGTAAGCGTCACTCCCCACTGAGAGCCATCCCCAAAGTATTCAATAATTTGTTCATGCCTATACTGCAGCGTAATCCCAATCTCTGTAATTCCATGTTTCTTAAGCAGTTCAATGCTATATTCCATCACAGGTTTATCGTAAAGCGGCAGCATAGGCTTTGGAATCGTATAGGTCAAGGGCTGCAGTCTTGTTCCTTTACCGCCAGCAAGTATAATGGCTTTCAATTTTTTGCCTCCCTCCTTTTTTTATCCTGGCAAATGTGATGTTGAAACAGCTTACTTGTATCAATAGCGATTTTTTCCCAGCTAAACATAGTTGTTGCTTTTCTATACCCATTTTCGCTGATTTTTGCAGCCGTTTTTTCATTTTTTAACAAAAATTCAATACAATTGATTAATTCGAGCGTATCTCCTCGGGCAAACGTCAGGCCCGTGTCGAAATGTGAAACAATATCGCTTAGACCTCCTGTATCAGCAACGATAGTTGGCTTCTTGGCTACCATCCCCTCTAAAGCCACAATTCCAAAAGGTTCATATAGACTTGGAAAAACAACCATTTTGCAAGCTTGAAGAAGCTGATTTCGTTCGTTATCGGTAATGTATCCAATAAAATACACGTATTTGTCTAATTGCTTTTCACTTACCTGTGTTCGAAACTCATGAAGTAAAGGCCCTTTTCCTGCCACAACGAATTGAACATCTATTTGTTTTTTCTTAAATAGTTCCGCTGCTTCAATAAATAGCTGAAATCCTTTTTCATATACAATTCGTCCAATTGAAAAAATAATAGGGGCCTTTCTAAAATTATATTTCTTTTGTAAACTTTCTTTTAGCCGCTCATTTACTGCGTCGACTACCAGCTGCTTGTCAATTCCATTTGGAAATATAGCAATTTTATCTTGCTCTACGTGAAATAAAGTGATTAATTCTTTCTTCATATAGTCGCTGCAGACAATGATTGAGCTTGATTGTCGAATCAGCTCCTCTTCTTGCAAGTGAATTTTCTGCTGCATGTCATTATGAATACCATTATTGCGCCCATGTTCTGTCGCATGAATGGTCGTAATTAGCGGTCTATCCGTTTTATCTGCTAAACATTTTGCAGCGGAGGCAACAAGCCAGTCATGAGCATGAATAACGTCAAAAGACAGCTTGTAGCCTAACTGCAGTCCTCTAAGAGCCATAGCCACGTTCAAACTGTTTACCCATGTCAAAAAATCCGGATGATGAGGCTGCAGGCTTTTAACTCGGTAAACGTGAACACCGTATAAACGCTCATATTCCGGCAGCCCCTCTACATACGTTGTTAATACATTAACGTGATGACCCGCCTTTGCTAACGCTCTGGATAAATCAAATACATGTCGTGCAAGTCCTCCGATAACTAGAGGAGGGAATTCCCATGCAAGCATTAAAATGGAGAGACCACCTTTATATTGATTTACTGATAAAGCCGCCGGCTCTATCCCTTTTGTAGGGTATAAAAAAGAACTTCCTGAAAGAAAACTGTTTTCGCTATCCATCCTTGGATTCTCTTCGTGACAAAGAAAATCAAATAGTTTTACTTGCCTTTCGTATTCATCTCTGACTTTTTCAAAATTATAAAGCCAATCGCTGCTACTTAAAAGGAGCCACTGTCGGTAGATAGCATTCACCACGCTAGGATGTTTAGAATCGATAACATCTAGCATCGCCTCTGACTTCTGTACGGTTGAAATAAACAATTGATTGTTCTCACTGACAAATTCGGCGCTTTTTGTTGCACCGTAGAGTGCAAGAGTTTCGTTTTGATGAAACTCTATATCCCTCGCGTAATCTAAAGGATATTGAAATGTACCGCTTACTGCTTGCATTCGCTGAAAGCCAAGCGTGTCCTTAGCCTTCAAATCCAAAACAGCGCTCGCTTTATTCATTGCTCCTTCCTCAACTTGTTTTCCTTGCTTAGGATATGGGAACAAGATAATGCCAGCAGGCGACTTTTTTAGTTCATCTGTTGATGACTTCACAAAGGTATAGCGTATTTCATGAGATTTTAGGAGCATATCTACTTGATGAGTATACTCTCCTTGCTGTATAAAAAAACCGACGGGCTTTTTTTCAAAAAACTGTTGAAAAACACGTATTGCTTCTGTAATTTGGAGATTTAATGTTTGTTCGGTTTTAAGGGTGGAAACGAACGCGTTCGTTACGGTAGTAGGAATACATTCCATCATGTCATGCTGAAAGAAATATTTGCAGGCTGAGAACAAGCTCCCGTCCCACTTTTTTAAAAAAGTGAGTGCTCTCTGATGCTGCCGGCTTGAAAACTGGTGTAAATATTGAGCGTAACGAGTGTTAAACTCCTCGTCGTTTAATGCGTTCGAAAACACACAAGACATCACAGCTGTTGCACCTATCAATTTCTTAGACTCAATTTGATCTAAAAAAGGGATGAATTCGTTCGTTACTTGTTCAAACAGCGGATACTCACTCTCTGCTTGAAGTACATGTAGCAACGGACAATGCATATAAGTTAAAAGAATACAGTCATCACTATTCATATTGCTTCTTCACCTGCTCCAAGTCATTTGAATATAAGGAATATGTGCTAAATTCATTTTGAACACCCTGGTAAACTTTTACAGGTTTGTACATCCAGCCTAACGAAGTTACATTCACTTGTTCATGTTGTTCTTTCATCAAATAAACTGGATTCGAACGAAGAAGGGAAAAAAAACTTCCTTCTTTATCTTGAATACCAATATCTATTACATACGTGCGCTCACTTTCCAAGCTGTTCATAAACATGAAGTCTTGCTTAGGAGTAAGACCCTTCATATAATAGCGGTTTGATTCATGGCCGTTAAAATGAAGACCTGTTATATCATACGTACACATAGCTAGATTCAATTCTTCCCACCGTGTTGAAAACATACTTTCTACCATCTCTCGAATATGCTCAGAAAACGACCAGTGAACATAAATACGAGATGAGTCAAGCTGAGTAGCTATACACACATTTAAGTTTTGAATAAGATTAGCAGCCACTGTTTTATCACTTCGTTTCTTAGAATGTTTTTTCTACATATAAATGCCGTATAAACTTATTAACATCTTACCATTCAGAAAAAGTTGCCACAATAAACGCAATTTGTCGATTTATGTTAAAAATTCAGGTTAACGTAGTAATTATAATTTACTAACAAAAAAACCTCTTCGCTTATTAGAAGAGGTTTTTCTACTATTCGTTTAAGTCGTAGCGTTTGCCTTTTACAAGGTAAAATACGCTTTCTGCTACATTAGTGGTATGATCAGCCATACGCTCTAAATAGCGGGCTACAAATAAAAGCTGCGTAATTTGGTTCATAGCCTCCTGCTTTTCTTTAGCAAGACTTAAAAGTTCTTTGATTGTTATTCCGTAAAGCTCATCCACTTGATCGTCCATTTCCGCTACTTTTTTAGCCAACACAAGATCTTCCTCGTGATAAGCTTTTAACGAAAGGCTCAACATTTCAATCGAAATATCATGCATTTTCTTTACGTGTTCTAACGGCTTAATTAATTCTTCGTTTCCAATTCGTATAGCTGATTTTGCTACGTTAACCGCAAAATCTGCCATACGCTCAACATCCGAAGCAATTTTAATTGCCACAATGATACGTCTTAAATCGATAGCCACCGGCTGCTGCTTTGCAATCAGTAAGATAGCTAGGTCATTAATTTCTTCTTCTAAGTCATCCACGTATGAATCGCCGTCGATAATTTCTAGCGCCAGCTCAACGTTGCTTGTTTGCAACGCTTCAATTGATTTTGATAGCGCCTCATGCGTTAAGCGCCCTATTTCTAATAATTTTTCACGTAATATCTTTAAATCACCATGAAACTTTTCGCGTACAACCACTCATCCCATCTCCTTGTATGTCTTAACCGAAACGACCTGTAATATAATCTTCTGTGCGTTTATCAGATGGCATTGAGAAGATTTTATCTGTTTCTGCGTACTCTACCACTTCTCCATTTAAGAAAAATGCTGTTTTATCTGAAATACGTGCCGCTTGCTGCATATTATGGGTAACAATAATAATGCTGAAGTCTTTCTTTAATTCTTGTACTAACTCTTCTACTTTTAATGTTGAAATTGGATCAAGTGCAGAAGTAGGCTCATCCATTAAAATAACGTCGGGTTCAATAGCCAAGCAGCGCGCAATACAGATACGCTGCTGTTGTCCACCTGACAACCCATTCGCATTTTGATTCAAACGATCTTTAACTTCGTCCCAAATAGCTGCTCCTCGTAAACTTTTTTCAACAATTTCATCTAGTTTTTTCTTGTTGCGAACACCATGAATTCTTGGACCGTACGCAATATTATCATAAATAGATTTCGGGAACGGATTTGGCTTTTGGAAAACCATTCCTACTTGCGTGCGCAGCTCTTCCACATGGTACGATTTATCAAAAATATTTTTCCCTCTATACTTAATTTCACCTGATGTACGAACAATTGGAGTCATTTCTACCATACGATTTAATGTTTTAATATATGTTGATTTTCCGCACCCTGATGGACCGATGATCGCGGTAACTTCGTTAGCATGAATGTCTAAATCAATATTTTTTAAGGCATGTGTGTTGCCATACCATAAATTCAAACCTTTTGTTTTATATACAATTTCTTTTGTTTGCGGAGTATTTACTTTTTCTTTGTTAGTCAATTCCATTGTTATTGCCATTGGATAATCCTCCTTCATCGTCTTTAACCGTTTTGAGCACAATAAAAGTCTCTCTATGTCTATTTAATATCTATTGTTTACTATCAGTGTAAATAAATACGAGAAGCCGAAACGCTTCCCCTTATTTTGATCATTTCTATTAACCCTTACACTTACAGAATAATAGCCGACTATTAATTGTGTTTTAACTCAATGTAAAGCTTTTGTAAACGAAGGTCTATCTGCGTGTTTTTTAGGTAAAAAACTAGTTCTTTTGACCCTTAAATTCAATTAAAAACCATATATGTAAAGATTTATAACAAAAAAAGAAGAGGTAGGGACATAACTAAATTAATTCAATCTAAAGATGGGTAAAGTAGATAAATAAGCCAGTATGAATCACTTTCGATACCGCTGTTGATTTTCGTGCAAGGCTTCGCTTTCCACGGGCGACCGGTGAGCCTCCTCGTCGCTTCCGCTTTTCCTGCAGGAGTCTTCACCTTGCCCTCCAATCAACCGCTAAAAGCACCTACATACACGAAATCTACGTCCACCCTACCAATAAAAAAATCCGAACAAAGTTGATTCTTAATCAACTTCGTTCGGATCTTACTTCAACTAATATGCTTTTGTCCCAGCCTCTTTAATTGGCGTCGTTTGCAATGACAGCCTGTTGATTCTCTTCTTGGTCTTTTACTTCTTGTTCACCTTTTTTCTTTAAATCAAAATACGTATCGAGCGCAGAACGAGCAAGCTCTTTTGTAATGGTATTTGGTGCACTTGGCACAAATGCCGATGGTACCACGACAGCTACTGCAATTTCAGGATTATTTGCCGGAGCAAAGGCCACAAAGTTTGAATTATTAACTTTAATCGGATCCCCTCCGCTTGGGTTTTTCTCATAGGCTTGTGCCGTTCCTGATTTACCAGCAGGATTATAGTTCGCTGTATGGAAAGCTGCATACCCTGTACCGCCTTGTTCTTGCGTAACGCGCTTAAAGCCATTTTGAACATCTTTAATGTATTCTTCTTTCATCGTAATACGATTTAACACATCAGGTTCAAATGAATGCTGCGTACCGCCAATTTCATCGGTTTTAATCGTTGATTTTCGGATTTCTTTTACTAGCTGCGGCTTGATGCGATACCCTCCATTAGCTATTGCAGAAGTATATTGAACAAGCTGCAGCGGCGTGTACGTATCATACTGACCAATTCCTAAATCAAGCGCCGTACCTGGAACATCGCTTCCGCCTTGGACACCTGTTGATTCGTTATCAAGGTCTATGCCTGTTGATACGCCTAAGCCGAACTGACTGTAGTAAGAACGCAGTTCGCTGAATGTATCAGGTTTAATCGGTAAAGTCATGTTTTTATGATACTGTAACCCAGCCATAGCCATTACCGTTTTAAACATAAAGACGTTGGATGAATATTTTAACGCAGATGAATACGTTAAGGGTCCTAACCCTTCAGCCTCAGCTGATTTTTTAACCGGTGTTCCTTTAATTTTTAACGGTTCATCAACGAACACTGTGTTTGGCTTAATAGCTCCTGAATCTAAGCCGGCTAAAACCGTTGCTCCTTTTACAACAGAGCCCATTGTATAAGATGTTGAAATATTTCCTAATGCAAAATCTTCTATTTTAGGCGCTCCAGTCTTCTTATCAATGGTGTATTTTTTACCTGCCATTGTTAAAATTTCTCCTGTGTGAGGATCCATCATAATAACAAAAGCACGGTCTAAAAATTGCGTTCCTTTCATTTGCTTTTTGGCTAAAAGCTGGTCCGTAATTTGTTTTTCTACTGCTTTTTGAAGCTCCATATCAATAGTTAAAACCAAATCACTGCCGCGTTCACCTTTAGACACTTGAATTGTATCAAGGAGATTTCCTTTTTTATCTGTTACATATTGGACTTTTTCTTTTTGACCGCTGAGCTGAGCTTCGTATTGCTTCTCTAAATAGCTCGTCCCAACTTGGTCATTTCGGCTATAGCCTCTTGACAAGTAATACTGTACTTTATCTTTAGGCAGTCCTTCGTTGGCAGATGATACATTTCCAAGCAAAGTACGAAGAGTACTGTTTTCTGGGTATGAGCGATCCCAATACGTTGTTGTATCAACACCTGGAAGTTCATCTAAGTGCTCACTTACAACGGCATACTCTTCATTTGTCACACCGCTCTTAACAATTTGCGGGGTGTTAGAGTAACCTGCTTCCATTTGGCGCTTAATAGCGAGAACTTCTAAATCACTCTTTAGACTTTCTAAATCTTTTTTAGAGATGCGGTCTAACTGACGTTGATACAGTTCGTCATCAGTCATTTCACCATCTTGAACTTTTTTGCGATCAGCTTGCGTAATTTTCTGTTCCGCTTCTTTTGGGTGAAGCATAATCCAATAATCCTTCATATCGCGTTCTGTAATTTTTACCACATTTTTAGCATCTTTATTCTTTTTATTTTCTGGAATATCAATCACATTTGTGGTGTAAGGAACATCGATCATAGTGGCTAACTTTTTAGCGATGCGCAGCCTTTCTTCAGCTGTATTTCCTTGAAAACGAGTATATGTAATCGTATTTAAAGAGGTATTATCTACAATTACGCGGTTATAACGATCGTACATTTTCCCTCGAGGAACAGGCGTACTGACCGTAACGTCCTGTGTTTTTTCGACTTCTCGTTCGTAATTCTCACCGTACACAATTTGAACAAGTCCCAACCGCAAAATTAATACGGAAAATAGGGCAAATACGGTCAAGAAAAGTAAGTTCACACGAAAAGGCACGTGACTTTTTCTTCTTTTTTTCTTTTTCATACCAACACCTACACTTTATAAAACATATATACCATAACACCATAAAATCAGACATTTAGCAAATAAATAGACACCTGGCAGGTGCCTATTTACACAACGTATTTATTCTAAAAGAAAAGCGAGACATTTTCCATAGTACAAATGAAGGAGCTCACAATACTCTAAGCTGGAGACTCTCCGTCTCCTTCATTTAATACCGGAGGAGTAACAGTCGTTTCTTTTTTGTGCAGAGGCTGTGAGATATGTCTCACACAAAAATAAATGATCGCATGCCCTGCTCCAACAATAGCTAACAAAATGGGAATACTTTTTGCTTCATCAAAAAATAGTACAGCTATTAAAAACAAAGATATGGAAACGACGCGCCCAATATTCAGAAATACTTCTCTGACAACAATGTATTCAATTCTTTTTGAAACAACGTCTTTCGCTCGTCCAATCACATCGTATGTTAGAGAAATGAATGGAACCAACAAAATAGGATAGGCAATGGCAATACAAACAGCATATATAATTAACTTTGGATACGATAAGTTAAAGATAAGCAAAAAGACTGCTCCATAGAGAAGGAGGCCCCCTGTGAAGATAAATCGAAGGCGATTTTTTTGCTTAATAAATCTTGAGGCAACATAGTATCCTACAAACGCAACCGCTGAATTCACCAGTCCATATGTTCCTAAAGCTAATTCACTTCCCGTCGTAATAAATACCATGACGGATACAACAAAAATGAACGTACCTTCACGCAACCCTTGAAAGAAATGAGCCTGCAATATTCGATTCCAGTCTTTATTGACTTTTCTTTCAGCCCATACTTCTTTAAATTTGTATACTCCTTCCGCTGCGCGTCTTGTAATAAAAAAACTAAGCACAACGGCACCGATAAACAATAGCAAAGATACACCAAATACAATTTTATACCCAAGTGATTCATACAAAGCGGAAATAACAAAGCCCGCTCCTAAAGGACCAATCATCCCTGCAAAAGAGTTTAAGATCCCTAAAAATCCGTTAAAAAAGTCTCTTGTATCAGGTTCTGTAATTTCAAAAGTTAGCACATTAAAAGCTAGCCAATAAAAGCCATATCCTATACCCAGCAGTCCACCAAGCACTACTAAATACTCGGCTGCGTTAGCTCCACTGACTAATACAGCGATATAAAAAACAGCTAAAAAAGATACACCTAACCTTAAAACCACAACACGGTCAATTCGTTTGGCCCATTTACCTGCTAAAATAAACGTAAGCGGCTGAAGCACCACTACCGCTAAATTATAAATAGCGAGATCCGAAAATTCGCCTGATTGTTTCCACAGATAAATGTTAACAAACGAATTGGAAATTGAAATAGCCAAGGCATAAAGACCGCCTATAATTAAAAGCAAAAGTAAATCTTTACTAACTTCTACATCTCCAACTACTTTTTTTAATAAAGCCATATTAAAAAACTCCTTTTCTCTTCTACACCTAGTGTGTGAAAAAGAAAAGGAGATATGTAAAAGAATTGGAAAACAAAAAAGCCAGTAAAGGTAATAATTACTTTACTGGCTCTTGAATACGTCTTCAGCTTATTTTGCAGCGTCGTAACGCTTAGCAACTTCGTCCCATTTTACAACATTAAAGAATGCTGAAATGTAATCTGGACGGCGGTTTTGGTAATTTAAGTAGTAAGCGTGCTCCCAAACGTCTAGACCAAGAATTGGCGTTTTGCCTTCCATTAATGGGCTATCTTGGTTTGGTGTGCTTGTTACTTCTAATTCGCCGTTGTTTACAACTAACCAAGCCCAGCCAGAACCGAAGCGAGTTTTAGCTGCATTTGCAAATTCTTCTTTGAATTGATCAAAGCTGCCGAATTTGCTAGCGATAGCGTCTGCTAATTCACCAGTTGGAGCACCGCCGCCGTTAGGGCAAAGGATTGTCCAAAATAATGAGTGGTTCGCATGACCGCCACCGTTATTGCGTACTGCTGTACGGATATCTTCAGGAACAGCATCTAAGTTTGAAATTAACTCTTCAATACTTTTGCTTTCTAAATCCGCTTTGCCTTCAACAGCAGCGTTTAGGTTTGTAACATATGTGTTGTGATGTTTTGTGTGGTGAATATTCATTGTTTCTTTGTCGATATGTGGTTCCAGTGCATCGTATGCATAAGGTAGTTCTGGTAATTTGTAAGCCATGAATAATTCCTCCTTCAAAATATGTAAGCATTTTGGCGCAAAAGCACCATATACGTTTAGATTAGCAAATTTACCCTACTGTTTCAAATAAAAAGTTTCTAATCCATGATTTATATTTACCTAATTCCCATTCGCTATTCTTTTAAACATAAAAAAAGCTTCTTTTTCTCAAAAGAAGCTTTGAATAGACAATAGTATGGCGGAGGAAGAGGGATTCGAACCCCCGCGGGCTTTAACACCCCTGTCGGTTTTCAAGACCGATCCCTTCAGCCGGACTTGGGTATTCCTCCAACCCTATAAATGGTGGACCCTGCAGGACTCGAACCTGCGACCGGACGGTTATGAGCCGTCTGCTCTAACCAGCTGAGCTAAGGGTCCACATGGCTCCACAGGTAGGACTCGAACCTACGACCGATCGGTTAACAGCCGATAGCTCTACCACTGAGCTACTGTGGAACAATATGAATTATGTATGTCACAAACGTAAATTGGAAAATAGCGGCGGAGGGGATCGAACCCCCGACCTCACGGGTATGAACCGTACGCTCTAGCCAGCTGAGCTACACCGCCATGGCTCCACAGGTAGGACTCGAACCTACGACCGATCGGTTAACAGCCGATAGCTCTACCACTGAGCTACTGTGGAACAATATAACATTTACTAGCGACATTAAAAATTTAACATGTTTCTAGCCTAAAGTCAATATATTATTTTAAAACAGCGTATAAAAAATAGGCAATCATCAGCAGTTGAATAAATCCTTTTGAAATAGCGCCACTAAAAAAGCCAATAACTGAACCTACTCCAATTTTTACTGCGTTGCTAATTGTGGTCCGATGAACAATCAGTTCTCCTACAATCGCTCCGATAAACGGCCCTAAAATAATTCCAAATCCCGGAATGACAAACGGACCCACAAGCAGCCCAACTGTACTTCCCCAAACACCTGCTTTAGTGCCTCCGAATTTTTTCACACCAATAATATTAGCTATATAGTCTGCTAAAAAAAGTGCGACAACTAACAATCCTTGTATCACCCAAAATAACCAGCTATAGGAGCTAAAATCATAAAATAAACCGTATATAACAAATCCTAGAGCTACGAATAGCACGCTTGGGATGATGGGATAAACCAACCCAACAAACGATACAACAAAGCTAATGATAATTAATGTCCAACATAAAATAGCCATGTCCGCACCTATCCTTTTTATTATTACTATTTATCATACAATAATCACTCCTATAAAGAAAGACCTTGCACGACGATTCCTTCCTTTATTTTACTTTCGAATACCTCTTCAAATAATGATTCTCGAGTGTACCTCTACAATATTAACAGCACGGTCCTCAAGCTGTCCGTAATATCCCCAAAAACAATGACGGCAAAACCTGTACATATACGCATAAGATGTGCTTGTGACAAAACGCTCCACCGCATCATTTTAATTGGTAACGGTTTCTAAAATCTATTGTAAACCTTAAATTTTCGCTATAAAATAAGGTATAATCAGAATCTTCAATAAGAGGAGGCTTTACAATGAGCATGCTGAAAAAGATGGCATGGAGTTTTACTTCCTTCAAAAAAATAAGGTCGCTTCGCTTTGAGCATACGAATAAAACAATTGGCTTTGTGCTGTTTTTAACATTTATTTCTTTGCTGCCTACATTTTTCTTTATGACTTTGACGATTGTAAACGGCTATCATATCGCTACTACAGATCTTCCGAAATCTGTTTCTTCTTTTTCTATTTCAAACTCACAGCTTACGTCAAGTCAACCTTTCACTAAAAAAGTAAACGGTACCGCTTTTATCTTAAACCCCTCACAGTCTATTGAACGGTTTCATTCCCCTGCTCATGCAATTGGTTTTTTAAAGGATGGAATTTACATCACGACTAATTCACAAACACAAACGTATTCATATGAGTTGCTAAACTGGCATCATAAAGATAAAAATGAACTGTTAAACTTGCTGCACGAACAAAAATTTTCTTTATACATACTAGTCCCTATCGCTATGCTTTTACTGTACGTATTAACATCTGGACTAAACTTCCTTTCTATTACCTGCCTTGCTTATCTTGGAAAACTGATTGGACTCATTACTAAAAAGCAGCTTCCTTTCAAGCAGCTATGGGCACTGAGCGCTTATAGTACGGTAGCCTTCACGCTGCTTTATACGCTTTTTGAAGCTTTTTCTTCGTCTCTAGCAACACATAGCTCTCTTTACTGGATAGGAACATTCTTCATTTACTTGTTGCTCGTCACAAGGGTTCCTATAAGAAAAAAGGTAAAACCTAATAAAGAGGCTGGGACAAACGTATTTTAGTTGAAGGAAAATCCAAACGAGGAATCTAGATTCTTGATAGAGAATTCAACTCGTTCGGATTTTTTTATTGATATGGTGAACGCAGTTTTCATGTATGTGGCTGCTTCTAGCTGGTGATTGGAGGGCAAGACGAAGACTCCTGCGGGAAAAACGGAACGCAGGAGCGTATGCGATGAGGAGGCTCACCGGCCGCCCGCGGAAAGCAACGCCTGGCACGGAAATCAACAGCGGTGTCACAAGCGATACATACTAAATCATTTATTCCACTTGTTCGCCTTTAGATTGGAGTGATTTAGTTAAGTCTTAGCCTCTTTATTTCTGTACAACTTTTCTTCTTCCCATTGCAGAAGAAAGAATTTTCAACTGATACAAAACCCACAAACCTCCTGCTGTGAGCAGAATAAAGCTATAAACAAACATCAGCCTTTCAGTATGCATCCACACTTCAAAAACAACAGGTCCCAACGCTACTCCTAAAAATCTCACCGTTCCATAAATGGATACAATAAACCCTCTTTCTTCGTCTGAAGCCGCTGAAGTAATCATCATATTAATACACGGAAGAACAAATCCTAAGCCGCCAAAGGCGACTGTCAAACAAAACATCAGCACAGGAAGCGTATAAATAAGCGTTAATACTCCAAACATCAGGAATAAAAGAGTTATGCCTACTATCATTAATTTTTTCATGAGCTCTACATCTGTTTTGATGCGTTGACCGGTCCAATAAGAAACGAGCGTCATCGCACCAAGAGGAAATAAAAAAGCGGTTCCTTTAAAAAAACCGTCTATATGATACGTTTCCTCTATTAGAAAAGATAAGTAATATAAAATGCCAAATAATAAAAACAACCCCAATCCCCCGACAAAGAATAAAGGAAAAAGCGATTTTCTTTTATCATAGACAATCCCAATGGCTCTCTTTAAATATTCTTGAACAGATACTGAATCCGAACCTGTTTTCCCTTCTCTCACATACATCACTATACCTACTAAAGCAGCACCTGCAGCTAAAGGATAAACAAAAAACGCGGCATACCATACGACGAGTGCTGCCAATGCTCCAATTATCGGCGCAACCACTTTTCCAACTCCGTTATACACTTCTAAAATCCCGAGGACTTTTGCTCTTTTTTCCCCTGTAAATACATCTCCAGTTAATGCCATTGCCAACGTTGTAGTACCTGCAGCTCCAATCCCTTGAATGACTCTGCCTGCCATCAACACAGCAAAGCTTCCAGAAGAGAATGAAGCACTACTAGCAGCGATGACACTACCTATTATCATCATGACGAGTGAATATATGATTAACTTTTTACGCCCATACCGGTCTGATAAAATCCCTACAGCAGGGATACACAATGCGGCTGGAATCGAAAATGCACTCAGTATCAAACTGGTTTGAACTCCGCTTAAATGAAGTGACTTTTGAATGCTTGGCAGCAGAGGAATGAGCATGGAATTTCCCAGCACCATGATTAAAGGCAATAAGCCTAATGAAACAATCATTAATTTTTCTTTCAATTTTTGTTCTCCAATCATATTTAAGTAAGACAAGCATAGGCTTTACACATAAGCAAAAGAATGAAGGAGGAGCATAATGAAAAAGCTATGTGCATTAGCCGCTTTCGCTTTTATCGGATATATTTGTCACTACGACATTAAATACGGGACCATTCCCACTGCTACTGAAGCAGTTCAAGTCAGCAAAGCGCAGCCTGCAGAAACAAAAGCCGCCAGCTCTTCTTCCACCTATACAAAAATAAAAATTAAGCCAGGCGATACAGTTTTGTCCGTCATTGAGGAGCTTACAAAAAAATCGATACCGGTTTCTATGAACCAAATGATTACAGACTTCAAAAAGTTAAATAACGGTACAGCGCCTGAGGATATTCAAATTGGAAAAACGTATAAGTTCCCTATTTACAAGTAATGACAGCATTCTTCTTGTCAAGATGGGATAGTCATTGTTAAAATAGCTAAGGTAGTACTTTCTACTAGTTATTTTGTTCATAAAGAGTTATTCTATTAAGGAATTCAAATTCTTGATTTCATTTTGAAGGAGAGATTATCACGTGAGTGAAATTATACATCGTACAAAAACACGCCCGGTTAAAGTTGGAGATTTAACAATCGGAGGCAGCAACGAGTTAGTTATTCAAAGTATGACAACCACTAAGACACATGATGTTGAAGCAACGGTTGCAGAAATTAAACGTTTAGAAGAAGCAGGATGCCAAGTTGTTCGTGTTGCTTGTCCAGACGAGCGCGCAGCAGATGCAATCCCTGAAATTAAAAAACGCATTAACATTCCATTAGTTGTGGATATTCATTTTGACTACCGCTTAGCATTAAAAGCAATTGAAGGCGGAGCGGATAAAATCCGTATCAACCCTGGTAATATCGGTCGCCGTGAAAAAGTGGAAGCTGTTGTAAATGCTGCAAAAGCTAAAAATATTCCAATTCGTATTGGAGTTAACGCCGGTTCACTTGAAAAACGTATTTTAGATAAATACGGCTATCCGACAGCAGATGGCATGGTAGAAAGTGCACTTCATCACATTAAAATTTTAGAAGACCTTGATTTCCATGACATCATCGTTTCAATGAAAGCATCGGATGTTAACTTGGCAATTGAAGCTTATGAAAAAGCTGCTCAAGCATTTGACTACCCTCTTCACTTAGGAATTACAGAATCGGGTACATTATTTGCAGGAACTGTAAAAAGTGCAGCAGGTCTTGGCGCTATTTTATCTAAAGGAATCGGAAATACATTGCGTATTTCTTTAAGTGCGGATCCTGTAGAAGAAGTAAAAGTTGCGCGCGAATTGCTAAAATCATTCGGTTTAGCTTCCAATGCTGCAACTCTTATTTCTTGCCCAACTTGCGGACGTATTGAAATTGATTTAATTAGCATTGCTAATGAAGTTGAAGAGTATATTTCAACTGTAAAAGCACCGATTAAAGTAGCGGTACTTGGCTGCGCTGTAAACGGTCCTGGTGAAGCTCGTGAAGCTGATATCGGGATTGCAGGAGCACGCGGTGAAGGTCTGCTATTCCGCAAAGGCGAAATCGTACGCAAAGTTCCTGAAGAAACAATGGTTGAGGAACTAAAAAAAGAAATTGATAAAATTGCTGCTGAATATCACGCAAAGCAAGAAGCTGAAAAAGCTGCAGCTAAATCATAACCAAAAAAAAGCGAGGCGCATATGCGCCTCGCTTTTTTTATGAAAAGAACGGTAATATAAACGTACCGACAATAATCGATACAACTCCGATCCCTATTGCCCATGCTCCTAGCGTAAGTGCTCCTTTTCTGCGTGCGATAAACCCTAGAATAATCCCAGCGGCACCAAGAATAATTGGTAAAAAGAATAGTGAAAGAATCGAAAGCACGAGTGCGAAACGACCGTATCCCGTTCCTTCTCCTCGTCCAGCGACTTCATGATTGCGATTGCGATCAATATCTATAACTTCACGCTCTGCATGAGGCTCTCCTACTCGGTAAGGAACGCCCACTTCAGCTGCAGTTTCTTCCATGAAATCAGCTTCATATACGTCTTTTCTACGCCTTTGTTCTTCATTCTCCATGCTTAATCCCTCGCTTTCGTAAATAAGGAGCATTTATAGTATCTGAATGCGAGGAAAAATTATAAGTGTCAATCTTATACAGCTGCTCACTCTCTTACAAGAAATAGGTACAGACGCAATCACCAGGCCATGCAGTGATCATTACGTTTTGCCAAAGGCGTATAAAAAGTATTACTGTTTCTCTTTGGGCTTTATGTTACACTAGACAAGAATAATCAAGCACCTAAGTAGAATAAACGTATTAAAGGAGTGCACGTAGTTGACGAAAAAGTTTGGAATTGACATTGATGGAACTGTTACTTCTCCTGAAACTTTTGTTCCTCATTTAAATAAAGCCTTTAACTTAAATTTAACACTTGAAGACATTACAGAATATGATTTCAGCCCTTTTGTAAATGTATCACCTGCAGAACTCGGGAAATGGTTTAAAGCAAATGAACGCTCTATTTACGAAACCTCTCCACTTGCAGACGATGCAAAAGCGGTTTTGCAAAAATGGCATCAAAAGCACGAATTATTCTTTATTAGTGCAAGGCACGATAAGCTATTGGACGTCACGGAAGAATGGTTTCAAAAAAATGAACTATCGTTTCATCACATTGAGTTAGTAGGCTCTCATTTTAAAGTTGAGACAGCAAAACGATATGATGTTGATATCTTTTTTGAAGACAAACATGATAATGCTTGTGAAATCAGTGAAGAATGCAATATTCCCGTTATCTTATTTGATACTCCTTATAATCGCTTACCTGTTCCAAAAGGAGTGGTTCGCGTATACAATTGGCTAGAAGCAGATCAGTGGGTAGCCAGCTGGTTAAAAGAACAGCAAAAATAAAAAAGAGAGGTGCATAACGCCCTCTCTTTTTTATTGATTACATTCTATACATTGACCGTAAATTTCAAATTTATGGCCTGTAATATTGTACCCTCGCAAATCCTCGTCTACATACTCCATCGGACAAGCTTCAATTTCTTTTGTTTTTCCACAATCTAAACAAATGAAGTGGTGATGATGATGGGCGGTTGCACATTTAAATCGAAAGTGCTTTTCGCTCGAAAGCTCCGTCATTTCAAGTACGCCTAACTCCACAAACAATGATAAATTACGGTAGATTGTATCAAAACTCAGACCAGGATAATCAGGCTTCATGTACTCTAATACATCTTTTGCCGTTAAGTACTTATTTGATTTTGAAAACAAGGCAAGCATTTCTTCACGTTTTCCTGTATGTTTATATCCTTGATCTTTTAATAAATGAATGGCTTCAGTTAAATTCATTTTTGTTTCCCCTTCCGTCCTTTATTAATCATAATAGATATGATTAAAATAACAACAGCAATGACAACAATTGTACCGCCTGGTGCTAAATCCAAGTAGTACGCTGAAAATAATCCGCCTAAAACAGATATTTCACCAAAAATCACCGAAAGCAGAATCGTTTGTTTAAAGCCTCTAGCTAAGCGAATGCTTGCTGCTACAGGAAGAGTCATAAGAGATGACACTAATAAAATACCGACGATACGCATCGATACAGCAATGACAAGAGCAACCATCACAATAAATAAAAAATGCATCCACTTCGATTTAATCCCAGAAGCAGAAGCGTGCTCCTCGTCAAAAGATAAAATAAACAATTCTTTATATAAGAAAAAGACAATAGCTATGACAAATACGGCTATGACAACAACTGTCCAAAGGTCCGAACGACTCACCGCACTTACGCTTCCAAACAAATAATTCATTAAATCATTATTAAAACCGTCCGCTAGCGAGATACAAATTGCACTAATACCAATTCCGCCTGATAAAATAATCGGAATAGCCAGCTCTTGGTAATGCTTGTAGACGCTTCGAAGTTTTTCAATAAAAAGAGCGCCTGTAACGGAAGATACCATCCCTAAATAGACGGGGTTCACTCCTTGCATAAACCCTATTTTCTGACTAAGAAGCAAGCTCGCAGAAATCCCCGCTAGCGTCACGTGACTTAACGCGTCTGCAATTAAAGAAAGACGTCTTACTACGATGAACGTGCCCAATAAAGGAGCTAAGACGCCAATAATCATACCGGTTAAAAATGCATTTCGTAAAAACTCAAATTGAAATAAACTGCTTATCATACGTGCTGCCCTCCATGATGATGATCATGGGTTAACACATGAACATTATGACCATAAAACATAGATACGTCATGTTCACAAAGCTGTTCGAATTCTTTGGCATTCCCATGAAAGTGTAGAAATTTATTTAAACAAGCAACGTGGGTTACTTTTTCTGAGACAGTGCCAATATCGTGAGTAACAAGCACAAGCGTAATTCCTTTTTCTTTATTTAACTTTTCAAGAAGCTCATAAAAAGTGTACACATTTTGTGCATCCACTCCGACTGTTGGCTCATCTAAAATTAACAGCTCGGGTTCACTTACAAGCGCGCGCGCAATAAAAATTCGCTGCTGCTGACCACCGGATAGTTCTCCTATGTTTCGATTTAAAAATTCGCTCATCCCCACTGCTTCTACCGCTTCTTTTACTTTTTGTTTATGAGAAGCATTCATGAAGCGAAACAAACCTAATTTTGAAGTAAGACCCGTGGAAACCACTTCAAAAACGGTAGCAGGAAAGCCGCTGTTGAAACTATTCGCTTTTTGCGATACATATCCAATTTTACTTCGTTCTTTAAACCTTCTCTGATCTTTTCCAAATAAACGAATTGCACCTTGAGATGGTTTTTGCAAACCAAGCAAACATTTGATTAGCGTTGATTTCCCAGAACCATTTGGACCAACGAGACCCAAAAAAGCTCCTTTTGGAATTGAAAAACTTATATCTTCTAATACATTCACTCCATCATATTGAAATGATAAATGATCAATTTCAATGATATCAGGTGTATTCATATGCGCCTCACCATTCTTTTTTTATATTTCTCCATACAAAAGAGGGCACGGTTTCTATCGTATACTCCGTTACCCATTTACTTTCTCAGAATCATTACGATTTAGTCATTAATGTAGTATACAGGATTGTCTTTTATTTGTAAACTAAGCCGTTTCACTCCTTCGCTTTCTTGTCTCCGTAAGTTCACCCGACTCAAAATGTTGTTTTATTACACAATATAGTCACATCTTTCTTTTTTATTCATAAACTGTATATGACGAGGAGGTAATCATATGAAAATTGTACAGCAGATTGTCAATAAGAAAGTAAACAACATTACCCCGAAAGAGCTTTTAAAGTATAGCAAACAATATAACATCCCCATTACAGATCAGCAGGCACAAACCCTTGTATCCGTCATTAGACAGCATCCCGTAAATATTTATAACCTTGAAGAGCGCCGAAATTTAATCAAACAAATTGCTCAAGTAACAGATCGTGAAACTGCCAGACGAGTGAACGAATTATTTCAGCAGTTGATGTAAAAGAAGAGGTCATGTCTATAGACATGACCTCTTTCAACCACATATGAAATTACATAAGCTTTTGTTTTAGCTCTGAATCAAAGCTTTGTGCACGAATCATATCAATTTCCAACTGATATGGCGCTTTTTTATTTTTCTTATCTTCTCCTACATAAGGAGTTTCTAGAATTTTAGGAACTTCTTTAAATGCTGGGTGATGAACAATATAATTCAGTGCACCAAATCCGATTTCACCAAATCCAATGTTTTCATGGCGGTCTTTTCGAGCACCGCGTACATTTTTACTATCATTGATGTGAAGCACTTTAATCCGCTGTATTCCTACGGTTTTGTCAAATTCATTTAATACACCGTCAAAGTCTTGAACGATATCATAACCAGCATCATGTACGTGACATGTGTCAAAACAAACAGAGAGCTTTTCATTGTGCGTCACGCCATCAATAATTTGTGCAATTTCTTCAAAACTTCTTCCACACTCTGTTCCTTTTCCAGCCATTGTCTCAAGCGCAATTTGAACTTCTTGATCAGCTGTCAACACTTCGTTTAGACCTTTGATAATTTGCTGAATACCGGCATCTGCTCCAGCGCCCACGTGAGCCCCTGGATGAAGAACAATTTGCTTTGCACCAAGAGCATGAGTGCGCTGAATTTCAGACGTTAAGAAATCTACTCCAAGCTCAAATGTTTCGGGCTTTGTTGTATTTCCTAAATTAATGATATAGGGAGCATGTACAACAATATCTTTCATTCCATGCTCTTTCATATGCAAAAGACCAGCTTCAATATTAAGCTCTTCAATCTTTTTGCGACGAGTATTTTGTGGAGCGCCTGTATAGATCATAAACGTATTTGCTCCGTAAGAAGCTGCCTCTTCACTTGCTCCTAAAAGCATCTTTTTGCCGCTCATTGATACGTGAGAACCAATTTTCAACATTACTTTTTACACCTCTAACCTATTGCGATTAACGATTGTTGCGTCTTTCACTACGCTTTTTCTTTTGCACATACTTTGTAATTTCACGAGCACGTTTTTTCTTGTAGCCAGGCTTTACTTTCTTCGGCTTTTGAATAAAGCGATGTGCCTCTTCTCCCACTTCATCCGCTTTCTTCACACGCTTTTTGCGGCGGTTACGGTCATCGATGGAAACCCATTCTTGCTTTTGAAGATCTTTGTTTACAAACTCGATTCCCATTTTCTCCAGCTTATTTACTGCATCTTCATCTTCCACATCGAAGATTGTAGCAGCAATTCCAGAATGACCGGCACGAGCTGTACGTCCTACGCGGTGAATGTAGAAATCTAGATCTGAAGGAAGCTCAAAGTTAATGACGTGTGAAATTCCTTCAATATCAATACCGCGAGCTGCTAAATCTGTCGCTACTACGTATTGAAATTCTAAATTATTAATTTGCTTCATCATTTTCTTACGGTCACGAGGAGATAAGTCTCCGTGAATTCTTCCTACCTTTAAGCCTTTAGACAGCAGATCATCTGCTACTTCGTCCGCCATTTTCTTTGTATTTGTAAAGACGATAGCTAAATAAGGATTATACGAAATAAGCATATCATGCAGTAGCTTAAACTTGTTACGGTGACGCAGTGGAACTAATACATGCTCTAATTTAGCTGCTGCTGCTTGCTTCGGCGAAACATGCGTAAATTTTGGATTTTCCATGTATTTTTTTAAGAATGGCTTTAATTTTTCAGGAATAGTTGCTGAAAAAACAAGCATCTGTAATTTTTCAGGCATATTGCTTGCCAAACGGTCCACATCTTCTAAAAATCCCATATCAAGCATTAAATCAGCTTCGTCTACTACTAACGCCTTTGTTGTATACACAACTAACGCTTTTTCATTTACTAAATCAAACAAACGAGCCGGTGTTCCTACAACAACTTGAGGCTGCTTCTTTAATTTGTCGATTGTACGCTGCTTATCTGTACCGCCGATAAAACATTTTGCTGAAATTTCTTCTCCTTCAGCACTGTGTTTTGTTAGCTTTAATACTTCTTGATAAATTTGAGAAGCAAGCTCACGAGTTGGAGCAGTAATCACAACTTGTACTTCTTCTTTTTTAGGGTCTACCTTTTCAAGTAAAGGCAATAAATAAGCGTGTGTTTTGCCCGTCCCTGTTTGCGACTGACCAATTACACTTTCCCCTTTTAAAACGGAAGGAATTAAGCGCTCCTGAATCTCTGTAGGCTGATAAAAACCTAATTGTTTAATTGCTTCTATTAAAAATGGTTGAAACTCAAAACGTTCAAAGTTTGTTTTTTCCATAATAGTCTCCTTTTTTACATTCACGTTCATCTTTTAAGGCACAATATATGATTATAATCGATTTTTCCTTCTGTGACTACTTCTCATTCATATTACTAAAACTTATTACCTGTTTCAAAAACATTTTATCGCGAGTTGCATACGATAGTAAAAGAAAATCTACTTTACTAAAGGAGGTGCGTCCTTTGCTACAGCGAAGACCACCATTTCCACCCGGTATGCAAAGAAGAATGATGCCAGGAATGCCACCACAAAACGGCTTTGGGCAACAACTTGGTAACTTTGGCCAATTTAATCCATTACAGCAGTTTCGTAACTTTGCCCAGCAAACAAATGCTCAACAATCATTTTACCCGAATCAGCAAGGCCTGAACCGTGGAGGAGGTAACTTCTTAACTCGCCTATTCCGAAGAGGCGGAAATAGAAACATACCATTTCAACAAGCAGCTTCAGCTGCTCCTCGAGGTTCTTTGTTTTCTGGACTTTCAGGAGCCCAAGGTGCTGCAGGAGCGACTAACTCTTCTTCCCTGCTTGGAGGTTTGCAAGGATTAACGAACCCTGCTAACTTGAGCTCCATGATAGGGAATGTTCAGCGAGTACTAAAAGCAGCGGAAACGATGGGACCTATGATTCAACAATACGGACCTCTTGTCAAAAATGCTCCTTCTCTATGGAAAATCTATCAGGCCTTGCGCTCAAGTGATGACACAGATGAAGTACTCGAAGCAGAAGGAACAGAGGTTTCTGAAACTGATGAAAGTAAAGACAGTAAGGTTTTATCAGCAGGCGTAGAAAGCACGGATTCATCCGATGATGAGCTGGATTTCTTTGAAGAAGAAATTGAACATTCATCCAGAGATCGGGTGTCTAAACCAAAACTTTATATTTGATAAATCTGCTGATTCCTTAAGGAAATACAGTGAATAAAAAAAGAATATCTTTGTATTCTTCCTTCCTCTTTTATATAATAGAAGCGAGTTGAATTGCTCGTCAGGATTATGATGAGGAGGAAATTGAAATGAAAGTTATTAAAATTGCACCGCGCGGCTATTGTTATGGTGTAGTAGACGCAATGGTCATTGCACGAAACGCCGCTTTAGATAAATCATTGCCTCGACCAATCTATATCTTAGGAATGATTGTTCATAATAAACACGTTACAGATGCGTTTGAAGAGGACGGCATTATCACACTGGACGGTGCTAATCGCCTGGAAATCTTAGACCAAATAAATGAAGGAACCGTTATTTTTACTGCGCACGGAGTATCTCCAGAAGTAAAAGAACGAGCAAAAGAAAAAGGCTTAACAACAATCGATGCTACATGTCCGGATGTTACAAAAACCCATGACCTTATTCGCCAAAAAGAAAAAGAAGGCTATGACGTTATTTATATCGGAAAACGAAATCATCCTGAGCCAGAAGGTGCACTTGGTATCGCACCAGATATCGTTCATTTAATTGAAAAAGCAGAAGACGTAGCCGATTTAAATATTCAACGTGAGAAAATCATTGTAACAAATCAGACAACAATGAGTCAGTGGGACGTTGCAGAAGTAATGGAAAAGGTAAAAGAAAAATATCCGCACGCTGAAGTTCACAAGGAAATTTGTTTAGCTACACAAGTTCGCCAAGAAGCTGTAGCCGAGCAAGCAGGTGAAGCAGATGTTACAATTGTAGTAGGAGATCCTAAAAGTAACAATTCAAACCGTTTAGCTCAAGTATCAATGGAGATTGCCGGCACTGAGGCATATCGTATCGGTGACATCTCAGAGCTTCAGATCGAATGGTTGATGAACGCGAAAACCGTAGCTGTTACGGCAGGCGCATCTACCCCTACTCCAATCACAAAAGAGGTCATCAATTTTCTAGATCAGTTCGATCCAGAAGATGAAACAACATGGACACGTGAAAAAAGCGTGCCTCTTTCAAAAATTTTACCAAAAGTTCGAACAAAAAAATCGTCTTAATAGACGCAAAAGAAGGTGTTGACATTCGTCAACACCTTCTTTCTTTATTACATAAACGTAAATGGGTTTGTGTCTACTTTTGAATCAAATACTTCACACTCAAAGTTTTTCGCATCAAAAAGACTGTTTAATACACGCGTTACACCTTGTCTCATGACTTTTTCAACATGATGACCAGGATCTACAACGTTTAATCCCATTGCTATTGCATCATGCGCAACGTGGAAATACAAATCACCTGTTACATAGGCATCTGCTCCGCTAAATTTTGCGTTTGTAATATATTTGTTTCCATCTCCGCCAAGAACAGCTACTTTTTTCACTGTGGAATCCATAGACCCTACTACTCTAACACCATCCACATCCAATGCTTGTTTAACATGAGCGGCAAACTGTTTTAACGTCATCCCTTCTTTTAACTTACCAATTCGTCCAAGTCCAAGCGTCTCGCCCGTTTGTTCCACTGGATAAATGTCATAGGCTACTTCTTCGTAAGGATGAGCACTGAGCATGGCACGAATAATTTTATTTTGTTGACCCGCTTCAAAAATAGTTTCAACTTTTGTTTCATTTACACGTTCTAACTCTCCTTTTGAGCCAATGTATGGATTGGCTTCTGAAGAAGGTTTAAATGTGCCTTCCCCTTCAGTTGAAAACGTACAGTCGCTGTAAAGACCCACATGTCCAGCTCCCGCATCACAAATAGCTGTGCGCACTGCTTCAGCATGATTTGAAGGAACAAATACAGCAAGCTTTTTCAGCTGAATAGACGTTGTTGGAACCAGCACTTTTGTCTCTTGTAGTCCCAATGCTTCGGCTAATAAGTCATTTACTCCGCCTTTAGCTATATCTAAATTTGTATGAGCAGCATATACAGCAATATCATGTTTGATGCATTTCTCTAAAATACGCCCTTCAGGACGATCTGTAACCACTTGTTTTAGAGGTCTAAAAATAGGAGGATGATGAGCAATAATCAAATCCACTTGTTTTTCAATCGCTTCGTCTACGACCGTTTCAAGAACATCTAACGTTACCATTACTTTTTTTACAGGCTTGTTTAACGTTCCAATCTGTAAACCAATTTTATCTCCTTCAACCGCTAAATACTTGGGAGAAAATGATTCAAATGCTTCAATTACTTGAAATCCGTTAGGGATTTTACTCATTTTAAAGCCTCCTCAATTAATGAGATGTCTTGGGTAAGTTTTTGAAGTTTTGCTTTGCTTTCCTCGGACTGAGCCTGCTCCATTTGGCTGACAATTTGTTTAAGATGATTTAGTTCATGCGTCCACTTTGTCATAAAAGCAGAAGAGCGCTTTTCTTTTAAAATAGGGCCCATTAACACACCCGCTTCTACTTCACCGTTATAAGGAGCTAAGGCGTTTCCAGGTTCAGCGACGATGACTTCATACATACGACCGTCTTCTTCGATGATTTTTTCATCAATGATTTCCCAGTTGTGTTGAATCAGCCAGCTGCGAATATGATGTGAACCAATATTCGGCTGGAGTACAAGCCTTTTTACTCCTTCTAATTTCGCCTTTCCTTCTTCTAAAATCATCGTAATAAGCGTTCCGCCCATTCCGCAGATTGTAATACAGTCTACTTCATTCGGTGATATTACTTCTAGGCCGTTTCCTTTTCGAACGTCAATAACGTCCGTTAAGCTAGTTTTTTTCACCTGCTGAATAGCAGATTGAAGAGGCCCTTCTGTAATTTCTCCTGCTACGGCGCCACTAATATATCCATTTAAATAAGCAAAACACGGCAAGTATGCATGATCTGAGCCAATGTCTGCTATCTTTGCTCCCAAAGGAATCGACTTTACTACTTCTTCAAGTCTTATTGATAAGTTTAATTCATTCATTTTGTCACCTATTCTCTATGTGATTACTGTTCATTATTTTAACATAGATAGCTACATGATTCCTATTTCTCTTCATCTTTTCCTTCTAGCTGAATGCGTATAAAAAAGTCATAAAAAAAAAGCCTGCTTTATAAATGAGCGGCTTTCCAGAAAATCATGTTTCTGAATTCTATTTAATTTCTGATACCCATTTAGCCATTTCCTTCGCTTTTTCCGGAGGAACCAGCCCGGCCGGCATGTTTCCTTTACCGTTTACAACAATATCTGCAATTTCGTCTTGAGAAACTTTTTTCCCGATTCCTTTTAACGAAGGACCTACTCCACCTTGATACTGATCACCGTGACAACCAATACAAGTTTTTTGATAAATTTCTTCTGGTTTAGCTGAAGCCTGCTGTTCCGCGCCACCGCCTTCTTTTTCAGCCGCGATTTCTTTTGCATTGTTCAATCCGTTGAACGAAAGCGTTAACATTAAAGCAATCCCAATTACCGCAATTAATAAAAATGGTATTAGCGGATTTCGCTTCACTCACTATACCCCCTTTATGTATTCCCATCCCTAGAAATAACAAAATAGTATAAGCACTTTTATTTTACTTGAAAATGCTCATAAGTGAAAGGGTTTTATTTACATAATTAACTAATTTCTTATTGCGTATCTTAACAGCCAATTTGCCTTGCAATAACCGAGCGCTGAATTTCTGAAGTTCCTTCTCCAATTTCTAAAAGCTTGGCATCTCGTAAATATCGCTCCACGTGATACTCCTTCATGTAGCCATATCCTCCATGAATCTGAACAGCTTGACTGGCTACTTCCATACAAATTTCAGAAGCATACAGTTTACACATAGCAGCTTCTTTCGTAAATGGCTTTCCTTGGTCTTTTAACCACGCTGCTTTATACACCATATTTCTTGCTAACTCAATTTTCATCGCCATATCAGCTAATTTAAACTGAATCGCTTGAAACGATGAAATAGCTTTACCAAATTGCTTTCTTTCCTGCGCATATGACAGTGCTTTTTCATAAGCTGCTTGAGCGATTCCAACGGCCATTGCTCCAATTCCAATTCTTCCCCCGTCAAGTGTCATTAGAAATTGTTTAAAGCCTTCTCCTCTTACACCGAGTAAATTCTCTTCAGGCACTTCAACGTCCTCTAAAACGAGTTCAGTTGTATTTGAAGCATGTAGACCCATTTTCTCGTAATTGTCTATTACAGTAAAACCTCGAGCTTCTGTAGGCACGATAATAGCTGAAATTTCTTTTTTACCTTCTGTACGATTTGTAACAGCCGTTAAAGCTAAAAACTTTGCATAGCTGGCATTCGTAATATAGCATTTACTTCCATTAATCATAAATGTTCCATCCTTCAACACTGCTTCGGTCTCCGTTCCCCCCGCGTCACTTCCTGCGTTCGGTTCGGTTAAACCAAACGCTCCAAAAGATTCCCCAGTGCATAAAGCAGGTAGGTACTGTTCTTTTTGCACCTTTGTTCCGAATAAATAAATAGGTGCCCCCCCGAGCGAAACATGAGCTGAGTATGTAATTCCTGTAGAGCCACAAGCTTTACTTAATTCCTCTACGACAATAGCAAAACTAACCGTATCTGCTCCTCCGCCTCCATACTCTTCAGGAAAAGGAAGACCCATTACACCAAGCTCACTTAACTTTTTAAAAACATCAAGCGGAAATTGCTTACTTCGATCGCGCTCTAGTGCATTCGGTGCTACTTCCGCCTCTGAAAACTCTCTGAGCGTCCGTTGAATCATCTTTTGTTCATTGGTTAATTCAAAATTCATTTTTATTCCCCCTAAAAAAATGTATACGCTTACATTATTTAATTATAATTCATTTTTGTAAATTTTCTCAACTTTTAAAACGTTTTAATTTTTTCGTGTTATAATAGAAGAGTACTAATCAAAGCATGAATAAAATGATAGCGATTCCATTTTTCGGATGTTTAAAAGGAATTTGAACAGCTTACGCTCTGTAACAAAAGAATATAAAGGAGCATTTGCAAAACGAAGGACAATTCAGTAAAATATATGAAAGAAGAAAAGTTGGTAAAAAAATCAATATACTTCTTTAAAATGCGTTTTTATGAAATTTATTCCATAAAAAATAGATAGCCCCTTTCCTCTAGGAAAGAAGCTATCTCATAAGCGTTATTTACGCTTTTATCTATTCTAAGAAATCTTTTAAACGTTTGCTTCGGCTAGGGTGACGAAGCTTACGAAGCGCTTTAGCTTCAATTTGACGAATACGCTCACGCGTTACGCCAAATACTTTTCCTACTTCTTCAAGCGTACGCGTACGTCCATCGTCCAGACCAAAGCGGAGTCTAAGAACATTTTCTTCGCGATCTGTTAACGTATCAAGGACGTCTTCTAACTGCTCTTTTAATAATTCATATGCAGCATGTTCAGAAGGTGATGTTGCATCCTGGTCTTCAATGAAGTCACCTAAATGAGAATCATCTTCCTCACCAATTGGTGTTTCAAGAGAAACCGGCTCTTGAGCAATTTTTAAGATTTCACGAACTTTTTCTGGTGTTAAGTCCATATCTTCTGCAATTTCTTCAGGAGATGGTTCGCGACCTAAATCTTGTAGAAGCTGACGTTGAACACGAATTAGCTTGTTAATCGTTTCAACCATATGAACGGGAATACGAATCGTTCTTGCTTGGTCAGCAATTGCACGAGTAATAGCTTGACGAATCCACCATGTCGCATACGTACTAAATTTATAACCTTTGCGATAATCAAATTTTTCTACCGCTTTAATAAGACCCATGTTTCCTTCTTGAATTAAATCAAGAAACAGCATACCGCGCCCGACATAGCGTTTAGCGATACTTACAACAAGACGTAAGTTTGCTTCAGCAAGACGACGTTTCGCTTCTTCATCGCCTTCTTCAATACGTTTTGCTAAATTGATTTCTTCCTCTGCTGACAATAAGTCAACGCGTCCGATTTCTTTTAAGTACATACGAACTGGATCATTAATTTTCACACCAGGAGGTACACTTAAATCATTTAAATCAAACTCTTCTTCTTTTGACAGTTCTTGAATATCGGGATCGGCATCGTCATCATTTGCTTCAGATTCACTCATTACTTCAACACCTTGTTCTCCAAGGTATTCATAATATTCATCCATTTGATCGGATTCAATTTCGAAGTTCGCCATACGCTCTGCAATTTCTTCGTATGTGAGCACACCACGTTTTTTTCCGATTTCGGTCAATTGATCTTTTACTTGTTCAATTGTTAAATCTGAATCAAGTTGTTTTGATTGAGCTGATTTTTCAGCCATCAGATCCCCTCCTTCCAAAATTTTAAGGAAAACCTTCTAAAAGTGGGACTAATACGCAATATCGTTTATTTTAACGTTTTTTTTAACTGTAAAATTTCCATTGCTATTGTCGCAGCTTTTAAATAATCTTTTTGACGCTCTGCTTCTTGCTTTTCTGCTTCTTTTTTTTCTATCGCTACCCTTTGTGGGTAAATCAATATCGTTTGGATATAATCATTCAAAGCTTGCTCCGACAATTCATCATTGATTGACATCATCGCCAATTCTGAAGCTAGACTAGACAACGAAGACTCGGGCAACCGTTCGATAAATCCGCTCGGATTAGGCTCGTGTCCTTCCTCGTAATAAGCATACAAATATAGAACAAGCGCACGATGTTCCTCAACATTGAACTGACCTTGAAGTCGGTCTTGAATTCTAAATGCTACATCCTTATCTTTCAACATATGAGCGATCAAAAAACGTTCTGCATTTTGATAAGCCGGTAATAAGCTTCTCTTTACGACTGGTTGTCTATTTATATTATTTCGATTTGGAGAATCATTATCCTTTTTCTTTTTTTCAGTTCGATATACTTGATACTGCTGTTCTTTAAGCGCATCTAATGAAATGGAAAACTCTTGTGCCAATTGGCGTAAATAATGATCTCGCTCTACAGCTTTCGTAAGGAGGCTTATTTCTTTCAAAACGTCTTCAATGTATTGCATACGTTCAGATTCATTTTGTAGATTTCGTTTTCGGCGGAGATACCTCATTTGAAATGCCATAAAGGTCAAGCTGCTATTAATAACATCATTTTGAAACTTCTCTGCCCCGTATTCTTTAATATAATCATCCGGGTCATAACCATCCGGCATCACAGCAATCTTAACGGTACAACCCACATTTGTTAAGATAGCAGTTGCTTTGTGCGCTGCTTCAATTCCAGCAGAATCTGCATCATAGCAAATGATAACGGACTCTACATTTCGGCGAATAATCTTGGCTTGTTCTTCTGTTAAGGCAGTTCCCATCGTTGCAATTGCGTGCGGGCACCCCGCTTTAACAGCCGAAATAACATCTGCAAATCCTTCAAATAAAATAACCTGCTGATTTTTGCGTATATGTTTTTTAGCGCGGTGAAAGTTGTAGAGTGTGCGACTTTTGTTAAAAATAGAAGTTTCGGGACTGTTTAAATATTTAGGCTGCCCTTTTATCTCTTTTAGTAGGCGCCCTGAAAATGCAATTGTTTTGCCTTGCAAGTCAGCAATAGGAAACATAATTCGATCACGAAAACGATCAAAGTACGTTTCATCTTGGTTGCGTTTAATGATTAAACCTGCATGTTCCATCTCTTGCGGATTAAACCCACGTTTTGTTAAGAACTTACTTACAAATTCCCACGAATCTAAAGCAAAACCTATCTCAAATTCATCGATAATTTCTCGTGAAAACCCTCGATTTATTAAATAATCATAAGCATCTTGGCCTTCTTTTGTATTTACCAATAAATGATGGTAAAATTTCTTTAAAAGCTCGTGTGCTTCAATCATTTTATTGCTAGGCTTTTGATTATCTTCTTCATGAGGATGTATCTCATGTTCGAAAGGAATATCTCCTTTTTCAGCAAGCTGCTGAGCTGCTTCCGTGAAGGACAGTCCTTCTAATTCCATTATGAATGAAAATGAATTCCCTCCTGCACCGCATCCAAAGCAATGATAAATTTGTTTATCAGGCGATACTGAAAAAGACGGTGTGCTTTCCCCATGAAACGGACAGAGTCCAAAATAATTGCGCCCTTGTTTTTTTAGTTGTACATAATCGCTTATGACGTCGACAATATCTACTGAATGCCGAATACGGTCGATTACTTCATCAGGAATTCGATTTGCCATAGTAACAGCTCCGTATTTCATATAATATTCTTCACTAAGTGCTAAATTCCTGCAAGTTTCGACAACATTTTTTCAAAAGCTTGAATGAAATGCTGGCGATCTTCTTCACTAAATGCCTTTGGGCCTTTAGTATGACGGCCTGACCGTCGCTCTTTTGCAGAAACATAACGAAAGAAAAGCACCGTATTCATTTCGTCGTCATTATAGTACTTTCCACGAGGAGACAGTGCGTAAACCCCTCGACTTACTAACATGCTTGCTAAGCCAGTATCTTGAGTTACGACAATATCCTGCTTGACTGCGTGATTTAAAATATATAAATCTGCGGCTTCCTTTTCTGCATCCACATAGACCCATTTTCCTGGTGTAGGATTTGTTTGCATGTGAGCATAGGAAGCAACAAACACAAGATCGATGTCATATGTATGTGTAAGTTCAACGATTTCTGCTTTAACAGGGCATGCATCAGCATCGACAAAAACTTTACTTTTTCTTTTGCTATAACTTTGTATTCTACATCCCTCCAGAGATTCCTTCTAACAATTTGTTATTTCCTGTAGATGGCATTTGTCGAATACTTTTTTCGATTTTGACTTGACTTTTATATAAATAGTTTATTCGTTCTTAACAAAGTCTAAACCTAAAACTATTCTTTTTTATCACAATTTTTTATTATAATATAAACAACCTATATTTTCTATACCAAAGTCACTTGTTTTTAAAAGTTCTGTCATATTCATCTTTGGTATATTTTCTTAGGCTTACAGCATACAAACATAAGAAAGCAATCTCCTTTATGTCACGCACAGAGGAGATCCATCGTTTATTTCTTTTTGATGGTATTGAGAATGATACCAGCTGTTTCTTCTACGGCTCTGTTGGATACGTCCACCACTTCACAGCCAATCTTATCTACAATCCCTTGGAAAAATTCAAGTTCTTCTTTAATACGGCCAATATTAGCATAAATTGCTTTATCATTTAGCCCAAGAGACTTTAAACGCTCTTTACGAATATCGTTTAATTTTTCAGGACTAATAGTAAGCCCTATACACTTCTCAGGTGATACGTGAAACAGCTCTTCTGGTGGATCTACCTCAGGTACAATCGGAACATTGGCTACTTTCAAACGCTTGTGTGCTAAAAATTGAGAAAGAGGTGTTTTAGATGTTCTTGATACACCGATTAATACGATATCCGCTCTAAGAATGCCTCTCGGATCACGCCCATCATCATATTTCACTGCAAATTCAATTGCTTCTACTTTCTTAAAATAATCTTCGTCTAATTTTCTAGCCATTCCAGGCTCATAGCGAGGAGAAAGTTGATAAGAAGATTGAATTTTATCAATTAAAGGTCCAATAATATCAAATACCTCTACCCCGTTCTTGGACGCTTCTTGAATTAAAAATTCTCTCATTTCGGGCTTTACTAGCGTAAAGCCAATAATAGCGTTGTTCATCTTCGCTACTGAAACCACTTCTGAAAGTGTTGCGATGTCCTCTACGTAAGGTACTCTTTTAATTACAAAGTCCGTCATATTGAACTGACTTGATGCAGCCTTTACAACTAGTTCAGCTGTCTCACCTACAGAATCCGAAATGACATAAAGACATGGGTTGTTCATATTTTGTGCATCCCCTTTTTAATCCTTTTTCACTTATAATACTTCATCATTTGCTAATGCTACTAGTAATTTTGTAATATTTGTTTTGGTAATGCGTCCCACCACTTCAAAATTGCCGTCTCCCTCTTTAATAACGGGCATAGCATCAATCTGTTTTTCAATTAAGATCTTAGCAATATCAATTAACAAATCTTCGCGATAGCAATATGTAATGTTGGGCATTCTCGTCATGATAATATGAACAGGAATAGATGTGAGCTCTTGCTTTCCGATACTCGCGCGCAATAAATCTTTACGCGACAGTACTCCCACTAGCTGGGATTTCTCATCCACTACAAAAAGGGTCCCCACGTCTTCTAGAAACATTGTACAAATAGCATCATATACCGACACATTTTCGTTCACGACCACCGGGATAGACTGATATTCTTGCACCTGTATTTTTTTTATTTTATCTGTAAGAAGCTGTGCTCCTGTTTTACCTGTATAAAAGTAACCTACGCGCGGTCGCGCTTCTAAATAACCAGCCATTGTTAAAATAGCCAAGTCCGGTCTTAGTGTTGCCCGCGTAAGGCTAAGCTGATCTGCAATATGCTCGCCTGTAATAGGGCCTTCGTCTTTGACAATTTGCAAAATTTGTTCTTGTCGTTTGTTCAGTTCGATTGTACTCACCACCTAATCATTAAATGTGACATACTATTTATAAAACATTATATACTTTTTAAGCAAAAGTAAAAGCTATAACTTATTAATTTTAGCATTTTATCTTTTTAGAATGCCGTTTATTTTACCACGGCTTCTCAAAAAAAGCAGGCATTACGCTTACAATAAGCGAAGCTACCCCTTCGCTCCACAGTAAAAAGGGTGTCCCCTACACACTACGAGGCACCCTAGCGACAGCAATTCCTTGCATATCACTGATTATCTTTTCTATTTCTCATCAGAGAGCGATTGTTTTAAAGACTCCATCTGGTTCAAAAACCGCTTTGTTTTTAAAAACAATCCTGAATATTCTTCGTAATATTGATCAATTACAAACTTTAATTGTTTTTTTGTTTCGGGCTTAACAGAAATAGAACCTAATCGCTTTAAATCAATGTAATAAAATAGCCTTAATAGTTTAACCGTCATCGGACTAATTTTCAAATGATAAGGATCTTTTTCTAAGCACCGATGACAAATAAACCCGCCTTCTCGAATGGAAAAATGAAATGTTCCTTCACCTCGATGGCAGACTGCACATTCATTTAATGTAGGATGAAGACCTAGAACGTTTAACAGTTTCATTTCATAAATAAATGTTAAGATCTCTGCATCATACTCTTCGTTCATATAATGAATGGTTTGGTGCAGCAGTTCAAATAGAAATGGATTTGGTTTATTGTTCTCAGTAGCTTTATCCGTTAATTCAAGAATATAAGAAGCATACGCTGTTGTGAAGATATCTTCGCGTATGCTTCTCATAGATGAGATAACTTCTCCTTGATGGAGAGTACCCATTCCTGAACCTGCTTGTATAAAAAAGTATCCATACGTAAATAATTGTGTGACGGAAGCTAAGCGACTACTGGGCTTTTTTGCCCCTCTTGCCATGAGACCCACTTTTCCGAGTTCACGTGAATAAATGGTGACAATTTTATTTGATTCACCGTAATCATTCGTTCGAATGACAATTCCTTCACACTTTTTAAACAATCATCATCACCGCCATCTTACAGAAGGCTAAGACAAGGGAGAATTGAGACTTTCGCTGTTGTCCTCATATGTTTCGGGTCTTTCTTTCACTTCATTTTCAAGTTCCTTAAAAATGAGATAAGTATCAATGCTACCTGTTTGTGAAAAAATGTTCCAAGTAAAATTCAACATAGAACTCCCACCTTTCTAACCATAAAGATCAGATACATATTTCAATTCCTTATGTTTAGAATAGCCTTCCGACGTAAAATCATGTAACACAATTTTTTACAAATTACCTTCTTTTATGAAGGGATATAAATCGACGCAAACAAGAACACAAATGATTAATATTCGTCCTCTCTAAATCCAAAGTCACGGAGATGCGACGCTCGGTTTCGCCAATCTTTTTGCACTTTTACCCATAGTTCTAAAAATACTTTTGAACCTAAAAGGGCTTCAATGTCTGCTCTTGCTTTTCTTCCTACCTCTTTTAACATCTTTCCTTGCTTTCCAATTACGATGCCTTTTTGTGAATCTCTTTCGACGATAATTGTAGCGCCCACGTAAACAGCACCATTATCTCGTCTTTGCATAGAATCCATCACAACGGCAATAGAATGGGGTATTTCTTCCCTCGTTGCATGCAGTACTTTTTCACGAATTAATTCCGTAATAATAAAGCGCTCTGGGTGATCTGTTACTTGATCTGCCGGATAATATTGCGGACCTTCCGGCAATCGCTGCTTAATTTGATCAAGCAAACGCTCCACGTTATTTCCTTGTAAAGCTGAAATTGGTACAATTTCAGCAAAAGGATATAAGTCTTTATAATTCGTGATAATTGAAAACAATTCGTCTGGATGAATTTCATCAATTTTATTAATCACAAGGAAAACAGGCGTTTTTGTATCCTTTAAACGCTCGATAATAAATTCATCGCCTCGACCTAAGCCTTCTGTTGCGTTAATCATAAATAAAATTAAATCTACTTCTTTAAGCGTATTTTGCGCTACCTTCATCATAAAGTCGCCTAATTTATGCTTAGGTTTATGAATTCCTGGTGTATCAATAAACACAATCTGCGCCTGATCTTCCGTGTACACACCCTGAATTTTATTTCTAGTTGTTTGCGGTTTGTCACTCATAATCGCAATCTTTTGACCAATTACTCGGTTCAAAAAAGTTGATTTCCCTACGTTTGGTCTTCCAATAATTGAAACAAAACCTGACTTAAATTCATTATTACTCATGTAAATCCTCCGATGAAAATGCTCCTGGAAGTAATTCTTCCACAGTTAATTCTTGTATGTCATTTTTTAAATTGGTTAATATAACTTTCATTTCTTTTGGACAAAGCTCAGAGATTACTTGTCTGCATGCTCCACACGGAGAAACAGGACGATCAGTATCAGCTACTACAGCAAGTGCTGCATACTCTTTATCTCCTTCTGAATAGGCTTTAAATAAAGCCGTACGCTCAGCACAATTGCACATGCTATAAGCTGCATTTTCAATATTGCAGCCACGATAAACCTTTCCATCTTTCGTCAATAAAGCTGCACCAACTTTAAATTTTGAATACGGTACATAAGCCATTTCACGAGCTTTTTTCGCCTCATCAATCAGTCCGGTCTTATCCATTTATCCGCTCTCCTTTTGCGCTTCTACATGTCTTTTAACTTGTCCTTTTTTATTATACCACGGGGGTGTAAAGAACCAAAAAGAATCCTTTTTAAAACAAATACTTTAAGAAAATAATTCCTCCTATAAGGACAGCAAAACACGCATAGACCAACACCGCGGCTGCGGCTGCATCTTTTGCGTGTTTTGCTAGTATGTGATATTCAGGAGAAACTAAATCGACAACTTTTTCAACCGCTGTATTCATTAACTCCAAGCTGAACATGCCTGCAATCAGAAGCAGCACAACCGTCCATTCACCAGCTGTAATTGACAGCACGGTGCCTAAGAGAAGGACGATGAAAGAAGCTGCTACGTGAATTTGCATATTTCTCTGTGTTTTACAAACATAGATAAACCCTTCTACTGCATAACCAAAGCTACTGACAACTTTAGCTATCCCTTTTTTATCGCGAGAGTCCATATTGTTCTAAAATATCTTTTTGACGTGTAAACATCTCTTTTTCATCTTCTGATGTTTCATGGTCATATCCAAGCAAATGCAAGAAACCGTGAACCGTTAAGAATCCTAGCTCCCTCATAAACGAGTGATTGTATTCTTCTGCTTGCTCATGAGCTTTTGGAATCGAAATGACAATGTCCCCTAGGACTCTTGGCATCTCATCTCCGATAATTTGCATTTCATCTTCGCCCATTTCTTCTAGCGCAAATGATATTACATCCGTTGGCTGATTTTTATGGCGGTATTGATGATTGATTTCTTGAATTCGATCATTATCCACAAATGTAACGGATACTTCTGCATCCTCTTGCAGATTTTCATATATAGCAGCGGCTTCAAGCAGCTGCTCAAGCTCTTTTTGCTGTTCTTCACTTACTTCGTTTGTTTCATCAATAAAATCAATAACTAAACTCATACCTTCACCTTCTCTTTTTTTATCTCTGGATATTCGATTCGGGAATGAAAAATCCCATTTAAAGTTTCACATAGTGCTTGGCGAATTAACTCTAGCTCTTTGAGCGTTACGTTACACTCGCTAAGCTGCTCATCCTGCAGGCGATCTTTAATAATATTTCGCACCAAGTTCTCAATTTTTTCCGGAGTCGGATTGGACATTGACCTTACGGCTGCTTCTACACTATCAGCTATGCAAATAACCGCTGCTTCTTTCGACTGAGGCTTTGGTCCAGGATAGCGATATTCTTTTTCATCAATTTTTTCTTCTGTTTGTTCAAGTGCCTTATGATAGAAAAACTTAAGCAGGGTCGTTCCGTGATGCTGCTCTGCAATATCTACGATCTCTTTTGGAAACTTGTGATTTCGCAAAATGGTCGCTCCATCTGTAGCATGTGCGATTATAATATTTTTACTAGTCTTCGGACTTAGTTTATCATGCGGATTAGTAATATTCATTTGATTTTCAATAAAATACTGCGGTCGCTTCGTTTTACCAATATCGTGGTAATAAGCCCCGACTCTCGCTAATAAACCGTTAGCTCCTATCGTTTCGCACGCCGCTTCAGATAAGTTTGCCACCATTACACTGTGATGATATGTTCCAGGTGTTTCGGTTAAGATTTTGCGTAATAGCGGATGATTAGGACTCGATAATTCAATCAGCTTCATCGTAGATAAAATGCCAAATCCACTTTCAAAAAACGGAAGCAAACCTATAGTTAAAACGGAAGCAATAACACCAGATGCGATTGACATCATGCTGTAATAGCCAAGCTCTACAGTGCCGATTTGGCCATTTTTAATAAAAATAATAGCAAAGCTGATAATTACGTTTACCATAGCCACAAATAGACCTGCCTGCAAAATCCGTGAACGTCTGTGCTGCCTGCTTAAAAATAAAATAGCAGCAATATTGCTAATTAAAAAGTAGATCCCAATGTTCATATTAAACGAGGTTGTCAATTCACCATTAAAAATAATGCTTCCACAAATAGCAAATACAATGCTTGATAAAATAGCAATGCGTTCATCCATTAAAATTCGAATCAGCAAACCTCCCACCGCAACAGGAGCTAAGAAACCAATTTCCGATAAATCAATTTGCTGAAACAAGCTTAAGATTTTCATGAGGCCAATCGTAATGGTTGCTACCAATACATACAACAGCAAGGGCTGATATGTCTTGGTGTGAAATTCACGCAAATAGTAAATAAGGCCTACCATCATCATTACAATCAGCAAAGCTAATCCCGCAAAAGGCTGAATAGATCCTTTATTATTCAACAATCCCGCGAGCTGGAGCTGACGATATATGTCAGGATTAATAAGCTGATTTTCTTCTACAATAATCTGGCCTTGTTTGATTCGGACAGGCTCCACTTTTTCCACAGCTGCTTGACGGTTTTCAGCAGTTTTTTGTGGATCATAAATCACATTTGGAATGATAGCGAATTTAGCAATTGCATTCATTGAATCCTTTAGGGAATTGCTGACGTTGGTGTAAACAAGCTGACTTTCTACTTGGTCTTTTTTCTCTTCTACATCGCTAATCTTCACTTGATCTTTCATCACATGATGAACGGCCGTGACTACAGCATCTTTCGCAATCGATAAATCACTGTTAGAAGACTGAAGCAGCTGCTTAATGGTATCCTTTGGCAAGTTTTTTTGAATGTCTTCAGGAAGCTTGTCCTCTAGCATTTTTTGTTTGGTTTTTAATACGGCATCGATACTGTCATCTTCATGATCTTCTTTTTCATATTCTGTATTAACTTCCATCATCGCATCAAAAATAGATGCAACAAGATCGACTTGGTTCTGTGCGTATTCTGTTTTTTGTGTATACACATCTTCAACGGCTTGTTCTGCCTCTGCCCGTTTTTTCTCTGTGCTCTCTTTATCTTCAATGGTAACGGGTGAGTAAATGGTTTGCGGGGAAATAGATAGTAATCTGAGATCTAATTCCTGCGGCTTTACATTGCTATACATAGACGCAAACATCATTACACCTAACAAGGCATATAACCCAATTTGAATTAACCGTAATCGCTCGATCTGTGCCATTGTTTGCTTGATTATCCGAAACGTTGACACAAACGTACCCCCTTTTACAAAAAATAGACCCTATTAAGAAAGGGTCTTTTGGTCAGCTTGTTCGTACGCTTGAATGATGCGTCCCACAAGTGGATGGCGCACAACATCTGACTGTTCTAGATGAACAAACGAAATACCTTTAACATTGGTCAGGATTTTCGAGACAGCCGCTAGACCAGACTGAGCTCCTTTTGGTAAATCAATTTGTGAAACATCTCCTGTAATCACCATTTTAGACCCAAATCCTAGTCGTGTTAAAAACATCTTCATTTGCGCCATCGTGGTGTTTTGCGCTTCGTCTAAGATAACAAACGCATCATCTAGTGTACGACCTCGCATATAAGCAAGGGGTGCTATTTCAATAACTCCGCGTTCGATTAGGCGTTGCGTATGTTCTGTTCCTAATACATCATGTAATGCATCGTACAGAGGCCGCAAGTACGGATCTACTTTTTCTTTCAAATCTCCTGGCAAGAAGCCAAGACTTTCACCTGCTTCAACAGCAGGACGTGTTAAAATAATACGCTGTACGTGACCATTTTTAAGAGCATTAACGGCCATGACAACGGCTAAATACGTTTTACCGGTACCAGCAGGCCCAATTCCAAATACCAAATCATTTTTCTTAATAGCAGAAATGTATTGACTTTGTCCTAATGTCTTAACACGAATAGTCTTACCTTTTACATTTTTACCAATCTCTTCTTCATATACATCTTCAAAAAACTCGAGAGAATTTTTCTTAGCTAATTGAATCGCATACACAACATCTCGTTCAGATATGGAAATATTTTTTCGGATAATGTTCAGTAACTTTTTAAGCATTTCTTCCACTAGCTGAACATTTTCTGTACTTCCGGAGACTACAACAGTCTCACCTCTTGAAATGATAGAGACCTGCATTTCTTCTTCAATTCGCTTTAAATTCGCATCTTGTACGCCAAATAATGAAATGGCTTCGTTTGAATCATCAAGTTGTACGTTAATTGTTACTAGCTGTTCTGACATTCATCAATCTCCTTGAATAATTGGTTGAGTGTTCGCAATATTTTCTATAACTTGGTAATGTATTGATAATCTAACTTTACCATTGTCCTGTTCTTGGTGCAAAACTTTTTCACCTTTTATTTTAGCATCCTCACCTAAAGTTGATAGTAATTTTTTTCGACCGATTTCCAAAGCTTTTTCCACCGCCTCTTGTTTAGAATAGACGCGCTGCGAGTTCTGTTCTTCTCGTACAGCAACTTTCTCATACGACAGAGGTAATTTCCATTTAAAAAAATAGAGTGGATGCTCCACTTTTTCTGTCACCTTTGAGCCGTATTTTTCTTTGTTAAAAGCCCAAAGAGGCATTTTAAAAGCTTGAAAATCTAAATAGTGCTTCGTATATCCATTACCCGTTAATACCTGAAAATCAGTTTTTAAAGGCACTTCCACCTCAGATCTATACCATGTTTCGCCGTAGACTTTCCCTTTAGCAGCTACTACTTTTTTATTTTTTTCGTTTCCAATAATACCGGAAACTAAGACCTCGCCTTCATTGACAAAATCATTAACCTTGACTAAAGGTTGTCCTTTTTCGACAAACAAATTCGTAATAATGGCTTTCTTTTTAGCAATTAAATGTTGGTAAGGTGTTTTTTGCTGAGGCTTGGGCTCATTTTTTTCAACCACTTGGAAGTGATAAGAAGTGCCGCGCACTTCTACTCCCACCCAGGTAATATTGTTCATATTATCCGTTAAATAGCGCTGAATTTTTTCAGGACTCTCTAACAGAAATTGAAACTCTCCTCTTTTTACACCTATTTTGGCAAGCTGCTTAGTCATTTGATGTTCTGTTTGTGGTTCTGCACCGCTAATTTCCACTTTCCACACCATGTTGGAAAGCAAACCAAGAATAATAAAAAAAGAAAGAAAACCTAAAGCAAACCCACTATTTTTGATCACTCGTTTTGTTAAAAAAGGAAAACCTCTGCCTCCTATAAAATAAAGTTTACAATCTGCGTTGCGAATTAGTATACGAATTTTCTTTACATCTTTCAATAATATCGTTGCTGTCGCTAGCTGACCGTCAACTTTATGGACATTCGAAATCATAATCTGTTGTCTCACACAATTATTTAAAAAACGTTCAATTCCTTTTCCAACAATTCGAATACGTACGGTACCAATAACAAAGTTTGTCCATCCATTCTTCATTTTTTTCCTCCTTGTGTTATTGTTCTAAATAAAGAACTTGATTGATTTTACCTTCTAAAACCAGTTCTTCTGGCAGTATTACTTTAATGACCAGTCCTTCACCTCGAATTAACATTTGTCCCTGTTTTAGTAACACGCGTATTTCAGTATCAGAAAAGGCTAATAAACCTTTATGATTTTCAATATAAATGTGTATTTGTCCAACTAACGTAATACGGGGAAGATCCATTAATACATCAGCGGGTAGTTCCATTGTTTTTGTCATCCATCTTTTCATTTGGTGTCTCCACTTTTTGCTCATAAAAAGAACCCCCTTTCATCTCATGTTTATGAGAAAGGGGGTTAATGTATCACATCTATTTATCGTTTATATTTACGTTGTTTCGATTTTGGCGGCCCTAGAATTTCGGACCATATCACTCCTTGAACAGCTTCTTTACGAGAAATGGGCTTAGAAACGTTTTTCTCACCCGTAATTTTTGGTTTGTCAACTGTGATTTTCTTTTGAATAGACGGTTCATGATACGAACGATTTTTTAGCTCTTCCAATTTTTCTTGCAAAGGATTTGTTTCTGCTGAAGAAACAGTTTCCGGCTCCATACGAGCTGTTTTTGGCTCTTCTTTGACAGGTCGATATCTAGGTCTTTCCCGCCTTGAAGGATTGTTTACAGGAGGCATAGGAGCTCTTTTAGAACGCTGCTGTTCTTCCTCTTTTGACTGAGCCATAAAACGCTGCACAACGTTAAAAATAATCCCTCCAATGATGACAAAAATGAAAGCATTATTAATAATTAGTTTAATAAGCGTTTCAACGATATTCATTAGGAGAAAACCTCCTTATTAAGCTGATTCATTATTTCTCATCGTCTTCTTTAGACATTTTTCCAATTGAATCACGCATATCCGTATCAGCAGTCAAGTTTTGAATATTCATATAATCCATGACGCCAATATTGCCAGAGCGCAGTGCTTCTGCCATCGCTAACGGTACTTCTGCTTCTGCTTCTACTACTTTTGCACGCATTTCTTCTACTTTTGCACGCATTTCTTGTTCTTGAGCAACGGCCATAGCACGACGTTCTTCGGCTTTTGCTTGTGCAATATTTTTATCTGCTTCCGCTTGGTCTGTTTGAAGAACTGCCCCAATATTTTTACCAATATCGATGTCAGCAATATCAATGGATAAGATTTCAAACGCTGTTCCTGAATCCAGCCCTTTTCCTAACACCGTTTGAGAAATCATATCGGGATTTTCCAATACTTTTTTGTGATCTTTTTGCGAACCGATTGTAGAAACAATCCCCTCGCCAACACGGGCAATAATCGTTTCTTCTCCAGCTCCCCCTACTAGTCGATCAATGTTTGCACGAACGGTAATTCGAGCTTTTGCTTTGACTTCGATTCCATCCATAGCCACCCCTGCAATAAAAGGTGTTTCAATAACTTTTGGATTAACGCTCATTTGTACAGCTTCTAGCACATCACGGCCCGCTAAGTCGATAGCTGCTCCGCGCTCAAATGTTAACTCAATATTTGCTCGGTGCGCTGCAATCAACGCATTTACCACGCGGTCAACGTTACCGCCTGCTAAATAGTGACTTTCTAATTGATTAATGGTAATACCTAAACCTGCTTTACTTGCTTTAATTAACGGGTTCACAACGCGAGATGGTATCACTCGACGAAGTCTCATTCCGACCAGTGTGAAAATACTAATACGAACGCCTGCTGCTAATGCTGAAATCCATAGCATAATCGGTACAAAAGTGAAAAAAACAGCTAAAGCAATAATTGCTAGACCAATAACTACAAAAAACAATACGCTACCTACTTCCATTAATTAAGGTCCTCCTTTTTCAAAGGCTCTGTAAGCTTCCGCACCACAACCCTTGATCCCTCTACTTTTATAATATTTACTAACACATCTTTGTCTAAATATCCACCTTCAGTGACTACATCCACATACTCTTCATCAATGAGCACGGTACCTGAAGGACGCAGCGGTGTTGTTGTTTTACCTTGTTTTCCTATTAATTCATAACGATTTTGATTCGACACATAGCCAGATTCGGTATTAAGTGAATCATTAAGCACCATTTTTTTGAAAGGTGTAAGCTTTTTTTTAAAAAATTTCATCATCACAAACGCACCTCCCAGTGCCACCACTATTGCAATTACAAGAGAAATTCCCATTTCCACATTATTATCTGTTGACATAAAAAAACTTAAAATGATAGCTCCAAGTCCTAGTAGTCCTAAAACTCCGCCTGGTACTACAATCTCTAACAGAAGCAATATAATTCCTGCTATAAATAAAACGAGCGCTTCCATTCCAGCTAATCCTGCTACCATATGACCATAGAAAAATAAAAGAAGTGAAGCTATTCCAATAGAGCCCGCAATACCAAATGAAGGCGTAAACAATTCAATTACAATTCCTAAAGCACCAATGGATAATAAAATGGGAACAACAAGCGGATGAGTAAGAAAACGAGCAATTTGTTCACTTACACTCATTTTTGCATACGTCAGTTTAGCATCTTCATAGCCAAGTTCGCTTAGGAGATCGTCTAAATTTTTTACAGTCCCTTCTGAATAACCAACTTGCTCGGCTTGCTTCGGAGTGAGCGTCAGCAATTCATTTCCTTTTAAGTTGAGCTCAGGTATTACCATCTTTGTATTTGCCATCGCTTCTGCATATTTAGGGTTTCGGTTATTTTGTTCTGCTGCGCTCTTCATAGCCGATAACCAGTAGGACTGAGCTTTTTTTCCTGCGGCGTTTCCCTGCTGGTCAATCACAGCTGCCGATCCCATTGTAGAACCGGGTGTCATATAAATTTGATCCGCGTTAAGTGCAATATACGCTCCGGCTGATAATGCTTTTTTATCGACAAAAGCAGCGGTAGGAATAGGTGTTGAGGTTAAGCTTTTAGCTATTTCAGAAGCTGCATCTACAGCTCCTCCAGGAGTATCTATGTCCAATATAATCAAATCTGCACCGTCATTTTCCGCATCTTCAATGGATCTGTTTAGAAAAGAAAGCAGTCCATTTTCTACCGTTTTATTTACAGGAATAACGTGTACGCGCTTCACGTCAGCGGTGCTACTAGTGGGGAATAACCCAGTGGCTAAGATAAGAAAGCACACGAAAGAAAATAAGGTTTTCACCGAATATACTTCCCTCCTTCCATAGATAGTATGAGCATGTATCTGTATATACGAACAACTTTAACAATAGTTTCAAATTTTTTAAAATTTATCTATTTTATTCTTTACACCAGAAAAACAAAACATACGTTCGATTATTATCCATATAAAAAACACCTTACACAAGGTAAGGTGTTTTTTATGATAAGTGTTGAAGGACAAGCTTATTAACAAGAGAGCCATCCGCTTTGCCTTTTACTTTCGGCATAAGCGCTCCCATAACTTTCCCCATATCAGCTTTAGAGGAAGACTGCGTTTCTTCAATCGTCGTTTTAATAATTTCAGATAACTCTTCTTCAGTTAGCTGTTTAGGAGCGTAAACTTCTAAAACCGCTAATTCAGAATGAATTTTATCAACAAGATCTTGACGACCTGCTTTCTCAAATTCATGGAGGGAGTCTTTACGTTGTTTGAATTCGCGAGAAATAACCGTCAACTCGTCTGCTTCAGTTAGGTCAGTTCCTAACTTAATGGCTTCGTTTTGAAGAGATGCTTTGACCATACGAATGACCCCAAGCTTCTCTTTCTCTTTGTTTTTCATCGCTTGTTTCATATCACTATTTAAACGCTCGAGAAGACTCATAAATCCACCCTCTTATTAGAACTTGCGTTTTCTAGCAGCTTCAGATTTCTTCTTACGCTTTACGCTAGGCTTTTCATAGAATTCGCGCTTTCTTGCTTCTTGTAACGTACCAGTTTTTGAAACTGAACGTTTGAAGCGACGAAGAGCATCTTCAAGCGATTCGTTTTTACGAACAACTGTTCTTGACATTCTAATTCCCTCCCTCCGAACAAAACCACTAACATCATAATGAAATGACATGTTAGACATGTCTTTTGCAATTATAATATAATGATTCCTTAAGGTCAACCGCTTTACATAAAGTAATGCAGTTATTCCCCCTTTATTTTATGAACTTTCTTGATAAAACATTACTCGTTCAGCTTTTTTACACGTATGAAAAAAGCTGCGTATACACGCAGCTTTCCACTAAGTGTTATGAGCTCATTTTCACCTGATCTTGAAGATGGACCTCATCTAGCACGCGAACAAACTCACCTTCATTATAAGGATATCCAGCTTTTGAAATTTTCACTTTCACAAGCTTTCCAACCATTTCTTCAGACGCTTTAAACACAACCTTTAAGTAGTTATCAGTATATCCTACATATAAACCACTTTCAGGATCTTCTTTATATTTTTCTTCCGGAATTACTTCTAGTACTTCTCCTTCAAACGTTGAAGCATATTCTTTTGCCAATTGATTTGAAAGTTCGATTAAACGATGCACACGTTGATTTTTTACTTCTTCATCAATTTGGTCGGTCATACGAGCTGCTGGCGTACCTGTACGTTTAGAATACGGGAATACGTGAAGCTCTGAAAAACCGTGCTCTTTAATAAAGTTATACGTCTCCATAAACTCTTCTTCTGTTTCACCTGGGAAGCCAACAATAACATCTGATGTAATCGCTAATCCAGGAAGAGCTTCTTTCAGACGGTTTAAGCGCTCACCAAAGAACTCCATTGTATACTTACGACGCATGCGCTTCAATACCGTATTTGAACCTGATTGAAGAGGAATGTGCAAATGACGTACAACCATTTCTGATTGATCTAGTACCTCAATCACTTCGTCTGTAATTTGACTTGCTTCAATTGACGAAATACGAATGCGTTTTAATCCTTTTACTTGAGACTCTAAATCACGAAGAAGCTGGGCAAGATTGTAATCTTTCATGTCTTCTCCGTATCCGCCAGTGTGAATACCTGTTAACACGATTTCTTTATAGCCCGCATCCACTAGCTGCTGTGCTTGTGCTACTACTTCTTTAGGATCACGAGATCGCATTAAACCGCGCGCCCATGGAATAATACAGAATGTACAGAAGTTGTTACAGCCTTCTTGAATTTTTAACGAAGCACGCGTACGGTCTGTAAAAGCCGGTACATCTAGCTCTTCATATACGCGTGTTTTCATAATGTTTCCTACGCCGTTAATCGGCTGACGCTCTTTTTTAAATTGTTCAATATAATCAAGCATCTTAACGCGATCTTGTGTACCAACTACGATATCAACACCAGGAATGGCCATAATTTCAGCTGGCGAAGTTTGAGCATAACACCCAGTTACACAAATAACCGCATCTGGATTTTTTCGCACAGCTCTGCGAATAACTTGACGGCTTTTTTTATCTCCTGTATTTGTTACCGTACATGTATTAATTACATATACATCGGCAGTTTGTTCATATTCAACACGCTCATAGCCTTGGCCTTTGAACAATTGCCAAATTGCTTCTGTTTCATAGTGATTTACTTTACACCCTAGCGTGTGAAAAGCAACTGTTGACATAATCGTCACCTCATTAACTCAGTTTGATAAGATATAGCAGACAGCGCATATAAAGGAGCTGTTTCTGCTCGTAAAATTCGCGGACCAAATCCGCTTATTGTAAATTCATTTTCTTCTAATACTTCTACTTCCTGCTCGGTCAAACCACCCTCTGGACCTACAACCACAAGCACGGAATTGCCCGGTTTTAAAGCCGAAAGAACAGCCTGCAGATGAGATGTTTCTCCTTGCTTTGCTCTTTCTTCATAGGCTACAACTTTATGAGTATAGTCACCGCTAATTTCTACTAGTTTTTTAAAAGAAATTGGGGCTTCTACTGCTGGTACAATCGTACGATGAGATTGTTCTGCAGCCTCTTTAGCAATCTTGTTCCAGCGATCTAATTTTTTTTGACTCTTTTTATCATCCCATTTAACAACTGAACGAGCCGCAATAAAAGGGATAAACTTATACGCCCCAAGTTCTGTCCCTTTTTGGATAATAAGCTCGAGCTTATCCCCTTTAGGCAGACCGTTCACAATTGTAACATGGACTGGAAGCTCTTTTTCTTCGCTTATCCATTCTATAATAGATGCTTTCACTTCGTTAGCGGAAATATTTTCAATCTCACACAAAGCAGCTTGCCCCTGTTCATTACAAGCAATAAACTGTGATCCTTCATTCATTCTCATGACGCGTGAGATATGATGGGCATCATCTTGTGTCACTATGACACTTTGCTCTTGAAATTGATCATTTGGCAGAAAATAACGTTGCATCTTGACACCTTCTCACTTGTTAAGCTTGTTTTTGCGCAATAATTGCTACCCAGTCTTCCATAAGCGTTACTTCTTGAATAACAAAGCCCGCTCCCGTTAACGCTTTTTTGACATCTTCTTTTTTCGCACTAATAATACCTGATGTAATGAACATGCCTCCTGGCTTTAATACCTTTGCAGCATCGTCTACAAAACGAACGATTACTTCAGCTAGAATATTCGCCACAACAATGTCAACCGGTCCTTCTATACCTTGCAATAAGTTGTTTTGACCTACTGTTACGACGTTCCCAACTTGATTTAGTTCAATATTTTCGCGGGCAGAACGTACGGCTACTTCATCAAGGTCTAGAGCTTGTACATTACTTGCTCCTAATAGAGCTGCGCCAATACTTAGCACTCCTGAACCTGTACCTACGTCGATAACAGTATCTCCTGCTTTCACTGTTCTTTCCAATGCTTGAAGAGACATAACCGTTGTTGGATGGGTACCTGTCCCAAAAGCCATTCCGGGATCAAGCTCGATAATCAATTCATCTGTGCTTACTTTTTCATAGTTTTCCCAAGTTGGTACAATCGTAAAACGCTCTGAAATTTTCACGGGATGGTAATATTTTTTCCAAGCAGTGGCCCACTCTTCCTCATTCACTTCACTGATCGTAACTTTGTTAGCTCCTAAATCAAAGTCGTAAACAAGCAGTCCATTAATTTCTTTTTTGATACCATCCACAGTTTCTGCTAAAAAGCTGTTAACTGGAAGGTATGCTTTAATCACTACACCTTCTTCTGGGTAGTCTTCTACGTTTAAATCGTAAATTTCGCCAAAAGTTGTATCTCTGTCCTTCACTAAATCAGCAGGATCTTCAATGACTACCCCGCTAGCTCCTGATTCATGTAAAATATGAGAGATGGGTTCAATTGCTTCTTGCGCTGTATGAATACAAATTTCAGACCATTTCATTGCTACCAACTTCATCCTTTCTGCCTTCAGTAATATAGGATTTTAAATATGAACATGACAGATGACAGGTTGGCAAAGTACCTTTACCAACCTGTCTCTGTTTACTATGAAAGACAATTATTCTCCTTTAATTGCTCGTTTTACTTTTGCAAAAAAGGAATCATGCTGCTCATCAACGGCTTCTTGACCGCTCAGTTCAGCGAACTCACGCAATAATTGTTTTTGTTTTTCTGATATTTTTGTTGGAGTTACAACTCGAACGTGAATATGCTGATCTCCTTGACCATATCCTCGTACGTTTGCCACACCTTTTCCTTTTAAACGGAATTTCGTTCCCGTTTGTGTACCAGCAGGAATCTTCAGCTTCACCTTGCCGTGTAGAGTTGGTACTTCTACTTCATCACCTAGCGCTGCCTGAGCAAACGTTAAAGGCATTTCGCAGTAGATATCGTCTCCATCACGTTCAAAGAATTCATGAGTGCGCACGTGGAACACTACGTATAAATCTCCCGGAGGACCACCATTTACCCCTGGTTCTCCTTGAGCACTTACGCGCAGCTGTTGACCATCATCTACACCAGCTGGAATTTTAACGTTAATTTTACGTCGTTTTGTTACTTTACCTTCACCATGGCACGTTGCACATTTGTCTTTAATGATTTTTCCCGTACCATTACAATGATGACACGCACGTCGATTTACCACGCGGCCAAACGGCGTGTTTTGTTCAACGTTTAACTGACCTGAACCATTACAGTGCGAACATGTATCGACTTTTGTTCGAGGTTTTGCACCTGAACCGTGACATGTTTCACACGTTTCTTCACGTGGAATTTCAATTGTTGTTTCTTTTCCGAAAACAGCTTCTTCAAAAGAAAGTGTCATCGTGTATTGTAAATCGGCACCTTGTCTCGGAGCATTAGGGTCACGTCTGCGACCACCACCACCAAAGATCGAGCTGAAAATATCTTCAAAGCCGAAGCCGCCAAAGTCTGAGCCGCCTCCACCAAAGCCGCCAAAGCCTTGATTTGGATCAGTATGACCAAATTGATCGTATTGTGCTTTTTTTTGGTCATCACTCAATACTTCGTATGCTTCTTTTACTTCTTTAAATTTGTCAGCAGCATCTTCCGCTTTGTTAATATCTGGATGATATTGTTTAGAAAGCTTGCGGTATGCTTTTTTTATTTCATCTTTTGTAGCGCTCTTACTGATACCGAGTACTTCATAGTAATCTCGCTTACTCATCAATACTCACTCCCGAATCGTTTCACATAAACGTAATTGTATCATTATTAATAATTCCATAGCAACATAAAAGTTACTTTCTATTGCTCCCGTGCACGCAGAGAGCCAAGTGAAAAACTTTCCCTTTCGCTTTTCCACGTTAAAAAAGTCAAAGCCAAGAAATAAGCTTGACTTTGACTTTTTAAAAAGATGTGAATCGCACCATGGCGTCATTCACGTTAGTCGTCAAGATGCATTATTTTTTGTCGTCGTTTACTTCTTCAAACTCTGCATCTACAACATCATCATTTTGAGCGCCTTGTTCACCTGCTTGCTGAGCTTGTTGAGCTTGCTCATACAATTTTACAGTTAACGCTTGAACGATTTCTTGAAGTTCATCTTTTTTCGCTTTGATTTCTCCAAGGTCATTCTTTTCAATCGCTGCTTTTAAAGCATCTTTTGCTTCGTTAGCTTTTGTTACTTCAGCTTCTTCTACTTTTCCTTCAAGATCTTTTAATGTTTTTTCAGTTGTGAACACTAATTGATCTGCTTCATTGCGTAGTTCCACTTCTTCTTTACGTTGCTTATCAGCATCTGCGTTTTCTTCCGCTTCTTTTACCATGCGGTCGATTTCGTCATCTGATAAACCTGTTGAAGATTTAATTGTAATAGCCTGCTCTTTGTTTGTACCTAAATCTTTTGCACGAACGTTTACGATACCGTTTTTGTCAATATCGAATGACACTTCGATTTGAGGTACTCCGCGTGGTGCAGGTGGAATATCAGTTAACTGGAAACGACCTAGCGTTTTGTTGTCTGCAGACATTGGACGCTCACCTTGAAGAACATGAATATCTACAGCCGTTTGGCTATCTGCAGCCGTTGAGAATACTTGTGATTTACTTGTTGGAATCGTCGTATTACGCTCAATTAGCTTTGTAAATACGCCACCCATTGTTTCGATACCTAGTGATAAAGGCGTTACGTCTAGTAATACAACGTCTTTTACATCACCAGTTAATACGCCACCTTGAATTGCTGCACCAAGTGCAACTACTTCATCAGGGTTTACACCTTTGTGAGGATCTTGACCAGTTTCTTTTTTGATTGCATCTTGTACCGCTGGGATACGAGTTGAACCACCAACTAAGATTACTTTATCAAGTTCGCTTGCAGAAAGGCCTGCATCTTTTAAAGCTTGACGCACAGGAGCCATTGTACGCTCTACAAGGCCTGCTGATAACTCGTCAAATTTAGCACGTGATAAAGATACCTCTAAGTGAAGAGGACCAGCTTCTCCAGCAGTGATAAATGGTAAAGAAATTTGTGTAGATGTTACGCCCGATAAATCTTTTTTCGCTTTTTCAGCCGCATCTTTTAAACGTTGAAGCGCCATTTTATCTTTGCTTAAATCAACGCCGTTTTCTTTTTTGAATTCAGCGACTAAATAGTCGATGATTACTTGGTCAAAGTCGTCACCACCAAGGCGGTTGTCACCTGCAGTTGCGCGAACTTCAAATACGCCGTCGCCAAGTTCTAGAATAGATACGTCAAACGTACCACCACCAAGGTCATAAACTAAAACTGTTTGATCTTCATCTGTTTTTTCTAATCCGTATGCAAGTGCTGCTGCAGTAGGCTCGTTAATAATACGCTCTACTTCTAAACCAGCAATTTTACCAGCATCTTTTGTTGCTTGACGCTCAGCATCATTAAAGTAAGCAGGAACTGTGATAACAGCTTTTGTTACAGGCTCACCTAAGTACTCTTCAGCGTAACCTTTTAAATGTTGAAGAATGATAGCTGACATTTCTTGAGGCGTGTATTGCTTGCCTTCAGCTTCCACCTTATGGTCTGTACCCATATGACGTTTAACTGAAATAATTGTGTTAGGGTTTGTAATAGCTTGACGTTTCGCTACTTCCCCAACTTGACGCTCACCGTTTTTGAATGCCACAACTGATGGCGTTGTACGGTTTCCTTCTGGATTTGGAATTACTTTTGGTTCGCCGCCTTCTAATACAGCGACACAAGAGTTAGTTGTACCTAAATCGATACCAATGATCTTACTCATTGACAATGACCTCCTTCATAATATGTAGTGTTATTGATTCACTTTAACCATCGCAGGGCGGATGATTTTATCTTTTAATTTGTAACCTTTTTGAAGCTCTTCTACTACCGTGTTCGGTTCGTATTCATCGTCCTCTACTTGCATCACTGCCTGATGCTCGTATGGATCGAATGTTTTCCCAACTGACTCAATTGCTTCAACACCTTCTTTTTGAAGTGCCTCTACCAATTGACGGTATACCATTTCTACACCTTGCAGCACAGATTTAGTTTGTTCGTCCGCTGTGTTAACTTGTAATGCACGTTCAAAGTTATCAAGTGCTGGTAAAATATCCGCAACCAATGATTGAGCACGGTATTTTTGAGCAGCTTCTGCATCGAGACGTGAACGACGACGGAAATTATCGAAATCAGCTTGTAGACGTAAGTAGCGATTCTCTTCTTCTTCAAGCTGTTGCTTTAATTGATCATTTTCTTGTTGAAGAGGGTTTACTTCCTCAGACGCTTCAGCTTCAGTTGCTTCAGCAGCTTCTGTTTGAACTTCTTCAACCACTTCTTCGTTTTGTTCTTCTACTTGCTTTTCGTTTGACAATTCATTCACCTCCCTTAAATGTTTACACACATTTTCACATTTTAAACAACGATTTTTATTTTATCACAGGGAAAGGATGGAAGTAATATATTCCACCCGATTCCTTTATTCTTTATACAAATTTGTTAACACTTGAGACATATCTGATGATAGCAATGTAAGCAAACTAATTACACGTGCATATTCCATACGGGTCGGTCCCAGTATAGCAATTGTGCCGAGCTGTTCGTGACCAAAGGAATAACTAGCTGTAATTAAGCTGCATCCTACCATTTCATTCAATTTATTTTCATGACCAATTTTCACATGTATGCCAGCCTCATTTGGGCTTAACAGCTTATAAAACTGCTGTTCATGTTCAATAATGTTAAACAGCCCGCGAATTTTATTAAGATCATGAAATTCCGGCTGAGCAAACATATTCGTTTTGCCGCCAACTACTAATTTGCCATTCATGTTGAGCTTTAATGCATCATTGAGTATATCCATCGTCTGCTCATACCCTTGAATGTGGCTTTTTAAGAGCGTCGCTACTTCTTTGTACATTTTATCATGTAAATCAGTAATGCGAACGCCGATGAGCTTTTCGTTTAAAATGTTAACCATTTTTTCAATATCGGAAGGTTGAATACTGCTCGGCAGCGTAATTGTCCGACTTTCAACGTGTCCTGTATCGGTCACAATAATGGCAACAGCTGACTGAGCCGTTAAAGGTAAAATCTGCAGCTGTTTTAACTTATGGCTGACCGCTTTTGGTCCTAGCACAATAGACGTTAAACTCGTTAAATCAGATAAAATTTGCGCTGACTTTTGAACGAGCTGCTCCAGTTCTACAATGCGTTCAGCGAATACCGAACGTACCGTCGAAACGTCGCTTGCTTTCAAGTGCTGAGGGGACACTAGATGATCAACATAATAACGATAACCTTTTTCAGACGGAACGCGCCCTGAAGAAGTATGAGTTTTTTCAATAAATCCAAGTTCTTCTAGGTCTGACATCTCATTACGAATCGTAGCCGAACTAAAATTAAACTCTTCTTTCTTAGATAATGTTCGAGAGCCTACCGGCTGCGCAGATCGAATGAAATCATCAATAATGACTTGTAAAATTAATAACTGTCGATCAGTAAGCACGCTTCATCACCTCTGTTAGCACTCTAAAACTCTGAGTGCTAAATCTAATAATAAATTACCAAATCACTATAGCGATGTCAACGATTTGATATTAGATTATCCCAATAAAGGCTTGAAAAACTTCATTCCCCAAAAATCGACCATTGTGTGTTAAAAAGACTGAGCTATTGTCTTCACCCAAAAGTCCTTTCTCTTTGTATTCTTGAATAGGTTCTCCAAACACATCTTTTAATTCTCGATTGAATTTTTTCTTAAACTCCTCTTTTGAGACTCCTTTCGTTTTACGAAGGCCCAAAAACATTTCTTCTTCCATTTTTTCAGCCTCGGTCACGCTCACTTCATTGAGATATGCATTTCCGTTTTGCTCGACTGAATCAATGTACTTTTTTAATGGTCCAATATTTGCTCGTCTTATTCCGTCTATATAGCTATGTGCGCCTGCGCCAATTCCGTAATAATCGTCGTTGTTCCAATAGGTTAGATTATGAATACTCTCGTAGCCTGGCTTTGCGAAATTACTGATTTCGTATTGATGAAAACCTTGTTTGTCCATTTCTTTCATAAGCAGCTCATACATAGCTGCTTCTTCTTCTTGAGCAGGCAGCGGTAGCTTTCCTTTATTCATTAAATTATAAAATACCGTTTTAGGTTCAATAATCAACGAATAGGCAGACATATGCTCTACCTCTAATGAAAAAGCCGTTTGAAGCGTAGAAGAGAAATCAGCTACCGTTTGTTCCGGTAGGCTATAAATTAAGTCTAAGCTTATATTCGACATTCCAATCTTTCTCGCTTGCTCAACACAATCAAATACCTGTCTATTTGAATGCACACGTCCAATTTTCTCCAATAATCTTTCATTAAACGTTTGTACACCAATGCTTAAACGATTCACACCATAATCATGGAGAAGCTGAAGCTTTTCTTTTGTCAATTCATTCGGATTCGCTTCAAATGTAAACTCACCTTTTTCGTCATAAGGGAGGTACATACGAATGGATTCTAAAAAATACTCTAGCTGCTGTTCATCTAAGGCTGTGGGCGTTCCACCTCCAACGAATATCGTGTTTAAATTGGTCGTTGGATAATGTTCAACTGCTTGTTTCATTTCTTCTCGCATGCTTTCCAAATACGGCATAACGGGCTGATTTTTGAAAAACACTTTATTAAAGTCACAATAGTGACAAATATGATGACAAAACGGGATATGCAGATATGCTGCCTTCACCATGGACTTCCACCTCAATCACATTTATAAATGATAAAAATACCGCAGAGTCTCTCTGCGGTATTTTTATCTATGTTCGTTCACACTTATTTACAGCGCTCAAAACTCTTTACTATCGTATCAGATTAGCTTGATTTTCAAAACTAATTTGACATGTTAAATAATAGAATTTCAGCTATTAATCTTCGTCCATGCGAAGCACAGCCATGAATGCTTCCTGCGGTACTTCAACAGAACCGACCTGCTTCATACGTTTTTTACCTTCTTTTTGTTTTTCAAGAAGTTTACGTTTACGAGAGATATCTCCTCCGTAACATTTTGCTAAAACGTTTTTACGAATGGCTTTAATTGTTGAACGCGCCACAATTTTTTGACCAATTGCCGCTTGAATCGGCACTTCGAACTGTTGACGTGGAATAAGCTCTTTAAGCTTTTCTACAATGACTTTACCACGATCGTAAGCCGAATCTCTGTGCACGATAAAGGACAGTGCATCGACCGTTTCGCCGTTTAAGAGAATATCCATCTTCACAAGCTTCGAAGGCTGATATCCAATAAGCTCGTAATCAAACGAAGCGTAGCCTTTTGTATTTGATTTTAATTGATCAAAGAAATCATATACAATTTCAGCTAGTGGAATTTCGTATACAATACTCACGCGATTAGCATCCAAGTACTGCATATCAATAAAGTTGCCTCGCTTCTTCTGACAAAGCTCCATCACAGCACCAACATAATCGTTTGGTACCATCATCGTTGCCTTCACATACGGTTCTTCCACGCGTTCAATCTTTTGTGGGTCCGGCATATTAGACGGGTTATCTACAGACAGATGAGTCTCGTCTGTTAAATACACGTCATAAATAACGCTTGGAGCTGTTGTAATTAAATCAATTTTAAATTCGCGCTCAATACGCTCTTGGATAATTTCCATGTGAAGCAACCCTAAGAATCCACATCGGAAACCAAATCCTAAGGCCTGAGACGTCTCTGGTTCAAACTGAAGTGCAGAGTCATTTAGCTCTAGCTTTTCTAGTGCTTCACGAAGATCGTTATACTTCGCGGTATCAATCGGATACAGTCCGCAGTATACCATTGGATTCAGACGACGATAACCAGGAAGAGGTTCACTTGCTCCGTTTTTAGCAAGAGTAATCGTGTCCCCTACTCGCGTATCTCCAACGTTTTTAATAGCTGCTGTTAAAAATCCTACGTCGCCAACAGAAAGTTCATCTTTAGCAACGGCTTTTGGCGTTAACACACCTAGCTCCGTTACCTCAAACTCTTTTCCTGTTGCCATCATTTTAATTTTGTCGCCTACTTTTACTCGTCCCTGTACGATACGAATAGATGCAACTACACCTCGGTATGCATCATAAAATGAATCAAAGATTAGTGCTTGAAGCGGTGCATCTGGATCCCCTTCAGGAGCAGGAACTTTTTCAACAATTTGTTCTAAAATTTCTTCGATTCCAATTCCTGCTTTAGCTGAAGCTAATACAGCTTCCGACGCATCTAATCCAATTACGTCTTCAACCTCTTGGCGCACTCGCTCTGGCTCTGCGCTCGGCAGGTCAATCTTATTAATGACAGGTAAAATTTCAAGGTTGTTATCAAGCGCTAAATATACGTTTGCTAGTGTTTGAGCTTCAATACCTTGAGCTGCATCTACTACTAGAATAGCACCTTCACACGCGGCTAAACTTCGCGACACTTCATATGTAAAATCGACGTGTCCCGGTGTATCAATTAGATGAAAAGTATACTCTTCTCCATCTTTTGCTTTGTATTGAAGCTGCACAGCATTTAATTTAATGGTAATTCCACGTTCACGTTCTAAATCCATCGAATCTAAAAGCTGAGCTTTCATTTCTCGCTGTGTTAACGCATTTGTTTTTTCTAAAATACGGTCTGCTAATGTTGACTTACCGTGGTCTATATGAGCAATAATCGAAAAGTTTCTGATTTTCGATTGTCGTTTCAATCTTGCTTCTCTATCCATATTTTTTTCACTCCTACTGAAAATCGGCAAAATACACTAAATTAAATTATAACAACACATTCGTCAACATTCAATAAGCATTCCATTGGGGATTTTTCCATACAAAAAAGCAGAAAGAGATTCTGCTTTTAATTAAGAAGATGATGGATAGCCTTAAAAGCTTTTCCTATTGTACTTTTCACGCCTTCCGCTAGACTTTGACCTAGCGAGGAGAAAAAGTTAAAAGCCTTTCGTTTTTCTAGAAACTGCTGTTTTTCATCAATGTTCACGACTTTTTTTGAACCTAAAACAGCAGCTTCCACCTGACCATCTGACGTTTTAGACACATTAATAACATGTTCAATCGAAGGATCATTATATCCCTTCATTTTAATCAACCCTTGCTGAGCCGTCTGCATCCCTAAAAATACGACGCACAGTAAAAAAATGGTTAGTACTACTGATTTTAAAGTAAATTTAATCATATTATTAGGCCCCTTACTTCTTTATCTTCTGTAGTACTAACCATTATGACTATATTCTGAAGAACTCATTCATCTAAAAGCGTATTAATGAGTATATGCCCCAAAGTTCTCTTGATCCACTTCATGATGCAAAGCAGCGTTAAGTCCTCCTGCAACTACATTAGCCATATCTTCAATAAACATATCCACTTCTTTTGGCGTAACCATCAAATTATGACCTAAAGGTGCAAGCACTTCATGAATAAGACGTCTTTTTTCTTCATCGGGAAGGTTGCCAATCATACCGAGATACGTTTGACGCTGCTCTTCATTGGGTAAATCATCCTCCGTGAGCTTCTTTTTTTCTCCAAACGTCATACCGGACGGAAGCAGCGACTTAGACGGCTTTCCCTGCTCTTTCATTTCTCGGCCGAAATGTTTTAAGATAAAGTCAATTGTATCGCTTGTAATGGAAACAGCATCCACTACCGTTGGAATACCTATTGCAATAACTGGAATGCCAAGTGTTTCATAACTGATTTCTTTGCGCTTATTTCCAACCCCAGACCCCGGATGAATACCTGAATCTGAAATTTGAATGGTAGCATTTACCCGTTCAATCGAACGAGCGGCCAGCGCGTCGATTGCAATGATAAAATCTGGATTCACTTTCTTTACAACGCCAAAGATAATATCACTTGTCTCAATACCCGTCATTCCCATTACTCCCGGAACAATGGCGCTAACGGGTCTAAAGCCATCTTGCACGCTTTCAGGCTGTAGCTCAAACAAATGTCTTGTAATCAACAAATTATCTACTGCCTTTGGTCCAAGCGCATCTGGTGTAACACTTAAGTTTCCAAGACCCACTACAAGACAGCTAGCATCATCTGGAATGTTGAGGCTTTTAATAAAAAAATTCAGCTCTTTAGCAAATACTTCTTCCATGGCCTCTTGCTTTTCAGTATCCTGCTCGCGAATGCCTACCGATTCAAGGGTTACATATCGGCCTTTTTTCTTACCGATTGCTTCTGCGCCCTCTTCCGTAATTTCTACCATTGAAATTTTGACACCTTGTTCTTCTTTTTCTTTTACAATTACGCCTTTGATTTCTGACTGGTTATTCGGTTTAGGCTGGTTTTCTAACGCTATGTCTTTTGCTTCGACGGCTAGATCCGTGCGCACGCTATATTGACTTAAATCAAGTTCTTTTTCCATTTCTTAACCTCCTAGACATTCTTTGTTGAAATTATTGTCACCGAGGACTGGCAGATTCATGCATTTAAGAAATGAAAAGTGGAAGGAAGGGCGCAATATCAGCTACAAGCTTTTAAAGAGAGGTCTGTCATATAAAATTCCTTGTCAAGGCTATTGCATTCTGTCCTTGTGTTTGATAAAATATCTTTTGTTCTTATTGTGAAGAATGTCGAGTTCTATATAATCTCGATTGTTATCATTTCGGGAGGTGAAACGGATGCCAAACATTAAATCAGCTATCAAACGTGTAAAAACTACTGAAGCTCGCCGTGCTCATAACATTCAAGCTAAATCAGCTATGCGTACTGCAATCAAAAACTTTGAAGCTTTAGTTGAAAACAACGATGTAGATAACGCAAAAGCAGCATTTGCTGTTGCTTCTAAAAAATTAGACAAAGCTGCACAATCTGGTATTATCCACAAAAATGCTGCAGCTCGTCAAAAATCTCGCTTAGCAGTAAAACTTAACGGTTTATCTGCATAATTGAGACAAAAACGATCCCATTAGGATCGTTTTTTTATTGCGCTCTTTTTAATAAAAACAGCTGTAAAATAAGCGCTTTATCCATTTTCCCCGTCTTCATTTCATAATCTGCCTCTGCTAAATCCTTTAAAATTTCTTTAAGCTGCTGTTCCTCAAAACTTCTGCTCTGCTGCAAAGCAATTTTCACACGAAACGGATGAACCTTAATCGTTTGAGCAATTTGCTGCTGACCGTACCCTTGACTAGACAGCTGCTTCGTATGATAAATCAAACGAAACTGCGTCGCTAACAAAGATAAAATTTTAATAGGCTCTTCGTTATTACGCAGTAAATCCTGATACATATTTAAAGCAGTAGAAACCTTTCGCTGAATAACAGCGTCAATAAGCGTAAATACATTTTGTTCAAGCGTTTTTGCCACAAGCTTAAGCACAACTTCTTTTGTAATGACTCCGCCTTGTCCAACGTATAACACCATTTTTTCAATTTCATTTGTCACAAGCGTTACATTAAGACCCACAAGCTGAATAAGCAGCGTCACAGCATCTTCATCCATATTCACTCCATCTTTTGAAAGTAAATTATGAATCCACTGCTTCATTTCTTTTTCACCAAATTCGTTCGCTTCGATGTAAGCTGCTTGTTTTTTTAATAATTTTGTTATTTTTTTTCTTTCATCCAGCTTTTCATAAGGGGCTAGTAGAATTAACGTTGAAAAAGATGGGGGCTGCTCCACATATTGCTGCAGTTTTGCTAGATCATGCTCTACTTTATCTTTCGATTTTTCAGCCGTTAAAAATGCTGCATTTTTCGCAACCACTACACGCTTGTCTCCTAAAAAAGGAAGCGTTTCAGCATCTTCTAGAACTTGATCAATCGATGTTTCTTCTAAATCGTATAGTGACAAGTTAAATTCTTTATCTTCTTCATTTAACGTATAGTCGACGATTTTATCTCTAATCTTTTTACTCATAAATGCATTGACCCCGTGTATTAAGTAAACGGGGGCTATATTATTTTTGGTAATACTTTTTAAGCTATCAACTGCCAACGTATATACGCTCCTCTTTTTTATTCATCTATATTGATTATGTATAGTTACTGATAAACAAAATACAATTTCTATCGTAAAGGTGTTATGAGTTTTTGGCAACAATACAAAAGGAATTGCCTTAAAACGACAATTCCTCAGTTTATAATAAACATTAACAATATAAGCCCTAGGTTACTTATTTGTTAATGATTAAACCCTTATCTCTATTTTCTCCTCATGCTCATAAAGTATAGTTGTTAACTGTTGTCAGTTTGTGAAAACGCTTTTAAATTGTCTAGATTTTTAAAAAAAGTTAGATTATACTGTAAACAGGAGGGGTGTTAATGAACCAATTTGAAGAAAGTGTCCAAAGTAAACGCAACGACGCTGTCGATTCTGCCGTAGGATTTGGTGTTTCATTTGGCTTTTTCACTGCCTTATTTGTTATTGCAACTGTGATTCACTACTTGGGTTCGTAAAATTGCTTAAAGGCTGCTTCTTAGCAGTCTTTTTTAGTTCGTTTTTCTTACTATAGACTATGGAAGTTGCTGCGAAAACGTTCCTGACTTTTTTGTAAATTCATACGTTACCCCACCATTTTCATCCGTTCGATAAATATACACCCCGTAGCTTTTCAGAAGCTCTAATATTTCTTGATGAGGATGACCATAACGATTTTTTTGTCCCGCTGAAACAAGCGCTACTTTAGGATTTAAATGTTGAACAAACTCTTCTGAAGTTGAGGTTTTACTGCCATGATGCCCAACTTTTAATACATCTGCTTTAATGTTTGGAAAGTCTTTCAATATTCTTTGTTCTCCTTCCTTTTCTAAATCTCCGGTGAATAGCCAGCTTAAATTTCCTAACTTAGCGTCTATTACAATTGAGCCGTTGTTGCTCGTTTCTTCGAAACCTGTCGGAGAAATAATCTGAAATAACACACCTCCTTCTTGCCAGCTATCTCCTTGTTGAACAATTTGAACAGGCACGCTTTGTTTTTGAGCAGCGATCACCAAGCCAGTCTCTACGTCATTTAATTTAGCTTTTTTCCCAAGCACCAGCTCTCCGATAGCCACTTGTGAAAATAAATGCTGTGCCGCCCCTGCGTGATCATAATCGCCGTGTGTGATAATCATTTTATCTACCCTTGTTATTCCTTTTGAATGCAAAAAGGGAACAAGTACGTCTTCTCCCACGTCAAAAGAAGAACGACGTTTTTGCCATGGTTCTTTTGGAAATGAAACGGTTCCTCCGGTATCGATCATATACACACCTTTTCGATAAGGAAGCTCAATGATAAAGCAGTCTCCTTGTCCTACATCGACCATTGTGACCGTTCCTTTTGGATTCAAATAAGGATACATACATTGTGCGGCTAACAATGCCACGAGAAGAAACATATAGCGAACGAAAAATCCTCCTTCTTCGACCGCCACAAATAAAGCATAAATGCATAAGTACATTCCCAAAAACAGAACAATGTGGGGTTTTCCCGTTATAAAATCAGCGGGAATCCACTCAAAAAAGCCAAGCAATTTTTCACAAAAAAGTAAAAGAACATGAAGAATTTGCTCCAGCAGTTCACTCACTCCCGGCAAGAGGATACGAACAAAAAGAATGAGCAAACAAAGAGGTAATATAACAAGAGAAAACAGCGGTACAAAAACCATATTTAATGGCAAACTGAGGAGAGATACTCCATAAAAATAGTACAACAATAAAGGAAGTGAACTGACTTGTGCAATCGCTGAAACAACCATGAGCTGGCTGACAGAAGAATGAAAACGAGGTAAAATCGTCTGACTCGATAAAATTAATGCAAAACTAACGGCAAAAGAAAGCTGAAATCCTACATCAAATAAATAGTACGGCTTAAAAAGCAGCATGGCCATAAAAGCAAGGCTGATGCTGTCAACCAAAAGAATTTTTCTTTGTATTTTTATCGATATAAGCATCAGCATACTCATAAAAACAGCTCGGACAACTGAAGCGCTGCCACCGGCCAAAACCATGTATACAGGAAGAAGCAAAAGTAAAAGCGTAATGGCTCGCTCGCGCGTTATTCCAATCCGAATGAGCAAATAAAAACACATCGCTGTCAGCAGTCCAACATGAAGACCTGATATGGCAAGCAAGTGTATTAAACCAAATTGCTGATAGCGCTTGATACTCTCTTCTTCGATGCCAGTGCGCTCGCCGTAAATTAGTGCCTGCATAAACCCAGCGCCTGGATCCGACATATTTTGTTGAATATAATTAATTCCTTTTTGACGAATAAAGGTAAGGTACGTAAGTGGAGTTAAAGTGGGGAGCTGGCATTTTACCAAATCAAGTCTCTTGACGTTAAGCTGCCAATGAATAGACTGATGGTACAAATATTGCTGATAATCAAATGCATGAAGGTTGCGAGCAGGTGAAGGAGAAGTTAATTGCCCCCCTAGTTGACAAACTTGATGAATCGTTAGCTTTTCGAGCCGCTGTTTCTCTTCCAACGTTTTTAGTTTATAAAAAGCCATGACCTCTTCATTTTGAACCGTAAACTTAAAAGTAAGCTTGTCGCCGTCACTATGCGGCACAGATGAAATTTCGCCTGTAAAAGAAGAAGATTCATCTAAAAGAACCGTTTTGTTATTCTTATTTGTCTCAGCTAATAGGTAGACGCACAAAACACTCAACAGTGCAGAAGCAATAACCACTTTCCTCGGGCATTGTAGCCATTGAAAAATGAAAAGCACGATTAGCAAAAACAGGCTTACAACGGAATGATTATCATATACATATAAAGCTATCATCATGCTAAAAGCACAGTAAATATAATATCCTTTCACTTTTAGCTCCTTTCTTCTTAAAAGAAAGAGGCTTCTTACTGTTACCAAGTAAAAAACCTCTTTTACCTTTAATTTGCCGTAAACAAAGCGAGAGCTTCACGCTGTAAATTCATCACTTCTGCTTCATCCGCTCCGCTTTTTTCTAAACGAGCGAGAACATCCGTCACAAATTGAAGCTTTTCTTTACTTTTTAAGTCAATGATTGCTTCATCAAGTTCAACTTTTGCTGTTTTCACTCCCGCCTGTTGAAATAACTCAACAGCATACGGATGATTTTTGTAATCATTAGCGTAATATACTGTTTTAATTCCCGCTTGAATAAGGGCTTTACAGCAGTTTAAACAAGGAAAATGCGTGACGTATACTTCCGCATCTTCTGTTTTCACACCAAACTTAGCACACTGCAAGAGTGCATTCACTTCTGCATGGACAGTTCTTACACAGTGTCCATCAATCACATAACAGCCTTCGTCAGCACAATGCACGCCTCCGCTGATCGAGCCGTTGTATCCTCCAGCTATAATACGTTTATCACGCACCACTGTAGCCCCAACAGCCAGACGTTCACAAGTGCTTCTTAAAGCTAGCAAATGGCTTTGTGCCATAAAATATTGATCCCATGAAATCCGGTTCATCTCATTCCCTACCTTTTTATTTAAAACTGAATAATTATAATTATACTTGTCTCTTTCATAGTGTAGCGTTTCTTTTCCTTTTTCGTCAATAAGTCTCTACTGTACCGTAATTTGAGCTTTGATTTTTTCTAGCGACTTCTCGCCAATACCTGATACTTGCCCCAAATCCTCTACTGTTTGAAACAAGCCATTTTCCTCTCGATATGAAACGATGGCACTCGCTTTTGAAGGTCCAATGCCATTTAACGTTTGTAGTTCATCAGTGTTCGCTGTATTGATATTAACAAGGGGCTGATCATTTGAAGTTCCTGAGGAAGAGATTGAAGAAACTGGAGATGAAGGCGGGATTTCTTCTCCAGCAGCTGGAATGTAAACAGCCATTTCATCTTGTAGCTTGCTAGCTAAATTGAGCTGTCTTAAGTCCGCTTCTTTTGTAGCGCCTCCGGCTTGTGCTAGAGCATCTTTTACCCTTGCATCTTTTCGAAGCTGATATACACCAGGCTTCTGAACAGCTCCTTTAATATCCACCATAACAAACGGGGAATCTTGGCTCGAATTTACTTGATCAGACGACTCTCCTTCTTTTTTTGCAGCAGAAGATTCTGCCTTTATCATATCTGAGGTTTGAAGAGAACTTTCCGGTTTCTCTCCGCCTGTGCGATAGATATAAAAAGCCAATCCAACTGCTAAGCAAATACACCCAATTAGCCATTGTTTTTTTGAAAAAGTCAAATTGTACACTCCTTTGAATTTTGAAGTAACGTCATAAATTCCATTACGTCTTCATAGTGTTTAGAAGAAAAGGCTTTTGAAGGAGGGAATGAATCAGTGAACATAGGGTTTATCGGAACAGGAAACATGGGGAAAATATTAATTGATGCGTTTATTGAATCAAAAGCCGTACGTCCTTCTAAAATTACTATTATGAATCGCACAAAAAAAAGAGCCAAAGAGATTCAACAGCAGCATAAAAAAATTCATGTTGCTGATACAGCTGAAGAAGTTGTTCACGCATCCAAAGTCATTTTTATTTGTGTTAAGCCATTGGATATTCACCCCCTTTTAATAAAATTAGAACCACTGCTGACGAAAGATCACTGCATTGTATCCATTACCAGTCCAATTAGCGTAGAACAAATCGAACGCCTCATTCCGAGTCAAGCAGCTAGAATTATCCCTAGCATTACGAATCGGGCATTAGCAGGTGTTTCTCTTTTCACGTTTGGAGAAAGATGTACGCCTTTTTACCAAAATTATTTACATGAATTATTTTCATCCATGTCAAAGCCTGTGGCTATTGATCAAACGATTACGCGCGTATCATCCGATATCGTAAGCTGCGGTCCTGCATTCTTCAGCTTTTTGCTTCAACGCTTTATTGATGCAGCAGTTCAAGAAACAAATATTTCTGAAGAAGAAGCTACCGTCATGGCCAGTGATATGATTATTGGAATGGGAAAACTGTTGGAAAAAGAAATATTTACGCTTCCTACCTTGCAGGATAAAGTATGCGTAAAAGGCGGTGTAACCGGAGAAGGTATTAAAGTTTTAGAAGCTGAACTCGGAGAGATGTTTGTGCACGTATTTCAAAAAACACATGAAAAATTTGACGAAGACATTGAGCTTGTTCACAATCAGTTTGATAGTCTTATTCCATAATTTCTGTAGAAATCCTGCTTTGAAACAAAAAAAGAAGCCTCTACTCGGCTTCTTTTTTTTGCGCAGAGAAAAAGATGCGCTCACTGTTTGAAGTAGGCTCACTCATTTTGAAATCTGCACTTACTTCTATATTTATAAAACCAGCTTCGCTCAGCCATGATTGATAACGGTCAATCGACCAAGTGCGCTGAGAATGCACCTCATCAAAGCGATGATATGCATTCATTTCTTCATCATAAGCAAAAAACGTAATATCATGCTCTACGCGCATGTCTGTATCGTCATAGGTGCAGTTCCAAATATATGACACGTCTTCATCTACGTAAGAAAAAGATTGATTTCCAAATACGTCCTTCATCTTGTGCACTGAATGAACATCAAATATAAAGAGCCCACCGGGTTTTAAGTGCTTATATACACGTTGAATGGTTTCTTGAACTTCTTTATCACTTTGCAAATAGTTCAAAGAATCACAAAAGATTACTACACAGTCGAACTCTTTCAATAACTCAAGTTCCGCCATGTTTTGCTGAAAAAGAGATAGCGTTACCCCTGCTTCTGCCGCCTTTTCCTGGGCTACCATAAGCATATCATCAGACAAATCAACGCCTACTACGGAGAAACCTTCTTGTGCAAATCGAACGGAGAGTTCTCCCGTGCCGCAGGCAAGGTCTAATATACTGTCAGGCTTTGTTTTCGCTTTTGCCACCTGCTGATTAAAAAATTCAGCCCAATCGTCATACGGAACGTCTGCCATTAGCTGATCATATACGTAGGCAAATTCTCCGTACCTGCTCATAGCTGTAGCTCTTCTGAACTTACAAATGGTGCATCTCCCCATAAGCGTTCTAAGTTATAATATCCGCGCTCATCTTTATGGAAAATGTGAATCACAACATCTCCAAGATCAACAAGAACCCACTTAGCCTGCTCAAATCCTTCTAAACGCTTCACAGAAATGCCTTGTTCGTGTGCTTTTTCTTTAATTTCACGAGCGATTGCCTGCACTTGTTTATCTGAGTTACCGTGACAAATAACAAAATAATCTGCCACAAGTGAGATTCCTTCCATATTTAACGCTACGATATCGATTGCTTTTTTATCGTCTGCTGCTTCTACAACAAGAGATAGCAATTCACGTTCAGTCATGTGTTTGACCTCCTAAGATTAAATCATTATATGTCATCATCGTATCGGGATAGACGGCCTGATGTTTAGTCATTAAAAAAGAAATGGTGTTTTTCAGTGATTGAATGAGTGCTGCATTTAAGTCGGTTTTAGCTAACTCCCGCACTTCATCAACACCTGGAAATCTCCTTCCGGGTTCAATGTAATCAGCAACGTACACAATTTTTTCAAGTAACGTCATGCCACGTCTTCCAGATGTATGGTAAGCAATTGCATCCAATACTTCCTTATCCGTAATCCCTACTTCATTTCTCACTAAAAACGCGCCTACTGGAGCATGCCATAATTCGGTATTGTATTCCAATAAAGAAGGGTTCATGTTTTGATCAATAATAATTTGCTTCATCTCTTCCTTTGGACGAAACTTGGCGTAGTCATGAAAAACAGCAGCCAGTTCTGCTTTTTTTTCGTCTGCTTCAAAACGTTTAGCTAATTCAATTGCTGTTTCCATTACCCCGACAGTATGAATATAACGACGTTCTGTTAACTGTTTCTTTACGATTTCTAATGCCTCAGTTCGATTCATATAATTGATTCTCCTCGATATATTGTTTAACACCAGCAGGTATAAAATAACGAATGGTTTCTTTCTTTACTACTCGTTCGCGAATAAAGGAAGAGGAGACATCAAACTGCGGAACTTCTACTTCTTTTATCGGGTAAGGGGACGTAATGGTATACCCCGGGCGTTTTACACCTACAAATGTAACCAAATTGACTAATTCATCAATTTCATACCACTTCGGCAAATATTCTACCATATCAGCACCAACGATGAAATGAAACTGATATGTTGGATATTTCTCCGTTAGTATTCTCATCGTATCATATGTATATGAAGGCTCTTTGCGCTCAAATTCAATCGGCTGCAGGGTAAATTGATCATGTTCTTCAATAGCTAGCTTTAGCATTTGTAAACGATGATATGGCTCAATAGGCTCTTTGATTGTTTTATGAGGTGGAATATACGACGGCATGAACCATATCTCATCTAATTTCAAGGCATGCAAAACCTCATTTGCCATCATTAAATGCCCCAAATGAGGCGGATTGAATGTTCCACCTAAAATTCCAATACTCTTCAACAATCCCCGACTCCTTTAATTTACTTCATTTTTAAATAGAGCGGGTTTCCCCGCTCTATTTCATTTCACTTTTGGAAGCATTAACTGCTTATTTTCACGTGATTCTTTATATAATACAATTGTATTTCCAATCACTTGTACAAGCTCTGCTTTTGTTCCTTTTGTTAATCGAGCAGCAACCGTGTCACGATCTTCGTCACAGTTTTGCAGAATGCTTACTTTTAATAATTCTCTTGCTTCTAATGCATCAGCAATTTGACCAATCATATTTTCGTTGACTCCACCTTTTCCTACTTGGAAAATTGGATTTAAATGATGTGCTTTTGAACGTAAAAAACGTTTTTGTTTACCTGTTAACATAAAAACCTCCGTTGTATCTTATCTCTTAGTTAGTGTTGAAAGAACAATGTGTTCCATTGCCTCTTCGTCAGGACGGACGTTCGTCCACTTTTCAAATGCAAGTGCACCTTGCAGTACAAACATACCGACACCGTTATGAGTGCCTGCCCCTTTTGCTTCAGCCTCTTTTAAAAGCTTTGTTTTTAAAGGGTTGTAAATAATATCGCTGACTACGGCTTCTTTTTGTAATAAAGTAAGTGCTAATGGCAGCTCATCAACGTTAGGATACATCCCCACTGAAGTGGTATTAATAATAATATCGAATGTATCTAATTGTTTTTCCGCATCAGAAATAGACATCGCCGCCGTTTTCGTCGAAAAAGGCAGCTCGTTAGCTAATACAGCTGCTTTTTCGACGGTACGATTGCATATCGCAATTACCTCGGGAGCATGCTGAGCTGCAATTGTATAAAAAATAGCTTTTGCAGCTCCTCCAGCTCCAATAATTAAAATTCTTTTTTGGGATAAGCTGCCTTCTACTGCTTTGAGTAAAGAGGTCACATACCCCTCTCCGTCGGTATTGTATCCAATATAACGGCCATCTTGATTAACAACTGTATTTACAGCGCCAATTGCCTTTGCTAATGGATCGACTTCATCCAAATGCTTCATAATATCAACTTTATAAGGAATCGTGACATTAAATCCTTGAATGTTTTTATTTTTTAGCTCTCCAATGGCTGACTCAAAATGAACAGGTTCAATTGGAAAAGCTTCATAATGAGCATCCATATTCAGACGTTTAAAGGCATCATTTTGCATCAATGGCGATAGTGAATGCCCAAGCGGATAACCAACTAGCCCATATAATGTACTCAAGATTTTTTCCCCTTTTTGTTTAAATTAAAGAATCGCGCACAAATACGCCGACTCCTTTTGGTGCATGCGCCACAACTTTTGAACCTGACTCATTAACCGTCACCCAGCCAAGCCCTGAAAAAACAATATCCGTTTTTTCATTTTTTATTGTAAATTCATGTGCAACCAGTTCAGGAAACTCATCCATTTGCTCTGGGCGCGGCGGCTGAAGCAGTTCACCTGCTTGCTTTTCATACAGCTCATCTGCTTTTTCAAGCTTCGTACGATGGATATGCAAATCGTTCGATACATAACATGTTAATGACTTGCGTCCTCCCTGTACATAATCTAAGCGCGCCAGTCCTCCAAAGTATAACGTTTGCCCTTCATTTAGCTGATAAACCTTCGGCTTTATTTCTTTTTTAGGAGAAATCAGCTTTAAGTCTCGTTTATCTACATAGTGAGCCATTTGATGGTGATTAATAATACCAGGCGTATCATATAAAGACGCGCCGTTATCAAGCGGGATATCAATCATATCCAGCGTTGTGCCCGGATATTGAGATGTAGTAATAATATCTTTTTCTCCGGTTACTTCTTTAATAATGGCATTAATAAATGTTGATTTACCAACGTTTGTACATCCCACAACATATACATCTTTACCTTCGCGATAATGTTCAATGGCTTCGGCAATTTCTCGAATTCCTTGTCCTTTTTGCGCGCTCATGAGGAACACATCCACTGATTTTAGCCCAAGCTCTTTCGCTTCTCGCTTCATCCAATGAATTAGTTTATTTTTCTTTATAGACTTTGGCAGTAAATCTGCTTTATTTCCCACTAAAAGAACCTTGTTATTTCCAACAAATCGATGCAAACCAGGTAACCAGCTGCCGTTAAAGTCAAAGATATCTACAACTTTTACAACTAAACCGTCCGTTTGACCAATTCCATTTAAGATTTTTAAAAAATCATCGTCTGTTAAGGAAACATCTTGTACTTCATTATAATGCTTCAAGCGAAAGCATCGCTGGCAAATAATAGCTTCTTTTTCTAGTGCTGATTTTGGAGCATAGCCAAGTTCATCCGGTCGTTCTGTTTGAATCTCCACTCCGCATCCTACGCACTGTAATTTTTCTTCACTCACGTTTTAATCCTCCCAGTTAATCATACCTTTTCGTTTCATCCAACCTAGAATTCTTCGTTCCATTTTACGGTTAAATTTCGTTACAAATCCATCTGTTTGCGCAACTGGTACAACCAAAACCGTATATACGCCGAGACGATTTCCTCCTAATACATCCGTTAAAAGCTGGTCACCAATAACTACAACCTCATCTTTTTGCAGCTCCATATCACGAAGAGCTCTTCTAAATGCTTTACGCATCGGTTTGCGTGCTTTATATACAAATGGAAGTCCAACTGGATCTGAAAACAGCTTGACTCGTTTCTCCACATTATTCGATACAATCGTAATTTTAATTCCACTATCTTTCATTAACTGAAACCACTCAATTAATTCTGGAGTGGCATCAGGGCGATCCCATTCCACCAACGTGTTATCTAAGTCGGTAATAATTCCTTTTATTCCGCGCTCTTTCAAATCGTCTGGCTTAATTTGAAACACGTTTTTCACATGTTCATTTGGTAAAAAAAGTTTCAACACGTATCATGCACCTCGAATATATAGTTACATACTAAAATTAACGCCGTCTATCATTATAACGACTTCTTGTTATTTTCCAACCTAAAATTTTATCCTCTTCAAAAACAGGTCTTTTCTTAGTATAAAGGATATGCCTTGTGAATGCTTTAACTTTATACAGAAAGTTATTGACAAAAGGTAGTAAACCTCTATTTGTTCGTGGGCTTACGATATATTCACTCTCTGCAAACTTAAAATAAAAAATAGTGCAGAAAACGTTTATTACTTATCAAATAGGGTAAGTGGTAAACAAATTCTGTTAAAAGTTTTCGACAAAAAATGATAAGCCTAATTATGTGGATAAGTTTATACACATTATCCTCTGTTATAGTTCAGCAATTAATGGTAATTATAAACAACATACCCACATTTTATCCACTGAAAGCTGTGGATAACAGAACGATTGTTCCTTTATTTGATTCATGTTAGATTATAAATAAGGAATTTATTAGCATTTAAATATAACTTTTTAGGATATTTATTTTAGTAGGAGGTGGCGGCAATCTTATGAGAAAATTATCAGATGAGCTGCTTATTGAATCATACAGCAAAGCAACCGAACTGCAATTAAGCCCTGATTTTATAAAATTAATTGAAGAGGAAATTGAAAGAAGATCATTAAAGATTAACATACAAATTCCTTCTTAACGAATAAAAGAGCCTTCTTAATAAAAGAAAGCTGCATCTTCATTTATCTATCTACTCTTTTATTATATAGGCTCTATTTTTTCAAATGAGCAATTGGTTCTCCATACTTTACATAAGAACCTGAGTGAACGTTAGAATCAAAAGTGATTGAGTTCTTCTCAAATAATAAAATGACAGTCGAACCAAACGTGAAGTAAGCCATTTCTTCCCCTTTTTCGACTACTTCTTTTTTAGAAACCGCTTCAATGCTGTTGATAAACATGGCTCCTACTTTTACCATCAGCATGTGACCATTTTCAAATGTTAACTCCGTGAGCTTCCGGAAATTTTTCACCAGCGGTTCTTTCCCGTACTTGATTCCTAATGAATTTACTGGATAAGACTTTTGTCCAACGGTCCACGTATTCCCCACTTGGGCTTTAAGAGGACTGTGAATGCGATGATAGTCTTTCGGACTAAGATAGAGAATAATAAACTGTCCCTCTATATATTTTTCAAGAATGAGATCATTTGAAACCATTTCCTGTATAGAATAAGGTTTGTTTTTTACAATCATTTCTTTTTGAGGCGTAATGACTCCATATGCTTCTATCTTTGCATCTACAGGACTGACAACGCTGTCTTTCTGCTGATCGACCGGACGGGCAGAAGGATTCAAATGGCGAATAAATAGCTCGTGTAAGTTTTGATAATGATGCAGAGGCTTGTCCATTTCTTCTTTATTTACTTTAAAAACTTTTGTATAGGAGGGTATAACAAACCGACTCCATTTAGAGAAAGTGAATTTTCGAATGAGCTTCGATGATCCTTGGTGATTCGTAAGCTCAATAAACGTTCGATACAGGTGCTGCAACAATAATTTTACCTCCACATACTGAATAGTTCTTTACTAGAATAAGGTTTGCGTCTACAATGAAATTACCATTATTTTTACCTTTAGTTCATTCCATCCTTTAAAGGAGTGAGGAAATTGTTTTTATTAGACTATCTAGATCATACAATTAAAAAGCTGAGATCCCAAGCGGCAAACTCCTTAACGATTGTTAATTTAAGTTTAGGAAGCTTTGCTATTTTATTTGTCATGAAAAATGAATTGAACTTAAGTTTATTACTAATTTTTTTAGCAGCGTTAGCAGACCGATTCGACGGCATGGTAGCCAGAAAGCTGCAAATTGAATCTGAACTTGGAAAACAACTGGACTCCATGTGCGATATTATATCATTTGGCATCGCTCCAGCTCTACTACTTTATCAAAGTATTTTGTCTCACTTTGGTGCTGCAGGTTCAATTGTTACCATCTGTTACATTGCTTGCGGAGCACTTCGTCTTGCCCGCTTTAACATCACAGAAAATACTGGGTATTTTACAGGGCTCCCTATTACCGCAGCAGGTTGTTTATTAACTCTTAGCTACTTGGGCGTCCCTTATTTGCCTTCACACTTTTATATGTTTTTAATTATCGTACTCGCTTGCTTGATGATTAGTACTTTCAAGCTAAAAAAAGTATAGAGCTCCATTTACTTTTGCAGAGGAATATTATCGTCTTGCTTCTTTCCTTAATTATAGAATAAATCATCTTCTTTAAGAAACAAAGCGAAAATTCCTTAAGAATTCTTAAGAATGAATGGTTCTATTCGGTAGGATATGTCACCTAAAAAAACTCATGCACATGCATGAGTTTTTTTTAACACCAGCAGCTAAAAAACCAATAGAAGCTTCCGAAAATTAATAACAGGACAAACAGAACAATCAACAATCCAAGTCCCCAGCCGAAGCCTCCTCCACATGGGTAAGCTGGATAATTAGGATAACAGCAGCCTCCGTAACCGTACATACTTTCCCTCCTTACACTATGAACTACTACTAGCGTATGTACATACTTTTTCCCTGTATAGGCTGGTAACTATCTATAAAGAAAAATCTGTGGACTTTTTCAAACTCTCTTGTCCCCGGGGGGAATTTTAAACGTACAGGCAAAGACATCCTTCTTTTTACATATAGTGTAATGTTAGTCTCTCACAGGTTGATATCCCCTTATGGAGGTGAAGAGATGTCTGCATTATTTACCGCACTAGGCTATTTCTTTAAAGAATTGGTTTTCCTTGTTTCCTACGTAAAAAACAATGCCTTTCCTCAACCCTTGTCTGCTGCTGAAGAAAAGAGATATTTATCTTTAATGGAACAAGGAGATCAAGAAGCGCGAAACCTTCTTATCGAACACAATCTCCGGCTCGTTGCGCATATTGTTAAAAAGTTTGAAAACACGGGAGAGGATGCGGAAGATTTAATTTCAATTGGGACAATCGGTTTAATTAAAGCAATCGAAAGTTATTCGCAAGGAAAAGGAACAAAATTAGCTACTTATGCCGCACGATGTATTGAAAATGAAATATTGATGCACTTGCGAGCGCTCAAAAAAACAAAAAAAGATGTGTCTCTACATGATCCAATTGGCCAGGATAAAGAAGGAAATGAAATCAGTTTGATTGATGTATTAAAATCAGAATCAGACGATGTAATTGATATGATTCAACTAAATATGGAATTAGAAAAAATAAAAGAATACATCGATATTCTCGATGATCGAGAAAAGGAAGTAATTGTTGGTCGCTTCGGTTTGGATCTGCAGGATGAAAAAACCCAGCGAGAAATTGCAAAAGAATTAAATATTTCAAGAAGTTATGTTTCGCGAATTGAAAAGCGAGCGCTGATGAAAATGTTTCACGAATTTTACAGAGCCGAAAAAGAGAAAAAAAAGAGCGGAAAGAAGGAGAATTAATCCTTCTTTCCGCTCTTTTTTTAAAATAATTTCCAAATAATAATCCGTAGCAAACACATCATTACTCCCTCTACTAATCATTTAGGTGGAATCTTTCTCCACAAGCAGCCATACAACGATATATCCTTTTTGATTAATCATCATTCATCCACTCCTTTCCACTGTTCAAATTAGAAATGACGATAAAACTCATACTTGCGGTCTTTTATTTCTTCTTCTAATTGTCTTACATACTGTTCATGCTTAATTTCTGCCTCTGAGTATTGACGAGACTTTATGGTAATAGTTAAAAAGAAAATGTTCAGTGTCATTACAATCACCTCCTTATACACAAAAAAGCCACAGTAATGCATAAGCATCCTGTGGCTGAAAAATAATAAAAACCACAGGGCTACTATTCGCACCTGTGGTGAATTAACGTGTTTTAATGATCAAAGTAAGAAAGTTACTTGATACAGGAACACGGCCGAATAGTATACGTATATAGACGATTTTTGAACATAGTTGAAACTGGATGACCCATAACTGATAAACGTCTTAACATATGACTCGACCTCCTTTTAATAAAGTATTTTCCTTACAATGGTAATTATATCCACAGACTCATAAAAAGTAAACTGTTTTTTTGAAAAATAGGGAATTTTTTTATTTTTTCAACCCTCATAAAAAAAAGACGATGTATGATCGCCTTTTTATATCTATTATTCTTTTTCTTTCATTAGTTCTTTTTTCAGTTTTTTAGTTTGATAACTAAAATAAAAGGCAAGGGCGGCAAAAAGAATAACGATGGCTTCCATTATTCCAAGCTGCATATCACTTTTTTCACCTTGGCCAATCATAACACCAATGTACAAGAATGTACTTACGGCTAGAAGGACGTAAATAAAGCGGCTGTAATCTTCAATTTTTGCTTTGATGTGTTGAGCTTTCATACAATCACCTTCTCAGTAGAATGTTATAACTCTACTCTATCACAGATCTATAGGTCTATAAAAATCCTATTTTTACCACCTTTATTTCAATGCCTCTTCTAAGTCTTCGATTAAATCTTCTACATCTTCAAGGCCTACAGAAATACGAATTAATCCATCTGTAATTCCTAGCTCTTTACGTCGGTCGCTCGGTATAGAAGCATGAGTCATTTTGGCAGGAATTGAAATGAGGCTTTCAATGGCTCCTAAACTTTCTGCTAATGTAAAATACTTCACTTTGCTCAGTACTTGTTCCGCTTTCTCTTCGCTTCCCACATCAAAAGAAACCATTCCTCCAAAACCTCTTGCTTGCTTTTTAGCAATAAGGTGGTTTGGGTGGGTTTTTAATCCTGGGTAATATACTTTTGTAACAGCAGGATGAGCAAGTAAAAATTCTACTATTTTCCCAGTGTTGAATTCATGTTCTTCCATTCGTATTCCTAATGTTTTAATCCCCCTCATCAAAAGCCAAGAATCTTGGGGTCCTAAAATGCCTCCAGTCGCATTTTGAATAAAATGAAGGTCTTCTGCCAATTTAGGCGAATTCACAACAGCTAGCCCTGCTACAACGTCACTGTGGCCGCCTAGATACTTAGTTGCACTGTGCAGAACGATATCCGCACCTTTTCCGATAGGGTTTTGCCAATACGGGGTACTGAATGTGTTATCAACGATGGTAAGTAAATGATGCTGTTTAGCTACTGAAGAAGCCTGCTGCAAGTCAGTAATTTTTAGGAGAGGATTCGTGGGAGTCTCGATATAAATAGCTTTTGTGTTGGGGCGAATTTCTTTCTTAATATTTTCGATGTCGCTTGTATCAATAAAAGTAGCTTCAATGCCAATACGGCTCAGCACTTTTGTAATCACTCGGTACGTTCCTCCGTATACGTCATCTGTAATTAGCACATGATCTCCGCTGTTAAACAGCATGAATACAGCAGTAGTAGCTGCCATACCAGATCCAAACGCAAACCCAGCATATCCTCCTTCAATTTCTTTGATAAGTTCTTCTAAGGCGTGTCGTGTAGGGTTACCGGTTCTCGAATATTCGTATCCCGTATGTTTTCCAGCTCCCTCTTGTTTATAAGTGCTCACTTGATAAATAGGAACAGAGACAGCACCCGTCTGTTCATCGCCAACAATTCCACCATGAATTAATTGTGTTTTACGTTTCATCTTATCTTCCTCCACTGTAAATATTTTTACTTAAGTACCGTTCGCTGCTATCGGGAAAAATGGTGACAATATGAGCGCCTTTTTCTGCAGTTTTTGCTTCGAGCAGGGCTGCTTCGAAGGCTGCTCCTGAAGAGCTGCCTACTAGTAACCCTTCTTTTAAAGCCAGCTCTTTCACTCTTTGAAAAGCATAAACATCTTCAACAGTATGAATAGCACTAAAATAAGACCGCTCCATATAATCAGGGACGAACTCCATTCCAATTCCTTCAGTTAAGTGAGGGCCGGATTTCCCTCCGTTTAAAATCGAACCTTCTGGCTCAACAATGACTGTTTTTAGAGAAGGATTTTTTTCTTTCAAAAATTTTGCTGTACCCATAAATGTTCCACCTGTACCTGCTCCAGCTACAAACACGTCGATTTTTCCATCAAGCTGTTCATATATTTCTGGCCCTAAGGTTTTGTAATAAGTCATAGGATTGGCCGGATTAGCAAACTGCTGAGGACAATAAGAACCAGGTATTTCACGCAGCAGCTCTTGAGCCTTGTTTATAGCACCTTTCATACCAGCTTCAGTAGGTGTTTGAACCACAGTTGCCCCCAAAGCCTTCATAAGCTGCTGTTTTTCAATACTGAATTTTTCTGGAACACATAGTATGACGTTTATTTCGTGCTGAAGAGCAGCTAAAGCCAGCCCAATCCCCGTATTTCCAGCAGTAGGCTCAACCACCGTTCCGCCTCGCTTCAGTCTTCCAGAGCTAAGAGCTTCTTGCAGCAGTTCTTTTCCTAAACGATCTTTTACACTTCCTCCTGGATTAACATATTCCAGTTTAGCAAATATCCTGATTTCTCTAGGTAAATCAAATTGTGTAATCTCAATCATAGGTGTGTTTCCAATCAATTCATGAATGTTTTTGGCTACCTTCATAATCTTGAACACCTCGCTATCAAATAATATAACTTAACCTATAAATAAAGTAGGAATTAAAACAAAAATATAGTCTACACCCCATGTTATGACAAACGATGCAGAGTGTAGACGAAAACAAACTCTATATTTTACGAACAGCTTATTTTAATTTTGTAATAAAATTCAATACTAATTTCGTTGAATTAACAGCTGCTTTTTCTAAAAATTGCTCAAAAGAAACATTTGATTCTTTGCCGGCGATGTCAGAAAGAGCACGAAGAATAACAAACGGTACGCCAAATTGATAGCATACTTGAGCAACAGCCGCCGCTTCCATTTCAGCTGCATACAGGTCTGGAAACTTAGAGCGAACAAACTCTACGCGCACAGGATCGTTCATGAACGAATCTCCTGTAGCAATTAGTCCTTTTACAATTTTCATATCCGTTACTTCAAGAGCGCTTTCTTCAGCAAGACGAACTAGTTTTTCATCTGCTTTAAAAGCTGCAGGCAAGTTTGGCACTTGACCGTATTCATAGTTGAATACCGTTACATCTACATCATGATGACGAACTTCTGTTGAAATAACCGCATCCCCTACGTTTAACTCTGGATGGAAGCCGCCTGCTGATCCTGTGTTAATAACGTAATCAGGTTTGAACTTCTCTAGTAAGATGGCCGTAGATAACGCAGCATTTACTTTTCCAATACCTGATTTTAATAATACAACCTCCACACCGCTGATTGTTCCTGTCGAGTATTCACATCCTGCGATTACTGTTTCTTGACGATTTTCAATTTTATCGCGTAAAATCGTCACTTCTTCTTCCATTGCTCCAATGATTGCTACTTTCATTTTAAAACCTCTTTCTACTATTGTTTCGTTGCCTCCAATACCCACACAAAGTGATTAAATTGTGTAAAGGTTATGTGAAAACCATTGCTTTCAAAGATTTGCTTTAAGACGGGAATCGTTGTATAGTATTCCCTCTCTAGATCTTCTGCTAGTTGCGTATACCCTTTTTGTTTTGCCTGAACAATGGTATCAGCAAATGAATCCGCTGTTTCAAACATTGTATCAGCAAACACTATTTTACCACCGGTTTGAAGTAACTTTCCATAGTTTATCACAGCTTCTTCTTTTTCTTTATCTGTTAAATGATGAAAAGCATACGTACTAACTAAGCTCTCTGCTGGAAACAATGATGTATCAAATTGTAAGAAGTCTCCTGGTGTGACTAAAACATCTGCCCCTAATTTCTGGTGTGCCAATTGTCTCATTGGTACTGAAGGTTCAATTCCTACTACAGTCAGTTCTTTTTCTAACAGTTTTTTTGTTAAGTTTCCAGTCCCTGTTCCAAATTCTATCACATGCCCTATTGAACGGTCTGCTACATACTCTAAGATTTTATTATAATTGCGAAACACTTCCCTATACTGTTCATCTTTCCCGCTTACCGATGCATCATATTCATTCGCCCACTTTTCAAAGATATCTAAAAACTCTAGACCCATAAAAACGCCTCCTTATAACTAATAATTCTTATGGATATAGTATGTTTTTAGCTATCGTTTGTTCTTCATTTACAAATATTTTAAGCTTTTAACTTTCTATTTGCTATACTATAGTAATGAGGTAAGGAGGTCGTAAGATGAATTTTGAATTTGAAATGATTGAAGATAAAATAGAATTTTTTGAAGCGCCTGACGTTAAAATGCTTGAAAAACAAATTGCGGAAAAAATAGACCAAAATAAAGCGATTTTGCTTGAGGTGCATAGCGTATCTCACCAAATGTCTGTGGATTATGAACAAGGTAAAAAGCTTTACTCTGCAGTTGTTCATTTCAAATTAAAAAAGCAGCGCTAGCGCGCTGCTTTTCTTATTGAAGCTTATCCACTACTGCGGGCTTCCAGCCTTCTCCATCTACCCATTCAATCTGAACGCGGTACTTTGTTGATGAGTTGCCTTTAGGACTAACCGTAGCTACGGCTTTACCTACGCCACCGTTATTCCCCAAACGCCATACTGTCATATTGCTTGGGCTAATGCCTGACCCTTCGCCTACAGCTTTTAGCATTTCGTTCCAATCCGTTGATCCTTTTTTATATGTTGCTGCAGGTGCATCTTGTGACGTACCTACTGAATCCCATGAAGGATCTACCTTGCGTTCTGCCACGCCAGGCTCTGGATTTTTCTCTACTTCAGCCTGTGAATCTGAGTCGTTTGATTCTTCATCTGTTGCTTGATCATCTTCAGAGCTTTGGTCATCTTCAGAACTTTGATCGTCCGTTGCTTGATCATCTGTCGCTTGATCATCTTTCGAAGAATCATCGTCTTTTTTAGCCGTCTTGTCCGTTTTTTGGTCATTTGTTTGCGGATTGTTTTGAGTTGTTTCCGCTTGGTTATCCGATTTATCCTTGTTTCCAAGAATCATCGTACCACCGACAAATACAATTAAAACTGCTACGACAGCAATTAACAGATTATATAATCGGTTTACTTTTTTTTCTTTGTTTTCGTGTCTTGAAGAACGATTGTTATTCATTGCTACAATTTCCTCCAACTTTTATAATGCTTTATTCTAACATGTGTTTTCTTATACATGAAGCATCAAAATTTATTTGAAGTATATTTGTAATATTTTTTACAAATTCTTCTTGTTCTAACGTGTATTTAAGTCATACATCCCTTTAACAATATCATAAAATACACTGTTTGTGGGAGATATCGCACTTTTTGTATTTAAATCCACTACTACCATTGCATATTTTGGATCATCTGCAGGAAAGTAACCCGCAAACCATTTATTGACGATATCGTCTTTCACATTGATTTCAGCAGTTCCTGACTTTCCTGCCACTTCATAAGGAAGCGTTTGAAATCTTCTTCCTGTTCCTTTTTCGCTCTGTACGACACCTTTTAAAAGCTGCTGCATAGAAGCAGCTGTGGCTTTATTAATGGTATCTCCTTTTAGCTCATGCTCTTTAAACGTATACAATGACGTGTTGTTTTTATACTCTAGCGCATCTACAGCTTTTACCTGTTTCTTTTCTCCTCCGCGTGCAATTGTCGCCATCATATTTGCTACTGCAAGCGGAGTCACTTTTACATCAAGCTGTCCAATTGCCGTTTGAGCTACAGCATTTGGTACTTTTTTTTCTCTTTCATTTGTCCAAACTCTTCCCGATTTTTCTCCTAAAAACTGCTTAAAATGTTCAAAGTGAAACACATCACCCGTCCATCCTACAGGCTGAATAAGCCCTAACTTATCGGCATATTGTTCAAGGATATTCGGATTAGATATTAGCATTTCTTTTGCTAGCTGTGCAAACGTTGCATTACAACTTTGCGCGAAGCTTTCTTCAAACGTCAGCTGCCCTTTTTGATGATCTTCTTCTACATTATTGCCATAAATACTTTTATCGCAGTTATAGGTAAAAGAAGGCTGAATTTTATTTTGTTCAAGCGCTGCAGCTGCTGTTACGGTTTTAAATATAGATCCAGGAGTTTGTGGCGTCAGCAAACGATTTTCTACGCTGTCTGAACCATTTTGCTTTTTAAATGGATCTTTCTTATTAATCGAAGGCCTGCTGGCCATCGCAATTACTTTATTGTTTTTTATATCAATTAAGACGGCTCCTCCGTCTTTTAACTTATAATGATTTAATGTATTCTCCACTAGCTCCTGAGCAGACAAATCAAGCGTCGTACGCACACTGACTGGATAATAAGGGTTAGCTGTGCCCGTGTATTTTACATCGATGCCAAACATAGGCCCACCTAGGCGATCAACATGATAAAGGAGCTTAGACTCCTGTTCAGGCAGCAAAAACTCGTCAAAAGCCCTCTGCATCCCTGAGATACCTACAGGCGTAGTTGATTTAATTGCTCCATTTTTCAATTTGTCACTATACTTCTCTTCAATTATTTGTTTGCTTTGTGCCTCTAGTCCGATTAAATGTTCAGCAAGAGGAACTGGACGCTCATCTTTTAGAGGAATTCCAAATACGCCAGGTACCTTTAATGCATTTATTTTTTCGACTTGTGCATGGGATAATTCTTTTGTAATAACAACCGGTGTTTTAGCATTCGCTAGTCTTTTCGTTAGTTCCTTTGGTTGCATTCCCACGATTTCACTTACTTGCTGAACAGGCCACTTCATTTTTTCTAAAAATGGAAACAGGACTAAGCGATTATGCGTGATAGATGTTAAAGACTGTCCATTTTTATCTTCAAATTTCCCTCGCCCGTCATCTACCACCATTTCCTGCGTACGCTGTTTTACGCTTCCTTCAATTAAGTTAATCTTTTTGTCAGTAAAAGATTCTGTGCTGACAAGCTGGAGTTGAACAAGCCGTGCTCCCAGTCCACTAATTAATAATAAAATAAAAATAAGAGTAATATAAATTCGCTTGTGAATTATTTTCATGACTACACCTCACTCTTTACAAGTGTCGACGTTGCCATTACTTTTAAAACCATTATCTTAAGAAATATTCATTCTTTTTTTCATTTCACAAAAAAACTTGCTGATTCAGCAAGTTTTTATTATTAATTTTCTGTTAAAAATTGTTGAGTTGTTCTTAGCTTTCCTATTTTCGGAAAGATGTAAGAAAGAGTTGCTTCATGCTCTTCTTTTGTAAATGTCGCCATGGCATCCGTGATAAAAATTTGGTTATACCCATACTGAAATGCTTCACGAGCTGTGCTTTCCACACCAATATTTGTTGCAATTCCGCAAAGGACAATTGTATCAATTCCTCTTCGGCGAAGCTGAAGGTCTAAATCTGTCCCAAAAAAGGCTCCCCACTGACGTTTTGTCACAATGTAATCATTCTCTTGAACATTAAGTCTTGGATCGAATTCCGCCCAGTCTGCAGGTCTTTCTTGAGGAGCAGATGGCTTTTGATCCGTTTCTGGCATCAACGCATCTTTTCCATCTTGAAAATCTACCTGTACAAAGCTAATAAATCCATTTTGTTCGCGGAAACGATTCACAAGCTGAACAGATTTCTCCACAATTTCGTCTCCTCCAATTGGAACAATCCCTTTTTGTAAATCAATTAAAACAAGCGCTGTTTTAGCAAAATCGATATCTTTCATTTTCATCTTTCCTTTCTTACATATCTTTTCTATTCTCTCCGCTTTTTAAAATCATATAAAAAAAGCTGACGCGTGTCAGCTTTTTTACTTACGAGCATTCAGTAGAACGCTTCCAACCATATGTTTTACTTAACAGATACAATTTTCACTGACATATCTCCACCAGGAGTTTGAACAGTTACTTGATCTCCAATTTGTTTGCCCATTAGACTTTTAGCAATTGGCGAATCATTTGAAATTTTCCCTTCAAACGGATCTGCTTCTGCACTACCTACAATTGTATACGTTTCTTCGTCACCATCTGGCAACTCTACAAATGTTACAGATTTACCTAATGATACAATAGAAGAGTTTTCTACATCTTCTTCAATAATTTTCGCATTGCGAATCATATTTTCAAGCGTTGTAATACGGCCTTCTACGAAAGCCTGCTCGTCTTTTGCAGAATCGTACTCAGAGTTCTCCGATAAATCTCCAAAACTGCGGGCGATTTTGATACGCTCTACAACTTCTTTACGTTTTACTGTTTTTAAATATTCTAGCTCTTGCTCTAGCTTTAGCTTTCCTTCTTCTGTCATTGGAAATACTTTTTCTTGTGCCATAATCCCTTCACTCCTTCTTGAACTCAAAATCTCTAGTGTATACAGTCCATTTCTGTATGTACAAAAAATTTTCCACTCTGTGGAAAAATCAGTTAATAGAGAAATGACAGCTTCAAAATAGAAGCTGCTCGTTTCTCTATTCTTTATAATGTTTGTGTTTAGTTAGCAGAATATGTCTGCATTGTCTTCAAAAAAATTCCTGCATCTATGCTATGTTATTATAAAATGGCATTTTGTTCAAGAATTGTTTGAATTTTAGTGACCATCAAGTCAATCGCTACGTGGTTTTGACCGCCTTCAGGAATGATAATATCTGCATAACGTTTTGTTGGTTCAACAAACTGATTATGCATCGGGCGAACGACAGATACGTATTGATCAACAACTGACTCAAGCGTACGCTCTCGTTCTTTAATATCACGAAGCATACGACGAATGATACGAAGATCCGCATCTGTATCTACGTATAGCTTGATATCCATTAAATTACGCAAGCGCTGATCTTCTAGTACAAGAATACCTTCTAAAATAATAACATCTTTTGGTTCTTCTCTAATTACCTTTTCAGAGCGCGTATGAATTGCGTAATCATATACCGGTTTGTCAATGCTCTCATAATTTAATAAGTTTTGCAAGTGTTCAATCAGCAAATCATTATCAAATGCTAAAGGATGATCGTAGTTTGTTTGCAAACGCTGTTCAAACGGTACATCGCTTTGATCTTTATAATAATAGTCTTGCTCAAGAAGCATAATAGAATGCCCTTTAAAATACTCATAAATAGCTTTGGTTACAGTTGTTTTACCAGAACCGGATCCACCAGCGATACCGATTACAACGGGCTTTTTCCCCATTTTATATTTAAATCCCCTTTCGCATCATATTATATGAAAATAGAGGTTGGTCCACTTTAAATTTCACAATTTGCAGCGGATGACGCGCAGCATCTAGTTCATTGCCATCTTCGTCCCAAATTTTATCTATTTTTTGCGTAAAGTTTTTAATTTCCGGGCCGAAAAATTCCACTTCTTCTCCCGGTTTAAAATAGTTACGCTGTTGCAATGTCACGATGCTTGTTTCTTCATCATAATTCAATACTAAACCAGCAAAATCAAATTTTGTTTTCTTGCCGTGTACGCCAAACATTTGCTCATCCACTCCAGGAACCCCTTCAAAAAAGGCAGGAGCCGTATCGCGGTTTGCACATTTGTCTAGCTCATCAAGCCATTCTTTTTGAATCACAAAATTCTCAGGATCTGCACAGTATGCGTCAATCACCTTGCGATATACGCTCACCACTGTTGCGATATAGTGAATCGACTTCATACGTCCTTCAATTTTTAAGCTATCAATACCCAGCTCAATCATTTGAGGGATAGATTGAATTAAATTTAAGTCTTTTGGACTCATTGCAAACGGATCGTCTTGCTCATCAAATAAAGCCGTTTCCGTTTTACCGTCTTCTACTTTAAATAAATCATAGTCCCAACGGCATGATTGACAGCAGCCTCCGCGGTTTGAATCACGTGCTGTCATATGGTTACTTAGCACGCAGCGGCCTGAATAAGCAATACACATCGCTCCGTGAATAAAAGCTTCAATTTCAATATCCACTTTTTCTTTCATTTCGCGCATTTCTTCAGCACCCGTTTCACGAGCAAGTACAACACGTTCTAATCCTTCTTCTTTCCAGAACTGAACGGCTTTCCAGTTTGAAAGTGATTGCTGCGTACTTAAATGTACTTCAAGCTTAGGTGCAACGCGTCGACAGGTTTCGATAATTAACGGATCAGCTACGATGATTCCAGAAACACCAGCGCGCTCTAATCCCATTAAATAATCTTCAAGTCCGTCCATATTTTCATTATGAGCAAAAATGTTTGTTGTAACATAAATACGTGCGCCGTATTTGTTTGCAAACTGAACACCTTCTGCCATTTCTTCAAATGTAAAGTTATCTGCATTTGAACGAAGGCCAAACTCTTTTCCTCCGATAAATACAGCATCTGCTCCATAGTGTACGGCAACTTTTAATTTTTCAAGGTTACCGGCTGGAGCTAACAACTCAGGCTTTTTAGTAATAACTCGTTTACCTTCTACTACAGTATCGATTTGAATAGCCATCGTTTGTACCTCCTTTGTTTATCTTTCTTTGCATGCTTTTTAATATACCGTTTCTTTAAAGAAAAACCCTGTGTCTAACGGACGGTTAATTGGCTGCAAGCTTTCAATTTCTTCTAACAAATCGTCTTTAACGTTTTCGTATTCTTCACGGTCATCTACACATAAATCAATCGCTTGACGATATTTTTTTGTTACTTCTAAAATATATTGCGGTGACTTTAATACGCCGTCAATTTTGAATACATCTACTTCAGCGTCAATCATTTCGGAAAGCTCATCGATAATGCACATATCATTTGGACTCATAATGTGCGTTCCATTTTCATCTTCGAAAATTGGATACTTATTGTTTCGCTCATTATCAAGTAAAAACATATTTTTTTCTACTTTACGATTTTCAATTTCCATGACTTTTCCTTGATACTCAAAGTAGTTGCCAAGAAGTGAACGTTTTGATTGGAACATACACGTCATGCCATGCACCTGAACTTCAATTTCTACTTCGGCTTTTTCTTTGATATCAATGATGCTATCCATGCTTAGCTCACGAGCAAGAACTGCGCGCTTAGCTCCTTTACGCCCCCAGTAGTTACATGAATACCAGTTTGTTCCCGTTGTTTCAGTACTCCAGTGCATCTTCATTTCTGGAGCGGTTTCACGCACTGCCATCAATACAGCAGGATCTCCAAATACAATCGCATCCACGCTTGCTTCTTTTAAGAATAAAATATATTCATTTAGTTCGGCGATTTTATCATTGTGAAATAATCCATTCATCGCTACGTAGACTTTTGCATTATGCTGATGAGCAATATTTACAGCTTCTACGATATCTTCACGTTTGAATTCACCTGCTAAACGCAAACCGTAGCGCTGTTCACCAACCATAACAGCTGTTGCTCCAGCTTGTAGTAATGATTCGATTTCCGAAACTGCAGTTGGTGTCACTAATAGTTCTGGTTTTTTCATTCTTGGTCACCTCTTTTAATACTAATCGCGATTCCGTCTCCAATAGGGAGAATAGTTGTATAATAATCGGGATGATTCATCAGCCACGTATTGTATGCCTGAATTTTTTTAATTAAGCTGCGGCGTCGACGTGTTTCTACTTCGGCCAAATCGGTCGCTACGTGACCTTTAAATAGTACGTTATCCGAAATAATCATTCCTTTAGAAGATAGCATCGGCTCATAATGTTCAAAAAAACGCTGATACTGACCTTTAGCTGCATCAATAAAAACTGCATCATAAGGACCATGACGTTCAATCTCATCTCTAAGCTCTAGTGCATCTCCAAACAACGACACAATTTTATCTTGTTTTCCCGCCCGTTCAATAAATTCTTGCGCTTTTTGGTAACGCTCTTCATTTCGTTCTACCGTAACCACTCGTGCCTCTGGAAGCGCATGGGTCATTCGAATAGACGAATATGCAATCGCTGTTCCAATTTCTAATATATGTTTTGGCTGATGAAGACGAAGAATTTGCAATAGCGTTTCAACACCAATCAATTCCATAATCGGAACGTGATGTTCTTTTGCATAAGCTTCCATTTCTTCAATAAGCTCCTGGCGCTTAGGAATAAGCTTTTCCACATACTGCTCTACGTTTTGTAAAAGCAAAACACTTCCTCCGTTCTCAGAAGTACATTTTACATTATGTTTTCATAACGTTTCATTACTGCAAAATAGTAAGACAACTAGTCTATTATAAGTTTTTTTCGTTTTTACGTAAACCCGATATATTTTAACATAAAAGATGGGGAATGCGAAGTATCGCGATTCCCCAATTTTAAATTTCCATTTATTTTTCGGTATTTTGCTTTTCTTTACCTGTAATATGCTTCGCTTTTTCTTTGTTATGTTCTTCTAACGTTTTGGTAAAAATAACTTTTCCTTCAGGTGTGGCCAAGAAGTATAAATAATCTGTATTGGCTGGATGTAACGCAGCTTTGATTGACATTAAACCAGAGCTGGCAATTGGTCCTGGAGGCAACCCTTTTACTTTATACGTATTGTAAGGAGAGTCCACTTCTAAATGCTTATAGAACACGCGGTCTTTATGCTCTCCTAAGGCATATAAGACGGTTGGATCCGTTTGAAGAGGCATGTTTTTTTCAAGGCGATTATAAAAGACGCTGGCAATTTTTTCTCGGTCGACTTTCGCAGTCGCTTCCTCTTCAATGAGAGAAGACATTGTTAACAATTTATGTGCACTGAATTTTTTCTTCTTCATTTGCCCACTGTACTGACCTAATACATTATTTGTTTTCCCTACCATTTTATCCAATATTTCATCTAACGACACATTTTTATCATAAAAATCATACGTAACGGGATATAAATAACCTTCTAGCGGATGTTTAATATCTTTTTGCATCACTTCATCCGTTACTAAATCTGGATATTTTTCTTTCATTTTATTGACGAATGCCTTATCGTCTAGCTTTTTCATGACTTCGTCTTTTGTAAACTTTGTATTTTTAGCAATGATATCAGCAATTTCGACAAGCTGGCGTCCTTCTGGAATGGTGACACGAATATCAGGTTGTTTTGAAACCTCGCCTTTTTCCATTTTTTCAACCATTTCCCCTAAGCTCATGGAAGGAGAAAATAAATACGTTCCAGCTTGAAATCCAGACACATGGGTTAATTTTACGTAATAGCGAAATGCACTTTTACTTTTAATTAAATTTTCTTTTTTCAATACCGTACCAATCGATTGGACGGAAGAACCTTGTGGAATGGTCACATTTACTTTTTTATTGCTGTTTCGATCCACGGGCGTTAAGCGGGATTGAGCATAGAAAAATGCACCGCCAACTAGTAAAAGAAGTACGATAATTGTAATAAAAATAACTCGTTTTTTTCTTGAACGATTAGGTGGTAAAAATGTTTGTTGCGACAAGCAGCTTCCTGGTTAAATCTACTTCTGTAAAAGAAGATACAACCAGTTTCACCTCTTTTCTTCTTGATTTTTTATAAGTATGAACAGAGAGGAGACATGAGATTGCGATTCATTCATATCGCCTATAGGTGTGAGATGGTATCGCTTCCTTAAACTCTCGCCTCTTCTAAAATTTTTCCATGATTTATGTTATTGTCTGCCCAAAGTCTAGTTTCATCCGTTCAAACAATGAATTCTTTTATTAAAATGCACTCTCACACGCAGGAATTATTATACTACAATTTATCTTATTTTTCGTCATTATCATACAATCTGCCCTAAGAATGCAAGGAAAAACCTTTTTATATCTAAAAAGAACAGCCGCTATGTAAAAAAAAGCTGATAACGATTGTCATCAGCTTTTTCACTATAATTATTCGCCTTCTTCGTCAAGGAATGTATTAACCATTTCCTCAACCATGTCCCACTCTTCTTCTGTTTCAATCGGTTGAAGCTCACCGTCTTGACCATCTTCACTTGGTGTGAAAGCAGATGCATGAATTTCAATTTCCTCTTCATCATCTTGGTCTGCTCCGATTGGATAGTAAATTACATATGATTTGTTATATTGATCAGAATCAAATGTGAATAAAATTTCGCATAGCTGCTCATTTCCATTCTCATCGACGATTGTAATTTTATTTTCTTCTACGCTCATGTTTGCACCTCATTTTATATTGTAAGCTCTTAGCTTAACTTTTTCTTCAGCGAAAAGCAAGCCGTTCAGTTATTTCACTTCCCTTTTACGTACAAAAGAATATGCAAAAGGGAAATTCATAACTTTTCAGCTGAGGCAAAGCCTGCTGCTTTTCTTACTGCTTGCTGTCTAAGTATCCTTGAAGAATCATAACAGCTGCCATTTTATCGATTACTTTTTTGCGTTTCTTGCGGCTTACATCGGCAGACAGCAGTACTCGCTCTGCTGCCATCGTCGACAAGCGCTCGTCCCACATCATCGTTTCAATGTTAAGTTTTTCTTTGACGTTGTCAGCAAACTCAATGCACGCTTCGCCTCGAGGGCCAATCGTACCATTCATATTTTTAGGAAGACCCACTACGATTTTCTCTACGGAATATTCGTCAATTAGCTGCTGTAAACGAGGATATGATTGCTCCATCTGCTCATCTGCAATTTTAATTGTTTCAATTCCTTGCGCTGTCCATCCCATTTCATCACTAACTGCCACACCAATTGTTTTGGTTCCTACATCTAATCCTAATACGCGCATTTATAAATCCTTTCGATGCTGTTGTAAATAAGATTTAACAAGTTCTTCAATGAGCTCGTCTCGCTCTAACTGGCGAATTGTGTTTCTCGCATCGTTATGACGAGGAATGTAAGCAGGGTCTCCTGATAACAAATACCCAACGATTTGGTTGATCGGGTTGTAGCCTTTTTCTTGCAGTGCGTCATAAACCGTAAACAATACTTCATGTACGTTTGTTTCAGCTGGCTCATCTTGAAAATTAAATTGCATGGTTTTATCAAATGAACTCACGGTCCCACCTCACTCTCTTAATTTGTGAACACATTGTGCACTATGCTAAGTCTTATTTATATTGTACACCAAGAAAGGGGAGAATTAAACGGATTTAACCCATTCTTCTACAGTGCCAAGTGCTTTTTCAATTTGGCTAGCGTCTCTTCCTCCAGCTTGCGCCATGTCAGGGCGTCCGCCTCCGCCTCCGCCGCAAATCGTCGCTACTTCTTTAACAAGTTTGCCAGCATGATGGCCTTTAGCAATTAAATCTTTTGTTACACCTGCAATAATATTTACCTTTTCACCTTGTGGAGAAGCTAATACGATCACAGCAGATTCTAATTTTTGTTTTAAATCGTCAACCATTGCGCGAAGGTTATTCATATCCGTTGCATTCACTTTCGCTGCTAGTACATTCACACCATTAATGTTTTGCACTCGGTCAACGAGATTGCCAGCTTCAATATTGCCAAGCTTTGTAGATAGTGAATCATTTTCACGCTGAAGATTACGAATTTCTTCTAGTAATCCTTCAACGCGCCCTACTAAATCACGCGGGTTGGATTTTACTTTTGCCGCAGCTTCTTTTAGTAAGCCTACTTGATCGTTCATTAACTGATAGGCAGCTTTTCCAGTTACAGCTTCAATGCGTCGAGTACCTGCACCGATTCCCGATTCTGATACAATTTTAAATAAACCGATAACAGACGTATTTGGCACGTGACATCCACCACATAATTCTAAGCTGTAGTCGCCTACTTGTACTACGCGCACGATATCTCCGTATTTCTCACCAAATAGCGCCATTGCACCCATTGCTTTTGCTTCGTCAATTGCTTTGTTTTCAATTTGTACAGAGATGCTGTCCCAAATCTTTTCATTAACGATTTCTTCAATTTTCTCAAGCTCTTCTTGTGTCACTTGACCGAAGTGAGAGAAGTCAAAGCGCAAGCGATCCGCTGTTACTAAAGAACCTGCTTGATTAACGTGCGTTCCTAACGTGTCCTTTAATGCTTGATGCAATAAATGCGTTGCCGTATGGTTTTTCACAATCGCACTGCGGTTTTCTTCATCAAGCGTCGCCGTATATGTTTCACCTTTTACAAGCTCACCGTTTGTTACAGCTACCGTTTGGACATTTTGGCCGTTTGGCGCTTTTTGAACGTCTTTTACTTCCGCTGTTCCTGCAGCACTTTGGATCGTACCTTGGTCCGCAATTTGACCGCCGCTTTCTGCATAGAATGGCGTGTGGCTTAAGATGACTTGCGCTTCTGTTCCAGCTTCAGCGCGGTCAACAAGCTCACCGTCTACAATAATTGCTTCAACAACTGTTTCTACTTCATTTTTATCATAGCCAACAAACTCACTTGCAACCGTTACTTCACCAAGTACGCCGCCTTGAACTTGCATAGAACTAGAATCTTGACGAGCAGCACGCGCACGCTCACGCTGTGCTTCCATTTCACGTTCAAAGCCTGCATGATCAATTTTCATGTTCTCATCTTCTGCATATTCTTCCGTTAATTCAACAGGGAATCCATACGTGTCATATAAACGGAAAACATCTTCGCCTTGTACCGTATCACTGTTTTGCGATTTTTCTTTTTTAATAACGGTTGCCAAAATAGCTAGTCCGTCATTTAACGTTTCGTGAAAACGCTCTTCTTCATTTTTTACTACGCGCTGGATAAAATCCGTTTTTCCCTTTACTTCCGGATAGAAATCAACCATGATTTCACCTACTACCGGCACTAGCTCGTACATGAACGGACGATTAATGTTTAACTTTTTAGCATAGCGAACTGCTCGGCGTAACAAACGGCGCAGCACATACCCACGGCCTTCATTTGAAGGAAGCGCGCCATCACCTACAGCAAATGTTACCGTACGAATATGGTCAGCAATGACTTTAAATGCCGTATCTTGCTCATCATTTGTACGATATTTAGCGCCTGAAATGTTTTCTGTTGCTTCAATAATTGGCATAAACAAATCTGTATCAAAGTTTGTTTGCACGTCTTGGATAACAGAAACCATACGCTCTAAGCCCATTCCCGTATCGATGTTTTTCTTTGGAAGCGGCGTGTACGTGCCATCAGGATTGTGATTAAATTGAGAAAATACAAGGTTCCAAATTTCTAAATAACGCTCATTTTCTCCACCTGGATATAATTCCGGATCAGTTAGGTCATTTCCATATGCTTCTCCGCGATCATAAAAGATCTCTGTATTTGGACCACTCGGACCTTCTCCGATATCCCAGAAATTACCTTCTAAACGAATGATGCGTTCTTTAGGCACGCCCATTTTTTCATTCCAAATCTTAAATGCTTCTTCATCTTCAGGGTGAACTGTTACAGATAGCTTATCTGCGTCGAATCCAATCCATTTATCGCTCGTTAAGAATTCCCATGCCCATTGGATGGCTTCTTCTTTGAAATAATCACCGATAGAGAAATTACCAAGCATTTCAAAAAACGTATGATGGCGAGCCGTTTTACCTACGTTTTCGATATCGTTTGTACGAATGGATTTTTGTGCGTTACAAATACGCGGATTTTGAGGAATAACACGACCATCAAAATATTTTTTTAATGTAGCTACTCCACTGTTAATCCATAATAAAGATGGATCTTCATGCGGAACTAAAGATGCGCTTGGTTCTACATCATGGCCTTTTTCTTTAAAGAAATCTAAATACATTTGACGAACTTGTGCTGACGTCAGTTTTTTCATGATTGGTCCTCCTTTAATACTCTTCTTATTTATAGACAAAAAAATGATGACATAAAAGCATCTATTTTCTCTGTGTACAAAAGCAATTGCTAGTTATTTGCACACAAAAAAACTCTCATCCCTGTAGCAGGGACGAGAGTTGAACTCGCGGTACCACCCTGATTATAAATGCCAAAAGCATTTATCACCTTCATAGCGTTAACGTTGCTGACACGGCAGGTTTTAGCCTGCACTCTGGACTAGCGTTCAGCTGCTCTTTGTTTAGCGCTTCTTTCAGCCAAGGAAGCCCTTCTCTAAAAACCAGTGTGCAACGTACTCGATCCATCATTGTGTTTAAAATATGTAGCGTTTTCTTATGGCGATATTATGACAAATTAACCGCTCTTTGTCAATGTTTGAGCGTATAAGAGCGGATATGCAAAATAGATATTTTAATGACTGCTAAAATTGGCACAGCCAAAATGAGACCCAATACTCCTCCAAATTCTCCTCCTAAAAGGAGCGCAAGCATGATAAACAAAGGATGAATATGAAGACTCTTTCCTACGATAAGCGGAGACAGCACATTTCCCTCTAGAAACTGCAGCACAAAGATTATAATGACAATGGTAATAACCAACTTTATCGAGATTGTGGCTGCAATAATAGCCGCTGGAACCGCACCAATAATCGGGCCAAAATAAGGAATGATATTCGTTACGCCAATAATGAAGCCTAAAAGAAGTGCATAAGGTACATGAAAGAACCACAGGGCTGCTGTGGCAATCACACCAATAATGAGACAAACAAAAAATTGCCCTCTAATGTAATTGCCGAGCGATTCATTCACATCCGATAAAAAACGTTCGCCTGGTTTGTGCCACTTTTTAGGTGTGACATAAGCTGTTGCTTTCTTAATAGAGGAAAAATCCTTCAGCATATAAAAAACAATAAATGGAATAATGATTAAAATCAAAAAAGAGGTAATCAATGACTTTAATCCTTCTGCCACTTTTGTAAGCCACACGTTGAGCGTAGCCTCTACATCATCAATGCTGCCTTCAATTTTCTCATGTACACCGTTTGGAAGTGAAGTTGTACGATCATGAATCGATTCTACCCAATGTCTATATGTATTCGTAAAATGAGGCAGCTGTTCGTTTAAATCTTTTACTTGTTCCACAAAAATAGGGTACGACTTATAGGCTCCAAACCCAATTCCTCCAAAAAAGATGATGTAGATCAGTAAAATAGCTAGAGGACGAGGCACGCCTTTATCATGCGTTTTTTCAATAAGCGGATGAAGTAAATATGTAATGAATGCTGCAATAAAAAAAGGCAGCAGTGCTTTTAAAAACATGTAAATAACAGGAAGCCATAAAAACTGGACTTTAAAAAAGACTAATATGCACAGCAGCGCTAATAACAGCAGTCCGAATCTATAGAACCATTTAAATGAACTATCTTTCAACGTAAACTCCTCCTCTCTTCTATTTTTTGATAAAGAAAGGAGTTTATACATACAGTTGTCTCTTCTGCCTGCAAAAAAGCACTATTGCAGCTAAGTGCAATAGTGCTTTTTTTATTAGTAAATAGCTTTCATCATACGTTTACGCATTTTTTTCATATTTCTTTTTGTAAACATCTCTCGATCATCTGCCATTTTAAATGCATAAGCTCCAAGACCGAAAGCGACTACTGACGGAATGATTCTGCCCATTGCTCTTCCTCCCGGTAAAAAAGAATTAGAAATTGATTGTGCGCTCGTCGTCTGAGAACAAATCATCAAGCGAGCTCAATGTTCCATCTTCTTCTACTTGGTGAGTATTAATTTGTCCTTTTGAAATAGTCATTTCAATAAAACAATTCCAGCAGTAATACTGATTTACACCAATTTTGCCAACGTCAATACTTTTACAGTTTGGACATTTAAACAAAGTCGACACCTCTTTATACGTTCTACTTATATAAACGCATTATGTCCACTTCTTTCCATGTCCATACTTTATTTTCTGACAATTAGCAAAGAAGGATGGCAACAAAGGAGTTTATTTAACTCTTTGTTAGCATGCGAAAGGTTACATGAAATCATACGGCGTAACGTTTTCCATCCCAATATTTGCATCTTTCATAAATGGAATTTCGGGATCTTCTATGTCGTTATCCAAGCTTTCTCGAAGCAAGGGCTGTAAATTCGTTTGTCGGACGCTGTCTTCATTTCGGCTGACTCCAAGCTGAAACGCTTCGTCTTCGCCGCATAAAATTAAAAACTGTTTGCTTCGCGTAACGGCGGTATAAAGTAAATTGCGTCGCAGCATCCGGTAATAGCTTTTAACAATTGGAAGCACAACAATGGGAAATTCACTTCCCTGTGATTTATGAATGGAACAGCAGTATGCATGAGTTATTTGATTAAAGTCTTGCTTTGTGTAAGTTACTTCATTTCCTTCGTATGAAATAACCAGCATATCCTGTTTTTCCGTATTTTCTTTGGCAAAGAAAACCGAGACGATTTCTCCCATATCTCCGTTAAATACGTTGCTATCCGGCTGATTTACAAGCTGCAGCACTTTATCTCCGACTCGGTACGTAATATCTCCGTGCTTAAGCTCTCTTCTTTGCTCAGAAGCCGGGTTGAATAATTCCTGAAGAACTTCATTCAGCTTATCAATACCTGCAGGACCTTTATACATAGGAGCTAGAACTTGAATATCTTTAGCCGTATAGCCTTTTTTTAACGCATTCCCGCAAACTTGTTGCACGACGTTCGTGATGTGCTGTCCTTGACAACGAATAAAAGAACGATCTCCTTGCTGCCTTGATAAGTCTTCCGGAAGCTTTCCTTTTTTTATTTCATGAGCCAAATCAATAATTGAAGATCCTTCCGCTTGCCGGTATACATCTGTCAGACGGACGGTAGGAACTACTTCTGAACTCAGTAAATCTTTTAACACCTGTCCCGGACCTACTGAAGGAAGCTGGTCTTCGTCTCCAACTAAAATAACCTGTAAATTAGCAGGAAGAGATTTAAACAGCTGATGAGCAAGCCACAAATCTACCATTGATACTTCATCCACAATCAGTAATTTTCCGTCAATTGGATTTTCTTCATTATGATCAAATCCTTCTTGTCCGTTCCATTTTAATAATCTGTGAATTGTAACTGCCGGAAGTCCCGTCGCTTCACTCATTCGTTTAGCAGCGCGTCCAGTAGGTGCCACAAGTAAAACAGGAAAAGCTTCATCTTTTTTATAATCCCCTGGATTTAACGAACATCCGTGAAGTTCTGCATAGAGTTCGACTATTCCTTTAATAACCGTTGTTTTCCCCGTACCTGGTCCACCTGTTAAAAGAAGCATCGGAGACATTAAAGCGGTTTGTATGCCCTTGCGCTGAGAAGGTGCATATTGCACGTCTAATCGCTCTTCTAGTTTACCCAGAGCCAATAAGAATTCTGATTCTGGAAACTGCTCTTCGTACTGCATTTGAGCCATAATTTTTTGAATAGCTTTAACCAGCCCTTTTTCAGCATAGAAAAGGGGAGGAAAATAAATTTTTTCGTCTTGAATGATAAGCTTTTTGTCTGCTTTTAATGCGTCCACTTCTCTTGTAAGATCCATTTCAGACAGATTCTCATGCCTGCTTTTTCGAAGAAGCTCTGCTGTTTTTCTATACAGCTGATCTGCCGTGACGTATACATGCCCCATTTGATTGCATTCTTGCTCAATGACGTATAAAATACCTGCACGCAAACGATCAGGATGATTGGTTGCCATACCAAGCCTCTTTCCAAGTTCATCGGCCCTGCTAAAGCCAATACCTTGAATATCTTCTACGAGCTGATAAGGATTATTTTGAACAATTTCAAGCGCTTCTTGTTTGTACGCTTGGAAAATCTTCATCGAAAGCTGCGGTCCAAACCCGAGGTCTGTCAGCTTTACCATTACTTCTTCTAACCCTTGATGTTCACGAAGCTGCGTGACTAAAGCTTCTGCCTTGTCGGCTGAAAGCCTCGGAACCTCTTTTAGCACAGACTCATTTTGCAAAATACGAAAAATAGCGCGTTCTCCTAGGGCGTCCACAATGTTTTCAGCAGTTTTTTTACCGATTCCGTGAAATAAATCGCTAGACAGGTACTGAACAACCCCTTGCCTTGATTGCGGAAGTTCTTTTTTAAACTGTTCAACATGAAACTGCAGACCAAACTTTGGATGCTCTTTGAAGTCTCCGTAAAACGTGTATACTTCATCTTCATTCAGCTTAGGAAAATAGCCTGTAACGACCGTTTCTTTATCTTCAATCTCTAAATTTGTTTTTTTGATCCGTATCCGCGTAACGTTATATAAGTTTTCTTCGTTATGAAAGACCGTTACAATCGACGTGCCGCTTATATAATGACGTTCTGGCTGTGAAGGGTTCACTTGTTCTTCGTTCATGTTATCCTTCCTTTACCCGCTTTCTTAATGTTCTAATGTAGACAGAACTTGTTTGGCATTTGCTGCCATTACGTGATCTGGCTGCACGTTTAAAGCTTCATCTAACATCTCAATCGCCTTGTCTTTGTCATCTTTCATGGCATACGCTACGCCTAAATTATAAAAAGCATCGGCGTGTTCTGGCTCTTGATTGACTACCTTAAGAAATTCAGCAATCGCTTCATCTACCATTTCGAGTTGTGCTAAACAAAGACCGTACTGAAATTTTGCTTCTACATCATGCTCGTTTAGTTCTACCGCCCGCTGAAGATAAGGCATCGCAAAACGAATTTCTTCCATATGAAACAGCGTTAAACCAAGCATAAAGTACGCATCGGATGAATCTAAGCCTTTTTTGATTGCTAAATCAAAGTAGTGCTTTGCCTGCTCAAGCTGCTCTGCATTAAAATAAATATTTCCTGCTCCGTAATACGCTGTTGCCGTTTCTTCATCTAATTCAATCGCACGTTCATAAAATTTCAAAGCACGATCCATCTCACTAACAGCCGCTAACAAATTGCCAAAATTCACATACACAATTGGATCTTTTGGATTATCTTCAATTGCTTCTGAAAATGTTTTAGCAGCCTCTTCAAATTTCCCTTCCTGCATATACTGAATTCCTAGCTGATTTTTATCTGTCATTTTTTCGTTCACTCCACTGTTTTAGTTATGATTTAAAAGATTTTCACATCATGAAAATCTAGAATATGTAAGTTATTAGTTTACCCAATAAGTAAAGTATATCATAGAAAAACCTCAGCTATATACGGCCGAGGTTTTTCGTTCTTGCTTATATGAATTATACGTACCAGATTTGCTCTTCTTCTTGAAATACTTTGTCAATTGTTGCTCCGCCAAGACATTCATCATCTTTGTAAAACACAACTGCTTGACCTGGCGTAATTGCGCGAACAGGTTCAGCAAAAATAACTTTAATTGTATCATCATCGACTTTTTCAACGGTTACTGCTGAATCGGTTTGACGATAGCGGAATTTTGCTGTGCACGTCATTGGTGACGACCAGTCACGGTCGCTTACCCAGCTGACATTGGTTGCTGTAAGAGATGTAGAATAAAGAAGATCATTGTGAAAGCCTTGATCGACGTACAAAACATTTTTTTCTAAATCTTTTCCGACTACAAACCAAGGTTCACCGCTGCCTCCAATACCTAAACCATGGCGTTGGCCAATCGTGTAGTACATAAGACCGTCGTGCTTGCCTTTCACTTCGCCGTCAAGCGTTTGCATTACACCTGGCTGAGCAGGAAGATACTGACTTAAAAATTCTTTGAAGTTGCGTTCACCAATAAAACAAATACCTGTGCTGTCTTTTTTCGTTGCTGTAGCAAGGCCTGCTTCTTTCGCAATTTCACGCACTTTTGATTTCTCAATTTCACCAATCGGGAACATTACTTTGGAAAGCTGATCTTGTCCTAATTGATTTAAGAAATACGTTTGATCTTTATTTCCATCTACGCCTCGAAGCATTTTATACTCCCCGTCGCGGTACGCAACGCGTGCATAATGTCCTGTCGCTAGATAATCTGCTCCTAGCGTCACTGCATGCTCCAAAAAGGCTTTGAATTTAATTTCTTTATTACACATTACATCAGGATTCGGCGTACGACCTGCTTTATATTCATCTAAAAAGTAGGTAAATACTTTATCCCAATATTGTTTTTCAAAGTTGACTGCATAGTAAGGAATACCAATTTGATTACATACGCGAATAACATCGTTATAATCTTCAGTCGCAGTACAAACGCCGTTTTCATCCGTATCGTCCCAGTTTTTCATAAAGATTCCGATCACATCGTATCCTTGTTGTTTTAATAAAAGAGCTGCTACAGATGAATCAACGCCTCCGCTCATTCCGACTACTACACGTGTATCTTTAGGTGATTTTGTCAACTTCGCCACCTCCGTTTTCTTCATTTTAATTAAATTGTTCGCTAAAAAGCGAAAGAAACGACACAAACCATCAGTGAGGGATGAAGACCCTACTGATGGCTGCTATTTACATCGTTAGTCGCTTAACGATGTTTGCTGTTTGACGTGCGGTTTTTTCAATTTGCTCAGCTGAGTTTCCTAAGCCAAAGCTAAATCGAATAGAAGTTGTTAAACGTTCAGACCTTTTTCCAAACATAGCAACAAGCACATGAGAAGGATCGATTGCTCCCGCTGTGCAAGCTGAACCGCTCGATGCCGCAATTCCTGCTAAGTCTAAATTTACGAGCATCGATTCAACATTTGTTTTTGGAAATGATAAATTTAACACATGTGGCAGAGAATTTTCAAGATGTCCGTTAATTTCAAATGAAATACCTTCTTCTTTCAACACAGCTACCATTATTTCTTTGTATCTTCTATATTCATCTGCACGTGTTTGCAGCGTTTGTTGCGAAATTTTCACAGCTTCTTCAAACCCGACAATACTTGTCATGTTCTCAGTTCCAGCTCGTCGTTTGCGCTCTTGTTCTCCTCCAAATAGCAAAGGAGACAGTGAAACGTGAGCAGCTGCATATAAAAAGCCCATCCCTTTTGGTCCGTTAATTTTATGAGCCGAAACGGATAAAAGATCGACACCTAATTGTTGCACATTTAACGGAATTAATCCATAAGCTTGCACTGCATCCGTGTGGAAATATGCTCCATGCTCTTTTAATAGAACTCCAATTTCTCCAATTGGCTGAATAGCACCTACTTCATTATTTCCAAACATCACCGACACAAGAATTGTTTGATCGGTTAGGGCTGATTTTATTTCATCCACAGATACTTGTCCGTACTCATTAACTGGTAAGTAAGTCACTTCAAAGCCCTGTGTTTCTAAATATTCACACGTATGAAGCACAGCGTGGTGTTCAATTTGCGTGGTAATAATATGATTTCCTTTATGGCGGTTTGCAAGAGCTACTCCGATCAGTGCCATATTATCTGCTTCTGTCCCACCACTTGTAAAAATCAGTTCATTTTCGTGTGCTCCAATACTTGCTGCAATCGTTTGGCGAGCTTCGTCTAAATAGCGTCGACTTTCCCGCCCGTAGTGATGAATACTAGACGGATTCCCAAAGTACTCATGCATAAAAGTCGTCATTTTCTCAACGACTGCTGGATGTATTGGAGACGTTGCTGCATGATCAATATAAATACGTTCCAAAATAAACGCCTCCTAGCTCATTATTAAATATAAAACATATAAGACGCTTGATCATCATCAGAATGATTTGCTAAATCTTCAAGCGTTGTACTATCTAGCACTTCTTTAACCGCATCTCGAATACGAATCCACAGCTCGCGTTTTGCAGGCTCTTCATCTTCAATTCCTTCTACAGGACTAATAGGACCTTCTAAAACAGAAATAATATCGCCAGAAGTAATGTTAGCAGGTTCATGTGCTAAGATGTAACCTCCATAAGCTCCGCGCACGCTTTTTACAAGCCCAGCGTTACGCAGCGGTGAAATAAGCTGCTCTAAATAATGTTCAGATAAGTCATGCGTTTGAGCAATAGTTTTAAGCGAGATAGGCCCTTCGCCAAAGCGCTTCGCAAGCTCAATCATAATCGTTAAACCGTAGCGTCCTTTTGTTGAAATTTTCATACGATACACTCCTTCAATACACTTTTTTTATTTATGAAAAAAATAAGACCCTCACGTTGTCACTGAATGCTGTGATGAGTCGTTTTTTACTAAGCTATATGAACTTCTCTATACGCGTTTCTTGCAAATGTAACTGTTGATATTATAACATACTATGCCTATAAGATAAATTTCCACCACCTATTCACCTCTTGTGATACAGTGAAAGAAAAGAAAGGAGAAAAACATGGCTACAAAACCTCTCGCATTTCGAATGCGTCCGACTCATTTAGATGACGTTATCGGGCAGCAGCATTTAGTTGGCAAAGATAAAATGATTTATCGAATGGTAAAAGCAAATCACTTAAGCTCGATGATTTTATATGGGCCTCCAGGCGTTGGAAAAACAACAATTGCCACAGCTATTGCAAAAACAACCAACACGGCGTTTCGTCAGTTAAATGCCGTTGTAAACAATAAAAAAGATATGGAAATTGTCGCCGAAGAAGCCAAAATGTCAGGCAAAGTAATTCTGCTGTTAGATGAAGTTCATCGCCTTGACAAAGCCAAGCAAGACTTTTTGCTTCCTTATTTAGAAAACGGCATGATCATTCTAATCGGAGCGACAACAAGCAATCCTTATCACGCGATTAATCCTGCTATTCGAAGCAGATGCCAAATCTTCGAATTAAAATCTCTTACGCCAGATGATATCAAAATGGCGCTAACAAGAGCACTCAACGACTCATCCAACGGATTTGGGGATAGAAAAATTATCGTTGAAGATGACGCCATGAACCACTTTGCTAACAGCTGCAACGGTGACGTGCGCTCGGCTTTGAATGCTCTGGAACTGGCTGTTTTATCAACAGGTGAAAGCGACGGTAAAATCGTTATTACCTTACAAACGGCAGAAGAATGTCTGCAGCAAAAATATTTTTCACATGATAAAAATGGTGACGCTCACTATGATGTATTATCGGCTTTTCAAAAATCGATTCGCGGCAGCGACGTAAATGCCGCTCTTCATTATTTGGGACGGCTAATTGAAGCAGGAGACTTGATCAGCATCAATCGTCGCCTTTTAGTCATTGCCTATGAAGACATTGGACTAGCTGATCCGGATGCCGGCATGAGAACTCTCGCAGCTATTCAAGCAACTGAGCGATTAGGGCTCCCAGAAGCACGTATCCCACTTGCAAACGCCGTTATTGAGCTTTGCCTATCACCGAAGTCCAACGCTGCTTACAAAGCATTAGATGAAGCGATAAGTGATATTAAAAAAGGGCTGTCCGGCGACGTTCCCCCTCATTTGAAGGATGCTCATTACAAAGGAGCAGAGAACCTTGGCCGAGGCGTTGAATATCAATACCCGCATGACTTTGATAACGGATGGGTCCTTCAACAGTATTTACCGGATCGCATCAAAAACAAACAATATTTTCATCCTAAACAAAATGGACAAGAAAAATACTTTTCAAAAGTTTTCAATCGTTTAGAGATATTAAAAAAAGAAAATGGCTGAAACTGATGCTCAGTTTCAAAGCCATTTTCTTTTTTGTCTTTATCTATTAAGCTGCACTTTTAACCTCTTTTTGCTTTTTCGTTTTTGTTGAACCTTTGAAATAGCTGTCTAAAAGTTTAGCGACTAAACGAGCGATAATGTTAAACAACAGAACCATAATGATCAGAATAGCAGCTGACTTTGTTGCAATCAATCTTGCATCAGGTACGATTCCTTCAGAGTTTAATTTCCAAATGTGGACGGCAAGCGTCTCTGCTGGTCGAAAAATATTAAACGGATTTACAGGACTCGTTAAGTCAGCATTTGAATTTAACATCGGCGTCGTTAAGCCAGCCGTATAAATCAACGCAGCTGCCTCTCCAAAGATTCGTCCCGCTGTTAAAATAACACCTGTGATAATTTGTTGAATCGCTGATGGAATGACGACTTTAACAATTGTCTGCCATTTAGTCGCACCTAAACCTAAACTCGCTTCTTTTACACTCGCAGGAACAGATGCAATCGCACTTTCACATACGCGCGTTAAACCCGGTAAATTCAAAATTGTAATCACAAGTGCTCCGCCGATAAGCGTATAGCCCCAGCCGGAAAATGTGACGAAAATTAATAATCCAAATAACCCAACTACAATGGACGGCAATGACGCCATTGTCTCAATACATAAGCGAACGAAATTTAAGAAACGACCTTGCTTCGCGTACTCCGCTAAATAAATTCCGGCTCCTAAACCAAGAGGAATAGAAATGATCAGCGTTAAAACAAGCATGTAGAACGAGTTAAACAGCTGCGGTCCGATACCGCCTCCTGCCATCGTATTGCTTGGCTTTCCAAATAAAAAGTTCGGATCCCAAAATCCCCAGCCCTTGGCGATTATTTCAACAACTAAATACACTAATAGCGCAACTACTAGAGCGGCAATGACATAAAAAACACCTGTCCATATATTATTTACTGTGCGTGCATTTTTGTTTCTCATTGATGAGCACCTCGTTTCCCAATTGCTCGGATAATTAAAATGAACACGAAAGAAATAAGCAGTAAAATCATGGCTAACGTCCACAGTGCGTTATTCCATGCCGTTCCGTTTAACGTATTAGACATATCCATTGTTAAAATACCCGTTAATGTTGCCGTTGGGCTATATAAGCTTTCAGGAAGCTTAACCGTATTTCCGATAACCATTTGAACAGCTAGCGCTTCTCCAAAGGCGCGGGCAAGCCCTAACACAATACCTGTTAAAATACCTGTTTTAGCAGATGGAATAATGACTCGGCTAATTGCCTGCCATCTCGTTGAACCTAATCCATAAGAAGCTTCTAAATATTCAGGTGCTACGCTTCGAATGGCATCGTCAGCAATACTTGCAATTGTCGGAAGAATCATGACGCTTAAGACAATAATTCCGGCAATCAAACTAAAGCCCACTCCACCGAAATTATCGCGAAGAAGCGGCAATAAAATGGTAACCCCTAAAAGACCGTATACCACTGAAGGAACGCCGACTAACAGTTCTAACACTGGTCTTAAAACCGTTGAACCAAATTTAGGCGAAATATAGTTGTTAAAAATGGCAATAGCAATTCCAATTGGAGCGCTTATAATAACGGCTCCGATTGATACAAGCATGGAACCCAGAATAAACACAAGTGCACCGTATTCTTTATTGTTTGGACTCCATTTTGTTGAAGTCAACATTTCACCGATTGATATATTACTTTGTAAAAATGACTGTATGCCTTTTTCACAAATAAATACGATAATAGCTAACGTAACAAGTACAATTAAAATACCGCAAAATGTAGAAAGCGTACGGCCAATGTATTCGCTTTTTACATAATTAATGGATTTTTTCCCCTTCATCGCTCTGTCTCCTTACATATTCAGTATATATTCGCTTTTCTTTTTATTCGCTATATACTTTATTAACATTCAAATAGAATAAGACTGACTGTGTTAGTCAGCCCTATTCTTTTTAAAAACACTCTTATTTTTTGAACTCAGTCATTGGGATATATCCCATATCTTCTACTTGCTTAGCAAAGTCTTTACCAGCTACGTAGTCAATATACTCTTTTGCACCATCTTTTGGCTCACCGTTTGTAATCATGTACTCATAAGACCAAAACGGATATTTTTTAGAAACAATGTTTTCTGTTGTTGGCTCTACACCATCAATATTAAGCATTTTTAAACTTTCTTTTTTATCGCCAATTAAATACGACATAGCAAGGTAACTTACTGCTCCTGGCGTTGAGTTCACTGATTGCTCAACCGCTCCGTTTGAATCTTGAGCTGTACCAACGCTGTCATTTACTTTTGCGTCACCCATTAATGTTTTCTCGAATGTAGCACGTGTACCAGATGATGCTGGACGGTTGATTACGTTAATTTTTTCGTCGTTTCCGCCAACTTCTTTCCAGTTTTTAATTTCACCAGAGAAAATCTTTTGAATTTGCTCTTTTGTTAACGATTCTACTTTTACATCTTTATTTACAACAAGTGCGAACCCAATGCCCGCTACTTTCGTATCTACAAGTTTATCTGCTTTTGATTTATCTTCGATTTTATCGGCTGCTGGAACGTCAGAGTTTCCAATGTCAACTGCTCCTGATGCTACTTGGTTAACACCAGTTCCACTACCTCCACCTTGTACCGTTACTGAAAGGTTTGGATATTTTTCAGTAATTCCATTCGCTGCTTCTTCTGCAAGTGGTTGTAAAGCTGTAGATCCCGCCGCTGTTAACGTACCTGACACTTCTTCTTTGCTGCCCGAACCACTGTCGTTGCTTGCTCCGTCTTTACCACATGCTGCTAGTGCTCCTACCATTAAAAAAGCTGCTAATGTTACTTTAAAACCCTTTGTTTTCATTACATTACCCTCCAATAAATATATGTGTAATTAGTACTAGTCCTTTGTACTCGAACAACAGGTACAAGACACATTATACGAGTAGATTGTTGTCTTTATATGAAGTGAATTTTAAGTTACTGTAAACTTACTTATTTGGGGTTTATTTTTTCTTATTTCTATCAAAACCCTTGATATATAAGACTTTCTGAATATTGCTGTAGAAGATACAAAAGAAAGAAAGCGAAAACGTAAATTTTATGTAAATAAAGCGTTAAATAAATTTACATAAATCTCTTTTTTTAATACAGTGTAAATTCACCATCAAGCCATATTTTTCAATTTATTAGTACTTTTTATACATATCAAACAGAAGATTCCATCCAAAGCATAAATAGAACAGATATTTCCATAAAAAAAAGAAGGCTGCGATAGCCTTCTTTTTATTCATCACCTACGCGGCGAATCTTAATATCACTTAATAATTCATTAATAACATGACCGCCCATAATTAATCCTGCTACAGATGGAACAAAAGCATTAGAAGATGGGGGCATTTTCGCTTTGCGAATTTGCGCTTGATCGTTTCCTACTTCTTTGCGAACTTCTTCGCGAATAACGATTGGACGTTCATCAGAAAAAACGACGTTAATTCCTTTGCGAATTCCTTCTTTGCGCAGACGAGTACGAACTACTTTTGCAATTGGATCTGTATGTGTCTTTGAAATGTCTGCAATTTTGAAACGTGTTGGATCCATTTTATTCGCAGCACCCATACTTGAAATAATTGGAATATCACGTTTTAAACATTCTTTCATTAAATGAATTTTATACGAAATCGTATCGGATGCATCCACTACGAAGTCCGGTTTGTAACTAAAGAACTCTTCATATGTTTCTTCCGTATAAAACATTTGAAGAGAAACGACGTCACAGTCTGGGTTAATATCTAAAATACGCTTTTTCATTAATTCTGTCTTGGGCTGACCTACCGTAGAAAGCAGCGCATGAATTTGACGATTTACGTTTGTAATATCAACATCGTCTTTATCTACAAGAATTAAACGCCCTACTCCTGACCTAGCCAAAGCCTCAGCAGAAAATGACCCTACTCCTCCTATCCCTAAAATAGCAACTGTGCTGCCTTTTAAAGTAGCTAGCCCTTCTTTTCCTATCGCCAGTTCATTACGCGAAAACTGATGCAACATGTTAAAACACTCCTCTATTAAATACACCAACGTGTATGAATAATTCAAATAAACAACGAAATTGACTATACCATATTTTTAGCAAAACGAACATGAGCATTCGTTATTTATCCATAAAAAAACTCTATGCAAATAATTACATAGAGGATTTCTTATATGTATGCTAGTCCCGATCGTGCCGTCTCGAGTGCCTTCGTTTTGAACCCGCTCTCGGCAGGTGGGTGCTCTGCTTTAACCATTGTAAGTCCTCGAGATGAGGCATGTACGCTCGTTAAAAACTCCGAGCTCCCAAGCAAAAAATTGTTCGGTCAAAACTGGATTAAGGACGAACACATCAGGACTATTTAGTTCTTGAAAGTATCTTATCACAGAAAAAATCACTTTGCAATTAATAAGTAAAACAAAAAAAATCGAGCCTGTCACGTTCCAGTGACAGGCTCGATTTAACGGACGGTTCAATCGATTACGCTTCTGTTTTTTGCTTTTTCACCTGCAAATGCAGCTCGTCTAATTGCGCTTCACTTACTTCACCAGGTGCGTTTGTTAATAGACAGCTTGCACTTGCTGTTTTAGGGAAGGCAATTGTATCACGCAAGTTTGTGCGTCCTGCTAGAAGCATAACCAAACGGTCAAGACCTAACGCAATTCCGCCGTGAGGAGGAGTACCGTATTCAAATGCTTCAAGTAAGAAACCGAACTGCTCATATGCTTCTTCTAATGTAAATCCAAGCGTTTTAAACATTTTTTCTTGAATATCACGCTCGTAAATACGTAAAGATCCTCCGCCAAGTTCGTAACCATTCAATACTAAGTCATATGCTTGTGCACGGACTTGTCCAGGATCGCTTTCTAACATTGGTAAATCTTCACGAACTGGCATTGTGAATGGATGATGAGCCGCGTAGTAACGGTTGTCTTCTTCGTCATGCTCAAGAAGAGGCCAATCTGTTACCCATAGGAAGTTAAATTTCGTTTCATCAATAATTCCTTGTTCTTTTGCAAGCTTTAGACGAAGAGCGCCAAGTGCATCTGCTACAACTGACTTTTTATCAGCTACAAATAAAAGTAAATCTCCTTCTTCCGTTTGAAGAGCTTCAGCAAATTGCTTTTGCTCATCTTCATTGAAGAATTTTGCAATCGGTCCTTTTAAGCCGTCAGCTTCAACTTTCAGCCATGCTAACCCTTTAGCACCGTAAATTTTCACGAACTCTGTTAGAGCATCGATATCTTTACGTGAATAGCTAGAAGCGGCACCTTTTACGTTAATTGCTTTTACTTCTCCGCCGTTTTCAACTGCTGCGCTAAATACTTTGAACCCGCAGTCTTTCACAAGCTCTGATAAGTTGACTAGCTCCATTTCAAAACGTGTATCCGGCTTATCTGAACCGTAGCGACTCATCGCTTCATCATATGACATGCGCGGGAAAGGCGTCGTTACATCTAAATCTTTTACGCGCTTCATTACTTTAGACATCATTTCTTCCGTCATTGTCATGATGTCCTCTTGAGATAAAAATGATGTTTCAATATCGATTTGAGTAAATTCAGGCTGACGATCTGCACGCAAGTCTTCATCACGGAAGCAGCGAGCAATTTGATAATAACGCTCAACTCCGCTTACCATTAGCAGCTGCTTAAAGATTTGCGGTGATTGAGGAAGAGCATAAAACTCCCCTTCGTGCACGCGGCTTGGCACAAGATAATCACGCGCGCCTTCTGGCGTACTTTTCGTTAGAATAGGTGTTTCAACATCTAAAAAGTCATTTTGATCTAAGAAGTCACGAATTGTTTTTGTAATGTCATTGCGCATTTTAAGCGTGTTAAACATCTCAGAACGTCGAAGGTCTAAATAACGATATTTTAATCGAACATCTTCTGATACTTCCGTTTGATCCGCAATAGCAAAAGGAGGTGTTTTGGCTTTGTTTAATACCGTAATCTGTTCAGCGTGAACTTCAATTTTACCTGTTTTTAAGTTCGGGTTAACGGTTCCCTTTTCACGAGCCACAACAGTTCCTTGCACTTCCAGTACGAATTCATTACGTACATCTTCAGCAATTTTTAGCGCTTCAGCAGATTTTTCAGGATTAAATACAACCTGTACAACTCCGCCGCGGTCGCGTAAATCAATAAAGATTAATCCCCCTAAATCACGGCGTTTTTGAACCCATCCTTTTAATAGAACTGTTTCGCCAGTTGCTTGTTCTGTTACATCTCCACAGTAGTATGAACGTTTTGTCATCATGGTTCCCCCTTATACTTGTTTTTGCAAATAGCTGACCAATTGATCAATTGATACTTCTTGCTGTTCGCCAGATTCCATATTCTTTACGTTTACAACTTGTTTTGCTAGCTCATCTTCACCTAGAACAACAACAAATTTTGCTTGTACACGATCAGCTGCTTTGAACTGAGCTTTCATTTTTTTATCTTGATAATCTTTATCGGCTACAAAGCCTGCGCGTCGAAGCGTATTTACAATTGAAACGGATTTTTCTTTTGCTTCATCGCCCATGGTTACTACATAGCAATCTACGCCTGTTTCTACCGGAAGCTCAATTCCTTCTGCTTCCAATGCAGATAATAAGCGTTCGATACTTAAAGCAAATCCAATACCCGGTGTTTCAGGTCCGCCGATTTCTTGAATCAGCCCATTATAACGGCCTCCGCCACAAAGAGTTGTAATGGCGCCAAATCCTTCTGCTTCACTCATTAGTTCAAATGCTGTGTGATTATAATAATCTAACCCGCGTACTAGGGTCGGATCTACAACATAGTCAATGTCTAAATCGGTTAAGTACTGCTGTACTTTTTCAAAATATTCTTTTGAATAGTCGTTTAAATAATCAAGAATAGACGGCGCTGTAGCCATCAGCTCATGGTCCCGATCTTTTTTACAGTCTAAAATACGAAGAGGATTTTTCTCCAATCTGCTTTGGCAGTCGCTGCAAAACTCTCCAATGCGAGGTGCAAAGTGGTCAATAAGCGCTTGACGGTGAGCTTGACGACTTTCTGTATCTCCTAAACTGTTAACAACCAACTTTAATTTTTTCAATCCAAGCGATTGGTAAAAGCTCATTAACAGGGCAAGAACTTCAGCATCAATAGCTGGATCATTTACCCCTAATGCTTCTACACCAAACTGAACGAATTGACGGAAACGTCCCGCTTGAGGTCGTTCATAGCGAAACATAGGGCCAATATAAAACAGCTTGGTTGGCTGCGTTGGATTTCCAAACATCTTATTTGAAACAAATGATCGTCCAACTGCAGCTGTTCCTTCTGGACGAAGCGTTAAGCTGCGGTCACCTCGATCTTTAAATGTGTACATTTCTTTTTGCACGATATCTGTTGTTTCTCCCACTCCGCGCAAAAATAATTCAGTGTGTTCAAACATTGGTGTACGAATTTCTTGATAGTTGAACGCACGGCAGATTTCTCTTGCTCGCTGTTCAACAAACTGCCAATATTCTACTTTGCCCGGTAAAATATCTTGTGTGCCTCTAGGTATTTGAACTGACATAACGTGATATGCCTCCTATATTTAAAATTTACAATACAAAAAAACTCTCGCCTCTACTATTTTTCCATAGTAGGGACGAGAGTTGATCTCACGTGGTACCACCCTAATTGAAACATATGACATGTTTCCACTCTTTTCGTTAACGCACGAACACGTTCATCTCCTACTAAGTTTTCCTTTTCAGAGTGAAGCCTCCTGAGTGTTCTTTCATAAAGTCATCATGTAGAAATGCTTTCAGCCTAAGACATTTCCTCTCTAGCCATGTGTCATCTTTACTACTTTTCTCGATCTTTGGCTTATCAATATAAAAATGTTATACATTCATTTTAATTTAGCAATTGCTTTCTATATTACGAATGAAATGAGCAGTTGTCAAGCACCTTTCATGTTAAGAGCGGTCTAATTGTTTTCTTAGTTTCTGAATATCTCGAAGCGTTAAACCAAATTCAGAAGCCAATTCAAGGGATGAAGCTTCACTTTCTCTGTCAATAAAATCATGAAAATGAATGCCAAATACCGGATTTACCTGCTGAAATGATTGTTCACCTTTTTCACTAAACTTCATCGTTTCTTCCTCCCTGCCTATACTTACTTATCCTTTTATTAGCATTGCCCAAAAAAGATGTTTTTACATAAGAGAAAGGATTTTTTTTATTTTCATCGAATACTCTATTTTGTTATAAAAAGGAGGTCTATCTATTCGCCATCTAAACATGAAGTCTGTATCTGTTTTGGCTGCAAGTATCCTTTTGTTACTGTGCTCTTCCTCATTTGAGCGCCCAAACGTACCGCTGCATCAACCCGTTATTGTGACAGCTGACTCTCTTCATGTACGGAGCGGTCCAGGACGTTCATTTTCAATTACAAATAAATTGACGAAGAATACAAGACTATCCGTTTCAGAGCGTCAAGGAGATTGGTATTATGTAGAAAGCTCCGATATTCAAGGCTGGGTGTTTAAAAAATTCACGAAAACCGTAGCGCTCCACAGCGTTCAGCCTAGCATGCAGGTAGCGCAGCGCCAGCCTGTTTATACGCTGATTAAAAGCTTGCGGCACCTAAAGGGCAAAACAATTATTATTGATGCAGGCCATGGAGGAAAAGACAAAGGAGCCATCGGCACACAGGGCACATATGAAAAAGACCTCACTCTCCGAACAGCACTTATTTTACAAAACAAACTTCAAAAAGAAGGCGCACACGTCATTTTAACCCGCACCCATGATGAGTACCTTCTACTTTCACAGCGCACGCTGCAATCGACTAAAGCAGATGCTTTTATAAGCATTCACTACAACAGTACGAACAGCTCACAGCTAACTGGCCTTATGACGTATTATTACCATCAGCATCAGGACAGTCCACTCACACATTCTATTCATCAGTCCCTTATTAATCATGCAAAATTGAAAGACAAAGGAGAACGTTTTGGAAACTATTATGTTCTTCGGGAAAATACACGTCCGAGTACATTAATTGAACTGGGCTTTTTAAGCAACGAACGGGAAGAAACGTATATTAATTCCATCAGTTATCAGCAAATGATTACGTCCGCTATCGCTGAAGGATTAGATCACTACTTTCAAGGCAAAGAAAAAACGCAGGCTCATCTGTGAGCCTGCGTTTTTTCTTTGCTTTCTACAATAAGCGTGACCGGTCCGTCATTTGTAAATGATACGTCCATCATTTCGCCAAATGCGCCGGTTTCTACTCGAATATTTTTTTCTGATAATACTTTATTAAAATAGTTGTAAAGCGTTACAGCATGATCTGGTCTAGCAGCTCCCATAAAGTTTGGTCTTCTGCCTTTTCGGCAATCTCCGTACAGCGTAAATTGAGATACCGATAAAATTTCTCCTTCTACATCTAGAAGCGACAAATTCATTTTGCCAGACTCATCATCAAACACTCGCAAATTCACAATTTTATCCGCTACATACTCTGCATCAGCTTCAGTATCGTCATGGGTAATACCCACTAAAAGCATATACCCGTGCTTAATCTCACCGACCGTTTCACCTGCAACAGTTACTTTTGCATTCTTTGCTCTTTGTACGACTACTCTCATGTATAACGACCTTTCTTAATGCATAATTCGGCGAACTGAATAAATGTCTCGAAGCTGTTTAATACGCTCAACCACTTTATGAAGATGACTGATGTTATGAATAGAAATTGACATATGAATCGTAGCCATTTTGTTTCGGTCCGATTTTCCTGAAACGGCTGAAATATTCGTTTTAGTCTCGTTTACAACCTGCAGAACTTCATTTAGTAAGCCTCTGCGGTCATAACCTGAAATTTCAATTTCCACGTTAAACTCTTTGCCTTCTTTAATATGTGTTTCCCACTCTACAGGAATAAGGCGGCTTTCAGCATCATCTGTGTGAACGTTTAAACAATCTGCTCTATGAACAGATACTCCCCGTCCCTTTGTAATAAAACCAACAATCTCATCTCCGGGAACTGGATTACAGCACTTAGACAAGCGAATCAGCATGTTCTCTACACCCGGTACGATAACCCCGGAATCTTTTCGTTTATGCTGGCGAACACGCTTGGCCGCAGTGTCTCGTGCAATATCATCAATTTGGATCTCTTGTTCTTGATCGCGCTGCTTTCTCCACTTCTCGGTTAAACGATTAGCTACTTGAGCCGCAGTTAATCCGTTATATCCAATAGCTGCATACATATCATCTTCGTTTGAAAAATTAAACTTCTCCGCTACTCGTTTGATATTATCAGCTGTTAATACTTCTTTTAAGTCAAACTCCATTTGACGAATTTCTTTTTCAACCAGCTCTTTGCCTTTTTCAATATTTTCATCGCGGCTTTGCTTTTTAAAGAATTGGCGAATTTTATTTTTAGCTTGAGACGTTTGAGCAAGCTTTAACCAGTCCTTGCTTGGACCATACGAATGCTTAGACGTCAAGATTTCGATAATGTCTCCGGTTTTTAAACGGTAATCAAGCGTGACCATCTTGCCGTTGACTTTTGCCCCAATGGTTTTGTTTCCGATTTCAGAGTGAATGCGATAAGAAAAATCAATTGGAACAGAACCGGAAGGAAGCTCAATGACGTCGCCTTTTGGCGTAAAGATGTAAACCATGTCAGAAAACAAATCAACTTTAAGAGATTCCATAAACTCTTCTGCATCGTTTGCATCATTTTGAAATTCTAAAATTTCTCTAAACCACGTCAACTTTTCTTCAAATGAAGCATGCTCAGCTGTTTTTCCCTCTTTGTAAGCCCAGTGAGCAGCAATTCCATACTCAGCAATTTGGTGCATGTCAAACGTTCGAATTTGAACTTCTAACGGATCACCTTTTGGCCCGATAACCGTCGTATGAAGAGACTGGTACATATTTTGTTTTGGCATTGCAATATAATCTTTGAAACGTCCTGGCATTGGCTTCCAGCACGTGTGAATAATTCCTAACACCGCATAGCAGTCTTTAATGCTATTTACAATAATGCGCACAGCTAGTAAATCGTAAATTTCATTAAACTGCTTGTTTTGCAGTGCCATTTTACGATAGATGGAATAAATATGTTTTGGACGTCCTGAAATTTCAACTTTAATCGACACTTCATCTACTTGCTCTCGAACTTCATCAATAACTTCAGCCAAATACTGCTCGCGTTCCGCACGCTTTTTCTTCATCAAATTTACAATGCGATAATATTGCTGAGGATTTAAGTAACGTAAAGCTGTATCTTCAAGCTCCCACTTAATTTTTGAAATACCAAGACGATGAGCAAGAGGAGCAAAAATTTCAAGCGTTTCATTTGAAATGCGTCGCTGTTTTTCCTGCGGTAAATGCTTTAGCGTACGCATGTTATGAAGACGATCCGCAAGTTTGATCAGTATGACTCGAATATCTTGAGCCATTGCTACAAACATCTTGCGGTGATTTTCAGCCTGCTGCTCTTCTTTAGACTTATATTTAATTTTTCCCAGTTTCGTTACGCCGTCTACTAACATTGCTACTTCTTCATTAAAAGCTTTTTCTAAATCTTTTAGTGTTATCTCTGTATCTTCAACCACATCATGTAGAAATCCAGCTGCAATTGTTGCTGGATCCATATCTAGATCAACTAAAATTCCTGCGACTTGAATCGGGTGGATAATATATGGTTCACCCGACTTGCGATATTGTTCTTTGTGAGCTTCTTTTGCAAAATCATATGCTTTTTGTACAAAATCCACGTCTTCTTCACTTAAATATCGCTTCGTATTGTCAATGACCTGTTCCGCTGTTAGGACTTGCTCATTTGCCATGAAATCACCTTTTATCAACTAGCATTTTTAATTCATATTGTAACTATTATCTTGAAAAAATCCAAGGATGTAAAGCCTTTGCGTTTAATTTATCAAATTTACATCATTTCCATTTTACGTATTAACGTTTTTTAACGAAAAAAGAGCACCTGTATCAGGTACTCTTTTTTATGTGATCGTTCTTCTTAATACGTCATTAATGTGAATACATCGTAACCGTCTAGTTTGTCACGGCCGTCAAGGTAAGAAAGTTCAATTAAGAACGCAGCTCCAACAACAATTCCGCCTAATTCTTCGACAAGCTTAATTGTCGCTTCAATTGTACCGCCTGTTGCTAATAAATCATCTGTAATCAACACGCGCTGACCTGGCTTAATTGCATCTTTGTGAATCGTTAATACGTCTTTACCGTATTCTAAACCGTAATCTACTTTGATTACTTCACGCGGTAATTTTCCTTCTTTACGAACAGGTGCAAAACCGATACCTAACGCATATGCTACTGGACAACCAACGATAAACCCGCGAGCTTCCGGTCCTACGATAATATCAACTTGTTTATCATTAGCATATTTTACAATCTCATCCGTTGCAGCACGGTATGCATCACCGTTATCCATTAATGTTGAGATATCTTTAAATGTAATACCTGGTTTTGGCCAGTCAGGTACAATTGTAATATAATCTTTAAAATTCATTCTAATGTTGCCTCCTCATTCAATCGAACGCTTAAAAATATCTTGAAATTGATTTTTAAGCTGTACATATGACGTATAAATAAAGTTTTTTTCTATTTCAATCTGCTGCTGCTTTTGGCGATAAGTCGCAGATTCTATTAAATCACGTTTCGCAGAATTTTTCACTAACGAAATTAAGCCATTGTTTATTGTAACAAATTCTAACTCAAAAAACACCTTTGCCATAAAATCAATCGTTTCTTTTGACCAGCCCTTATGAATCGCTAAATCTTCTTTGTAGCGTTTTAAATCAAATGGACCCTTTTTCGCTAAAAACCCGTAAAACCATTTAAAATGATCGCGAGTTGGGATTGTATCAAAATAATGGTCTTCTTCCGTTAAGAAAATAGCGTATATTCTAGAAGGGATACCTTGGACAAACAAACATTCAAGCCACTTCTGTGAAGGAGGCAAATCTAATAAAACGATCTGTTCCCCTGCAAACATACATGCTTTTGCCTGTTCTTCATTTTGAATAAGAACAACATGCTCCATCGGCAGCAGCGACTTGTATTTATCAATTGTTGAAGCGTGAAAAGCAACAACTTTCATTTGATCCGTAAATACTTGCTGAAAGAAACGTTTGACATCAACTGCACTGCGATAATCAAACATCTGCCATTCATCTACAGAAATATCTTCCACCATCAGCTGCGGCTTGCGCATATTGTTCCACTCATTAATAGATAGTTCACCTACTAATGATACTTTAGCTATAGGAGATACTTCATCTAATATATAGCCTAACCCAAATCCTACTGCATCAACCGATACACCGCTGTCTTCAAATACGAGTTTTAAATGATTTTTATTAGCACCAATTTTCCGCATAGATGTTGTATGAACATCTTTAATGAGAACTTTTGGCTTCGGGTTATGCATACCAAATGGAGCAAGCGCACTCATTTGTTCAATGTTTTCCAGCGTGATTTCCTCTGTTGTGCATACTCTATCAACTGATGTAATTGGAATAAAATCCTGTTCGGTTAACACGTTGCTTGCTTGTTCATTAAGACGTCTGCGCAGCTCTTCTACATCATCGCTGTTTAATGTCATGCCGGCTGCCATTGGATGCCCTCCAAAATGCGGCAGAATGTCACGGCATTTAGATAAGTTCGCGAATAAATCAAAGCCTTCGATACTTCTTGCTGAACCTTTGGCAACACGGTTTTCAGAGTCAATACTTAATACAATTGTTGGTCTGTAGAACTTTTCTACGAGCCTAGAAGCGACAATTCCAACAACGCCTGCATTCCATCCTTCTCCCTCTACAATAAGAACGCTGTTTTCATCCGGAGGATACATACCTTCAACAAATTCAACGGCTTCTTCTGTAATATCGTTTACGATTTGCTGCCTTTCCTTGTTTAACGCATCAATTTCTTTAGCTAAACCTTTTGCCTCTTCAGAATTTGTTGTCATAAGCAAATGAACAGCTGGATCGGCATCTTGGAGACGTCCTACTGCATTAATGCGAGGAGCCATCGCAAATCCGATTGTATCCTCATTAATTTCTTCACGTTTTACTCCACATACGCTCAGCAGCGCTTCAATTCCGGTGCGCTTCGTGAGCTTGAGATAGTCAAGACCTTTGCGAGCAATTAAGCGGTTTTCGTCGACTAAAGGAACCAAGTCAGCAATCGTCCCAATTACTGCTAGTTCTAACAAATGTTCCGGAAGCTCCCCTAACAGCGCATGAGCGAGTTTAAAAGCGACTCCTACACCTGCCAGTTCTTTAAATGGATATGTACTTCCCGGCAGCTTTGGATGAATAATTGCATAAGCATCCGGTAAAACCGGCCCGGGCTCGTGGTGATCAGTAATAATTAAATCAAAATTTAATTCACGTGCATACGCAGTTTCTTCGACTGCCGAAATACCTGTGTCTACCGTAATCACCAGCTGATAGCCGCCTGCGCTTATTTTATCAAATGCCGCCTTATTCGGCCCATAACCTTCTGTAAAGCGATTAGGAATATAAAAATCAACATCAGCGCCAAGCTGCTGTAAAGCAGATAACATAACAGAAGTGCTGCTGACGCCGTCAGCATCGTAATCTCCATAGATCATAATTTTTTCATTATGATCAATTGCTTGCTGAATACGAGCTACTGCTTTGTCCATATCGTGCAATAAAAACGGATCGTGGAACGTTTGTGCATCAACGTGTAAAAACTCACGTGCCGCTTCTACTGTTGTCATGCCTCTATTAAGTAATAACGAAGCTACTAGAGGTGTAATATTGAGGTTTTCTACAAATTCATTAACAAGATGTTCATCACATTCTTGAACATTCCAACGTTTTTTTGACTGTAACATGTCTCTTCACCCCTTAACCCACATTATTATACTAGAGTGGATGAAATGGAGCAACGAAAGAAAATAAGCATATTTTTCTGACAGTGCGTCTTGAATTTTCACACACAAAAAAACGTGCGAATACTTCGCACGTTTTTGAATTACTTGCTTTCTACTTCTTTTTGTTCCTCACGCTTCAACTGTTTTCCTTTCCACACAAGCCATAGCTGAGCAGCAATAAACACAGATGAATATGCACCAAGGATTAAACCTACTAACAGGGCAATTGAGAAGTTTTGAATTGATTCACTTCCGAATAGAAGAAGTGCTACAACTGCAATTACAACTGTTAACACGGTGTTCATTGAGCGAGTAAACGTTTCACGCAAACTTAGATTTACGATAAATGCCAAATCGTCAAACGTTTTGGATTTAAATTTCTGCATATTTTCACGAATGCGGTCAAACGTAACGATCGTATCGTTAATTGAGTAACCAACAATCGTCAAGACAGCAGCAATAAACGTTAAATCAACCTCTAACTTCGTTAAGCTGAAGACCGTAACGATAAAGAACGCATCATGCAACAGGGCAAGCACGGCTGCAAGTGCCATGTAAAACTCAAACCGTATCGTTACATAGATGATAATTCCAATTGAAGCAATGGCAATTGCCATCATTGCATTTTTCGCCAGTTCTTTTCCAACCGTCGGCGAAACGGTGCTTACATTTGGTTCAGAACCGTATTTATCTTTAAAATGATCTTTTAAATTGGCAATTTCTTTTTTATTCAAGACCCCAACTACACGTACGACACCCGTGTCATTACCTTTTCCTGTAATGACTACGTCATCCGTTTTGATATTAAGGGACTTCATTTCACGCTGTATCTCAGACTGTGTAACGGTATGATTTGCTGGAATCTCTATACGAGTTCCGCTCGTAAAGTCAATACCAAGGTTCAATCTGAACACAACAACCGAGATAATACCGATAATAACAAGCACACTTGAGAACGTGAAGAACGCTTTACGGTATTTAACAAAATCAAGTTTATCCCATGCTGTAGGCAAAACGGTTGTGCCGTCGTCTTTACTTAAATCGTGAATTTGTTCTTTCTTTACGCCAAAGTAGCCTGGTTTTTTATCAAACCAGCGGCTATTTACTAAAAGACTCATTAATAATCGCGTACCGTATACGGCCGTAATAAAGCTTAGTACAATCCCGATCATTAACGTTGTAGCAAATCCTTTTACTGAACTTTGACCATAAAAGAACAATACAAGAGCCGCTAGCATCGTTGTAATATTGGCATCAAAAATGGTGGCAAGAGAGCGACGATTTCCTGCCCGGTATGCCGATATAACAGACCTTCCTGTTTTAAGTTCATCTTTAATTCGTTCGTAGGTAATAATATTTGCATCTACTGCCATACCTACGCCGAGAATAAGAGCCGCGATACCTGGAAGCGTCATAACCACATGCATCAAGTCAAATACAACTAAGTTCAAGTAGATATAAAAACTGAGTGTAATAATGGCAATAAACCCCGGTAAGCGGTAGAAAAACAGCATGTAAAGGAAGATAATTCCGATGCCGATAATACCCGCTAATATAGTCGTATGAAGAGCTTCTTCTCCAAACTGTGCTCCAACGGATGTAGAGTATAGCTCATCTAATTTAACCGGCAGCGACCCGGCATTTAGCAATTCCGCCAGCTGCGTTGCGCTTTTCACGGTGAAGTTTCCACCTGAAATCTCAACATCTGGCTGTGTTAACACGCTGCTAACAGAGGCTGCAGATAGATACTTCGGATTTTGTTTTGTCGCTTCTTTTTGGTACGAGTCTTTTCCTTCTTCATAATCCAGCCAAATGACAATTAAATTGTTAGGTGCTGGTTTTTGAGAAAGCTCTCGCGTGATCTTTTCAAATTTTTTCGCATTTTTTAACTTTAGTGAGACGCTAGGCTGATTGCTTTGGTCAAACGATTGCTTTGCTCCGCCTTGCGCTAAGTCTGTACCATCCATCAGCACCTTATCGTTCACGTCACGGAACGTTAAGTTTGCTTGAGTTGATAACAGATCCCTGGCTTGCTTTTGATTCGTGACACCAGCTAACTGAACGCGGATGCGGTCGTTTCCTTCAATTTGAATGCTGGGCTCACTAACTCCCAATACATCGACACGTTGACGGAGCGCTTCAACCGTGCTGTTAAGTGCCTTTTTGTCAATGACATCGCCTTTTTTAGCTGGACTGACTTTATATAAAATTTCAAATCCACCTTGAAGGTCGAGGCCAAGTTTAATATCTTTTGTAATTCCAGTCATCGTTGTTCCGATTGTACTAAACACAAGCAGTACTAAGAGGAAAAAGGCAACGATACGTCCTCTTTTAACCATCGACAGAAAATCCTCCTTCTTATGTAAAAAACATGAAATGATAACAATAGATAAATGACCAATCTAATTATCATTCATAACCTAATGTCTGTCAAATAAAGACCTTATCAAATTTTGATACATGTATTTTACAAGCTCTACTTTAATAATTCTTTCCAGTCTTCTCCATTATTAACACTTGAGAACATATCAGATTTATAAGATTCAATTGTTACATAACTCATCACCTGCGTGATCTTAACAGATAAAATATCATTTACAACTTGATGGAGAGATAGCTCCTTTTCTTTTTTCCATTTTTTCATTTCTAAATAACTCAATAAATCGTTCTCCGTTACTTCTTCATATCCAAGCATATGAAATTCTTCCATTTTGCTGGATAAGACAGGCTGTATAAGTTCTTTTGAAGCTGAAATAAATGGATGTGTCATATCGATCCTCCTTTCCGTTTGACATTTTGCGTAAAATTTCTTTCTCGTGTGAGGAATACTTGTCATGCTTGGACACCGGGGGCGCATATATTCACTGTATAAACCTCAAGAAAGCAGTGAGTATATGTCTAAATTTTTACAGGGAACTATTATTTTAATAATTGCTGGCTTAATTACACGTGTACTCGGGTTTGTCAATCGAATTGTGGTGGCTCGAATGATTGGAGACGAAGGTGTGGGACTTTATATGATGGCCGTCCCCACGCTGGTATTAGTAATCACCTTAACACAGCTTGGGCTACCGGTTGCCATATCCAAGTTAGTGGCAGAAGCAGAAGCTTTAGGTGACAGGCATAAAATAAAAAAAATACTTGTCGTCTCTTTAAGTATTACGTGTACGCTGAGCGTTTTATTTACGCTCGGACTAATATTATTCGCTCCCGTTGTAGCAAAAACCTTCTTTACAGATTCACGTACGATCTATCCGCTGCTTGCGATTATTCCAGTTATTCCAATCATCGCCGTCTCGTCTGTCATCCGCGGATATTTTCAAGGAAAGCAGCAAATGAAGCCTGCCGCTTATTCTCAAATTATCGAACAAGTGGTGCGCATTACGTTAATTGCCGTATGTACAAAAGCATTTTTGCCTTATGGAATTGAGTACGCTGCGGCTGGCGCTATGCTATCTTCCGTATTTGGAGAACTAGCTTCACTGTTTTATATGGTGTTTATGTTCAAGCGAAAGAAGAAAATAACGGTAAGACGAAAATTTTTTGCTTCTTTACATGCAGGCAAAGACACGTTCTTTGACTTAATGCGAATCGCTCTTCCCACGACAGGAAGCCGCATGATTGGGTCAATTTCTTGGTTTTTAGAACCGATTGTAGTAGCTCAAAGTTTAGCAATTGCAGGAGTAGCGACAGCGGTAGCAACGAAGCAGTACGGAGAATTAACAGGCTTTGCACTCCCTCTCCTGATGCTGCCTTCTTTTGTAACGGTGTCTCTATCCACTTCTTTGGTTCCCGCAATCAGTGAATCTCTTGCACAGAATCAAATGAAACAAATTGAATATCGGCTTCATCAAGCTCTCCGCTTGTCGTTTGTAACAGGCGGACTGGCGGTTGTTGTTCTTTATGTATTTGCTAATCCGGTAATGGAATTGATGTATGGTTCTGACAAAGCTGCTATTTTTGTCAAAGTCATGGCGCCTTTCTTTATCTTTTATTACTTTCAAGGGCCGCTTCAAGCTGTTCTGCAGGCGCTAGACCTTGCAAAAGCCGCCATGATTAACAGTTTTATAGGAGCAGCGGTCAAAACATCTCTTATCTTCTTACTGGCAACTCAGCCCAATCTAGGCATTATGGGGGCGGGCCTTGCAATTGTTGTGGGAATGATGCTTGTCACTCTTTTACACCTGTCTACCGTCATGAAAAAAATTACGTATAAGCTTCATGTGTTTGAGTATCTTCGCAGTTTTTCTGTAATGGGAATATCAGGTTTTACCGGACACTTCGCTTATATGAATCTTTTCACTTCCATCCCTTTGAGCTTACGAACCGTTTTATCAATTGCACTTACAAGCATTGTATACGTACTGTTTTTGCTGCTTTTTAGACTGATAACAAAAGAAGAATTAAATCGTTTTTCTGTTTTACGCTATTTTAAACGAAAATAAAACGCGGAGCAATCCGCGTTTTATTGTTTCACATCTACCAAATCTATAAAAAATTTTCCGTTGTCGTAGCTGCAATATGAAATCTTATCTAAGTTTGAATACCCTAGCTTTGCCAGCTCTGTCTTTAACCATTCCGTCGTTTTATGTTCATGCAGCAGATGCTCTTCTTGAATAATGCCGTCAATGATAAAAGGCAAATTCAAATTGCCTTTTTCACCTGATTGCTGATCTTTTTCAAACACGGATAGCCTTCCTGAAGATTCTAAAATAGCAAATTCAACATCAGCTACATTTTTTATATTTTTATCTCGCAGCTGCACGAGCAAATCATTGAAGTTATATCGCTGCCTTTTCATTTCATGTTCGTTTATTTTTCCATTCTCAATAATAATGCTAGGTTTGCCATCAATAAAATTTCGCATTCGATTGCTTTTAAGAGACCATATAGCTAAGCCGATTTGAATAATAAGAAGCGTTAACATCGGAAGAATTGAATGCAGCAAAGGATCTTTTGGATTTTCAATAGCCATTACTGCCATTTCAGCAATCATAATAAAGACCACTAAATCCAATATGCTCAGCTCTCCTATTTCCCTCTTACCCATAACTCGAAAAATAATTAAAACTACTACATATAAAAGAACGGTTCGCGCAACCATGATCAACAACTCCACCGCAAAGACCTCCTTTATGTATTCCCTTGTAGTTTGTACCATTTATTTTAAAATAGCCTTACTTTTATGCGTCTATTTTGAAGTCATCACGAATATGCTCGTACTAAGGGTTCACCTATCTTTTTATTTCATGAGGGGGAAACAAGTTGGGTGCAAAACGAATGAGCAACGCTGTATTTGCAGGAGTAGCAACAATCTTAGTGATGGCTTTAGCGATTAGCATTATCTTTTCGCTTATTTTAAAATTTACATCGCTTGAAGAACAGTCCGTGCGTTTATTTTTACTTATTCTCTCATTTATTACACTGTTTATCGGAGGATTTATCGCGGGAGGACGAAACGGTTCAAAGGGACTTCTTGTTGGAGGAGCCACTGGTGTTTCTTATTCTTTTTTAATGTTTTTACTACAATTCCTCGGCTATAGTCACCTGTTTTCTGCCCAGCAGCTTTTATTTCATGCTGGATTTATTGGAGTCGCTATTCTCGGGGGAATTGTTGGCGTAAACATTGCCGGTTCACGAGAAGCATAAAAAAACGTCACGTACATGTACGTGACGTTTTTTTATTAATCTACGCTTCTTACTTCACGAATAGCATTGCGGTCAAACGTTAATTTTGAACCGTCAGTGCTGCGAACCACAACTTGTGACTCATCAATTGCGTCTACCAAACCGTGCATTCCGCCAATTGTAACAACCTTATCACCTTTTTTAAGTGCTGATTGCATTTGCTGTACGTTTTTTTGACGTTTTTGCTGTGGACGGATTAACAAGAAATAGAAAATGACAAACATTAAAAGTAATGGCCAAATATTTTGTAAAACACCCATGAAAACTCCTCCTTTTATTTATATTATCAACAGGGACTCATTCATAAATTTGATGAAAATTCCTGTAGTGACCTAGAAATTCTTTGCGTCCGGGCCGTTAAACCCATATTTTTCAAAGAACTCATCGCGGAAATCGCCAAGTCGGTCTTCGCGAATGGCTTCACGGACTTGCTCCATTAAGTTTAGCAGAAAATATAAGTTATGGTAAGATGTTAAACGAATTCCAAACGTTTCATTACAACGAATTAAGTGGCGAATATACGCTCTTGAATAATTTTGACACGTGTAGCAGTCACAGTTTGGATCAATCGGACCGAAGTCTTCTGCATATTTTGCATTTTTAACAACAAGACGACCTTCGCTTGTCATAAGCGTTCCGTTACGTGCAATACGCGTTGGTAATACGCAATCAAACATATCGATCCCGCGAATCGCTCCATCAATTAACGAGTCAGGTGATCCTACTCCCATTAAATAACGTGGTTTGTCGGTTGGTAAGTATGGCGTCGTAAACTCAAGCACACGATTCATGACATCTTTTGGTTCTCCAACTGACAGCCCTCCCACAGCATAACCTGGGAAGTCCATTGAAACTAAATCAGCTGCACTTTGACGGCGTAAATCTTCAAACTCTCCACCTTGAACAATCCCAAAAAGACCTTGGTCTTGAGGGCGGCTGTGTGCCTCAAGGCATCGCTCTGCCCAGCGGCTTGTGCGTTCAACTGAACGTTTTAAGTAGTCATATTCTGCTGGATAAGGTGGGCATTCATCAAATGCCATCATAATATCAGACCCAAGCGCATTTTGAATGTCCATCGCTTTTTCTGGAGATAAGAAAAGCTTGTCTCCATTCAAATGGTTGCGGAAATGAACGCCTTCTTCTTCAATACGGCGCAAATCACTTAAGCTAAAAACTTGGAAGCCGCCTGAATCCGTTAAGATGGGACGATCCCAGTTCATAAATTTATGAAGGCCTCCCGCTTTTTTAACAATTTCATGACCTGGACGAAGCCATAAATGATACGTATTACTTAAAATAATGCCTGCTCCCATTGCTTTTAAATCTTCCGGAGACATTGTTTTTACTGTAGCTAATGTGCCTACTGGCATAAAAATAGGCGTTTCAAATGAGCCGTGAGGCGTATGGACAATCCCTAAACGCGCTCCTGTTTGTTTACAAGTTTTTATATGTTCGTAACGAATTGCTGTCATTGATGTATTCCTTTCATGTTAAATTACAAAATTAGCATCGCGTCGCCGAAGCTGAAAAAGCGATACTTCTCTGCTACAGCTTGTTCATAGGCAGAAATGACGTTTTCTCTTCCTGCTAAGGCACTTACAAGCATAATGAGCGTAGATTTTGGAAGGTGGAAATTTGTAATCATTCCATCAATTGCTTTAAATTCATACCCTGGGAAGATAAAAATATTGGTCCAGCCTGAAGAAGCAACAAATTTGCCGTTATGCTCAGTTGCAATCGTTTCAAGGGTACGGGTAGAAGTTGTGCCTACTGAAATAATGCGACCGCCTTTTTCGCGTACGCTGTTTAGTAAAGCAGCGGTTCCTTCACTCACTTGATAAAACTCTGAGTGCATATCGTGCTCTTCTAAGTCGTCAACGCTGACTGGACGGAATGTACCCAATCCGACATGAAGCGTTAAAAATGCAATATGCACACCTTTTTCTTTTAACTGTTCAAGCATCTCTTCTGTAAAGTGAAGACCTGCTGTTGGCGCTGCTGCAGAACCTTGTTCGCGAGCAAAAACCGTTTGGTAGCGCTCTTGATCATCCAAGCGTTCTTTAATATAAGGCGGCAGCGGCATTTCTCCCAGTTGTTCCAGAACCTCATAAAAGATGCCTTCATAGTTGAATTCTAACAAACGTCCGCCTTGGTCGCTCGTTTCTTTACATACAGCTGTCAGACGTCCGTCACCAAACGAAATAACCGTGCCTTCTTTTACTCGCTTAGCCGGTTTTACAAGCGTCTCCCACGTATCGCCTTGTGTTTGTTTTAAAAGCAATACTTCAATATTAGCACCCGTATCTTCTTTTGTCCCAAATAATCGTGCAGGAAGAACACGCGTGTCGTTTAACACTAAGCAATCTCCTTCTTCCACATAATCAAGAAGGTCATGAAACATATGATGCTTCACACTTCCTGTTTCCTTGTTTAATACCATGAGTCTTGACGCATCTCGCTGCTCAAGAGGCGTTTGGGCAATCAATTCTTCTGGTAAATGAAAATCAAATAAATCTACTTTCAAAATGTTCACCTGTTTCTACTTAATTATTTAAATTTGCCAATTACATAAAAAATAAGTGATAACACAACGCTTACTAGAATACATGTCACAATCGGGAAATAAAAGGTTGTATTTCCTTTTTTGATAAAAATATCGCCAGGAAGCTTGCCAACGAACTGCCATAACAGCCCAATGACGACTAAAATGCCCCCTAATGTGATAAGCATCTTAGGCATATCATTCACTGATCAGGCACCTCCAGCTGAAAATGATCATAAACCAAAGGCGTCACAATTCGTCCTCGCGGCGTTCGCTGCAAAAAGCCGATTTGCAATAGATACGGCTCGTATACGTCTTCAATTGTGTGAGACTCTTCACCAATAGTAGCCGATATGGTGTCTAACCCTACAGGTCCGCCCCTAAATTTTTCGATAATCCCTCTTAATAATTTATGGTCAATATGATCAAGACCTAAACGGTCCACCTGCAACATTTCTAATGCCTCGTTGGCAAGCCTTTCGGTTATGGCTCCGTCTCCTTTGACCTGAGCAAAATCTCTGACTCTTCGAAGCAAGCGATTCGCAATACGCGGGGTTCCCCTAGCACGCCTAGCCATCTCAAACGTAGCTTTCTCATCAATCTCTACATCTAAAATAGCGGCTGTCCTTTCTACTATCGAAGCAAGATCTTCTTCTTGGTAATATTCTAAACGGCTTAAAACGCCGAAGCGATCACGCAAAGGAGAAGATAAAAGCCCTGCTCTTGTCGTTGCACCTACTAGCGTAAACGGAGGTAAATCCAGACGGACGGAACGTGCACTCGGTCCTTTCCCAATAACAATATCTAAACAGAAATCTTCCATTGCTGGGTATAGTACTTCTTCAACCGAACGATTTAATCGATGAATTTCATCAATAAAAAGCACATCTCCAGGCTCTAAGCTGGTTAAAACTGCGGCTAAGTCGCCTGGACGCTCAATAGCTGGTCCTGAGGTCGTTCGGATTTGCACGCCCATTTCATTGGCGATAATAGTAGCAAGAGTTGTTTTCCCCAATCCTGGAGGACCATATAAAAGCACGTGATCTAACGTTTCGCTTCGCATTTTGGCAGCTTTAATAAAAATGTCAAGATGGGATTTTACTTTATGCTGACCAATGTACTGCTGTAAGGTTTGCGGCCGCAAACTTTGCTCGATGATTTCTTCTTCACCAAGAACATCTCCCGTTACAATACGATCGTCCATTTTACTCCTCCCTTACTTATTGTTTCAATAATCGTTTTAACGCTTCTTTAATATACTGATCTGTTGTCATAGTTTCCTTCATTAAAGCCGGAACAATTTTTTTGATTTCTCTTTCTGCATAACCTAATACTTTAAGTGCTTCAATCGCTTCATCGAGTGCTTCTGAACTTTGAGATTTGACTTCTTGTGCGTCCAAATCTGCAAATAAAGAAGGAACGGCATCTGGTACAATATCATGCAGCTTTCCTTTTAAATCTAGAATCATCTGTCGAGCTGTTTTTTTACCTACTCCTGGAAACTTAACTAAAAACTTCTCGTCTTCCTCTTCCACAGCTTGGACAACCTGTGCTGGATTACCTGACGCTAAAATAGCTAAACCGCCTTTTGGGCCGATTCCTGACACGCTAATTAACTTCATAAATAAATCCTTTTGTTCTCGGGAAGCAAACCCGTAAAGTGCAATTACGTCTTCTCTTACATATTGATAGGTGTAAACCGTCTTGGGTTGTTCATCAATTGAAAATACATATGGATTCGGCGTAAAGACTTGATAGCCTATCCCGTTGTTTTCGATTACTACATACTCAGGATTTATATATGTAACAGTGCCTTTGATATAATCAAACAATAAGCTCTCTCCTTAATCACGTACGCGCGGGCAGTAATCTTCAACTTTGCCTACGAAGAATCCTGCCCGCATCGTTCTCTATTTTCCTTTAAAGCTGCTTTTTAAAAAGACGTTCAAGAGAACGTTTGCCTCTTTTCATCTTTGTCAACCTATTTTTACAATAGCTGTAAAAAATAGAACCGCACACTTCTATTGATGAATGACCTTTTAAAATATATACAATACTAGACTGCTGAATACCATTTTAACATATCGCCAAAAGCAAATAGAAGCAATTTAGAATGTTGAATTCAATAATTATTTTACCATACTAAAAAACGGCTGCTTGATTGAAAGCGGCCGCTGCTGGAGCTGATAGATTTTATAGAAATTAATGAGGGAAAGATATTCATCTTTTGATTGAACGCGAATACCTTTCTTTAATTGTTCATGCTGATAGCTCTCAAGCCTTTTGATGTCAATTTGAAAAAACGATTGTATAATGTGCTGCGACGAAGCTGGTTTGCCTTCAAATACTGAGAGAATACCGTTAACAGAAAGCCCTACATAACCGTTTTCTTTTAAAATAGGTGAAATATCGTCTATGCTTGTTCTAAAAACTAGCTCTTGATCCGTTTCTTTAAGTAGTCGCCAATTTTTATATTTTTTCATTAATTGTTTTTTCGTCATAGAAGGGCTTTTGATCATCTCTTGACTTACGACTCCATCCACATACACGCGCTCAAGAAATAATGTCATCGGCTCCTTTTCATTCGCATCTGCACGGTATGGCATTATACAAAGCACAATACTTACTAGCATTAAAAAAGCTGCTTGATGAATGACTTTCTTCACTCACCTTCACCTCACACGTTAATCATACTCTTTTTAGTATTATCTAAAAAGGTTTTGTGAAAATCTACACTAATAGTTTGACCTACTTATTTTCTTTTATCCTCTTATTTTATGAAGCAAATCCCTTTTACGATATTATGTTAAGAAAACATGGAGTATTTGTTACATTTGCACACTATTTGTAAAATTTTCTCTTGAACGTTTTAATTAAATTTTCGCAGGGTATGTACATAGTGGAAGTAATTGTAAGGACTTCTATTATCTATTTTCATAAAAAAGGGAGCTGAAGTAATGAGAATGAATAAACGTGTAGTCGGAACTTTTTTTTCAGAGAAAGAAGCTTTAGATGTTATCCATAATTTAAAGCGTCAAGGTTATCGAGAAACAGACATTATGGTTATTTCTAACAGTAAAAGCAATACATTTCAAATAGGTCACGATACAAATGTAATTATTGAAGCTGGTTCACCTGCCGTAAGTTCATTAGCTGGCGTCATGATGGATAACTTTTTTACCATGATGACAGGCGGCATGGGGCTCAAACAAGGAAACGGCTTGAAATCAAAATTAATCCGCATGGGCATACCAGACTTCTCAGCCGTGCAGTGCGAGACAGATGTAGCTGCTGGTAAAATTCTAATCTTGATAGATGCCGTAAGCTCTGAACAAACTCCAGCGTACGGAACCTATATGGAACACAACGAGCATAGAGCCGTCCAACTACGTGAAGAAAAATTAGATGTCTTAAAAGAACGCGTCCAAGTCGGTGAAGTAAAACTCCACAAAAAAGTAATAGAGGAAGAAAGAACTGTACACGTTCCTGTTACGAGAGAAGAGTTTTATATTGAACGCCGCCCTGTAGTTGACGGAGACTATAACGCTGGGCCACTTACAGAAGATGAAATTATTCGTGTTCCAATCATGGAAGAACGAGTAGAAATAACCAAAAGACCAGTTATTGTTGAAGAAGTAATTATAGGAAAAAAACTTATTCAAGAAACAAAAGAATGGACTGAAACGATTAAGAAAGAAGAAGCAAGCGTAGAACCTGATGGACTCGCGAGCCCTGAAGTGTACGAAAATATGATGAACTATACAGACCATACTTACGCTCAAGTTTCTGCAGCTCTAGCAAGCGACGTGGAAGCTGAATACGATAATACTCAGACAACTAACAACGAAAAGCCAAACACACAAGCTAATGAGACAAGCTCTTCTGCAAAAAATGTAAAAAATACAAAGAGTGTCGCTACGGCACCAGCAGATACGAAAAAAAGAGAAGGTCGCCTCAAACAAAATGAAACTAACGATCAAAAGGAAGAAGCAGAATCCAAAACAACAAACAAATCTGCTTCTAACAAGAAAAATTAATAGTTACATGTTGGAGGAATAGCTGCCTGGCTTCAATGGCAGCTTTTTTATATGCCTTCTCATCAAAAAAAACAGCCGTCCTTCACAGACAGCTGCTTCTTCATTTAACGATGTTTATGATTGACATTCTCATCAACTGATTCAAATAGACCATTGAAATTAGTTTGAATCGTATTTCGGTCTTTTCCATTTCGAATATCGTCATCAAGAGAACGAGCGTTCATAAATACATCATGATCTACTTTTACTTGAACATTGTAGTCCTTTGCAATAGGCTTTACTTTATCGAGCACGTTTTGTTTTAAACGGCCGTTATTTATGTCTTTGGCCGGATCTACAGCAACTAATAGCTGATCTCCACGGACAACGGCGCGGCTATTTTCTACACCTTTAACGCTTGCAGCTCGATCAGCCACTTTTTCCGTAAAGTCTCTTGGATAATCTTCACCATAATACATATTAGCAACGCCATTTGTACGATCATTTGTATTATTGATGTTTCCATAAGGGTTTGTCGGATTGTCAAAACGTCCATCACTTACGTTTAACGGATAATTAGGTGTTCCATTCCCATCTAAAACTTCAGTCATTGGACCTTTCGGATTATCTACGCGATGTTCATTCGCTTTTTCATTTGTATGATACCCAACAGGCTGTGTCGTATCTGTATAGCGCTGTTCCATGCCTTGGTCTTTGTTATTGCAAGCGCCAAGTCCCATCATACATGCAAAAGCTAAAGAAGTTGCTACATACCTATTCAACATAATCGCCCCCTAATTTAAGCTCTATTTACTCTGAGCTTACTATTAGGATTAAAAGACGAGCCGTTTCTTATTCGATGAAGTGTTTATAAACTCTTTACATGTCATGTAGGTTTTGTAAGTGCTGGTAAATCACTCGATAAAAACGTGTACGCTGTGACCATTCTTCGACTGATTGCTGCATTAACCTTTGGCGGTTTGCCCATGATAAAGCAGAGGCATTTATATTCCAGTTTCTCATCAGCATCGATGGAAATAGTAAAGAAGCAAGAAAAAAACGCTGCTTGCTTAACTCTTTTATTTTCGAGTGTTGAAGTAGTTCTTTCATCGACCACTGGACGTAAGGCAAAAAGCGCTGGACAAGCTGAACATAGTCATAAAGAGCAGGAGCTTTAGCCGATAAGTCAAAATCAATCATAACAATACCCAAGTGGTTTGTTTTCAAGAAATTATGTGAAGCAACGTCACCGTGAATAATGGAACAGTTCAACCCACTATCTTTGAAACGCTCCATTAAGACTAAAGCTTTTTCTCCCCAAGTCACAATGTCTTTATATACATGAAATTGATTAAATTCCCTAAATATATTTGAGGTTTCTCGAAAAGAGGAAAGCCGCTTTTTCCATTTTAAAATAAGATCATACTCAGAAAGCTTTGTATACGCGGCTATTTTCTTTTTATGAACTTCTCCATGATAGCGGATCAATGCTTGTAATACTTCTTCGCGATCCTGAAAACTTTCATACGTTACCTCTTTTACTTGCTTAACAAAAGGCATCATCGCCCAATACAAATGACGGTCCTTTATATAAAGTTCACCTTCTGGGTAAGCTTCGAAATTAACAGCGTACCCTTGTTGAATCTGAGATAAAAAATGATAAACATGTTCAATTTTACCTTTGTCTCTGTATGCTTTTATTACTTTTTTTCCTTTATTCGTATCCGCTATGATGACATGAGGCTTTTTCATACGGTAGGTCTCAACGTGAATATCTCTTTTTTTCAAATAGAGAAAGAGACGATTTAAATTAAAATCGTCTCGTGTATAATAATCAATCTTCATCTTCATCGTACTCATCATATTCTGGAATACTAAATGCATTTGGATCAAACGCGGGATACGGAGGTACACCAATCATGCCATATGGGGCTGGATAGGGTGCCCTTGGGTCCTGAAAGCCATAAGGTACCTGCTGTTGGTACTGTGGATAAGGCTGCTGTGGTGCATAGTCGTCAGGTCTTGGTTCACCGCAGCCGCAGTCTGCTTGCTGCTGTGGCGCATAGTGCTGCCCATAATGGTAAGGCGCGTTTCCAAAACCATCGGAAGAACTTTCATAATGGCCACCTGTCATAGCTCCTTGCACTTGTGGATACATCGGTGCTTGATGATAGGCTGGATAAACGGGCTGCTGATATCCCCATGGAGGCGGACAAGGAGAACATTGTACCGGTCCATAGCAGCTGTGCGGCATCATTGGATACATTGGCATCGGTGCCATGTGAGCGCCCATTGCATGTTCTTCAAACGATTCGTTTTCATAACCGTGATGATACATTGGAGCCTGTTGATACATTGGCATTGGATATGGCTGCGGTGCATACATTGGCGGATGACACGGCATATAATTAAATCCATAGCCTGGCATCACAGGCGATATCGGCATGATTGGGTAACATGGCATTTGAGGAGGCATTTCTATACTCTCCATCTCAGGACTTTCTGGCGATTCATGCTTGGGTAGTTCTTTTGGTGCTTCTTTTTTGGGACCCTGCATCGCCATATTAACGGTGTAATAATTGTTAATATCAATCTCAGGTGCAATTGGCTTTAATTTAGGAAGCTTTGGCGCAACTGGCATTTCTTTTTTAGGCTGCGCAATTGGTGCTTCTTTTTTAGGCTGTGCGACCGGTGCTTCTTTCTTTGGCTGCGCAATCGGCGCTTCCTTTTTCGGTTGAGCAATCGGTGCTTCTTTCTTTGGCTGCGCAATTGGTGCTTCTTTTATCGGTTGCATAAACGGTGTTTGAGCAGGCTGATTAGCTGACTTTTTCTCATCTGGACTTTCATCAATTTCCGTTACTGGATAAGCTTTTGTGGATTGGTCACTATAAGGGTGTTGAACTTTAGGCATTTCTTTTATACCAGGTGAAGGAGCTCCTTCTTTTTGAACAGGCACTCCGCTTGTCGGCACTTTAATTTTCATTCCAGGCATGATCATGTCTGGATTGCTTAATTGAGAATTCGCTTTTTTTAACTCTTCAAAATTAACCCCATACTTTTCAGCGATTTTCCAAAGGGTATCCCCTTTTTGAACGATATGGATTTTCAACGTCATTCCCCTCCCGAGTAGAGTCTCTGCCATCTATATGTGCAAAATCAAAGTAAGTTCTGTTTGTTCATCACAAGATATGCCTTGAACCATTTTTTTATTCATTTTGCCCACAGTTTGGTTCAAGTTTTTACGATAAAGAAAAAAAGACTTATCAACACAAACAATATGTCAATAAGTCTTCTTTTAGACCTTCTCTTTTTAATTGTCTTAAAAATCTTTATGCTCGTTCTAACATATTCGTTAGCGCTTTGATCGCCCCTTGTGCTGTATGTTTATCCACCTTGATTTGATTCACTTCTGTTCCTTCTTCGATGCTTTCTAAAGCCCACAGCAAGTGAGGCAAATCAATTCGGTTCATCGTCAAACAAGGACACATATAGGGATTAAGCGAAACAATTTCTTTATCCGGATGACTGTTGATAATCCGTTTCACTAAGTTCATTTCCGTGCCAATGGCCCATTTAGAGCCTGAAGGAGCTTTTTCAATTGTATCAATAATATATTTTGTAGAACCTGCATAATCTGATTTTTGCACAACTTCATAAGAACACTCTGGATGAACAATAATATTCATCTCAGGCTGCTTCTCGCGTAAATAATTAATATTTTTAACCGTGAAATTTTCGTGCACAGAACAGTGACCTTTCCACAGAATCACCTTGATGTTGTTTATATCCCCTTCATATTCAAGCATTTCTTCAATAGGATTCCAAATGGCCATTTCATCTAGTCCAACACCTAAATCATAAGCAGTGTTTCTGCCTAAATGCTGATCTGGCAAAAAGAGAATGCGCTCTTTTTTAGAAAATGCCCACTCCACCATATTTTTTGCATTTGAAGATGTTACCGTTGCACCATCATGTTCGCCTACAAAAGATTTAATTGCAGCTGTAGAGTTCACATACGTAAGCGGAATAATCGTATCTCCGAAAAGATCCTGTAAGACAGGCCATGCCTTTTCTGTTTGCTGAATAGTAGCCATATCAGCCATTGAACAGCCAGCTCGCATATCGGGTAAAATGACTTTTTGATTTTCAGCTGTTAAAATATCAGCTGTTTCTGCCATGAAGTGAACGCCGCAAAACACAATATGCTCAGCTTCTCTATTTTCAGCTGCTATTTGAGCCAGCTGTAAGGAGTCTCCTACCGCATCTGCAAACTCGTACACTTCGTCTTTTTGATAATGATGGCCGAGCAGAAACAATTTGCTTCCGAGCTTTTTCTTAATTTCTAGTACTCTTCTTTTCATTTCATTTTCTGTGAGCTGCGTATATTTAGCGGGCAGCGTTTGCTGCTGAAGCGTTTGTAATAAACTCATCGTTTTCTGTTCCCCTTTCTGTTAATAAGTCCAAGCTGATATCGATAGACCCTGCTGAATGCGTTAAAGCTCCAAGTGAAATATAGTCCACTCCGCTGTCTCTAAAAGAATGGAGCGTGCCAAGCGTAATTCCACCGGATGCTTCTGTGACAATATGAGCCGGAACCAGTGGTATCCAATCTTTAATGACTTCTGGAGAACAGTTATCGAACATAATGACATCTGCTCCTGCCTCTATTGCTTCTAGCAATTGACTTTTGTTTTCAATTTCTACTTCCACCTTAACCATATGTCCAACCTGCTCTCTTACTTTCACAACAGCGTCTAGAATAGATCCTGCATGTGCAATATGGTTATCTTTTAACATGACGCCATCGTACAATCCAAAACGATGATTATAACCTCCTCCAGCACGAACGGCATACTTCTCTAACATTCGCATACCAGGCGTTGTTTTTCGCGTGTCACATATGCGCGTATGTGAGCTGCCAAGCAGCGCTACGGCATTGTGCGTCATCGTGGCAATGCCACTCATTCTTTGAAGTAAGTTTAAGATTACCCGTTCACCGGTCAAAATAGATCGCACGGGTCCTGAAACGGTAGCTATTTTATCTCCAGGCTTAAGAACATCTCCATCTTTTTTCTCGAAATTGACTTTCACGTCAGGGTCTATTAAATGAAACCCTTCTTTAATCAATTCCACTCCTGCGATAATACCTGATTGCTTTGCCGTGAACACAGCCTTCCCTTGGTCAGACGGAGAAAAAATAGCTTCACAGGTTATATCTCCATCTCCAATGTCTTCTATAAAAAAAGACTGCAATAGTTTTTGTAATTTTAACGTGTTCATTGTGCTACCTTCACCTTTCTTTTTAGATTTCCTTGCTTATAAAATCAATGATTGTTTTGTTGAAGCAGCAGACTGCTTAATAATTCGTTTATGCTCCCATTCTTGCTTTTCATGCGGAAAGTCACTTCGGTAATGACCTCCTCTACTTTCTTTTCTTGCAAGAGAGGACTCTGCAATAAGCAGACCCGCAGTTAGCATATTACAGATGGTCGCAGCTTCCCTCGAATATATAACTTCTTGATCAAGAGGTATTCCATCCAGATAATTTGTGAATTCATGCACAATAGTAGCCAATTCGTTTTCATGACGAATGATTCCTACACAATCCATCATTTTATGCTGAATTTGTCTTGTGGCAGGCAGTATTTTAGGCATATCTTTATAGACGTAACGGACGGGGGTATAACGAGATACCGTTCTCGCTTTATGTAAAATATGACGCCCTGTCCGTTTTCCAAATACAAGACACTCTAACAATGAATTGCTTGCTAGACGATTTGCTCCATGAACGCCTGTAGAAGAAACTTCCCCCACGGCATACAATCCTTCAACACTTGTTTGTCCGTAACCATCTACTTCAATTCCACCCATTAAAAAATGTGCGCCGGGAGTAACAGGTATTCGTTTTTTGTCCAGTTGAATTTTATACTTCCGACACAGTGCCGTAATCGTAGGAAATTTTTGTTGGAAATGAGCCACTTTTTCAATGTCTAAAAATACGGATCTTCCTTTTTTCATCTCATTAAAAATTGTCCTTGCTACAACATCTCGCGGTGCTAAATCCTTAAAGGGATGAACGCCTTCCATTATGCGTTCATTCCATTCATTTACCAGTACGCCACCTTCACCTCGAACCGCTTCGGATACTAGACCTTTCGCTTCCTTTTGATACAAAAGCGTCGGATGAAACTGAACAAATTCTAAGTCCGCTAATTTTGCTCCAGCCCTGTACGCTAGCGCTAGCCCATCTCCTGTCGCAAGCGGCTGGTTAGATGTATGCTTGTACAAAGCGCCGATTCCTCCGGTAGCAATAACCGTTTGACGAGCATGATATATAGTAATTTTGTTGTTTTCACCTTGTCCGATAGCACCTCTGCACGTTCCATCTACAGTTACTAAATGCTGAATCATTTCGTTTTCAATCACTGTAATATATGGAAGTACTTCTTTTTTCAAAAAAGCGAACAGCGCTTGTCCTGTTGCATCCCCACCTGCATGCAGAATACGCTTCATACGATGGGCTCCTTCTTTTCCAAAATGCAGCGTACCATCTGGATTTTTATCAAACTTCATTCCTTTATGAATCAATTCATTTACTACAGCCGCACCTTCTTCCACTAAAGTGCGTACCGCTTGTTCATTGCAATGCTTATTGCCCGCAACCAACGTATCATAGAGATGTTCACTCCAGTGATCGCTGCTTCCAATAGCAGCTGCTACTCCGCCTTGAGCAAGAACTGAGTTATTGCGGTCAAGTTTCCCTTTCGTTACCATTACAACTCTGTTATGACGACACAGTTCATAAGCTGCAGAAAACGCTGCTACTCCGCTTCCAATAATTAAAACATCCGTCTCTAACATTTTACACCTCTTTATTTACATGTGTCTTGACACCTATATTTACATATTATTAAATGAAAGACAAGAAGTTTTTTTATCGGAGGGAGAAAATGATTTATCTGGACTATGCAGCAACAACGCCAATGAGACAAGAAGCAATTGAGGTATATACTGAAGCGGCAACAAGCTATTATGGAAACTCCAGCAGTCTTCACACGCTTGGAACACAAGCAGAGAATTTACTTACGCTATGCAGAAAAAAATTAAGCCTGTTAGTAAATTGTCGAGAGGATGATCTTTTTTTTACAAGCGGGGGAACAGAAGCTAATTACTTAGCTATTCATTCTCTTTTAAAAGGAAAAAATGACGAAAGAAAACATGTAGTGACAACGAAGCTTGAACATTCTTCGGTTCTTCATACGTTGCAGCAGCTTGAAAAAGAAGGATTTTCCCTATCTTACGTACCTGTAGATCAAAACGGAGTTGTGTCTGTAGACGACTTAAAGAAGACTATTCGCCCTGACACTGTGCTAGTAGCCATTCAGCATATCAATCATGAGCTCGGTACAATTCAGCCCGTTGAGGATATTGGCCATTTTTTATCTGAAAAAGAAATTCTCTTTCACTGTGATTGTGTTCAATCTTTCGGTAAGCTTCCTATTGATGTTAAAAAGCTGAAAGCTGATAGCATCTCAGTCTCTAGTCATAAAATTTACGGACCAAAAGGTGTAGGAATGGTATACATGAATTCAAGTTCTTCTTGGAAGCCTATTTACCATAAAGCAACTCATGAAAAAGGCTTTCGCCCTGGGACTGTAAATACAGCGGGCATTGCTGCCTTTACTGCAGCAGCTGAATGCGCATATGCAGAAATGAAGACCGCCCGAAGCCATTATGAGCGCTTAAAATCGTACTTACTGGAAAACCTAGAGCCTCTTGCTCCTTTTATAGAAGTAGAAGGCCTTGGGAACTCTCATTTTCCAGGAATTATTGGACTGACGTTTTCAAACATACAGGGTCAATATGTTATGTTACAATGTAATCGTCACGGAATTGCTATCTCTACGGGAAGTGCCTGTCATGTAAATCAGCAGGAACCATTAGCTTCTCTACTTGCGATTGGCAAATCGACTGCGAATGCTAAGAACTTTGTCCGTATTTCATTCAGTCAACATTCAACGTTTAAGCATATTGATCGACTCATATCCGTTTTTCATTTATTACAGCAAGAATTTATGACAGTGTAAAAGGAGGGATTAAAGGTGCCAGGAACTCAAAAGAAAATTCTTGGAGAAGAAAGAAGAGAACTTATTCTACAATGGTTAAAAACAGAGAATAAACCAATGACAGGCAGTGAGCTTTCGAAACGAACAAACGTTAGTCGCCAAGTCATTGTACAAGATATTTCGCTGCTTAAAGCTAAAAATGAGCCCATTATCGCAACAAGCCAAGGATATATTTATATTCAAAACCCATCTCAAACTACCGTGCATCAGCGAATTATTGCCTGTCAGCATACGCCAGAAGATGCTGAAAAGGAGCTTCTCCTGCTTGTTGACCACGGCGTTCTCGTAAAAGATGTAACCGTTGAACACCCTGTGTATGGGGAATTAACGGCTTCCGTTATGATTCAAACCCGAAAAGAAGTAGAAATGTTCATAGAAAAAATTCAAGAAACAAACGCAACTTATTTATCTCAGCTAACAGATGGGATTCACCTTCATACGATTGAAGCAGATACAATTGAAAAACTGAATGCTGCCTGCTTAGCTCTTGAAGCGGAAGGCTATTTAGTTTCGAATGAATAAAAAGGTGTTATAACAAAAAAAATCCCGCTTTAAAGCGGGATTTCTGTTTCAAGTAGTGTATGGGAATAGCTTCCTAAAAGCTCTACGCTACAGCCTAGTGCCTCAAGTTCAGCCATAGCCCCAGGGATTAATACTTCATCCATTTTTTGTTCAATATCAACGATAAAGAAATAGTTTCCAAGCCCTGTTTTCATAGGACGGGATTCAATTTTAGACAGATTTAGCTTACGCCAGGAGAAAGCTGAAAGCACTTGATGAAGCGTTCCTGCCTGATCAGATGGAAGTGTGATCATTAACGTTGTCTTGCATCCGTTTCCAGCTAAAAATGGCACCTCTTGCGCCCCATCTTTATGCAAAATAACAAACCTTGTTGTATTATGATCATAATCATGAATGTTCGGGCGGGCAATATGTAGTCCATATTCATGGGCTGCTAATCCATTCGCAATAGCTCCAATATTAAGCTCAGGGTGTTCGCTTACATACTTAGCAGCAAACGCCGTTGATGTCATCTCTTCTACTGCAGTTGACGTACATTCTCCGTGTAAAAATTTATGACACTGCGCAATTGCATGAGGATGAGAATAAATCGTTTCAATGTTTTTCCACTGTTCTGCACGAGATGGATGAACCATTAAATGCTGACGAATTGGAAGCACAATTTCTCCAACAATCGGCAGACGACTTTCATGAATAAGATAATCAAGTGTTAAATTTACAGATCCTTCAAGTGCATTTTCTAACGGTACAATTCCATACTCAATTTCTCCGTTATACACTGCATCAATGCATGCTGGAATTGTTTTGTATGGGATATGGTCGTGCTGTTTAAATACGCCTTGGACGGCTACGTGTGTAAATGTTGCCTTTGGTCCTAAATATCCTACTTTCCCCACAATCATGCCTCTCCTTATCTATATCTGTTTACCATTATGCCCCTGAACCAAGCACGTCCACTTTGTCTACAAACTCTAAGCTTTTCAGTCTACGCAGCATTTCATTTAATTCAACATTCATGCTTGCTGTATCTAATGAAAGAGTTACGTTGGCACGCCCTTGCAAAGGGATGGTTTGGTGAATCGTTAACACATTGCATCCCGATGATGCAACGGTGCTCAATAAATGTGATAAAGTTCCTGATCGATCTTCAATATGAAAAAATAGTGAAATAATTCGCTGTTTGACAACCGTCTGAAACGGAAAGACCGTGTCGCGGTACTTATAAAAAGCACTGCGACTCAAGTCTACGGCTTGTACAGCATCTGCTACCGATTCAGCTTTTCCCCGTTCAATTAACAGCTTCGCATCCAATGTTTTTTTCATCGCTTCTGGTAATACATCTTCGCGAACTAAATAAAACTGCTTATCGCTCTTATGCAAGTAAAGCCCCTCCCCTTATCCTATGAACAACAATTAGTCAATAAATTCAAATTCATATTCAAACAGCTTTACAATATCGCCATCTTTTGCTCCTCGTTCACGAAGGGCTTCATCGACGCCCATGCCTCGAAGCTGACGCGCAAATCGACGAACTGATTCTTCACGTGAGAAGTCAGTCATCTTGAATAATTTTTCGATTTTTTCACCGCTTAATACGTATGAGCCATCGCTATCACGCGTAATAACAAATTCCACTTCTTTCTTTTCATGCTTGTACAATACGCGGTGCATAGATAGATCTTCCTCTTCTTGCATTGGGAATTCCGGCGTAGTTTCTACAAGATCAGCTACTGTAAATAACAGTTCGCGGATTCCATCACGCGTTGCTGCAGAAATTGGAAAGACTTTCACTTCGTCTCCTACTTTTTCTTTGAATGCAGCTAGATTCTCTTCAGCTTGCGGGATATCCATTTTATTTGCTACCACTACTTGCGGACGTTCTGTTAAACGCATATTATATTGACGCAGCTCTTCATTAATGGTTAAGTAATCTTCATATGGATCACGGCCTTCTAAACCTGACATATCGATTACATGGACAATAACGCGGGTACGTTCAATGTGACGTAAAAACTGATGACCTAATCCTACACCTTCATGTGCACCTTCGATTAGCCCTGGTAAATCTGCCATCACAAAACTGCGATTATCTTCTGTTTCAACTACTCCTAAATTCGGATTAATTGTTGTAAAATGATATTCAGCAATTTTTGGCTTTGCAGCAGACGTTACGGATAATAACGTTGACTTTCCAACACTTGGGAAACCAACTAATCCTACATCCGCTAATACTTTTAATTCAAGAATTACATTTCTCTCTTTACCTGGCTCTCCATTTTCTGAAAGCTCCGGTGCTGGATTTGCAGGTGTAGCAAAACGGGTATTCCCACGCCCTCCGCGTCCACCTTTAGCAATCACTGCGCGCTGGCCGTGCTCAACTAAATCAGCAATCGTTTCGTTCGTATCTTCATCTAACACAACCGTACCTGGTGGAACTTTTACAACCATCGGCTCAGCGTTACGTCCGTGCTGTCCTTTTGACATTCCATGTTCACCGCGGCTTGCTTTAAAGTGACGCTTATAGCGGAAATCCATCAGCGTACGTAATCCTTCTTCTACTTCAAAGATGACATCTGCACCGTGACCACCGTCACCACCTGCAGGACCTCCTTTTGGTACGTACTTTTCGCGACGAAAGGCAACCATTCCATTTCCTCCGTCGCCACCTTTTACATATACCTTGACCTGATCTACAAACATTTCTTTTTCACTCCGTTCTATATCTTAGCTCCTGCAATAGCAAAAGCGCTGTTAACTTAATGTGAGCATAAGGCTAAATTCATCTTCAGACATATGCTGTTCAACCAATGCAACTCCTTGAGCGCACTCATAACATTGTAGCTTGTTTTGTAGCTTCTGTATATCTGTTAGTATTCCACTAAAGTCAAAAAAGAAACGAATTCTCTGTTCTTCAATGCATACTGAAATACTCAAATAGTTTTCTGCATGATAATCAACATATTTTTCGAGTGCTTCTGTCAAATAGCAACACCAGTTGTATACGAACTCATCGTATTGTGATAAATCCTTCAATTCTCCGAGCACTTCCACATCTATGCGAACAGCATGGTTATTCCAATGATAGGTCATAACAAAGCCCGCAAACAGTCGCATATTGATGTTTGTTAACTTGGATTCATGTTTGGATTCATTTACAATTTCTTCAATGATTTCATTCGCTCGATCAAGCCGATTCAACGCTAGATTGCCTTTGATTAATTGCAGCTTATTTAACCAATCATGCCGCGCGTATCTTAATACCTCTACGACATCCCATTCTTTTTCCATCTTAGCACTCCTAACTTTGACTCGAGCATAAGTATTTCACAACGCTGACAAACATCTCGTATCAATCTTCTTAGATATGTTCGATTATAACAAATTCCAATGGGTAATAGGTGAAATATTCTACAAAAAGAAAACTCTAACCTACTTGGGTTAGAGTTTTCTTTTTGTATCTTATGCTTCTTGAGCAACAGGGTATACAGATACTTTTTTACGGTCACGACCGAAACGTTCAAATTTAACGATACCGTCGATTTGAGCGAATAAAGTATCATCTCCACCACGACCTACGTTTGCACCTGGGTAAATTTTAGTACCGCGTTGACGGTATAAAATTGAACCACCAGATACGAATTGGCCATCAGCACGTTTAGCACCAAGACGTTTCGAGATTGAATCACGACCGTTTTTAGTACTACCTACTCCTTTTTTAGAAGCGAAGAATTGAAGGTCTAATCTTACTAACATGACATCCACCTCCTGTTTAGTTGTCGTTAATTTTTATATAATTACTGTAATCTAATTCGATCGTTTTCAGTGAAACAACCATACCTTCTAATAGCAATTGAATCTGTTCCAATGTGAACGAATCCACATCTTTTGGGATCTCACAACGGAGATACCCACCATCTCCACCTTGCTCTAAGTGCGGTTCAACCCCACTTATTGAAAAGATAGCATTAATTGTCCCAAATGAAACTGCAGATGCTCCCGCACAAACAAGATCTTTTCCGTGTTCGGAAAAGTCAGCATGTCCACTCATCGTGAACCCGTCAACTTTCTTATTTGCATCACGAGAAATCGTCACCTTAATCATTTGTTATAATTACGCGTTGATAGCGTCGATTACAACTTTTGTGTAAGGTTGACGGTGACCTTGCTTACGACGATAGTTTTTCTTTGCTTTGTATTTAAATACAGTGATCTTTTTAGCGCGACCTTGTTTTTCAACTTTAGCCGTAACTGTTGCACCTTCTACGAAAGGAACACCAACTTTCACGCTGTCGCCACCTACAAATAATACTTTGTCAAAAGTAACTGTTTCGCCTTGTTCACCAGCAAGTTTTTCAACGTAGATTGCTTGACCAGCCTCTACTTTAATTTGCTTACCACCAGTTTCAATAATTGCGTACATTCTCTGCACCTCCTCTAAAAACTAAGACTCGCCATCACAGGTGTTCAAGTGAACTTAAAACCTGTTCTGAGCGGTTGTAGCACGGGTGCTACAAACCAACATATTAAATCTTACTACAAATCAAAGGTTAGTGTCAATTGGAATTCATGTTTTCTTCTAAAATTTTATATAGAAGCAGAGACCCTTTTTTGGATCTGCTCATTCGACCCCAATTGACGCAAAACAAATGCGTTTGTATAATCATCGCTTGGCGTAAGATATACGGTTTTTTTTACCATTTTCTCTAAAGCGGTGAGAAATCCTTGAGCCTTCATTTCATTTATAACATCACTTCGCGTCTCAATCCAGATAGCCTCTTCTTCCGCGCCGCGATGTTCCCAAATTACACGTTCAATTTGAAAAGCAGCCGTTTTGGAATCAATCATTTTACCGGTTCCTTCACATACTTCACAAGGCATAGTTAATGTTGATCCAATACTATTGCGCACTTTCTTCCGCGTTAATTGCAATATGCCAAGCTCTGTAAAGCCAACTACATTCGTCCGCACTTCATCTTGTTCACATAGCTTTTTCATGTATCTTTCTACTTCTGTCCGATCTTCTTTATGAGGCATATTTATAAAATCAATTAAGATCATGCCGCCTAAGTGACGTAATTGCATCTGTTTGGACAGTTCATACGCAGCTTCCATATTTGTTTGAAGCATTGTCTTTCGAATATTATCTTTTCCTGAAAACTTCCCCGTGTTCACGTCCACGACCGTCATCGCTTCCGTTTCGTCAATAACGATATAGCCTCCGCTTTTGAGCCACACGATTCGCTTTAAAAGCTTCTCTATTTGCCGTTCCACATCGTAAAAAGAGAAAATATTTTCATTTCCTTTATAGTACTCTATTGACGAGTTAGGGTAGGTAGTTTGAAGATGCTGATATAGGTCGAAGTCATCTACTACTATCCCATCAATTCCTTGTTGAAGTGCAGCTTGCACTCTTGTTTCGAGAAAATCTTGTCCTTTGCTGACTAGGGCAGGAGCTTTCATTCCCTGTGTCTGTCGTTCAAGGCTCTCATATTTTTTCTGTAGCTCTTTTATTTTATGTTGGACCGCGGCTTCTGATTTTTCTGCAATCGCTGTTCGAAATAAAAAGCCTTCCATCCCTTGCTTTAATCGCTCACCAAGCTGCTTCCACTGTTGTCGTTTTGGCTCAGCTATTTTTTTGGATACAGCGACATAGTTTCCGTGCGGTAAATATACAAGCTCATCAGAAGAAAATTCAATGATACCCGTCAGCTTGGGACCTTTTGTCCCAATGCCTTCTTTTACAACTTGAACCAATACTTTTTCTCCTTCACGAATAAAAGCAGATATCGGCTGCTGATCTTTATGAGGATTCTCTGACTGCTGATAGGATACAAGTTCATTTCGATGAATAAATCCGTTCATTGATAAACCGATATCGATAAAGGCTGCTTGCATATGCGGCAGTACTTTTACTACTTTACCCCAATATATATCACCAATAATTTGATTCTCGCTTTGTTCTTGTAAATAGATTTTTTCTAGTGCTTTATCGTTTATCACGGCTATACGTTTTGAAGAAGTAGCCGCGTTAATAATACATGCCTTCACATACATTGCCTCACTTTAATCTAAATTCATAGGAAAAAGTTCGGTCAGTCCAACCGAACTTTTTTCATTCTATTCTATGTTACTAGAAATCAGTAAACTGTTACAAGTTCGTCTAGTTGGCTATTTGTTCTTTTTTCTACAAAGTAAGCGTGTAAAAGTTCATTTTCATCAATTTGTACATGCTCGCCTGTTTGAGATGTAGCAATAATCATATGCTTACAACCTCTTTGGAATTTTTGCAGGACTTGATGGAGCGTCTCACTGGTTGATACACTTAGCGTTTTTAAAGCTCCAATTGGATGCTCTTTGCCATGATATCTCTCCAACAAAAAGCGCATGTAGACAAATTGCCTGCTCTTCCATTCCAAATATCCGGATATAATTAAAAATGAAATAACAATCCATAAGTGCAGCTGAAAAGGATGCATAATGACGGCGTAGATAATACCGACAGCTAAAAAAAACGTTGATAACCGGAGCGCAAGCTTATGCGCTTCTAAAAATGGTAAAGACCGACTGCAAATTAAAAAAAGCAGCTTCCCTCCGTCCAATGGCCAAATGGGCAAAAGGTTAAACAGTAAAAGCACCGTGCATTGAAACATAAATTGCTCATACGTTTCCAAAGACAGCACATTTATTTTCATTAATAAGAAAGCAGCTCCAAACATCCAGAGATGCTGAAGAGGTCCACTTATTGTCACAATAAACTCTTCTCGAAATGGACGGTTCCCATGTTCATCTACTTCTGCTACTCCCCCAAAAGGTAAGAGCATAATTCTGCGAATCCGCCAAGAAAAACACTGAGCCGCTACGGCGTGGCCCAGTTCATGAATAATTACAATAATAAATAACAAAAAAAGCTGCTTTACCGTAGCCGTTAAGATACCAATTACGAAAATCCCCCAAAACAATGGATGAATGTGAATTTTCATCAATAACGAAAAAGCACTATTCAAATTGAATCACCTGACTAGGATCCACAAACTTATCGCCTTTTTTAATAGCAAAATAGAATGTTCCAGCATCGCCTTTTTTACTGTTTTCCACAATTCCTACTTCTTTGCCTTTATTCACAAAATCATACATACTAACATTGATTTTTTTGAGCTGTCCATACCAAGTTTCGGTTCCATCGGCATGTTGAATAATAACGGTATTCCCAGTATCATCACGTTTTCCTACATACCTTACGATACCTTCACTCATTGCTTCTACAACCGAATCCACTCCTGTTTGAACTGTCACGCCTTGCTTACTTTGAGCAAATGTTTCCGTTACTTTCCCTGAAGCTGGAGTAGCATATTCTCCGCTTACACTTTGCTCCGTTTTGCTAGACTCTTTATTTGGCAATAGCGTTAACGGCTTCCCAAACTTATCTTCGTACCAGGAGGAAACAGCTGCAAACTGAAATTCTTTATCCATTGTTTGTTGAACCACCACTCTGGCCTGTTCAAAAGTAGGAGAAGCGTTCTTGAACATAATCCCTACAATTAACACTAAGCAGGCTGAAGCTAAAATTTTAAATAAAAAGCGTTCTTTTCGAAATAACGGGTGATATTCCTTTGCTGATGGTGTGTATTCAACCGCAGAATAATCCATCGATCCATATTTTTCTTCTTCACTCATTAAGGACGTATGAAGAGGTTCTTGAGGAAGACGCTTCGTTGTATTTAATTGTTTTCGCTTACGCTCAGCAATTCGTTTACGGATTTCATCAGCACGTCGATTCATGATTCATCATTCTCCTTGTTCTTATCGTATAATCAACTATATGACTTGTCCGTGGAGCTTATGACAGCTTGACTCTACAAAATCACACAAATAAAAAAAGCTTCCTCTATCGGAAGCTTTTTAAGAACGAACACCAAAGAATCGTTTAATACGTGCAAACATTCCCTTATCTTCTTCATCTAACGATTGAAGAGGAACCGTTTCACCTAGAATACGTCTTGCAATATTACGATATGCAATTGATGCTTTGCTTGATGGGTCCATGACAATTGGTTCACCGTTGTTAGAAGCACGAATAACATTTTCATCGTCAGCAACGATTCCAATTAAATCAACAGCCAGAAGCTGAGAAATTTCTTCCACGTCCAGCATGTCTCCATTTTTCATCATATGACTACGGATTCGGTTAATAACCAGTTTTGGAGACTCGATATCCTCTTGCTCCAATAATCCAATAATACGGTCAGCATCACGAACAGCTGAAACTTCCGGTGTTGTCACAACGAGTGCCTTATCAGCGCCAGCTACGGCATTCTTATAGCCTTGTTCAATACCAGCTGGGCAATCAATAACCACATAGTCATAGTCTTGCTTTAACTGAAGAACTAACTCTCGCATTTGTTCTGGTTGAACAGCTGTTTTGTCACTCGTTTGAGCAGCAGGAAGTAAGTACAAACATTCAAAACGTTTGTCCTTAATCAAGGCTTTTTGCGGTTGGCATCGACCTTCTACCACGTCTACAAGATCATAAATAATACGATTTTCAAGCCCCATTACAACATCCAAGTTGCGTAAGCCGATATCAGTGTCTACTAGACACACGCGCTTTCCAGCTAATGCTAGAGCAGTACCTAAATTGGCTGATGTCGTTGTTTTTCCAACTCCACCTTTACCAGACGTAACAACAATAGCCTCTCCCACTGTCAAATTCTCCTTTCTCCCCTGGTCAAATTCGGTCTTAGATGCGGTAAAGTTTGCACGCGATCTATCACCATTTGATCATTATCATCTAAGTATGCACATTCCATTATATTCTCTTCCTTCTCACTGCGCTCTTCTTCTGATCGGGTAATGATATCAGCAATGCGCAGCTGTGAAGGTTTCATTAACGATGCAGCAATAACGGCGTTTTTATTGCCGCGATATCCTGCATGAGCAATCCCTTTTAAAGCACCTAATACAAATAAATTTCCTCCAGCTACAACGGTTCCTCCGGGATTTACGTCTCCGACTAGAAGCAAATCGCCTTCTACATGGAGAACCTGTCCTGAACGAACTACCTTTGTAACAGATACTAATTCACTTTCTTCTCTTACTCGGACTGCATCTTGCTTTAAAATAACGTTACTATCAATTTGTTTAACTACTAAATACTGATTTTCTTCTATGAGCGCCTTCAATTCGGTTTCCTGCTCTGTAGTTAAATAACGATTTCCGATTTTGACATACACTGTGACGATCTGATCGGCATCGCCATGCTTATTTGTCAAAAGCTTCGTCTTAAGTTCCGTCAAAAGCTCTGCAAATGAACATGTATCATTGAGATGCAACGTTAATCCATCTTTTGTTCCTTTAATTGTCACATTTTGTTGCTTTTGTTTATTCAAGACGCTCACCTCAACGAATATATAATTTCGACAGAGACTTACTCAATTCCTTTTTTTCGTTTCTTCAATCAGCATTTTTATCCTATCATGAACGAGAAGCGTAATATATGTTCCGATCAGCGTTCATCGATAAATTTAGCGAAATATTGAAAACATCTTTGAAGCGGAAATGCAAAAATGAGTGCAAATATGGCATTTAAAATGATGGTTGCGTAAAATCGCTCTTGCAAGAAGCGACCAATGGTCATATCGGATATATTAATAATGCTATTAATTCCATATACATAAAACTCAATAATGGCTACAGCTAATAGCGACATGCAGATTACGATAAGCGTATTTTGCTGAAAAATCTTCATTAGTTTTGATACGATATAGCATACGGCCGGTAACCCAAGCGCGTATACTCCCAAGACATCCGTAAAGGCAATATCGTACATGAATCCAAGGATTAGCCCATATAGCATCGCTTGCTTTGGGTGATAATACACTGACATAAAAGCCAGTACCACTACAACAAAGTGAGGCGATAGAATCCAGTCTCGCCATGGTGATGCCATGGCGACAAAATTAACAAAGATACTTTCAAACATAAAAACGACAAGCACGAGAATAGGAAGGACAAACCGCTTCATCAGTTAGCCTCCTCCGCCCCTAAATCGTCTTCAGCAGCGGGCGCACTTCTTTTAGCTACAACTACGTTATCTAAGTCATACAAATCAGCAGCAGGTTTGATATAAGCTTTTTTCGTTAATCCATATTCATCAGGCTCAATTTTTGTGATAACGCCAATTGGAAGATTGCTAGGGAAAATGCCGTCTTCTTGTCCTAGACCTGACGTTACTACTTTTTGCTTTTCTTTAATATCAGCATCAAATGGAATACGACGCATAACAAGCGCCTGTTCTTTATCATCATAGCCTTCAATTAAACCAAACACTTCTTTTTTAGCCTGAATTTTAGCAGATACACGGTTTGTACGATCTGATGAACTAATTAACTGCACAGTAGATGTGAACTTAGATGCATGCTTCACTTTACCAATCAGCCCTTCAGGAGTCATAACAGCCATATTTTCCTGCACATTATGAACCGTCCCTTTATCAATGGCAATTACCTCGTGCCAACGGTCTGGATTACGAGCAATAACTGTTGCTTCGATTGGGTTGTATTGACTTAAATCCGTTTTTTTGTCGAGCTGTGCTCTTAATTTTTTATTTTCTTGCTGCAAAGCGTTGGCTTTCGTTTCTAATTGCATGCGTTCGTCTAAACGGGCTTTTAATACCTCGTTTTCTTCGTATGTACGCTTTAAGTCACCTACATTCTGAAAGAAACCCGCTACAAATTGTGCGGGTTCATTAAAGGTAGCCTGAACAAGACCAACCGTATCTTTGACAAACTGTTCAGGCCACGTTACATTTTTACGACCATTTAACGAAAAACCAATCAATGCCACTAATACAATAATACTGACTAATAAAATAACTAAACGTTTATTTAAGAAAAATTGTGGCACGATCTACACCTCTTAATATTTAGCGATATGAATCGCTTGTACGATTTTTAAATAAATCAATGTGTTCTAACGCTTTACCAGTTCCAATTGCAACACAGTCAAGCGGATCTTCTGCGATGACAACCGGCATATTTGTTTCCTCACTAATAACTTTATCTAAATTACGTAGCAATGCGCCACCGCCTGTTAATACAATACCGCGATCCATAATATCTGCCGCAAGTTCAGGTGGTGTTTTTTCTAATGTACTTTTTACTGAATCTACAATAGAAGCCACTGTATCTTTTAGCGCTTCTGCAATTTCTTCTGCTGAAATTTCGATTGTTTTCGGTAGACCTGTTAGTAAGTCACGTCCGCGAATTTCCATGTTTTCAATACCTTCTGGAATTCCGGCAGAACCGACTTCTACTTTTAATGCTTCTGACGTACGCTCACCGATCATTAAATTGTAATTCTTGCGAATATATTGAATAATCGCTTCATCCATCTCGTCCCCAGCGATACGGATTGACTGACATGTTACGATTCCTCCTAAAGAAATAATCGCAACTTCTGTTGTTCCTCCGCCAATATCTACTACCATACTTCCCGTTGGCTCCCAAACCGGTAAATTGGCGCCGATTGCTGCAGCAAACGGTTCTTCAATTGTATACGCATCACGCGCGCCAGCCTGACGAGTCGCATCAATAACGGCACGTTTCTCAACAGCTGTAATGCCAGAAGGTACACAAACCATTACATACGGCTTACCCGCAAACAAACTTTTTGTTTTTTGAGCTTGATTGATGTAATATTTCATCATCGTCGCAGTTGTTTCGTAATCTGCAATAACTCCATCTTTCATTGGACGAAGGGCTACTACGTTCCCAGGTGTACGACCAATCATATTTTTTGCATCGTTACCTACCGCAACGATTTGTTTTGTATCAGTTTGCAAAGCCACAACAGACGGCTCACGCACAACAATTCCTTTTCCTTTTACATAAACGAGCGTATTTGCAGTACCCAAATCTATTCCAAGGTCTCTAGTACCGATTCCAAACATGTGTCTCTTCCTTTCTCTTACCAAAATGCAAAGGTAAAAATTCCATAATTCAATTTCTTCATTTCATAAGTAACATTTTTTATTTTCTATACTTTTTTCATAGATGTCAACGCCAAATATTGTATGATAAAAAGTCATACTTTGTCTATTAATAACGAATGATTGTAAAGAACTTGTCATTTAAAATCATGACTACTATTATAACCCAAGGATTTTAAAAAGCATAGCCTTACATGTATCCTTTTTCTTTTAAACTAATATATTTTCGATCTCCGATAATTAAATGATCTAACAATTCAATTCCTATGATAAATCCGCACTCTTTTAAGCGCTTCGTTACCTCTATATCTTCTCTGCTGGGAGTAGGGTCGCCGGAGGGATGATTATGAATACAAATAAGGGATGCAGCTGAACGACGAAAGGCTTCTTTAAATACTTCTCTTGGATGGACAATAGATGAATTGAGGCTTCCGATAAAAATGGTTTGCTTGTGGAGAACTTGATTTTTCGTGTTGAGGTATAAACAGACGAAATGCTCTTGAGACAGCACGCGCATTTCTTCCATCACATAATTAGCTCCGTCTTCAGGGCCATGAATGGTATATCGCTGACTAGATTTCCGCTGTACAATCCTCTTACCTATTTCAATAGCCGCTATAATTTGAATTGCTTTTGCAGGTCCGATACCTTTAATATTCATCATTTCATCAAGCGATGCATGCTGCAAAAGTTGAAGACCTTCAAAATGCGTTAATATGCGATTGGACAGCTGAAGAACAGATTCATCTTTGGTTCCAGTGCGCAGCAAAATAGCAATAAGCTCGTGGTTAGAAAGACTAGAAGCACCCATTGAAACAAGGCGCTCTCGAGGTCTTTCATCTTGAGGGAAATCTTTAATTAACAATGATTGATCCAATTTCGCCACTCCTTTTTAGTAGACGAAACCGTATTGTTTTAGCTCACGTATTGTTCGGGAGAGCGGCAAGCCCACCACGGAGAAATAGTCTCCTTCAATTTTTTTAACTAGCGCAGCACCGAGACCTTGAATTCCATAAGAACCAGCCTTATCCATAGGCTCTCCTGACTCTACGTACTGTACGATTTCATCTTGTTCAATCGGCCAAAACTCTACATCTGTTTGTTCATAAAACGTATGAACTTTTGCATTTGATACGAACGCTACTCCAGTTAATACCTGATGTTTTTGACCTGACAGCATCGTAAGTGTTTCAATCGCTTCTTGTTTCGTTTTTGGCTTTCCTAAAATACGATTGCCATATACGACAACTGTATCGGCACCTAGGACAATATCCTCTTTATGATGCGAAGCGACGTCCACTGCTTTTTGCCTAGCTAAATCCATTACTACCTCGGACGGAGTGTATGATGGATTGACGATTTCTTCAATTGTACTAACGTGAACGGTAAAGGGAATGTGAAGTTGCTGAAGTAATTCTTTTCGACGAGGAGAGCCTGAGGCTAAAATTAATGTTTGTTTCATACATCTCACCTTTGCATTTTGATTTAAAAAAGAAGGACACACCGTTATTTTAGCAATTTCATCTCCAAATGACAATAAACAAGTGAGGCAGCATTACACTGCCTCACTTGTTAAGACGTTACAAGGCTTTCATACTGCTGAAGAGCTTTTAACACGTATCGCTGAGCAAGCCAAGCATCTTTACTGCTTTTATTGTCTTCATATGAAGAAAGAGAAGCAGCTGCTTTTTGAAGGGTGCTCACCATGGTTTTAATGTCTTCATTTGACGCTTCTTTCTGAACTTTTGTCAGCTCTTTTTTCAGAGATTTGATATCGGCTACCCGCTGTCCTTCAATCGCTTTAACAGATTGATCTAAGAGATTAGCCATAAACGGCTGCGCTGTTGTTATAACCGTTTGATCTTTTTTCCCTAATTCGCTAGTGGGCTTAATTTCATAAGACTTTACATATACATCTTTACCTTGTTGTTTATACGTTTTACTAAGTGCGTTCGCTTTTTCTTCTCCAGTGGCAGCACCAACGACAAGAGAATAGGTTTTAGGTGAAAAGATCTCGCCTGCTTCGTTCTCTTCTTTCCATTTATCCATTGCTTTATTTGCAGCAGTTTTTGATGAAAAAGCACCTGCTTGTACAATGTAAAAGGAAAAAGGTTCTAAAGTAGAAGCAGCAGCTGATACCCCCTTCGATTCCTGTTCGCTTTTCTTTTCAGCTTTACCAACACTTTCAGTGGTAGACGCTGTTTGAGCAGCTTTTTCTTCTTTCGTTTGCTCACTTGTTTGTGCTTTGCTTACAGGCTGTTCGCTTCCTGTCATCATTTTCACACCAACCATACCGATGCCGATGCCTATTCCGACTGCTAGTAGTACAATCACAGCTGTTCGTTTGATCACACCGCCGTTTACCGTTTTAATCGAAACATTTTTAGGATGTAATCGCGGCTTTTTCTTTTTTTCATTTCTTACCTCTTCAATAAACACCACTTTATTTTCTTCCATATGAGAATCTGTGGATGCCGGTTCCGGAAGAACCCAAGTAAATTCGTCTTTTTCTGGCGCCTGTTCTTCCTTGGATTGACCGTTGATTTTAATTGAAATTTTTCGTTCCTGCTTGTCCACTGCCCCACCGCCTTTAGTTAACGTAGTCTTAATACCGGTTGCAAGCTGAGGTAAACCGACATAAAACATACACTTTTTTCCATGCTATCATAGAAGAAAAAAAAAATAACAAGACATTTGTCGTCTTGTTACAAAAGGTTTTCGCTATTTAGTTACAGAAATTTTAAATTTGTCGAAGACTTGAAGCTCAATAAAAATAGTTGCTAACATACCAATCTATCAATTCGCTTCCATGAAAATAAGCAGCGATTGTGCCTATAAAAATAAATGGAACGAAAGGAATTGGTACACCTACCTTTGCCTTTTTCATTAATAACGCTCCTATACTAACGGTTCCGCCTATTAATATAGCTAAAAAAAGCGATAGCAAAACAAGCTTTACTCCAAGCACAATACCAATCAAACTATACAATTTAATATCTCCTTCTCCAAGCCCTCCTCTGCTGAGAAATGCTATTAGAAAGAGGAGAAAAAATGCTATTCCTCCTCCCATTAAGGAATCACTCCACGAAGTTAATGGAATGAAAAAACGCTCAAGTAGAAAGATAGGCAAAAAGAAAAGCAGCACCTTATTTGGGACAATCATATAGGCTATATCTGAGACAACTATAATTGTTAAAAAAGAAACAAAGGTTAATATGACAATCAGTTCTAACGTCATATTCAATCTAAAAAAAGCATATACAAATAAACTTCCTGTCGAAAATTCTATGAATGGGTAGATGAAGGAGATTTTTTTGCGACACATACTACATTTTCCTGCATTTTTAATGTAGGAGACTATCGGAATTAATTGTTGTGGAGAAAGAACGTATAAACAGTGTGGACAATGAGATCTTGGAGATAAAATAGATTTTTTCTGAGGAATTCTAAGGCCCGCTACGTTATAAAATGAACCTAACGTGATACCTGAAACAAATGCATAGAGGTAAATTAAACTCATGCTATTTCTTCCATATCAGGCGTCTTGTTTACTAATTGTAGGTGTTCTTTTGAGTGAAAGAATGTATCTTTTCCCCTTAAATAGCTGCCAATAAACGGAATGAGAAAAGCTGCTAGAAGACCTATTACGATAACCAGTATGATCACTTTCATTAGAGAAATTCCTTTATTCCTCGTTGACAGTTTATTCATTTCAATATCTCCCCTTTATTGATTAGTATCAAACAGCTCCTTTAATAATAAACTGAATCATAATACCCATAAAAGTCAAATTCTGTATGCCTCCTTCCTTAAAACACACTCTTTATAGGTAATAAGGATTATACCATTAAAAAACAAAAACAGCATAAAAAAACGTCTGCAAAAGCAGACGTCTTTTAATAGTAAGGAGCCATAAATAAGTAGACAATTACACCTGTAAGACTTACATAAAGCCAGATTGGCATTGTCCATCGCACAATTTTTTTATGTTTTTCAACTTGCATTGTCCAGCCCCACACAAGTGCAAACAGTGCCAGCGGAACAATAATCGCTGCTAGGAAACTGTGTGTGATCAAAATGAAGAAGTAAATGGGACGAACGATTCCTTCTCCACCAAACGTAGCTGTTTCTGTGGAAATGTAATGGAATGTTAAATATGAAACTAAAAAGAGCAGTGTGGAAGTGAATGCTGCTAAAATAAAACCTTTATGAGCATTAATATTTTTCCTGAAAATTGAAATCAACGCTGCAACTAAAAAAATAAACGTAAAACTATTCAAAATAGCATTTAACCGTGGAAAGATAGTCAAATCAAAACTTACTTTTCCTTGATAGCCAATATTCGAAAAGAATAGCAGTAAAATAATGACATTCGCTATCACTGAAAAGGTAAGAATAATACCGGTAAAGTTTTTATTACTTTTCGGTACAATTTTTTCATTATTCTTACTCATGTTAACAATCTCCTTATTTAGTGATGTACATGTTTATTATATATCACTTACCTAGGGGGTTAAAGTGACAATACTTTGAACTTAATGCTTCCTTATTATCCGTATCCTTTCCTCACATTATGTTAAAAGCAGCAAGATTTCACTTGCTGCTTTTGCTCATTTTAGAAGAAAAGCCCGCACTTCTGATATAAAATACAGAGACCCTGTAATCACGACCATGTCTTGTTCACCTGTAGCCTTTTCCTTTACGTAAGCAATTGCTTTTTTCCACTCCTCGTCCATATGCTTGTTATGATGAGTACTCATCTCATAAAGCTCTTGAGCTGCGCGAGCACGAGGAAAGTCAAACGACGTAAATGTAATACTTGCAGCGATTGTTTCAAGTTCTTGGACCATTCGATCAGCGCTTTTATCATTTAAGCAGCTGAAAACTAAATGAATGTTTCGATCTTCATAATGAAGGCGTAAAGTAGATAACAAGCTATCAATGCCTTCTGCATTATGAGCCCCATCAATAATCGTTAAAGGATGCTCATTTACTATCTCAAAGCGGCCGTTCCACTTTGTATGCTGAATCCCTTTTATCACTTGCTCATTGGAGATAGAAAGCTTTTTCTTTTCTTTTAAATAACAAACGGCCATGAGAGCCAAAGCTGCATTTTTCACTTGATGATAGCCAAGCATATTTAATTTCAAGTCTTCAAATATGCCATACGGCGTGTTTAACGCAAAGCTTTCCCCATTTGCTAAGGGCTCATAGTTTTTAATGTCAAAATCTTTTCCTAACACAAATAACGAAGCCTGCTTTGACTGTGCTTCTTCAGTAATGACATCAAGCGCCTTTACTTGCTCTGCACCAGTAATAATAGGGACTTCTCTTTTAATAATCCCCGCTTTTTCTGCTGCAATTTCTTCTACCGTATCACCTAGTATTGCCATGTGATCAAATCCAATGTTTGTAATAATACTCACCATAGGATTCACAACGTTTGTTGAGTCATACCGTCCTCCAAGACCTGTTTCAAACACAGCATAGTCAACTGACTCATGATAGCCGAAATAAAGAAAAGCCATGACTGTAATCACTTCAAATTCCGTTGCTGATCCTAAGCTTGTATGTTCTAGTCGCTCCGCAACAGGCTTTATTTCCTGAACAAGAGCGGTCATTGCTTCATTTGAAATAGGCTCTCCATTCACGCTAATCCGCTCATTAAATGTTTCGATATATGGAGAAGTAAACGTTCCAACTTTATACCCTGCTTCTTCTAACATGTTTCGCAAATAAGAAACGGTAGAACCTTTACCATTCGTCCCGGCAACATGAATAGCATTTAGATTTTGCTGCGGAAAATCAAGCTGCTCTAGCATCCATTCCATTCGTTCTAACCCCGGCTTGATTCCAAAGCGAAGTCTGTTATGAATCCAATCAAGCGCTTCTTCATATGTCGTTATCATCTTTTATTCACCTTTCTTTTCCATCGCTATTATTATGTAAAGAAAAAGCGTTGCTATACAAGCCACGCTTTTTCTGTTGGTTCATTAACCCATTGATTATCCGCGTAATTCAGCAATACGAGACTGAACAGCTTCGCGTTTTTCAACATAATCCTGCTCTTTTGCACGCTCTTCTTCTACTACTTTAGCAGGCGCTTTGGCAATAAAGCCTTGGTTATTTAATTTCTTTTGTACACGTTCTACTTCTTTGTTTAACTTGTCGTATTCTTTTTCTAAACGCGCGATTTCTTCTTCGATATTAATTAAACCTTCAAGAGGTAAAATTAATTCTGCGCCTGTTACAACAGCAGTCATCGCTTTTTCATCTAATGAAACATCTGTTGAAATCACAAGCTCACTTGGATTACAGAAACGTTCTACATACGCACGGTTCTTTTCGAGCTGGCTTTGAATATTTTCATCTTTAGCTTTGATAAATAATTTTACTTGTTTGCTCATCGGCGTGTTTACTTCAGCACGAATGTTACGAACAGCGCGGATAATATCTACAAGTAAACGCATATCGTTAGCAGCTTCTTTATCAGAAAGCTCAGGGCGTACTTCCGGCCATTTAGCTACTGTAATCGATTCGCCTTCATGCGGCAAGCTTTGCCAAATTTCTTCGGTAATAAACGGCATGAATGGATGTAAAAGTCGCATTGTATTATCAAGTACATAAGCTAAAATTGAGCGAGTTGTCTTTTTAGCTGCTTCATCTTCTCCGTAAAGAGGAAGTTTAGCCATTTCAATGTACCAATCGCAGAAATCATCCCAAATAAAGTTATAAAGAATACGTCCAACTTCACCGAATTCATATTTGTCAGCTAATTTTGTTACGTGCTCAATCGTTTCATTTAAGCGCGTTAAAATCCATTTATCAGCAACTGACTTTTCGCCTGATAAATCAAGCTCTTCAAATGTGATGCCGTCCATGTTCATTAATGCAAAACGAGAAGCATTCCAAATTTTATTTGCAAAGTTCCATGTCGCTTCGACTTTTTCAAAGCTGAAGCGTAAATCTTGTCCTGGTGAGCTTCCTGTAGATAAGAAGTAGCGAAGAGAATCTGCACCGTATTTCTCGATTACTTCCATTGGATCTACACCGTTACCAAGTGATTTACTCATTTTACGACCTTCAGCATCTCGTACAAGACCGTGAATGAGTACATCGTCAAACGGACGTTTACCCGTAAATTCAAGACCTTGGAAAATCATACGAGATACCCAGAAGAAAATAATATCGTAGCCTGTTACAAGCACGTTTGTTGGGTAGTAGCGTTTGAAATCAGCTGCATCCACATCGGGCCAGCCCATTGTTGAGAATGGCCATAGCGCTGAACTGAACCATGTGTCTAATACATCTGAATCTTGTTCCCAGTTTTCGATATCTGCTGGAGCCTCATGATCTACGTATACTTCTCCAGTTTCTTTATGATACCAAGCTGGAATTCGATGTCCCCACCAAAGCTGACGCGAAATACACCAGTCGCGAATATTTTCCATCCAGTGTAAGTATGTCTTTTCAAAACGATCAGGCACAAAGTTTACTTTTTCTTCTTGTTTTTGAAGATCTACTGCTTTATCTGCTAACGGCTGCATTTTTACAAACCATTGAGTTGATAAATAAGGTTCAACAACGGCACCGCTTCGTTCACTGTGACCTACTGAATGCATGTGGTCTTCAATGTTGAACAATACACCGTCTTCTTGAAGGTCTTTAACAATTTGCTTACGGCAAGCAAAACGATCCATTCCTTCATATTTACCTGCTTTGTCATTCATCGTACCGTCTTGATTCATCACTAAAATACGCTCTAAATTATGGCGGTTCCCAATTTCAAAATCGTTCGGGTCATGAGCAGGCGTAATTTTCACCGCACCAGAACCGAATTCCATATCTACATAATCATCGCCTACGATGGGAATTTCACGACCTACAATCGGAAGGACAACCTTTTTGCCGATTAAGTGCTTATAACGATCATCTTCAGGGTGAACAGCTACAGCCGTATCTCCTAGCATTGTTTCAGGACGAGTTGTTGCGATTTCAATATGTCCAGAACCATCTGCCAACGGATAGCGCATATGATAAAACGCACCTTGTACATCTTTGTAAATAACCTCGATGTCTGAAAGAGCTGTTTTTGTAGCTGGATCCCAGTTAATAATATATTCTCCGCGATAGATTAACCCTTTTTTGTAAAGCGTTACGAATACTTCGCGCACTGCTTTAGAAAGGCCTTCATCAAGCGTGAAGCGCTCGCGTGAATAGTCTAAGCCAAGTCCTAGCTTCGACCACTGCTGGCGAATAAAGTTTGCATATTCTTCTTTCCATTTCCACGTTTCGGCTACAAAATTTTCGCGGCCTAGATCGTAGCGGCTTTTCCCTTCGCTGCGAAGCTTTTCTTCTACTTTTGCCTGCGTTGCAATCCCTGCATGGTCCATACCAGGAAGCCATAAAACGTCATAGCCTTGCATGCGCTTCATACGCGTTAAAATGTCTTGTAACGTTGTATCCCAAGCGTGGCCTAAATGCAGCTTGCCCGTTACGTTTGGGGGTGGAATTACAATTGTATATGGCTCTTTTTCAGGGTCATTTGTTGCTTCAAAAAACTTCCCGTCTAACCAATACTGATAACGATTTTCTTCAACGGCTTTTGGATCATACTTCGTTGGAAGAGTCACTTCTTTTTCAGACATAATGTATACCTCCATAATATAAAGTTTCAGTCTTCAGAAACTGTGTAAAGCTTTTATAAACATAAAAAAACTCCTTTCCTAATAAAAGGACGAAAGGAGTTGATTTCGCGGTACCACCTTTTTTTATAGACGTATCCCGTTTGATAAGCCTATACACTTCATTTCATAACGGTTGATTAACCGGCTTTTTCTACTGAGCTATGCAGCTGTTCAAAAAAGCTACTCATAGGCGACATTCCGAGTGCACATTCTTAAGAAATCTCACAGCAACTGATTTCTCTCTCTGAAAGACGAACATCCCGTACTCTTCCTATTCACTGTATTTATGTATGAATTTCTCTTAATTATACTATATGAAAAAATGTTGAATCGTCAATAATCTTCTCCACTTTTTTATGATTATATTCATAATTTTTTTGTTCTGCTCTTTATTTTTTCATTCACTCGCTAATTTTGGAAATAAAATGAAGAGCCCACTCAAAAAAATGGCACCATTTCTTTATTTTTTCATATACTGACTTTAACCTGGGCACGTGGATTGAAAGGGGCATGTACAAATGAAGAAACGAATAAATGTAAATTCGTATCAGCTGCAGCGGTGGCTCAAAACAGCAGGAGCGGCTTGTGGACAGTTTATTGTTCCTTTAACAATTTTTCAAGGTATACGTACACTATTTTTCCCTACAACCTTTGATGTACTGTTGTTGGCACTGCTTGCCATACTAGCGGTTGCTTTATATTCCGACTGGATTTAAAAACCCAAGCGCTATTCGTTCGCTTGGGCTTGTGCAGCTGCTTCCGCTGCCATTTTTTTTTGCTGATCTACTTCAAATATTTTAATATTGAGCTGTTCAATGTTTTTCGTCAGCCAGTATGCTCGAATAAATGACTGCATATGTTCAAGCTCTGTTTTACTTTCTTTATGCTGCCTATATTGAACAATACACTGATACAGGGGTTCTGGAAACGCCAAATAACTGTGTAAAAGCAGCCGTTCCTCTTCTCTGAGAGCAAAATGTTTTTCATACGTACTAAACCACTCATAGCTGTCATAGGTAGTTACTGGGTATGTGCGAAGAGTACGGAAATAAAATGAGACCAAATCATAAATCGGTGAAGCATCTCTTGCATGTTCAAAATTAATAAAAAAACCATTTCCCCGTTCGTCATAGATAAAATGTTTAGCCGATAGCTTTCCATGAGACGTAACCAGCCGGATCTTTTCCTTTTCTTCCATTTCATCGTTCCACTGATCGAGCTTTCCAAAACCAAATTCAAGCGCTCTTGTCATTTCATAATAAAATGTACAGTAATGCAATTCAAACGGGGACATATAAACTTTCTTCTCGCATTCTACTACATACTGCTTCATCTCTTCCTGACGTTTTTCCCACGTTTCTTTCATCGATGTATAATGATTTTCTATATCTTCTTTTTTCACTTCTACTTCCTGCGCCGAAGCGCCGTGAAGCTTAGCAAGCTCTTGAAATAATTTATGATATCGAATATCACGCTCTTCGGTCGGGTTATTTGGGAGCCACGGCATTAAGTAATACGAGCCGCTTTCATCTGAAACAATGGGCTGAGAACGCTTCGTTTGATAAATAGGGACAAATCCCATCCATCCTTTTTGATACACGTTCTGCAGCTTTTGAATGAAGTTTTGATTTCGCTCTTGATGATTCGCCATTTCTTTAAGCGCAAACACGCCGGTTTTCGTATAGACTTTTTTTACTTTTCCGTAGTCTTCGATAAAGTCAACATCTAAGTCATATTCTTTTAACAATACTTTGTAGTCTGCTACTGTCCGCTGCATCTATATTCTCCTTCCTCGTAAAAAATAAAGAAAACAGTTAAGACATTATATGCGTCAAAACTGTTTTCTTTCCGACTTTAACGAACGGGGATATTTAAGATGCTTCCTTCTTCCAGCTCATATTCATCTTCTAAATTATTCACTCGTAAAATGCTTTGTACATTCGTATTATAGCGGTTTGCTATCGTATCAAGCGAATCTCCGTCTTGAACAATACAAAGCTTCCACGTTGAAAAAGCTTCTTCTTCCCGCGAAAAGAGCTTTGTTAAATAAAGGGCGTTTTCATTTCGGCCGCTTTCATTTTCTTCTTTCCGAAATTCAACAATAATCTTTTCCTCTTCTTGCTCAGCTTCTTCTTGCTCATTCTCTTGTTGAACGTCAGCATACGTATTCAATTCACTAGCTTGCGATTCTTCGAAGTTTTCTTGCTCTTGACGAAGCTGAAAGAGCTCAATCACGTTGTCTTCTCTTTCTTCCTCGATTTGCGCTTCTTTTTTCACTTCAACTTCAAATGGTTCATATGCTTCCTCTTCATATTCCACGACCTGCTCAGCACGAGATTCTTTTTTAAATACAGATGAAAAATAACTAGGGGGCTCTTCTGAATGATCTTCTTCAATAGCCTCTGCCTCTAAAAGTGCGGGAGCTTCACGATAGCTTACGTCAAACTCTTGTTCCTCTTGTTTCTCTTGTTCCTCTTGTTTCTCTTGTTCCTCTTGTTTTTCTTGTTCCTCTTGTTCCTCTTGTTCTTGAGCAAAGTTTTCAGTATATACCTCTTCAGCATCGTCCACTTCTTCATAGGAGACGATGTGCTGCTCCTCCGAAAACTCTTCCTCTTCTTCTCGTTCTTCATGCTGTTCTCCGTACAATCCTGTGATGGACAAGTCAGCCATCAGCTGCAGCTGATTTGTGCCTGGCAATTCATAATCAAATAAATCAATAGATACATATACGTCTTCAATACTTTGAATACGATTTTTAGGAATGGTAATATCAACAGGAAATTGATGTGATAATTCAGCCGTTCCGTCTTCACGGACAGAGATAGATTGCACTTGATTCTCATTTGTATATTCGCGTAACGAGTGCTCTCCCTCGTACGTTTCGTATTCACCTGTTAATTGTAATGCTCCTCGAATAGACACGTATTGGTCATATTCTTGAATAGATACTTGAGGCTCTAAGGAGATAGACAAAAGTTGTGAGACTTCCTGTCCTTTTTGAAACCATACTGATTCTTCTACGGAAAAACGCAGACATGATAAATTATCCTGCGACAAATTGTTCTCCCCCTTCCAACACCCGCCAGGTAATAGCGCGGTCATTAAAGATGTATGAACAAATAAATTAAAATATGTCTTTAAAACTAAAAAAGCTTACGGAATCCTCCGTAAGCTTTGATATAAAAGTCAATCTTATTTATCTGTTTATCCACGTAACTTCGAAAAAGCTTTTTCAGCTGCTGCAATTGTATGTTCAATGTCTGCATCTGTATGAGAAGTTGATAAAAACATTCCTTCGAATTGAGAAGGAGGTAAAAACACGCCTTCATTAGCCATTTCACGATAGTAAGCTGCAAAATAATCTAAATTCGATGTTTTCGCTGTTTCGTAATTTATTACCTGTTCGTTGGTAAAGAAGAAACCGATCATTGAACCAGCTCGGTTTACCGTAAACGGCACATCATATTTTTCAGCTGCTGCCATCAATCCTTCTTCTAATCGATCTGCTTTACGAATGAACTCATCGTAGGATTGAGGTGTCAGCTGCGTTAACGTCTCGTATCCAGCTGTCATCGCAAGCGGATTACCTGATAATGTACCTGCTTGATAAATCGGACCGCTTGGTGCAACTCGCTCCATAATTTCAGCTTTACCACCGTAAGCACCTACTGGTAAACCACCACCGATTACTTTTCCTAAGCAAGTTAAGTCAGGCGTAATGTTGTAGTAGCCCTGTGCACAGTTGAATGCTACGCGGAACCCTGTCATTACTTCATCAAAAATGAGCAGTGAGCCATATTCTGATGTGATATCACGAAGCCCTTGTAAGAAACCTGGCTGAGGCGGTACCACACCCATATTTCCTGCTACCGGTTCAACGATTACTCCGGCAATGTCATCTCCGAATTCTTTAAAAGCATATTGTACGCTTTCTAAATCATTGTACGGGACTGTAATCGTGTTTTTAGCGATTCCTTCAGGCACTCCCGGGCTATCTGGTAGGCCTAACGTTGCAACGCCTGAGCCAGCTTTAATTAGAAGAGAATCACCGTGTCCATGGTAACAGCCTTCAAATTTTAAAATTTTGTTGCGGCCCGTATAGCCACGTGCTAAACGCAGTGCGCTCATCGTTGCTTCCGTACCTGAACTCACCATACGGACGATTTCGATTGAAGGAACGCGCTCAATAACAACCTTAGCAAGCTCATTTTCAATTAATGTTGGTGCACCAAAGCTTGTACCAGATTCTGTTACTTTTTTTACTGCTTCAACTACTTGATCGTTGGAATGTCCGTGAATTAAAGGTCCCCATGATAAGACGTAGTCAATATATTTGTTGCCGTCAATATCGTAAATCGTAGCGCCTTTTCCTCGTTCCATAAAAATAGGATCCATATCTACTGATTTAAATGCACGAACAGGACTGTTTACTCCACCCGGCATTAATTGCTGCGCTTCTAAAAAAGCTGCTTTTGACTTTTCATAACTTCTCATGTATAAGCCTCCTTAATTACTTGTCAGATAACCAGCGTGCTGCGTCTTTAGCATGATACGTTACAATTAAATCCGCTCCTGCACGCTTCATGCTAATTAATTTTTCAAGAACAATCTCTTTTTCATTTACCCAGCCGTTTTGAGCTGCCGCTTTAATCATTGAATATTCACCGCTCACATTATAAGCCACTACCGGTAAATTAAACGTATTTTTTACATCGCGCATAATATCTAAATATGATAGAGCTGGTTTTACAATTAAGAAATCTGCTCCTTCTTCGACATCAGATTCCGCTTCTCGAAGTGCTTCTAAGCGATTGGCTGGGTCCATTTGATATGTTTTACGGTCTCCAAATTGAGGAGAAGAATGCGCTGCGTCGCGGAATGGTCCGTAAAAAGCAGATGCATATTTAACAGCATAAGACATCACAGGCACATCTTCAAATCCAGCTTCGTCTAGACCGTGGCGAATAGCTGCCACGAAACCGTCCATCATGTTTGAAGGCGCAATAATATCCGCTCCTGCTTTAGCTTGACTAACCGCTGTACGCGCTAATAAGTCAAGGCTAGGATCGTTTAAGATTTTTCCGTCTTCAATTACACCACAGTGGCCATGATCTGTGTATTGACACAAGCATGTATCTGCGATAACAACAAAGTCTGGAAAATTTTCTTTAATTTGACGAATACCTTTTTGGACAATTCCGTGGTCATGGTATGCCTGTGAGCCGACCGCATCTTTTTCAGCGGGAACACCAAATACCATAGCTGACTTGATTCCTAAATCGACTAACTCTTGGATTTCATCATTCAAGTAGTCTAAAGAAATTTGATCCACACCTGGCATTGATTTTACAGCATTTCTTTTTTGTTCACCTTCTACAATAAAAATAGGATATATAAAGTCTTCAGGATGTAAATGTGTTTCACGTACAAGCGCACGCATATTTACAGAATTACGAAGACGACGATGACGTGTAAATTGTAAATCTTTCATGTTAAAATCCTCCTTTATTATTCAAAACAACTAACCAACATATCTATCATACCATTTATTGTGTATGTGTTAGGAACAAGATGCTTAATTCCATATTCGCTCGCTGTCTGACTCGTAATAGGACCGATGCAAACAACTTTGGTTCTATTTATAAGCTCAAGCCAATTCGGAATATCTTTAACTGACTCGACAAAAAATCTCACTGTAGAAGAACTTGTAAAAGTAATGGCATCAATTCCTGTTTCTAACTGTTGCTTAACCAAGCGTTCAGAGTCTTGATTTCGAATGGTCTGATATACAACTAAATCCGTTACCTCACGCTCTTTTAACCCATCTTTTAAAACAGCGCGGGCTAATTGTCCTCGTACAAGGAGAACTCGCTCGTGATGTGACACATTTGCTTTTAACGACTCGAGAAGTGATTCCGCCACGTATTCTTTTGGAACAAGTTGCACATTAACATCGTGTTTTTCTAGCAAATTTGCGGTTTTTTCTCCAACCGCAGCTACTTTTAATCTTTTTAAAGCATCCCAACTGATATTTAACTCTTTTAGCCATTCAAAGAAAAAAGAAATGCCGTTTTGACTTGTAAAAACAATCCAATCAAAACAGTCAATCGACAGCAGGACATCTTCTACTTCTTTTTCATTGTTAGAACGTGCGAACGTGAGGACTGGTAAGCTTAAAGGTATGCCTCCAAGCTTTTTAATCTGTGCTGCAACTGAATGAGCCTGCTTCGCTTCTCTTGTAATCAAAACTTTTTTCAAAAAAAGAGGAGCCTCATGACTCATTATTTGTCCAGCTCCTCTTTTACACGGTCAATTAAAAGCTTAGCTCCTTGAGATGTTAAGCGCTCAGCAGCTTCTGAACCGATAGCAATGGGGTCTTTTCCCGTAATGTGCTCTTTGTAAATCGTTTTGCCATCAGGAGACGCGACTAGCGACGTTAGCTCAATGTTTCCGCCGTCCAATATACGCCCATAACCCGCAATCGGCACTTGGCATCCGCCTTCCATCTCTTTTAAAAATACGCGTTCAGCTCTAACAGCACGAGCCGTTTCATCATGATTTAAAGCTTGAAGAAGCGATAATAATTCATGGTCATTTTCTCGGCATTCGATAGCTAAAGCTCCTTGTCCTACAGCGGGAACGCTTATTTCCGGCTCTAGGTACTGAGTGACCGTATCTTTCGACCAGCCCATACGAGATAACCCTGCAGCAGCCAAGATAATCGCATCGTAATCTTCATTTTTTAATTTCTCTAGGCGTGTGTCAATATTTCCTCGAATCCATTTAATTTCGATATCTGAACGCATAGATAGAAGCTGTGCCCCTCGACGCAAGCTGCTTGTCCCAATCACAGCACCGCTTGGTAGCTCCTCAAATCGCTCACCATTTTTTGAAATAAGCGCATCACGATGATCTTCTCGTAAAGGAATACAACCAATCGTTAATCCTTCTGGCAAAACAGCCGGCATATCTTTCATACTATGAACGGCCATATCAATTTCTTTATCTAACATGGCTTGTTCAATTTCTTTTACAAAAAGACCTTTACCGCCTACTTTGGACAGCGTTACATTTAAAATTTGATCGCCTTTTGTAACCATTTCTTTAATTTCAAACTCAAAAGGAAGACCCTGTTTTTTTAACTGTTCAATGACCCAATTGGTCTGTGTTAACGCAAGTTTGCTTCGACGAGAGCCGACAATAATTTTTCGCATGTTGTCCTCCTAATTACGAACCCCAAAAGTGAAAATTCGATAAACTGCCAAATAAAAAGAAATTAATAAGTAAGACTAAGAACAATCCAATATTCCACATCGCGATTGCCTTTCCTTGAATACCTCTACGCAGTCTAGCATACAAGTAAGCGCTGTATGCAACAAACATTAAAAATGAACCTAACACTTTTGTATCGTACCAATGAAAATCTACGTATTTAATATAAGCCCATATGATTCCTAAGATTAACGAAAGCAATAACAGCGGTACACCAATTAAAATTAATACATAGGACATGTAATCTAGCTTTGTTAAATCTTCAATTCTTAGCAAGCGCTTGCCCCATTTCTTCTTTTTCAATAAATTATACTGAACAAGATACAGAGCGGAAAAAACAAAAGAGACTGAAAAAGCGCCGTAAGATAAAATAGCCATGGTAATGTGAATGATTAATAATTCTGACACAAGGCGCTCCGACTGGACAGCAGTGTATGTTTCAAGTGGAGCAAACGTATGAATAGCCATAATTAAGAAACCAATCACATTTGTAAAAAACACCATAAAATCAACGCGGAACAGACGATTAATCACAAGTGAAAGAGTAATTAACACCCACGCGTAAAAATACAGCCCTTCAGAAACTGTAAGAATAGGAAACCTTCCCGTCTCAAACATTCGTAAAATTAAAAAGGCTGTTTGCAAAACCCACACAATAGAAAGTAACCAGAAGGCTATCGAGTTTGCCTTCCGGTTATTTTGTACAAAATCAATAAAATATAATAAAACGCTCACCGCGTATAAAATCACAATCAATTCATAGATTCTGGTTAATTCCATATCAACCATTATTCAATCCTCACTTAAGACTGATAAGCTACTGAATGAGACGTAATCGATGTATGAAGCTGCTCTTCTTTTTCTTTTTGTAAAGCAACTTCCTGTTCAATATTAAAAATCTTCATGAACAGCTCTAAAGACTCTTCAGCATGTTTCTCTCCAGCCAATTCTTTCGCGTGTAAAATTGGATCGCGAAGAAGTTGATTAATTATACTTTTTGTATGTTTATTTAAAACTTTGCGCTCACGCTCAGATAAGTTCGGGAGCTTGCGGTCAATGCTCTTCATCGTTTCAGCTTGAATGGTAAGTGCTTTTTGACGAAGTGCAGAAATAACAGGCACAACGCCTAACGTGCCAAGCCAAGATTTGAAAGCAACAATTTCGCCTTCAAGCATAATTTCAATTTCATCCGCAGCTTTTTGACGCTCTTGCAAGTTGGATTCTACAATTCCATTTAAATCATCGATATCATATAAAAAGACCGTCTCTAGCTCGTCTAGTTCTGGATCTAAATCACGTGGAACGGCGATGTCTACCATAAACAATGGACGACCTTTACGCGTACGCTCAGCTTCACTCATCATTTGTTTTGTTACTACATAGTCATTAGCTCCTGTTGAACTAATTAAGATATCCGCTTCGCTTAAAGCATATTGAAGATCAGCAAATGGTTTGGCTTCTCCAGAAAAACGGTTTGCTAGCTCTTGTGCCTTTTCAAATGTTCGATTCACTACCGTTACTTTTTTAGCTCCGCTGCCATATAAATTCTGTACGGCAAGCTGACCCATTTTTCCCGCACCAAGAATCAATACGTGTTTGGACGATAAGTCTCCAAAAATCTTTTTAGCAAGCTCTACGGCTGCATAGCTGACAGAAACTGCATTCGCACCAATTTCTGTTTCATGATGAGCTTTTTTGGCTAATGTCACCGCTTGTTTAAACAGCTGATTAAAAACCGTTCCAATTGTTTCTTCTTCTTGAGCAAGCAAAAAGCTTGAACGCACTTGTCCAAGAATTTGTGTTTCACCAATCACCATTGAATCTAATCCACATGCTACTCGGTATAAATGTTCGATGGCTCCATCATTTTCATAGATGGTTAAATAAGGCGAAAACTCTTCTTTATCTATTCCGAACCATTCAGCTAAAAATGCTTTTACATAATAACGGCCCGTGTGTAATTGATCAACAACAGCATAAATTTCCGTACGATTGCATGTTGAAACAATGATGTTTTCCAAAATACTTTTTTGGCCGCTTAACGTTTTCATGGCAGATGCTAGTTCTTGCTCATTAAAACTAAGCTTTTCTCTTATTTCAACAGGGGCTGTTCGAAAGTTTAAGCCGACTGCTATAATATGCATTTGTACATACCCCCTATAATTGAAATGTGCTTATTTATCCGAATTTGACGGGCAGTAACCCCTAAATTTCCAAAGAGCTACAGTGAGATAACTGCCCGTAAAATCCGGCGTTCTTCATTCTACTATTCGTAAAAAACGGCGGACATTACACAGATGTAAGCTTCGCCTTATCTCTAACTATTATAACATGTTCTATAAGTCATTCGAAAAAAAAATGTGAACAGTCTTTGAAAACATGTGTTAAGATATTAACTGTTATTCCGTAATAAATTGTATCAAAAAAGCAGCGTTTTATCACGTTTTCTGTTTTGAAACACCTGGAGGTTACTATGAAAAAGCAATCAATGTTTTTTGGTGTCTTACTAGTTGGATTTGGAATCTTTTTCTTACTGAATGAGCTACATATGAGCATTGCAGCAAAGGTATACACGTGGCCTGTACTGTTAATTTTAATAGGAGCAGCCCTGTTAACTGAGTCTGCTTTATCTCAAGATCATTCAAACTTGCTTGCAAGCTACATATTAATCACTTTAGGTATTCATTTCTATGTAAGTGAACAAATTCCCTTTTGGCCTACGAATATTAGCATGGTCGTTTTTATGGTGGCCATTAGCTTTTTACTCAGTGCTAGAAAAGCCAAATCAGGCTTTTTCCAAGGCGGCACCCTTTTAATTATTGCCATTTTAATGATGTTTTCAGACCGTCTTAAACTATTTTTGCCAAAAGTTGAAGACGGCGTAAATTATTTAACAACCTTCTGGCCTATTTTATTGTTACTAGTTGGGCTATATTTATTATTTTTCAAACGAAAGTAATCTATGTAAACAAGTTAAAAAAATGGAACGTTTGACTCACTTCCTGTTAGAGTGATGATAAACGTTCCATTTTTTTAGCTTCTATTCCTTTGTTTAGTGAGTCATGCGATACTGCAGAGATTTCCACGCTTTATCTTTTCCTTCACCTGTTTCAGATGAGAAATGAATTAATTCATCATTTGGATCCAAGTCCAGCGTTTCTCTCACTACTTTTAAGTGCTTTTGCCATTTTCCTTTAGGAATTTTATCAGCTTTCGTCGCAATAACCATAACGGGAAGGTCATGGTGCTTCAAAAACTCATACATCATAACGTCATCCTTTGAAGGGGCATGGCGTAGATCAACAATCATTAATACAGCTTTAAGCTGCTCACGATTTGTTAAATACGTTTCAATCATTTTCCCCCATGCTTCACGCTCTTTTTTAGACACTTTTGCAAATCCGTAGCCAGGTACGTCTACAAAGTGAAGGATTTCATTAATTAAAAAGAAGTTAAGCGTTTGAGTTTTTCCGGGCTTAGACGACGTACGCGCTAAGCTTTTGCGATTGAGCATCTTGTTAATAAAAGATGATTTTCCTACATTTGAACGGCCTGCTAACGCAAACTCTGGCAGGTTTTCTTTAGGATATTGTTCAGGGCGTACGGCACTGATGACAATATCGGCTTGAGTTACTTTCATTTTACCTCTCCTACTAGCGCATGTTCCAATACTTGGTCCACATGTGACACAAGAACGATGTCTAATTCCTCTTGTACACTGTCAGGGATATCTTCAATATCACGTTCATTATCATGAGGGATTAATATTTTAGTTAATCCGGCACGATGTGCACTAAGTGACTTTTCTTTTAAACCGCCGATTGGTAATACGCGACCTCTTAGTGTAATTTCTCCTGTCATTCCTACTTCTCTACGCACTGGTTTACCCGTTAGTGCTGATACTAGAGCAGTGGCAATGGTAATTCCTGCAGAAGGTCCATCCTTTGGTACAGCTCCTTCTGGAACATGGATATGAATATCATGTTTTTCATAAAACTTTTCATCAATTCCTAGTTTCTCTGCATTTGAACGCACGTAGCTAAATGCTGCCTGAGCTGATTCTTTCATCACGTCTCCAAGCTTTCCGGTTAGTACTAGTCTTCCTTTACCAGGGGACAAGCTTACTTCAATGGCTAGCGTGTCTCCTCCTACAGTTGTGTAAGCAAGACCTGTAGCAACGCCGACTTGATCTTCCGTCTCAGCCTGTCCGTAACGGAACCTAGGCTTACCAAGGAATTCTTCAAGCGTTTTGGCCGTCACCACCACGCGTTTTTTCTCGCCAGAGACTACGATACGAGCTGCTTTTCGACAAATGGAAGCAATTTCGCGTTCAAGGTTACGAACACCAGCTTCTCTCGTATATAAACGAATGATTGCTGTTAACGCGTCATCGCGAATCTGCAAATTGCCCTTTTGCAATCCGTGATTTTCTAACTGGCGCAGCAATAGGTGACGCTTCGCGATTTCAAGCTTTTCCAGCTCCGTGTAACCAGCAATTTGAATAATTTCCATTCGATCGCGCAGCGGCCCCGGAATCGTAGCTAAGTTATTAGCTGTAGCCACGAACATCACTTTTGATAAATCATACGTTTCTTCTATATAGTGATCGCTGAAATTATGGTTTTGTTCAGGATCCAATACTTCTAACAAAGCAGAAGACGGGTCTCCACGGAAATCATTTGACATTTTATCGATTTCATCAAGCAGAAATACTGGATTAATCGTTCCTGCTTTTTTCATTCCTTGAATAATGCGTCCAGGCATAGCTCCCACGTATGTGCGACGATGACCGCGGATTTCTGACTCATCTCTCACGCCGCCTAGAGATACTCGTACAAAATGACGGTCTAGAGACGTAGCAATTGAACGGGCTAGGGATGTTTTCCCTACGCCGGGAGGTCCTGCTAAACATAAAATAGGACCTTTAAGAGATTTTGTCAACTGCTGCACAGCTAGATATTCTAATACGCGTTCCTTCACTTTTTCAAGGCCATAATGCTCATCGTTCAGCACTTGTTCAGCATTATGAATATTGAGCGTATCTTCCGTTTCATTTGTCCAAGGTAGCGCAATTAACCACTCGATATAATTTCGAATGACTGAGCTTTCAGCGGAGGTAGCAGGAATTTTTTCATAGCGATCCAATTCTTTAAACGCCACTTGTTTGACATGGTCCGTCATCCCACTTGCTTCAATTTTTTCGCGAAGTGTTGCTACTTCTCCCGTCTTTCCTTCTTTGTCTCCAAGCTCTTTTTGAATCGCCTTCATTTGCTCACGAAGATAATACTCTTTCTGAGTGCGTTCCATTGATTTCTTTACACGCTGTCCAATTTTTTTCTCCAGCTGCAAAACTTCTTGCTCGTCTTGAATATGAGAAATGATCGTATTTAATCTTTCTTTCACATCAGTTATTTCTAAAATTTCTTGTTTAAGCTGAATTTTTATTGGTAAATGAGAGGCTACAATATCCGCTAATCTTCCTGGTTCTTCAATGTCACTTACGGTTGAAAGAGTTTCAACGGACACCTTTTTGGAAAGTTTTATGTATTGTTCGAAATAGTCTAAAAGCGTGCGCATCAGCGCTTTATCTTCTACATCAACCTGATGTTCTTCGTTTTGCTTTTCCACATGCACAACAAAATATTCTTCGCTGTCTTCAAATTCTGTAACGGTTACGCGATTTAGTCCTTCTACTAAGATGCGCATCGTCCCATTCGGCAGCTTTAGCATTTGTTTAATTTTTGCTAACGTACCGGTTCTATATAAATCCTCTTTTGTTGGTTCATCGATACCCATATCTTTTTGTGATACTAAACAAACTAAGTGATCATCCATCATTGCTTTTTCTAATGCTTGCACAGATTTATCTCGCCCAACATCTAAATGAAGCACCATTGTCGGATAGACGATCAAACCTCGTAAAGGCAATAGCGGCATTGTCAAATTTTCTTTTTCTGCCATGCAATGAACACCTCCAATGCTCGTCAATTAAAGTATGTAAAGTGTGAATTCTTTTAACAATTTTATCTCATTTGTATACACATGTCTAACAATAGTAATTACTAATTGTACCATGAGAAAGAATTAAAAGGCAAAATATATCTTTTTAAGCTCTTTTCATAAAAAAACGCCCTTTTCGTTGGCTGTGTATAAAGGTTTTATACGCGAAAAAGGCGATGAATATTCATCTGACCATTAATTTTTAATTATCATGATAGAATTAGCTAGATTCTCGATTTGAAATAGCTGAATCTACCGACAAATGTGCAACATGCTCATGTACAGACAATAGTGCTTGTTCGAACACCTCTGTTAAATGATGGACAGGAATAATATCGATACCTTTTACCTTTTCTACCATTGCATTCATATTTTCTTTTGGCACAATCACCGTCTGAACGCCTGCTTGTTTTGCTGCCTTGATTTTTGGAATTACACCACCAATTGGCTTTACGTTACCGTGCAGACCAATTTCTCCTGTCATTGCTACCGTATGTTTGATTGGAACTTCATAAATCGCTGAGTAGATACCTGTTGCCATCGCAATACCCGCAGAAGGTCCATCAATTGGCACGCCTCCCGGAAAGTTTACATGAATATCATACTCATCGGCTGGAACATCCATTGAACGAAGAACCGTTATGACATTTTCAATTGAGCTTTTAGCCATACTTTTACGGCGAATAGACTTCCCTTGAGTCCCTATACTTTCCTCTTCAACGATACCTGTAATAATAATGTTCCCTTTCTCTTTTGCAGGAATCGCTTTGACTTCAATTTCTAAAAGTGCTCCAGAGTTGGGCCCGTACACCGCTAATCCATTAATAAGTCCCACTTTTTCCTCATCTGCAATTTTCGGATCGTGTCTTGGAGACAGTTGACTAGAATGAACAATCCATTCAATATCTTCATTTTTAATGTCCGTTCGTTCCTCTGATATCGCTAATCCAGCCGCAATTTGCATCATATTAACCGTTTCACGTCCATTGCGTGCATATGTAGAAAACAGAGATAAACCTTCTTCTGATATATCCATTCTTACTTTATTTGCTGCTTTTTTTGCAACTGTAATAATTTCGTCGCGATCAAGCTCACGGAAAAATACCTCTACGCATCTGGAACGAATGGCAGGCGGAATTTCATTAGGCGTTCTAGTCGTCGCACCAATCAAACGAAAGTCTGCTGGCAACCCATTTTGAAAAATATCGTGAATATGTGTCGGGATTTGTGTGTTTTCTTCGCTGTAATAGGCGCTTTCCATAAACACTTTTCGATCTTCTAGAACCTTTAACAGCTTATTCATCTGAATAGGATGGAGCTCTCCAATTTCATCAATAAATAAAATTCCCCCGTGTGCATCTGTAACCGCTCCTTGTTTTGGCTGCGGAATTCCAGCTTGGCCCATGGCACCTGCTCCTTGGTAAATAGGATCATGAACAGACCCAATCAAAGGATCAGCAATGCCTCGCTCATCAAAACGCGCGGTAGTTGCATCTAACTCTACAAATACAGCCGATTGTTTGAAAGGTGATTTTTTATTTTTTTTTGCTTCTTCTAACACTAAACGTGCTGCTGCGGTTTTTCCTACTCCAGGCGGCCCGTATACAATCACGTGCTGTGGATTAGGACCGCAAAGGGCAGCCTTTAGTGACCGAATTCCATCCTCTTGTCCGACAATATCGGAGAAGCTAGACGGCCTTACACGTTCGGCAAGCGGCTCAGTTAAAGAGATGGCTCTCATTTTCTGCAATTGCTCCATTTCTTTCTTTGAATCCCGGTCAATTGAGACTTTTTGCGTACGCTGATTGCGTAATAAATTCCAAAAATATAAGCCAATGATGATACCAAAAAAGAGTTGGACCATTAAGGCAATATTCGTCCAGTTCATAGATAAACCTCCTGCGCAGTTTAGTAAGATAATTATCAGTTATTATCTCCCTGCAGCAGTAGGAATAAACAAGATTCTAGTAAAAAGTAAAATTTAGTTGTGCTTCATCAACAGAAAAAAGCCGGGTACTCAAATTGAGTACCCGGCTTTTTTATGCTGATGTTTTGCTGCCTTCTTGAATAGTAGATCCGTCTTCTAATACGAACTTAGGAGCCGCTTGATCACGAACAGTTTCACCTGTGATAATACATTTTGTAATATCATCACGTGAAGGAAGATCAAACATTACATCTAACATAATACCTTCAATGATTGAACGTAGACCACGAGCACCTGTTTTACGCTCGATTGCTTTTTTAGAAATTTCTACTAAAGCCTCGTCTTCGAACTCAAGTTCAACGTCATCAAGTTCAAGCATTTTTTGATATTGTTTCACTAGTGCATTTTTCGGTTTTGTTAAAATCTCAACTAGCGCTTCTTCATCAAGAGGCACTAAGCTAGCAGTAACCGGTAAACGACCAATAAACTCTGGAATTAAACCAAATTTTAATAAATCTTCCGGTAATACTTTTGCTAGTAACTCTTTTTCTGTAAAGTCTTGTTGTTTTGTTTCTGAACCGAAACCAATTACTTTTTTACCTAGACGGCGCTTAATAATAGGTTCGATTCCGTCAAATGCACCACCGCAAATAAATAAGATATTTGTTGTATCAATTTGAATAAATTCTTGATGAGGGTGTTTGCGTCCACCTTGAGGAGGAACACTTGCTACAGTACCTTCTAAGATTTTAAGAAGAGCCTGCTGCACACCTTCACCTGATACATCACGTGTAATAGATGGGTTTTCAGACTTACGCGCTACTTTATCAATTTCATCGATGTAGATGATACCTTTTTCAGCTTTCTCCACATCGTAATCAGCTGATTGAATTAATTTTAATAAGATGTTTTCAACATCTTCTCCTACATAACCCGCTTCTGTTAGAGATGTTGCGTCTGCAATCGCAAACGGTACGTTTAAAATACGAGCCAATGTTTGAGCTAGTAAAGTTTTACCGCTTCCTGTAGGTCCAATTAATGCAATATTACTTTTTGATAACTCAACGTCATCAATTTTACTGTTTGAATTGATTCGTTTGTAATGGTTGTATACCGCAACGGATAACGATTTTTTCGCATCCTCTTGACCAATTACATACTCATCTAAAATGTCACGAATTTCTTTTGGTTTTGGTACATCTTTAAATTCTACTTCTTCTTCTGTACCTAACTCTTCTTCTACGATTTCCGTGCAAAGTTCAATACATTCATCGCATATGTAAACACCTGGACCCGCAACTAACTTGCGTACTTGTTCTTGTGTTTTACCACAAAATGAGCATTTTAACTGCCCTTTTTCATCGTTAAATTTAAACATAATTTTCACCCCTTGTAGTATTTACTAAAGTGCTCGAAGCTGATTTCTATCCGCGCTATAGCCCAACAACATGAACAGCTCATCTATTTGTAGGTAAATGCCCCTCTTTATCACATAGTAAAAGCGCTATGAAAAGATTTGTATTGCATTTTACCATACATTTTCTTGAATAGATACTAAAACGTTTTATGTATATGTTGTTGATGAGCATAACAGAATGGAGATCTGCTATTATATAGTGTCCTCTTATTGGGCCTATTTCATAACCACGGATTTCAAACAATGGGTTAAAGCTGCTTCTACGGTGTTGGTTATGATATAAAAAAACTATTGAAGTTTATAAAACAAGGCACGATCAAGTCGCGCCTTGTTTCTTACTTACTATTATGCAACAGCTTTGCTGTTTTCTACAAGAAATTCAACTGCTTTACGTACTTTCATGTCTTCTTTAATGCTGTCAAGACTGCCAAGCACTTTCTTAATTTCTTCGACAGGCATGTTGTACATTCCTGCCATGTTTTCTAATTCTTTTTCTACTTCTTCTTCGCTTACTTCAAGATTTTCAGCTTTTGAAATAGCTTCTAGCGTTAAGTTGATTTTCACACGTTTTTCAGCATCCGGACGCATTTGGTCGCGAAGAGCTTTTTCATCTTGACCTGAGAATTGGAAGTAAAGTTCAAGGTTAAGACCTTGCATTTGTAAACGTTGTTCAAACTCTTGCATCATACGATCCATTTCAGTGTTGAACATTGCTTCTGGAATTTCTACTTCAGCATTTTCAGCAGCTTTTTCTACTAAAGTGTCGCGAAGAGCTGATTCCGCTTGATTCTCTTTATCGCTTTGTAATTTTTCTTTTGTTTTTGCTTTTAACGCTTCTAAAGTTTCTACTTCTTCATCTACGTCTTTTGCAAACTCATCGTCTAAAGCTGGAAGTTCTTTAGATTTGATTTCGTGTAATTTCACTTTGAATTTAGCAGCTTTACCAGCTAACTCTTCAGCGTGATACTCTTCAGGGAATGTTACTTCCACTTCTTTTTCAGCGCCTACTTCAAGACCAACTAGTTGCTCTTCAAAGCCAGGGATGAATGTGTTAGAACCGATTTCTAAAGAATAGTTTTCGCCTTTTCCGCCTTCGAATGCTTCTCCATCAACGAAACCTTCAAAGTCGATTACAGCTGTATCACCTTCAGCTACAGTTCCTTCTTCTTTAACAACTAGTTCAGCGTGACGCTCTTGAAGTGTTTTCAATTCAGCTTCAACATCTTCATCTGTTACAGTTGTATCTACTTTTTCTACTTCTAAGTTTTTGTATTCGCCTAATTTAACTTCAGGCTTAACAGTTACTTTAGCAGTGAAAACTAGAGGTTGTCCTTTTTCGATTGTTTCAACATCGATTTCTGGACGATCAACCGGCTCGATACCAGCTTCAACAATTGCATTGCTGTAAGCTTCAGGTAATAAGATATCTAGTGCATCTTGGTATAAAGATTCTACGCCAAAACGTTTTTCGAAAAGCGGACGAGGCATTTTACCTTTACGGAACCCTGGTACGTTTACTTGTTTTACAACTTTTGTGAATGCTTTATCTAAGGCTTTATCAAACTCAGCAGCTTCAACTTCTACTGTTAAAACGCCTTGATTTCCTTCTTGTTTTTCCCATTTTGCAGACATGAATGTTTCCCTCCAAAATCATTTTAAGTAGTGATTTCTAAATTAGATAATGCAGATAGCCTATCAGTTCAAACCTCAATCATTATCTATTTAACTCCCTATTACTTTAAAGTAAGTAGGAATGTAATGTAAAGATGAAATTCTACTATACGTATTTAAGTGCATTTTACAACCATTATATTATAACATACAACAATGACGTTTCAACTAAACACCACATTTTATATAAAAGAAATTTCTTCAATTTCTTTTAGCTCTTTAATTGCCTTTCTTAATTCAGCTGCGGAGAAACTTCCGTCTTCCTCTGCTACAGCTGCATCTGACTCTTCTCCTTGCATCATCAGACTAACAGCATACACCGCTTCTGTCCAAAGTTTTACATTATCACCCGGTAAAAACGGAAATGTAATAAACAAATGACGCTGCCATATCTCAACGGCAACCTGCAGCAATGTAGGATTTTCATGCTCCAGCTTTTCCGTCAGCTGCGCTTCTACTTGCTCAGCAAACAAATACGGTGTTGTTCGTTGAAGCTGAAGCGCATTTACTTTTTTCGTCTCTCCAAACTTAGTAATCATAAAATCAATATCTACTTCTTCTTCCATGACTGTTTTTAAAGCAACTGTTTTTACGATAGGGTGAACAGCTTCAGATGAAAATAGCTGTTCCAGAAAGAAGCGCTGCTTTTCAATTCTCTTTGTTTTTAATGAATGAACCCATTCAAGCTGATCTTGAATATTGTCTAGAGCTGTGAATGATTTAAACTGCTCTAGCTGTTCTTCTTCTGTTTGTTCTTCTATGACTTGTTCTTGATTCATTCTATTCTTGCAGAACTCCAATAGCTGATAAAGCTGTTCAGCATGTTCAGAAGGGAGTTTGTGTTCTTGAATAACTGCTTGTAGAGTGACATATCCTTCATGATAGTGACCAAGCTGAATTAACACCATGAGGTACATTTGCAAATTATGATAATAATCGCCAATATCTTCTTTCAGCATTTGCTCACATAATTCCTTAGCTATGCCTGCATCACCGAGCTCCACGTGACAAATAACAAGGCCAAGCAAAATTTCATGATGCTTATTATCAAGTTCGTAGGCCTGCTCAAATAAAGGAAGTGCTTCTTGAAATTGCTTGTGCTGCATATGCTCTGTAGCTTTTTCAACCAACCGTTCTTTTAATAGAGGAAAAGCTACAATTTTGTTTTGTTGTTCATTCGACATGTTTTCTCCCCACTTCGCGGTCCATTTGCTTTACAGTTTAGCAATTCGATTAACGGAACGCAAAAAAATCGAGCAAAATCATAGTTTTGCTCGATTTTTGGTTAATATCTTACCGTTTTTGCTTCATAAGCAGAAATGTCGTCTTCAAAAGAAAGCGTATAGCCAATTTCATCATATCCGTTAACAAGCATATATTTCCAATGGCCATTGATATCAAACGTACGTTCAAAACCTGCTGCATCGGTAATTTTTTGCTGATGAAGATCGATTGTACAGGCGTAAGAAGCACTTTGAGACTCTTTCATTAAATAGGAAATATCTTCTTTTGGTAAAACAATAGGTAAAATACCATTTTTCAGACAGTTTTGTTTAAAAATATCCGCAAATGAAGGTGCGATAATGGCACGAAACCCGTAATCTAAAAGCGCCCATGGAGCGTGTTCACGTGACGAACCACATCCGAAGTTCTCGTCAGCTACAAGGATTGTTGCTCCTTGATTTTGAGGCTGATTTAATTCAAACGTTTCATTTAACGTTTCATCTTCATTATATCGCCAATCAAAAAATAGAAATTGGCCAAAGCCAGTACGCTCAATTCTTTTCAAAAATTGCTTTGGGATAATTTGATCAGTATCTACGTTTGCTCGGTCGAGACCTGCTACTTTCCCTGTGTGGATTGTAAAAGCATTCATCTGTGTTCTCCTCCTTATCGCACCGCTTGTTCTTGTAGTTTGCGTACATCAACAAAATGTCCATATACCGCTGCCGCTGCTGCCATTACCGGGCTTACTAAATGCGTTCTGGCGCCTTTTCCTTGACGTCCTTCAAAATTGCGGTTAGAAGTGGACGCACAGTGTTCGCCTTGTGGAACTAAGTCAGAGTTCATGCCTAGACACATGCTGCAGCCTGAGTCTCTCCAATCAAAACCTGCTTCAATGAAAATAGCAGATAACCCTTCTTCTTCAGCCACTCGCTTTACTTTTTGAGAACCTGGTACAATTATCGCTCGCACATCTGGTGACACTTTCTTTCCTTTAATAAAGGCTGCCACGTCACGAAGATCAGACAAACGAGCATTTGTACATGAACCGATAAATACATGCTGAACTGGAATCTCTTCTATTGCCATGCCAGGCTGTAAGCCCATATACTCAAGTGCTCGTGACAAAGACTTTCTCTCAGCTTCTGTTTTACACTCTTCTAATGTAGGAACTTGCTTGCTAACATAAGAACTCATCGCCGGGTTTGTTCCCCATGTTACAACAGGTTCAATTGTATCTGCATCAATTTCCAGCGTTTCATCGTACGTTGCACCTTCATCTGTTGCTAAAGCTGTCCAAGCTTCCACTGCTTTTTCAAACTGTTCTCCTTTAGGAGCATACTGACGTCCTTTAATATAAGAGAACGTGACATCGTCTGGACTGATTAAACCAGCTTTTGCACCGGCTTCAATAGACATATTACAAATGGTCATGCGCTCTTCCATTGAAAGATCGCGAATACATTCGCCCGTAAATTCCACAATTGAACCCGTTCCAAAATTCACGCCGAATTTTTGAATTATTGCTAACACAATGTCCTTAGCATAAACGCCAGGCTGCTTTTTGCCATTTACTTTCACTTGTAGCGTTTTTGGTTTCGCTTGCCATAGCGTTTGTGTTGCTAAAACATGCTCTACCTCACTAGTTCCTATCCCAAAAGCAAGCGCTCCAAATGCACCGTGAGTAGATGTATGACTATCTCCGCACACAATGGTTTTTCCAGGCTGAGTTAACCCTAATTCCGGTCCAATGATATGCACAATTCCTTGTTCTTCACTTGTTAAATCTAAAAGCTTCACACCAAACTCATGACAGTTTTCGGATAGTTTGTCTACTTGTTTCTTTGCAATCGGATCTTTAATATTAAAACGGTCAACCGTTGGAATGTTGTGATCCATTGTAGCAAACGTTAAGTCTGGACGCTTCACTTGGCGATTTGCCACGCGAAGCCCTTCAAATGCTTGAGGGGACGTTACTTCATGAATAAGATGAAGATCGATATATAATAAGTCCGGCTTCCCCTCTTCTCGACGTACAACATGTTGTTCCCAAAGCTTATCAATAATTGTTTTTGGTTTCATACTGCTCCTCCTTTCTGATTATGAAAAACGTTTCTCACAAAACGTGAGAAACGCATGATTAACTGTAAGCTGTCATAATGCTTGAAATGGCAGAATCATTGGCAATTACCGCAGTTATCGCCTCCACCATTTTATCGGTACCTAAATAATGACTACCGTCTGCTAAGTCAGCTGTTCGATGACCTGCATGTAATACACTTTCAACCGCTTGTTCAATCACTGCTGCTTCTTTCTCTAATCCAAATGAGTGTCTAAGCAACATTGCTGCAGATAAAATAGCAGCAATCGGATTAGCTTTATTTTGACCAGCAATATCTGGTGCAGAACCGTGAACCGGTTCGTATAAAGATGGACCATCAGCCGTTAAGCTCGCAGATGGCAACATTCCTAACGATCCTGTCAGCATAGAAGCCTCATCACTCAAAATATCACCAAACATATTTTCAGTTACCACTACATCAAAATACTTCGGATTACGAATTAACTGCATAGCAGCTGAATCTACAAGCATATGCTCAAGCTCTACATCCGGGTAGTCTTTTGCTATTTCTTCAGCTACTTCACGCCACACTCTACTAGACTCAAGCACATTCGCTTTATCCACAGACGTTACTTTTTTACGTCGATTTACAGCCGTGTCAAATGCTTGGCGAATAATTCTTTCTATTTCTGTACGCTTATAAAATAATGTGTCGACAACTGTTTCTTCATTTCCTTCTGTTCGGCGCTCGCTAGGCTTACCGAAATATAAGCCTCCTGTTAGCTCGCGGACGATAATGAAGTCAACACCTTCAATGTATTCTTTTTTCAGAGGAGAGGCATCCGCTAAGCTATCATAAAACGTCACCGGACGAAGATTAGCATATAAATCCAGTTCTTTTCGAATAGCTAGCAAACCTTTTTCCGGTCGCAAATGCGAAGGGTTACGATCCCATTTTGGCCCTCCAACCGATCCAAGTAATACAGCATCCGCCTGCTTACAAGTCTCAATTGTACTTTCTGGAAGAGGTGTGCCCGCCTCATCAATTGCAGCTCCGCCAATTAGTCCATACGTAAACTCAAATTGATGATCAAAGCGCTCTCCAATTGCTTTTAAAACGGCAACAGCGCCTTTGGTTACTTCTGTTCCTACGCCGTCACCCGGTAATACAGCGACTTTTTTTGTCATGGTGGTCTCTCCCTTCAGTTCACATTACTTCTTGCTTTGTACGATGCTGCTGAATAGCGATTAAACGATTAATGGCGTTCAGATATGCTTTCGCTGACGATTCTAATACGTCAAATGCTACTCCGCGTCCGCTTGCTTCAGTTCCTTCACTTTCAACCTTCACAAATACTTCAGCCAGTGCATCCGGCCCACCGTTAATAGACTGAATACGATAGTCTAATAGTTCTACATCTTGTTCAACACAGCGCTGCAGCGTATTATAGATAGCTTCCACGCTTCCAGATCCCGTAGCTGCTTCTTGAATCTCTTCGCCGTTTTCTTTGTGAAGCGTAATCGTAGCCGTTGGAATATTGTTCGTACCATACTGAACTTGCAGACTTTCAAGCTTATATTCACTGTCTTTGCTAACTTGCTTTTGAATGACTAATGCCAATAAATCATCATCGGTAATGTCTTTTTTCTTATCTGCTAAGTCTTTAAACTTCTCAAAAAGCACGTTTGCTTCTGTATCTTCCAATGTGAATCCAAGCTCTACTAAGCGTGTACGGAACGCGTGACGGCCTGAGTGTTTACCAAGCACAATTGGATTTTGTTTAACACCCACAAGTTCTGGGGAAATAATCTCATATGTTAACGGATTTTTTAAGACTCCATCTTGGTGAATACCTGATTCATGAGCAAAAGCATTTTTTCCGACAATTGCTTTATTTGGTGCAATATTCATTCCGGTAAGCTTACTGATAATGTCACTCGTACGCTTGATTTCAGGCAAGATAAGACCTGTGCTCGCTTGATAGAAATCTTGACGGACATGAAGCGCAAGTGCTACTTCTTCAAGAGCTGCGTTACCCGCACGTTCTCCGATTCCGTTAATCGTTCCTTCAATTTGAGTAGCTCCTGCTTCAATCGCAGCCATTGAATTGGCCACAGCTAGCCCTAAGTCATCGTGACAGTGAGCTGACAAATCAACTTTATGAATATTTGACACATGTTCTTTTAAGTAATTAAATACTGATTGATAGTCACCAGGAGTGATAAATCCTACTGTATCTGGAATATTAACGACTTTTGCACCAGCATCAATAACTGCTTCTACAATTCTAGCTAAAAACGGTAAATCTGTTCGACATGCATCTTCAGCAGACCATTGAACAACCGGGAATTTTTTACTTGCGTACTTCACCATTTCCACTGCTGTTTCAAGTACTTCATCAGGTGTTTTTTTCAATTTATGCTGCATATGAATTTCGGAAGTAGCGATAAAAACATGCAGTCTTGGTTCTGCACTTTCTTTTAACGCTTCCCATGCAATGTCAATATCTTTTGTAACAGACCTTGCAAGGCCTGTTACAGAAGAATTTTTGACAATAGACGCAATTTCTTTTACGGATTGAAAATCACCTTTTGAAGAAGCGGGAAATCCGGCTTCAATGATGTCGATACCTAATCGCTCTAACTGCTTAGCAATTTCAAGCTTTTCTTGTAGGTTCAAATTGACTCCAGGTGACTGTTCACCATCGCGTAGCGTCGTGTCAAATAGTTTAATTTTTTGCACTAGCGATCACCGCTTCTTTCTTTTGTTTTTTAACAAATGGCATCATTTCACGTAATTGAGCGCCAACTTTTTCAATTAAATGTTCGTTTTCACGGTTATTGATAGCTGTAAATTCCGGACGATTTGCTTGGTTTTCTAGGATCCAGCCTTTTGCAAATTTACCTGTTTGGATATCTTCAAGCACTTTTTTCATTTGTTCTTTTGAACGCTCATCTACAACGCGTGGTCCTGAAACGAAGTCACCCCATTGAGCTGTATCAGAGATTGAATAACGCATGCCTTCCATTCCGCCTTCATACATAAGGTCAACAATTAATTTTAATTCGTGTAAACACTCAAAATATGCAACTTCCGGTTGGTAGCCAGCTTCTACAAGCGTTTCAAAACCAGCTTTAACTAATGAAGTTAAACCACCGCAAAGTACTGCTTGCTCACCGAAAAGATCTGTTTCTGTTTCTTCTTTAAATGTTGTTTCTAACACACCCGCACGAGCTGAACCGATTGCTTTAGCATAAGCTAACGCTACGTCTTTTGCTTCTCCAGTTACATCTTGGAATACTGCGAATAACGCCGGTACGCCAGCTCCTTCTTCATACGTTCTTCTTACAAGGTGACCAGGGCCTTTTGGAGCTACTAAGAATACATCAACGAATTCAGGTGCTACGATTTGGTTAAAGTGAATGTTGAAACCGTGAGCAAATACTAAAGATTTTCCTGGTTTTAGTCCTGGAAGAATTTCTTCGTTATAAACTTTTGGCTGATACTCATCTGGAAGTAATACCATTACTACTTCTGCTTGTTGAACTGCATCTTTTACAGATAATACAGTGAAACCGTCTTGCTCTGCTTGATCCCATGATTTACCTTTACGTAATCCTACTACCACGTTTACTCCGCTGTCGCGTAAGTTTTGTGCGTGAGCGTGACCTTGTGAACCATAACCTACGATTGCTACTGTTTTACCTTGTAATAATTGATCCTTTGCATCTCCGTTATAATATACCTTTGTCATAATAAATCTCTCCTCTTAGTTTATATAGTTTTATATAGTTTACTTTTTAGTAACTAGCTAGAATTAAATGATTGATGAAAGTTTGGCTGCTGCTTTTTGAGTACCGCGCGGAACAGCTACTGTTCCCGTGCGCGTTACTTCTTTTAATCCATAAGGCTGAAGTAGATCAATCATCGCTTCAATCTTGCTGGATTCACCTGTTACTTGAATAATTAGGCTGTCGCGACTTACATCAATGATGGTTGCACGGAAAGGTTCAATTACTGCATAAAGTTCGTTACGGCTCGCTGGTGTAGATGCTACTTTCATTAAAGCAAGCTCTCTTGACACCACAGCTTGATCCGTAATATCTTGAACTTTCAACACGTCGATCTGCTTATTTAACTGCTTGATCACTTGTTCAGCAGCGTTATCATGCTCTACGTTCACAACAAACGTCATGCGTGATACATCCTCAGATTCAGTGTGCCCTACGGAAATACTCTCAATATTGAAATTTCTTTTCGTAAATAATCCCGTTACGCGATTTAAAACCCCCGCACGGTTTAATACAGTTGCTGTAATAATTCGCTTCATGGTTTCACCCCTACCATTTCATGTAATCCTTTTCCAGGTGCAACCATTGGATATACGTTTTCTTTAGGTGCGACAAAGAAGTTTAGTAGAACCGGTCCATCTGTTTCCATTGCTTCTTTCAGAGCCGCATGCGCTTCTTCTTCAGTAGAAGCTTGTAAACCTTTGATATCATATGCCTCTGCAAGCTTCATTAAATTAGGCTGATTAGGAATTAAAGAGTGTGAGTAGCGTTCTTCATAGAAGATTTCCTGCCACTGACGAACCATACCAAGCGACTGATTGTTGAGTACAACCACTTTTACAGGTAAATTTAATTCTCTAATAACCCCTAATTCTTGAAGCGTCATTTGAAATCCACCGTCACCAACGACTGCTACAACTGTTTTATCTTTATTTGCCAGCTGAGCGCCGATTGCAGAAGGTAATCCAAAGCCCATGGTGCCAAGACCACCTGAAGTTACCCATCGATCTGGATTATTAAATGTGTAGTATTGAGCTACCCACATTTGATGTTGCCCAACGTCCGTTGTAACAACGGCATCTCCATTTGTATACTTGTGAAGCAACTCAACTACTTTTTGTGGTTTTAACACGTCCGCTGAGTTCTGATACCATAATGGATATTCTTGCTTCCACGCCGCTAATTTCTCATGCCATTTCGTATAATCTCCAACTTCTCCTTCTTGCAGAAGCAATTGCTTCAATACTTCTTTTGCATCTCCAACAATTGGAATCTTGGTTGGAACATTCTTTCCAATTTCCGCTGGGTCGATGTCAATGTGCGCAATTTTTGCATTTGGTGCAAAATGCTTTAAGTTACCTGTTACTCGGTCATCAAAGCGTGCACCGATACTAATGAGAAGATCACTCTCATAAATTGCCATGTTTGCTGTGTACGTTCCGTGCATGCCAGCCATTCCTAAATGAAGCGGATGATCTGCAGGAAAACAGCCCAACCCTAAAAGCGTATTAATAACCGGAATATTTTGACGCTGGGCATAATTTTTTAATTCTTCTGAACCTTTACTCAATAACACTCCCGCACCTGCTAGGATAACAGGTTGTTTTGCAGCTGCTACTGCGTCTGTTAATTTTTTAACCTGCAGCTGATTTGGAAAATAAGTTGGCTGATAGCCAGGTAAATCAATTTCTCCTTCGTAATTAAATGTTCCATCACCCTGTGCCATATCTTTTGGAATGTCGATTAAGACTGGACCAGGTCTTCCTGTTGTCGCAATATGAAATGCCTCTTTGATGATTCTCGGCATATCGCTGATATTGCGTACTTGATAGCTATGTTTTGTAATTGGCATTGTGATCCCTAATACATCTGCTTCTTGGAATGCGTCAGAACCAATTACACTTGAAGCTACTTGACCAGTAAAAACAACTAAAGGAAGTGAGTCAATCATCGCATCTGCCAAACCTGTTACGATATTTGTTGCACCAGGACCACTTGTTGCGATAACTACACCGGGTTTGCCTGAAATTCTTGCGTACCCTTCTGCTGCGTGAATTCCACCTTGTTCGTGACGAGCAAGTACGTGAAACATTCCTGAACCATATAGCTTATCGTAAATCGGTAAAACGGCTCCCCCTGGGTAACCGAAGATGACGTCAACATTTTCTCTTCTTAGAGATTCAATCAACATGTCAGCTCCATTCATTTGTGCCCCAGTGCTTACAGGTTCTTTCGTTTGCATATTGGCTCCCACTTTTCTCATCCTTTCGTTTTCTAGATAAAAGAAAAAAGACTTCTCACCCCTAAATAGACCCTATCAAATGATATAGGTCAAGGGGCGAAAAGTCTTTTGTACTTTACGCGGTACCACCCTCGTTTGTAATCGTAATGATTACCTTATGAATGTATACTGTACATTCTTTTTGATAACGAGTGCTTTGGAAGTACACTCGGTCGCCCTTACTGAATTTCAGGGTGACACTCTGAGGTGAGTTCATTTTGAGTTGGTAACGCCGGCTTCCAGCAACCCGACTCTCTGTTGATACCTAAACATCAAAACTACTTATCCTCTTCAACGTTTTAAAACGCTATATGCTTTTTGAACAATGCTTTACACATCATATTTTAAATTAATTACAATTAATTAAAATTTTTAGAAAACTTATATTTGAGGACTATCTTACGCCCATTTCTATGCATAGTCAACCACTTTTCAAGATTTTTTTAGACAATTTAGACTAAACAGAATATTTGAATGCGTTTTCATTATTGATGTAATAAGGGTTTACAGCAGTTCAAAAAGTTTTTCTGAAACGTTCATTTGTACACACTGAATGAACAAACATTCACTTTTAAGATAAATAAAAAAACCGGCTTTTACTAAAAAGTAAAAGCCGGTTTTTTTTGGACGTCCCAGGAGAGATTCGAACTCCCGACCGACGGCTTAGAAGGCCGTTGCTCTATCCTGCTGAGCTACTGGGACACAATGTTAAAGTGTATCAAAGACAATACTTATTATATTCAAATATAATTTAAAAGTCAACGTTTTTTTGAAATTTTATGAGAAGAGAGGTAAAAAACCTTCTCTTCTCCCTATATTTGGCTATATTATGCTGAAAGTGTACAGGTTAACTGCATGCTAGGAATATGTTTACCGCTTATATCGTAAAACTGCACGGTAGCTTCTGTACCATCCATTACTAGTATAGCATACGTACGTTCTTTTCTCATACGAGGAAGTAACATACTTCCTGGATTGATAAATAAAACTCCGTCCATGAGCTCAGCTCCCGCTATGTGAGAATGCCCAAAACAAACAACGTTTGCCCCGACTTCTCTCGCTTTGTAATGCAGATTCATCATAGACATTTTAACATTATATAAGTGACCGTGTGTAACTAGACACGTAGCTTCTCCAAGCGACTCTACTCGATCATTAACGTAAGATGCATCGTAGTCACAATTTCCTCGAACGCCTAAAAACGCAGACATTTCTTTGCTGTCTTGCGGCAACTCAGAGTCCCCACAATGGATCATCTTATCTACATCAGCATGTCTCTCTCTGATAGTGAGCAGCTCTTCTTGTAACCCGTGGCTATCGCTTACAATTAATAGTTTCACACGTCATCACTCCTTCTAAAATTGCGCATCAATTAGCGGTGCTAGTTTTTTTAACGCATTTGCTCGGTGACTAATCTGATTTTTTTGCTCTTTGGTCAATTCTGCCATGGAGCATCTCCATTTTTCTACAAAGAAAATGGGATCGTACCCAAAACCGTTCTCCCCTCTTTGTTCCTCCAAGATGTGCCCTTCACACGTGCCTTCTACAATTTCGGTTTTCTTTCCGGGCACTGCAATAGCAAGAGCACAATGAAAGCGTGCCGTGCGCTTTTCAAACGGCACGTCATTTAATTTTTGAAGTACTTTCTCTATATTAGCATTATCATCTTTATTTTCACCAGCATAACGCGCGGAATAAACGCCTGGCTCCCCGTTTAAGGCATCAATAGCAAGCCCGGAATCATCGGCAATGACCGGCTTATTTAATGCGGATGAAATGGCCTCTGCTTTTAGCGTGGCATTCTCTACAAATGTAACGCCCGTTTCTTCCACGTCTTCAATCTCAGGAAAATCAAGAAGCGATTTTACTTTAAATCCCTTCGGTGAGAAAAGTGTTTCAAAATCTTTTACTTTGCCTGCGTTTTTAGTTGCAATAATGATTTCACGCACGTTAATCCCTTACCTTTCTTTAACCGGAATATAGGCAGCCAGGTGATCAAGAACTTCCTTTTGCTGTTCAATCAATTGATAAACACCCTTTTCCCCTAAATCTAGAAGATGGTTTAACTGTTCTCTCGAAAACGTCGATTCCTCTCCCGTTCCCTGTAATTCTACAAACTGTCCGCTTCCTGTCATCACAATATTCATGTCAACTTCCGCTGTCGAATCTTCTTCATAATTTAAATCTAAAATCGAATTTTCTCCATGAATACCTACTGAAGTCGCAGCTAAGTAGTCACGAATAGGAATTTCTGTTAGCTTGTTCTCTTCAACCAGCTTTCCAAACGCTAAAACCATGGCCACAAAAGCACCTGTAATCGATGCTGTTCTTGTGCCGCCATCTGCTTGAATAACATCACAATCAATCCAAATTGTCTTTTCTCCGACCTTTTCCAGATCGACTACAGAACGAAGAGCTCGTCCGATTAGACGCTGAATTTCCATTGTTCGTCCTGTGACTTTACCTTTTGATGATTCACGTATATTTCTTTGTGCCGTAGCTCGAGGCAGCATAGAATATTCAGCTGTAATCCATCCTTTTCCTTGTCCACGCATAAAAGGAGGCACTCTGTCGTCTATGCTTGCTGTACAAATAACCTTTGTGTCTCCTACCGAGATTAATACAGATCCTTCTGGATGCTTTAAGTATGAAGTATGAAGAGATACAGGTCTCAATTCATTAAATTCCCTACCGTCCAAACGCATTAAGCATGTCCTCCTATTCATTCATTTATATGTAATAGTCTCTTCCATTTTAACTATAAAACAGCGGAAAGAGGTCGCTATTTCAGCAGACCTCTTTCTACTTAGTCCTTTACTAGTATAACAAAAATTTGTTTTTAAAAACTACCTGTGTTCACATTTTTAGGTCTTGAAACTGGTTCCGTTAATTTTTTCCCTTTTTCATCTTTTAGCGTTTTTTTGCCATTCACCTTAATAGCAACGCTGTCTACGGCTTTTTGTTCCGTCAGAGATAACACTAAGGAGTCGAGAACATGCTGAGAAATTTCCGTTCCTTTTAAATTCCCAAAGATGTTTTTATTAAAGTTCAGCGTTAACTCACCGTCCGCATACTTTGGAGCTGCTACGAGCTTTGCATCAGGATTAAAATCTGTCACTAAACCTGATGCAGGCGCAGGTCCTTCTACAAGTTCGTTCACAATGGCAGTGTACATATCTTTGTCATCAGAAGCAATTCGTTTTGTGACAGGAACATAGTAAGTTTGTTTGCCCTCTTGAGCTAAGTAATAAATCGTAACTGGCTTCGTTTGAGTTACGTCAACTACTCCAGTATTATCAAAGTTAATGCCATCTGCTCTGCTCAACCCTTTACTGATTGGCGTATGATTTACAGGCATCTCATCTTTATCATAGCCGTTAATGCGAATTTTAACTTTATTTACGCCTTCAAACTGCGTCAGCGTCCAAGTGACGGCCTGCAGAATACGGAGTTCATCTTCTTTTTTATACTCAGCAAATTCAGGTGAAAAATCTGCTACCATCGTGCCGTCACTTTCCAGCTTTGTCCCTAAAACTCTTGTATCAGCAGGAAGAACCGCTCGGAAATTATTTGGCAATAAGTTTGTGACTGGTCCACCCTCTACTAAATATTCAAGAGACTGTTTAGCGACACCTTTTGATTTAGGAATTTCAAGCGTCTGGGGAACAACGTACCCGTTTTTATCAATTAAGTAGAGTTCTCTTTTGGTAGGCGCAGATGTTTCTGCGGCTTTACTTTGTTTTTTATTAGCTTCCGTTACTTTCGCTTCAGTCGCTAATGATTTTTCATCTTTCACATAGGTGACATCCTTTGGCGGATCAATTTCCTTTGCTGCGTTATCCCCTCCGAAAAGTCCACAGCCGGATAACAATACAGATGTGGTCACCACGGCGGATATGAGAACAAGTTGGGTCTTTTTGGACATTCCTTTCCCTCCTCAGACTGTTTGTACTACTATGTATACGAGCTGTTTTTGCATTTTAGACCAGCTCAAAAAAGTTTTTGTCCACAAAAAAAACCGAGCATGATATGCACGGTTTTAAAGCTTGATATGTTCAACATTATATACAGGGTGCTCAAACCATTTAGATGCAATAGATTGAAACAGTTCTGTTGATCCTGTTGTAAAGAAGTAGTGTTCAGGCTCCATATTTCTAGGAGCTAGTAAATTGCTATAAGAAAGAATGGCACTTACCTCTATTGCCGTTTCTTCACCAGAACTGATTAACTGAACTCGAGGCCCAATTGCTTCTTGAATAACTGGCTTTAATAACGGATAATGCGTACATCCTAAAATAAGGGTATCCATATCTGTATGATAAAAAGGTTTTAATGTTTCTTTTACAATTCGCTGCGCTTCCGGTCCTTCATAATTACCGCTCTCTACAAGAGGTACAAACAAAGGGCATGCTAAATTTTCCACTTCCACTCTCGTATGAAGAGCGCGGAGTGCATGTGTATAGGCTTGACTTTTCACGGTTCCGTTTGTGCCGATTACGCCTATTTTATGATTTTTAGTTACTTTAAGCGCAGCGCGTGATCCTGGTTCAATGACGCCTATAACCGGAATATCGAGCTGTTCTTGAATTTCATCCAGTACAACTGCCGTAGCCGTATTGCACGCAATAACAAGCATTTTAATATCTTTAGCTATTAAATAATTAGTCATCTCCCATGTGAAAGCTCGTACTTCTTCACTAGGACGAGGACCGTATGGGCAGCGGGCTGTATCTCCAATGTACATAATTTGTTCTTTCGGAAGCTGTCTCATAATTTCCTTTGCTACCGTTAATCCACCCACACCTGAATCTATAACACCAATTGGTCTACTCAAAACAATCGCCTCATTTTTCTTTCATTTCATCATGCAATTTTCGTAACGTTACTCGTAAAACTTCCGTTTCACTCGGAGAGAAGTTTGCCAGTACGCCATTTAAATACGTTTGTCTCTTTTCAATTACTTCTTCGATAACACGTGCTCCTTCAGGAAGCAAATGAATACGCACTACGCGGCGGTCTTTTGGATCTTTCACCCGAACCACCAACTTGTTTTTTTCCATACGATCTACTAAATCTGTCGTTGTACTACAAGCGAGAAAAATACGATTTGATAAATCGCCAATCGTCATATCTCCACGTTCGAACAGCCACTGCAAAGCAATAAACTGAGGTGGCGTAATCGTATAGTCTTCTAAAATTTCTCTTCCTTTTTGCTTCACAATCGCTGCAATATGTCGAAGTGACTTTTCTAATTCTGCCACTGTATCCTCATTATTTTTTGCTGTCATACCGTAATCCTTTCCACCTATAAGTCTTATTTTCTATTATTTCTTTCAGTTAAACCCGTCTCTATTGTTTCTCATTTCTATTTTATATTGTGCTCTTTTTTCGGTGATTTTTCAAGGTTAACATGAGGATTCTGCAACGTTCAGCATAAGTCTACATACTCTCATTCAGCATCAAAAAACAGCTGCTCCATAAAAGGAGCAGCTGTTTCTATTAATTATTGATATACAGCTCAAAAACTGAGCTGAAATCTTTTGTTGTGTAGGCTGTTTTTTTATCTAATAACCAAGAAAACGCGGCTTCGTTAATTTCTTTAAATTCACCAGCAACACTTCCACTTGTATTTTTTGTACTGCTTAGCGTAGAAGAAGCTAGCTGAATGCTTTGTTTAGCAAAATCGAGCGCAATTTCATTTTCACGCGTTATTTCAGACATTTTAAACAGCGCTTTATATAAATCTTTTACCTCTTCTATATGCTTTTTGTGTACATCGATAGAAAAAGTCTCCGAGCCAATTTTAAATTTAATTTCCACATCTAAATCGACAGTTCCAGCCGTTTCTAGCATCACGTTTGAAATGTGATTTGTGCTGTAGTTATAGCGGCGAAGCATTCGCTTTTTACTTGTAGCACTTGTTCCATCAAGGTGAATGAGCGCTTTATTGGTAAAGCAATATTCATCTGACTTTGATTTGATTAGAAAATAAATTTTTTCTTGTTCTTCATGCATAACGTAATCGTCTGCATCTACCTTGTCATAATCAACTGACTTAATAACAGAACCAATATCACTTAGCCCCAATACATCAGCAGCTACTTTTCCAAACATTTCCCCATCTCCCTTTTAAAAACGATTGTGTTATTTTCATGTTTTAAGTCTACTGTGCAAATGAGGGGATGTAAATAAAAAAAGGAGCTTCTTTAAAAGAAGCTCCACATTTATTAAAAGAACAAATTTAAAATCATATAGATAAGTGCAGCTAATGAAGCTGAAATTGGCAATGTGATAACCCATGTAATCACCATGCGCTGTGCAGTTCCCCATTTTACACCTTTCACTCGGTGTGCAGAACCTACACCTAAGATAGAAGATGAAATAACATGAGTAGTACTGACAGGTAGATGAATAAACGTTGCTCCAAAGATAATGGCAGCACCTGTTAAGTCCGCAGCTACTCCATTAACAGGACGAATTTTCATAATTTTACCGCCAACGGTTTTAATGATTTTCCATCCACCAATTGACGTTCCAAGCCCCATTGCAACCGCACAAGCCAGCTGTACCCACCACTGAATCTCAGTACCGCTTTGCATATTGTTAGCAATAAGCGCTAGCGTAATGATACCCATTGCTTTTTGCGCATCATTCGTACCGTGTGTGTAAGATTGTAGGGCTGCAGTCAGGATTTGAACGCGTCGAAAACGCTTATTCGTTTTCGTCAAGTTATGGTTTTTAAACGTTAGTTTGATAATCGTATAGACAATATAACCTACTACAAAGGCTAGAACTGGTGAAATTAGAAGAGCTTCAATGATTTTGATGAAACCTTTGTAATTTAAAGCACCAAATCCAGCAGCTGCAATAGCTGCTCCTGCAATCGATCCAATAATTGCATGAGAAGAACTACTCGGGATACCGAAATACCATGTGATTAGGTTCCACGCGATAGCAGAAATTAATGCTGCTAAAATAACGATAGAGCCATTTTGAAGCGTATAAGGATCAACGATATCCTTTGTAATCGTTTTGGCTACGCCCGTAAACGTCATAGCACCGACAAAGTTCATGGTTGCGGCTAAAAGAATTGCATGTCGCGGTTTTAAAGCTTTGGTTGAAACAGAAGTCGCAATGGCATTAGCTGTATCGTGAAATCCGTTGATAAAGTCAAAACCAAGTGCACCAACTACAATTAGAATGGTTAATATTAGCATCGAATCCATTATAATATAGCCCCGTTACGCATTCTTCATAATAACTGATTCTAAGTTGTTCGCAACCGTTTGACAATAATCCGCGATTTCTTCTAGCGTTTCATAAATTTCTTTATATTGAATAACTTTAATTGGATCTTTACATGTTGCAAATAATTGTTTTAGTGCACGACGATATAATGTATCACAATGTGACTCATACTCTTTAATTTTAATTGCATGCTCACTAATTTGAAGAAGCTTTTTCTCAGACAACAAATTAATAGTAATTAAAATCTCTTCAGCACAGCCTTGAATATTTTTAACAAATTCAGCTACATATTCATCAAATGTCGTAATTGAATGAATTTCCATTAAAGCAGCAAAGCTGTCGATGCCATCAAGTACATCATCCATGCTCATCGCTAGCTGTAAAATATCTTCACGCTCAATTGGAGTAATAAATGCTTTGTTCAACTCAGTAATCACTGTATGCACGTATTTATCACCTTTTGATTCATACGCTTTTAAAACGTTGGCAAATTCCTTTAGGTCAGATACATTTTGAAGTTCAAAGCTGCCTAAAAACTCCGCTGAGTCCTTAATATTTTGGGCAATGTCCATTAACATTTCAGAAAACTTGTCTTTTTTTCTTTTGATCACGTTGCAATCCTCCATCCAATTTATCGAAACTTTACCACTCGTTTTTTCTCTCTATCTTTTTATATGTGTTCTAGTTTCTTTTTTCATTTAAAGTAATGGATAAAACTTAGCTGTTCATTACTATAACGAGAGAAACCACCTCTCTTGTGTATCAAAAAATTCTAAAAAAACAAACGTTTACCAGAGCAAAAGTCCCAAAAGGTGGTTCTTTTACTTATAGGTTATGCGATTCATTTTTTTACGCCAAGTCAAAAATTACTCCTATTATTGTTAATTGTCAATAACTTTTCAAACACATTTTTTTAAGTCTCTTTACAATACATTAACAATAATACGTTCATTCCTTTTAAAATAAGGGTTTTCAGAGTTTGTATAAAACTGGGATTTACAAAAACTTAACATTACTCCCCTTGTGTAAATAACAAAAGCCAGCTCCTTTAGAACTGGCTTTTATTATTTACTTATTATATTGCTGAAATACATTTTTCACTTTCGGCACGACGTAATGACTTCCACCTTTATCTTCTACTCCTTCAACCATCATTGAAACGAGTAGGTTTTTCTGTTTGGTGTCCACAGCTACAAACCAGCCGTTTTCCTGCCCTTTTTCACCTTGAGTTTTCTTTAATTCTGCCGTTCCAGTTTTTCCAGCCAGCGTTAACCCATCTATCTTTGCAGCATGACCCGTACCGTTTTTATCTTCAATGACATCAACTAAATCATTTTGAATTAACTGCGCCGTTTCTTTCGATATTACTTGTTTTTTCCATATTCCACTCTCATCACCGTTCATAAGAATAGGCTTTACTATGTTTCCATCGTTTACAATCGATGTATACATCAATGCCAAGTGGAGAGGGTTCACTTGCAGTTTCCCCTGGCCATACCCAGAGTTTGCTAATACTCCCTCATCTTTAATATCTTGATCACCTGCAATTTTAGACGTTTCAAAAGGGTAATTAACAGGCATTTTTTGATTGAACCCAAACTGTTTTAAACCACTGTTAAATTTGTCTAAACCTAGCTTCAAAGCAGTCTGCGCAAAATAAATATTATCAGATGTAACATAAGCATCACGTAAATTAACATTCGGCTTGCTTCCCACTCGTGTTACGTAGAAATTCCCCCAGCTTTTATCTTTTTGCCATTTCTTCCCGCTGATTGATATACTTTCGTTTGGATTTAGCACGCCTTCATCAACTGCTAAAGCTCCCGTGACTAACTTAAATGTAGATCCCGGAGAATACGTTTTGGTAAAGCGATTCATTAACGGCTTATCGGGATTCGTTGAAAGGGATTGATACGTATTAGCATCGATTCCAAAAGAAAAAGAATTCGGATCAAAAGCTGGCGTGCTTACAAGACCTAATATTTCTCCCGTTTTAGGTTGAAGAGCAGTAGCTACTCCTTTTTCATCTTTTAACTGTTCATAAAGGGATTTTTGAACATTCGTGTCTACCGTAACTTGAATGCTTTCCCCGTCTTTTGGATTCACTTTTGCAATTTCATTCTTTTTGTTACCATCTTTATCTACAGTATAAATCGTGACGCCGTCTCGAGCACGAAGCTTATCTTCATATAAAGACTCTAAGCCAATCATTCCAGCTTTAGACTGAGCATTATAGCCTTCATCTTTATGCTCTTTTAAATATTCCGCTGTGACAGGCGCAACGTATCCAACTAAATGGGCACATGCTTCTTCACAAGGATATACGCGCGCATTTACCTTTTTTTGTTGAATGCCTTCTACTTTTTTCAAAGAATTCTCTAAATTAGAGGCATCTTTTTGACTAACTGTTTTAATAGGAACAAATTGATTCTCTTTCACCCAAGAAGCGCTCAGTGCTTGATTAATACTTTTTTCTGAAAGAGCAAGAGTCTTGCTTAATTGTTGTATAGCTTGCTCGCCTCCTTTAGAAAACTGCTGGGGAACAACTCCAACTTGAATCGCTTCTCCGTTTTGAGCTAAATATTTCCCTGAACGATCCATAATTTCTCCACGCACAGCTGACTGATTAGCTACTCTTATTTGCTCTCCTTGCTTAAGTCCTTTAAAAATCATATTAGGCTTCCAATTAATATACCAATTCTCTGTATCCCCTTGTTTTTCTTGAACCACAGCAGCATTTTCTTTAAATGAGATTTCACCGGCTACAGAGTTCATGTTTACTTCAAAAGGTAAAACAGCTTTATGGTCTTTTATTTCTAAGTCTTCTATTTTACTTACCTTCACTTTAAGCTTGTCCGCTTCAATTGCATCATAGATATTTTTATATCGATTTACAAAGTCTTTTTCTGAAATCGTCTTTTTAGCCTCTTTAGACAAGTATCCATACATGCCTTTAAAATCTTCTTTATTCCACATGGCTACATATTTATCAAATCGATCCTGTGCTTTCTGTTGATCATTTGAGCAACCGGCAGTTATTAATAAGAGAATTCCCATAGTAAAAAATAGCCACCCAATTCGTCTCATGATGATTTTCCCCCTTTTTTCAATACCATTTCTCTATCATATAAAATTTTACATAAACTTTCCATCGGAAAGCTACAATCAGGAATTAATTGGTATTACAACCCGCTAAAATTACATATCGACAAAAAAATCAATAGGTAAATAAGAAAAAAATGAACATTTTGTGAATATTTTGTGTCTTTTTTGGAAAGTATTTGATATAATAATTGTAAGAAGAAAAAGAATAGGAGGCGACTAAAATGAGAAGATTCTTACAGTTTTACTTTATGTTTAGTTCTCTGTTCTGTTTTGGAAGCGTTTTCGTCCTACTTATGTCTCAAGAATATTATTTTGCACCGTTATTCCTCACACTGGGCTGTTTAAATATTTTTCTCTTTAAAGTATATATTCAAGAAAGTCGAAAAGATAAACAAGCTGCACCTGAAAAACCTAAACCAACAATTTAACGAACTCGTCTCTCGGCTGAGATGAATGTAAAAGAAGAACCGGTGAATTTTTCACCGGTTCTTCTTTTACGAAGTTGAAGCTTTTGGAAACCTATCGTTTGCAATAATCTCACCGATGCTTTCACTCTTTCCTTCACCGTCATCAATATTTAAAAGCGGGAACAATAACTCTCCTACATGATAAGCCTCTTCTAAATGCGGATAGCCTGATAAAATAAAAGATTCAATTCCTAAAGCTTCATATTCTTTTATTCGTTTCGCTACATTTTCAGCACTGCCTACTAGTGCAGTGCCTGCACCTCCCCGGACGAGCCCTACACCTGCCCATAAGTTAGGGCTAATCGTAAGTTCCTCTCGGGTTCCTCTATGAAGGCACGCCATTCGCTGCTGCCCGACTGAGTCATACCTAGCAAAAGTACGCTGTGCAGCTTGAATCGTGTCGTCGTCCAAATGCTGAATTAATCGATCGGCTGCTTGCCAAGCTTCTTCTTCCGTTTCGCGTACAATAATATGCAAACGAATCCCAAACTTAACGGTTCTGCCTTCTGCTTCTGCTTGCTTTCTCACAGCCGTTATTTTTTCCCTTACTTGTTCAGGAGGTTCGCCCCACGTTAAATACACGTCAGAATGTTTTGCTGCAACTTTTTGTCCTGCGGGTGAAGATCCGCCAAAATAAATAGGTGGAGAAGGTTTTTGAACAGGTGGATACAACAGCTCACTGTTCTCTACATGAATATGTTTTCCTTCATAATTAACCGTATCTCCACCCAATAACCCTTTCCACACATCTAAAAATTCATCCGCAGCTTCATAACGTTCATCATGTGATAAGAAAAGGCCATCTCCCGCTAATTCTGCCGGATCTCCTCCTGCTACTACATTAACTAGTAAACGACCGTTTGAAATTCGATCAAGAGTCGAGGTCATGCGCGCTGCCACGGAAGGCGCCATAATGCCGGGACGTACAGCTACTAAAAATTTTAAACGCTCTGTTTCAGGTATAAGTGAAGCAGCCAATAGCCACGGGTCTTCGCATGATTTCCCCGTTGGAATCAAAACTCCTTCAAATCCTAACCGGTCAGCTGCTTGAGCAACTTGCCGAAAATATGAATAGTCTGCTGAACGACCTCCTCGATTTGTCCCTAGATATCTTCCATCTCCATGGGAAGGAATAAACCATAACATTTTCATGATTCAACACTCCTTTTTGTTTGTTCTAGATGATATCCCAGTTCTTTTAATGAACGTTTAATTCTCGCTTCTGCTTCTTCCGCAATAAACTCAATTTCGTTTTCTTTCGTATAGGCCACCTCAGAATCAACAATATAAACTCCGTGAATAAGAGCAGTAGCTCCTAAAACGGATAATGTCGGCTTAAATACATAATCAAGAGCCAATAGATGAGCAATGGTTCCCCCTGTAGCTATCGGTAGCACGGTTTTATTGTGCAAACCTTTTTCAGGTATTAAATCTAAAAATGTTTTTAAAATTCCTGTGTAGCTAGCTTTATAGATTGGACTGACAATAATAACGGCATCAGCATCTGCGACTTTCTTTTGAGCTTCTTGAATCGCAGAGCTAGAAAAGTTAGCATATACTAAGTCTTCAGCGGGCAAGTCACGGACATGCACGGTTTTCACTTTATATTTTTCATCTTGTAGATATACTGCAATATACTCGCTTAAAGCAGCTGACCTTGATTGCTTTGAAGGGCTTCCTGCAATAATTGTAACCTGGCTCATTATCATCTCTCCTTTTCACTTATAAAACTGATAGATTTACAAGGATTAATACGTGTATAAATCCTTCTTTTATTTTTCACCTGCGTAGCTGTCTCTCCATTTAAGAAGACGCTTTTCTAATACTCGGACAAATGAATCGGTTAATTTGCCTACAACAGCAAAAATGATAATTCCGACAAAAACTACGTCCGTTTGAGAAAACTGTCTAGCATCCATAATCATGTATCCTACACCTTCACTTGCTCCCATTAATTCAGCAACTACCAGTCCGAGCCATGCAATACCTAAGGACAATCGGACACCAAGTAAAATATTAGGAAGAGCAGCTGGTAAAATGAGTTCTGTGATTTGTTTCCATTTACTAAATTGAAGAACACGAGCAACATCAAATAATTTCGAATCAACGCCGCGAATGCCTAGATACGTATTAACATAGATTGGGAAAAATGCACCGTTTGCAATTAGCAATATCTTTGAAATTTCACCAAAGCCAAACCATAAGATAAATAAAGGCGCCAATGCAAGGTGTGGAACAGTTCTAAGCATTTGAATAGATGGATCCATATAGTGCTCCGTTTTCTTTGAGAAACCGACAATTACACCAAATAGTAACCCTAGTCCAGCTCCAACGGCAAAACCTATGGCAGCACGCAAAATACTGATTTGAAGATTAGCTCCGAGTTCCCCAGATACGATGAGCTGTTTAAAAGAAAGTACAATATCAACAGGTGTAGGAAGAACAGTTTTGGATACATAGCCCGCGGAACCAATGATTTGCCACACGACGATAAGCAGAAGTGGCACGACAAGAGAACGAAGGAAAATTCCCTGCTTATTTTTCGCTTCTTCCTTTCTTTTTTTCACTTTTTGCAAGTGAGCTGCTGAAGACTGGACATGTCCTGAAACCACAGATGTTTTACTCATTTTCATCACCTCATTTTTCTTTTAATGTTTTTTCAATAAATGAATTATCAACGACATCTCCAGTATCAATTTTCTTTTTAATAACGCCTAAAGATTGTTGAAAATCAGCTGTTCGCTGTTGTTCTGCAATAATTTCCTTAGAGGTTGGGCGATTATAGGCCGGATTATTTTTTAACACTTGTCTTACTACGTCTTTATCTAGATTTTTTTGTTTTGCTAAAATATCCACAGATTCTTCAAAATGTTCGTTTTGCCATTCCAGCGCTTTTTGATAAACTTGTAAAAACTTAACGACTAACTCTGGATGATCTTTTGCAAAGCCTTCTCTTACAATAGTAAAGCCCGGTGAAGCAACCTTTAATGAAGCGCCGTCTGCTAAAATACGCGCTTCATTTTTTAAGTTTTGCAGTGAGATAAACGGTTCCCAGATTGACCATGCATCCACTGACCCATTCTCAAATGCTGGCTGAGCTTCGTCTGGCTGAAGCTGAATAATCTTTACATCACTTGGCTTCAACCCATTTTGGTCAAGAGCTCTGTACAATAAATTAAAACCGCTGCTTCCTTTCGCAACCGCGATCTTTTTACCTTTTAAATCTTTTACGCTTTTAATCTTGCTCTTTTTCCCTACTAAAATAGCATTTCCTTTCAACCCGTCGCTGGAATTAGCAATTTCTAAAAACGGAATGTCTGCGCCTTGACCAGAAATAACCGGTGAATTTCCAACTTGGCCGAAATCCAAATGTCCAGATGCTAAACTTTCAAATTGCGGAGGTCCGCTTTGAAACTCTGTCCATTTAACATTTACACCTATTTTTTGAAATTCTTTTTCAAACCATTTTTGGTTTTGTGCCAGCATTAAAGGACCTAAGCTTTGTTGGATACCAATATTAATCGTAACGTCTTTTGAATCTTCTCCGCTCGCTTTTTCTTTCGTCCCGCACCCAGCCAATGCGAGAACAAGTACAATAGCTGCAGTTAAAAGTAGCTTTTTCATCTGTTCTGTCTCCTTCTCTGTCTTATTGAATCTTTAATGTTCTCCTGCTTCTTCAAATTCTTTCAGTACTTGCTGCCTTAGCTGCTGAAATGGTAACTCTGTCTTTTTTCGCGGATGACTAATTTCTACTGGAACGACCCGGCTAATTTCCCCTGGTCTGGCACTCATAATCACAATTTTAGTCCCCAAGTAAATGGATTCATCTAAATCATGCGTAACAAAAATCATGGTTGTTTTTTCTTTTTTCCATATGTCTAGCAGCACATCTTGCAAATGAGTGCGAGTAAAAGCATCTAACGCACCAAACGGTTCATCTAACAATAAAACTTCTGGATTTCTTAAAAGAGCACGCGCAATAGCAACTCGTTGAGACATCCCTCCAGATAGTTCTCGAGGATAAGCTTTTTCAAATCCTTTCAGCCTGACAATATCAATTAACTCATCTACACGGCGCCGAACGTTCGAATCTTTCAGCGATAAGTCAGCCGCTATATTTTGCTCCACATTAAGCCAAGGGAACAAGCGGTGTTCTTGAAAGATCATTCCTTGTTTAATGCTAGGTCCGGCTATGTACTTCCCGTTGATTTCAATACGCCCTTCATAATCCATATCAAGTCCTGCAATCATCTTAAGCAGTGTACTTTTTCCGCACCCGCTCGGACCAATAACGGTGATAAATTCACCTTTATTAATCGTAAGATTTACATTTCGCAATGCTTGAGTTACTTGTTCCCCTTTTTGAAATGAGCGGTTAACAGATTGAATGACAACACTCACAGCAATTCCTCCTCCTTGAATTTTTAAATCAAAAGCTCGTTCATCTAAAAACACAAAAGCTCCTACCTGAAAAAGGTAGGAGCTTTCGGTTGACCGATCAGCCCGTTGCTATATTTAACTGATTTGTTATTGGATTATTTTGAATTTTATCATATTAATCCGATTTGTCAACTGTGTTTTATATATTTTATCCTTTTGATTCTTGAGGATTTTGTTTTTTCCATTTAAATACCGAGTTTAAAAATCCGTATATATGCTTAGACTCCTTTGTTAACAAAGGGCCAATAATAGCTAAAATCAATACATAAAGCGCAGCGAATGGCTGAAGAATTGCGGATAATCCTCCTTCAATTCCAATGTTAGCCATAATGATCGAAAACTCGCCTCGTGACATAATCGTTAACCCAATGTTAGTAGAAGCCTTGTGTGACAGCCCGCTTTTTCTTCCTGAGATCATACCGGCTGTAAAGTTACCAATAATCGTAAGCGCAACTGCCCCAAGTGCAAGCCATCCTGCATCCCACAGCGTGAGAGGATCAATACTTAACCCGAAGCTGAAGAAAAAGATAGCCCCAAAGAAATCACGAAACGGTACGACAAGATGTTCAATACGATCGCGATGTTCCGTTTCAGAAAATACAAGGCCAAGCAATAACGCACCAATTGCTTCTGCCACGTGAATTGTTTCTGAGAAGCCTGCCACAAAAAACAATACCGCAAAAACGACGATTATAAAGATTTCGTTTGATGAAATATTTAAAAGTTTATTTAGTAGCGGCGTGGCTTTTCGAGCAATGATAAAGAACAGCATCATATAGCCAAATGCAATTAAAATAGATGTTAAAGATCCAGCAAGCGATCCGTGGTCTCCAAGTACCAACCCTGAAACGACAGAAAGATAAACGGCTAAGAAAATATCTTCAAACATGATGATCCCTAATATCAGTTCCGTTTCTGGATTCGCTGTTCGTTTTAAATCAACCAATACTTTTGCGACAATTGCGCTGGACGAAATCGTAATAATTCCAGCGATAATCAGCACTTCAAGAAGAGGATTTCCTGTCAGGTATCCATACAATAATCCTAAAGTGAAGTTAATTAAAATATAAATAGATCCTCCCACCGCGATGGACCTACCTGATTTAATTAGCTTTCCAACTGAAAATTCTAATCCTAAATAAAAGAGTAAAAAGAGAACTCCAATTCTCCCCATAAATTCAATAATCTCTTGGCTTTCAATAAACTTTAAACTGAATGAGCCAAACTCAGGAGCATGGGGACCGACCGCCATGCCCAGCAGAATGAGGAATGGAATAATCGTAAATTTAAATTTATGTGCTAGTATAGCCGCTAAAGCCACTAGTAACAAAGCTGTCCCAACTTCAAATACTAAATGATCCAATTATGAACTACCTCCTTGTGAAAGCAATTCTTTAATGAGCGTTTTTAAATTTCCTCTTTCACCAGAGATGACAAGCGTATCTCCTTCTTCAATTAACGTATCTGGTCCTGGGGTGGATAATTTTTTTTGCGTGTTTTTAATGACGGCGATGATAGTGACATCATAGTTGCTGCGAACGTCAATTTCACCAATTGTTTTATTGTGAGCTTTCGCTTGTTTTTCAACTTTGTACCATTCAATCACTAAGTCATTAAATGCCACTTCAATGGTTTCCATTGCTTTTGGTTTATAAATCATGCCGCCTAAAATCGCTGCTAGCTGTCTTGATTCCGTATCTGTTAATGTAATATCAAAAATGCTTTCTTCTAAATCTTTTTGATCGAAGTGATAGATTTCACGTCGTCCATCATCGTGAATGATAACGACTACGCAGTTTCCTCCGCTTGTCTCAATTTCAAATTTACGTCCGATTCCTGGCAATTCTGTTTCTTTAATCATCATTGAATGATCACTCCTATAAAGTTTTTAACAAGAATTTTTAAATTTTGTCGCGTTATTTGCATAGAAAATCCGCATAGCAAATAAGCCTAAGAATAGTTGGTAATTTTAGGTTTGAAGGAAAGGCTGTTTAAATTTCAACCTTTTTTATTTAATTGAGGTAACTTGATTGAAAGATTTTTGGATAAAAAAGGGTTTTCTTGAGGATAAAATACGCAATTTGATGCGTTGGAATGATGAGTTTGGCACTCATCCATACTAAAGCAAAAGTTACTATCACACTTTGTATGAGAGATCCTATTTGTTTAACGCTGTGCTTAGCTCCTGGAGACATGTGCACGATATCCGTGTAATGCTGAACCGAACTTTTTGTGACCTTTACTTTTTCAAAGTCGTTATCAATAAATTTATCTGGCAAACTCGCAAAAGGCAAACAGAATATCATGCATAACAATAAGCTCATCCATACATTTTTCATCATCTCACCTCTCTTTCTTCTGAACTAGTATCTCCTTACTTAAAAGTATACGTACTCTGAAATTCAATTTCAAGCAATAAGTTTTTTTTATAAAGATTTACCTTTTTTATAATATTTTCTTAACGTTATTCTTTTTAGATATGTATGCGACACTGAAAAAAATATACAAAAAGCTGGCTTTCTAAGAAGAAAGCCAGCTCATGTTATAGTTCAAGTTCTCCCATTCGAAGGAGTTCTACGACTGCTTGAGAACGCCCCTTGACTCCAAGCTTTTGCATCGCATTAGAAATATGATTTCGAACTGTTTTTTCGCTAATGAATAGTTCACTCGCGATTTCTTTTGTTGTTTTGTCCTGTACTAAAAGCTCGAATACTTCTCGTTCACGCTTTGTAAGTAGCGGTTTAGGTTGAAACTCTTTTTCTTTCAATGTAACCCTCCTTGCCTGATCCTGAGTTGAACTATCGGATGGGTGTAAATTTAGTCAACATATCTTATGTGCGGTATGCCTACGCGGTTACTAGTTTTAGAAAAAATATGCAAAAAACTCTTTTTTGCCTTTAAAAAAGAAAAAAAGCCTGAAGAAGAGCCTTCAAGCCATTTTCATATATTTGATAAACACCTTTTCATCTCTTCATTCCAAGCCACGCTTTTTCCTGTTTCTTTAGAAATTTGCACCATTGTTCCTCTCCCGGTGAGTACAACCTCTCTTTGCTCATTTTGAATCATATAGTGTAAATCAACCGACGAACGTCCAATTCTATGAGCTTTTACAAAAACAGATAGCACGTTGCCAAAATACACTTGTTTGACATAATCGCACTGCAAATCAGCCACCACCGGTATCGTTCCCTCATGCTCACTCGTCCACTTTTGCATAAAGCCAATATGGTGAAAGAATTCCGTACGTATTTGTTCAAAATAAACAAAAGGAACCGTATTATTTAAATGCCCAAACATATCTGTTTCCGAAAATCTTACCTTGATCTCCTGCTTAAACGAAAATGACTCTTTCCAATGATCCATGTCTTCAATATACGAAATATTATTCATCTGTATTTCCTCCGTTCGTCATAGACAAAATAAAACCTCTCCGCGTGGAGAGGTTTTGAGTGATTATACTTGATCGCTACCAAAGAAACTTCTGAATGCTTGAATTGTTGTATCGCGGTTCAAAGCTGCGATTGAAGTAGTCAATGGAATTCCTTTTGGACATGATTGAACGCAGTTTTGAGAGTTCCCGCAGTTCGCTAGTCCTCCATCACCCATAATCGTCTCTAAACGTTCTCCTTTATTTAACGCACCGGTTGGGTGGGCATTAAACAAGCGAACTTGAGAAAGCGGTGCTGGACCGATGAAGTTTGACTTGTCGTTTACGTTTGGACAAGCTTCTAAGCAAACGCCACATGTCATACACTTGGATAACTCATACGCCCACTGACGTTTCTTTTCAGGCATACGCGGTCCCGGACCTAAATCGTATGTGCCATCGATTGGAACCCAGGCTTTTACTTTTTTTAGTGAATCAAACATACGGCTGCGGTCTACTTGCAAGTCACGAACCACAGGAAATGTTTTCATTGGCTGTAAGCGAATTGGCTGTTCTAGTTTATCAACAAGAGCCGTACATGACTGACGAGGTTTACCGTTGATGACCATTGAACAGGCTCCGCATACTTCCTCTAAACAGTTCATTTCCCAGTTTATCGGAGCAACCTCTTTACCTGAAGCATCAACAGGGTTACGTCTGATTTCCATCAGTGCTGAAATAACGTTCATATTCGGACGATACGGAATTTCAAACTCCTGATTGTAAGGAGCAGATTCAGCTGAATCTTGACGTGTAATAATGAAGCGCACTGTCTTTTGGACTGTTTGTTGTTCACTCATTGATTAACGAACCCCCTCTTGTTGTTTTTTTGGTTTTTCATCTTTTTTCTTTGTGTAGTCGCGCTTACGCGGTTTGATTAACGATACGTCTACCTCTTCATAATGGAAAGAAGGAGCCGTTTTCTTATCCACAAAAGATGCCATTGTTGTTTTTAAGAATTCTTCATCGTTACGATCTGGGAAATCTGGCTTATAATGAGCACCGCGACTTTCGTTACGGTTGTAAGCTCCTAGCGTTACAACACGTGAAAGCTGAAGCATGTTTTGCAGCTGACGAGTAAATGGTGCCGCTTGATTACTCCATTTAGCCGTATCATTAATGTTAATACGATCATAGCGTTCAATTAATTCTTGAATCTTTTCATCTGTTTTTAACAGTTTGTCATTGTATCGTACGACTGTCACGTTGTCAGTCATCCATTCCCCTAGCTCTTTATGAAGAACGTATGCATTTTCTGTACCTTGAAGATTCATGATATTGTTCCATTTCTCTTCTTCTTCTTTCACATGACGATCATATACGCTTGAAGAAATAGCATCTGCGCTCTTTTCTAAACCATTGATGTATTCAACCGCTTTAGGACCGGCAACCATACCACCATAAATAGCTGATAATAATGAGTTTGCTCCTAAACGGTTCGCTCCGTGCTGTGAATAATCACACTCACCAGCTGCGAATAAGCCAGGAATATTTGTCATTTGATCGTAATCCACCCATAAACCGCCCATTGAATAGTGTACAGCTGGGAAAATTTTCATTGGTACCTTGCGCGGATCATCGCCCATGAATTTTTCATAGATTTCGATGATACCTCCAAGTTTAATGTCTAGCTCTTTTGGATCTTTATGTGAAAGGTCCAGATAAACCATGTTCTCTCCGTTAATTCCTAACTTCTGCGCTACGCAGACGTCAAAAATTTCACGAGTTGCAATATCACGAGGTACTAAGTTACCGTATGCAGGATATTTTTCCTCTAAGAAATACCAAGGTTTACCGTCTTTATATGTCCAAACGCGTCCGCCTTCTCCACGAGCAGATTCACTCATAAGACGAAGCTTATCATCTCCTGGGATAGCAGTTGGATGAATTTGAATAAACTCTCCGTTTGAATAGTATGCACCTTGCTGATACACGATAGATGCCGCTGAACCTGTATTAATAACTGAGTTCGTCGATTTTCCAAAAACAATTCCAGGTCCACCTGTAGCCATAATAACCGCGTCAGCTGGGAACGTTTTAATTTCCATTGATTTTAAATTCTGTGCAGAAATCCCGCGACAGCTGCGCTCATCATCAAGAACAGCACCTAAGAATTCCCATCCTTCGTACTTTGTCACAAGTCCGGCAACTTCATAGCGACGAACCTGCTCATCTAATGCGTACAATAATTGTTGACCCGTTGTTGCTCCAGCAAAAGCCGTACGGTGATGCTGCGTCCCGCCAAATCGTCTGAAGTCTAACAAACCCTCAGGAGTACGGTTAAACATAACACCCATGCGGTCAAGTAAGTGAATAATACCAGGAGCTGCTTCACACATTGCTTTTACAGGTGGCTGGTTGGCTAAAAAGTCTCCGCCATACACTGTGTCATCAAAGTGTTCCCATGGTGAATCCCCTTCACCTTTCGTATTTACGGCCCCGTTGATTCCACCTTGCGCGCAAACTGAGTGAGATCTTTTTACCGGAACTAGTGAAAATAAATCTACTTGCTTGCCAGACTCAGCAATTTTTATTGTTGCCATCAAGCCAGCTAAACCGCCACCGACTACGATGATTTTTCCGTTACTCATCGGAACCCCACTCCTTCAAAACCTTAATTTTATGCAAATGCGAATAATGTACGAACACCTACAAATGTAAGTGCTAAGAAGATTGCTAATGTCACATAAGTTGAAATTCTTTGAGAACGTGGTGTTACAGTTAACCCCCAGCTAACTCCAAATGACCATAGACCGTTTGCAAAGTGGAAGATCGTAGATACAACACCAACTATGTAGAATGCAAGCATTGCCGGGTTGCTTAAAATTCGTTCCATCATTTGAAAATCTACTTCTTTTCCAAGCGCAGCTTGTATTCTGGTTTCCCATACGTGCCATGTGATGAAGATAAGTGTGATTACACCTGAAACACGCTGAAGGATAAACATCCAGTTACGGAAAAACCCATAGTTGTTAACGTTTGTTTTAGCAGTGAATGCAATGTAAAGACCGTATATTGCGTGAAAAACGATTGGTAAGAAAATAATGAAAATTTCTAGAGCATAGCGGAAAGGTAAGCTCTCCATGAAGTGAGCTGCTTGATTAAATGATTCTTCTCCCTTTGTCGCGAAATGATTCACAACTAAATGCTGTGTTAAGAAAATCCCGATTGGTATTACCCCAAGTAATGAATGGATTCTCCGATATTGAAACTCTCTGTTTGCCGCCATCTGCGTAGACCCCCCTTAGTTAAATGAACATAGTTTGTGAAGAACTTTCTTACTCCCACTAGACAAATAGATTAATCGTGAATAGAGGAAATGAAAACCTTTGCATTTCCTAATAAAGTATGTGACAGGTTAATTTTACTCCCATCGATTAAGAGCGTCAAGGCAAGATATTTAAATCTTCTATAAAATATAAATTTATAAAATTTTATATTTGTTAACGCTTACTATATTGATGTTACAGATTTTTTCTTTCTATTATAATATTGCTTGCCACAACTAAGTAAGCGTTTACTTTATACTTTTATTGTAAACAAGTTCACAAAACATTTACACAGGTAAAAGTACCCTTTTAAAAGGTATATTATGGATTTTTTATCTTTACATCTAACTCTTTTTACCATAATAAAGATCCTCTTACATTTTATTAAAAAAATGCGTGAGAGGTTTTTTAGATTTGTATATAATAGTAGTAAAGAAAGAGGGGAAAGCATGAGCAATTTACAAACAGAATCACAGCAAGAACTTGAAGAGACGATGGAAACATCAGAACCTAATGTCACAGCTGAAACAGAGAGAACTCTTGATCACGTTTCATATTTCGGATACAGCCTTTTGCGTGACGTGTTAATTCCAGAGCTTCTTGGAGACGAAACGAATACCATTTCATACTGGGCAGGAAAACACCTTGCGCGGAAATACCCGTTAAATACAATGGATGAAATCGTCGCTTTTTTTAAAGCAGCTTCCTGGGGAACACTGACGCTCGCAAAAAAAGATAAATATTCACTAGAGCTTGAGTTATCAGGTGATGTGGTCAGCAAAAGATTTCAGCAGGAAACTTGTTCGTTTCATCTTGAGTCAGGATTTGTGGCTGAACAGATTCAGCGTCAAAACAACTGCCTAACAGAAGCCTACCTAACACATAAAGAAAAGAACGGAAAAGTGCTGATTTCCGTGCAGTGGGACCGAAAAGATATCTTACCTACCGAAACACGCGCGGAGCGTTATAAAAAGTAGGAAATACGTATATATAAAAGACGTGGAGATACCACGTCTTTTTTCTCTTCTTTATACTTGCACTGCTTGCTGCTCTTCTAATTCAAATGCTACGTGAAGCGTCTCAACAGCTTTTACCATATCAGCGTGCGGTACAACTGTAGATACTTTAATTTCAGACGTGCTGACCATCTTCACTTCAATTTTCTCTCCTGCCAGCACTTCAAACATTTCGGCTGCAACGCCTGGATTAGAAATCATGCCAGAGCCGACAATTGATACTTTAGCCAGACCGCTTTCATGTTCAATACGCGTATATCCTAAAGTAGATTTATACTCTTTTAAGACGGCAAGAGCGGCGTCTACGTCTACGGTTTTAATAGAAAATGAGATAGAGAGACGATTATTAGCCGTTACGTTTTGAATAATAATGTCCACATTTAACTGTTCTTTTGCTAATGCTGTAAAAATAGTAGAAAGAGTTTGCAACTCGTTGTTTAACCCTTCAATTGTCACCCGTGAAATATTATCTTCAAACGCAATTCCTCTTACGACTAAGTTTTGTTCCATTGAAACTTCCTCCTCAACAATCGTTCCATTCTCATTTTCTAAGCTTGAACGCACTTCTAGCGGTACCTGATAATTTTTTGCAAACTCAACAGCGCGCGGATGCAGCACCCCTGCTCCCAAATTGGCTAATTCTAACATTTCGTCATATGAAATAGAGTGAAGCTTACGAGCATCTTCTACATAGCGCGGATCTGTCGTAAACACTCCTGTTACGTCTGTATAAATATCACATTTTGCAGCTTTTAATGCTGCGGCAAGAGCTACTGCCGTCGTGTCAGAGCCGCCTCGACCTAATGTTGTAATGCTTCCATCTTCTGAACAGCCTTGGAATCCAGCTACTACTACGATTCGACCTCTATCTAATTGGCTTTGAATAAGAGTCGTGTCAATGTGCTGGATTCGTGCATTGCTGTGAACTGCTTCCGTCTGAATACCAGCTTGCCAACCTGTTAGCGAAGTTGCTTCATGCCCTTTGCATTGAAGAGCCATTGTTAACAGGGAAATCGTTACTTGTTCTCCAGTTGTAAGAAGCATATCCATTTCGCGTTTGCTTGGACTGCCCGTAATATCACTTGCTAATTTCACCAGTGCATCTGTAGTTTTGCCCATTGCCGATACAACAACAACTACTTGGTTACCGCGCTCTACTTCTTGGATAACACGGTTTGCTACATGTTGGATACGTTCAACAGAACCAACAGATGTTCCACCAAATTTTTGAACGATTAATGCCATAATTTTGTTCATTCCTTTTCAATAAATTTGCATATGCAGGATGATGAGAAGCTAATTTTTTTTACTCAGACAATAAAAAAAGCAATGAGATGAGCTCTCATTGCTTAACGAACGAAAATTATAAAACATAACCGTCCACTGCCGTGAGATAGCTCTCCAAGAATCTACATCTTGACAATCCTACGTTTATTCAACGCAGAACCAGCAATCATTACTATGAGGTAATGTTCACTTCGGCAAATTTCCCTTTCCGCATCATTCATAAGAGCTCATACCCTTCCTGATACGTACTGATTAAATTTGCACCTCTATCTTCACTTCATTTGATGAAGTGTCGTATGAAATTAGTTAATAGCTTATCAAATATTTTCTATTATTTCAAGACTATTTTTGCAATGTTTCATAAATTTTTTCAGCAATGTTTTGAGGAACACCTGAATTCCGAATATCTTCAACCGTTGCTTCTTTCAATTTTTTCACCGAACCAAAATACTTTAACAAAGCTTTTTTACGCTTTTCTCCCACTCCCGGAATGTCGTCCAGAACGGACTGAAAAGCGGACTTAGAGCGCACTTGACGGTGGAAGGTAATCGCAAAGCGGTGAACTTCATCTTGAATTCGCTGAAGCAAATAAAATTCTTGACTATTGCGTTCAAGCGGTATGATTTGAGGAGGCTCACCAATCATCAGGTTGGAGGTTCTGTGCTTATCATCTTTGACAAGACCTGCTGTAGGCACTAAAAGTCCCAATTCATTTTCGAGAACGTCCTGTACTGCAGCTAAATGCCCTTTGCCTCCATCTACAACAATTAAATCTGGAAGCGGAAGACCTTCTTTTAACGCTCTGGAATACCGTCTGCGAACTACTTCTCTCATGGAACTGTAATCATCTGGTCCCTTTACGGTCTTAATTTTATATTTGCGATATTCTTTCTTTTCCGGTTTCCCATCAACAAAAACAATCATCGCAGAAACTGGGTCTGTTCCTTGAATATTTGAATTATCAAATGCTTCAATCCGATAAGGAGCGGCAATTCCAAGCTCTTCTCCTAACCGTTCAACTGCGCCAACCGTGCGCTCTTCATCTCGTTCAATTAAATAGAATTTTTCACCGAGCGCAATTTTTGCATTTTTACACGCAAGTTCTACTAATTCTTTCTTTTTGCCTCGCTTTGGATGCTGAACCTCTACTTCTACTAATTTCTCAGCCAACTCTGCATCAATCGTTGCTGGAACCATCACTTCTTTTGGCTTAATATTTTTGGCATAAAACTGACCGATAAAAGTTAAGAAATCTTCTTCTGGCTCTTTATAAAAAGGAAACATAGAAACTTCTCGCTCAATTAATTTCCCTTGGCGAATAAAGAAAACTTGAACACACATCCAGCCCTTATCATAAGAATAGCCAAACACATCTCGATTAACAAAATCATTAAACGTTACTTTTTGCTTTTCCATTGTCGCTTCGATATGAGCAATTTGATCTCGATATTCTTTAGCCCGTTCAAAGTCAAGTTCTTCTGAAGCTTTTAACATTTTTTCAGTTAACTCTGTTTTGACATGCTCATATCCACCATTTAAAAACCGCGTGATATTTTCAATAATTTGTTTGTTTTGCTCTTCTTTTACTTCTTTTACGCAAGGAGCTAGACATTGCCCGATATGGTAATACAAACAAGGCCTGTCTGGCATGGTAGAGCACTTTCTTAATGGATAAATGCGATCAAGAAGCCGCTTTGTTTCATTTGCAGCTTGAACGTTAGGATAAGGACCGAAGTATTTCCCTTTATCTTTTTTTATTTTTCTTGTAATAACAAGTCGGGGCTGTTTTTCAGCTGTAATCTTAATAAAGGGATAACCCTTATCATCTTTAAGCATGATATTGTATTTTGGATCATGCTTTTTAATTAAATTCATTTCTAAAATAAGTGCTTCTAAATTAGAAGATGTGACGATATATTCAAAATCGACAATGTCGTTTACAAGTCGAAGCGTCTTTCCGTCATGAGATCCGGTAAAGTAGGAGCGCACTCGATTTTTTAATACTTTTGCTTTTCCTACGTAAATGACCGTTCCATATTTATCTTTCATCAAGTAACAGCCGGGCTGATCCGGTAAAATAGCCAGCTTTTCTTTTAAATAATCGTTCATATTTTTCTCCTTCCTCTTCTCTTACTCTGTCCATCTATACATTCGCTTATGAAGCGTAACCTACATTCTTTCCTGCCTTACAATACATGCACATAAGCCTGATTTATGGCGGTGTTCCTTACATCTAGTATAAAACAAACGAACGCATATTCGCTAAATAAAAGTATTCCCAAAAGAGAAAAAGTGGAGAAAAAGAAAAAACCTAGCCTGAGCTAGGTTTTGACTTACGCGTGTTTATTAATTAATTCTGTTAATGCTTCTTTTGGTTGGAAACCAACTACTTGGTCAACTTTCTCTCCATCTTTAAATAATACTAAAGTTGGGATACTCATAACACCAAATTTTCCAGCCGTTTCTTGGTTTTCATCAACGTCTACTTTCACGATTTTAACTTTATCGTTAAGTTCGCCATCGATTTCTTCAAGAACTGGAGCAATCATTTTACAAGGGCCACACCATGGTGCCCAAAAGTCAACAAGCACTAGGCCTGATTTAATTTCATCTGTAAAGTTTTTATCTGTAGCATGTGCAATAGCCATTTTAATTCCTCCTAAATATATGCAATATCCAAATTCTACTCACAGTATATCACCTTCAAATAAGGTTTGCTAACTTTTTGCTTACATTTATACTGTTTATTCTCCGCTCTAGTTTGTACAATTCACATAAAAACATACGTAGAAAATTTTGTTTTCCATGAGGTTGAGACATAACGAAATGAATCCCGTCTAAAGACGAACAAATACAAGGGCTGAACCGCTTGTGACACCGCAGTTGATTTCTGTGCAAGAATTCGCTTTCTGCAGGAGTCTTCGCCTTGCCCTCCAATCAACTGCTAGAAAGACCCACACACATGAAAGCTACGTTTATCCTAACAAAAAAACGAACCACTAATCAAACATCTTGATCAATGGTTCGTTTTTCACTTCGTCTAAAATACTTTTGTCCCAGCCTCTTACGCAGACTGTACTTTCAGCTTTTTAAATTCTTCCGTTAGCAGAGGCACCACTTCAAATAAATCTCCAACGATTCCGTAATCAGCTACTTTAAAAATATTCGCCTCAGGATCTTTGTTAATGGCAACAATAATTTTTGAATTTGACATGCCGGCCAAATGCTGAATGGCTCCTGAGATTCCGCAGGCAATGTATAAATCTGGTGTGACTACTTTGCCCGTCTGACCGATCTGAAGAGAATAGTCGCAGTAATCTGCATCGCACGCTCCGCGAGATGCCCCAACAGCTCCATTTAACACGTCCGCTAGTTCTTGGAGAGGTCCAAAGCCTTCCGTGCTTTTTACACCTCGACCACCTGCAATCACGACTTTTGCTTCGGATAAATCAACCCCTTGCGTTGCTTTCCGTACAACTTCTTTTACAACTGTACGCAGGTTTTTGATTTCAACATTTAAATCCTCTACATCGCCTGTACGTCCCTCTTCTTTTGCAAGCGGTGAAATATTATTTGGACGAATCGTGACAAACGTAAAAGCATCGGTCATGATTTTCTTTTCAAATGCTTTACCAGAATAAATTGGGCGGGTGAAGACTACTTGACCCCCTCCAACTTCTACATCCGTCACATCGGAGATAAGTCCTTTGTCTAAGCGAGCTGCCAGTTTTGGCGCTAGGTCTTTGCCAAGAGCCGTATGGCCAAATACGATAGCTTCAGGCTGTTCACTTTCAATGATGGCTAATAACGCCTGAGCATAACCATCTGATGTGTAAGCAGCTAAATCTTCATGCTCCGTCACAACAACTTTATTCGCTCCGTACGCAATAAGCTCTTCACTTAAAGCTTTTACGTCCTTTCCTACTAACGCTGCAACAATTTCCCCGCCGTCAGCTACAGTAGACGCTGCGGAAATCGCTTCAAACGATACGTTTCGTAATCCCCCATCACGTGCTTCTCCTAGAACTAACACTTTGCGTCCCATTGCAATACCCCCATTGTTTTGACTTTTGACTTATTAAATGACTTTTGCTTCCTTATGCAGTAAATTGACCAGTTCTGTCACTTGATCTTTTATATCTCCTTGTAATACGCGCCCTGCGTCTTTTTTCGGAGGCAAATAAATTTCAATTGTCTTTGTTTTTGCTTCTACATCATCTTCTTCTAAATCTAAATCATCCAATTCCACTTCAACCAACGGTTTCTTCTTCGCTTTCATAATCCCTGGAAGAGATGGATAGCGAGGTTCGTTCAGTCCCTGCTGAGCTGTTACTAAAAGTGGAAGCGACGTTTCGATAACCTCTGAATCACCTTCCACATCGCGTACAACAGTCACTTTTTCACCTTCGATATCCAATTTTGTAATGGTCGTAATATAAGGGATTTCTAACTGTTCTGCTACGCGCGGTCCCACTTGGCCCGAACCTCCGTCAATCGCTACGTTTCCTGCCAAAATCAAGTCAGGAGATTGTTCTTTTAAGTACTGTGCCAGCAGCCTAGAAGTCGTGTACTGATCGCCATCTTCTATGTCATCTTCCGTATTGATTAAAACCGCTTTATCTGCTCCCATAGCCAAAGCTGTTCGGAGTTCTTTTTCTGATTCTTCCCCTCCTACACTCACGACCGTAATCTCACCGCCATGCTTTTCCTTTAGCTGAATAGCTTCTTCAACTGCATACTCATCGTAAGGATTAATAATAAATTCAGCCCCATCTTCAACAATTTGACCATTTTTTAATGAAAGTTTCTCCTCTGTATCGAATGTTCTTTTTACTAACACGTAAATATTCATTCAATTCCCCTCCTAAGCTTATTTTCCTAAAAATTTAGGCTGGCGCTTTTCAATAAAAGCGGCTACGCCTTCTTGAGCATCCCGGCTTTTGAATACGCTTCCAAAAAACTGCGCTTCTTTTTTGATGCCGCTGTAATAAGCATCTGTTTTTACATGCTGAAGCAGCTGCAAAGTAGCTTTAACAGAGATTGGGCTTTTTTTGGCAATTTTTCTAGCAAGTAAAAATGTTTCATTGATAAGCTGACTTTCTTCAAAAGCTGCATTTGCCAATCCTAACTCCACTGCCTCTCTTCCAGATATTGGATCACTTGTCAGCATCATCTCACAAGCCTTATGAACTCCTACATAACGAGGCAATCGCTGAGTTCCTCCAAATCCTGGTATAATTCCTAACTGAAGCTCAGGCAAGCCCAGCTTAGCGTTTTCTGTTACCAAACGGATATGACAGCTCATAGCAAGCTCCAATCCTCCGCCTAAAGCAGCGCCATGAATAGCTGCAATAACTGGTTTTGGGTAATTTTCAATATACTCAAAGAGCTCTTGACCGTTAACAGCAAGCTTCTCATATTCTTTTTCCTGCTGAAGTGATGTGAATTCTTTTATATCAGCCCCGGCACAAAAGAATTTCCCTTCACCTTTAATGACGATAACCCTTGTCTCTTTACTATCTTCTAAATGTTTTAAAACACTTGAAAGATCTTTTAATAAATCTTGAGACAAAGCGTTAGCAGGTTGTCTATTCAACGTAATGAAGCTTATTGCATCAACAGTTTCAACCTGGATAATCTCCATTTGTTTACGCCACCCTTTCTTCCTATTTTCATTACCTTGCGCTTTTCCCCTCGCAGGGGAGCAGCAGGCTCACTTACCATTATGAGCCGCTGCAGCCGTTTAACAGCAGGGAATGGACTTTATCTACCGATTCTATTAGACCATATCGATGATCGTTCATTACCCATGTTGTAACAGTTTCATCAATCGTTCCAAAAATCATCTGTCGCGCAAGACGAATATCTATATTTTCAGAAAACTCACCCGTTTCGATTCCTGTCTGCAAAATAGAATCAATAAGAGTCAGATAATCTTTTAATACATCGTTAATTTTCAATCTTAAATCTTTGTTCGATTGACGCAGTTCGAGCTGTGTCACTGTAGCTAAATGATGATCCTCCGCTAGAAACGAAAAATGTTTGTCAATTAACACATGAAGTTTTTCTGCTGCGGTTTCAATTCCCGCCAGTTCTTCATAAATTTTTTCTACAAATTGTCCCATCTTCTCTTGAAACAAGGAAATCAAGACATCTTCTTTGTTTTTAAAATATAAATATATCGTACCGTCTGCAACTCCAGCCTGCTTAGCGATTTTAGAAACCTGAGCATTGTGGTATCCGTTTTCTGCTATTACTACTACAGCTGCATCGATAATCTGTTTATACTTTGGCTTATTTCTTCTCAATCTTATACGCTCCTTTAAAATATGAATGATTATTCATTCATATCTTTATAATAAAGAAACCGCAAGTATCTGTCAATTACGTTTCAGTAAAAAATTAAAGGCGACGATCGATTACGTCGCCTTTTTATGCTTTTCATTTTCTTCATCAATCAACGCTCGTCGCAAAATCTTACCGACCGCTGTTTTTGGAAGCTCATTTCGAAATTCATAAAGGCGCGGAACTTTATAAGCAGCTAAATACTTTCTAGAAAACTCATTTAACTCTTCTTCAGTACATCTTACACCATTTTTTAATACAATGTAAGCCTTCACCGTTTCTCCTCTATATGGGTCAGGAACACCCACCACTACAGCTTCTTGAATTTTTTCATGCTCATATAATACTTCTTCAACTTCTCGAGGATAGATATTATATCCCCCGGCAATAATAATATCTTTCTTTCGGTCTACTACATAAAAATAACCTTTATCATCCATATAGCCAACATCACCTGTTAGCAACCATCCGTCTCGCATCACAGCCTCTGTTTCTTCAGGCTGCTTCCAATATCCTTTCATTACCTGAGGACCTTTAACTGCAATTTCTCCTACTTCGCTGACAGCAGCTTCTTTACCTGTTTCAAAAGATAGAATTTTGGCATCTGTGTCTGGCCAAGGCACTCCAATGCTTCCTGATATTCTCTCTTCCCAAAGAAAATTAGCATGAGTGACAGGAGAGGTTTCCGTTAAGCCATATCCTTCCACTAGTTTACCTCCGGTGAGCTTTTCAAACTGCTCCTGCACTTCCACAGGAAGTGGAGCCGAACCGCTCATACATGAATCAATGGAAGATAGGTTGTATTTCGCTAAATCAGGATGGTTTAATAATGCGATGTAAATTGTCGGAGCACCTGGAAATAAAGTAGGCTTCTGCTTATGAATGGTTTTGAGCGTCGTTTTTGCATCAAATTTAGGCAGAAGAACCATCTCATAGTTTTGCAAAACCGATAGAACAAGAACCGTTGTTAAACCATACACATGAAAAAATGGGATAATTCCAAGCACTTTTTCTTCTCCATGCTTGCAGCGGTATAACCAATGTGAACACATCGTTGCATTGGCTACCAAGTTTTTATGAGTAAGCATGACTCCTTTTGGAAAACCTGTTGTTCCTCCGGTGTATTGTAAAATCGCGATATCTTCGTCTGAAATTCCCTCAGCGTTACATACTGCTGGAGAGGATTCATTTATAATACGTTTAAATAAATGAGTAGTCTCTGTATGACTCACATCCACGCTTATCTTCTGCTGCTTGCGCTGAATAAATGGATAGATTATGTTTTTGGGAAATGGGAGATAATCTTGAATAGAGGTAATGACTACGTGCTTTATCTTTGTTAACGCTTTCATTTTTACTACACGCGGATATAGCAAATCGAGTGCAATAATCATGGTCGCTTCTGAATCATTAAGCTGATACTCTAACTCTCTTTCCGTATACAAAGGGTTTGTTTGAACGACTACTCCTCCAGCAAGAAGAACAGCATAAAAGGAAATGACTGCTTGAGGGCAATTTGGAAGCATAATGGCTACTCTATCCCCTCTTTTTAATCCCCGTTCAATAAGGTAAGATGACAGCTTTAGAGAATCTTGATGCAGCTGGGAAAACGTCATTTTTTTCCCTAGAAAATAGATTGCGCTTTTTTTAGGATCCTTTTGAACTGCTTCTTCAAAAAGCTGTGCTAAATTTTTTTGTTCATAATGAAGCGTAGCAGGTATTTCATCCGGATATTGAGAAAGCCATATCTTTTCGGTGGATTCCACACGTATCCTCTCCCTCAAAAAAATAAAAAATTAGAATTTTCTAATTAAAATTATAGTTCATTCTTTTTTTAGATGCAATCGTTATTGAATGTTCTCTTTCCTGCCTAATCACTTTTTCATCCTGCAGCGTAATAAATAAAAATTGGATTTACCCCTGTACATTATCCGAATTTTTTGTATATAATAAAAATTAGATTTTTTTAAGGAGCTGTATGAATTGACAACAACATTGACTAAAGGACCGTTCAAAGCAGATCACGTTGGAAGCTTTTTGCGTCCCGAGCGTATCAAGCAAGCACGATTACAAGTGGAAAACGGGGAAATGACAAAGAAACAGCTTCGAGCAATTGAAGATGAAGAAATTCGTAAGCTCGTAGAAAAGCAAAAACAAATTGGATTAAAAGCCGTCACAGACGGTGAGTTTCGCCGCGCCTGGTGGCACTTTGATTTTCTGTCAGAGCTTGTTGGCGTAGAACTTTACGAAGCAGAGTCGGGAATTCAGTTTCACGGAGTCCAAACAAAAGCTCACGGTATAAAAGTGACTGGAAAATTAGATTTTAATCACCACCCTATGATTGAAGATTATAAATTTCTTCATCGAGCTGTTGGAAAAGAACACGTAGCTAAGTTCACCATTCCAAGCCCTAATATGCTGTTTTTCAGAGGTCATATTGAAGAGTCTGCTTACTCGGATACGGATGTATTTTTTGCTGATTTAGTTAAAACATATCAAAAAGCCATTCAAGCATTTTATGATGCCGGATGCCGCTATTTACAGTTAGATGATACTGCGTGGGCAGTCTTTTTCTCAGAAAAAGGACAAGAACAAATCGCGTCAAAAGGTTTCACGCCCCAAGAATTACTGAAACGTTTTACGGATGCGATCAATGAATCCATTGCCCATAAGCCAGATGATATGGTCATTACAATGCATATTTGCAGAGGGAATTTCCAGTCTACTTATACAGCAAGCGGCGGATATGAAAGTGCGTCAAAAGCTATTTTCAGTCAGTTAATCGTAGATGGACTATTTTTAGAATTTGATGATGAACGCTCAGGAGGATTCGAACCTCTTCGACATGTAAAGCGAGATGATCTTCAGATTGTCCTTGGTCTTATCACATCAAAATTTGGAGATTTAGAAGATCCTGAAGCAGTGAAAAAAAGAATTGCTGAAGCGGCAGAATTTGTTTCTCTTGATCAAATTTGTTTAAGTCCCCAGTGCGGATTTGCTTCTACAGAAGAAGGAAATTTACTAACTGAAGAACAGCAGTGGGATAAAGTAAAGCACGTGATTTCAATTACTGAAGACGTATGGAAGTAATCATTAAAAAAGCTGACCTGCTTTAAGGTCAGCTTTTTTGCTGTCATCATAATGTTAGGAAAAGCTATATAGATAAATAGATAAGACCAATAAGCATAAACACTCCGCATAAAACGAGTAAAATTTTCGCTAACTTCTCCATGACTCTCTCCTATCCTATCCCTGCTCCTATTACATAGGACATACCGATTGAAATAACAAGTGAAATAAACCCAACGGCTCTGTTATCTTGTTCAATTTCATCATCGATTCGAAATTTTGGCGTCAAAAATTCGAAAATAAAATAGCTGACTAGTAAAAGAACGAACCCATATATTCCCCATCCGAGCATTCTTAACAAGTTGTCGTTATGCTCAATCGAATAGCGAAAAATATTAGCTAATCCAAATATTTTCCCACCTGTTGCCATCGCAACAGCCATATTTCCTTTTTGAATCTCTTCCCAATTCTTGTACTTAGTAACGAGCTCAAACACAACAAGAAAGACGACAATGCTCAAGACAACCACGCTGTAATAAGCGGCGGATTCAATATACGGGTCTTTCCAAAAATCCCTCATTTTTGCATCACTCCTAATTTATATTACGCTCCACGTAATGAACTGACAGGTCTCTTTCCTTTACTTGTATCGTTCTTAAAAGAGATAGAAAAACCACCATAGTCCATGAGCCATGTCGGATTTTCTATCTTCATATATGCTTGTTCAGCGCATCTACTGACACCTTTATTTCAGCATTCTTTTATTTAAATTCCACAACCGTAACGCCAGAACCTCCTTCAGAAGCCTCTCCGAAACGAATATTTTTGACAGAACGATGATTTTTCAAATATTCCTGTACACCTTTACGAAGAGCTCCAGTTCCTTTACCGTGGATAATCGAAACGCGCGGATAGTTGGCTAACAAAGCATCATCAATATATTTTTCAACTCGAATCAGCGCATTTTCATAGCGCTCTCCTCTTAAATCCAGTTCTAGATTTACATGATAATCTTTTCCTTTTACCGTAGCAAGCGGCTTCGTTTCTACAGGTTTTGGAGAACTGATATATTCGAGGTCTTTTTCTTTCACCTTCATTTTCATGATTCCCATTTGTACTTGCCATTCATTATTGCTTACTCGTTCCACAAGCGTTCCTTTTTGTCCCCAGCTTAAGACTTTCACTTCATCTCCAGCTTGAAGAGTGCGCTCTTGTTTTTTCGGCACAGCCGGTTTCTTTTTACTTTTTTCAAGAGTTGGAACTGCATCTTCTAGACGCTTACGCGCCTCAATCAATTCATGCTCTTTTACAAGCGCATGATTTTTTTGACTCATTTTACGCAAATCGCTAATGATTTTCTCTGCTTCTTCAGATGCTGCTTTAACTGTGGCTTGAGCTTTTTCTTCAGCTTTTTCGTACAGCTTATCTCGTTTTTCATTAAACTCAATAATCTGACTCTGTAATTCTTTATGAAGCTTCTGAGCCTCTTTTCTTAGCTCTTCAGCTTCTTCTAGCTCGTGTTCAGATTGACGGCGGCTATCTTCAAGAGAGGCAATCATATTTTCTACTTTATTTGTTTCTGAGCCAATATAGCCTTTGGCACGTTCAATTACTTCAGCACTTAAACCTAAACGTTTTGAAATCTCAAAAGCATTGCTTCGGCCCGGTACACCAATCAACAGCTTGTAAGTAGGGCTCAATGTTTCAATATCGAACTCTACGCTAGCATTGACCACTCCTTCACGGTTATAGCCGTACGCTTTTAATTCAGGATAGTGAGTAGTCGCAACTACGCGAGCGCCTCTTTCATACACTTGATCTAAAATCGAAATCGCAAGCGCTGCACCTTCTTGAGGATCCGTTCCTGCTCCCAATTCATCGAACAAGACCAGACTTTCGTGATCTACTTTTTGTAAAATATCTACAATGTTGACCATATGAGATGAAAAGGTACTCAAACTTTGTTCAATCGACTGCTCATCTCCAATATCAGCAAATACGTGTTTAAACACAGCCATTTCCGATCCATCCAGCGCAGGAATCTGCAGACCCGCTTGAGCCATTAACGTAAATAATCCAAGTGTTTTTAACGTTACGGTTTTACCGCCGGTATTTGGCCCTGTAATAACGATAGATGTATATTGATCACCTAGCTCAATATCATTCGCAACGACGTCTTCCTGTGCAATAAGAGGATGTTTTGCCTTCACTAACTTAATATAGCCTCGGTCGTTCATTTTAGGTTTTGAAGCTTTTAGCTCATGGCTATAGCGCCCTTTAGCAAACATGAAGTCCAGCTCACCTAACAGATACACGTTTTGACGGAGTTCATTTGCCACTTCCGCTACCTGAACGGTTAAAGCAATGAGAATACGCTCAATTTCTTGTTTTTCTTTTACTTTTGCTTCTTGAAGCTCATTGTTTAACGTCACAATCGCCTGAGGTTCAATAAATAAAGTTGCTCCAGATGAAGACTGATCGTGCACAATGCCTCCATACGCACTGCGATATTCTTGCTTAACAGGAATAACAAAACGTTCGTTTCGAATGGTAACAATTGCATCTGACAACATTTTTTGAGCAGACGAGGAGCGAATAAGGCTTTCTAGCTTTTCGCGAATACGAGACTCCGTTGAGCGAAGTTTTTGACGAATGCCTCTTAGCTGGTCGCTTGCACCGTCTAGCACTGTACCATTCTCATCAATACTCATTTTAATTGTTTGTTCTACCTCAGGAAGAGGCATTAGTTTTTCGATATGTTCAGTTATAATTGGAAGCTGTAAATCTTCGTCTTCCACTACTTGCTCGATAAATTGCTTGACTTGTCTTGCAGCATAAATAGTGCTTGCTACATCAAGAAGTTCATTAGAGCTTAGCGTTCCCCCAATTTCAGCGCGCTTCACGCTAGGTCGAACGTCAAAAATGCCCCCTAGTGGTACGTTGCCACGCAATCGCAGCACGGTTGTAGCTTCATCTGTTGCTTCCTGCCATTTGACTACTTCTTCATACTGAGTCGAGGGAATCAAATCCGCTACTTTTTCTCGGCCTAAAGAAGAAGCTACTTTTTTCTGAAGCTGTTCCTTAACTTTATTAAACTCTAGTACATGAAAAATACGTGATTGCAAAACTGATTCCTCCTGTTGCTTATTTATGTCGATTTAAAAAGGCGGTTAATTCTTTGAGACTATACGTATTTAATACCGTTTCTGGTTTAAGCCAGCCTTTAATTCCCGTAGATATTCCAATTTCCATATGCTCTAGCATGTCTAGATTGTGAGCATCTGTATTAATAGCAATTTTAACTCCTGCCTCTTGGGCTTTTTTTATGTGTTCAGCGGCTAAATCTAAACGGTTTGGATTCGCGTTTAGTTCAAGAGCCGTTTTTGTTTCTTTAGCTAATTCAATTAGCATATCAATATCTACATCATATCCGTTGCGGCGACCAATCAAACGACCCGTCGGATGGGCGATTAAATCTACATGAACATTGTTTAACGCTTGCTTTAAGCGATTCATAATTTCTTCGCGTGATTGCGAAAAACTAGAGTGAATGGACGCAATAACAAAATCTAGCTCAGCTAGCATTTCATCATCATAATCAAGTGTTGCATCAGGCAAAATATCCATTTCAATTCCTGCTAGTATTGTAAAATCATCGAACTGTGCGTTTAAACGATTAATTTCTTCACGCTGTTTACGAATGCGTTCAGGCGTTAGACCGTTAGCTACTTTTAAATACTGAGAATGGTCTGTAATCGCCATGTACTCATAGCCTCGCGCGCGACATGCTTCCGCCATTTCTTCAATCGAATACGCCCCGTCGCTCCACGTGGAGTGCATATGCAAATCACCTTTTACGGCACCGTAGGTCACAAGCGTTTGAGGCTTTATAAATGCATCTACTTCCGTTCCATCTTCACGAAGTTCCGGCGGAATAAAAGACAGCCCAAAATGTTCATAGAATGCTTGTTCAGACTCAAAAGTCATGACTTCGCCTGTCTCCGCATTTTCAACGCCATACTCGCTAATTTTTTCACCGCGGTCTTTTGCTAATTGACGCATACGCACATTATGATCTTTTGATCCTGTAAAATGGTGAAGCGTTGTGGCAAACGCTTTATCTTCTACAAGACGAAAATCCACAGACACATCGTACTCATAGGCTAACGTTACCGATACTTTTGTATCTCCATTTGCAATGATATCCTTCACATTTGGCAGCGATACTAGCTGTTCACGGACAGCATGAGGCTCAGCTGTTGAAATAATAAAATCAAGATCTTTTACGGTTTCCCTCATGCGGCGAATGCTCCCTGCTTGAGAAAAACGCTCAATGCTATGCATCTGTTTAAGGGCTTCTAAAATTTCTTCCGCTATTGGAAGCATAAAAGCAAGAGGCAAACGATCAGGACGCTTCCCAAACTCTTCAATAGCAGAGATAATTTTCTCTTCTGTCTTTTTACCAAAACCGCTTAGTCCCTGCACTCGATTTTCCATACAGGCCTGATGCAGTGATTCCATATCTCGAATATCCAGCTCTTTATATAATTTAGCGATTTTTTTACCTCCAAGCCCCGGCAGCTTAAGCAAAGGAATAAGTCCTTCAGGAACTTCTTGCTTTAGTTCTTCTAATACGCTTGACTCATTTGTTTCCATATACTCTGTAATGACTGCAGCCGTTCCTTTTCCAATCCCTTGAAGCTTTGTAAAATCCTCAATCTCTGTCAGCGTTCTTTCGTCAGTTTCTAGCGCTGCAGCTGCTTTTCGAAAAGCAGAAATTTTAAAAGGGTTATCTCCCTTTAATTCCATATATGTAGCAATTGTTTCTAACAATTTAATAATATCCTTTTTATTCATCTCTTTTCACCAGCCTATTATCATAATAACGAAACTTTCAAAAACATGATGAGTGACATATTTACTCTCTCAAATTTTCATCTAGACATACTTTTATCCTCGTGAAAACCGCAGATTAGACTGCGATAAAAAAAGAGGGTATCTCAAAAGTATTATGACACTTTCGACACACCCTCTCAACAAGCTATTGTAATTTCATTACATTACACCATACTGAGTCCACAAATCTTGAATCGCAGACGATAGGTATGGAGTATTTTGTACGATATTGATTGCAATTGAAGACTGTTGAATTGGCGTTTGAATTTCACTTACAGGAATCACGGCCCCAATGTATAACAAAATAAAAACGATGATATACACTTCAACGAATCCAAGTGCACCTCCGCCCCATTTATTTAACTGGCGCAGAATTGGCAGTTCGGTTAAAGCCGTTAAAACAGAGCCTGCAAGGCGAAGTACAATGTGAGTAGCAAAAAATAAAATCGTAAATGCAATCATTCGATAAAAAGCGTCTTCTATCGTTCCAGAATCAAATACAAACGATGCGACACTTTGCTGCTGAATATTGTCCGGAAACGGAATCAACAAGCGAAGTCGACTTGCCAAATCTCCACTAAACATATAAGCGACGATAAACGAAACCGCAAAACTGACAATATGAATGAGCTGCAAAATAAATCCTCTTTTAAGACCTGTTACAAAGCCTAAAAGAAGCAATATAATTAAAATGATATTAAGCATTGACTCAGTCATTCCTCTTTTCCATAAAGTTTTTGTTCAAGTCTCTCATAGTCTTCTTTCAGTTTTATATATTCGTGTACAGCATTCACAGCTGTTAATACTGCTAATTTATTGATATCTAAAGAAGGGTCTTTAGTACTGATTTCACGCATTTTTTCATCCACTATAGAGGCGACAAGTCGAATATGGCTTGTACTTTCGCTACCGACGATGCTGTACTGCTGACCAAAGATGTCAACTGTCGCACGTGTTTTATCTTGTCTTGACACGAGAAAATCCTCCGTTCCACGAAAAATCCTAATCCCTATCATACCACGAAGAAGACTTCAATGGAAACATATCTATATTTAAGCTATCATAAGGGATAGTGCTTATAAAGTAAACTAAAATACCCCGAAAGGAGTGAAGCATTATGTCACATGCTGTTATTAAGGTATCAGCTGATCAAATAGCTAAAATGAAGCTTCATTACACATCCTATCTGCAGCCCAAACTTCCGCAGGGAAGTATTTTTTCGGCTAAAACTCCCGGCTGTTCTATCACTGCGTACCGCTCTGGAAAAGTACTTTTTCAAGGAAAAGAAGCTGAAACAGAAGCGGCTAAGTGGGGAGGCCCTTTAGATGCTGCGAAAAAGGCTCCTGTCTCACACCTCCCATCAAACTTCAGCTCACTATCGGTCATCGGTTCTGACGAGGTAGGGACAGGAGATTATTTTGGTCCTATGACCGTAGTTGCTGCCTATGTTCAAAAAGAGCAGCTTCCTTTGTTAAAAGAATTAGGAGTAAGAGATTCAAAAGAGTTAACGGATGCTAAAATCATTGAAATTGCCAAGCAGCTTGTTTCGTTTATTCCCTATAGTTTGCTTGTTTTACATAACGAAAAGTATAATGCATTTCAAGAAAAAGGCATGTCACAAGGTAAAATGAAAGCTCTGTTGCACAACAAAGTTTTATCCAATGTGTTAAAAAAATTGGATCCTGAAAAACCCGATGCCATTTTAATTGACCAGTTTGTCGAAAAAAACACCTATTATAAACACGTGGTAAAGGAAAAAGAAATTATCAAAAAAAATGTCTTTTTCAGCACAAAAGGAGAAAGCGTTCATTTATCTGTAGCTGCTGCTTCCATTATTGCCAGATACGCATTTTTAAAACAAATGGATTTGCTGACGGAAAAGACCGGGATGGTTATTCCCCGCGGAGCTGGCGCACAAGTTGATATCGCCGCTGCTAAAATCATTAAGAAACATGGCGTGAATGCGCTGAACTCCTTAGCTAAAATTCATTTTGCTAATACAGAAAAAGCTTTAAAATTAGCTAAAAAATAAGAGATGTGGAAATCCACATCTCTTTTCTTATTCTTATGAACGAAGCGTTGCACCAAATTCTTTTTCTACAGCCTCTAACACTGCACCATGTGCTTTTGCTACTTCTTCATCTGTTAATGTACGTTCAGGATCTAAGTAACGTAAAGAGAAAGCTACAGATTTCTTGCCTTCTTCCATACGCTCTCCTTCATATAGATCAAATACCGTCACGTCTTTTAAAAGTTCTCCGCCCGCTGCATAGATGACGCGCTGAACTTCTCCTGCAAGAACGTTTTTATCTACAACAAGTGCAATATCACGTGTAATAGATGGGAATCTTGGAATAGCTGAATAACGAACTTCTTCGACATCTGCAGCTAATAGCTCTTGAAGGTGTAATTCAAATACGTATGTTTCACGAAGACCGTACTGTTTCTGAGCAACAGGATGAACTTGACCCACGTATCCAATTTCTTTTTCATCTAACCATACAGCCGCTGTACGTCCAGGGTGCATACCATCTTTTTTAACGGGAGCATATGAGATTCTTTTCTCTAAACCAAGCTGTACAAATAACCCTTCTAGTACACCTTTAATCACATAGAAATCAACGACTTTCTTTTCACCTTGCCAGCCGTGAGTATGCCATAGACCCGTGATTGCACCAGCTACGCGCTCCTGCTCATCCGGTAATTCTCCTTCACCTTTAGATAAGAACACTGAGCCTGTTTCGTATAGCGCAATAGAATCCGATTGGCGAGCATTATTATGCTTAACTGCTTCTAGCAAATGAGGCACTAAGCTTTGACGAAGGTTGCTGCGATCTTCACTCATCGGCATTGCTAAACCAATCGTAGTTGTTGCATTTAGTGCAAACTGAGTAGCTTTTTCAGCGCTCGTTAACGAATATGTTGTTGTTTGTGCTAGTCCCGCACCTTCTAAGAAACGGCGAACTTTACGGCGTCCAAGCTGATACTCCGTTAATTTCCCTGGAGTTGCCACTGTTACAGGAAGCGTTGTAGGAAGGTTGTCATAGCCATACATACGCGCTACTTCCTCGACGATATCTTCTTCAATTGTAATATCGCCTCGACGAGTTGGCACTGTTACAACAATGATTTCGTCTTCCACTTTGTTTTCAAATTGAAGACGGTTCATAATGTCTTGTACTTCTTCCATTGATAGCTCTGTACCAAGCACATCGTTAATACGTCCAAGTGACACAGCTACAACAGCAGGTTCTACAGTTAGTGTATCTACTTCTACAGTACCGCTTACCACTTCACCTGAAGCGTATTCAGCCATTAATTCTGCTGCGCGGTCAGCAGCTACACGCGTACGGTTAGGATCAATTCCTTTTTCAAAACGAGCGCTTGCCTCACTGCGAAGACCGTGGTCTTTTGAAGCTTGGCGAACCGTTAAGCCTTTGAAGTAAGCTGATTCAATGAGAACATTTACCGTATCGTCTTTTACTTCGGAGTTCGCTCCGCCCATTACACCTGCAAGAGCTACCGGCTCACTTCCGTTTGTAATGACAAGCTGATTGCCTTTTAATACACGCTCTTGGTTATCAAGTGTTACAAACTTCTCGCCTTCTGACGCGTGACGTACAACAATTTCTTTTGAACCAAGACGATCATAGTCAAAAGCATGCAGCGGCTGGCCGTATTCAAGCAAAATATAGTTGGTGATATCAACAACGTTGTTATGAGGTCGAATACCAGCTGCCATTAAACGCGTTTGCATCCATAATGGTGACGGAGCAATTTTTACGTTTTTCACAACGCGCGCTACGTAAAGCGGATTGTCTTCTTTTGCCTCTACTTTAACGGAAATATAATCAGCTGCTTGCTCATCAGACGTTTGCACGTTTACTGACGGATACTTCACTTCACGACGTAAAATAGCAGCCACTTCATGTGCTACACCTAACATACTTAAGCAGTCTGAACGGTTTGGTGTTAGCCCTAGTTCTAACACTTCATCGTTTAAGTTTAATGCATCTAGTGCATCCGCTCCTACTTCAGCATCGCTTGGGAACACGAAGATGCCTTCTTGATAATCTTTTGCCACAAGCTTGCTTTCAATGCCAAGCTCTTGAAGAGAACAAACCATACCGTTCGATTCTTCACCGCGAAGCTTAGCACGCTTGATTTTAAAGTTACCTGGAAGTACAGCTCCCAATTTTGCAACCGCTACTTTTTGACCTTGTGCCACGTTCGGTGCTCCGCACACGATTTGAACGATTTCTCCTCCGCCAAGATCTACTTGACAGCGGCTTAATTTATCAGCATTTGGATGCTGTTCACGTTCTACAACGTGACCAATTACCACTCCGCTGATGCCTTTATTTAAGTTTTCTACACCTTCAACTTCAATTCCACTTTTTGTGATTTTATCTGCTAACTCTTCTGCCGTTACGCCTGATAAGTCAACATACTCTTGTAACCAACGATAAGATACAAACATCGTAGTCCCTCCTTTATACTTGTTTAAATTGATCTAAGAAACGAACATCATTTGTATAGAAATGACGAATATCATCCACGCCGTGTTTTAACATAGCAATACGCTCTACACCGATTCCAAAAGCAAAACCACGATATTTAGTTGAATCGTATCCAGCCATTTCAAGGACATTTGGATGAACCATGCCGGCTCCTAAAATTTCAATCCAGCCTGTTTGTTTACATACATTACAGCCTTTACCTCCACATTTTGCACACGATACGTCTACTTCTACAGACGGCTCAGTGAACGGGAAGAAACTTGGACGAAGACGAATTTCACGGTCTGCACCGAACATCTTTTTCACAAATACTTCAAGCGTGCCTTTTAAATCGCTCATACGAATGTTTTCGTCTACTACAAGACCTTCAATTTGCATGAATTGATGAGAATGCGTAGCATCATCGTCATCGCGGCGGTACACTTTACCCGGGCAAATAATTTTAACAGGTCCTTTGCCTTCATTCTTGTTCATAACACGAGCTTGAACAGTTGATGTATGCGTACGAAGAAGCGTTTCTTCCGTAATATAGAACGTATCTTGCATATCACGTGCTGGGTGACCTTTTGGCAAGTTCAGCGCTTCGAAATTATAGTAGTCCTGCTCTACTTCCGGTCCTTCTGCTACTTCATAGCCCATTCCTAAGAATAAATCTTCTACTTCTTCAACCACGCTTGTTAGCGGGTGATGCGTACCTGCTTTAACAGGGCGTCCTGGCAGCGTTACGTCGATTGTTTCTGAAGCAAGTTTACGCTCTACCTCAGCTGCTTCTAACGCCGTTTGTTTTTCTTCAATTTTAGATGCAATAGCTTCACGCACTTCATTTGCAAGTGCTCCCATTACAGGACGCTCTTCAGCTGAAAGTTTCCCCATACCGCGAAGTACTTCTGTGATAGGGCCTTTCTTTCCTAAATAAGCTACGCGTACGTCGTTTAATTCTTTTAAAGCACTTGCTGCTTCGACTTTTGCAATTGCTTCTTGTTGAAGTTCTTGTAAACGTTCTTTCATCACTTATTCCTCCTTTTAACGTAAAAAATGACAAATAAAAAAACCTCCTCCCAAAAAAGGGACGAGGATTAGTCGCGTTACCACCCTTGTTAACTATATACACAGACGTATACAGTTCACTTCATTCAAGTTAACGGAATCTCCGGAACACCTTTACATCTATATAAGATGGTCTAAGTGTCAACTCAAGAGGTGAATTCACTTATTACATTTATAAAAATGCTTTCAGTCGCGGCATTTTCTCCCTGCATAAACGGACATAAGCTACTGCTCTCTTTCATCGTTTTTTACATATGTAACTATTGTATTATTATAGTGAAAACACGTTCTCGATGCAACTACATTCCGCGTAAATAATAAAGTAAGATTCCAGAAGCGATGGCAACATTTAGCGACTCGCTCTTTCCATAGATGGGAATGTACAGATTCTGATCCGTTTGTTCCAGCACTTTCTCGCTTACGCCGTTTCCTTCATTTCCCACAATCAGCGCAAATTCGTTTGAAGGTTTTACGCATGTGTAGACCTTTCCATTTTGTAGCGACGTGCCGTAAACTGCTATTCCTCTTTCTTTTAACAGTGAAACCATTTCGAGTAAATCACCTTTTACCATTGGAAGGTGAAAAATAGCTCCTTGCGTTGAACGAACGACTTTTGGGTTGTACACATCCACGCTGCCCTCTCCAACGATAATAGCCTCCACTCCGGCAGCATCAGCGGTTCGAATAATCGTACCTAGGTTACCTGGATCTTGCACCGCATCTAAAAGCAATACTTTCTGTGCTGTATGAATGATTTCTGCATGCTTCGTTTGAAAACACACAGCGATAATTCCTTGAGGTGTTTCTGTGTCAGATAATAACTTGATTATTGCTTCGTTGACAACGGTTATTTCGATACCATCTATGTTCCACTGTGCTGGCACTTCGATCGATTCGCGTATAATTAGTTCCTTTACGCAATCCTTATTTTTGATAGCTTCTTCCACTAAATGAAAGCCTTCTACCATAAAAAGGCCCTGCTTATCACGGTCTTTTTTATTATGCAGCTTTTTCCACGCTTTTACCTGCGGATTTTTAACTGAATCAATTTGTTTCACAAACATAACTCCTTTATCTATACAAAAATAAATAGTTCGATTACATTTTGCTCAATAATCATTAGATAAGTTTCACTTTATTGTACATAGAAATCGCAAAGAAAACAAAAACTATTGGTAACTTTACGATAGCTGAGGTGAAAATGATGGATCTTAATTTACGAAATGCTGTTATTGCAAACGTTTCAGGAAACTCAAAAGAAGAGCTTGAAGCTACAATTTCTGACGCTATTCAAAGCGGTGAAGAAAAAATGCTCCCTGGACTTGGTGTTTTATTTGAGGTGCTTTGGGAAAAGTCTCCAGAATCAGAAAAAGAAGAAATTCTGACAACGCTTGAAAACGGTTTAAAATAAATAACCTTTTCCTATGTACAACAAAAAGCTCATTCTCCTAGGAGAATGAGCTTTTTTTAATTATACGTAATTGCATTCACCGTATTTCGGTCTAAGCGTTTAATTACTTCGGCAATTAATTTAACTGCATTTTCATAATCATCACGATGAAGCATCGCTGCATGAGAATGGATATAACGAGTTGCGATCGTAATCGAAAGTGCTGGCACCCCGTTAGCTGAAATATGGATAGAACCTGAGTCCGTACCGCCTCCAGCGATTGCATCAAATTGATATGGAATATTTAATTCATCTGCCACATCTACCACTGTATCTCGAAGTCCTTTATGAGAAACCATGGAAGCATCATATAAAATGATTTGCGGACCATCTCCCATTTTAGAAGATGCTTCTTTATCAGAAACACCAGGTGTATCTCCAGCGATACCGACATCAACAGCAAATGCAATATCCGGTTCAATAAAGTTAGCGGATGTTTTTGCACCTCTAAGTCCAACTTCTTCTTGCACCGTTCCTACACCATACACAACATTTTCATGTGTTTCATTTTTTAAAGCTTTTAATACATCGATAGCGATTGCACAGCCAATACGGTTATCCCAGGCTTTCGCTAGCAGCATCTTTTCGTTGTTCATAACCGTAAATTCGAAATAAGGCACAACCTGATCGCCAGGTTTCACTCCCCACTCCGCTACTTCTTCTCTGCTAGAGGCACCAATATCAATGAACATATCTTTAATGTCAACTGGCTTTTTACGAACTTCTGGAGGCAGGATATGAGGAGGCTTTGAGCCAATAATCCCCGTTACCTCTCCTTTAGATGTAACGATGGTTACGCGTTGAGCAAGCATAACTTGAGACCACCATCCGCCTACCGTTTGAAAACGAATAAAGCCGCGTTCATCAATTTGAGTCACCATAAAGCCTACTTCATCTAAGTGACCGGCTACCATAATTTTAGGCCCTTGTTCGTTGCCCACTTTTTTTGCAATCAAACTGCCTAGCCCATCCGTCGTTACTTCATCTGCATAAGGTGCAATATATTTCTTCATAACCTCACGCGGTTCACGTTCATTACCAGGAATTCCTTTTGCATCTGTTAGTGCTTTAAGCATCGTCAATGTTTCATCTAACTTTGTCATATGGATTACCCCTTTCATATGTATACCTCTATTATAGCTAAAAAGAGGTTGAAGTAAAATTTCCCATCCCTTTATTTCTAGTATCCTTGTTCTTGGCGTTTAAAATTCACTTCATTTTTTGAGATGTACGCCTTTTCAATATGTTCAGCGGAAAAACCAAACATATCGCCAAGCCTCATGTAAGATACAAACATGTCCACATAGTTTTCTTTCGACTGATCCTGCTCGAAAGCAGCAACTTGTGCAAATACCTGTAAAAATTGTGCTGTTTTTGAATCACTTGCTTTTGCATTTGGTAACTCAGTTAAATCATCGTATCCTTTTTCAATCCCTAAAGAAAGGATAAAATGTACGCCGTCCACAAATTCTTCTAAAATAACAGCGTCTTCAGCCGGAGGTTTGACGCTCCAAAATTTGAAGCAGCGCGTTTCGTTTGCCAGTTCTCCCATTTCGACAAGCAGTGCTAAAAGCTTTCTCGGAATCAAATCTTCCTTATGAAGCTGATGCTTGTCCTCTATATGCTGATCCAGCTGGCGCTGCATGATAAATAACTGTTGTAAATTCAATGTAATCACTCCTGTAATTATGTATATCTTCTTCTTTTTAAACCAATAAAGAAATTATATCAAAAATCATGAAACTTTTTAGAGACTCGAACGTAAAGTAAGAAAACTGTGCCTTGTAAAGGAGGGAGCGTTATGTTTGTTATTGTTATCGTTCGCGTGTTCATTTTCGCGCTTGTTGCTTACACACTATTAAAGCTGGTTCAGCATTTTCGCAGTCCAAATCGGAAGCTTGTAGCAGCTCAGGAACATCAGCAATTTTTTGTCGTTGACGAAAAAACGAATATCCGCAAAAATTTTCTACTAACGTATAAAGGTATTTTATTTGAAGGAGAAAAATACAGCAATCCCAATGAACCAGAATCTTTGTCAATTACAATGGTGTTAACAGATCCATCTCGATTACATGAACTGCAAAAACAAGATTTCAAGCTGCTGGAAAGCCACGTACACGACATGTATCCAAATGCTCCTATTCGCTGGAAAAGCCCCGTTCGAGAATTTTTACACTGAGCACAAAATCACTTGTGCTCAGCTGATAACAAAAAAGAAAAGTAAATCAAGAGCAGCAAGAATAGGAAAACCTACTGTAAACGATGTGTGCTTCGTTTTATGACGATAGTAATACATACCAATCAGTCCTCCAATGGCTCCTCCGATAGCAGCTACCGTCCACAATGTGCTTTCGGCAATTCTCCACTCATGTCTTTTCGCTTTTTGTTTATCTCTATACATCATTCCTACCCCTATTATATTAATAACAATAAAATAGGTAAGCAGCAGTTCATTCATGATATGTCCTCCGATAGCAAAAAAGCCTCATCATCTAAAGATGACGAGACTTTATATTCATTACTTATCTAAGCCTTTTTTAGCAGCAGTTGCTAATTCAGCAAATGCTTTTTCATCAGCTACAGCTAAGTCAGCAAGCATTTTGCGGTTAACTTCAATACCTGCTAATTTTAAACCGTGCATTAAACGGCTGTAAGAAAGACCGTTCATACGAGCAGCTGCATTAATACGTGTGATCCATAATTTACGGAAGTCACGTTTTTTCTGACGACGGTCACGATAAGCATACATGTGAGATTTCATAACTTGCTGATTAGCAACTTTATATAATCTATGCTTCGAACCGAAGAAACCTTTAGCTAATTTTAAAACTTTTTTACGACGTTTGCGTGTTACTGTACCGCCTTTTACGCGTGGCATAATTGTTTACCTCCTGTATTGTTTCTATCTCAACCCAAATTACTTAATGTTATCTAATAAGTGACGGATACGTTTGAAGTCACCTTTGCTTACTAAAGAACCTTTACGTAATTTACGCTTTTGTTTTGTAGATTTGTTAGCGAATAAATGGCTTGTGTAAGCACGAGCACGTTTTAATTTACCGCTTCCAGTCTTTTTGAAACGCTTTGCAGCGCCACGATGTGTTTTCATTTTTGGCATGGGGTGTTCCTCCTCGTTCTATTACTTTTCGTTTTTAGGTGCCAAGACTAAGAACATGCTGCGGCCTTCCATTTTAGGAGCCGATTCAACTGAACTTACATCTTCGCAAGCTTGTGAAAAACGTTCAAGTACTTTTTGGCCAATCCCTTTATGAGTAATGGCACGACCTTTAAAGCGAATAGACGCTTTCACTTTGTCACCTTTTTCAAGGAACTTGCGTGCGTTACGAAGTTTAGTGTTAAAATCATGTTCATCAATTGTTGGACTTAAACGAACTTCTTTTAAGTTTACAACTTTTTGGTTTTTACGAGCTTCTCTTTCTTTACGTTGTTGCTCATAGCGGAATTTACCGTAGTCCATAATACGACATACCGGCGGTTTCGCATTTGCAGCAACCATTACTAAGTCAAGATTTACTCGTGAAGCAATTTCTAATGCTTCATTTTTTGATTTAATTCCTAATTGTTCACCGTTTTGATCAATTAGACGAACTTCGCGAGCTCGAATGCCCTCGTTTACCATCATGTCCTTGCTAATAAGTAGCCACCTCCAAGGTTTAATGAGCGAATACGCTTGCTTAGACCGATTATTAACTCACACAAAAAAGTGTGAGTACATACTGCACCCACACTTCTATCGTTTTAATTAAGATACGATGTACCTGCTAACTGCTCTATGCGTCACTCAGGTGAGAAGCGGGTGCTTCTTCTTCTGTATAAACAAGTATTCAATTACTTAAGCTATTATAGTATCAACAAAGACAAAAGTCAATGATTTCGTTCTTTTTTCACAACAAAAATTATTGTATCAAAGGAAAAACATTTATGCAATAGTTTTTTATAAATGTTGCATAAAAAAGCAGAGAATTTCAATTCTCTGCTTTTTTCATTAACGAGATGCTTCTGCTTTTACATTTTGTAAAAAGGCTTGGAAGTTCACTGTTTCTGAATTCTGCTCACCATATTTACGTACATTTACTGCTTTATCCTCTACTTCTTTATCCCCTACAACAAGCATATAAGGAATTTTTTGCATTTGAGCCTCACGGATTTTATAGCCAATTTTCTCATCTCGAGAATCAAGTTCCACACGAACACCCGCAAGCTGAAGCTGTTCTTGCACTTCTTTTGCATACTCAAGGTGAACCGTAGGTGATACCGGAATCACTTGAACTTGTACAGGTGCTAACCACGTTGGGAAAGCTCCTTTGTATTCTTCGATTAAGAAAGCTACAAAACGTTCCATTGTTGACACCACGCCGCGGTGAATAACAACCGGTCGATGTTGTTTTCCGTCTTCTCCTACATACGTTAAATCAAATCGTTCAGGAAGTAAGAAATCCAATTGAACCGTAGATAGCGTCTCTTCTTTACCAAGAGCTGTTTTAACTTGAACGTCTAGTTTTGGACCGTAGAATGCCGCTTCGCCTTCAGCTTCATAATAATCAAGGTCAAGCTCATCCATTGCGTCTTTTAACATGCTTTGTGCTTTTTCCCACATTGCATCATCATCAAAGTATTTTTCTGTATCTGCAGGGTCACGGTAAGATAGACGGAATGAATAATTTTCAAATCCAAAATCTTTATAAACCGCTTCAACTAAGCGAACTACACGAATAAATTCTTCTTTGATTTGGTCGGGACGTACAAAGATATGCGCATCATTTAGCGTCATGCCTCGAACACGCTGAAGTCCTGATAATGCTCCTGACATTTCGTAGCGGTGCATCGTTCCAAGCTCAGCAATACGGATTGGAAGCTCACGATAGCTGTGAATACCTTGTTTGTAAACCATCATGTGATGAGGACAGTTCATCGGACGAAGAACCAGGTCTTCGTTATCCATTTCCATTGCAGGGAACATGTCATCTTGGTAGTGCTCCCAGTGACCAGACGTTTTGTAAAGTTCTACACTTCCGAGCACTGGAGTGTAAACGTGCTGATAACCAAGGCTTACTTCTTTATCTACGATATAACGCTCGATAATACGGCGGATCGTCGCACCTTTTGGAAGCCATAAAGGCAGACCTTGTCCTACTTTTTGAGAATTTGTAAATAAGTTTAGCTCTTTACCAAGTTTACGGTGATCACGTTCTTTTGCTTCTTCAAGAAGACGAAGATGCTCGTCTAAATCTGCTTTTGTAAAGAATGCTGTACCGTAAATACGCTGCAACATTTGATTATCGCTGTCTCCGCGCCAATAAGCACCCGCCACGCTTAATAGTTTAAATTCTTTAATTTTGCCTGTTGACGGCACGTGCACGCCTCGGCAAAGGTCAAAGAATTCGCCTTGTTGGTAAATCGTAACCTTTTCACCTGCTGGAATCGCATCGATCAATTCAAGCTTCAGTTCATCGCCAACTTCTTTAAAAAGTTGAATGGCTTCTTCACGAGAAACTTCTTTGCGTTCAATTTCAATATTTGAATTAACGATTTTTTTCATTTCTTTTTCAATTTTACCTAAATCTTCAGGAGTAATTGATTCTTCCATATCGATGTCATAGTAAAAACCGTTTTCGATAACCGGTCCTACACCTAGCTGTACTTTTGTATCTTTGTATAAACGTTTGATTGCTTGAGCCATTAAATGCGCTGTACTATGACGCATAATTTCAAGCGCTTCAGGAGCATCTTGCGTAATGATTTCAAGACTGCCATCTTGTTCGATTGGCGTACGTAAATCCAGCAGCTCGCCGTTTACGTTGCCTGCTAATGCTTTCTTCTTTAATCCCGGGCTAATAGAAGCCGCAATATCTTCTGTTGATGATCCTTTTGGATACTCTTTAACAGCTCCATCAGGAAATGTCATTTTGATTACTTCTGACACAACTTTCCACTCCTTTAACATAACTGAATAAACTTTTTGTAAAAACAAAAAACTCGTCCCTTATCAAAAGGGACGAGTTGTGTATACACGCGGTACCACCCTTGTTTCCTCTTCGTATCTTGGATAACCCAAAGAACCCGAAGCGGCTCGAGGTTTTATAACGGAAATTCCGTCAGTAATTACTAGAGGCTCTGCTCGTTTACTACTGAAGTTTAGAGGTGGTAAGAATATATTCCGTGTTAGGAGATTTTCAGCCTAGATCTCCCTCTCTATAAACCGTAAATATACACTCATGTCCTCATCATAACTTGTAACATATAGCTGTTTTTCAATATGCATTTATTATATTCATTTTCAAAATAGAAATCAACCTTTCACGTTATATTTTGCTTTTGATCAAACGGAAATTCATTTTTTTCATATAACATAACTTTTTCTTGGAAGATATTTTGAATGGTATAAACAAAATCATGATCATGCTGGTCGCTATACAGATGAATAGCAGCTGGAGATAAACTTAGCAAAGGCGCGATAATAGTTGAGTCTATGTATAATGATTCTTGTTCAGATAAAAAGGCCTCTGCTAGAGCTGCACATTCACGTTCAGGAACATATCTACTATTGTGGTCGTACAACACAAACTTGTTTTTATTCAAGTGCATTACATACACATCGCCTGTAGATGACTGTCTTTCATTAGCTGCTTGACGCAGCTGATGAATAAGAATTTGATAGTCTTGTTCAAGCTTATATTCATCAATCGCCAGCTCGGCATAATAGCGCAGCCGCTCTTGATATTCTTTTAAACGGAATTGGAGAAAAGACTCAAAGGTGAATGTTACATTATGAATGAAGAAGTCTTGAAGAGCCTGGCGGATAAGTAATTCTCTTGGAAAAGAAAATGTTTTTTGCGGAATTTCGCCTCTCTCTCCTTCCATAATCCCCCCCATAATTTGAAGCAGCAAATCTTGCTCTTCCTCTTCTGAATAGAAAAATTGTTCTTTTAATATGTTTACCATCATCTTTTTTTCTTTCTTTTTTAAAATCACGTGGGTTAATACCGGTATCACCATGTCTTGTAAAATGGCCTCTCTATTGTATGTCTCATCAATGACTAAAAGCTGATTATTCACCAGCTTCAAGCACTGTGAACCATATGATAAAGCGCTTCGCTTCGCGCATAAAGACTCATATACAACGACTGCGTCTTCTACATATTTAAAGAATATTTTCATTCCTCATAGCCCCCCTTTGGACACGCTTTATTAATGTATATGGGGCAACATGCAAAAAAATGAGCAAGTCGTTACAAGAAATGTAAAACGACCTGCTCATCTATTTCGTTTATTCTCTCCATTCATTTCAACAGGAATTGCTAGAGACTTAATTCGTTCCATGACACGAGCGGCTTTGAGCTCTTCCTGTTCGCCTCTTTGGGTATAAGTCAAATGATGTTGAAGCTCTTTAAAATTTAAATTCGAGCTGAAAAATGTCGGCAAATTTTCGAGCATACGGAATTGTAAAATGGTTCCGAGCACATCGTCTCGCATCCAGCTCGTTACGGATTCTGCTCCGAGATCATCAAGCATAAGAACCGGTACTTTTTTGACATACTCTATTTTCTCATTGAAGCTTTGATCTTGAAACGAACCTTTTAACTCACGCAAAAACTCAGGGACATACAGAATGGTAGATTTCACTTTCTTTTCGGCTAACGCATTGGCAATTGCTCCAAGAAAATACGTTTTCCCCACACCAAACGAACCGTGTAAATATAAAGCTTTCATTTTCTTATTTGGCTCATATTCTCGCACAAAATCTCTTACTAGTTTAATGGCTTCAAATCTTCCCTGCTCAATTTCAATATCAGACATTGTTGCCTGTAAAATTTCTTTCGGGACGTACATACACTGAATAAAAGATTCTTGTTCTTTCCGCTCATCTTCTTGTACTTTTCTAGGACAGCGTTCATACTGTAAATCAATATTACGGCCTTTTACAACCAGCTGAGGGTGGTATCCTTTCACCATGTTGACGCAGCTTTGCAGAGAAGGACACTTATCACAGCATTTGCTTTGGTCGATAAATTCATGCATCTTCATCAGACCTCGGTCGACCATTTGCTCATCTAACTCATGGCGATGCTCTTGCAAAAATGTTTTAACTTCGGGATTAGACAGGATACTGTTTCTTAATGCTTCTAAGCGTGCTTTAAAATCTTTTTTGTTCACTAACTGATTTAGTGAATCATTGATAGGCTTCATCTTTTTCACCTCATCTCTATCATACCTGCTTTTTATTCTTTATGCTTTTGTTTTAGCTCTTGATCTAACTGCTTGAGCTCTTCTTGTAGCTTTCGTTTTTCTTCTTCAAATCCGTCCACTTCTTTTGAAGGCTGCTTTTTCTCTTCTTTTTCTTCATCGCTCAGCCACTCTGGAACCATTTCTTTACGCACAATCTTTCGTCCAGCCGTTTTTTTATTTTGCTTTGCTTCGGTCCAGTTCTGATATTCTTTCTGTTCATTTTTAGCTAAATTCATGGCATCTTGAACAGTTTGTACCTTTTTGCGCGCCCAGTGTCCAGCAATTTTCTCTACATAGCTCTTAGATAATTTCATATCGGATCTTAGCATAACATAGTAAATTAGAACATTTACTACCCCTGGTGAAAGCTTTTGGTTAAACATCACTTCTTCAATCATTTGCAAATCTGCTTTTGAAGGCTCTGCTCCCCCGGAAAACTCGATCAAAAGCTGTCGAGGAGACGTCACTTCAAGCTGTTGAATGAGCTGCTCTTCTTTTGTCTGGGGGTTCTTTTCCTGCATGGTACGAAGCATAGGCGGCTGAATTTGTTCGCTTAGATTTGGAAGTGCTTCTCCATTTTCAAATTGGTAAAAGGACTGTGCTGCTTTTCTAAGCAATTCAATATCAACTTGATCGTTCTCATTTAACGAATCGAGCACCACATTTTTCATTTGAAGAGGATCGATACCGTATAAAAAGGCTAGCTTTTCAATCGCTTGTTTTACTTTAGATGTAATGGACCTTTTCGAAATCATTGAATCTGTTAGACCTGCTAAAAATAAATCAAAATCAAAGGAATCCGGGCTCATCTCAATAGAAGCACGTTTGGAGGAATCCACAAAGTCGGTTTGAGCATCAGGAGAAAATACATCCTTGCTTTCAGACTGAAAACTTGGAGCCAGCTCTGTTGCTTTAACTGATTTAAATACATCGTTAAATGAATGCGTCACATCCTTGAACGATTGGTCATCGACGAGTGAATCCGAAAAATAATTTTTTACTTTTTGAAAGATGGATTTTCCAAGTCGGTTATATAAATATACATTTAACACGCCATCGTTAAAAAACTGATGGGGCGTAAGAGGAGGAACGAGCTCATAAATGAACACACGAACATCATCTGCTTCCTTAATATATGTTTTTAACAAACCAATGCCTTCTAATTTTAACCGCTCATGGTAAATAGCTTTCAAATTAATTTGCATCATTGACATTAGATGATGATGCGTAGACTCTTTCCCCCATAAACGATCTTGTTCCAGCTCGCTCCATAGCGTCATATACAGACCAAAGCACGTTGTACCCACCAACGGCTGATAGAGCATGGTTAAAATCTTTCGGTCGTATTCCTGCAGTATGCCGTTCGAACGAACAACATAACGATCGACCGGTATCATTTCTTTCCAATGTTGTTCTTTCATGTCGTTCCCTACCTACTTTTAAAGTAATAGAAATGACAAAAAAAGAGCCTAAAGAATACTTCAATAGCTCTTTTACAGTCGTTCCTTCTTAATTAAATCTTTTAATTCATCAATAAATACATTGATGTCTTTAAATTGTCGGTATACAGAAGCAAATCGAACATAAGAGACTTCATCGATAGCAGCTAATCGCTCCATCACCATTTCTCCTACCACATCTGACTGCACCTCTGATGTACCCTGACTGCGCAGCTCTGTTTCAATATCGTGTACGGTATCTTCTAATTGTTTTAAGCTTACTTGGCGTTTTTCACACGCCTTAATTAACCCTCGAAGGATTTTGTCTTTGCTGAACTCTTCTCTCGCTCCATCTTTTTTTACAACAATTAACGGAAGTTCTTCTACTTTCTCAAAAGTTGTAAAACGATAGTGACACTCTTCGCATTCACGTCTTCTACGAATAGAGCGGCCTTCTTCTACAGGGCGCGAGTCCAGCACTCTCGTTCCATTGTAATGACAGGATGGGCACTTCATATTCTCAGCTCCAATAATAAACCTTGTTTTTCTTTTTATTTTCTCTTATATAAGTTAATTTCCATCTATGTTAGCAGGCTATTCGCCATTTATTATGATTTTTATCATCATTTCCTTTAACAAACACGATGTTGTATTAAAGGATTTACTTTATTCCATCTTATAGAAAACAAGGCTTGAATACAAGTAAAGGAAAAGGAATTTCCCCATTTTATTTCCTGAAATTCAAAAATGATAAGGAACTTACGAAGAAAGAGGAATAAGTTTTTGATCAAAGGTCTTATAAAGCGTACGTACAAGTTCTTTACTAAAACCAAAATCAAACGGTACCACTTTTGATTCTGTTGTAGCAGAAAAATCGATAGCAGTTTCAAGAGGACGTACGTTAATAATGGTAATCACAACAAAAGCTTTTCTTCCTTTTACAACGTTTAAGCTAATTTCTCCTCGCTCTTCATACGCAGCAAGTATCTCTATCCCTTGCATGTGCTTCAACATTTCATGAACTTGCTTAAATGCATTCCCGGCCGTTGTTTTGTAATAATGCGTTTTTAGAGTCGGATCTGAATGGTGATCGCTTGTTTCTACATGATTAGAAAATAAAGATTTAACTGCTTGTACTACCCCCATGTTGTTATCCCCTTTGTTTTTGCGTATTAAAAATTTATATACTAAAAAGAGGTGTGTAATACACCTCTTAACTTACGTAATCAATCGACACTATTAAAGTGCATTCGCTTTAGTTTGTTTTACCTGAACAGGACCCATTCCACGTGGTAATTCAATTGTTTCACGTGTCTGTGCACTTAGAGCATCTGCAATATAATCTGCTGCGATTGTAGGATCTAAATGACCACAAGTATAAACATCGATACTTGCATAACCATGCTCTGGGAAGCTGTGAATCGTTAAATGTGATTCTGAAATAATAACAACGCCACTTACACCTTGAGGTGCAAATTTATGGAACGCTACTTCGCGAACTTCCGCACCAGATTTTAAAGCTGCATCAACAAACGTTTTTTCAATATAATCAATATCATTTAACTTATCGAAATCGCATCCCCATAATTCTGAGATGACATGACGACCCATTGTTTCCATAATGATATTTCCCCCTTTAACAATTTTTAATCGTTAAACATGAAGTTCTTTCGCCATATAGCATGTTAACTACCACGGGGGAAAGTTAGTCCAAAGAGGTCCTAACCCTTTAAGTAGCCACATCACCGAAAGGTACACAAGAAGTTCACGAAACATAGTATACTTTGTTTACATTTATTTTGCAATACGTGTTTTGATTTTATTAAAGATTGTTCTTGCAGATAGACCTATACAAATTACCCCTGTATTCTCGTGAGACAGTGTATAAAAGCTGCTAAACGACTATTAATTTTTTATTAAAATTGAGGAAAATAAACACCCCTTTGCATGCTTATCTTATTGCTTTTCCCTATTCTTTTGAATAAAAACAAAAAAAACAGGGCGATAGCTCCCTGTTTTTTTAAAAGCAATCAATAGCTTTCTTAGCTTACTCTTATTTTTGATCCATTACGCATTTCTGCAGCAATATATCTTACCAAATCCACTACGCGCTGAGAGTAGCCCCACTCGTTATCGTACCAAGCTAACACTTTAATTTTATGATCTTCCATTACGATCGTGGATAGTCCATCTACAATAGCTGAATGAGGATTTGTATTAAAGTCAATTGATACGAGTGGTTCCATTGTTAAATTTAAAATATTCTTTAACGGTCCTTCAGCAGCTTTAATAAACGCTAAATTAACATCTTCCATCGTCACAGGCTTCCTTACATCCACAACTAAATCGACAAGCGATACGTTTGGCGTTGGCACACGAAGCGCCATCCCATGAAGTTTTCCTTTTAAATGAGGAAGAACTAATGAAAGCGCCTTGGCTGCTCCAGTTGTTGTAGGAATAATTGATTGAGCACACGCACGAGCTCTTCGCAAATCTTTATGTGGATTATCGATATTCTTTTGATCATTTGTATATGCGTGAACGGTCGTCATTAAACCGTTTTCAATTGTGAACGCTTCGTCTAGTACCTTGACAACTGGAGCTAGACAATTTGTCGTACAAGAGGCATTGGAAATAATGTTATGCTGATTTACATCAAACTCTCGTTCGTTTACGCCCATCACAATGGTGATATCTTCTTGTTTACCCGGTGCCGTTAAGACAACTTTTTTTGCACCTGCTTCAATATGTAACTGCGCTTTTTCTCTTGAATTAAATTTTCCCGTTGCTTCAACAACTAGATCAATCCCAAGCTCTTTCCAAGGCAAATTCAGCGGATCACGTGAATTTAATAGCTGAATTCTTTTACCGTTAACAATTAGCGCATCATCATCACATTTGACATCTCCATTAAATGGTCCATGTATAGAGTCATATTTGATTAAATGTGCTAACGTTTCTGCTGGATAAGATGCATTTATTGCAATAATATCTAAATTTTCCTCTATAATCGCTGTGCGAAACACCATTCTTCCTATTCTCCCAAAACCATTAATGGCAATACGTGCTTTCATGGCTATACCCCTCTCTATATGTGTTATACTATTTAACTTTTTATATTGAATAGTATAACATAAATATTTAAAAAGTGAATAATATTAATTTTTTTTAATAAATTATTTTAATTAAGTTTTACTATATGTATATAGCGAGAACAGATATTTAACACATTCTTTTTTAGAAGCCCTTAAATATTCCAAATAAAAAAAGAGTGAATGCAATCATTCACTCTTTAATCTAGCCATAGGGCTAATATACTTAAAAGCTGTTGTTTTGTTTCCTCTACAGGACCGTTGTTATTGATCACCGCATCGGCTAAGGCTACTTTTTGAATCAAAGGCAGCTGTGCATGGATACGCGCATAGGCATCCTCCGCCGAGAGGTTATTACGCGACTTTAACCTTGCTAGCTGCACAGACTCATCGACATATACAACCACTACTTTATCGACTAAGTGTGTCAAATCGCTTTCAAACAGCAGCGGAATATCTAATACAACGGCTTCGTAACCTTCCTCTATATAGCTTTCCTTTTGAGAAAGCATTTCTTTTCTTACAGCAGGATGTACAATTGCATTCAACTTTTTACGTTCTTCCTCTTGATAAAACACTATTTCCCCTAAAGCCGCTCGATTGATCTCCGCGTTCTCGTGAAGAATAGAACGGCCGAACGTCTCGACAATTTGTTTGTATGCTTCTTTTCCTGGTTCTACGACTTCTTTTGCAATGTGATCAGCATCAATTACTGGAATATTGATATCTCGTAGCATTCCGGTTACCGTGCTTTTTCCGCTTGCAATTCCGCCCGTTAATCCAATTACAATTGACATTGGTCTCTCCTTTATCTCTTTATTTAAAATCTAAAAATACCTAAAATAATAAGCAGAACTCCTGGTACAAACGAGAACATTTTCATCCATGATAAACGTGAAAAAACCTTGCCAAATTTTATGCCCGCACTTAAAAAAAGAGAACTCATAAGAGCTACAGCAATTGCTAGAGCATACGGCGAATAACCTAATAAAGCCGCTCCAAACCCTGCTCCAAATGCATCAAGAGATAATGCAATTCCAAGTATAAATGCTTCAATTCCATTGATGGAACCTGAATTATCTAAATCCGCTGCAATTGGCTTTTTCAATACGTTGATGACTAGGCCAATTGACTTAATTTCAATTTTCACTAATGTTTTTTCTTCTTTCACTCGAGATGAATCTGCCGGACAAAAAAACTGGTATAAAATCCACATCCCAAGCAGAACAAGAATACCTCCGCCTACTTTATTTAGTACATCCACTGAAAATAGATGCGTAAGTACTTTTCCTAAAAACATAGAAAACATTAAAGAAAATGCTGAGCAACATGAAATAATAAAAATGGATTTCAGCGGGATTTTCACCTTTCGAAGTCCGTATGTCAGGCCAACGCTAAAGCTGTCAAGACTTACGGCAAAAGCAAGAATAAGTAAAGAAAATGTTATCATGATGAGAGGACTCCTTTCCTTTCTGTCTATACGTAGTATATGAAAGAAGCCCATCCATTGTTATTTTTTAGCCGGCTGACAATTTGGGCAGATATGTGTTCCTCTACCGCCTACAACAAATTTTTCAATTGGGGTACCGCACATTTTACAGGATTCGCCTTTTCTTCCGTACACATAAAGCTGCTGCTGAAACATGCCTATTTGTCCCTGTGTGTTTACATACGTGCGAATTGTGCTGCCTCCTTGTTTCACAGCTTCTTGAAGAGTCGCTACAATTTCTCCGTACAATTTTTCATACTCTTCGTCTGTTAATTGGCTGGCCACTCGTTCAGGATGAATCCCTGCGCGAAACAGTGCTTCATCTACATAAATATTTCCAAGCCCAACCACGACATTTTGATCGAGTAAAACCGGCTTGATTTTTCGAGAGGTTTTGCCGATTCTCATTTTTAATTGACTAGGATTAAATGTTTCGTCAAACGGTTCAGGTCCAAGGCCAATAAGAGGAGGAAACAGATCTTCCTCTCCCTTTTTAAATAAGTGCATAGTACCAAACTTCCTTACATCCCGGTATCGCAATTCCGTTCCATCCGTGAAGTGAAAAAAGACGTGTACATGCTTATCTGGTTCTTCTGCATTCCCATGGAGAGCATATTTCCCTTCCATACGCAAATGAGAAACCATCGTATAATCATCGAGCACAATTTTCAAAAATTTACCTCTACGTTCAACATCTCGAATGGTTTGTCCAACAAGCGCATCACAAAACTGTTCAACTTGTTCAGGACGTTTGATAATATTAGGCCATTTAACTGTTACACGCTCAATGGTCTTTCCACTGGCTAATTCAATTAACGTACGTCTGACGGTTTCAACTTCTGGTAATTCTGGCACGTTTGTCACATCCTTTTTCCACTACTTTGCTTCGTACCAAGTCTTTCCGTAAGAATAATCTACTTTCAACGGAACTTCTAGCTCTAAAGCGTTCTCCATTACTTCTGGTACGATTTTCTCTAAAATTTTAATTTCTTCTTCTGGGGCTTCAAAAATCAGCTCATCGTGTACTTGAAGCAGCAGCTTAGCCTGAAGATTTTCATCTTTTAAGCGCTTATCCATTTCAATCATTGCTTTTTTAATAATATCAGCTGCTGTCCCTTGGATAGGCGTATTCATAGCCGTACGCTCAGCGAAGCTCCGGAGGTTAAAGTTTCGGCTCGTGATTTCAGGCAAGTAACGTCGGCGGTGCAAGAGCGTTGTTACATATCCCTTTTCTTTTGCATCGCGTACAATCGTATCCATATACTCCTGTACACCAGGGAAGCTTTTTAAATAGCGTTCAATAAAAGTAGCCGCTGCTTTTCTTGTAATTCCTAAACTTTGCGATAAACCGTAATCACTGATGCCATAGACGATTCCAAAGTTAACTGCTTTAGCCTGGCGGCGCATATTCGACGTTACTTCTTCTCTTTCGACGTGGAACACATCCATCGCTGTTTTCGTATGAATATCTAAGTCATGCTTAAACGCATCGATTAGCTTTTCATCATCTGCAATATGAGCCAGTACGCGCAGCTCAATTTGTGAATAATCCGCCGCAAATATTAACCAATCAGGCTGTGAAGGCACAAACGCACCTCTTATTTTTTTACCTTCTTCAAGACGAATCGGGATGTTTTGCAAGTTAGGATCTACTGAGCTTAACCTTCCCGTTTGAGTTAACGTTTGATTAAAGCGGGTATGAACTTTTCCATCGCTTTCATGAATAACCTTTTTTAATCCTTCAATATACGTAGACTGTAATTTTCCTAGCTGACGGTATTGTAAAATCTCTGGGATAATATCATGGGTACTAGCTAATTGCTCTAATACATCGGCTGATGTGGAATAGCCTGTTTTTGTTTTCTTTATGACTGGAAGCTGCATTTTTTCAAAAAGAACAACTCCTAGCTGCTTTGGCGAATTAATATTGAATTCTTGTCCAGCGTATTTGTAGATTTTCGCTTCAATTTTTTCAAGCTGCTCTCGAAGATCTTCGCCCATTTCATCCAAACGCGCGCGGTCAATTTTCACCCCTTGATATTCCATATCAGCAAGGACAATGGCAAGAGGCATTTCAAGCTTCTCAAACAGCTCAAACTGTTCATTTTCAACCAATTCTTTTTCTAACACTTCTTTTAAATAAGCTACGGCGGCTGCTTTTCTTATAACATGCTCAGCTAGCTGAGCAGCTTCCGCAATGCTTCGCTTAGCTCCTTTTCCATACACAGCTTCATCTGATTGCACTTGATGGTATCCTTTTAATTTCGCAATTGTCGCTAGGTCATCATTTGCCTCAGCAGGATTCAAGATGTAAGAAGCAATCATTACATCATGTTCAATTCCTTTAATTTCATGCCCCGCCCATTTTAACGATACAATCGTACGTTTCCCATTAAACACCGTCTTTTTTACGCGTCCATCTTCTAACCATTCTTTAAATTTAGAAGATGAAAGAGCTGTATCTTTATCAATAAAATAGTGGCCATTTTTGTTGCTGATTCCAAAACCGAGCAGCTGATTATGATGGTAGTTTTCTTCATACCCTTCTACGATCAGAGCTGCTTCGCTTGTTAACATATCATCGTGAACTTCCTGCGCTATTTCAAACGTCAGTTCTTCAAAATCTGCTTCCTCTTCTGCTGATTCACCAAATTTAGCAAGCAGAGAATTAAACCCAAGCTCTTTAAATAATGAGATGACTTTTGAAGATTCAAACCCGTCATACTTTGCATCTTCTACTGATACTTCAAGAGGCGCTTTGCAATAAATAGTTGCAAGCTTTTTACTCATGATGGCTGATTCACGATTATCTTCTAGCTTTTCTTTTAATTTTTTACCGCTGACTTGATCGATAGATTCCAATACATTTTCAACCGTTTCAAACTCTTTTAATAGCTTTAAAGCTGTTTTTTCTCCTACTCCGGGCACGCCTGGGATATTATCCGAGCTGTCCCCCATAAGGCCTTTCATATCAATAATTTGTGCAGCCGTAATACCATACTTTTCATCAATGGCTGCAGGCGTATAGGAATCGACATCTGTAATCCCTTTTCTCGTAATATCTACGGTTACATGTTCTGACACAAGCTGAAGTAAATCTTTGTCCCCGGAAATGACTTTTACGGCCATTCCTTTTTGTTCAGCTTGTTTTGAAAGTGTCCCGATAATATCATCTGCTTCATAATCAGGCAGTTCATAGCGCTTAATCCCATATGCATCTAATAACTCACGAATAAAGGGAAACTGCTCTGAAAGTTCAGGAGGCGTCTTTTGTCTGCCTCCTTTGTATTCCGTAAATGTTTTGTGGCGAAACGTTGTTTTCCCTGCATCAAAAGCCACCAGTAAATGCGTTGGCTTCTCTTCCTCTAAGATACGTGTCAGCATTGTAGTAAAGCCATATATGGCATTTGTATGTATTCCTTTATCATTGTTTAAAAGCGGCAAAGCAAAAAATGCACGGTAGGCAATACTATTCCCGTCAATTAATACTAGTTTTTGTGTCATTCATGTTCCTCCATTTCGCTCTCTTCTTATCTTACCTTTATTTTAGCAAACAATAAGCTTTAAGGACAAAAAGTACTCTTGAATTCAACGTTTTATTTTCATGTGGTCATAAGATTTATATATCATAAAATAAAAACACCGCCTAGTTATTTTAGGCGGTGTAGCATGTGAATGGATAGAAATTGTCAAAAAGAATCGGCGAAAATAGCACGGTTAAAGCTATTTTCGCCTTACACATTGGCTCCTTGGATGAAGGGGTTTCCATGAAAAATTGTATCAATTAATTATTAAGCTACATTAAATAAATTGTAAAAGGAACGTAAACATTTTATATCTGCGGCAAATACTTGTGCAGCTTCACCGAAAAAGTTGTCCCTTTATTGACTTCACTTTTCACTTCAATCTCCCCTTTATGAGCTTCAACAAGATGTTTAACAATTGCTAATCCAAGACCTGTTCCTCCGGAATTACGGCTTCTTGCTTTATCTACTCGGTAAAAGCGCTCAAAAATACGTGAAATTTCATCAGAATCAATACCGATACCTGTATCTTGAACATGAACTGTAATCGTTTCTTCTTCCTCTTCAAGCGAAACGTGAACAGTTCCTCCAGGCATTGTATACATGAGCGCATTGCCGATTAAGTTAACAAACACTTGCATAAGGCGCTGACTGTCACCATCAATCCACGCTTCTTCAGGAAGCGTATCTAACGTTAGCGTGATTTCTTTTTCAGTCGCTCGGTTTGATAGCACCGTCGTCACTTCGTAAAGAAGCGTATTCAAATCTACTGAATGAATGCTTAGTTTAAACCCTTGCTGTTCAACTTTAGACAAATCTAAAAGATCTTGAATCAAGCTCTCCATGCGCTGACTTTCCGTTAAAATGATAGATAGAAACTGCTGGCGCAGCTGTGGATCTTCCATGGCACCGTCTAACAATGTCTCACTAAACCCTTTTATAGACGTAATAGGAGTTTTTAGTTCATGAGACACATTCGCTACAAAGTCACGGCGAACTTGTTCTAGTTTTTTTAGCTCGGTAATATCATGGAAAACAAGCACAATCCCTTTCCATTCATCGTTTAAGCCAATAATCGGCGCTCCGTAAACATCAAAATATCTTCGTTCAATATTTAAAGGCAGAACCACTTGTTTTCGAACCTTTACTTCCGTCATAAATATTTTTTCCACAAGCTTAATGATTTCTTTATGCTCAAATACCTCGTAATACAAATGATAAAGGAAGTCATCCGGATGTATATGAAACTGCTCTTTATAAGCTCGATTCACTAAGTTTATATAGCCTCGACTATCGATAAGAAGCATGCCGCTTCCCATATTTTCAATTAGCGTGCGCAGCCTGTCCTGCTGCATTTCTTGATTAGTGATAGACTCTTGCAGATTACGAGCAAGTGCGTTAATAGACTGACTCAGCATCCCTGTTTCATCTACATAATCTTCATATGTACGAGCTTTATAATTCCCTTTTGCAAGTTCCACAGCCACCTTGGTTGCCGATTCAATAGGACGGGTATAGCGTCCCATAATCTTTACACCTAAGAGTAAGATCACAATCAAAGCTAGACCTAAGCTTCCAATAAGAAGGCCCCAAATTTGCTGATTTACTTGTTTTAATGAATCAAACGATGTACTCAGCACAACAAATCCCTCTTGCTTACCTTCTATAATAAGCGGGATACCATAGTAATATAAGTCGTAATCTTCTTTAATTTGATCAAAGCTTTTTTTACTGTTTAACTGCTTTTTTAATACTTGTTGAATTACGATACTTTTTTCGATTCTTTGCTGCTTGCTGCCTGGATTTGAGTCAACTAATATTTTTCCGTCTTTTTGAACGATAGTCGTTCGTACACTTAACGAATGGCTGATTTGATCAACTTTAGATTTTAAAGCAGGACTTGTGATACCTTCTTCGCTAATGTACATTTCTACAAGCTTTGCTTCTTTTTCCATTCGCTCTTGAAACGTCTGAAAATAAAAGTTTTTAAACAACTGTCCCAGCAGCAGGCCAAGACCTACTAATACAATAATAATAAGTACTAATAGAGCCAAAAGTAGCCTTGAACGAAATTTATTCATCTACCTTTGGTTCCTCCAGCTTATATCCTAATCCTCTAATCGTTTTTATATAAACAGGTTTTCGCGTATTGTGTTCAATTTTCTCACGCAAATGGCTGATGTGCACATCTACAATTCGCGTATCTCCGGCAAAATCATAATTCCACACTGCACTTAGCAGCTGATCACGAGTTAATACCCGTCCTTTGTATTTTGCCAAATATAATAATAACTCAAATTCTTTTGGAGTAAGCTCAAGCTGCTCTTGATTAAAGTAGGCCTCATAATGATCTGGAAGAATTTTTAAATCACCGATCATGATGCGCTCGCCATCTTCCTCTTGTTCATTTTCCTGAGCAATAATTTGTGTTCTGCGTAAAATGGCTTTTACACGCGCTACTACTTCTCGAGGACTAAATGGTTTCGTCATGTAGTCATCTGCGCCAAGCTCTAGCCCTAATACTTTGTCGAACTCATCGTCTTTTGCAGTTAACATTAAAATAGGCGTCATCACTTTTTGCTGACGAAGCTTTTTACAAACTTCAATTCCATCCATCTTAGGAAGCATCAAGTCTAACACAATTAAATCCGGTTTTCCTTCTAGTGCCTTGTTGTATCCTTCTTCCCCGTCTTCAGCTGTTTCTACTGTAAAGCCAGCTTGTTGTAAATTATATTGTAATAATGTTGAAATTGATTGTTCATCATCTACGACTAATAATTTCTTACTCATATTAACGATATAAGCCTCCATCTAGTTAAATTAAACCGCAGCTTCATCCAAATGATATTATTTTCTATTTATCTTCTCTTATCATACAATGTTTTAGCCTCGTTCTCCAATACATTTCAACATTTTCAGAAAATATGACCAAACAGTTTCTTCTATATTTATAAATATTTAAGGCGTTTTAAAAATTTTCAAAGTCGTGTGTCTCTACTGATGGAAGTCTAAACGGCGGATACACAAGAAACCGCGCCGTTACTACTTTCTCTTTTTGCTCATTGACCGCTTCCACCTCAATCGTAACAGTTCTAGAAGAAACATCTACCTCTGTCACTTCAAATAAAAATTCAATCGTGCTATAATGATGAATTTTTTTGGGGAAGGCTACCGTATGTTCTGCAACGTGACTTCCAGGTCCGGGCAAATACTTTGAAATAGCTGCTGTCATAATACCGGTAATCATAATACTTGGCACAATAGGTTTTTTAAAAGGGGTCTGAGATGCGTAATCATGCTGAATGTATAAAGGGTTCGAATCATTTGTCAGCCCTAAGTACAATAAGATATCTTTATCTTCAATTCGTTCCGTTAGCGTTAATTTTTCTCCAACTTTTATATCTTCAATACTTCGGCCTATTTTTTGTTTTTTACCTAATACCATCATCATTCCACCTTTTGTATAAAGTAATAGCTTTTCTTTCTCCATATACAAGAAAAATTCGAGGTTTCCCCCGAATTTTCCTTGTGACTATTGTTTGAATATCTATAAAAACCTATACTCAAACCTATTTTATTGTATTAAGCTAATACACCCATGACAGTTTTAACTGATTTTGCTGATTGATCTAAAGAAGCTTTTTCAGAATCAGTCAGTTCTAATTCAATTACTTGCTCAATTCCTGCAGCTCCTAATACGGTTGGAACACCTAAGTAGATGCCGTTATAACCATATTCACCCTCTAGGTAAGCAATCGCTGGTAAAATACGACGCTGATCTTTTAAGATCGCTTCTGTCATTTCCACTAAAGAGGCAGCAGGCGCGTAGTATGCACTTCCGTTACCTAATAAGTTAACGATCTCGCCGCCGCCTTTGCGTGTTCTTTCAACAATTGCTTCAAGACGCGCTTTTGGAATAAGCGTTTCAAGAGGAATACCGCCAGCATATGAGTAGCGTACAAGAGGTACCATATCATCGCCATGTCCACCAAGTACAAAACCTGTGATATCTTTTACTGAAATGTTTAACTCCTGCGCTACGAACGTACGGAAACGTGCAGAATCTAATACGCCTGATTGACCGATTACGCGGTTTTTAGGAAAACCAGATTCTTTAAATACTGTATACGTCATAGCATCTACCGGGTTTGTCAACACGATGATGTGACAGTTTGGCGAGTATTTAACAACTTCTTGAGTAACAGACTTCATGATTTTTTGGTTCGTTGTTACTAAATCATCGCGACTCATACCTGGCTTACGCGCGATACCAGCTGTAATAATGACAATGTCAGAATCAGCTGTGTCTTCGTAGTTGGCTGTTCCTGTAATGTTAGCGTCAAAGCCTTGTACAGGACTTGCTTCTAACATATCCAGCGCTTTACCTTTAGCTGGATTTTCTAATTGCGGAATATCAACTAATACAACATCAGCTAATTCTTTTTGACCAATTAAAAAAGCAGTTGTAGCTCCTGTAAAGCCCGCTCCGATAACAGATACTTTTTTACGCATATTTGCCATTATAATTCCTCCCCTAAATGAATAGCTATTAAACTGTTACTTGTTTTCCTAGATTGCTAATTAATTCATCAGCAAACTCTGAACACTTCACTTCTGTTGCGCCGTCCATTAAACGTGCGAAATCATATGTTACTACTTTTGAAGCAATTGTTTTTTCCATTGATTTCATGATTAAATCCGCTGCTTCATTCCAGCCAAGGTGTTCAAGCATTAACACACCTGATAATAATACAGAAGATGGGTTTACTTTATCTAAACCAGCATATTTAGGTGCTGTACCGTGAGTTGCTTCAAAGATAGCATGTCCAGTTTCATAGTTGATATTTGCCCCTGGAGCAATTCCGATACCACCAACTTGTGCTGCTAATGCATCTGAAATGTAATCTCCATTTAAATTCATTGTTGCTACTACATCGAATTCACGTGGACGAGTTAAAATTTGTTGTAAGAAGATATCTGCAATTGAATCTTTTACAATAATTTTTCCTGCTGCTTCCGCTTCTGCTTGAGCTTTGTTTGCAGCCTGTGCACCTTCTTTTTCAACGATGCGGTCATATTGAGCCCAAGTAAATACTTTATCGCCGAATTCTTTTTCAGCTAGCTCATAGCCCCAATTTTTAAATGCGCCTTCTGTATATTTCATAATGTTACCTTTGTGTACAAGCGTAACAGACTTGCGGCCTTGTTCAATTGCATAGTTGATTGCTGCACGCACAAGACGCTCTGTTCCTTCAGAAGAAATAGGCTTAATACCTAATCCAGAAGTTTCAGGGAAACGGATTTTATTTACGCCTAATTCCGTTTGTAGGAATGAAACAAGCTTTTGTACTTCTTCAGAACCCTTCGCATATTCAATACCAGCATAAATATCTTCAGTATTTTCACGGAAGATAACCATATCTGTATCTTCAGGGCGCTTAATTGGAGAAGGTACGCCGTCAAAGTAGCGAACAGGACGTAAGCATGTGAATAAGTCTAATTCTTGACGCAATGCCACGTTTAGAGAACGAATTCCACCGCCTACTGGTGTTGTTAATGGTCCTTTGATTGCAATTATGTATTCGCGAATTGCATCTAACGTTTCTTCCGGTAACCATTCGCCAGTTTGATTAAATGCTTTTTCACCTGCTAATACTTCTTTCCAAACGATTTCTTTTTCACCATTGTATGCTTTTGCAACCGCTGCTTCTAATACGCGAGAAGCTGCTGCCCAGATATCCGGACCAATTCCGTCACCTTCGATAAATGGAATAATTGGGTTATTTGGTACGTTTAACACGCCGTTTGCTACAGAAATTTGTTCACCTTTTGTCATGAGAATGACCTCCTTAAAAAATTTGTCTACTTTCACTTATGGAAAAGTGCTCAACGAACGTGAGCACCTTCGTCACATTGTTTAGCTGCGCTCTTCAAGCGGAATGTACGTTTGTTTTCCAGGACCGATATAATCAGCTCTTGGACGAATCAAACGATTGTTTGAATACTGCTCTAAAATGTGAGCAATCCATCCTGATACGCGGCTTACAGCAAAAATCGGAGTAAATAGATCGTGATCAATGCCTAAGCTGTGGTATACAGAAGCTGAATAGAAATCAACGTTTGGCGGAAGCTTTTTCTCGCCTGTTACGATTTCCTCAATTTTCACTGACATATCGTATAGCGTTGTATCTCCTGCTTGTTTTGTAAGTTTTTCAGACATTTCTTTCAAGTGCTTGGCACGAGGATCACCCTGCTGATACACACGATGTCCAAATCCCATAATCTTTTCTTTTTTTGCGAGTTTTTCGCGAATATAAGGTTCCGCGTTTTCAACTGTTTGAATGTCAGACAACATTTTCATAACAGCTTCATTCGCTCCCCCGTGAAGAGGACCCTTTAACGCCCCAATAGCGGCTGTAATTCCTGAATAAATATCGGATAACGTTGCCACACAGACACGCGCTGTAAAAGTTGATGCATTTAGCTCATGGTCAGCGTGTAAGACAAGTGCTTTATCAAACGCTTCTACTTGGATATCAGTTGGCTCTTCGCCGGTTAACATATATAAAAAGTTAGCGGCAATGCTATAATTTTCGTTTGGCTCAATTGGCTCTAATCCGTTACGGACTCTTGAAAAAGCCGTTACCACCGTTGGTAATTGTGCTTGCAAACGAACAGCTTTGCGATAATTTGCTTCCTCATCCATTAAATCAGCTTCAGGATCGTACAACCCCAATAGTGATACGACTGTTCTTAAAGCTGCCATTGGATGAACATCTTTAATTGGATAAGTTTTGAAATGATCTAAGACTTCTTGGGGTAATTTAGCGTTTTCTGCTAGTAATCTAGAAAACACAGATAATTCTTCTTTGTTAGGTAATTTTCCGTGCCATAGTAAATACACCACTTCTTCAAATGTTGCATAATTCGCTAAATCATCAATATTGTAGCCTTGATATGTTAAAGTGTCATCAATAATTGAACTTACTGCTGACGTTGTAGCGACTACCCCTTCTAGACCTCGAGTTGCTGTCATAAATCTCCACTCCTTTACAGAAAAAATTCCCCATACCTTTCTGTGTAAAACGTGAAAAACAAAATTGAGCCTATGCTCAACTAGACATTAAATGATATACGAAGCGCCTCTTTTGAATATATATCTTGGAAGAACATTTCTTCACCCCACGTAAAGAAAATGCTTACATTTCCATTTGTTTCAATAACACACAAAATCAAAACATCTGCATGTGTCATTGCTTTGTTACAGCCCTATAGGTAAAACATACAATTGTATGTAAAAAGATGCGGCCTCAAAATATATTATAAACAATTATCTGACTTTTGTGAATCAAAAGAGAGAAGAAATTTCAAAAAAATTATTATTATACAAAAATTTCTACGAAAAAAGTTCAGTTAATTTCATAAATAAATAAGCGATTCCAGCACCGATTAACGGACCTACTGCTACCCCTTGAAACAGCGCCACAGCAAGAATTGTGCCAAAAACTAAAGCGGTCGTAATATGCGGATCATCTTCCAAGAGTGTAAGTCCATATTTAGCAATAATTGCTACAGCAATTCCGGCTCCTAGAGCAATCCAGGCATAAGAAGATTTCACGGCCTCTCCTAATTGTTTGAATCCTATGTCTCCTGTTGCAATTGGCACAAGAACGGCAATTGTAATAACCGTTACTCCAATATTAATTCCTTTTGATTGTAGAAACGGAAAAACCTTACCGTCTAACCCGATTAATTTTAAAATAAGTAAAAATGCAACTGCAATGATTAATGATTGATTTTTAGCCACTAATCCAATTACGAGTAAAACAGCTAAAAAAAGTATGGGTTGTGAGAACATTTTACTCATCCTTTCTTTTTTTATTGTGATAAATCTAAAGCGTATTACGTAAATATTTTATGAGTAGCTTTTTCTTTTGTTGACTATCGTTTACAAGGAGGCCTCTATTTATTGTGTACAAGCTTCATTTACATCGACTATTTCGCTTAGCTTGTGTGTTGGCAATTATTGCAGCATCTATATTTCTTAGTTATTATGTCTCTTCTCTCATATATCCATTTATTATCGCCTGCTGCATCGCTTTTTTTATAAATCCTATGGTTAATCTATTTGAATTGAAGCTGCGCTTACCCCGCTACTTAGCTGTTTTACTGTCAATGGTTCTTATCTTCTCTCTTTTGGCCGGACTTATTACGTTACTTATCACAGAAATCATTGCAGGAAGTACGTATTTAGCGAAAGTTGTTCCCACAAATTTCAAAGAAGTGGTCATATTTATTGAAAATATTGCTACAGAACAAATACTTCCTTTTTATGAACGCATTACTTCTATGTTTAATAACTTAAATACCGGTCAGCAAGCAACTATTTTATCGAACATTAAAGGGGTAGGCAACCATATCGCTCAAACGGTGGGCGATTTTCTGCAAAATGTATTGCAAAGCATCCCAGTACTTTTATCCGTACTGCCTAATGCAGCTACTGCGATTATTTTTTCATCACTGGCTACTTTTTTTATTAGTAAAGATTGGTACAAGCTGATGGCTAAAAGCAGCGTGTTTATTCCTAAAAAAGTAAGGGAAAATGGACAGACAGTGGTTGTGGAGCTTAAAAATGCACTGTTTGGTTTTATTAAAGCTCAGCTTACGCTTATTTCGATTACCACAATCATCGTTCTTTTTGGTTTACTTGTTCTTAGGGTTGATTATGCTATTACGGTCGCTTTATTGATTGGCTTAGTAGATATTCTTCCTTACCTCGGAACAGGACTGGTTTTTGTTCCTTGGATGATTTATGCCTTTGCCACAGATAACGTGTCATTTGCTGTAGGGCTTTCGGTACTATATGCTGTAGTACTTGTGCAGCGACAAATTATGGAACCAAAAATTTTGTCATCAAGCATTGGTCTTGATCCTCTCGCTACATTAATTGCTTTATTTGTAGGATATCAATTGATTGGATTTTTCGGATTAATAGTTGGCCCTGTTATTCTTGTTATTCTAAAAACACTTCATACAACGGGGGTTTTTAAAGAAACGTGGCAATTTATTATAGGAAAATGAAAAAGTGTGTGAAAGAAGCTTCTTTCACACACTTTCTAGTTAACGAATAATCGTCATTCGATTACGTCCTTGAAAAAATCTTCTTAGCCACGTTAAAAGAAAAGGCTTAACGATTCTGCGTGTAAACGGCAGTAAAAAGATAAAGCCTACAACATCTGTCAAGAAGCCTGGAAACAGCAGAAACAGTCCGCCAAATAGTACACACATACCATCAAGGATTTCACCGCTTGGAACATGTCCCTGACTCATCTGACGCTGTGCCTTTTGAAAAAGAGATGTTCCTTGTTTTTTCGCTAGAAACGCACCAATAAAACTGGTAGCAATAATCAGTAAAAATGTTGACATTACACCAATGAGATGACTTGAATAAATCAAAATCATTACCTCAACAGCAGGTACAATAAGAAGGAGCGGAAGGAGCTTCCTCACCATCATCACCTCTTCGCTTATTGAATTGCCTAAACAAAAAGAGAAGGATTCCCCTTCTCTTTTTTCTATCATCTACGTGTTCTTACAGTACGCTTGCGTGTCCGTTGTATACGACACCACGTGAAGCATCAACTGTAATATCTTGATCTTCTGAGAATACGCTTGTTGCGTTTTCTACGCCTACAATGACAGGAATGCTTAAGTTTAACCCTACTACAGCTGCATGGCTTGTTAGACCGCCTTCTTCTGTAATAAGAGCTCCTGCTTTTTCGATTGCACTGATCATATCGCGATCTGTGCTGTTTGTAACAAGGATAGCACCTTCAGTCATTTTTGCATTTGCTTCTTCAGCAGTTTTAGCAATAACTACTTTACCAACTGCTGCTTTACGACCAATTCCTTGTCCTTTAGCAAGAACGTCACCTACAACTTGAACTTTCATTAAGTTCGTTGCACCTGATTCTCCAACTGGAACACCAGCTGTAATAACCACTAAGTCGCCGTGTGCTACAACGCCTGTTTTTACTGCGTCATTTACAGCGTGATCTAACATATCGTCAATTGTATTTACGCGCTCACCAACAACTGGTGTAACACCCCATACTAGAGACAGGCGACGTGCAACAGAATCGTTTGCTGCAACAGCTACGATTGGAGATTGCGGACGATATTTAGAAACGATTTTCGCTGTATAACCACTTTCTGTTGGCGCTACGATTGCACTAGCGTTTAAGTTAAGCGCTGTGTGTACAACAGATTGTCCAATTGCATCTGTAATAGATGGGCCAACTTGCTTGCTGCGCTGCTGTAAAATCTCAGAGTAGTTTAGAGCTTGCTCAGCACGAGAAGCGATTGAATGCATTGTTTGTACAGCTTCAACTGGGTAAGAACCTGCAGCTGTTTCACCAGATAACATAATTGCATCTGTACCATCAAAGATAGCATTGGCAACGTCACTTGCTTCCGCACGAGTCGGGCGCGGATTGCGTTGCATTGAATCAAGCATTTGTGTAGCTGTAATAACTGGTTTGCCAAGCGCATTACATTGTTTGATTAGATCTTTTTGTACTAATGGTACTTCTTCAGCAGGAATTTCTACTCCTAAGTCACCACGAGCAACCATTAAACCGTCTGAAACTTCAAGAATTTCTTTGATGTTATCTACGCCTTCTTGGTTTTCGATTTTTGAGATGATTTGAATGTGAGCTGCATTGTGTTTTTCTAATAGTTCACGAATTTCTAATACATCAGATGCGCGACGCACAAAAGAAGCAGCGATAAAATCAATGCCTTGTTCGATACCGAATACAATATCGTTTGCATCTTTTTCAGTGATACCAGGAAGGTTTACACTTACGTTTGGCACGTTTACACCTTTTTTATTTTTTAATGTACCAGGGTTAAGTACTTTTGTTTTGATTTCACCATCAGTTTTATTGACGTCTAGTACTTCAAGACCGATTAAACCGTCATCTAAAAGGATTTTTGATCCTACGTGTACGTCATCAATTAGACCTGGATATGTAATTGAGAATTTTTCAGTTGTTCCCACTACTTCTGTCATAGAAACAATGATTTCAGAGCCTTCTTCTAACTCAATTGCACCATTTTCCATTGTGTTTGTACGAATTTCAGGTCCTTTTGTATCAAGTAAGATACCTACTGTTTTACCTGTTTGTTTCGCAGCTTCACGAATGTTAACAATACGTGCACCGTGCTCTTCAAAGTCACCGTGAGAGAAGTTTAGACGACAAACGTTTAAGCCTGAGTTAATTAGTTCAACTAATTTTTCTACACTTTCACTCGCTGGTCCAATAGTACATACAATTTTAGTTTTACGCATTCAAATTTCCTCCTATATATTTACTATTCACTCTTTAGATAGGGCAAATAGCTATTTCTTTTACTAACCTTGTACTAGCAGGCTATGAACAAATATTTTTTTGCCCTGACTTGTTCACCTTGCTTTACGTGTAACTTATGAAATACCTACGTAGCGCTGAATCAAATAGCAAACAAATACACAGCACTTTAACGATGAATTTCTTCATCGTTTGCTTCTTGTTTTACTATTCCCTGCAATTCATACAGCAATACTTGCTGCCTGATTTGTCTTATATATCTCACGTTTTGGAGAAAAGACAAACGCTCGCACAGCTGCTAATAACCATAGGATTTTTTTAAAAAACACTCTTTTTCTACTTTTACTTAAAGGTTTTTGCTGTCTATAAAATACCACGAAGAACTTGTAAACACAATAGAGAAGGGCTATACAAACCGCACAAAAACGCGCACCCTTATTTTTCAAGAGTGCACGTTTCTTTATTTTATAGTAATGGCATCGTTTTCAGCTGCAAATTGTCCGATTTTTTTGTATTTTAAATAACGCTCTTCCACTAGCTCTTCTTTTGATAAATTCATCAGCTCTTTTAATGATTTCTTGATAATGCCCTCCATGTATCCAGCTTGTGCATCGATATCTCGGTGAGCTCCGCCTTTTACCTCGGAAACCATTTCATCTACAATACCCAGTTCTTTCAAATCTGGTGCTGTAATCTTCATCGTTTCAGCAGCTTTTTTCGCAAGAGAAGAATCTTTCCAAAGAATGGCTGCCGCTCCTTCTGGAGAAATAACTGAATACGTCGAGTTCTCAAGCATATGAAGGTGATTTCCTAAACCTAATGCCAAGGCTCCCCCGCTTCCTCCTTCTCCAATTACAATGCAAATAACAGGTACAGTTAAGCCAGCCATTTCGAAAAGGTTTTTCGCAATAGCTTCGCTTTGTCCGCGCTCTTCTGCCGCTTTTCCTGGATAAGCTCCTTTTGTATCAATAAAGCAAATAATTGGGCGGTTAAATTTCTCCGCTTGCTTCATTAGACGCAGTGCTTTACGGTAGCCTTCAGGATGAGGCATACCAAAATTACGGCGAATATTTTCTTTCGTATCTTTACCTCTCTGATGTCCAATCACGGTAACAGGCACGCCATTAAACTTGGCAATTCCTCCTACGATTGCTTCATCATCTCCATAAAAGCGATCTCCATGACACTCTAAAAAGTTTGTAAACAAGCGAGAAATATAATCGAGTGTTGTAGGACGCTCAGGATGACGAGCAATTTGAACACGGTTCCATGGGCTTAGATGATTGTAAATATCGTTTTCTACTTTTTCTAAGCGATTTTCTAACTTATCAATTTCGCTAGATAAATCCACTTCTGTATTTTTAGCAAACTCTTTAAGCTCTGCAATCTTGTTTCGCAACTCAACAATTGGACGTTCAAATTCTAATTCGCTTACCACTCGATGTCACCTCCTGCTACGTGTATATCTAAAATAGTTGTTAATGTTTCTTTTAAATCATGACGGTCAATAACTCCGTCTAGCTGACCATGCTTCAACAGAAATTCCGACGTCTGAAAATCTTCTGGAAGCTCTTCTCTAATTGTTTGTTCAATAATACGTCTTCCAGCAAAGCCAATTAACGCGCCCGGCTCGGCTAAATTATAATCACCTAACGAAGCAAAGCTTGCTGACACGCCTCCTGTAGTAGGATGTGTCATAATCGAAATGATTAAGCCGCCTTCATCACTGAACATTTTAAGAGCTGCGCTAGTTTTAGCCATTTGCATCAAGCTCAGAACACCTTCTTGCATACGTGCACCGCCTGAAGCTGTGAAAATAAGGAATGGAACATGCATTTCCTTCGCTTTTTCAATGGCGCGAGTAATTTTCTCGCCGACTACAGAGCCCATGCTTCCCATACGGAAGTGTGAATCCATAACAGCAACTACTACTTTAATTCCTTCAATATCTCCTTCACCCGTAACAATCGCTTCACTTAAATTAGTTTTCTCACGATCTTTTTCGAGCTTTTCAAGATAATCAGGGAACCCAAGAGGATTTTCTGACGTCATATCTTTGTCGTATTCAACAAACGTTCCGCTGTCGATTAAACTTTCGATACGCTCTGGTGCTGTCATTTGATGATGATATCCACAGTTTAAACATACTTTTAAGTTTTTATTTAACTCTTTCGTATACATTATTTTTTTACATTTTTTACACTTGGTCATAATTCCTTCAGGTACATCTTGTCTCATATGCTCAGAAGGAATCGTAGCATATTTTCGTTTTTTTGGAGTTTTTGTGTTTTTTGTAAATAAATCTCGTAACAAGGTGTAACCTCCTTTTGGTTCTTTTCTTTATCATAAGAACCTTTATTCTTCCTCTTCTTCTACTATTTACAAGTTGTGAAAATCCGCCTCAAATACAAATCAAGTGACGGATAGACAAAAATTGGACGAATTGTTCGCTTCACTTTATTAGTTGCTATTTACTTTACTAGATGACTGTTTGATTTTGTGTAGAAAGATGGCATGTCTCTTTCGACAAATTCCTTCTTTCACACTTGTTTGTAGCACTGATGGTGAAGATTTAATACAGCTGCTTCATCTTTTTTAGCTAACGCCTCTACTAATTCACTTATCAGAATGTCGCTTGGCGCTGAGTTTTGTTGGAAAGTTTGAGAAAAACGGCAAATAATCAGCCAGATTCGGTGTAATAGCCGATTAGGCTGCAAAGAAAACAAATAGTCAAACAAGTTCTTCAAACAATCGTCATTCTGCTTTTGAATTGCTTTCGAAACATTGATTTCGTCCTGTTCCGCTAAAACAAAATACAAACAGCTCTTTTCAAGAATATATCTCGTCTGAATTAAATCTGATTTTGTTTTACCGTCTTGTACTAAAAAAGTAGCTAATAAATCAATAAATTGATGATCTCCTACTTCTTTAATAAACGTACCTTCACCTCTTCTAGTCTCAATCAGCCCAATTAGCTCTAACGCTCTGAGCGCTTCTCGAACGGAAGAACGTCCTGCGCCTAACCGTTCAGAAAGCTCTCGTTCTGACGGGATTTTATCCCCCGTAGTTAAACGATCGTCTTCCATTAGCTGGCGAATTTGTTTTAGAATTTCTACATATACTTTTGAACGTTCATTCTTCAAGTTTACTACCACTCACTTTACATTACTTTAACAGGCATGCTTGAAGCATCATGCCTGTCAAAGAACAGTTGATGTAACCTTATTCAATAATCGCTAAGCGACGTGTGTTTTCAGCTACGGCTTCTGGCTTTACCTTTATTCGGGCAACGCCTGTTTCCATAGCTGCTTTTGCAACAGCGGCGGCTACTGCCGGAGCTACTCGTGCATCAAATGGACCTGGAATCACATAGTCTGTATTCAAGTCCTCTTCCGTAATTAAATTAGCAATGGCCTCAACTGCAGCCATTTTCATTTTTTCATTAATATGAGTAGCACGTACATCTAGTGCACCTCGGAATATCCCCGGAAACGCTAAGACATTGTTCACTTGATTAGGAAAATCAGAACGTCCGGTGCCGATTACTTTCGCGCCAGCTTTTTTAGCTTCTTCTGGCATAATTTCAGGCACCGGATTTGCCATTGCAAAAATGATTGGGTCTGGATTCATCTTTCCAATCATCTCCGGTGTGAGTGCTCCTTCAACCGAAACTCCAATAAATACGTCAGCTTCTTCTAACGCATCAGCTAACGTACCTTCTACTTTGCTTCGATTTGTATAGGCTGCAACTTCATCTTTTATACGGTTCATGCCGTGAGGACGCTTGTCATAAATCGTTCCTTTGGAATCACACATAATGATATCGCGCACTCCATAGCTGTATAATAATTTAATAATAGCAATGCCAGCAGCTCCTGCTCCATTCGCTACCACTTTGATTTGTGACATTTTTCTTCCTGTCAGCTTCAGGGCATTAAGAAGGCCCGCTACCGTAACAATAGCCGTTCCATGCTGATCATCATGAAAAACCGGGATATTTGTTTCCTTTTTCAACCGCTCTTCAATTTCAAAACAGTTAGGAGCCGCAATATCTTCTAAATTAACGCCTCCAAAAGTAGGTTCTAGCAATTTAACAGTTTCTATAATTTTGTCCACATCTGTCGTGTTTAAACAAATTGGGAATGCATCTACGCCGGCAAAACTTTTAAAAAGGACAGCTTTCCCTTCCATTACTGGCAGAGCAGCTTCAGGACCTATATTGCCCAAGCCCAATACGGCAGTGCCATCAGATACAACAGCTACCATATTTCCTTTCATCGTATATTCATATACATTGTTTACATCATCATATATTTCTTTGCAAGGTTCTGCTACACCAGGGGAATAAGCAAGGCTTAAATCCTCTGCGTTTCGAACAGGAATTTTGGACTTTGATTCTAGTTTACCTTTGTTAATGCGGTGCATATGCAATGCTTCTTCACGTAAAGACAATGAATTTCACTCCCAATAAACAAAATGATAACAAATACTGCGCCTGAACCATGTTCTTTCCCACACTCATATGATGTTATAAATCCAATTGCATTTCATTTCAAGAAAAAAGCATCTAATTCGTATATTTCATAAAAAACGGTGGTCAGACCACTTTTTTAACTATTTTACCATATAACATCACATGAAATCTGTAAAGACTATATCTTCTTGAACACAACGTGCTTCTCTCCTAGCATTGCTTTTAAAGTTTTTATTAACTCGTCGCTTCGTTCAATAGAATAGTGAACGGGAAGCTTGACCAATTGACGTTCTGCCTCATAATAAATTTTTACGGGGATTTTCCCTCTATGAGACTGAAAGTGCTGGTAAATAGTATGAAGCAGCTTTTCTGTACCTTGCTTTGTTTCTATACGTAAGTATAATTCTTCTGACGGTAGTTTTTGAACCGCCTCGCTAGCAGCTTCAGCACGTTGACAAACAATTTGCTGCTGCCCATTTCTTTCATCTATCTTTCCTTGTATCAGTAAAACCTTACCTTGTTCAAACAGCAGACGATTCTGCTCAAATACGCGGGGAAACGCAACAACTTCTCCTTCTCCACTTTCATCCGTGATGCGTAAAAAGGCCATTTGCTCTCCTTTTTTCGTTCGAATGACGCGAATTTCCAACACAAATACTAAAAGAGAGACCGCTTTTCCTGAAGCGTATTCTTTCATATCATGAAGAGAAACAACAGAATAAAAGGAATTCAGTGCTTCATACTGAGAAGCAGGGTGGCTTGATAAATAAAAACCTAGCATATCTTTTTCATACTGAAGCCGATCTTCTATTTTCAGTTCCTCTTTTTCCATATATTTAGGCTTTAACGAAAATTCATCTCCAAATCCAAAGTCATCATCTGGGAGTACCAAGCTTGCATGTTCAAACGCTACATCAATCGTTGCTAATAAAGTAGCTCGATTTTCTCCAAACTCATCAAAGCCTCCAGACAGAATCAAAGCTTCAAGTGCCTTTTTATTTACGGCTTTTTGTGAAACACGGGCACAAAAATCAAATAAGTCTTCAAATCTTTTTTTCTTTCGCTCTTCTGTTATTTCCTGCATAGCTGCTGCACCAATATGTTTGATCGCTGCAAGGCTATACCTTATACTTTCACCTTCTACGTTAAACGAATACATGCTCTTGTTAATAGAGGGTGGGAGAACTTGTATTTTTTTTCTTTTTAGTTCATTAATATATTGAGCAATTTTCCCTTCGTTTCCAATAACGCTCGTTAGTAAAGCTGAAAAGAACTGTAGCGGGTAATGTGCTTTCAAATAAGCTAACTGATAGGCTACCATACTGTAAGCAACAGCATGACTTCGGTTGAAGCCATAATCAGCAAAACGCACAATAAGGTCATACACTCGATTAGCAACGGATAGGTCATATCCTTTCTTCTTGCTTCCTTGGATAAAATGAGCTCGTTCACGATCCAGCACTGCCCGTTCTTTTTTACTAACTGCTCTTCTCAACAAATCTGCTTCTCCAAGAGAAAAACCGGCCATTTTTGAAGCAATCTGCATAATTTGCTCTTGATACACGATAACGCCGTGCGTGGATTGTAAAATGTCTTTAAGCGTAGGATGATCATATATTACCTTCTCCACTCCATGCTTGCGCTTAATATAGGTTGGAATATTTTCCATCGGACCAGGTCTATACAGCGCGTTAACTGCTACAATATCTTCTAGCTCTGTAGGTTTTAATTGCTGAAGCACTCTTCTCATTCCATCTGACTCTAGCTGAAAAATACCGGTCGTATCCCCTTTACTCAGCAGTTCAAAAGTTTTCTGATCGTTAAACGGTATATGAGACAGTGACAGCTTTTGATTCATGTCCCGCTCAATTTTCTTTAAAATATGATCTAAAATGGTTAAGTTGCGCAAACCTAAAAAGTCCATTTTCAAAAGCCCAACTTCTTGCAGAGCTTCCATTGGATATTGAGTCAGATATACATCATCATGTCCTTCTTGTACAGCTACAGATTGCGTCAGCGGCTTCTCACTAATCACAACGCCTGCTGCATGCGTAGAAGTATGCCTTGGCAGTCCTTCTATCTTCATGGCAATGTTGTACCATTGTTTTCTGGCTTCATTTTCAGATAAATAGTCTTGAAGAACTCTTGAATCACGAAGAGCGCTTTTCAACGTTGTACCTGGTTTAGTTGGAATTGCTTTGGACATTTTGTTTAGCGCTTCTTGATCAAATCCCATCACTCTCCCTACATCACGTACGGCTGCTTTAGCTGCTAGTGTTCCAAATGTAATGATTTGAGCTACATGCAGCCCTCCATATTTTTGAGCCACATACTGAATGACTTGATCTCGTTTGTTATCAGGAAAATCAATATCAATATCAGGCATCGAAATACGTTCAGGGTTTAAAAAGCGCTCAAATAAAAGCTGATGCTGAATTGGATCAACATTTGTAATTCGCAAGGCGTATGAGACCAGTGAGCCTGCCGCTGAACCCCGGCCTGGGCCCGTTAAAATACCGTGTTCATGAGCATAATTCATAAAATCCCATACGATAAGAAAGTAATCACTAAAGCGCATATTTTCAATAATGTTCAGCTCATAATCCAAGCGTTCCTCGTATTGTTCCGTGATCACTTGAACTCTTTCTTGCAATCCTTTTTCGCAGAGAGTGCGCAAGTAGGCTGATGATGTAACAGACGGGGGAACAGGATATTTTGGAATGGACATTACGCCTAGAGAAATTTCGAGCTCGCATCGTCTTGCGATTTTTATACTTTCTTCTATTAAAAAATGCTGGTCATGAAAGAGATCTTCCATTTCATCAGGTGATTTGAAATAGTACTCGCTGCTCTTACTTTTTACCTCTTCATCGCTATGTAATTTCTCTCCGTCTCGAATAGCTGCTAAACACTCATACGCATCCTGATCTTCTTTTTTTAAATATTTCACTTGATTCGTCGCAACAAGCGGGATATTTTCTTCAGCAGCAAGTTCCGTTAACTGCTGATTTATAAAAGCTTCATCCTGTCCGTGGCGCTGTATCGATATATACAAAGACTGCGAATATACTTTTTTAAAGAATTGAAGGACTCGCTTGGCATCTTGAAGTTTGTTTTCTGCTAGCAGGGTTTCAATCTCTCCAGTTACACCGGGTGTAATAGCAATCAACCCGCCGCTGTAATGATGGAGCCATTTTTTATTTACACCGTGTTTTTCCTTGGTTTGAACTAAACTGCTTAGTTTTAATAGATTTTCATATCCCTTATCATTTTCCGCTAACAAAACTAAAGGGTACGCTCGCTCGCTTTCTTCATGTTCTAGGATTGATAATGTGAGCCCAATAATTGGCTTGATTCCCGCTTTCACGCAGGCTTTATAAAAAGGAATGACTCCGTACATCACGTTTTCATCAGTCAAAGCAATCGCTTCATAGTTCATTTTCTTAGCTGTTTCTACAAGTTCATGAATACGAACGGAACTGCTTAGTAAGCTATAAGAACTTTGAAGCTGCAAGTGAACAAAAGGCACAGGACTTCCCACCTTTCTTTAATTCTTTATTCTTATTATAAATTTTGTTGCCGGCGTAGACAAATTACATAACTCTGAGCGTTTGTCCATATATATGTAGGAAGCGTGATTCATTGATAAACTAGTAAAGGAGGACACGTCATGACAAAAGAGCCTTTTATGTCTCTTTTCATTTGGAGTTACTTCACTTCATTAGGTATTATTTTAGGCGGTTCATTAATTGGAGCATTTGCGGGGTTTTTAATTGGAAAATCTCCTTTATATGTCATGCATACCCTCAGCAATAGTTTGAAAATCTGGGCAATTGTCGGAGCAATTGGAGGAACATTTGATACGTTTTACAGCTTTGAGCGAGGACTCTTTGAAGGAGCCACAAAAGATGTATTCAAACAAATCCTTTTAATTCTATCCGCTATGGGAGGAGCTCAGACCGGGGCTCTTATCATCAAGTGGTTAACTCAGGAGCATTTTGTATGAGGGTACCCAGCGAGCGAATGTTCAAGCGCTCCGACTGGCAGCGTTTTTTTGCCGGTATAGTCATTGGAGCAATTGTTAGCTGGGGGGTGTTTTTAACGATTTATGGCGTTTCAAGAGATAGAGAGCTAGAAGAAGTTCGAATTGCTAATGATAAGCTAGAAAAAGCAAATTTGCAAATTAGCGCATGGCAAGAAGATGTAAAAGCATTAAACAAGGAAATGAAGCAGCATTTAATTATTCAGAATGTGAAAGTGAAATTAGTAAACGGCAATCGTTATAAAGTAAACTCTGTGGTTGAATACAATATTCAAAAAAGCGTGGACGAAGAAGCACAGCACTTAATTGCCCAAGATATTGAAAGTGCGTATCGAAGCAGGGATATCTTAAAAAAAGCAATTGAAAATAAAAAATACGAATTCGATAAAACGATTTATGAAGTTGAAGTTCATCAAATTTATTTTTATACAACGCTTTCGATTGAAGTTCGAATTAAAAAGATGGAAAAAGTACTATAAAAAGCCGCTGATTTAAAATCAACGGCTTATTTTACAGATTACTCCTGACTGCAGAGCTCTTCTAAATCAAGTAGTAAAGGCTCTACTTCTTCCCATGAATAAATGGAAGCGCCGGACGCAAGAGGATGGCCTCCTCCGTTGTATTTTCTAGCAATTGTATTAATGACAAGCTCTTTTGAACGAAGGCGAACACGAATTTGATTTTCTTCCTCCACAAAAAACACCCACGTTTTTACTCCATCAATTTGCCCTAACGAACCGACTAGCTGAGAGGCATCAGCTGGTGTCACATCATATTTTCGAAGAATTTCATTTGGAATTTTCATATGAGCAACTCCTGCTGGAGACATCGTAAAGTTTTGCAGCACATATCCGTGTAAGTGAGCGACGTTTTCTTTTGTTTTGTATAACTGATCATATACATCTTTAAAATTGAAACCATATTGAATCAATTCACTTGCATAGCAAAACGTTTTCGGCTTTGTATTTGGAAATAAAAATCGACCCGTATCTCCGACGATACCGCTGAAGATCAGCTTTGCTCCTTCATCATTCAGAGATAATCCCTTTTCTTTTCCTTCCAAGTAAAATTCATAAATCATTTCGCTTGTCGAAGAAGCAGACGTCTCAACCCAAAGCAAATCACCGTAAGGAGTTTGGTTTGGATGGTGATCAATTTTAATGACCATTTTTCCATTTACGTAGCGCTGATCTGATACTCGTGCTTCATTAGCCGTATCACACACGATAACAAGCGCATCCTCGTAGGTGTCATCAGCGATGTCATCCATCCGGTATAAAAATTTTAATGACTCCGCTTCTTCTCCCGTTACGTATACCTTCTTCTCTGGAAAAGATGTTTTTAACAATTCCGCTAATCCGCACTGAGATCCGTATGCATCTGGATCTGGACGAATGTGCCGGTGAATAATGATGGTGTCAAACTGCTTAATAGCTTCTAATATTTGTGCTTTCATTTTCTCTCTCCTGTCAATACTGTTCTTGTTTTATGTACGCACCACATGCACTTACATTTCCACAGCGCTGTATCCATATTATTTATTAAATCATATCTCTTCTCTTTTTTAAAAGAAGAATCAATCAATAGTAGAATTTTCTGTCATCGACCTGTAAAATAATAGATACTACTGTAAACACTTTCAACACTACGCATTACTAACATCTAGAAACATTACGGATAGAAATACACCGGACTGGAGGGGCGTCTGTGCCATTTTTTATGATTTTAATCGTTGTGTCCTTTGTTTTCTATATGTATTTAAAAGTAAAATACGTACGTTCGAAACGCCCAATGGAACGAAAGTGGATTTCCGCTAAGTCGAGTATTTGTCTTGGCTCTTTTGTATTATTTTTTGGAATCCATCAATGGTTTATTTACGAAACAAGCCTTTCGCTTATCATCGGCATACTATTTGTATTATTCGGTTCAGGCAGCATATTAGCAGGTATCAAAGCTTACAAGTACTATCAGCCTTATGCAATAAAAGAAGCTGATCAAATGTAAAAGAAGCTGCAGAGCAGCTTCTTTTTTTATACTCTTTCCAATAACTGAGCCATCATCATCGCTTTCCCTACTACAACCCCGGCATTGTAGACTTCTACATCTAATTTAGCAAACTTCCGACCAAGTTCTAATAGCTTAGGACGAATTTCAATTACGCTTTCAATTTGAACTGGCTTAATAAAATAAACGGTGATGTTTTCAATAACCAAATCACCTTTTTTATATAAGCGAAGAACACGATTGGCGGCTTCCGTTACAATAGTAGTGAAAACTCCGTATGAAATAGTCCCCATATAATTCGTCATTTGCGGCGTTACTTCACAGCGATACACCGGTGCTTCTTTTGTCTCTTGTACATCCATGAATTGATTGGTTACAATGTCGTCAATGGTTTCTCCTACCTGCGGTTGACGCTGAATCATTTGCAGCGCCTTTAAAACATCTTGACGGCTGATAATGCCCTCTAGCCGGTGGTAATCATCCACTACAGGCAGCACTTCAATCCCTTCCCATACCATCATATGCGCAGAAGAAGCGACCGATGTTTTCCCGTGAACCGTCATCGGATTTTTCGTCATTACTTTTTCAATTGAAGTAGAAAGGTCATATCCAATAACATCTTTTGAGGTGACCATACCGTGAACTTTCATATGCTGATCCACTACAGGAAAACGACTGTGGTGAGTCTTATCGTTACATTCATGCCATTTTTCAATCGTATCGGTTAACTGCAAGCTAACCGCTTCAGAGATAGGTGTTAAAATATCCTCTACAAGCACAATTTCTTTTTTTATCAGCTGATCATAAATAGCACGATTAATCATCGTTGCAACTGTAAACGTATCATAGCTCGTTGAAATAATAGGAAGCTTAAGATCATCCGCAAGCTTCTTAACCCATTCTTCCGTATCAAAGCCGCCCGTAATTAACACGGCTGCTCCTGCTTCAAGAGCTAATTCATGAGCGTTTACTCGATTCCCTACGATAAGAAGGTTTCCGGCCTCGGTATATCTCATCATAGCATCAAGCTTCATCGCTCCAATAACAAACTTGTTTAACGTTTTATGCAAACCTTCACGTCCGCCCAGCACTTGTCCATCCACGATGTTTACTACTTCAGCAAACGTGAGCTTTTCAATGTTTTCTTTCTTCTTTCGTTCAATTCGAATGGTCCCAACTCGTTCAATCGTTGAAACATATCCTTTATTTTCCGCGTCTTTTATTGCTCGGTACGCCGTGCCTTCACTGACATTCAGTTCTTTGGCAATTTGGCGCACTGAAATTTTTTCACCAATTGGAAGCGAATCGATATACTGTAAAATTTGCTCATGTTTTGTCGCCACGTGTACTTCACCCTTCTAAAACGTTTTTACGTTTCATATGTCTTTTCTTTTATTATACGGGGGAAGTGAAATGGATTCAATCTAACCTCTTTTAGGCAAAGGCTTTCTCGCACTATTTTTTTGAATACCTGCCTTCTTGCGGCGCGGTGCATAAAGTAGTGATGACAAATTGCCTCCGGCTACAAAAAGAGCAAAGGTAAGCCAGCTTATACTAAAAACCCCTTGCAAACTCGAAGTTGTTAACACTAAGTGCGGCATTGCATAGTAAAGCATCACTCCGCATAATAAAAGCGATAAAATAACTCGATTTTTTTCCATAGCTCTCCCTCCTTATTATTACTATCGTATGCAGGGAAGTAAAAAAAGCAGAACGTTTCTTTACAAATAAAAAGAGATTAAGACATAACTGCATCGATTCAATCTAAAGACGAACAAATGTGAGACATGAGCTGAACCGCTTGTGGCACCGCAGTTGATTTCCGTGCAAGACTTTGCTTTCCGCGGGCGGCCGGTGAGCCTCTTCGTCGCTTGCACTCCTGTGGGGTCTCACCTATTCCGCTTTTCCCGCAGGAGTCTTCGTCTTGCCCTCCAATCAACAGCTAGAAGCCGCTGCATATATGAAACCTACGTTCACCATAACAATAAAAAAAGAACGAGTGATCGATATTATCGATCACTCGTTCTTTTTTAACTCTAACTGAAATCGTTTTGTCCCAGCCTCTATTTATGATTAAAGATCCAATCCTTCTCCAACTTTTAATACTTTTCCTTCAATGCCAGATAAAGACTCAATAAATTGATGAGGATCTTGCTTAATTACAGGAAATGTATTGTAGTGAATTGGCACAACAAGCTTTGCCTGCACCCACTCCGCCGCGATAGCCGCATCTTCAGGTCCCATTGTAAAGTTATCTCCAATTGGAAGAAATGCTACGTCAGGCTCATGGCGACCAATTAACTTTAAATCAGAAAATAAAGCCGTATCTCCAGCATGATAAATTGTCTTTCCTTCAATCGTTAAAAGCAAACCAGCCGGCATTCCTGTATAAATAATTTTCTCATTATTTTCTGTATAACTTGAACCGTGGAAAGCTTGTGTCAATTTCACCGTGCCAAAATCAAATGTATAGGCTCCGCCTATGCTCATTGGATGTACGTTTAAGCCTTGCCAGCTAAGATATGTAGCTAATTCTGCTACTGCCACAACAAGTGCACCGCTGCGCTTAGCAATTTCCACCGTGTCGCCTACATGATCATTATGGCCATGAGTCAGTAAAATCACATCTGCTTTTACATCTTCAGCATTTAAATCTGTTAATTCGTTTCCAGTGATAAACGGGTCAATTAAAATTGTTTTTCCTTTTGTTTCAATTTTAACAATAGAATGTCCATGATAAGAAACGTGCATCATATATTCTCTCCTTTTACACTAACCTTTTCTATATTCTACCCGTCTGTTTTGGTTACAAAACAAGTGAATACGCGGCTATCATATCACAAACTGCGCAAAAACATGCCTTATTATGCTTGCTCTAATAAAGTTGTTGCATCAGCGTAAGTGAGACCGTGTGCATCTGCTACAGCCGCGTAAGTGACAAACCCGTTTAGGGTGTTGATGCCTTGAAGAAGGGAAGGGTTTTTTAAGCACGCTTTTTTATATCCCTGACTTGCTATTTGCAGAGCATAAGGCACCGTTACGTTGGTCAGTGCTAAGGTCGACGTGCGGGGAACAGCTCCTGGCATATTAGCAACAGCATAATGCAAGACCTCATGCTTCGAATAAGTCGGGTTATCGTGAGTGGTAATGCGATCAGTTGTTTCAAAAATCCCCCCTTGATCAATAGCAATATCAACTACAACGGACCCTTTTGACATCGTTTGAACCATTTCCTCGGTGACAAGCTTTGGTGCTTTAGCTCCCGGTATGAGAACCGCTCCTATCACTAAATCTGACTCTTTTACAGATTGTGCGATATTGTAGTGATTTGACATTAATGTCGTCACTTCTTTACCAAATAAATCATCAAGCTGGCGAAGGCGATCAGCGTTTAAATCAATTATTGTAACATCAGCCCCTAATCCGACCGCAATTTTAGCAGCGTTGGTACCTGCTACTCCTCCTCCAATAATTGTTACTTTTCCTCTTTGCACGCCTGGAACTCCACTTAATAAAATCCCTTTGCCACCTTTTGTTTTCTCCAAAAATTGAGCTCCAATCTGAGAAGACATTCTTCCTGCTACTTCGCTCATCGGCGTTAACAGAGGCAAGCTTTTGTTTGGAAGCTGTACAGTTTCATAAGCGATGCCTACCACCTTTTTATCAATCAACGCTTTCGTTAATGCTTCTTCAGCTGCCAAATGTAAATACGTAAACAAAATAAGTCCTTCACGAAAATATCCGTATTCTTCTGAAATCGGTTCTTTTACTTTCATAACCATTTCAGCATCCCATGCTTCTTTTGCAGTATTTACGATAGAAGCTCCTGCATTTGTGTAATCTTCATCATGGAATCCAGAGCCTTCTCCTGCCTGTGTTTCAATATATACATCATGCCCACCGTTAACTAAAGCTGTAACACCGGCTGGAGTAATAGCCACGCGATTTTCATTGTTTTTTACTTCTTTCGGCACTCCAATTTTCATCTTTATCCCTCTTTTCTTATATCAGTGATTAACTGAAAAAAGAACGCCACACCAAATCCTTTAGAAAACCGGATTTACTATGACGTTACCTTTCGATAGAGCTCAGCATAATCCTGCTTTTCTTAGTCTATATACAGTATATGCATCTAGTTATTCATATAGTTCGTTATCACTCTGTGCTTCTGGATTTTCAACTACAGAAGCCATAGCATCGCCAATGACGCCGCTTGAATAAGAATCCATTAGCTGTCTTGATGTCTCTTTTTCTCCTTCAAAATCGTATTCATATACATGCTGCGGATGTTTTTTGTCTTTCATATTTCACTTCTCCTTTTTTACTCTATTTTCTTTACGAATGTGAACTTTACTTCATAATCCCTTACATGATCTTTTCTATTTTCTTCTTAAATGCTCTAGTTATACCATTTATCTCACATCAAAAAACGCCCGCAGATTTTTCTGCGGACGTTTTGATAACTTTTTTATATCGATGTTTTTTCGTGCAATTCATCTTTAGCTAGCTGGATTGCTTTTTTTACTTGTTCAAACCCTGTTCCTCCCGCGCTATTGCGGCGATTAACAGCTGTTTTTGGACTTAATACATGATAGATGTCTTCCTCGAATAAATCTGACGCTTCCTTATATTGCTCAAGCGGCAAATCCATTAGGTAGATATTTTTCTGAATACAAACGAGAACCAGTTTCCCAACCACTTCATGTGCTTCACGAAACGGCATGCCTTTTGAAGCAAGATAGTCAGCTAACTCCGTTGCATTTGAAAAATCTTGTTTCGTAGCTTTTTCCATAACATTTGTTTTTACTGTCATTGTTTCGATCATGCCAGCAAAAATGGTCAAACATCCTTCAATCGTTGTAACCGTATCGAACATGCCTTCTTTATCTTCTTGCAAGTCTTTGTTGTATGTTAAAGGCGTGCCTTTTAACACAGTCAATAAGCTAAATAAATGACCATATACTCGTCCTGTTTTGCCACGAATTAACTCCGCCATATCAGGATTTTTCTTTTGAGGCATAATACTGCTGCCCGTTGCGTACGTATCATCCATTTCAATAAATTGAAATTCTTGACTAGACCATAAAATTAACTCTTCACAAAAACGAGATAAATGCATCATTAAAATAGAACTGTTGCTTAAAAACTCTAAAATAAAGTCACGATCGCTGACAGCATCCATACTATTTTGATAAATCCCATTAAAGCCTAGAAGCTCCGCGCTATAGTGACGATCAATTGGGAATGTTGTACCAGCTAAAGCTCCCGCTCCTAAAGGAGATAAATCAATACGCTTCAGCGATTCCGCATAACGTTCAGTATCGCGCTTGAACATTGAAACATAAGCCATTAAATGATGAGCAAAAGAAACCGGCTGTGCGCGCTGCAAATGTGTGTAGCCTGGAAAAATGGTTTCAACATGCTGATCTGCTTTTGTAAGCAATACATCTTCTAGATTTTCAATCAGCCCTACAATCTGCTGAACATGCTTTTTTAAATATAAGTGCATATCTGTAGCAACTTGATCATTACGGCTTCGACCCGTATGAAGCTTTCCGCCAACCGGACCAATTTCATCAATTAATAACTTTTCTAAATTCAAATGAATATCTTCATATTGAGCAGAAAATGTTAATTCTTTCTTCTTAGCTTTTTCAAGCAGTGTTTGAAGGCCTTTTTTAATTTGTGACGCTTCATCTCCAGAAAGAATACTGCATTTCTCAAGCATTGTTACATGTGCTAAACTGCCTTCAATATCTTCTTCTACAAGATGCTGATCAAATGAAATCGACGCACCGAACTCGTCAATCCATTGTTCAGGGCGTTTCGTAAAACGCCCTCCCCAAAGTTTGGTCATACCGTTGTCACCTTCTTTTGATTTACCATGCTGCTCACTTGTGTTGGAAGTCCCCATAATGTGATGAAACCAACTGCTGCATTGTGATCAAATTCATCTTCTTTTGTATATGTTGCAAGTTTTTCATTGTATAAAGAATTAGGAGATTTACGTCCCTCTACGATAGCATGCCCTTTAAATAGTTTTACTCTCACTGTTCCGTTCACATATTGCTGCGTATCTTTTAAGAATGCAAGCAGTGAATTTGTTAATGGAGAGAACCATAAACCTTCATAGATAACTTCTGTTAATTTTTTCTCAATCACTGGTTTGAAGTGCGCTACTTCTTTCACTAATGTTAAATCTTCAAGCTCTTTGTGTGCTTTAATTAATGTCATAGCAGCTGGACACTCATATACTTCACGTGATTTAATTCCTACAAGACGGTTTTCTACATGATCAATACGTCCGACTCCGTGCTTACCTGCAATTTCGTTCAATTCTAGAATTAACTGAGCTAGCGTGTAAGATTGGCCGTTTAATGATACTGGAACACCTTCAACGAATTCAATTTCTACTACATCCGCGGTGTCCGGAGTGTTTTCAAGAGAAGCCGTTAGGTCATATGCTTCTTCAGGTGGAGCTGCCCAAGGATCTTCAAGAACGCCACACTCGTTACTTCTTCCCCACAAATTTTGGTCAATTGAAAATGGGCTGTCTAAGTTAATTGGAATTGGAATATTCTTTTCTTTTGCATACTCGATTTCTTCTTCACGAGACCATTTCCAGTCACGAACAGGAGCTAAAACTTCTAAGTGTGGATTTAATGCTTTAATTGATACTTCGAAACGCACTTGGTCATTTCCTTTTCCCGTACATCCATGTGCGACAGCTACTGCATTTTCTTGTTCTGCTACTTCTACAAGCTTTTTAGCGATTAGCGGTCTAGATAGTGCAGATACTAATGGATATTTCCCTTCATATAATGCGTGTGCTTGAAGTGCTGCTAACGCAAATGTATTGGCATATTCTTCTTTTGCATCAATCACATATGATGATACCGCTCCAACTGTTAAGGCTTTTTCTTTAACGAATTTTAAATCTTTTCCTTCGCCTACATCTAAACAGCAAGCTACCACATCGTACCCTTTTTCCTGTAACCATTTAATTGCAACTGACGTATCTAAACCTCCGGAATATGCTAAAACAACTTTTGGATTACTCATTATCTATTCCTCCTACAAATTATATATATTAATACAACCGTTTTAATTTTTATTCATTTAATCTACTATTACTTTAACAACTTTTTAATCTATTTTCAATAGTTATTCAAAAAAAAGTATATAAATTCACATTTATTTTAATTTAATAGGGTAAAATCTCTTAAAATACTGTAAAAATAGACATGAATGAATATTTCTTTCTTAAATACTGTGTATATTTATATGCATAAATCAAGTATAAATGATTTATTTTTCACTTACAGTAGCTCTGGCTTTTGTCATTGTATAAAATGGAAGGGAAGAGGTGAAAAAATGGAGCGCTTTTTTACTTATGACAACAGACTCGGTATAAAAATTCCTGCTCTTGAAAGAGAATGGAAATTCTATTCTGAAAAAGTTCAGCAGGATATCCTCCTAACATGGGAATCCATTCGGGGGCAGATTCCAGACAAAATTCAATCTTTAGAAAAAAGTATTAATCAAAAACAAGCGGCGTTAGAAGATGAGACTAATTTTATCCGCTCCTGTGAATTAAATAGCGAGATAGGAGAACTTGCTTCTATTATTAATGATTTGTGGATTTGGTATCGAACAAATGAGGAAATATCAAAAAAAGTTCACGGATAGACAAAAAAACGAGTCTCATGAAAAATTAATGAGACTCGTTTTTCTTATCCAGCAAATAGCGGTATTGGTAAAAGCGCTTTGCATAATCTGTCACTTGTTTGGCCATTCGATAATTCATCCCTCCGCCAACCATCATACTCACAATTGGCAAACGATTATAAACTTTTCGCTTCGCAGCGAATATAGCTAGCGTTTTCCCGATTTGCACAACGATTTTTTGCAGCCACGTTTTATCTACAATTTGATCAACACCTTCATAAAAATACGGGTCAAATTCTTGGCTTAACTCACTCTTTAATTGATGCCACCCCTCAGCCTGAAGATGTCTAGGTAACGTTGCTGCATGGAAAACTTTTAGTGTTAGCATAAGCTCTGAAGGAGTCTGGATATGATAGCCGTAGCTCATTGCTGCCTGTTGCACCGCTTGAATATTCATGCATAAAACAGCAGGTATATCCATACCGACTAGCAGCGATTGTCCGGTTCCTGAAAGTGCTCCCTGACTCAGCGCATACAATCGAAGCTTGGCCATTTGCTGTTCGCATATATAAGAAAGCTGATCTACTTGAAGGGAATTCATTTCTGACAGATCTGTGATATCCTCTTTGAATACACGGGCGGTTTCAATAATTCGTTTTGTCGCTTGAGTTTGCATTTCCGTACCTTGAATTAATGCAGTTAACTGAAAGAGTCCCTCATCAATTTTATGTAAATAGGTCTCACGAACAGAAGCTGGAATTAAGTTAAGCCCTTTTTCTAACCACTCTTCGTACAATAACTCCATCTCAGTTGCTTCTACACTCTGTAAGCTCTCTTCCCATTTATAGATTTCTTCTAAAAGCTGTTCTTCGCGATTCGTTAGTATCATCATGTCACCCTTTCAAGAAATAAGTAGTTTTATTTTTATTATAACAAATAATGCATCCGTTACATTTTGCTTCCTATATTATTTCTTTCTTCTATACGTTGTAAACCTTCTTTCAACCGTAAGCTACTTACGCTATATAAAAAAGCTGATTTCCTAACAAGGAAATCAGCTTTTCGTTAGTTTGCCTGACAATTTATGAGAATTCATGCATTGAAGAGGCACTTTATGAACTTAAATATTCGCTAAACGAGTAACGTCACGTGCAATCATAACTTCTTCGTCTGTAGGAATAACCATAACTTTAACTGGAGAATGAGGGTAGCTAATAAATGCTTCTTCTCCTTGTACACTATTTAAAGCTGGATCCCAATAAACGCCCATGAACTCTAAACCGCGAAGAACGCGAGCACGTACAACATCACTGTTTTCTCCAATACCTGCTGTAAAGATGATTGCATCTACACCAGACATACGAGCAGCATAAGAACCGATATATTTATGAATACGGCTAGCAAACACTTCAAGTGCTGTTTCAGCGCGTTCATTGCCTTCAGCGCTTGCTTTGATTAGATCGCGTAGGTCACTAGAAATACCAGATACACCTAAAAGACCACTTTCTTTATTTAATACATTTAATACTTCGTCAGCAGTTTTTCCTGTTTTCTCCATAATAAATGGAATTAATGCAGGGTCAATGTTACCTGAACGAGTTCCCATTGCTACACCAGCTAATGGTGTGAAGCCCATTGATGTATCAATTGACTTGCCGCCTTCAATTGCAGCGATACTTGCACCGTTACCTAAGTGACAAGAAATCAAGCGCAATTGTTCGATTGGACGGCCAAGAAGCTCAGCTGCACGCTCAGAAACATATTTATGAGATGTGCCGTGGAAACCGTATTTACGAACGCCATACTTTTCATAGTACTCGTACGGTAAGCTGTACAAGAATGATTTTTCTGGCATTGTTTGATGGAATGCTGTATCGAAGACTGCTACAGCTGGAACATTTGGAAGAATATCTTGGAACGCTTTAATTCCCACAATGTTTGCTGGGTTGTGAAGCGGTGCTAAATCAGATAAAGCTTCAATTTCGGCTAGTGTTTCATCTGTGATTAAAACAGAATCAGCAAATTTCTCTCCGCCGTGTACTACACGGTGACCTACACCAGTGATTTCATCGTATGATTGAATGATGTTTTGAGAAAGTAACTTTTCAACTAAAATTTTAACTGCAACAGCATGGTCAGGGATTTCTGTAATATCCGTTTGTTTTTCACCATTTACCGAGATCGTGAAAACAGCGTTATCTAAACCAATTCGTTCTACTAAACCTTTTGTTAATACCGTCTCACTTGGCATTTCAAATAATTGAAACTTAAGTGAAGAACTGCCGGCGTTGATTGCCATGATTTTTGACATAAAAAAACAGCTCCTTCTTTATTATACGTGCATCATAAACATAACGAACAGAACATAAAAGTGTAATCTCTACAATATTCTATGCATTTCGACACGATTTCTATCCTTATTCATTTAATCATTCACGACAATAGATTTCAAGAGCTATACATCAAGAAAACGCTACCGGAAAATATTCATTATTTTCGAAAAAGACTTACTTTTTATTAACGCTGAACCATTGGTCCATTTGAGCCATAATATCACTCATTGCTTCTCGATTACTGAACTTCGGCAAATTCACAAGCAGCGCTTGATCAGGCGCTGTTACCCCTTCTCCCTGCTTTTGAAGAATGATAATACTCTTAGCAGCCTGCTCTTGTTTGAACATTGAAAGCGGCAGCTGAACGATTCCTTGAACGATTGCTTCCTCTTTTAGCAGCGGCTGCAATAAATGAGACTGTTCAGACTCGAACAAGTTATTTGGAATAAGGGCCACTACGTATCCTCCCTCTTTTACATGACGCAAGCTTTGTTCAATAAATAAGTGATGAGCATAGGTGTGACCTTCTTCAGCTCTTACTTTATAATCTTTTGCCCCTTCGTCGTTTGGATAATAACCAACCGGCAGGTCACAGACAACTAAATCAACAGGATCAATAAAAAGCGGCTGTAAGCTGTCTTGATTGAATAATTGAACGCCGTGCTTCTGTAAATTTGCATTTACATATGTCAATTGAAGTAATAAATCATCCACGTCTACACCGTATACGTGTTCAATTGACGCAGCGTGTGTATTTAAAATTGTTGTTAATAAGTTCCCTGCTCCTACTGCTGGATCTAAAAGCGTATATTTATCTTTTCCTGCCATGAACTTTCCAACTAAGTAGCTGACAAATAGTCCTACAGCATCAGGCGTCATTTGATGGTTAGGCTGAACTGCTTCTTTCATGCCTTTTAAAATAGCCAGCTGATACGCTTTTCGAATAGTTTCTTTTTCAAAATGATCAAGCGTGATTGAATCGTACTCTTTTTTTAAACGTTTTTTAGTTACCTCATCTAGCTCTTCTTGTAAAATAGTTCCTTGAAACAAATTTTCTCCCGTTTCAGCTACTGCTTCTAAATATACGCAGTTTAGTTCTTTTCTTAAAATAATAGCTGTTTGATCAATTACACCAAATAGCTTTTCCATACTAGCTAACTGACTCATATTCTGCCTCCTGTGTAATGAAATAATATCTATATAAATGAGTAAACGTCCTATTTGGAACATCATATTTTATCATAAAAACTTCTTAAAACACAAAGAAGGCGAAAAACATTGTTTTCCGCCTTCTGCCGAACGCCACTGACAATCTTACTTAGCTGTTTTAGCTGCTTCGATTGCTGCTTCATAGTTCGGATGCTCAGTTACTTCTGGTAAGTACTCAACATACGTTACGTTGTCATTTGAGTCTACTACAAAGATTGAACGAGCTAATAAGCGTAATTCTTGAATAGCTACACCATATGCTTCTCCGAAAGATAAGTCGCGGTGGTCAGATAAAGTTTGAACATTATCAATGCCATTAGCACCACACCAGCGCTTTTGAGCAAACGGTAAATCTACGCTTACTGTTAATACTTTTACGTTATCTAATTTAGCTGCTTCTTCGTTGAAGCGGCGAGTTTGCGCATCACAAACTCCAGTATCAATAGAAGGAACTACACTGATTAGGCGAACAGAACCCTTTGTGCTGTCAAGCGTTACTTCTGATAAATCATTTGCTAAAACAGTAAAGTTTGGAGCCTTGTCTCCAACCTTTACTTGATTTCCTAATAATGTTACATCGTTACCTTTAAATTTAGTCACGAATAATTCCTCCTTTAAATAAGTATGTACACTGTTCATATTAGCTTGTCTGTCTCTATATTGCAATTAAATGACATACAAAACATGGCACTCCAAGCTAGAAAACAAACCAAACAAAATAAGCTTTGCTTGCTTCTTTTACTATTCAAAGAAGCAAGCAAAGCTTTGTTTTATACCTACAAATTAAAATCGTTTGCACTATCATGATGCTGATTTTGTTGATTATGATGATCCTGCTGATGATTGTTTCGTTTAAACATTTGCTGCACGCGTTCAATTGCTTGAGGTGCTGTATCTAAAATCTTTTCATATAAATGTGTACTTTCGTTAAGGTGAAGCATTTTAATTCCGCTTCCACTCACAATTAAAAAGGCAATTGGCGTAATTGATACACCGCCACCGCTACCTCCGCCAAATGGATGACTCGATTCTTGCTGATGCTGTCCCGGAGAAGATGATGCATGCCCTTCTACTCCAAACTCGCTTCCGCCCGCTGCAAAACCAAAACCTACTTTTGAGACAGTTAAAATAACACTGCCATCAGGTGTTTCTACAGGATCACCAATGATTGTATTAACATCAATCATTTCCTTTAAATTTTCCATAGCTGTCGACATTAAACTTTTAATTGGATGTTCTGCCATTAAGATAACCTCCTTATGTTTTCACAGAGTGTGTCTTGTTCTTATTTGACGACTTCCATCTTTTGCGACGCTTTTTGGACGTATGCCGCCAGTATCTCAAGGTCCGTAAACCTACTAGAATAGCTTGACCAACTCGAAAAGAAATTATGCACTCAAATACCGTTTCTGACCAAAGATGTTGAAATACAGGAGTAACGCTCATGACAGGCATATCTTTTAATTTCATATACCGGCTGATTATACCAACTATGCTCCCCTTTGCAGACCATACAGCCCCGGTAAATACGCCTGTTAACGCAGAGTCACCTAAGCCGAAACGGCTGTGCCATCTAATATCACTTACCGTCACTTTCTGTAAGAAACGACGAAAAATTTTATGAAAACCGACTACCTGTTCAAGGAATTGCTTCGCATTTTCTAACATGCTTAGCCCGTCTTCTACAGAATAATCACTCCATGAATTCTCATCTTCTTTTCCTTGATCACCCATTCCTTTCTTCTTTTCAACAAGCAAACGAGGAGAATCTTTTTTCACTTTCACTACCGGAATTTCATATGTATAGCGAATAAGACCAAACCAAGCCCTGAGTCTCACTCTGTAATAATCGTTATCTCGGACATGGTGAAGATCTACAAATAGCGTGATTTTTGTCCATACAATAAGTACAATAACAATTAAAAGTGCTAGCAATATCCATAAAAGCCATAGCACATCCTTCACTCCTTCTTAGCTTCACATTATCTCCAAAACACAGAATATTAAACCTTATGGAAACAATAAAAAGAGGTTGAGACATAACGAAATGAATCCAATCTCAAGACGAACAAATGGGATACATGAGCTGAACCGCTTGTGACACCGCAGTTGATTTCCGTGCAAGACTTCACTTTCCGCGGGCGGTTGCTGAGCCTCCTCGTCGCATACGCTCCTGTGGGGCCTCACCTGCTCCGCTTTTCCCGCAGGAGTCTTCGCCTTGCCCTCCAATCAGCTGCTAGAAGAATCTAAACAAATGAAACCTGCGTTTACCATAAAAAAAACGAACCACTAATCAAAGTCTTGATCAGTGGTTCGTTTTTCACTTCGTCTAAAATCCTTTTGTCCCAGCCTCTTTTTATTATCTGCTGATTGTACCTTCGTGTATGACGGTTGTATCTGCGTAGTAATCGTGGGCTCCTTGCTTCTTAGGTAAAAACGCAACTAATAAATAGCCAAGTAAAAAAACTGTTTTAGAAATATAACGTCCAACTCCTTCACGAAACAGCACAACAGGCCAAGTTAATGTGGAGTCTTTCAACGATACTACTTTAAGCCCAAACACCATCTTTCCAAGCGTTTGTCCAAAATACTTGGTCATTAAAACAAAATAACCATAAAAGATAATAACCGTTACAATCGTATAGGGAGAAAAAAATCCATCTCCTCGAGAAATACCTGCTAAATGGAAAATGGGCTTAATCAGCAGGGAGTTCAAGCTAGCTACCACAGCTAGATCTAAAAGATATGCCCAAAAGCGCATCCAAAAGCCTGCATAATGGAATTCACTACCTATTGGCGTACTTACCGCTGGCTCATGTTTTATATTGTCGTTTGATTCGGTTGAATGAGACTGATTTTCCATATTCCCACCTCTATTCTGCATATAAATACATCAGACGCGGAGAGCTTGGCTGCGCAAATGTTTTTAACATTGCAGTGACTTGTTCATCTCCACCTATTACTTTTTGCATGCTCATTGAAAGCCAAGAAGGCAGTCCGAACCCTTGATTGTATTGAATTACTTGTGCACCTTTTAACTTATAATCTTTCTCCATTCCTGTTACCGCATCTTCAAAATAGCCTAGTTGATCAACCAGCTTCAGCTCTTTAGCCTGACGTCCATCGTACACTCGTCCATCTGCGATAGAACGCACTTTTTCTTTAGACAAGTGACGTCCCTCAGAGATAACATTGACGAAACCATCGTACGAGTTGTCTACAAGTGTTTGCATAATTTCTTTTTCTTCTCCGGTCATTTCTCTTGTTGGAGACATAATATCTTTATGAGCTCCGCTTTTGATAACAACAGATTCTACTCCTAGTTTATCAGCCAGCTTGCCGTAGTTAACGCTTTGCATGATTACGCCTAGTGAACCTGTTAAAGTGTCCGGAATTGCATAGATTTTATTAGCAGCTGTTGAAATGTAATAGCCTCCTGAAGCAGCCATTGATCCCATTGAAATATACACTGGCTTTTTCGTTTCTTTCTTCAGCTCTTCAATTTTTTTATGTATTTCAGCACTTTCAACGACGCCGCCGCCCGGTGAATTCACCTTAATAATGACTCCTTTAACTGCCTTATCATTTTTTGCAGCCTCTAGCTGCTTTAAAAATGCTTGGTGGTTATAACCATTTTGGGACATAAGCGGAGAGGAACCGCTCCCTGTATCTTGAATCGTTCCATTGACCTCTAGCACTGCAATTTTCTTAGCTGCATTCCCTTTTTCGATAACTGTTTCTGATAGTTCACTGTCGTCTCCTCCAAATATGCCTGTTAGACCGTCATCTTTTTCTTCTTTGACTGAAAAACCAATATTAACAATCGCAGAAAAAATGAATAAGCAGGCCGCAATTAAAAGAGCAATCCACCTTTTTTTGTTCATGAAAATCCTCCTTTTTAGGTGTCAGAATTAAAAGATTATTCTTTTAATTCTTAAAGCAATAATGCTATAATTATTGTAACAAACTTTTTTTAAAAAGTTTACTTTATCGCTAATATTTTACATATCAGACAAACAAGGGGGAACTATCTATGCCAAATCGTCGCAACGTTTATTTCTTTCATCCAAAAAACCAGGAAACAAAGGCGCTCGTAAGTCCACTTATTGAACTTGCAAAACAATATGACTTTCAAGTAGTAGACCATTTCGACAGCGCTAACATCATTGTAAGTATTGGCGGTGACGGAGCTTTCTTACAAGCTGTCCGTCAATCTGGCTTTCGAGATGACTGCTTATATGCTGGTGTCACAACTTCAGATCAACTAAGCTTTTACTGCGATTTTCATATCGATGAAACGGATAAAATGATTGAAGCTATTACGACAGAAAATATAGAAGTACGTCGATTTCCCGTTTTACAAACTCAAATTGATCAAGGAACTTCTTTTTATTGCTTAAATGAATGTTCGATTCGATCAGGTGTTATAAAAACACTCAGTCTAGATGTTTTTATTAATGAAAATCACTTTGAAACATTCCGTGGGGATGGGATGATTATTTCAACACCAACAGGCAGTACGGCTTATAATAAATCAGTAAGTGGAGCCGTAGTTGATCCGTTAATTCCTTGTATGCAAGTCAGCGAATTGGCATCATTAAATAATAATAACTATCGTACATTAGGATCTTCATTCATCCTAAGCGCTGAGCATACGCTCACTTTAAAACTATCCAATGACAACAACCACAGTCCAATTATTGGAATAGATAACGAAGCATTAAATGCACGTCAAGTTGATCAAGTTCAAATTCGTTTAAGCGACCGTCAAATTAAAACGGTTAAGCTGAAAGATAACTCTTTCTGGCAACGAGTTAAGCGTACATTTCTATAATAAAAAGCGCCCAAGGGCGCTTTTTATTTTTGATATACAATTTCTCCATTAATAGCAGTCATCTGCACCTGCACCGATGGGATATCATCTGCAGGTATCTCAAACAGATCTCTTTTTAATACAGTAAAATCAGCTACATAGCCCTTTTGAACATATCCTTTTTTATGCTCTTGATGAATGGCCTGCGCGCTTCCTAATGTAAACAGCTGAACAGCTTCAAATACAGTGAGTCGCTCAGAAGGTATGTAAACGACCGAGCTGTTCGGAGAAGTTTTTCTAGAAACTGCTGCATGAATCGTTAACATGGGATTGATAGGTTCAATAGGCGCATCCGATCCGCCTGCACACATGACGCCCTCGTCCAATAACGTTTTCCACGCATAGCAATAGTCCAAATGCTCTTCTCCAATTTTTTCAATAACCCATGGAAAATCACTGGCTAAAAACCGAGGCTGAATATCCAGCACAACCGGGAGCTTTTTTACACGATCAACTAAATCTTTTCGTAGAATTTGCGCATGAATAATACGATCTCTTTGCCCTGTTTGAGGAGGATATTGTTCGATGCTTTCTACTACATATTGAAACGCTAAATCACCAATCGCATGAATTGCAACGGTCATATTCAATTCCCTCGCTTTTCTCACTAGCTGTTTTAATTCATCTAGTGATTGAATAGCTACACCTCTTGTAGAAGGGTCGCTTTTGTATGGAAAGCTTAAAAGAGCAGATTGACTGCCGAGCGAACCATCAGCAAAAATCTTCATTGGCCCTATTTCAATAAAAGCGGATGTGTCTTTCTTTTCTTCAAAGTATGTATACATATCATCTACAGCTTCATGATGAACAAGTAAATGAGCACGAAACAGCTGCTTTTCTTTATGAATAACGTCTTGAAATGCTTGGTATGCACGCAAAAAGCCTCCATAATAATTTAAATCTTCCGTATGTCCACCCGTCAATCCGTGCTGAACACAATCTTTAATGGCTACTGAAAGAGCTTGTCGAATGTATGCTTCTGATACTTGAGGAATATGAGCCGTTACTAATTCTTGCGCTTGATCAGCCAAAAAACCGGTAGGGTTTCCCGCTTCATCCCTCTGGATAATACCTCCTTCCGGATCGCGTGTTTCAGCTGTAATCCCGGCTATTTTAAGAGCCGTTCCGTTCGCTACTAATCCGTGACGACAGACTCGCTTCAACATAATAGGATGTGCTGTTGAAAGCTGATCAAGATCTTGATACTGAATCAAAGAGGAATCTTCCCACTGATTTTCATCCCACCCTTCTCCAATTACCCATTCTCCTTTTGGTGTACTCTCTACTTTTTGCCGAACGCGCATCAGCACGTCTTCCCTAGAAGTAGCTTGAGACAAGTCAAGCCTAAGAAGCTTTTCACCGTGACCAATTAAATGAAGATGGCTATCTACAAAGCCCGGATACATTGGATATCCTTTGAGGTGTACTTCTTTGTCAATCTCAGCACCCCATTTGATTCTTAGATCTTCTTCTGCGCCTATATCTTCAATGAATCCTTTTTCAACATATACGCTTTCTACATGCTCACCTTCTTTTAGCATCGTATATATTTTGCCGCCGTAAAATAAAGTCCCCATCGCCAACATCTCCTTTACTTTATAAAGCTTGATCTTGTCTCTATTATACGTGACAAAACAAACAAGACAAAAGAGTGGGGTTTCCCCCACTCTTTTTAGCCATCATTATTTAATTAATATGACTTATTTACCACCAAGTTGTTGCTCAGCCATTTGAACTAAGCGTTTAGTGATTTCTCCACCAACAGATCCGTTAGCGCGAGCTGTTGCTTCTGGTCCAAGATTTACACCGAATTCAGAAGCGATTTCGTATTTCATTTGGTCGATAGCAGCTGCTGAACCAGGAGCTACTAATTTGTTTGTGTTTGCCATGTGTTTTCACCTCCTTGTTGAATATAGATTGTGTCAAAACACATGGCATCATACATTATTTTTTTGGTAATTTTATGAAATTTAACTTTTAAAACAAATCTTCTACGCTGTCTGCGGTATTTGTAGCCGAAGAAGCTGTCATCTCAAGCGTTTCTACATTATTTACCGCTTCTTGAATTAATGTTTCAAAATCATAAAATTGTTCGTATCGATTTATTTTTTCACGTTTTGGCTTCGTTTTTGGTGAGCTTGGCGTAAAAATTGTACAGCAGTCTTCATACGGTCGATTCGAAATTTCATGTGTATCAATTTTGCGGGCAATTTCAACAATCTCTGTTTTATCCATCGTTACAAGCGGACGCAAAATTGGCGTATTAGTCACTTCATTAATCGCATACATACTCTCAACCGTTTGACTAGCTACTTGCCCTAAGCTGTCGCCAGTTACGATAGCTAACGATTCATTTTTTTCACGAATAAGGTCCGTAATTCGAAGCATCATACGGCGTGTAGAGGTCATGGTATAATTCTCTGGAATTTGCTTTTGAATCGCTTGCTGTACAGCTGTAAACGGTACAATGTGAAGCTTTACTTTTTCGTGATAAGCGGTTAATTTTTGCGTTAAATCGATGACTTTTTGCTTAGAACGTTCACTTGTAAAAGGCGGACTGTAAAAATGAACCGCTTCTATTTCTAAACCGCGCTTCATGGCTAAGTATCCTGCAACCGGGCTGTCGATTCCTCCAGAAAGCATCAGCATCGCTTTTCCACTCGTACCAACTGGAAGACCTCCTGCTCCGCGATAATCAAAACATGTAATATACGTTGCTTCACTTCTCACTTCTACTCGTACATTTACGCTTGGTTCTTTTACGTTTACCTGTAGATGCTCTGTATTTCGTAGAATATGACTTCCTACTGCATAATTTAATTCGTTTGTATCAAGAGGAAATTGTTTATACGCTCTCCGAGTAGATACTTTGAATGTTTTTCCTTCTATATCAAATTCTTTCATTGCTTCTAACGCTGCTTCTTGAATCGCTTCAAGCTCATTTTCAACTTTTAATGCTAAACTAAAGCTTTGAATACCAAAGATTTGCTGAAGACGTTCGATGATAGGCTCGTGATTTTCACCGTTTAAGTGAATATACATGCGGTCTCTTGTGTATTTTACGTGAATATTTTGGAATGCACTAAGAGCCGTTACAATATTTTTTCTTAGCTGGGCAACAAATTTTTTTCTATTTTGTCCTTTGGTTGAGATTTCTCCGTACCGAATTAAAATATGGTTATATATCATAATCATTTACCTCATTACTTTCTTTAGATCTTCAATTACTGTAAAAATAGCATTTACAATGGGCGTTACTTCATTATAATCATTTAAGCCTGACAAGCTCAATCGAATGGACTGATCGGCTTCTTCGTAATTTTTACCGATAGCTAAAAGCGTTTTGCTTGGCTTTTTTCGCTTTGATGAGCAAGCAGATGTAGTGGATACAAACACTCCTTTTTCTTCAAGAGCGTGAACAAAAACCTCGCCTTTAATACCTTGTGCTGTAAAATTTATAATATGAGGTGCCGAATGCTCACTTGGTGTATTAATCGTGATTCTTTCGTGAGCAGAAAGTTTGTCCATCAGTTCTGCTTTTATTTTCCGCATTTTTTGCTGATTTTGAGCAGCATGTTCAAGTGTTAAACGAAGTGCTTTAGCAAATGCTACGATTCCCGGCACATTTTCCGTGCCTGATCGATGCTGCATTTCCTGAGAGCCTCCGCTAAGCAACGGATGAAGCTGAACTCCATTTCGTTTATATAAAATTCCCGTCCCTTTTAAGCCGTGAATTTTGTGTCCTGATAATGTGCATAAATCAATTTTATGATCCGCTAAAGAAAGCGGAACTTTTCCAATTCCCTGCACATGATCGACGTGAAAAAGCACCTTCGAATAGTTCGTCAGCATCTGTCCAATTTCTTCAATTGGCTGAATGGTGCCAATCTCATTATTTACATGCATAACAGATACTAAAATGGTTTCATCCGTAATAGCTGATTCAATAGCCGCAGGTGATACAAATCCACTGGAATCTACCGGAACATACGTAACGTTAAATCCTAGAGCTTCTAACTGCTTGAATGGTTCATGAACAGAATCATGTTCAATATTTGTCGTAATGATATGCTGACCGCGGCTTTTATATTGCATCGCTACGCCTTTAATAGCCAAATTATTCCCTTCCGTTCCTCCAGATGTAAAGATAATTTCATTTGACGATACGTGCAGCAATTCTGCTACTTGCTCACGCGAACGGCTCAACAAATTCTCCGCCTGTACGCCAAATTGATGGAGGGAAGATGGATTGCCATAATAAGTTGTAGCTACTTTGGTAAAAGATTGTATGACTTCATTATAGGGTTTTGTTGTAGCGCTATTATCTAAATAAATCAAGGATGCGCGCCCCCTTCTTCATTTTTTCGGAACAACGTACTATCATAACATACCTTGATGCTTTTTTAAATTGGACGTTAGTTATATTATTGATAAACTATTTAGATTTTTTCAAAAAAACCTATATATGATTTCATAAATATGATAGTATGTATCACGTACTTTTAGTTTTTAAAAAGTCAGAAAATTTAATTATCAACACAAGATACACTAGGAGGCATTATGAAAACCAAAGCACTTACTAACAAAGAAATATTTGCCATCGGGCTTATGCTGTTCGCTCTCTTTTTTGGAGCAGGTAATATGATTTTTCCTCCTTTACTCGGACAGCAAGCAGGAACACACACTTGGAGCTCCATCATCGGTTTTCTCATTACAGGTGTAGGACTTCCGCTTATGGGCGTAATTGCTGTTTCTAAAAGTAACGGAAACTTTACCGAAGTAGCTAAAAAAGTTCACCCTATTTTCGGAATTTCATTTACTATATTGCTTTACTTAGCAATCGGTCCTTTTTTCGGTATACCAAGAACAGATACGGTAGCGTTTGAAATCGGCGTGACACCATTTTTATCAGAAAATGCGGTTGCAAGCAAGATTCCTTTAATTGTCTATACCGTTATTTTCTTTGGCCTAACGCTTTATTTATCATTGAATCCAACTAAAATTGTTGATCGTATAGGAAAAATCCTAACTCCTTTGCTGCTGGCAGTATTAGCTCTTTTAGCTATCAAAAGTTTAATGACCCCTATGGGTTCTTTTAAAGAACCTCACGCCAAATATATAGCCTCTCCATTTACGGGCGGCTTTATTGATGGATATTTGACAATGGATACAATTGCAGCTCTCGTATTTGGCATCGTCGTTATCAACAGCATCAAGGAAAAAGGCGTCACAGACGAACGAACACTTGCTTCGATATGTATAAAAGCCGGATTGATTGCTGCTGCTGGGTTAGCTCTCGTTTATCTCTCTCTCGCTTACGTCGGTGCTTCAAGCGTAGAAGCAATTGGTATGAAAGAAAATGGAGGAGCTATTTTAACAGCTGTAGCTACAACATTATTCGGTTCGTTTGGAACCATTATTTTAGGACTTGCTATTACATTTGCTTGTTTAACGACAGCCATCGGATTAACTTCTGCTTGCGCACGATTTTTCACGCAGCTGATGCCGAGCATGTCATATAAAACATTTGTTGTCATTTTAATGCTGTTTAGCGCTGTTATTTCAAATGTAGGTCTTACTCAATTAATTTCTATTTCCATACCTATTTTGACCTTTATATACCCTATTGCCATTACGCTAATTGCTTTATCATTAATTGAAAGAGCCATTTCGTCTGGGCGAGAAGTATATGTGACAGCCGTAATCATTAGCTCGATTCTTAGCATTTTTGATGGGTTAAAAGCAGCAGGAATTATCCTAACAGGCATAGACGATTTTTTCAAAAACTATTTGCCGCTTTATAACCAAGGCCTTGGATGGCTCATTCCAACAGTCGCTGCCGCCTTCATAGGCTATATTATTAGTATTGCAAGAGGTACACATCGCACAGATAGTATACAAAGAAAAGCGTCATAAAAAAGCTCGTGTCCTTTGGACACGAGCTTTTTAACTCTGTGAAGATACAATACGCTGTATACGATCCAACGCACCAGGATCTACTTGCTCAATAGCTGCAGATGCCTGTTTTAATGCTTCTTTGTATTCGTAATGACGAAATGCTTCTTCTGCTTCTTCTAAAGACTGTGCAATCGAGTGATGAGTACTTCTATAACGGTTACCGTATTGAATAACTCTTTCAACGAGTCGCGCTTCTTCTAACATTGCCTCTGTTTCATCAAATGTATCCTGAACAAAACCAACAGCATCTTCAAGTAAAGATTGAACAGCTTGAATATTAAGCGGTTTTTCTTTCAGCTTAGCGGTTACTTCATTTAAGATATGAACCGTTTTTTCAAGCTGCACTTTATATTCTTCAGGAACACCAGGAAGGTTGCTTTTTTGAATAAGGCGTCGTGCTTCAATCAACTGAGATTTCAGTTCTTCTATTTTGTCCTTAGCTGATAGCTCATCTTTGCGAAGAGCTTGTAGCATATCGCTATAGGATTCCTGAGATTCTTTTAATTGGTTAAGCTGTTTGGAAACGTCTTCGAGTTCTTCTTGGATCACACTGTAGGCTAAATTGTGCTCCGCCACCTTGTCCGAAATATTATAGTACAAGTTAGTCAATCGTTTTAGTTCGCGGTCCATTTTATAATATACGTCTAAATCGCGCTCTTTAAAATGATAGCTTTGCTGTACAAATAGCGTTTCTTCACGAAGTTCACGGTTTCGTTCTTGAAGCATACGAAGGAAGTTAGATACCGTATGAGATTCACGGTTCATTTTATGATAGGAGAAAACCTCATGCTCAAGTGAGTCATATAACTGCTCTAAGCGTTCGTTCACATCATCTAGTTTTGTAATCGCTTCTTCCACATATAATTCTTCAATATCTGCAATAATTTCAGCAGTTTCTTGTTTTAAAAGCTCTACCGTTTCTTCTACTTGCAGATGATCTAACACATATCCCTGCTCACTCATTTCGCGGAACCCGTCAAGCAGTTCATTGAACTGAACAGGAAGAGTGGTCTGACACTCAACTAACACTTTTGGAATTTGTTCTAAATACGAATCAATAGCTGTTAAATCAGTTTTTAATTGAAGAACAATCTCACGTGCTTGAAGATAGTTTCCGTTAATCGTCTCTTCCTCGTATTTTTTAAACTGCTCTTTAGATGTATTAATTGCGTATTCTAACGTTTTTTCAGCATTTCCATAGGAATACCGATGTGCGAGCAATTTTTTCTTCACATGGCGGTGAAGCTGATTTAATTCCTCAATATCATATCGATTATCTTGTTCGCTACCAATTAAATTTTGAAGTTCAGTAAGTATGTTTTCAATATCTATCTTGGTTTGTTCTAAGGCTTGATCAATATGTATAGATAACTGCTTCGCTTTTTTAAATCGGTATTTATCTGCTGCTTCTTCCGTTTCAAACAGTTCTTTATCAATTTTCGGGAGATTAGTTGATATAATTTCATCCCACTGCTCACGCCAACGTTCAAATAGCTCTTCAGTTTGACCTGTCATGTTCAATTCTTTCACTTTTGAAATTTCCTCTGCAACTGGCGTATTTGCTAATTCGACTTTGATCGTTTCCAGGCGATCAATTTCTTGATAAATCTTTTTACGTGAAAACATTCCGTACACAACTAATCCGATAATAAGTATGATTAGTGCTATAATGAATTCCATACTAAGCCCCCTTACAGTGCGTTCTACATGACAAGTTTCTTATTTATAAAAAGGGTGAATTTAATCCTTTAAATTTTTTTGCGTCAATGTTTTTATGATACCATGTAAAGTCCAACTTTTGAGCAAAAAATTAAATTTTTTTATACAAAATATTGGCATGGAGTCACTTTATGTCGTTACAATGGAAAAAGAAGAAAAAAGGAGGCATTTTTTATGAAAGTTGACAAACATATTCATACTCCATTTTGCCCACACGGTTCACCTGATTCATTGCAACAATATGTTGAACAGGCGATTTCCCTGAACTTTGGCGAGATTTCGTTTACAGAGCATGCTCCATTACCAAAAAGCTTCAGTGATCCGACGCCTGATCGCGACAGCGGAATGGATCCTGACAAACTTGATCGCTACATTCAAAACGTACAGCAAGTTAAAAAAGAATTTGAGCTCGATATTCGTATTAATATCGGATTGGAAGTTGACTTTATTGAAGGATTTGAACACGAAACAACAGATTTCTTAAACGAGTATGGTCCTTATCTCGATGACAGCATCCTTTCTGTCCACTTCTTAAAACATGAAGAAGGATATGACTGCCTAGATTTTAGCGCTGACGTATTTGCACATATTGTACAGAAGTTTGGCAGCGTAAGCAAAGTATATGATAAGTATTACAACACGGTATTACGCTCTGTACAGGCCAATTTAGGCGTTTATAAGCCTAAGCGCATTGGTCATATGACGCTCGTACATAAATTTCAAACTCGCTTTCCATATGAAGACAAACTTTCCCCTATTATTTTATCAATACTCGATGAAATAAAAATGAAAGATCTGGCTTTGGACTATAATGGTGCAGGGTTGTTTAAGCCTTTGTGCAAGGAAGCGTATCCAGCTCCCTTTGTCGTAAAAGCAGCCCAACAGAAAAAAATCCCTCTCGTATATGGGTCAGACGCCCACTGTGCGAAGGATTTAGGCCAAGGCTATGGAGAGCTCCATTTAGGATAATTGAACGCGCAGTTTGTTTGTCCGTTCATATGGCAAACATACCGTTGTGTGCACCCATTGCTCAAGCTCAATCGCATATTGCTGAACAAAATACGGTTCGTGAGGCAATATATGAAGAACTTCACTTAGGTACTGAGGATGAAGATAAGGCATAGACAGCATGCCCTTAAGCTCAATGATTGTAAAGGAAACGTGCACCTTTCGAAATTCCTTTTCTTTCATCCCTCTTTCAAGGATTGTTTTTAAGTAGTATTTTTCCTTGGTTAAATACGTAGTCATAACTTCTCGAATTAAAATCGTGTCAAGAGAGATTTCTCTATATACGAGACGGGCAATATGCCTATTTTCGTGCTGGTAATGTAAGATAGCTCGAATCATCACGATCATACTTTCTGTTGAAGACAGCTTTTTCATTTCTTGGAATGCTTGCTCCAGTACTCCAATATAACCTTCAAAATAAGAAATCACTAAACTTTCAAGCAACCCTTCTTTGCTATGAAAATAATATGAAATATTCGCTACGTTCACTTTAGCTTTTCCTGCAATCTCGCGCACCGACGTACCATCAAAACCTTTTACGTTAAAAAGAGAAACAGCCGCATCAATAATTTTCTCTTTCGTTTTTGACTGTACAGCCATCTATCTACACCTCATTTCGATTTATTTTTATAAAACACATATGATTGCAAAATTGTGTAGAAATCGTTACAGTATTTAAAAAGGATTTTAGTAGCCTCTCTACATAATTCGTGATAGGCTTTTTAGTTCCTGTAATCTTTTATCGACAAAGTAGCGTTAAAACTGACGTTTCCTGATAAAAACTCATTAAATCTTATGTTGAATGGAGGAGAATACATTGTTTAATGTCGAAAACTACAGCGGCTCAAAACAAAAGGATTATGAATTAGTAATTAAGCAATTACGCGCCTTATTAGAAGGAGAAAGCAATACAATTGCTAATCTAGCAAATGCTTCAGCTTTACTAAATCAATTTTTAAATGAAGTAAACTGGGTAGGCTTTTATTTAATGGAAGACGGTGAGTTAGTACTCGGCCCTTTCCAGGGGCTGCCGGCTTGTGTTCGCATTCCACTTGGAAAAGGCGTATGCGGTACAGCAGCTCAAAATCAAAGAACAGAGCGAATCGAAGATGTTCATGCATTCCCTGGCCACATTGCATGTGATGCTGCTTCTCAATCTGAAATCGTTGTACCAATGGTAAAAGATGGTAAACTTTTAGGTGTTCTTGATATTGACAGTCCAATCAAAAATCGCTTTGATGAAATCGATCAACAGTATCTTGAAGAATTCGTCAAAGAACTCACTTCTTTTCTTTGAATATGAATAAGCAAAAAAACCGCTGCAAATCAGCGGTTTTTGCTTATTAAACAAACGTTTGATTAGCCCATCACCACCGTTTTCTTACGTTCTTTCTTCTCCTTTCATACTTCAAAAGAATATATCCTTTCTTTTACATTCTTTTAATCTTCAATCTTCCTTGACTTTATACGAGGAAACACCTATAATACTCGTTGTGTGAAATATTGCAGCTTATACAATCTTCTTTATGTTTTTTCATTTTGTTCCTCATTAAAAGATTGTTTTACAGAAGTAGCAATTCTTTTAACAAGATGGTGTATCGTGTAACTCTCTGCTGCTAGAGCGATGGTACATGAAAACAAAATGAGCATATCGCTAGAATGTGTCTGTTTTTGTTTTGCATAAAATAAAAACACAAACAAGGAGGAGTCATCATGGCTCGTTATACAGGTCCAAGTTGGAAAATCTCTCGTCGCTTAGGTCTTTCTCTAAGTGGTACAGGTAAAGAATTAGAAAAACGCCCTTACGCTCCAGGTCCACACGGCCCAGGTCAACGTAAGAAAATTTCTGAGTACGGTTTACAATTACAAGAAAAGCAAAAATTACGCCACATGTATGGTGTAACTGAGCGTCAATTCCGTAACTTATTCGTTGCTGCTGGTAAATTAACTGGTAAGCACGGTGAGAACTTCATGATTCTTTTAGAAGCTCGTCTTGATAACTTAGTATACCGTATGGGTCTTGCACGCACTCGTCGTCAAGCTCGTCAATTAGTTAACCACGGTCACGTTTTAGTTGACGGTAAACGCGTTGACATCCCATCTTACCGTGTACAACCTGGTCAAGTGATCGGTGTTCGCGAAAAATCTCGCAACCTTTCAATCGTGAAAGAAGCGCTTGAAGTTAACAACTTCGTACCAGACTACTTAACAGTAGACGCTGAGAAATTAGAAGGTACATTCACTCGCTTACCAGAGCGTTCTGAATTATCTGCTGAAATCAACGAAGCACTAATCGTAGAGTTCTACTCTCGTTAATAGTAAAAAGCCGTTCCTTATGGAGCGGCTTTTTTACTGTCTATATAAAAAAAAGGCCTTTCGGCCTTTTTTTTATGCGTATTGAATAAGCGTATATTTTTTCTTGCCTCGACGAATCACTGTGAATTGACCTTCAATACGGTCTTCTGCACCTACTGTTTTTTGTAAATCTTGTTCACGCTCACCGTTTAAGTAAATCGCACCGTTTGAAATATCTTCACGTGCTTGACGTTTAGAAGGAGAAATTTTACTTTCTACAAGTAAATCAATTAAACCAATATCTTCACCTGTATGCGTGTAAGAAGGAACATCCTTGAATCCTTGCTTAATTTCTTCTGCTGTTAACTCTGAAATACTTCCGCTAAATAAAGCTTGGGAAATACGAATTGCTTGCTCAAGAGCTTCTTCACCGTGTACAAGCGTAGTCATCGCTGCCGCTAGTGCTTTTTGTGCTTCGCGTTTTTCAGGAGCTTCTTTTGCAGAAGCTGCTAATTCATTAATTTCTTCGTGTGATAAGAATGTAAAGTATTTTAAATATTTTATAACATCACGATCATCTGTATTAATCCAGAATTGGTAGAATTCATACGGACTTGTTTTTTCAGGGTCTAACCAGATTGCTCCGCCTTCTGTTTTACCGAACTTCGTCCCGTCCGCTTTTGTTACAAGCGGAACTGTTAATCCAAATGCTTTTGCATCTTCTTCTGATTTACGAATTAATTCTAAGCCAGCCGTAATATTTCCCCATTGGTCGCTGCCTCCAATTTGAAGCTTACAGTTATATGTTTGGTATAAATTCAAGAAATCGTATGACTGTAAAATCATATAGCTAAATTCCGTAAATGAAATGCCTGATTCGATACGAGATTGAACAGAATCCTTTGCCATCATATAGTTAATACCAAAGTTTTTACCGATATCTCGTAGGAATGTAATAACATCTAATGAGCCAATCCAGTCATAGTTATTTGCAATAACTGCTGCATTTTCACCTTCTTCGAAATCTAAGAAGCGTGAAAGCTGACCTTTAATACGCTCACTAAACATGGCAACCGTTTCTTTTTCATTTAACGTACGCTCTGCTTTTTTACCGCTTGGATCCCCAATAAGACCCGTACCTCCACCAACTAATGCAATTGGTTGGTGTCCAGCTTGTTGAAAGCGACGTAAAATTAAAACAGGAAGCATGTGGCCGATGTGAAGGCTGTCGGCTGTCGGATCGAATCCGCAGTACAAACGAACAGACTCTTTACTCAAAAGTTCACTTAAACCTTTTTCATCCGTTTGTTGGTTAATGAGCCCTCGAAACTCAAGATCTTGTAAAATATCCATGTTATATATTCTCTCCTTTATCTAATTGCTCGTTACAATTTGTTGAACAACATAAAAAACGCCCCTTCTTAAAAAAGAAGGGACGAAAATATCGCGGTACCACCCTATTTGGAAATAAATTATTTCCCACTTAAATGATGTAACGGTCTACCCGTCTTTTGCTACTGTAAGTTCACAAAAGATGCTCAAGGACGTATTTCATATTTGTCTATGTACTGATTTTCAGCAACCATCAGCTCTCTTAAACAGGGAGACAAGTATTACTTCTTCCTATCACTGCAGTTTATTTTATTTAAAAGTTTACACCCCACAATTATGAATGATTTCATTTTAAAATTCAAGTCCAAAAAAAAGTTCAAACAGCTGGCTGTTTGAACTTTATAAAAATCACTTATTTTCCCTACAAAGATTGAAACATTTACTCCTTAGTCTTCCATCGTTGACAAATCGCCCGTTGGCAAATCTAATTCCCACGCTTTTAAAACGCGACGCATAATTTTACCGCTTCGTGTTTTAGGTAGCTTATCTTTAAACTCGATTTCACGCGGGGCTGCATGAGCAGCTAACCCTTTTTTCACAAATTGACGAATATCTTCAATCAGTTCATCTGAAGATTCATACCCATCTCTAAGTGCGATAAATGCTTTAATAATTTCCCCGCGCACAGGGTCAGGCTTACCAATAACACCCGCTTCTGCTACAGCAGGGTGTTCAACAAGCTTACTTTCTACTTCAAATGGACCCACGCGTTCTCCTGCCGTCATAATAACATCATCGATTCGGCCTTGGAACCAAAAATAACCGTCTTCATCCATATACGCCGAATCACCTGATACGTACCAATCACCTGGCATAAAATATGACTCATACTTTTCTTTGTTGTTCCAAATCGTATGCATCATAGATGGCCAGCCTTTTTTAATTGCTAAGTTACCCATTCGATAAGGTGGAAGCTCTTGTCCTTGATCGTCAACGATTGCTGCTTGTACACCTGGAATTGGTTTCCCCATAGATCCTGGCTTAATTTTCATAGACGGATAATTACAAATCGTCTGACCGCCAGTTTCAGTCATCCACCACGTATCATGAATACGTTTTTGGAACACCTTCATTCCCCAGCGTACCACTTCAGGATTTAACGGTTCTCCCACACTTAATACATGTCTGAGATTGCTTAAATCATAGCGTTTAACTAAGTCATCACCAGCACCCATTAGCATACGAAAAGCTGTAGGTGCACTGTACCAAACCGTTACGCCAAAATCTTCAAGTGCTTGATACCATGCATCTGGACTAAATCGTCCTCCTACAATCACATTGGTTGCTCCAGCAAGCCAAGGACCAAAAATCCCATAAGAAGTCCCCGTTACCCAACCGGGATCTGCTGTACACCAATACACATCGTCATCTTTTAAGTCGAGTACCCATTTTGCAGTTTGATAGTGCTGAAGCATTGCGTTGTGAACATGAAGTACGCCTTTTGGTTTGCCAGTTGAACCTGATGTATAATGAAGCAGCATACCATCTGTCCTATCTACCCACTCAATTTCCACCTCTTTATTCGCCGCTTCTAATCGCTTCAGAAAATCTAGTTGAATGCCTTCTTCTTCTACATTTTCCCCTACAAGGAGAATGTGTTTTAAAGCTGGCAAATCTTTCACCGGAACGCGGCTCAGCAATTCAGGCGTTGTAATTAACACTTTTGCATCACTGTCTTGCAAACGATCTTTTACTGCACCTTCCATGAACGCTTCAAACAAAGGCCCAACAATAGCGCCAAGCTTCACCGCGCCTAACAATGCAAAATAAAGTTCCGGAGAGCGAGGCATAAAGATAAACACGCGATCTCCCTTCTCTACGTCTGCTTGTTTTAGCACGTTTGCGGCTTTGTTTGACCATTCTTTCATTTCTTTGAATGTATATTTTTCATTGCGCTGCGCATCTCGATAATAAAGCGCAACTTTATTTTTACGTGTAGAGTTTGCGTGCTTATCAATCGCTTCATAAGCTGCATTTAATTTACCTGTTTCATGCCATGAAAATTCCTTCTCCACTTGTGACCAGTCAAAGGTTTGATACGTTTTATCATAGTCCTGTAAGTTGTATACCCCTTCAATTACAGGAAGCGCTTCCACCTTCATCACAAACTCCCCCTTATGTATAAAATTTACAAACCTATTATATAACAAAAATAGACTTTTCACAATTTTATAAAAATTATTTGTCGGAATTAGGATAATAGTCTCCCTTGTTATATGACAACCTTTGTTATAGAAGTGTCGAATTAACAAGAATCTCTTTTAATTTTCTATTCTATGTTTTTTAAAAAACTCCTTTTCTTTTATTTAATTTTTTGAAAACGCTTTAATATAGAGTTTTTTTTGTATTATAATACAGATAAGACTGCTTGAAGGTGGTGATTCATGTGAAACATTCCCAAACATACAATATGAAAGAACTAAAAACAGCTGTTGGGGCAATTGTTATTGAAGGACCTGTCTCCTCCCAGACCTTGCAACAACTTGATTTTCATGAGCAACTAACGGCCTTTCGTCCACCTGAACAGCAAAAAGAAGCATTGATCGAGATTGCCAACTTGCCTGAAGGTAGAATCATTATTGCTCGCCATCATCATACAATCATTGGTTACGTAACCTTTTTATATCCCGATCCTCTAGAACGATGGTCGGAAGGAAATATGGAGAATTTAATCGAATTAGGAGCTATAGAGGTAGCCGCTCCATTTCGCAGCTATGCTGTTGGTAAAAGCTTGCTTATCGTATCTATGATGGATGATACAATGGAAGATTATATTGTCATTACGACAGAATACTACTGGCATTGGGATTTAAAAGGAACAGGGCTAAATGTGTGGGATTACCGCAAAATTATGGAGAAAATGATGAATAAAGGCGGACTGACGTGGTTTGCCACAGATGATCCGGAGATTAGCTCCCACCCTGCTAATTGTTTGATGGTAAGAATTGGGAGCAGAGTACCTCAAGAAAGCATACAAGAATTTGATAGCCTGCGCTTTCGAAATCGCTTTATGTATTAAGCTGACCTTTAAGAAAAGGAGCTGTGTCTGATGATTGTTGAAGAGATGATGAAAACTGATCTCGTTACCTTAACCCCCGACCATACGATTGCTGAAGCTATGAAACTTTTAGATACACATAAGATTAGACATATTCCTATCGTTAATGACCTTCATCACGTAGTTGGCATCATTTCTGATCGAGACGTAAGAGATGCAAGTCCATCTATTTTAGATAATACTTATACATCTGCTCTTCTATCCGAACCCGTGCGGATGATTATGCAAACAGAAGTCATTACAGCTCACCCTCTTGATTTTGTTGAAGAAATTGCAAGTATTTTTTATGAACATCAAATCGGTTGTATTCCCGTCACAAAAAACAAGCGGTTAGTAGGCGTTGTTACCGAAAGAGATCTATTACATACGTTTATTCAGCTTACCGGCACCAATAAGCCAGGTTCACAAATTGAAATAAAAGTAGAAAATAAGGCTGGCGTGCTCGCTGAAGTTACATCCCTCTTTGGTTCAACGAGAACAAACATCTTAAGCGTACTTGTCTACCCTGATGTAGATGAACGATATAAAATCCTTGTGCTTCGCATTCAAGCTATTAATCCATTGATTAGTATAAATACATTAAAAGAAAACGGCTATGAGGTGTTGTGGCCTAAATTACCGGAGATGACGTAATGACTAGTAATGCTGTATTTATTTATTCAGATGATATTCTTTCGTACAAATTCAGCAATGATCATCCGTTTAACCAGCTTCGTGTTCAACTAACATATGAACTGTTACGGGAATTTGGCGCTTTAGGCAATCAAGATATTGTATTACCGCGGATGGCATCTGATGAAGAACTTCAGCTTGTCCATGATACTAGCTATATTCAAGCGGTAAAATTAGCAGGAAGCGGCGAGCTTTCTGTTGAAAAAGCAGCAGATTTTGGTCTTGGAACAGAAGATACACCTATGTTTCCCAACATGCATGAAGCCAGTGCATTTTTAGTTGGGGGTACACTTACTGCTGTAGATTATGTGATGACTGGAAAAGCTAAGCATGCTCTAAATTTAGGAGGAGGATTGCACCACGGCTTTCGAGGAAAAGCTTCCGGCTTCTGTATTTATAACGATAGTGCGGTAGCCATCAAATATATGCAGCAAAAGTACAACGCGCGCGTTCTCTATGTCGATACAGATGCTCACCACGGCGACGGCGTGCAATGGACATTTTATGACGACCCTTCCGTTTGTACTCTTTCCATTCATGAAACGGGACGCTACTTGTTTCCAGGCACAGGAAACGTTAACGAACGCGGGCACAGTGAAGGCTATGGTTATTCATTTAATGTGCCTGTTGATGCTTATACCGAAGATGAGTCTTGGCTCGACGTTTATAAGACCTCTTTAAAAGAAGTAGCTGCTTTTTTTAAACCAGATGTTATCTTGACACAAAATGGAGCCGATTCTCATTATTACGATCCGCTCACTCATTTATGCGGCACCACGAAAATATACCGTGAGATTCCTAAAATTGCTCATGAAATTGCCCATGAATACTGTCAGGGAAGATGGATTGCGGTTGGAGGAGGAGGTTATGATATTTGGCGGGTTGTTCCTCGGGCTTGGTCATTCATTTGGCTTGAAATGATTGAACGAAAGGCAGAAGGCATGCTTCCTCTGTCATGGCTTGAAAAATGGACAAAAGTATCGCCTCACCCCGTTTGCACGCAGTGGGATGATGAACCTAATATCTATCAGCCAATTCCAAGAAAACCAGAAATAACAGAAAAAAACGCTCAAACTCTTGAGCGCGCTCTTTATCCTATTCGTTCTCATACATCTCATTCTTAAAAAAAGGCTATACAAGCGTATGGCCTTTTTCACTGTGCTTCGGGATCTGAAATAATAATTTCAACGCGTCTATTTTTTTGTAGATTGCTATTAGACGTGTTCGGAACAAGCGGCTTTGTATCTCCGTATCCAAGTGCTTCAAAGCGGTTAGCAGAAAGAGAAAAATGGTTCGTTAAATAACGTATGACGCCGCTAGCACGCGCTGCCGATAGTTCCCAATTAGATGGATAACGATAGGTGTGAATGGGTCGATTGTCGGTATGACCTTCTACTTTAATATCATTTGGAATAGTACTGAATAACCTTCCTAATTCATCCAGAAAAGGAGTACCTTTTTTCAAAATGTCTGCTTGTCCTGTTTCAAACAGCACCTGTTCTTGTAAAATAAGCACAACTCCGCGTTCATCTCGCTTAGCAGTAATGACATTCTGAAGCTTATTTTCCTTCAGGTAATCCTGCACTTTCGCTAAAATGTTATCCAGCTTTTGAGACTGCTGGCTCTTTTCTACAGAAGCTAATGAGCCACCGCTTGTAAGTGAATTGACAACGGTCTGAAACTTTTGATTATCAACGCTAGACATTGAAAATAGTAAAATAAAAAAAACTAATATTAACGTCACCAAATCAGCAAATGTTATCATCCATTTTGGTGGCTGTGGCGAATACCTTTTTCTTCTACGCTTCACGAACGTGCTCTCTCTTTTCTTCCAGCTTTCGTTTTTCAACAGGGGCAAATACTTTTAGCTTTGCTTGCACAAAGCGGGAATTTTGACCCGCCTGCAAGCCGATGACACCTTCAATAATCACTTCTTTAACAAAAAGCTCATGCTCCGTTTTACCAGCTAATTTAGCTGCGATTGGCTGAAAAAACAAGTTTGAAAGCAGCGCCCCGTAGAAAGTCGTTAAAAGAGCAATTGCCATGTTAGGCCCAAGCGATGAAGGGGTATTAAGGCTTTTAAGCATTAGCACTAGCCCAACGAGCGTCCCAATCATTCCCCAAGCGGGGGCATAATCGCCTGCTTTTTCAAACATACTTCGACCTCTCGCATGTCTTTCTTCCACTGCAGCTATTTCAGCTTCAAGCAGCTCTCGAATCATTTCCGGTTCTACTCCATCAATGGCTAGCAAAATACCTTTTTTCACAAATGAATCATCGATTTGTTCAAGCTCTGCTTCTAACGATAGAAGTCCTTCTCGACGCGCTTTTTCCGATAAATGTACAAATGTTCCTACAATTTCTTCTACGTTTATTTCTTTAGATTGAAACGCTTGTTTCCCTACTCTTCCCATATTTTTTAATTGTTTTAAAGGAAAGCTCACGCACAGCGTACCAAAAACGCCTCCCAGTACAATTAAAATCGATGGTACATGAATAAAAGCTAAAAAACCGCTCATTCCTCCACTTGAAATAACCCCAAACACAACCATAGAGATACCAATTAGTATCCCTATAGGTGTGAGCATATCAATTTTTTTCATATTCTATCTCCCCGTGTCTGAACTTTGGATTCGTTCTTATTCATTCACAGGTATTATTTTGTTGATTGTCTGAACTCGATGCGGTGAGGAAGCTGTACAATGCTGCTGTCTACCGTTTCTTTGTTCATGTATTTTGTTAAGAGACGCATCGCTACTGCACCAATATCATACATTGGCTGTACAACAGATGTTAACTGAGGACGAACCATTGTTGAAAGTCTTGTGTTATCAAAACCGATAACTTCTAAATCGTTTGGTACATTCAACCCGCGATCTTGTGCCCCGTGAATAACGCCTAATGCCATTTCATCCGTTCCAACGAAAATAGCAGTTGGCTTTTCATCTTCTTCTAGTAGTTTTTCAACCGCTTCAATACCTGAATCGTACGTGTAGTCTCCTTCTACAATATAAGAATCACGTACAGGCAATCCGCTTTCAGTAAGAGCACGCTTGTACCCTTTTACTTTTTTTGCATGGTTGATTGGTTCTTCTAACGTACCTGAAACGAATGCAATATTTTTATGACCGCTGTCAATTAGTGATTGCACTGCATCAAAAGCTGCTTGTTCATAATCAATAGTTACAGATGGGATTTGGTTAGTTGATTCGATTGATGCTGCAAGTACAACTGGAACCGGTGATTTTTTTAGCTCTTCTACGTGTTCTTCCGTTACATTCCCACTCATGAAGATGATTCCGTCTACTTGTTTACCAAGCATGTTATTTAAAAGGTGAAGTTCTTTATCTTGATTTTGATCGGAGTTACTTAAGATGATATTATATTTGTACATCGTTGCAATATCTTCGATTCCACGCGCTAATTCTGCATAAAAAATATTTGAAATATCAGGAATGATAACTCCTACTGTCGTTGTTTTTTTACTTGCTAATCCACGCGCTACTGCGTTGGGACGATAGCCTAGTCTTTCAATTGTTTCTAATACTTTTTTTCTAGTTGATGGTTTTACATTTGGATTTCCGTTTACCACACGAGAAACTGTTGCCATCGACACGCTTGCTTCCCTTGCTACATCATAAATTGTTACGTTCACAACAAACACTCCTTATCGAAAAACATTTCGTTTATTTTATCCTTATTTCATTTCTTGTATTTACGTATATAAATCCATCTTCCTTTATAGAATGGCTATTTCTAGCTCCTTCACTCTTACATACAGCTTAGATACCCTGTATGCATCTAAATCATTCCTGTTATGCCCTTATTATTACGTGGCAAAGACAATTTTACCAGTTTATATGTAACAATGTAAAAGACGGTGTATATTAAGTAAATAAAAAAAGTGAATCGCGAATTTATATCATATGCAATCACAGAATGATAGCGAATATCTGTAACTACTATACGATACTATGTGCTTCATCGCAACGTATTTACCGCCTTTTTCCGACAAGTTTCACGAGAATTTCATAAATTCTTGTTTTTTGGATTTGCACTTATTCTTTCCTATTTTGACAAAAGTTATCGACTGTTTTCAAAATACGTGATAATTTCGCTTATCTTTATTATAACGAAAGGCAAACAAGCTTGAAACCATTAAGTGCCTCAAACTTGTCATAAAAGTATACGAATTTTTCATTTTTACGTTTTTTTATAAATTTAAGTTACATATAGGTTTTAGCTGCTTCATAAATTCTGTAAATTGCGGGATATCCATTTGCTGAGCTGAGTCTGAAAGTGCTACCGCAGGATCTGGATGAACTTCTGCCATAATTCCATCTGCACCAATGGCAAGAGCCGCTTTAGCCGTTGGAACAAATAAATCTCTTCTTCCCGTTGAATGCGTGACGTCGACTAAAACAGGTAAATGAGTTTCTTGTTTTAAAATGGGAACAGCTGAAATATCCAGCGTATTTCGCGTTGCTCGCTCATACGTACGAATTCCTCGTTCACACAAAATCAGCTGATCATTTCCTTTTGAAACAATGTATTCAGCAGCATTAATAAACTCATCAATCGTAGCGGCTAAGCCTCGCTTTAATAAGACAGGCTTCTTCACCGCACCCGCTTCTTTTAACAGCTCAAAATTTTGCATATTACGAGCACCAATTTGAATCACATCTACGTATTCTACAGCTGTTTCAATATCAGCGGGATCGACAATTTCACTAATAACGGCTAAATCGTATTCGTCAGCTACTCTTTTTAAAATTTGCAATCCTTCTAAGCCAAGGCCTTGAAAATCATAAGGAGATGTTCTTGGCTTGTAGGCTCCGCCTCTAAGCATCCGCACGCCCTGCTGCTGCACGGCTTTTGCTACGGCTGCTACTTGCTCATAGCTTTCAACGGAACAAGGTCCTGCTACAAAACGCTGAAGTCCGTCACCAATTGTTTCTCCTTTTACCGTAACAATTGTATTTTCCGGCTTCTTTTTACGGGATACAAGAAGTGCTTTACGATGATCATCTTCTTGAAGCTCTAAATGAGCTTTGAAAATCTCTTTGAAAATATGTTGAAGCGTAGACGTTTGAAACGGTCCTTCATTCTTGCTTAAAATCGCATCAAGCATTGCTCGTTCACGAACGGGATCAAACCGTTTGGTTGACTGCATTCCTTTTAACTTTCCTATTTCTTGAACAAGCTCGCCTCGCTCATTAATAAGCTTTAACAGTTTCATATTTACTTCGTCAATTTGAGATCGCAAATGCTGAAGATCTGAATTCGTCATGTACGTCCACCCTTTCACTGATTTTAAAAAATCCGTTTAGCAGGGTTACTACATAAGATGATAGATGATGGAGGATATATGTAAGGGGCTTCTCTGCTTTTATGTGCTAAACTACATCTATTGTACGAAAAAGCGGATGAAACCGCAATCAGCTTATAAAAAAAGAGATTGAGGCATAGCTAAATCGCTCCAATCTAAAGGCGAACAAATGGGATAAACAATTTATTATGGATTGCTTGTCATACCGCTGTTGATTTCCGTGCAAGACTTCGCTTTCCGCGGGCGGACGCTGAGCCTCCTCATCGCTTACGCTCCTACGGGGTCTCACCTGTTTCGCTTTTCCCGCAGGAGTCTTCGTCTTGCCCTCCAATCAACCGCTAGAAGCAGCTCCATGCAGTAAACCTACGTTCACCCTGCCAATGAAAAAATCCGAACGATTAATGTTCGGATTTTTCTTTTACTACAATACTTTTTCGATTAGTGAGCTACGTTTTTCGCTAATTCGTCTTCGTTAATGTTCCAGTGAGAAGCATGCCACTTCACTTTTCCATCTTCAAACAGAAGCGCTTGAGGTGATTCATGCTTCACTTCATACGTCTCAGAGATATAGTTAGATACATCACGTGAATCTTGAACATGAAGATAATAAGAAGGAATGTCTTCATGACTAGAAGCAAATACTGAAAATGCCTCATGACCAGCTGCACTAATTGGACACGTTGTGCTGTGTTTTAAAAATAAAAAGCGATTGTTTTCCTTTACAACTTGTTCGAACTCTTCAACTGTTGAAATTTTTTTCATTTTTTCACCCTTTCTATACTTACTCTTAAGTTTACATGGTTTGACCGTTTCCATACAAAAAGAGTGCTCAGCTTTATATATGATGCTAATAAATTCATTTATAAGGTAGAGTTTTTTCCTGCAATGAAACGATTATTTACTTGTTGTTATCCAACCTAAATTACATACAAAAAAAAGCGTTCACCCTATAGGGTAAACGCTTTTGATTCTTTATTATGGTCGTGGCACTGTACTTTCCACTTCATCTAGTGCTTTTTGAGCTTCTGTTAGCTTCTGCTGAACGTCTTCGTTGCTTTGAGACTCAACTTCATCAGCAAGCACTTCTAAGCTTGTTGGCGGTAATGCTTCGTGTTCAGGATCTACTTTACGGAAGTTTTTCACCTTGTCCACTACTTGTGAAGATTGCTCAGACAGTGTTTGTGATAAACCAGCCGTTTTTTCTTTAGCCGTTTGAGCAAACCCTTGTCCTTTTTCAACAGCGCTGTTTTTCGCTTGCTCTGTTTTTAAACGAACGTAAGCTGCCTGCTCATTTAAATCAGAACGGAACTCTTTACCTGATTTTGGAGCAAGTAGTAATGCCGTTGCAGCTCCTACAACTCCTCCAATCACTGTTCCTACTAAAAAGCCTTTATTTGAAGTGTTGTTTGGTTTATTTGGTTTGTTTGACATATGCGTCTCCTCCTTTAAAGTTCATTCTTATGAAAATGAGCGTGAGCGTTGAACCGCTTTTTCTTTTACTTCAACAGGTACAGGCTCTGCTTCAACTTTTTTCTGTTTTCTTAATTTTATACGTTCCCATACGTCTAATGCAACATTGCTCCATTGAACGACTTGAGCAACAGTTTCTTTATTTTCTTCTACTTTCTCTGAAACGCTTGATGATACGCTTTTAATAGACTTATTTAGGTCTTGGATTGAGTCACCTACACCTTTAACAGAATCCACCACTGTGTTCAACGCTTCGGATTTGCGCTGAATATCTTCAGCTAACAGATTAGTCTTATGTAAAAGTGCAGTTGTTTCGGCTGTGATTCCTGTCATTTGCTTTTCTACACCGTCTAAAGTACCTGCCACTGAATTTAATGTGTGCTGAACGGATTTCAATGTTTTGGACACGGAAACCACCAGGTAAAAAATCGCAATGGCAACAATAGCAGCGCTTAAATAAAGAATAATAACCATCTGTGCAAGGCACCTCCTATTTTCTTCTCTCTTGTTATAACTACTTTCCCAATTTTATAAACAATTAAACCTTCTATTCCCTATAGACTCTTTAACTTTACCATATTCTCTCTGCTTTTATTCAGAAAAAGGGAAGATTGCTACATTATTTCGCGATATATAAGTTATTTCCCTTCCTAAAGAAAAAAAGGATTTTAAAGCATAAAAACAAACAAAATAAGCTCAGTGGGGTACAATAGAAAGTGAATCACCAATCATTGTTATTTTAAGGAGGCACTATTTATGAAAGACCCTAGAATTTCCACATTAGCTAAAAATTTAATTAATTATTCTGTTCGCCTTCAAAAAGGAGAAAAAGTATTAATCGAAAACTTTGGACTTCAGCGCGAACTTGTGACAGCACTTGTAGATGAAGCCTACAAGGCGGGTGGCTATCCGTTTGTACTGCTAAAAGATCATTCGGTAGATCGAGCTCTTTTAAACGGTGCACAAGAAGAGCAGTTCAATATGATGGCAGACTTCGAAGCAAATGTGATGAAAGAAATGAATGCTTATATTGGCTTGCGTTCTGGTTCAAACATTTTTGAACAATCAGATGTTCCAGCAGATAAAATGAAAATCCAAGGGAATACGATCGGTAAAAAAGTACATAGAGAAATTCGCGTTCCAAAAACAAAATGGGTTGTTCTTCGCTATCCAAACGATTCAATGGCGCAGCTTGCTAAAATGAGTACAGAAGCATTTGAAGATTTTTATTTTGATGTATGTAACTTAGACTATGGCAAAATGAGCAAAGCGATGGATGCTTTAGTTGAGCTCATGAACCGTACGGACAAAGTGCGTTTAACAGGTGAGAATACAGACTTAACGTTCTCTATTAAAGATATTCCTGCAGTGAAGTGTGCCGGGGAAATGAATATTCCGGACGGTGAAGTATACACGGCTCCTGTACGTGATTCTGTAAACGGAACAATTTCTTACAACACTCCTTCTAACTATCAAGGCTTTACGTTTGAGAATGTATCCTTAACATTTAAAAACGGTAAGATTGTTGAAGCAACTGCTAATGATACAGAACGCATCAACGGCATTTTTGATACGGATGAAGGCGCACGTTTTGTTGGGGAATTTGCGATTGGCGTAAATCCATATATTCAACATCCAATGCAAGACATTTTATTTGATGAAAAAATTGACGGAAGTTTCCACTTCACTCCTGGCGAGTGCTACGAAGATGCGTATAATGGAAATAAGTCAAATATTCACTGGGATATGGTGATGATTCAGCGCCCAGAATACGGCGGCGGTGAGATTTATTTCGATGACGTGTTAATTCGTAAAGACGGGCTATTTGTCATTGAGGAATTAAAAGCGTTAAATCCTGAAAATTTAAAATGAGTTTTGAAATAAAAAAAAGGCACTCTCCTGAGTGCCTTTTTTTATGATACGGTTTGCTGATATAGTTTTTCAAACTTTTGAATGTCTCCAGCACCCATAAATACTAATACAGCTTCATTATGGTCTTTTAACGATTCAATTGTTTCTTCATTAATTAATTCAGCTCCGCTGATTTTGCTTCGTAAATCTTCAATTGATAATTTACCTTGATGCTCACGAGCTGATCCAAAAATGTCACATAGATATACTTTATCAGCGTGCTGTAAGCTTGCTGCAAAGTCCTCTAAGAACGTTTGTGTACGCGTAAAAGTATGCGGTTGGAAAACAGCCACAACTTCACGGTTTGGATACTTTTGACGAGCAGCTGAAATCGTTGCATTAATTTCCGTTGGATGGTGTGCATAATCATCGATTAGCACTTGTTTGCCAACGTTCTTTTCACTGAAACGACGCTTTACACCTTGGTATGTTTTAAAACGCTCTTGCAGCACAGCAACGTCAATTTCTTCATAATGACAAAGTGCAATAACAGAAAGTGCATTTAAGATGTTATGGTCGCCATACCCTGGAATTTCAAATGATGCGTGGAATGTATTACGAACGAACACATCAAATGTTGTGCCTGTTGTGCTTTTTACGATATTACGTGCTTGGAAATCATTTTCTTCGCCTAATCCGTAATAAAGAACAGGTACCTTCGCTTGAATTTGCTGCAGATGTTCATCGTCACCACAGGCAATAATTCCTTTTTTGACTTGAAGTGCCATCTCTTGGAACGCGCTGAATACATCGTCGATATTGGCAAAATAATCAGGGTGATCAAAATCAATATTCGTCATAATTGCATAGTCTGGCGTATAAGATAAGAAGTGGCGACGATACTCACATGCCTCAAACGCAAAATACTTGCTGTCTTTTACACCTTTACCCGTACCGTCTCCAATTAAATATGAAGTAGGTTCAGCTCCTTGAATCACATGCGCTAACATACCCGTTGTGGATGTTTTTCCGTGTGCTCCTGTTACGGCTACACTCGTATACTGTTTCATAAAGTCACCTAAGAAACGGTGATAGCGTACAAGCTTGACTCCTTCTTTTGAAGCTGCTTCTGCAATTTCTTCATGCGTATCAGGAAAAGCATTTCCTGCGATTACAGTCATGCCGTCTTTAATATTATTTTTATCAAATGGTAAAACAGGAATTCCCTGCTGTTCTAGTGCTTTTTGCGTAAAAATTTCTTTTTCAATATCCGATCCTTGAACTTGAAAGCCCATATCGTTTAGGATTTGCGCAAGTGCACTCATTCCTGTTCCTTTAATACCTACAAAATGGTAAACTGTCATATAAAGAACCTCCAACATTCGTCTATCTGTAAGACAGTATATGACGGTTATCTAGAATTGCTCTTACAAACGTATATAAATGTCGTTTGATTGCTGATTTCACGATAACATTCGTACATTATTTCACTTCTTATAACATAACTCCATGACTCCATTTCTACTCTCTTCCCTTGCGAAACGGCCTTTTATTTTGGCTTCATCACATAGTATATAGCCTGCTGTTTTAAAAAAGAGCGCCATGGCATTGCATTTTTTTTGTCATTATATTGCGTTACTAACTGTTCAATGCGTTGTTTATGTCCTAAAAAGAAAGAGTCAATTAACACGTCATATCCGATTGATTTTATTTTTCGAATCCAAATTACTTGTTGTTCCTCTAAATTTGCAAATCTTCCTCTTACATCTTTGATGATAACCTGCTCATTTGTCAATGGGGTATATCCTTTTAAGAAAAACGAATTAGGTACTTTAGACACAATAATTGGCTCTAGTACACTCGTCAAAAAAAAGGCTCCTTGAATCAAAAACGACTCTGTTTTCTGCTTCGCCTGATCAGCTAAAAAAAGCTGCAGCAGGGTTTTCCCCTGAATGGTTACATATTCAAATGCAAACCACTGAAAAAATAATTGTTCATGGGAATCAGACAGAGGCGCCTCATGAGGCAAGTTTACTAACTCTTTAAATAAATGTGAAGCCCGCACTTTTTCTCGTATATTCGTATAGCGGTTCACAAAAAAGAAATATTGATTGTAAAAGTCGCAAATAGCATTATCAGACTGAAGCTGCTTTTGTTCACGAATTTCATTAAAGTTAATCAGTTCATGATTTTCTTCTGTCATTACTCTTCACTCGTACTCTAATTATTTTGGGTTGTCCTCTTTAAACGCCTTCAGCTCATATGTTTCTGCTGGTGAGAAATGATAGCAAACTATCACATGCTAAAAAAGCAACACACACATTATCCTTACATATAGTAAATCATTTTACTAGTTCTGACAAACCTTTTCCTTTTTTTCTTCATGGATTTCTTCCAAAATCTCTACTCAAATTCTGTATAAACGAACTTAAAGCAGGAAAAAAAGAGGCGACGGAGACAGTGACAGAGCGTTAGCTCACACAATGCTGTATCCTGCTGATCTTGCATAGCCTCTTTTTTAACCTACAAGTAGAAAAACAGCTTAAAATGTAGAAGCGGCTGTTTGACTTTCCATTTCCTGAAGCTCGTTTTCGGTAATGAGCACATCTCTCGGCTTGCTTCCTCTTGCTTCTGAAATAATTCCTTGCTGCTCCATCATATCAATTAGGCGCGCTGCGCGATTGTACCCCATTCTGAAGCGTCTTTGCAGACTGGAAGTAGATGCACCGCCTTGATCTAGCACAAACTCGCATGCTTCATAAAAAAGCTCATCTTCTTCATTTGAAGCAAAGCTTTGCTGCTTTTTCAACAAATCTTCTTGATCAAATAAGTATGTTGGCTTCATTTGTTTTTTGACATGATCTACAACGCGGTCAATTTCTTCATCTGAAACAAAGTTCCCTTGAATTCGAACGCTTTTAGAAGAGCCGTTTTCAAGAAGCAGCATATCACCTTTACCTAGTAGCTTTTCTGCTCCCCCTGTGTCGATAATTGTACGTGAATCAACTTGCGAAGAAACAGAAAATGCAATACGCGTTGGCACATTCGCTTTAATTAAGCCTGTAATCACATCTACGGAAGGACGCTGCGTTGCAAGCAATAAGTGAATGCCACACGCTCTTGCTTTTTGTGCAATACGGCAAATAGCTTCCTCTACTTCTCCAGGAGATACCATCATTAAGTCGGCAAGTTCATCAATAATAATAACTAGATATGGCAGCTCCCCGCTTTTTTCATTATGTTCTTTTACACGTTCGTTGTATTTTGTAATATCACGTACACCCGCATGTGCAAACAATTCATAACGGCGCTCCATTTCCTCTACTGCCCATTTTAAAGCTGTAGTAGCTGCTTTAGCATCCGTGATAACCGGGCTGACTAAATGCGGAATACCGTTGTAAGGAGCTAGCTCAACCATTTTAGGGTCAATTAACATAAGCTTGACTTCGTGTGGCGCAGCTTTATAAAGCAAGCTGACGATAATAGTATTAATACACACGCTTTTACCAGACCCTGTCGCTCCGGCAATCAAACCGTGAGGCATTTTATTCAAGTCAGTCACAACCGGCGTTCCTGAAATATCTAACCCTAACGCCACCGTTAAAGGAGAGTTATCTTTTCTAAAAGAAGGATGCCTCAAAATTTCACGAATTAACACCGGCTTACTTTGACGATTTGGCACTTCAATTCCAATCGTATTTTTCCCTGGAATTGGCGCTTCAATTCGGATATCACGCGCGGCTAGGCTCAGTTTAATATCATCTGTTAAATTCGTAATTTTGTTCACTTTCACACCGGGTTCAGGATGTACTTCAAATCTGGTCACGGTAGGACCTTGCGTGACGTTTACGACCTTAGCTCGAACGTTAAAGTTTTTTAATGTCATATCCAAAAGCTCACGCTGCTCATCCGCCCATTGATTATCTTCTTCAATAGCAGCTGGAGGAATGTTAAGCAAGTTCATTTCAGGAAATGCATAAGGAGAAGAAGCCTTTACATTTACAGGTTCTTCAGCTTTTAACGAAGCCTGCGGAACCGCTTCTTTGGTTTGTTCACCGTGAACTTCTTCTTGCCTACTTACTTCCGTTTTTTTTTGCAGAGCTCCTGCCTCCTGCCTTTGGTATGAACCTTGAGACGGCTGACTTTTTTCTTGAGCGCTGTTATTCATCTTTGTACGGTCTTTTTTCAGCATCATCACGTTAAAAGGCACTAATCGCTTACCGCGAGCTCGTTCAGCATTTCCAGGCTGTTCTGCAGGTACAAGAGGTTCTACATCTGACTCTTGCTGTACTTGTTCTTGTAACTTTTGACTTTCCTGCATACTGCTCTCTTCCTCTTTTATCACCGAATTTTCAAGCTCTTGGTGAACAACAGCCGATGCCGCTTGTGGTTGCCATTCATCAGCTGCGGGTTGCGATGAATTTAAACTTTCAGAATTCAGCTCATGTTCTGCTTCCATATGAACACTGTTTGCTGGCTCTTCTAGAATGACTTCACTTTCTTTCTCAGCAGCTGGAGCTTCTTCTTTCTTTCTAGGCTTTAGCGCTTCTACTTCTTCTGCTGCTTGTAAAAACACTGCGCTTCCGTCCATCAACGTTTCTGCTTCTACTTCTTCAGTCTCATTTCCTATCTCTTGTTGGAGAGAAACTGATGGTTCAGACGGGCGCGGTTCCTCTGAAATTGGAACTTCTTCGGCCGCTGTCATACCTTTCGCTAAATCCCAGTCAAGAGTTCTCTCTTGTCCCACTAACGGTTCGACCGCGTGTGATTCTTCAAAAGTTGGCACCTCTTCCTGTTCTTTTACGGCTACTGAAGAACTTGGCTTTTCTTCAGGAAATGATAGCTTCTCTTTTTGATTTTCCTCATATTGCTTCCACTGAGCAAAACGCTGAGAAGACAGTTGCATCATTTCTTCTGTTTCTTGAATCGGTGCTTCTTCGGCTATAGGCTTAGAAACTGGTTTTCTTAACGGCTCTACAACAGCTGTATTCATCGCTCGTCGGTAAATTTCATCTTCGAACGCTGCTTTTGATAACTGTGTACTCGGAAGCTCATATTCTACTACTTCCTCACTTCCATTTTGTACAACATTAGAATTAGAAGGCCGCTTATTAAACCCATAGACAGGTGAAGGAATTTCAGTCGGACGAAACGGACGTTTTCTTACTTGCGGAACCGCTTCTTTCTTTTCAGATACCGTTTTTAACGGCTGAGATACTGACTTAGGCTGCGTTAGCGCCGACTTGCGAACAGGCTCTTGATAAAACGGAGCCGGTGCCTTTTTTGCTACAGGCCTTGGTTCATTTTTAGGAGCTGCTGCCTTTTTTGCTTCTCCCGTATCATCAATTAAAGGAAAACGAAACGTTCCTTTTGGATATTGATAAGCTACTTTTGTATGAACATCTTGCTGCTCTTCACTGTAACTCCGCTTTTGCGTTCTGGCCGAGTGTGGAACAGAAGGTTTTGACGCTGCTTTCATCACTGGCTTTTGATGAACTGACTGCATTTGTTTATGCTTAGGAGCCTTCTTTTTAGGAATTGTTTTTTCTCTATTTAAAGGGTATTCTTCCGTTGTATTTCCATGTTCGTCTACAACGATTTCTTTCACTTCGTATCCTAGTAAATAATCCATTACTTTTCGTACAAAACCCATTTTTATCACTCTTTCTATCAGACTATCTTACTTCGTTTAGCCTCTTATATCGCAGTGCTGCGATATCTACAAAAAGCTATCCATGCATCCTTTATTTACCTTTGGCCTCAAAGTATTCTCTGAGATGGATATATATACTATCTTTTCATTTATTATTCTATCACGTATGCTTGAACTCTTACTATAAAATCTACTATTTTGCTTCCCTTATTTATACAGTAAAATTCCTCTTTGCAAAAATATTTTTTCGCGTCTAGTTAGCACTCATAATTAAACGCGAAAAAAGCCACTAGTATATACTAGTGGCTTTTAATTTTATCAAACCTTTTTAAGAATTGACAATTGCTTTTCAGCAACTGTAACGCTTTGAAATATACGTGTAAAAAAACATCATGCTTTTGCCCTATAAATCAGTATGGCCCTCTGCTTTTATGCTTGAAAAGGTTGACCTACTTCATATTTGTCTTCAAGTACTAAAATCCCTTTTTCTTGAGGAGCGTTCGGAAGTGCCAGCTCTTTAGCAGAGCAAATCATACCTGAAGAAGGTACACCGCGCAGCTCTGCATCTTTAATGATCATACCACTTGGCATAACCGCTCCTACTTTTGCTACCACGACTTTTTGACCTGCGTCTACATTTGGTGCTCCACACACAATTTGAAGTGTTTCTGTGCCAACATCTACTTTACAGATGTTCAGCTTATCTGCATTTGGATGCTTTTCTTTTTCTTGAACATATCCCACTACAAATTTAGGAGATAAATCCACTTCAAGTTTACCTTCAAAACCGCTTTCGCTAAGTACACGATTTACTTCTTCCACCATTTCTTCTGTTAATTCAAGAGAACCATTTCCCTCTACTTTTAACTTAGAAGAAGCATGAAAGATGTTATAGCCAGCTGTTGTATTTGATTTTTGATCAAAGATACGCACAACGTCGCCCTTTGTTTCAAACGTGCGATTTTCAATTGCGATATCTTCTAGCTTGACGATTAACGTATCGCCGATACCTTCTTTATTGTAAAAAAGATTCATAATTAGTCCCGTCCTTTACTGCGATTTTTTCCTAGAATAAAAATAGGTTCTAGCTCACCGTTTTCGTATAAAAATGAAAGAGCTGTGATGGGTACACGTCCACTTGCAAAAAAGCTCATGGTCATTTGCGCAAGAATATCATAACCCGTTTCGTTTTGGATATCAGCTAGAATCAGCACATCTTGATGAGGTACTGCTACAGCCATTGTGCCCGAAACATTAGAAGCAAAATCTTGCAAAAATGCCTCGTTAAGAATTCGGCTTGCATCGTATCCATCGTTCTGATTTACAAAATAAAAGTCATTGCCTGCTACCGTATCTTTTTTATGTGAAATCGGCAAAGAGCGAAGATTAAATTTAGCCATTTCCCGTACTGAGGATAGATCTAAACTTTCCTTACGAATTAGTTTCTCATCTAATAGACGATATGTATTGCCTAAATCAAGCGCATAATAAATGCGTGTTTCAGCTGTATGTTCATCATAAATCAACGGCACGTCTTCATTCGATTTATCTGGAAAAGACGTTGATCGAATAACTGGATAAATGCGCTTTTCTTTTCCCGTTACCTGCTGTTCATCGTTCATAACACGAAGAGCTTCTTTTATATAATATACCATTTCATCTAGAGCCGCTTCCTTTTTTTCTTCCCATTTTGCAATTAGCCCAGGTAAAGAAATGGTTACACCTTTTTTCGTTTCCTGATGTTCAACGCGGAGCGTATCTTTTTCACGATCAAATAAAAATGACCAATCCGCACCCGTTAATCGCTCTTCTAGTAGCTTTCTCATCTTTTGACTATTCATTTTCGCCATATTTACGCCTCCTTTTCTTATTTTTATGTATGAAGACTGATAGCTGTAGATCGCTATCAGTCTTCACTTGATTTATGCATTTAAGCCGTTAATAAACTCTTCAATTTCTTCTTTTGTTTTACGGTCTTTGCTGACAAAGCGCCCTGTTTCTTCTCCGTTGCTGTAACCAACAAAGCTTGGAATTCCAAAGATGCTTAATTCTGCACAAAGATCGATAAAGTCGTCGCGGTCGACATAGTGAAATGTATACTCGCTATGATTCGCCTCAATTTCTGGAAGCACAGGCTCGATTACTCGGCAATCTGGGCACCAGTCTGCTGAAAACATCATGATATGTTTTCCTTCTTTAATGATTTCTTTGTATTGTTCAATTGTTTGCATTTTTTCCATTTTTCTTTCCTCCACTTTTTCTTTTACTTTCGTATTTAAACGGCTAAAGCCCTATACATTATTTAATCCTTCTACATCAAAACATAGTATATGAGTTGTTGCAACTATCATACACTGATGCTTTTCTATTATAAAGGGTTACAAAGAAATTTCCTATTGAACAGCTTGATTTGTCCTAAAATCCAGCTGTCCTTTTAGCATTAAAACAACCTGATAAAACATAGCGGTCCGATCTAAATTTCCGTTGGTAAAAATACCGATTGCTCCTTCTTTTTTCCGAATATTCTTTTGGTTTGTATACACTTCCATAGCTTCGGCTAATTCTTTTTTATCATGACGAAGCATACCGGCTACCGCTTCAGGAAGCCGAATACGAGCCCCTCCACCTAAAATCGGTTCAAGGTCCTTAGAGGTAACAAGACTTCCCCAATTGCAAAGGAATAAGCCATGAGGCGTTTCCTGCACCCCTCCTTCAAGCCCAATGCCAATATCAGCACCTGTCTCTTTGACAGCAGCACGCGCGCGGTTAACCGCTCCTTGGATGGTTTCTTCATCAGAAAAAGGCTGTGGCGACACCCCGGACTGCACGGCTACCTCTACATATGTAAAAGTATCTCCAAATACTTTTTTTACTGCATTTACTTTTGTTGGATTCTTCGTTCCGATTGCAATTTTCATTTTTTTCTCCTGTCATTATGAAACAAAGCAACCGCAAAAGCAGCTGCTTTGTTCTTTTTTATCCGTTTTGCTTAATCGTATCGAGCGTTGTTTGGTCTGTAGAACGTACAAGTTTGACTAGTAATTCTTTTGCGGCTGCATAGTCATCTACATGAATCATAGACGCATGAGTATGAATATAACGTGAACATACGCCGATTACCGCAGAAGGAACTCCATTATTAGAAGTATGAACGCGCCCTGCATCCGTACCTCCTGGAGAAACAAAGTATTGATAAGGGATGCTGTTTGTCTCAGCTGTATCTAAAATAAATTCTCTCATTCCTCTATGTGTGACCATCGTACGGTCAAAGATACGAAGTAATACGCCTTTTCCTAATTGTCCAAACGCATTTTTATCGCCTGATGTATCGTTAGCTGGACTAGCATCTAGTGCATAAAACAAATCCGGTTTAATCATATTCGCAGCTGATTGAGCACCGCGAAGCCCTACTTCTTCTTGCACAGTAGCTCCAGAATATAAGATATTTGGCAATTTTTCATTTTTTACTTCTTTTAATAATTCAATCGCAAGTCCGCACCCATAGCGGTTATCCCATGCTTTCGCCAGTATTTTCTTTTCATTTGCCATTGGCGTAAACGGACAAATCGGTACAATTTGATCGCCAGGACGAATGCCCATTTCTGCTACTTCCTGCTTGTTATCTGCGCCCACATCAATCATCATATTTTTAATGGCCATTGGCTTGTTGCGCTGTGATTCGTCTAATAAATGGGGAGGGATGGAAGCAATTACGCCGGTGATAGGACCTTTTTTTGTAACAACATGGACGCGTTGAGCTAGCAGTACTTGACTCCACCATCCTCCTAGAGTTTGAAAACGAAGCATTCCTTTATCTGTTACAGACGTAACCATAAATCCTACTTCGTCCATATGTCCCGCTACCATTACTTTAGGACCTTTTTCTTCATTATAGCGAACGCCGAATAAACTTCCTAACCCATCTTGAATGACTTCATCTACAAGGGGTTCAATTTGCGAGCGCATAAATGAACGTACTTGATGTTCGTTTCCAGCGGCACCTGGTAACTCCGTTAATGTTTTAAATAGAGATAGCGTTTCATTGTTCATATATACTCTCCTTTATGTATCATTTTCTTTATTGTATCGAAAACCGGAAATAGTTGCTAGTTCCGTCCTTCTCTTCTATGACTCAACTTAACAAAGCATTCGACAATTTGATATAATGATGAAAACATATCCTTAAAAAGCAGGTGAATAACGTGAAATGGACTCAACTAATAGCAGGAGCTGCAGTCGGATTTGCAAGCGCTTATATTATTCAAAAAAGAAAGTCGTCAATTTCCTCATCGGAAGCCCTTACGATTGTTAAAAGCGCTTTCAAACAAAATGGGGCAATCGACGGCTCATGGATTGAAACAACGACTAAAGTCATTCAAAAACATGGTCTCTCTTTTTATGGTTATACAGGTGGAATTATCAGAACACATGATGCAAAACAGGAACATTACGAGTTTTTCATTGATAAAAAAAGCGGTGCTATTATTGAATTGACGCTGAATGCATCCGTTTAATTTCGTCAACTATTTCTCCTTTATTATCCCATTTTACAGCTCGATAAAAAGCATCATGATAAAAACTTAGCCAAGCTTGATTCTCATAGGCATAAGCTAGCCACTGCTGCTTTTGTTCAATCGAAGTCATTGGATAATCATCATATGCCATTACCCATAAGACATTTTGATGTGCATGTGTTGGCAAAAGATCGCCCATATGCACTAAGATGTCATTGTTTCCTTTTAATATAACTACAGCATGACCATCGCTGTGACCGCCGGTATGATGAACCGTTACTCCAGGCACAATTTCATCTTTGTCGCTAAATGTTATTACTTGATGCTGAATAAATTCCCAATTTTGTTTCCAATACGTATTTTTAGAACGTATATTAGGATTTCTCATTTCATTCCACTCGATTTCACTAACAAAAATTCTTGCATTTGGAAAAGCAGAGGAAAAATGTCCGTTGCTACATTTTGTTAAGCCTGACACATGATCAAAGTGAAGATGCGTCATAATGACATGAGTAATATCTTCGCACGTAAACCCTAACTTTTGTAAATCTTCAGCAATAAATGATTCTTCTGTTACACCAAAATGACGCTTTTTTTTCTCATCCAACATACCATTCCCTATGCCTGCATCAATTAACATGAGGTGTTTTTCAGTTTGAACGAGCAAAGGATCAGTCCTCATTGGAATTCGATTTCCTTCTGAGATAGGATATTTTTTTGTCCAAAGCTCTTTTGGAACAACACCAAACATTGCTCCTCCGTCTAAATGATTATTCCCTCCACGAAGCCATGTCACTTTTAATTCGCCTATTGTTAACGTTTCCATTTTACACCTCCATTATATTCCTTTTTATTTTATCACTATCTCCTTCTCTTTTTGAACAAAAAAAGACTGAGGAACTCAGTCTTTTTCGTTCAGGTATTTTACTTCACAGCGGTAAATGCGGCTGCCTTTTTGTGAAAATTTCTCTTCATATTCCGTCATAACATTGCCTTCAAAATCGCTTTTATGCAAATCTAAGCTAATGTATTTGAGAAGAAGCCCATATTCTGAAAAGCTTGTCAATGAATATTCAAATAGCCCTTGATTATCTGTTTTAAAGTGAATTTCCCCACCATCAACCAGCAGGTTTTCATACATGCTTAAGAACGTTTTGTATGTTAAACGGCGTTTGGCATGTCTCTTTTTTGGCCATGGATCAGAGAAATTGAGATAAACGCGATCCACGTCATTTTTTGCAAAAAACTCACTAAGATGGTTAGCATCTACATTCAACAGCTTTAAATTTGGAAGCTCTTCTTCAATCAATCGTTCTAGAGCACTTAAAATGACACTTTCATACATTTCAATTCCAATATAGTTGATATGCGGATTTTGTTTAGCCATCCCTACTAAAAATTGGCCTTTTCCTGTTCCTACTTCAATATGAAGAGGATTTTCGTTTCCAAAAACCTCTTTCCAGTTCCCTTTATACTCTGCTGGGTTTGGAACTACGTATTGGGGGTTTTCAGCAATTTTATCTTTTGCCCAAGGTTTGTTTCGTAATCTCATGTTGCACCTCTTTAATGTATTTTGACGCATTGAAAATGTCGGTTATTCGAAACAACCGACATTCTCATGCATAATTGTGTTTAGATAGAAAAAAATAAGAGCATCATACGAGAAAGGATGATGCTTAATGCCTTTAAATGCCGAACACCAAATGAATATATTAAAAGATATTTTATCTAATCATCAAAGTGATTGCTGCGGAACGGTTGCGGAATGTGAACAGGTTGAACGTTTAATTCAATCAATGTTAGCAAAAGGATACGCTAGCACAGACGTACAAGCAACACTACAAAACGTGTATAAATACACGCAAGATGCAAAAAGTGCTGCTCATTTAGACGAACATATTCAAACCAATCAACAAAATTTATCACAATGGGTCCAAGAACTATCTACCTTGTCATAATCTTTGCTACTGTGCTTGAATGTCGTTGACGAGCAACATCCGAAGATATTCAAGCCAGTAATTCATTTCAGAATGTTCATTTTTCGAACGATGCCATTCAATGAATAAAATGGTTTGACTTATCACATACCACTTCATTCTCTTTTTCAAGTTCTCGGTTAGTTCAACCCCATAATGCTCAAGCCATTCTTCCCACTGAGATGGATTGATGTACCAATAAAGCAATAAACCTAAATCAATAGCAGGATCTGCAATCATCGCTCCGTCCCAGTCGATTAAATATAACTGCGTATTCTCTCCAAGCATCCAGTTATTGTGGTTCACATCACAGTGACACACAACATATTTATCAGTCTGAACGGACGGAAGCTCTGCTTGTAAATAACTGATTCCCTGCTCTACAATACTTTCTTTTTGAAGTCGCTCGTCCACATTCTCTACAATATCGGCTAGCACGTCTTCGGGAAGAAGCGGTGTTTTCCCCAACCTTTTCAACATATCTAATAACTCGTTTGAATGATGAATTTTACTAAGCAATTCTGTCACTCGACTCGAATTCATATCTTTTGGTTTTAATTCTCGACCATCTAGCCAGTGCTGAGCTGTGATCACATCTCCATTTTCCATTCGTCTTGTCCACACGAGCTTCGGTACAATTCCTTCAGCTGACAATACTGCTAAAAAAGGTGATGAATTACGCTTTAAAAAAAGCTTTCGGTCTTGAAATTTTGCAAAATAAGCTTCTCCTGTCGCTCCGCCAGCAGGAGTAATTTCCCATTCGCTTCCTAATATATCTTCCAACCAATTCACCTTCAATTTCAACACACACATTTCGTTTAAAAATTTCACTCAATAAAGCAATCTATTAAGACATCATGACGTTATTTTCTTAGTAAATAAAAAAGACGGCTATTGAGGATATGTATCAATAGCCATCCTTTATAAATATTATCTCCATCACACTTTTTTCGTCAAGTGGTTGAAGACAATAATTACGTTTGAAATAAAATAAGAACGCTAAGCTTTGAAACGTTTATAGCATTATCCTCTATAGTAGGATACCCATTTTTATATACTTTACAATGATCAAGTGCTATTTTCCATGGTCCTTCTGGCAAAACTACTTTTTCTTCCATTAGGCCTTGATTAAAAAACACGATAATATTCTTCCACGGACCGTAAGCCAATACGTTTGATAAGCAATAGCCAATAACGGACTGCGGCGTGTTTAGGAAAGAGACATGCTGCCTAATCGCTGAAGCATCTCCCAACCGAAATGCACCGTGCTGTTTGCGAATACGAATCAGCTCTTGAACCCAATTCACATCAGGAGAAAATTTGATCCGTCGATTCCAATCAAGTGCATTAATATCATCGGGTGAATTATAGCTGTTCTCTACGCCTTGTTTAGTGCGGTAAAACTCTTGACCACTATGAAGAAACGGTATGCCTTGCGAAAGAAGTACAATAGCAGTAGCAAGGCGGTGACGACTTCTGCGAGTGTCTTCGTCTTCTTCTCCATTTGAATTCGTTAACTTATCCCACAGCGTATGATTATCATGTGATTCAACGTAATTAACTGATTGTGCTGGATTTATAAATAAAGCCCGGCTGTCTTCTTTATCCAGAATGCTCCCCGCTATCACAGATTGCACGGTCTCTTTTTGATGAATATTTCCGCTGATAAAACCTTTTTCATATACATCAAACGTGCTTCCTTTTACAGAATCTCGAAAGCGATCATTAAAATAGCCGATTTGAGGCGTTTGGCGGGCATTCGCCATAATTGCTTTTTGATTGTAGGGGAGAGGAGTATTTAAATCCCAGCCTTCGCCAAACACCAAAATAGTAGAATCAATTTCATTTATTTTTCCCCGAATGATGTTCATCGTTTCTATATCTAAAATCCCCATGAGGTCAAAGCGAAACCCATCAACGTCGTACTCTTTTATCCAAAATAATACTGAATCGATAATAAACTTTTGCGCCATTTTCCGTTCAGAAGCAAAATCATTTCCTACTCCCGTCCCGTTCGAAGGCATCCCAAACTCATCATGTCGAAAATAATAGCCCGGAACAATTTTTTCAAAAGGTGATTCCTCTCGTACAAATACGTGATTATAAACTACATCTATAATAACACGGAATCCCTGTTGATGAAGTGTTGATATTAATTGTTTCACTTCAGCAATACGAGTGGCGGGATTTGAAGGGTCAGCGGAGTAGCTTCCTTCTGGTACATTAAACAACAATGGATTATACCCCCAATTATAAGAAGCATGAGGATTTAATTCATCTACTCCGCCAAAGTCGTTAATAGGAAGAAATTCAAGGTGGGTCACTCCTAGCTCTTTTAAATAATGAAGACCTGTTGTTTTGCCTGGCTGCCCGCTTGATTCAGTAACAGCTAGGTACGTGCCCTTTTTTTCTATCCCGCTTGAAGGATGAATAGAAAAGTCTCGAACGTGCATTTCGTAAATAACGGCATCCGTTGGCTGAAGGAAAGGTGGCTTTTCATGGAGATGAACATAGGCTGTATGAAGATTTATCAGAACTCCGTATTCACTATTTGCTGTAGCTGCAACGGCATAAGGATCCACCGCTTCATTTGTCCGGCCGTTTACATCTATTAAAAATCGATAATAATACCCTTCTTTATCTAAGGGAAGTTCTTTTTCCCATACGCCTTTTCTTTGACGAGCCATAACGTACAGTTCTTCTTTCCCGCTGTTTGCATGTATTAATTTTAAAACCACTGCTGATGCAGTCGGGGCCCAAATTTTTATCATAATATGATCCGAATAAAATGCTGCACCCAAATCATTTTGATTATAATAAAATCTCTCATCAAACTCTTTGGTTCGTATAACAGCCCCTACTTGCAGCGGAACTTTCTCCCCGTAATTATCACAGATAACGTACGACTGTCCAATTTCTATGCTACCTTCAACCTTGCCTTCATATTTGATAAAACCTTCTAATTCATGTACGTTTTCAATAGAGATGGCCTCATGCATTTGTGTACTTTTAATCACAAAAAAATCAATTTGACCTTCATGATAAGAAGTTGGAACTAAAAGAGTAATACGATCTATTTGATCTAAATAAGCTTGAAACTTATTATCACCAGTCATCCTTTCTCCTCCTTATGCCAATTACCTCTTTAGTAGCATTATATGTAGCAAACGCAAAAACGAAAGCACTTTCATAGCGTGAATGTTCGTATTATTCACCTGCTTCGAATTCCTGGTCAAAATAAATACTCTGGCTGTGTTCGAGCAATACTTGAGCTGCTTTCATCTGCTTAAACTTTAAAGGTGCTTTAGATTTCCTAAGTTCATAAAACCACTCTTCGTACTTTCTAGCATCTACAAATTCAACCTGATAAGGCTCCGCAGCGTAATCAATGTATCCATTTCTGCTCAGTAATATTTTCTTTACATTATGTTCAATATCGTGAGTACGATAGATGCTTCGGACAATTTGCTCCGTTCGATTTAACCCAATTAAAGGATTTAATATCTTTTTTTGATCTCCTCCTCTTAACTCTGTCCAAAAATTTTCTTTTGAATACTGAAAAACAGCGCTTTTATATGTTTCTATTAAACAAATACAGAGGGTTTCCGTTGGAGTAACAATAATGATATCTCCTTCTACCGGAGCTTTATTAATCAGGAAAACAGGCTTGTACATCACGAGACACGTATCAGGAAAGCGCTGAATAAAATAACGGAGAGCTTCATCATGGTAATATTTACGATCTGCTTGTGAGAACTCAAATAAAGTGGATGTAGCCCATTTCATTTGAAGATCAAATACATTTTCTAAAAACAATATTTTCAAGTCTTCGGCTGTTTGTGGAAGAGTTGTAAACCTCAATAGCTCTTGATTTTCCACGCTATCGCTAGAGAACGCTTCTTCCACTTCACACGTTTCTTTTTTTCTTGTAAACCGCTCTTTTGCTTTTTGCAAAAATGAACGTTGAGCTTTTGTTTCTTCTTGTACAGGCGGCTCATGTAATAGCCCTTCTTCAAATAATTGCTTTGCTTTCTTCCAATTATGCTTTTTTAAGTGATTAAACTGAGACGTGTAGTGATAAACGTCTTTTTCATAACGGGAAATATAATCTTGCACCTTAAGTAGCTGCGCCACGTTTACATCAATCCCCTAATTAAAATTCCTCTAAAACTTTGTTCGCCGATGATTTCTCTATTATCATCGGCGTTTTCTTTCCTTTGATAAGAGTGATTTTTAAATAACCTCTCTCCATGCTTGTATGTTCATATGCTACTGTGACTGCAAGGAAAAAGATAGTATTTTTTTATATTTAGGTTTGCTAGCAGGATGAACTTCAAAAAGGGCAAACGAACTTACTTGAAACTGTTCTTCAATCGACGTTTGCTTTAACTGTTCTTCCAAAAGTCCGGCTTCCCCTCCCCACTTCTTTGCAATCGTAATATGAGGACGATAAGGACGTTTTTCGTATAAGCCGCTTAGATCTTCCCATACGGCCTGTATATCCCTTTGCAGATTCATAAGCTTATCATTTGGCCTAAGGCTTACATAAAGCACTCTAGGCTTGTTATACGCACCGAACACATCGTACTGACCTGTCTGCAGTGAAAAACTTGAATGACGGGAGGCTACTTCTTTTAAGCGGGTAATCAGCTTTTCCTTTTTGTCATCTAAAAACCCTAAAAATTGTAGCGTTATATGATAGTCGTCAGGGTATGTCCATTGTTTGAAGGGAAAAGGTATTAATTCCTTTGCCCAATTTTCTGCCTGATGTGCAATAGATACAGGCACGTTGATTCCAATAAAATAGTGTTTATCACCTTTCATCAAATCGCTCCTTTTCTTTTCATTAGCTTTCCCCAATTTGTTATGTTCGAAAAGAGCTAGATCTATTTTAAAGGTTTTTTCGGATGAAATAGAAAGGTTTTTCTAAAAATTTGTCATGTGCTTAAAAAATAAGAATTTGTGTTATCATAGAAACAATACAGAGAATTTTTATAAGAAAAGGATGAGAAAAATGAAAGTTGTTAACAATATGGCTGATTTGATTGGCGAGACACCTCTTGTTAAGTTGAATCGTCTTCAACCTGCAGATGGAGCATCCGTTTACTTAAAACTAGAGTTTTTTAATCCGAGCCGTAGTGTAAAAGACCGTGCTGCTTTTAATATGATCATGGAAGCTGAAGAAGCAGGCTTGCTCAATGAAAATTCTACTATTATTGAACCAACGAGCGGAAATACAGGTATTGGCTTAGCTATGAATGCAGCGGCAAGAGGTTATCGTTCTATTTTAGTCATGCCAGATACCATGACTCAAGAACGAATTAACTTGTTAAAAGCATATGGTGCTGAAGTTGTTCTAACACCGGGTGATGAGAAAATGCCTGGAGCAATCCGCAAAGCAGAAGAACTTACAAAAGAAATTCCAAATGCATTTATGCCCATGCAGTTTGAAAATAATGCAAACCCTGACGCACATCGAAAAACGACTGCTAAAGAAATTATCGAGGCAATGAACGAGTTAGGCAAAGACCTATCTGCTTTTGTTGCTACTGCTGGAACAGGCGGAACGATTACAGGAACTGGTGAAGTCCTAAGAGAAAACTACCCAAATATGACCGTTCATGTTGTGGAACCAGCTGGGTCTCCTGTCTTATCTGGAGGAAGGCCTGGGAAGCACAAGCTTGTAGGAACAAGCCCTGGATTTATTCCTGATACGCTTAATGTAGATGTTTACGACGAAATTTTAAAAATTAAAGATGAACAAGCCTACGATATTACGCGACGCTTGGCTTCTGAAGAAGGAATTTTAGTCGGTCCTTCATCTGGCGCTGCGTGCTATGCTGCTATCGAGGTAGCCAAAAAATTATCTCCTGATCAAGTGGTCGTATGTATTGCTTGCGATACAGGTGAACGTTATTTATCAAGCGACCTGTTCTCATTTGAATAATAAAAAAGCGAACGCAAAGGCGTTCGCTTTTTTTATTTAGCTAATTCGTAAATAGCCTGTGCATAAATAGCTGTTGCACGAAGTAAATCTTCAATTACCATGTACTCGTCTTTTTCGTGCGCTACTTCTTCACGGCCTGGGAAAAGAGGTCCAAATGCCACACCCGCTTCTAATGCTCTGGCATATGTTCCTCCTCCAATTGAAATAAGTGTAGGTTCTTCATTTGTTTGTTCTTGGTAAACCTTTTGAAGCGTTTGAATAAGCTCATGTTTTTGATCGACGTGATGTGGTTTAGAATCTGTAAAATGTTTGATAGTCATTTGATAAGATTCACTTTTTTCTTTAATCGTATCAATAATATCGTCAATATGAGCTGATACAGGATAGCGAATGTTTAAACCAAAGTGCCCTGCTTCTTCTTGATTGTAAGACATGATTCCAACATTTATCGTTAAATCACCCGTGACCTCATCTTTGCGATTTAAGCCCATTTTTTCTCCTAGTGCATCTTGGACTAAATACGCGTTTGCATAACCTACAAACTGATTAGCTTGTTCATCAAGTTCTAATGTGTGTAAAAAGCGAAGAAGTGTAAGTCCAGCATTTTTCCCTTTATCAGGCACACTGCCATGTGCTGAAACGCCTTCTAAAGTAAGTGTGTATACACCGCTCTTTTCTGTTATTGAACCTTTTAAAGACTGATCCTTTAAAAATTGATCATATTTATTTTTAATATCCGTTTCACTATGGAATTGAAGAACAGCTGTTGCAAGATCAGGAACCATATTGTAGCGTCGCCCAGAGACAAATGATGTAAGCTGAACGCTTCCCTTTGTTCCTTCAATTGGCTGCTGGCGAACTTCTACGTCTGTAATGCCTTTTTCAGCAAAAATGATAGGAAAATCCGCATCCGGCGCAAATCCCATAGTTGGCATCTCTTCATGGTTAAAGTAGTGGTCCACACATCTCCAGTCACTTTCTTCATCCGTTCCAATGATCATTCGAACCCGTTTAGATAGAGGAAGCCCTAAATCTTTCACAATTTTCATCGCATAATAAGCAGCCATCGTCGGGCCTTTGTCATCGATTGCTCCTCTAGCAAAAATTTTCCCATCTTTTATTTCACCGCCGTATGGATCAACCGACCAACCGTCTCCTTCAGGAACAACGTCTACGTGACAAAGAATGCCAAGAAGATCTTTCCCTTCTCCTGCTTCAATATGACCAGCATATCCGTCTACGTTCTTGACGGAAAACCCGTCATTTTTTCCTTTATTTAAAAGAAAGTGAAGCGCTTGAGCAATTCCAGGTCCAAATGGCTCTTCTTGTTTCTCTGTGCTTGTCAAAACACTTTTAATTTGTAGAAAACGCTGCGTCTCAGCTAGAATTTCAGCTTCTCTTTTTTGAACTTCCTCTTTCCAATTAATTGCCGTCATCTGTTTGTCTCCTTTTCCTGCTTTTACAGATTGTATCTATCATTACTATTGGTAAATTTAACTTTATCATACCTTTATATAGAAAGAAATAATTGTCTCTTTCCTTTCATATCAAAGGTTTACAGAGTCAAAATTTCGGGAAATAATTTGTAGGCACAATCGATAAAAACGGATTCTATTTGTTTATTGTTTACATATACTATAAAAAATGTGCAAATAGAGGAAGGAGATGTTACGAAAGGATTACATATTTATATCATTTTTTGTAAATATTGTGTTAATTTGCGTTTTCTCTTTTATTTTTCTGTCGATTTTGTGTACAATAAGGATAAGGACTGAAATAGTGCTTGACATCTCAGAGTTATAAAGAAGTTGTGCCTTACGAAAAACGAATAAGGAAGTGGTTTTTTGAAACCTTCAACTAATCGAATGCTAACTCGTATCAAATCGGTCTATATGTTCATTTGTAAAAATGGAACAGTTACAACGCAAGAGCTCGTAGACGAATTTGGTATTACACCAAGAACCATTCAGCGTGACTTGAATGTGTTAGCATATAATGATTTAGTTCGCAGCCCAAGTCGCGGTACATGGACGACTACGCAAAAGAAGGTCAAGATGTCATCCTAGTAAGTTTATTTCAAGGGTAGTAAGTGATTTATATATAGAGATAAAATTCTACGCAGTAGAAAGTCAAGACTTGGACGAGTGCATAGTCCCCCGCTCCATTTGCACGTCAAGCAGAGTTGGTACTCGTTTAAGTTCTTTAACGTGAAATGTTTCACTTGTCTAATAAAGTGGACAAAAAAAGGAACCATTTTAGACTTAGGTTCCTTTTTCTTTCGCCTCTTCTTAGGCATTTGATTTTTGCAATAAAGCTAGTTCCTCTTCCGTTAACTCCCTATACTCTCCTAAATCTAACGACTCGTCTAATAGCAAAGCTCCCATAGATAAACGTTTTAAATACGTTACTTTTTTTCCTCTTGCTTCAAACATACGCTTCACTTGATGAAATTTCCCTTCAACGATCGTTAATTCAATTTCTGATTCCACACCGCTTGTTAGTATCTTTAACTCTGCTGATTTTGTTACATATCCATCATCAAGAGTGACACCTTGTCTAAATGCTTCAGCATCTTCTTCAGTCACCGGTGCATTAATTTTTGCAAAATATGTTTTAGGAACGTGTTTTTTAGGAGATAGCAGCTGATGTGCAAGCTGACCGTCATTCGTCAGCAGCAAGAGCCCTTCTGTATCTTTATCTAAACGCCCTACCGGAAATGGGTCATACACAGCATCGTCAAGTTCAAGTAAGTCCAAAACTGTTTCATGAAGAGAATCTTCTGTTGCTGATATGACGCCTTGCGGCTTATGAAGCATAAAGTAAACAAATTCTCGGTAAGAAACGGCTTCGCCATGCACAGTTATTTCTTGTTCATCTGGATTAACGTGGACCTTAGCATCTTTAACTGCTGTACCGTCTACCTTAACAGCTCCAGTCTTTAAAAGACCTTTAACTTCTTTTCGGCTTCCGTACCCAATGGTAGAAAGCAATTTATCCAAACGCATGTAATATCCTCCTCTTTTTTGAAAAGAAGATGACTCTAACGAGTCATCTTCTTAGGCACTGCGCTGTTTATTTCGGCGCAGTATCTTTCGTTCAATTGCACCTGTTACCCTCGCTCCCATTACTTTTTCAAGCAGGCTTGAACGATAGGTAATAATAAAGTAAATAAGGCCGCCTACTGCTGCTCCTAGAATCGTAATAACAGTGGCAGAGAATCGTCCTGGCGTTGTAAACAGACCAATCACTGCTGCGACAATTTTTACGCTGATTCCCATAATCGCAACAAAAATGAGAATAAGCACAGAGCGTTTTATAAACTCACTGTAGTTATATTTTGCGTGTTTTTGAATAAGCGCAAACATATAAACAAGAGATACGATATATCCTAGTGCTGTCGCTAAAACTGAACCAATCTCGTGGAACATAAGAATAAATGGAACGTTCACGACAATTTTCACAATCAATCCAAATAATAGACTTAAAACAGCATATTTTTGTTTGTTGATTCCTTGTAAAATAGCTCCATTAACCGTAAAGAATGAGAACAATAAAGCTACCGGTGCATAGTAAAGCAAGACATTTCCACCCGCATCCGATGCATCTGTTCCGAAGAAAAACGTATAGGCTGGGCCAGCTAAAGCCATTAATCCTACAGATGCTGGCAGCACAAGAAACATAATCGTTTGATATGTTTGGTCAATTTGCTTTTGCAGTACGTTATAATCTTTATTCACAAAGGAACGTGTAATCGTTGGTACAAGAGTCAAACCGAACGCAGTAGCTAATGAAACGGGAATCATCACAAGCTTTGGAACATAAGACTGAACAATTCCGTTCATTGACTCTGCTATTTCTTTTTGTCCAGCCGCTACCATCGCACGGTTAAATGTGAATTGATCCACATACTGATAAAGCGGTATAGCCAAGCTGACAAAGACATATGGCAATGAATACGTAAGCAGCTCTTTAAAAATGGATACGGTAGAAATACGGGTAGGCGTTACCTTCTGCTCGTTCACCATTTTATCAAGATAAGGCTTTCGTTTTTTCCAGTACCAAATTAATACAGTCAGTCCAGCAAGAGCTCCTACAAAAGCCCCCATCGTAGCAAATCCAACGGCTAATGCAAGACTCCCATGGACAACTTTGATGACGATATAGGTAGATGCCAATAAAAAGACAACCCGCACAAGCTGTTCAACTACTTGTGAAACAGCTGTTGGTCCCATAGACTGGTGACCTTGGAAAAATCCTCGCATTAAACTCATCATCGGTACTACAATTAACGCAACACTAACCATTCGCATAACCATTACTACATCTTCTAAGGAGTTATTTAAATCAGAACCTCCCAGTGTAATTCTAGACATAACAGGAGCTAACGAATATAAAAGTAAAAATGCAAGTATTCCTGTGACAAGCATTAATTTCATGCCGGCCCGGTACATTCTTCTACTCGTATAGTAATCACCGAGTGCATTATATTTTGATACAAATTTCGATACGGCCATTGGCATACCGGCTGTAGCAATACTTAAATAAATAGCATATTGGTTATATCCGTAACCAAACAGTGCTCCCCCTACGGTTCCAACAAGGATCGCAAATGGAAATAAATAAATCATTCCCAAGATTCGGGATACATAGGTGCCAAGCGTCAGCACAAAGGTCCCTCTTAACAATTTTGAATCAGACATACGTTTGCCTCCGATACTTAATGTTACATACTGATAATAATGATAGAATTGAAAAGAAGCAAGTGACAGTATACACTAAGAAAGGTCTTATACTCACTCGCACTCGTCAACAAACTAAAAAAACAAAGACTATAGCCCATTTTATCCAATGTTGAGAGATTTGTCAGTGAACAAACTAAAATTTTTAAGAATAGACAGGTTGGTGAAAGTATGATATATGATGTAGTCGTAATCGGAGGAGGACCTTCTGGTTTGATGGCATCGATTGCAGCTGGTGAGTCAGGTGCAAACGTATTATTAATTGATAAAGGCAATAAACTTGGACGAAAGCTTGCCATTTCTGGAGGAGGACGCTGTAATGTGACAAACCGTCTTCCCATTGATGAACTTATTAAACACATTCCAGGAAACGGACGCTTTTTATACAGTGCGTTTTCTGTTTTTAATAACGAAGATATCATCTCTTATTTTGAAGGCCTTGGAATTAAATTAAAAGAAGAAGATCACGGTCGTATGTTTCCGGTCAGCAATAAAGCGCAATCTGTTGTTGACGCATTAATTAGCGAACTTCACCGTCTTCGTGTGACAATTCGCACAAACACAGCCGTTAAACGCGTAAACTATGAGAACAACACCGTGAAAGAAGTTGTGCTTCAAAACGGGGAAGCAATCCAAACGAAAAGCGTTGTGATTGCAGTAGGTGGAAAATCAGTACCTCATACAGGTTCGACAGGAGACGGTTATCAATGGGCAAAAGATGCGGGGCATAAAATTACTGAACTTTACCCAACAGAAGTTCCTATTACATCTAGCGAACACTTTATTAAAACCAAAACGCTTCAAGGTCTATCTCTTCGCAATGTAGGACTAAGCGTGCTTAATAAAAAAGGCAAGCCTGTCATTACTCATCAAATGGATATGATTTTCACTCACTTTGGCATCTCTGGCCCTGCCGCTCTTCGCTGCAGCCAATATGTTGTTAAAGAGTTAAAGAAACAAAAAAGCAACACTGTTCAAATGTCTCTTGATTTATTTCCTAGCCAAAACGAAGAAGATGTTTTCCGAAATTTAGTAAAAACAACAAAAGAAGAGCCGAAAAAAGCAATTAAAAATGTCTTAAAAGGTTTTGTATCTGAACGCTATCTATTGTTTTTACTCGAGCAAGCAGGCATTGATAGCCAAGCACTAGCAGGACAGCTTCAGCATGAGAAACTGAGAGAATTTGCAAGACTGTGCAAACGATTTGAATTTGCTGTAAACGGCACGCTTTCTTTAGAAAAAGCATTCGTAACAGGAGGCGGCGTATCCGTTAAAGAAATTCACCCAAAAGAAATGTCTTCGAAATTTATGCAAGGCCTTTACTTCTGCGGGGAAATTCTTGATATCCATGGATACACTGGAGGATACAATATCACTTCTGCTCTTGTAACAGGCCGTTTGGCTGGAAGTAATGCAGGAGAATTTGCAACAAGCCTAGCATAATATGCTAGGCTTTATACATAACCATGGCTGAAAAACAGTACACCTGCTCATCACGATCAACATCCACTGTCACTTGGTATTTAATATCAACGACGTCTTCATCCTCTAATTTCCGTAAAAATCGGTTCACCGCAAATTCTAAATCTTTTTCATGCTCTTTATCAAACATTTTTACTTGTATCACAGCTTCTACCACCTTGTCCTATCAAATTTGTTTCAATCAGAATGGACCGTTTCTCTTGATGATGGTTTTTGTACGGATTTTCAATCTCTTACTACCTCTATTTTTATGAGGGCTTTTATAGATTTAGTCATCATTTGTTTTCCTGCTATCATTTTAGTCGGATGGTAGAAGTTTCATTCAAAAAAGAGGTTGAGACATAACGAAATGAATTCAATCTAAAGACGAACAAATGGGATACATGAGCTGAACCGCTTGTAACACGGCAGTCGATTTCCGTGCAAGACTTCGCTTTCCGCGGGCGGCCGGTGAGTCTCCTCGTCGCTTGCGCTCCTGCGGGGTCTCGCCTGTTCCGCTTTTCCCGCAGGAGTCTTCGCCTTGCCCTCCAATCGACTGCTAGAAGGAACGAAACAAATAAAAGCTATGTTCACCATAACAAAAAAAACGAACCACTAATCAAACATGTTGATCAATGGTTCATTTTTCACTTCAGCTAAGATACTTTTGTCCCAGCCTCTTTTTTATTTATTAACCGTTTTTCCTTCCCACTCTAACATACCGCCAACCATATTTGTTACTTTATATCCTTGTTCTTGAAGGTAGTAACATACGTTTTCACTGCGGCGGCCCGAACGGCAAATGAAAATATATTCTTTGTCTTTATCGAAATAATCCACATTAGCTGGAATATCATTCATACGAATGTGTTTAGCAGTTGGAATCATTCCTTCTGCTACTTCTTCATCTTCGCGCACATCAACTAAATGAAGTTCTTCTCCATTTTCAACGCGTTTTTGAAGTTCTTCAGGCGTAATTACTTTTACTTCTTCCATCTTCGTCATTCCTCTCTATTCTTTCATTCAGCTTGCTATCGCTATTGTAGCAAATTCAAATACCTTTATGCCACTAAATAAGAAAAGCTTAAGCAGCAAGCCTGCCTAAGCTTTTCCAATCGTAGTTAAAGATTTGACTAAGCGCCTGATGCCACCCCCCAAAGGGGAATATCAGGCACTTAGGTCTAGAACAGAATCCCTGACTGCTCTTTAGTCAGGGGTTCTGTTCTACATCAATACTTAATTAGCTACGATGTTTACTAATTTACCAGGCACAGCAATCACTTTGCGCACTGTCTTACCTTCAATGAACTCTTGAACATCTTCATTAGCCATTGCAATATCTTGAAGCTCTTCACGAGATGCCTCAGCAGGTACGTTTACTTTCGCACGTACTTTACCGTTAATTTGAACGACAATTTCCACTTCATCATCTACAAGTTTCGCTTCGTCAAACGCAGGCCAAGCCTCATACGAAATTGTATCTTCGTGACCTAGTTTGCTCCATAATTCCTCAGTCGTATGAGGACAAATTGGTGCTAATAGCTTCACAAACCCTTCTACGTATTGCTTTGGCAGCACGTCAACTTTATATGCATCATTGATGAATACCATAAGCTGAGAGATACCTGTATTAAAACGGAGGCCTTCGTAATCTTCCGTTACTTTTTTCACCGTTTGGTGATACACGCGTTCAAGCGTAGTGTCATTGCTTTCTTGAACCTTGCTGCTTAATTCACCGTTATCGTCAACAAGTAAGCGCCATACACGATCTAAGAAACGGCGTGCACCATCAAGCCCTTTTGTTGACCAAGCGATTGATGCATCTAAAGGCCCCATGAACATTTCATAAAGGCGAAGCGTATCTGCTCCGTGGCTTTCTACGATTTCGTCTGGGTTTACAACGTTACCTTTTGACTTACTCATTTTTTCGTTGTTTTCTCCAAGAATCATACCTTGGTTAAACAGTTTTTGGAACGGCTCTTTTGTTGGAACTACGCCGATATCATATAAAAACTTATGCCAGAAACGAGCATATAATAAGTGAAGAACAGCGTGTTCAGCACCACCGATATAAATATCAACCGGCAACCATTCTTTTAATTTATCTGCATCCGCTAACGCTTCACTGTTTGTTGGATCAATGTAGCGTAAGTAATACCAGCAGCTGCCTGCCCATTGAGGCATTGTATTTGTTTCACGGCGCCCTTTTTTGCCTGTTTCCGGATCTACAACGTTCACCCAGTCATCAATGTTTGCTAACGGAGATTCACCTGTGCCTGACGGTTTGATTTCAGTCGTTTTTGGTAACACAAGCGGAAGCTGATCTTCAGGAACTGCAGTCGTTGTGCCATCTTCCCAGTGAATAACAGGAATTGGTTCACCCCAGTAGCGCTGACGGCTGAATAACCAGTCACGCAGACGGTATGTTACTTGTTTTTCACCTTTTTCATTTGCTTGAAGCCACTGAATCATATTTGAAATTGCTTCTTCTTTATCTAAACCATTTAAGAAGTCTGAATTAACGTGCTCGCCGTCGCCTGTATAAGCTTCTTTTGAAACGTCTCCGCCCGCTACTACTTCTTTAATCGGCAGTTCAAATTTAACAGCAAATTCATAATCACGCTCATCATGAGCCGGAACAGCCATAATTGCACCTGTGCCATAGCTCATTAGAACATAGTCAGCAATCCAAATTGGCATTCTCTCGCCGTTTACAGGGTTAATTGCATAAGCACCAGTGAATACGCCAGTTTTGTCTTTAGCTAAGTCTGTACGTTCTAAATCGCTTTTGCTTTTAATTTGATCTAAATACGCTTCTACCGCTTCTTTTTGTTCGGCTGTTGTAATTTTTTCCACAAACGGATGTTCAGGTGCTAAAACGGCATACGTTGCCCCAAATAGCGTGTCAGGACGCGTTGTGAACACAGTAAATGTGTCGTCGTATCCATCGATTGTGAAGTGCACGTGAGCTCCTTCAGAGCGGCCAATCCAGTTGCGCTGCATTTCCTTAATACTTTCTGGCCAATCAAGCTCATCTAAATCTTCTAGTAAACGATCTGCATAAGCTGTGATTTTAAGCATCCACTGCTTCATTGGGCGACGCTCAACCGGATGTCCCCCACGCTCACTTTTGCCGTCAATAACTTCTTCGTTCGCAAGTACTGTTCCTAGAGCAGGACACCAGTTAACAGCTACTTCATCCACATAAGCTAAGCCCTTTTTATATAGCTGTAAGAAAATCCACTGCGTCCATTTGTAGTAGTTTGGATCAGTTGTATTAATTTCTCGCTCCCAATCGTAAGAGAAACCTAACGATTTGATTTGACGACGGAAATTATTAATGTTAAGTTCAGTGAATTCAGCCGGGTCGTTTCCTGTATCTAATGCATACTGTTCAGCAGGTAGTCCGAATGCATCCCATCCCATCGGATGAAGTACATTGTATCCTTGCATACGCTTCATACGAGATAAAATATCCGTTGCTGTATAACCTTCTGGATGCCCAACGTGTAAACCAGCGCCAGATGGATAAGGGAACATATCTAATGCGTAAAATTTACGCTTTCCTTCATCTTCTGTTGTTCTAAATGTTTTATTTTCTTCCCAAACTTTTTGCCATTTTTGTTCGATCTTTTCATGATTAAAAGCCATACATAATCCTCCTTGTACGCTCCAGCTGTATTTAATTAAACTAAAAAACCCCTCATCCCTCAAACAAAGGGACGAGAGGTTGAATAAACTTCCCGCGGTACCACCCAAATTAGCACAATTATGTACTCACTCATTTTCCTTAACGCGGATAGACGGCAAATGTTACTTTACTTCACATTTACAACTCCAAGGTGAGTTCATGAACGCTCGTTTGCTGACTCGCACCACCCGTCAGCTCTCTTAGCTCGCTTCGTTCACTACTATTCCTTATCATAGTTTTTACATCATACTACCTTGTATTGTAAATAATATGTTCGTAAACTGCAAGTTGTTCAACGGATTTTGTAAAAGTTTCTGCACTGTAGCACTGCTTTGTTGCTAAATCCTCTCTTTCATTCTTATATATGAACAACTTCTCCCAAAAACATACATCCACGGCCAAACAAAAAAGGGATTGAGACATACTTAAATCAATCCAATTTAAAGACGAACAAATGGGATAAATGCGCTAGTATGAATCTCTTGGTTACACCGCTGTTGATTTCCGTGCAAGACTTCTCTTTCCGCGGGCAGCCGATGAACCTCCTCGTTGCTTACACTCGTGCGGGGTCTCACCTACTTCAGGAGTCTTTGTCTTGCCCTCCACTCCGGAGCTAGAAGCACCTAAACAAATGAAACCTACGTTCACCATAAACATGAAAAGATCCGAACGATTCATCGTTCGGATCTTCCTTCAACTAAAATACTTGTATCCGAGTCCCTGCTTTCTTTAGCTCCTATTATTAAATGCCAAATCCAAAAGAAAACAGGATGATCGCAAGTACAAGACCAACAAGCGGCACAATCACCGTCATTGCTGCAACTGGTCCATACGCATCTTTATGAGTTTCTCCGCAAATAGAATTAATTGTTGTTACGACATAACCATTATGAGGCAAGGAATCTAATACTCCAGAGGAAATAGCTACTACGCGATGGAGAGCTTCTGGATTTACACCAGCATCTAGATAGTGAGGCGCTAAAATTGGCAAAGCAATCGCCTGACCTCCTGAAGCCGAACCTGTCATCCCCGCGATAACACTCACGGCAATAGCTCCCCCAATCAACGGACTTCCTGGAATATGCGTCATGGCATCTACAGCCACTCCAAACGCGGGAACAGCCTTAGCAACTCCTCCAAAACCTACGACAGCGGCTGTATTCCCAATAGCAATTAACGCACCCAGCGTTCCTTCTGAAGCTGCATTCCAAAATCCTTTAAAATGCTTTCGGTTCACAATATAAGTGACAATGATCCCGCTTAAAAGTGCAACAATCAACGCAGATTGCTGAAGTGGCTTATGAAGTGTAAAAGAAATAATGAGCACGACCACAAGCGGAAGCAAACTTAATAAAGGATTAGGAAGAGACTGATTTTCCGTTACTACTGGATCTTTCTCGCGTGATATAAAACGCTCTCCATTTTTAACTGCTTTTGAAATCAAGCGCTTTAACCACCAGTAGCCGAATACAGCCATCACTACTGCTACAACTAAACTAACTTCCCATCCTGCATACGGACTAGTCTTCAAATATTCAATTGGAATCCAGTTTTGGATTTCAGGCGACCCAGCCGAGGTCATCGTAAACGTAACGGAACCGAATGCTAAAGCAGCAGGAATAAACCGCCTCGGTAAATCGGCTTGTTTGAATAAGCTCAAAGCCATTGGATAGACAGAGAATGCTACTACAAACAGACTGACTCCTCCGTATGTTAAGACCGCACAGGCAAGTACAATCGCCAACACTGCTCTTTTCATTCCTAGTTTACTGACAATCCAGCGAGAAACACTATCAGCAGCCCCGCTGTCTTCCATCACTTTTCCAAAGACGGCGCCCAATAGAAACATTAAATACCAAGAAGCAATAAATCCTGTAAAACCAGACATGTAATTTCCAACAAAATTTACTTCTCCTTCTTTCACCAGCTGTGGAAATAAAGGCATTCCGCTTGTTAACGCAACAACTAAAGCACTGAGCGGACCTGCTATAAATAAATTCATGCCTCTCATCGTTAATACAATGAGCAGCAATAATCCTCCAATTAATCCAATCATACTAAGCATGTTTAGCCCCCCATGAAGTCATATAATTAGAAAACGCTTACACATTTACAGGTATATACTCCTTTCTTTGCTTGTCACAACCCTTACTATATTATTAAAGGAATACTGAAGACATTCCTACGTTTATTAAGCATTCAAAAATAAAACCATCTCTATTTATTTAGAGATGGTTAATGAACGCTGACGTTTTTCTTTTAATTTATAATCGTATATCCATGTTGTACACATACTGAATAACAATAGCGCAATTAATAAATAGCACAGCGTAGACATATTAAAAGCATCGAAAATAACGCCTCCAAAAAGAGGACCAATCATTTTACCTGCAGTAGCCATGCTGTTAACTACACCTTGATAAAATCCTTCTTTTCCAGATGGAGCTAACTGACTCGCCACAGCCGGAATGGCTGGCCAAACGAACATTTCTCCAATTGTTAACACAACCATTGCTGTTAAGAACTGCGGAAATGTTGTAGCATTCACCACGATAATAAAAGAAGCCACAAAAATAACCGTTCCAATTAGGACCTGTATTTTTAATGTTTTTGCTACTTTTTGAATGATGGGTACAATCAAAGGCTGACCGACTACAATTAAAATTCCGTTAATCGTCCAAAGCAAACTGTAGCTAGAAAGAGGTATATTCAGCTCACGCGTATGCGTAGCAATCGTTGTTTGCCACTGAACATACGCCACCCAGCATAAGACATACCCCGTACATAAAATAAGAAGAGCAGTCAGCTTCGTTTTATGCCCAATGCTTCCAGCTTCATTAAGGACATTCGTTTGCCCAACTGTAACCGAAATATGGCGATATGAAAAAATAGCAATAAGCAGAAAAATAACGTATAAAATTGTATTAGCTAAGAAAATATACGTAAATGAATAAGACGCTACAATGCCTCCTACTGCGGCGCCAATAGCTACTCCTGCATTTTGAGCAACGTACATCGCATTAAATGCTTTTCTTCCGCCTTGTGGCCAAACGGACCCTGCCATTGCATACATAGATGGAAACACAATACCAGATCCAAACCCTACAACAACCAAGAGAACAACGTATGTAGGCCAACCATGGAAAAACACGAGTCCTACTAATGCAATAAGAGTAATAATAATTCCTGATAAAATGGATTTATATCCTCCGATTTTGTCAAAAAGCGTTCCTCCAAGCAAATTTCCTACTACGCTTGCCGCAGAATTCAGCATAAGAACCACTCCTGCGACGGATAACGACTTTCCTAAATGTTCATTTATATAAATTGTATTGAGAGGCCATAAAAATGAAGCTCCCGTTACGTTTACAAGCATACCAATAATCAAAAACCAAAGTGATTTGGGCATTGATCTCCCCCCTATCTATTCGAATGCCAACGTACATTCTAGTCTTTTCTTAAAGGGTTCGCAATGCTTTTACATATAGACAATTTATTTGAAATTCGCTGACTATTTAAAAAGGTGATTCCACATGACAATATCATGCAAAACCACCTTTTTATCGCTTATTTTTGCTTCGAACGAACCGGCTGTGCACGCTTGCTATTTCGTGCTTTTAATTCTTTTACCGGATCAAAATCTTTTCCTAGCTCAATGTCATTGCTGTTGATCCCGTTTTTTGTTTTTTGTTCCGGATTATTTTGATTTGAACGCGTTGCCATAAAATCCTCTCCTTAATGCTGAGTTGTGATCAATTTATTTTGCAGCTGCTGAACTTGCAGACGCATGCGATATAGCTGCTCTCTTTGCTGTGCATTTGCACTGTGAGAAAACTCTTCAATTTCTTTATAAGCATTTTCTAATTTTTCCTGTGCTTTTGTATATTCAGTGTCGTTATAATGTTCTTGCTTCATGCCTTCCTGCAACTGACCTTGTCCAAAGCGAATAGCATCTTCACACTGTTGCATAAGTTGATCCACTGCTTGACGAGTTGTCATTCTCTATTCCTCCTATTCGTTCATTTCTGTCTTATTTTGTGCAACTTTACTTCCCTTTACGACAAGAAGAACCTGTTAAATATAAGCATCCTTAAATTTGTTTGGCACTTTTTCACGTTTTTGATACAATTTGTTGATGTATATTGCATGTAAAAAGGAGGTTGCTGATTTGAATCAGACAAACCCATTTCCGTATAAATCTGAAAACAAACGTTATCATACCTGGAATTACCACTTACGTAACCACTTTGGCCATAAGGTATTTAAAGTAGCCTTAGATGGAGGATTTGATTGTCCAAACAGAGACGGCACGGTAGCTCACGGCGGCTGTACGTTTTGCAGTGCTGCCGGCTCAGGGGATTTTGCCGGAAACAGAGCGGATGACCTCGTGACACAATTTAATGAAATCCGTGAAAAAATGCATCATAAATGGAAAGACGGAAAATACGTTGCTTACTTTCAAGCATTTACTAATACTCATGCTCCTGTCGAGGAGCTTCGTGAAAAATATGAAGCCGTCTTAAAGCTTCCCGGAGTTGTTGGGCTTTCTATCGCCACGCGCCCTGACTGTCTCCCCGACGATGTGGTGGAATACTTGGCTGAATTAAATGAACGAACTTATCTATGGGTAGAACTTGGACTGCAAACTGTTCATGAACGAACTTCACTGCTTATTAACCGGGCACACGATCATCAATGCTATGTAGATGGGGTAGCAAAGCTTCGAAAACACGGTATTCGCGTTTGTTCTCACATCATTAATGGTTTGCCTTTAGAAACACCTGATATGATGATGGAAACCGTACGTGAAGTAGCAAAATTAGACGTTCAAGGAATTAAGATTCATCTGCTTCATTTACTAAAAGGAACTCCTATGGTCAAACAGTATGAAAAGGGCCTTGTTGAATTTCTTTCATTTGAAGAATACGTAAAGCTTGTATGCGATCAGCTCGAAGTAATCCCTCCTGAGATGATTGTTCATCGTATTACAGGCGATGGACCGATAGACCTCATGGTTGGACCGATGTGGAGCGTAAATAAGTGGAGCGTATTAAATGCCATTGATCAAGAGCTCCAACGTCGTCAAAGCTATCAAGGAAAATATTACGAAAAAGAGTTGATGGAAAGATGAAAATAGAACGTATCCTGCCTTTTGCCCGCACATTGCTCACTAATGCTGTGGCCGAAGGAGATGTCGCGATTGATGCCACAGCAGGAAATGGACATGATACATTGTTCTTAGCTAACTTAGTCGGAGATACAGGTCATGTATATGGATTTGATATTCAACCTCAAGCCATTCAAGCAACTCAGAAGCGATTGACAGAACACCATGTAGAAAACAGAGTAACACTTATCCAAGAAAGCCACAGCAATATAAACATGCTTCCTCATTCTATTAAAAGACGAGTCACGGGCGCTGTCTTTAATTTAGGTTATTTACCAGGTGGAGATAAAGACATTGTCACCACTTCTGAAACAACAATCTCTGCAATTGAGCAGTTACTTGATTTGCTAGCACCTGAAGGAGTGATTGTGCTCGTTATTTATCATGGACACGAACAAGGGAAACAAGAAAGAGACGATTTACTAACGTATGTCCAAAATCTTGATCAAAAAGACGTTCACGTTTTACAATATCGTTTCATGAATCAGCAAAACAACCCTCCCTTCATCATTGCTATTGAAAAAAGATAAGCCGCATATGGCTTATCTTTTTAACATTCGGTACAAGCGGCCGTTGATATAGAAAAAGTAGCTGAGGGCTCCCCCTGCTTTTATTAACCTGCGTGCATTTACATGAACATGTTTTTGTGCCCGCACTTTTTGATCCGACAAATAAACGCCCAAGAGTCCTTTATAGATAAAGCAGTGAAAGTGATAATCCGGCAGTTTTTTAGCATATTCGTCCGCTTTTACGACAAAATGCAAAAAGCGATCCATCATTTGCTGATAATGAGGATAATAAAAACAAAAGTTCAAATCTCCTCCTGCTTTATCTTCTTCTTGGTCAATTAAATAATCGAGTAAAATATGTAAGCCTTGAATATAAGGAAAATATCCTGCTTTTATTTTCTGCGTCATTTCTTCGGTCATCTCTTCTTGAAAGCTATAAGCAACTAAACAAAAAATCCCTAACGTTGAACCAGAGCACGCTGAAAATTCATACCACTCCATTTCAGGAACACTGTGCCGGTGAGCATCGAACCAATTCTCTAATCGTGGAACTCTTTCCTTGATTTCAACATGCTTATGTATTTGCAAATCACAATAATAATTAGCTAGTTCTAATAAATGTGAAGAGACTATATGGTAATTACAAGCTTTTCGCAAGGACTGCTGACAAGTCTGGACAAGTCCGGCTAAGTATCCTCCGTCGTCTTTATCCGTTCGAAAACGATAGTAATCCCCAAGAGGTGCATGAGGAGTCAACGCATCTGGCATCGATTCATGTAAGGCGGCAAAATCTTTAGGGTCTAGCGAATTGCTGCGGTCACATAAGTTATCTAAGTAATCGCTGATTGTTTGGTAGGCAACAATAAATTTCACGCATTCAATCATGTTTTCTTTCGCTAAAATCGATAGGATACCGCCTCCTTCACAATGAAAAGTTTTTGTATCGATACTTGCCAATGCTTGAGTACGCAATTCTTTATTAGGAATCTCTTTTGCTCGTTCGCGCCAATGATTAAGCTCATGATGAACGACAGGAAACACTTCTCGATAAATTTTTCTCATTAATGAAATAGGATGAGACGGAATCTTCATTTATTTTCACCTCAATTTCTTACCGCACTTATTAAATGTGAAGATCGACAAAACTTTTCGCATATGTAAAAACGTATTCTCTTTCAGGCTCATTAAAGATTTCGTGATACAGCTGAGACCATTCTTTGTAGATTTTTTCACTTAGCTCTATTTCATCAAACCATTGCCTAACAATCAGCTTTTCAATAATTTTATCTTCTCCTGCCTGCATCACAAGAAGCGGGACATCAGGCAAACGATCGATATCTTTAAAAGCTAAGTTGACAGCTTGGATCAATTCCCGGTACCATCTTACAGAAACTTTTGTAACATACAAAGAGTCATTTTCATCTTCATCTCGAACTTCTTGGTTTCTTGTTGCTTTTTCAACAGTGAGACCTAAATCGAAAAGTTTGTTCGGCATGACTTTATTTAACCCTTTAGATAGCATATCTAAATAAGCCGGTACTTGCTCTTTTAATCCTAGACAAGGAGAGGAAAGAATCGCACCCCATATAGGGAGGTTTTTTGTCTGTAGCGTACGAATAACCGCCAGTCCTCCCATACTGTGACCTAACAGGAAAATAGGCAAATCATATTTTTGCGCTTCACGTACCCATTCTTCCACTTCATACACATATTCATCAAAGGATAGGATATGTCCTCTTCTTCTTGTTGTTAAGCCTTGGCCAGGAAGGTCTCCCATAATTACGTGCATTCCAACCGAACGCCACATCTCAATCAGCCAGCGATAGCGTCCGTGATGCTCCGCTGCTCCATGGACCATGACAATAACGCCTTTTGGATTTACTGCTTCCCATTTATGCATTTGAGTTACTCCTTCTTCCTTTTTTTGTTTACCTGCTTAAAAAACCTTTGTACACTTACATTAGAAGATTTACTACTTTTTTTCAACTAATAAAGGGAGATGATTTGATGATTTATCCGTATAAAGAAAAAATGCCTACCATTGCACCCAGCTGCTTCATCGCAGACTATGTCACGATTACTGGAGATGTCACCATTGGTGAAGAAAGCAGCATTTGGTTTAACACTGTTATTAGAGGAGATGTTTCACCTACGATTATTGGTAAACGAGTAAATATACAAGATCAATCAACACTGCATCAAAGCCCAAATGCTCCTTTGCTTATTGAGGATGATGTAACAGTAGGACATCAAGTTATTTTACATAGCTCCATCATCCGCAAACGCGCGCTCATTGGCATGGGTTCTATTATTTTAGACGGTGCGGAAATTGGTGAAGGTGCTTTTATCGGTGCTGGAAGCTTAGTGCCTCCCGGTAAAAAAATACCCCCTAATACTCTCGCACTCGGCCGACCTGCTAAAGTGATCCGCACTCTGACAGAAGAGGATTTAAAAGATATGCAGCGCATTCGTACAGAATATGTAGAAAAAGGGCAGTATTATAAATCTATTAAGAAATCTGATTCTTCATTATAAAGGAAACGTTCCCTCAGAAAGTCATACTGAGGGAATTTTTTTAGTACCTCCACAAACTCTCCAATCATGTTCTATTCTCTCCACAATTGTAAAGAAATTTCCATATTAATTTACATCGTTTTAGTACTGCCTACACAATTAAAGATTAAACTGAATAATAAAGACGTATTTATTGAAAAGGGAGCGACTCTATGAAAGCCAAGTTAATTCAGTATGTATATGATGCCGAATGCCGATTATTCAAAAGCGTAAACCAACATTTTGATCGAAAGCACTTAAATAGATTTTTACGTTTACTAACTCACGCTGGCGGAGCCACGTTTACCATTGTGATAGCGTGCTTGCTGCTATTTCTGCATCCTTCATCCGTCGCTTACGCTTGTGCGTTTTCTCTAGCCGTTAGTCATCTTCCTGTCGCCATTGCTAAAAAACTATATCCGAGAAAACGACCTTATATTCAATTAAAATATACAAAAGTATTAGAAAATCCATTAAAAGATCATTCATTTCCATCTGGGCATACAACAGCTATTTTTTCGCTGGTTACCCCTCTTATGATTGTTTATCCAGCCTTCACTGCCGTTCTTTTGCCTCTTGCAGTAACGGTAGGAATTTCAAGAATTTATCTCGGTCTGCACTATCCGACGGATGTCATGGTAGGCCTGATACTGGGCATCTTTTCAGGTGCTGTGTCACTGAACATATTTTTAACTTAATTGATAGGAGGAGTACTAATGAGAATTGCTTTATTTACGGATACATTTGCTCCAGAAGTTAACGGAGCTGCTAAAACACTTTATCAGTTTACCCAGTATGTCAAATCAAAGCAAATTCCCATCCAGGTATTTGCTCCTGAATTTGCTCATGATCAGTCATTTTCAACGTATGTTCACCGTTCGCCCAGCATGCCGTTTTTCCTTTATCCAAACAGCCGCTTTTCATTGCCAAACGTTCTAAAAATTAAAAAGCAGCTGCAGGAATTCAATCCTTCTATTATTCATTTGGCCACTCCTTTTACAATGGGGCTTTGCGGCTCCTATTACGGGAAAAGATTAGGTGTTCCTCTTGTCGGCTCTTATCATACCAATTTTGATGATTATTTATCTCACTATGAACTTGAAAAAATGCGTGTACCACTGCAAAAATATATGAAATGGTTTTATAAACCTGTACAAAAAATATTCGCTCCCTCTGAAGTGACCAAACAGCAGCTAGAAGAACAAGGGTTTCACAACGTATCTATTTGGTCGCGAGGAGTAAATCATAAATTATTTCATCCCCACTATGACCGCTTTGATATTCGTATTAAATATAATATTAAAAAGCCCTACATTTTAACGTATGTAGGAAGATTAGCTAAAGAAAAGAACGCTGATTTTTTAATAAAAATCGCACGATCTCTACCGGATCATATCCGCCATCAAATTCACTGGGTTATTGTGGGAGACGGCCCTTTAAAAGAACAAATGCAGCAGCAAGCATCTGAGCATATGACATTTACAGGCTTCCTTGAAGGTAAGCAACTTGCTCATATCTATTCATCATCTGATTTGTTTGTTTTTCCTTCAGAAACAGAAACCTTCGGAAATGTTGTACTGGAGTCTCTTGCTTCTGGAACTCCTGTAGTGGCAGCAAATGCAGGAGGAGTTAAACAGATGGTTCAGCACGGGCGAAACGGCTACCTTTGCAAACCTCACTCCTTAGAAGAATTCAGTTCGGCTATTACAGGTTTACTCGATGATTTGCACCAGCGGCTTCACTTTGGCCATGCAGCGAGACACTATGCTCTTACTCAATCATGGGACGCCATTTTTCAGCATTTGCTTTCAGAATATGAAGGTGTCGTAGAAAAATCTGCTGAAGGTATTCAATGGGCATAAAAAAAATCTCCGTTTTCACGGAGATTTTTTTATTATTTAGCTAAAGCTTGAGTTTTTAATACTTCCGCTTTGTCTGTGAACTCCCAAGGAAGCTCCACATCCGTACGACCAAAGTGGCCGTAAGCTGCTGTTTGCTTATAAATTGGGCGACGTAAATCAAGCATTTTAATGATGCCTGCTGGACGTAGGTCAAAGTTTTTGCGTACTACGTCTACTAGTACTTCTTCAGAAACTTTTCCTGTACCGAATGTATCAATTGAAATAGATACTGGTTGTGCAACACCAATTGCATATGCTAGTTGTACTTCACATTTATCAGCAAGATCAGCTGCTACAATATTTTTCGCAACATAACGAGCTGCATAAGCTGCTGAACGGTCTACTTTTGTTGCGTCCTTACCAGAGAATGCACCGCCGCCGTGACGAGCATATCCGCCGTAAGTATCAACGATAATTTTACGACCAGTTAAACCAGCATCTCCTTGAGGACCGCCGATTACGAAACGTCCTGTTGGGTTAATGAAATACTTTGTATTTTCATCAATTAACTCGTTTGGAACAACTGGATTAATAACATATTCTTTTAAGTTACGTTGAATTTGCTCTAACGTTACTTCTGGATGATGCTGAGTTGAAATAACAATTGTATCGATGCGAACAGGTTTGTTGTTTTCATCATATTCAACCGTTACTTGTGTTTTACCATCCGGGCGAAGGTAAGGAAGAATTTCTTCTTTACGTACTTCTGTTAGACGGCGAGCAAGTTTATGAGCTAATGAAATTGGAAGAGGCATTAATTCTTTTGTTTCGTTACATGCATAACCAAACATTAACCCTTGGTCTCCAGCTCCGATTGCTTCGATTTCTTCATCTGACATTTGACCTTCACGTGCTTCTAACGCTTGGTCTACACCAGCAGCGATATCAGCTGACTGCTCGTCGATAGATGTTAATACTGCACAAGTTTCAGCATCAAATCCGTATTTTGCACGAGTATAGCCAATTCCTTTAATTGTTTCACGAACTGTTTTAGGAATATCCACGTAAGTAGAAGTTGTAATTTCACCACTTACTAAAACTAAACCAGTTGTTACGCTTGTTTCACAAGCAACACGAGCATTTGGATCCTTTGCTAGGATAGCATCAAGAATTGAGTCAGAAATTTGGTCACAAATTTTATCGGGATGTCCCTCTGTAACAGATTCTGACGTGAACAGACGACGTTGTGTTGACATCAGTTTTCCTCCTTATAAATACGATACATTGTGATACGGTACTCATTCCCTTATTTTCATTACACGTTAAAAAATATAAAAAACCTTTCCTTGTATCGAGGAAAGGTATCAAATTCTACATAAGCCTTTCACTCTTATCGATCAAGGTTGTGCCCTTGCATCAGGTTAGCACCTTATCGTCTACACAAAAAAATGACGATGGTTGCTGGGTTTCATAGGGCCTGTCCCTCCACCAGCTCGGGATAAGAGAGTATCCGTTCAAGGACATATAATACATGAAAAAGCGCTTCACTGTCAACAACATTCAAATGGAAATCATCTCTTTATGTTTGAATCTGTTTTAATGTAACATACTCAAATTCCGAAATAGTACATCTTATTAAGAATCATCACTAAGTTTAGTTAATAAGACAGATCAAAATGAGGCTTTCACTTAAAACAGCTTCACTTTTTTCGCTCCTAGCACATATACATGTGTCTAAAATAGGTATAACGTACATTTTTTTATAATACACAAACATTTTTAGTTAAATAGTATAGAATAATTAAATAAATGTGTTATACTAATTATAAATTTCAAACATTAATGAATAAATAATAGCTAAAAAAGGAAGGTAGTGCACATGAGTACTGTTGATATGTCTATCGAATTAAATGGTTTGCTTCAATTAAAAACAACAAAACACCAATTATCTGTTCCACAACTTGTTGAAAAAATTCTAGCTCGACGCGAAGGAACGCTGACTTCTACAGGTGCTGTGTCAGTCGAAACCGGAAAATATACAGGTCGCTCTCCTTTAGATAAATTTATTGTAAGCGATGCTGTGTCTTCAAAAACGGTTGAATGGGGACCTGTCAATCAGCCAATTTCTGCTCAGCGATTCGATGCGCTATACAAAAAAGTCTTAACCCACTTAAAGAAGCAGGATGAACTTTTTGTTTTTAATGGATATGCTGGAGCTGATAAAAAGTATCAGTTACCAATTCAAGTAGTTAATGAATTTGCATGGCACAACCTATTCGCTCAGCAGTTATTCATTCGCCCTTCAGCCGAACAAAAAACAAATGATGATGTGAAGCCGTTTACAATTGTAGCAGCTCCAACGTTCAAAGCTGATCCTGAAACAGACGGGACGAATTCTGAAACCTTCATTATTCTTTCGTTAGAGCGACGCATCGTGCTAATTGGAGGAACTGAATACGCTGGTGAAATGAAAAAATCTATTTTCTCAGTGATGAACTTCTTGCTTCCTCAAAACAATATTCTATCCATGCACTGTTCTGCTAACGTAGGAGAAGAAGGTGACGTTGCATTATTCTTTGGTTTATCTGGAACGGGTAAAACAACGCTTTCTGCTGATGCAAACCGTCGTTTAATCGGAGATGACGAGCACGGTTGGTCAAGCTCTGGTGTATTTAATATTGAAGGAGGATGCTACGCGAAGTGCATTCAGCTTTCCGAAGAAAAAGAACCGCAAATTTTCAATGCAATTCGCTTCGGCGCCGTACTGGAAAATGTAGTGTTAAATCAAAATACGAAAGTAGCAGATTACAATGATAATAGTTTAACAGAGAATACTCGTGCCGCTTATTCAATTGACTCTATTGATAATACGGTATTGCCAAGCGTTGCTGGGCATCCTACAGCTATTGTCTTTTTAACTGCTGATGCCTTCGGCGTCTTGCCTCCAATCAGCAAGCTTACAAAAGAACAAGCGATGTACCATTTTCTGAGCGGATACACTAGTAAGTTAGCTGGAACAGAGCGCGGCGTAACATCGCCACAGGCTACTTTCTCTACATGCTTTGGTGAGCCTTTCTTACCTCTTGCTCCAACAACTTATGCAGAAATGCTAGGAAAGAAAATTGATGAACATAATGTAAATGTCTACCTTGTAAATACTGGATGGACCGGCGGTGAATACGGGGTGGGCGAACGAATGAAGTTAAGTTACACTCGAGCTATGGTTCAAGCAGCCCTTGAAGGAGAACTAGCTAATACCGAAACAGTAACAGATGCTATTTTTGGTTTATCGATTCCAACTCATGTTCCGGGAGTTCCTGATGAAGTGCTTCAGCCTTCTAAAGCATGGAACGATGCAACAGCTTATAACCAAAAGGCAACTGAGCTTGCTGCTAAATTCAAAGCTAATTTCAAGCGTTTTAATCATGTAGCATCTGACATTTCAACATTAGGCGGACCTAGAGTCTAATAAAAAACCGATCGTCTTATAGACGATCGGTTTTTTAGTTAGTCGAATGTAATTTTGTCAGTTCATATGTGACAATGGTTTTTTCCTGCTCCATTTCTACCTTACGCACAACAGCAGTTCCAATACATTCTCCATTTTTCGTTTTATGAATGTTTAATGGAATATCTAACGGATACAAGCGATATCCTTTTTTCTCAACTTGAAAAATGTTATCCGTTACACGCTTTTCGTTGCCTTTTGTCACAATCATTGTATTTAATTCTAGCGGCATCCCCATTTTTTCTCACTCCTCACTGTTATTCTACTTGTTTTCTCTATCGTAGCATATCTTTTATTGCGCTTTCATCCACTTCGTTAACTTCTTCACCGTTTCTCGGTTTTCTTTTGGTGGAAAAGCATGTGGAAAGTTTTCGAAGTACCAGCTGGTAACTTTTTTATTGGACTTCTTTAGTTTAGATTCGAGCTGATAGGAATGATCAATCGACACGTTTTTATCTTCTAAACCATGAATAAGCAAGACCGGCGGCTCGACGAGATGAGCACGATGCAAAGGTGTCCTCCATTCGTATCTTTCAGGATATTTAGAAGGCGTTCCTCCAATCACCCGCTTCATCATTCTTCTTAAATCTTCTCTTTCTTCATATGTCAGCACCATATCCGTGACGCCTCCCCATAACACAAGAGAGCGGCTGTCGGTTTTTTCAATGGCTGTGAGTAAAGCCATCACTCCCCCTCTTGAAAACCCAAAAATATGAATGCGGTCATGGTGGACGTTAGGGAGCTGTTTCAGTAAATCGTAAGCAGCAAAAGCATCGTAACGATCATCTCCTGCAAAATCTTCGTTTCCTTCGCCTCCTTGATTTCCCCTGTAGAACGGAGCCATCACAATAAAACCTTGAGAAGCAAATTGAATGAGTCGAGCAGGACGAACCGTTCCTACGTTCTTGATACCTCCCCTTAAGTATAAAAAGCCGTCATACATTCCTTTTTCTTTTGGCTCTGCGAGCATTCCTTTAATCTTAAGCCCTTGACATGCATATGTAATCACCCACAGCGCTACGCGAGGGTTTGATGATGGGAAACGCTGTTTATGAAGAATTGTTCCATCTTTCATTTTTTTCCTCCATTCTTTATATAACTAGCCTGCTTTCTCCCGCTAAGGTGTACTTTCAATTGTTGACTAATAGTTCTTTGATTTTCCACATAGTTATATAGGCACTCACCTTTTTCCACTTCTTTACATACATTATCATAAAATATTTTATTATTTTAAGGGGGTTTGCTTTATGAAACCAATCAAATGGCTTTTTTCTTTGCTTGCTATTATGATTTTACTCATTCCACTAATTAGCTGCAGCAAAACAACATCTGTACAAACGGTTCGTGTTGGCGAAGTAACTCGCTCTATCTTTTATGCTCCCCAGTACGTCGCTATTTCAAAAGGCTTTTTTGAAGAAGAAGGACTAAAGGTAGATTTAAAAACAACGTGGGGCGGAGATAAGACAATGACATCACTTTTATCTGACGGCATCGACGTCGCCTTAGTCGGCTCGGAAACTTCAATCTACGTATATGCACAGGGGTCTAGTGATCCCGTCATCAACTTTGCACAACTAACCCAAACCGACGGAACATTTCTAGTAGCACGTAAAAAAGTCGATCACTTCTCATGGGATCAGCTTAAAGGCAAAACGTTTCTTGGTCAACGCAAAGGCGGCATGCCGCAAATGGTAGGAGAATATGTGTTGAAACAGCATAATATTGATCCTAAAAAAGATGTAAAACTCGTTCAAAACATTGATTTTGCTAACGTTGCGAATGCTTTTGCTTCTGGTACTGGAGATTACGTTCAATTATTTGAGCCAACGGCTAGTATTTTAGAACAACAAGGAAAAGGACATATCGTTGCTTCCTTCGGAAAAGAATCAGGAACAGTTCCTTATACAACATTTATGGCCAAAGAAAGCTATTTAAAAGATAACCCTGAAGCAGCAGCTAAATTTACTCGAGCTATTTACAAAGCACAAAAATGGGTAAATACACATAGCACAGATGAAATTGCTGAAGTGGTTGCACCGTACTTCGAAGATACTCCTAAAGAAACGCTGAAAACTGTTATTGACCGCTATAAATCCCAAAAATCCTTTGCAACTAACCCTTTATTAGATCAAAAAGAGTGGGATCATTTACAAAAAATCATGGACGAATCTGGAGAACTTCCAAGACACATCGATCACAACAAGCTAGTCAACACAAAATTCGCAAAAGATGCAATGAGTGAGTAATATGACAAAACTTCACATTCAAGATGTTCAGCATATGTATCTTACGACAAAGTCTGCTACCACTGCACTTGAACATATTAATTTGTCTATTGAAGAAGGAGAATTTGTTTCCTTTCTCGGCCCAAGCGGATGTGGAAAAACAACGCTTCTATCGATTATTGCAGGTTTGATTGAACCAACGTCCGGCTTTGTCACAATAGATGGTGAAAATATCGGAACATCAGTCCCAAACATCGGTTATATGCTTCAACAAGATTATTTGTTTCCGTGGAAAACCATTAAAGAAAATATTTTACTTGGGCTTGAAATTCGCGGACAGCTAACAGATAAAACAGAGAGTAAAGCACTGTTACTCCTAAAAGAAATTGGTTTACAGGGCGTAGATGACCTATATCCGCACCAGTTATCCGGAGGCATGAGACAACGCGTCGCTTTAGTCCGAACACTTGCCATTGACCCCGCTATTTTACTCTTAGATGAACCTTTTTCAGCACTTGATTTTCAAACAAAACTCAAGCTTGAAGAACTTGTCTCCAAAACGCTGATGACCTATCAAAAAACGGCCGTTTTGGTCACGCACGATATCGGCGAAGCTATTGCCATGAGCAGCCGAATCTTTTTATTCTCAGCAAAGCCGGGAAAAATCGCAAAAACATTTACGGTTCCTTCTATTTTACGAACCCTCTCTCCGTTTGAAGCGCGACAGCACCCTGTCTATAACGACTTATTTATGGATATATGGAAGGAGCTTGATCAACTTGAAACCCACTAGCTCCCTAGATACTCTTCATGAAAGCTACCTTCGCAAGGTTCGGGTCGAAAAACGATTAGTACTGAGCGTGCAGCTGATAATTTTCTTAGCCTTTTTTAGCTTATGGGAACTAGCTTCTCGTTTAAAGTGGATTGACCCTTTAATCTTCAGTTCTCCTACTAAAGTATGGCATTTATCTTTAATTAAAATTGCTGACGGCTCGCTGGCAGAACATATTGGTTTTACGTTATTTGAAACAGTTCTTGGCTTCATTTTAGGCACAGTGCTAGGTATTTTACTTGCAACGGCTCTTTGGTATTCAACTAGGCTTGCACATATATTAGACCCTTACCTCGTTATTTTAAACGCCATGCCAAAAGTAGCGCTGGGCCCTATTTTAATTGTAGCGATCGGTCCAGGGTTTTTCTCAATCTTAACGATGGGGGCGATTATATCCGTTATTATTACATCCATCGTCGTTTACACAGCATTTAAAGAAGTTGATCCAAACTATATTAAATTACTAAAAAGCTTTGGGGCAACGAAAACCCGCTGTTTTAAAGAAGCAATTTTGCCAGCTTCCATGCCTGCTATTATTTCCACATTTAAAGTAAATGTCGGCTTATCTTGGGTAGGAGTCATCGTAGGAGAATTTTTAGTTTCTTCGAAAGGGCTTGGATATATGATTATTTATGGTTTCCAAGTCTTCAACTTTACTCTTGTTCTTCTCAGCTTATTATTAATTGCCATTTTCGCTACGATTATGTATCAAGGCGTTGCTTATTTAGAAAAGAAATTGATCCGACGCTCATAAAAAATCCCCCCGTACAAACGGGGGGATTTTCATTGATATGATACGTTTACAAAAATGTTCGCTTTACATATTTCATTACATATTGTAAAACATTATCTTTCATGATGAAGCTGTATGCATCATCTTGTTGAATGCCCGAAGGTAGTTCATCAATCATTACGGGACCATCCGTTTCCATGTAGTCTTCTTTTTTAATTAAATTTCCAATAGTAGCAAAATAAATGTTTTTAATAATGGTCTTTCCTTTACTTACTACTTTATATTGCCCAATATAAGTTAAAGAAGAGACTTCTCCGCCTGTTTCTTCAAATACTTCTCGAACCGCTGCTTCTTCTGGTACTTCATTGCCTTCTAGTTTTCCTCCGGGAAATTCTAAACCTCGTTTTGAGTGATTCGTTAGCAACCATTGATTTTCATACCTGCATACGACCCAAACATGACGTGGAGTTTTAGAGAATGGATTTTTTTCAAATGATAAAAATACTTGATTATGATATGCATCCTTAAATGTGTACATGGTCGACTCAAACTCCATTTGATTTTTCCCTTATTTTATCATACATTACGGCCATACCTGATAAGAAAAGTATGTTCGTACTTTTTTCTTTGCTTTTTACCCCTTATCCCATTCTATCTGAAGATAAAATATTCATCTGTTTGATATGTGATTTTGTTTCATCGTCTCCTAGCTGATAAAGCATGGCATATATTTCAACTGTCGTTTTATCGTACATATCATTTTGAGAATCATGATGATATTCCAGATACGGAATATGTGATCGCCAAAAGCTTGACCAATCGCTTGAAGCACGCTGATCTAAATACGTTCTCAGCTTCTCCACTTCTTCATCTGTTGCTTCAATCGCATAATTCCAATCTGAAGCAGTATTTGACTGATTGATTTCTCCTGAACTCAGAGATACATAATATTTTTTTGTCATGAAAGATATTCAGCTCCTTCTTTCTAGTGCCAACTTATCTTTCTTATTTGTATCTTATTCTTTTTTTATACACTCTACGATTTAAAGCGGTCTTTTAAAATCGCTATTGCCTTTTTTAACGGCTCTGGAATCGGAACCCCTACAATTCTTGCGTTTTCTGTAATTGAAATCATTTCGTTTAAAATATAGAACAAAATAGCTCCATCTCGAATAATATGACCGTTTTCCCAGAATACGGAATCGATAAAGTTTGCTACAGCAATCATGGCAAAAATAAAAATCTTTTTGGCAATTCCTTTAAAACCTACTTTGCTAGATAAACGTTTATTTATAAAAGCTGCAATCGTGCCTGTCAAATAATCCATTGTCACTAATGCTACTAAAGCCATTAGTAAATAGTCCCACTCTCCAAATAAAAAAAAAGCCAGTGAACCTAAACTTGAGATTATCAAGACAGAAAGCTTCTGCATATCCACTTTTTTCACCCTTTCAGCAGTCATATCCCTACAGTATATGCCGGTGAAAAAAAAGTGTTCGTCCATCTTATCATAAAAAAACCTGCGATTACTCGCAGGTTTTAATTACTTGCCTAGGAATGATTTTAACATCCACGTATGCTTTTCTAAGCTTTGATGAATGGCTAACAGCATGTCTCCTGTTGTTTCGTCGCCCGCTTCACCGGCTGCGTCCATTCCTTCTTTTAATTCAGCAGTTAGCGTATCAAAATCGCTTACTAAAGAAGCAACCATATCTTTAGCCGTTTCGCTTCCATCCGCTTCTTTAATAGAAGAAAGTTCTAACGATTCTTTCATTGTTGCCACAGGTTTTCCTTCTAATGCTAAAAGGCGTTCTGCAAGGTCATCAATAATTGTAGCTGTTTCCGTATACAGCTCTTCAAACTTTTCATGAAGAGTGAAGAATTGTTCACCTTTTACGTACCAGTGAAAGTTATGAAGTTTTATGTACATTACACTAAAATTCGCTACTTGTTTATTAACGATTTCATTTACATTTGCTGCCATGTTTTTCGCTCCTTTGTGAACTCTTTATATAATATAGTTGTACCCTTTTTTAGTTGATTAAAACATTTTTTTCATAAAAAGAGCCATTTCCCTTTCTTTAGACTCAGAGAAGCTTCTTCATCTTTTTTCAAATAAAATAAGCAGCCCAGCGGACTGCTTATTTTTAGCCAAATACTTTTTCTAAATCTTCTTTGTCCTGTTCTAGCCAGAACTTCATCAAGCGTTTTGCTCCTTCTAAATCGTGAAGTTTCGCTTGACCGCACTGCTTTTCGTTTGCTGCTGGAATTTCAGTAATGTTAATTGCATCTTTTAACGTATCGTCTAACAAGTCAATAATTTCACGTACAGTTGGCTCGCCGCTCACTACTAAGTAGTACCCAGTTTGACATCCCATAGGCGAAATATCAATAATATCAAAGTGATCATATTTTTCTACATGAGTACGAATGTTAAAAGCTAATAAATGCTCTAACGTATGAATAACGTCGGGCTTCATTGCTTGTTTGTTTGGCTGGCAAAAACGAATATCAAATTTATTTACAACGCCGTCGCTTCCCACTTTGTGAACACCGCAGTGTCTTACGTAAGGTGCTTTAACCGCATTATGATCTAGCTCAAAACTTTCTACTGATGGCATAATACCACTCCTTTTTTCTTCTTTCACCTATCATAACATGCAATTCCGATATATTTCATCCATTTAATAACCTTTATTTCTTTTAGTTGCTTTTTATTCCTTCTATCCCTTATAGTATGAGCAAACACGAAAGAAAGAACGTGATAATAAATGATTGCAAAGCTTTTGCTTTTACTTATAAAAGGATATCAAAAAGGAATTTCACCTTTTCTTCCGGCAAGGTGCCGGTTTTACCCTACTTGCTCCCAGTACGGAGTTGAATCCATTAAACGCTTTGGTGCCGTAAAGGGATCTTATTTGACTGTAAAACGCATTTTAAAATGCCACCCGTTCCATCCGGGTGGCATCGATGAAGTACCTGAGAAAAAATCACACTAAGCTTTAGTTGTTTTCGATTGCTTCATACCCATTTACAACAACATCTAGCTTTCCTGTATTTGGATCAATAACTAGTCCATGTACAGGAGTATCTTTTGAAAATAGAGGATGATTACGGATTGTCTCTACACTATGCTGAACAGTCTCTTCTACTGAATCAAAACCCGTTAACCATTGTTTCAAGTCCATAGAATATTCAATGGTATTAATCACTTCATCTGAGATGCCTTTTGCTCTTACTTTCTCTAAAAAAGGTTCCGCCTGAAGTTTACCTGCTCCACAGTCGTGGTGACCAATTACACATACCTCATCTGCTTGAAGCTCATATACAGCTACTAAAATGCTTCGCATAATACTTCCAAATGGATGTGAAACAAGCGCTCCTGCGTTTTTAACAATTTTCACGTCTCCGTTGCGCAAATTCAAAGCGTGTGGAAGTAATTCTACCAATCTTGTGTCCATACACGATAAAATAACCATTTTTTTATCAGGGAATTTGCTTGTTTCGTAAAGTTCATACTTCTTTTCTTCTACAAATTTTTGATTGAATTCTAAAACATCTTGTAATAAGCTCATCTGCTGTCTTCTCCTTCATAAAAAAATTCTTTCTTGTATTATAATACTTTTTCCTATAAGATGAAAAGTGTTAAATCGTAATCATTATTATTTATAAACAAGAAAGTAGGTTATAACAGTGAAAAAAATTCCCGTTACCGTTTTAAGCGGATACCTTGGTTCAGGTAAAACAACTCTTTTGAACCATATTTTAAAAAATAAAGAAGGTTTAAAGGTCGCGGTCATTGTCAATGACATGAGCGAAGTAAATATTGATGCAGACTTAGTTAAACAAGGCGGATTCTCACGAACAGAAGAAAAACTTGTTGAAATGCAAAATGGCTGTATTTGCTGTACGCTTCGAGACGATCTAATGAAAGAGGTAGAACGCCTAGCTGACAATGGTGATATTGGTTATATTGTCATTGAATCTTCCGGAATCAGCGAACCTATCCCTGTTGCTCAAACATTTACTTATATTGATGAAGAGCTTGGCATTGATTTAACTCAGAAATGTTCGTTAGATACGATGGTCACTGTAGTAGATGCCAATCGCTTTTGGGAAGACTTTTCATCCGGCGAAAGCTTATTAGACCGCAAAGAAGGAACAGATGAAAACGATACAAGAGAAGTGATTGATTTATTAATCGATCAAATTGAATTTGCAAACGTCATTTTGTTAAACAAAGTTGATTTGTTAACAAAAGATGATGCAGATGAGCTGCAGGCTGTTCTTCACAAATTAAACTCAGAAGCCACTGTTATCCAAACAATTAATAGTGAAGTAAGCCTTGAAGCCATACTTCATACCGACTTATTCGACTTTGAAAAAGCTAGTCAAGGAGCCGGATGGATTAAAGAATTAAATGAGGAGCACCATACGCCTGAAACGGAAGAGTTCGGTATTTCTTCTTTTGTATACAGAAGGAATCGTCCCCTTCATCCTGAACGCTTTATGAAATGGTTAGAGAACTGGCCGGTTGATATTGTACGTGCAAAGGGATTTTTCTGGCTTGCTTCGCGTAATAATATGGCAGGACTTCTTTCTCAAGCGGGTACGTCCATTATGATTCAAGCAGCGGGTGAATGGATAGCAACTTACGCACCGGAAGAAAGAGAACAAACCTTAAAAGAAGAGCCTGAATTACGAGCAAAATGGGATGAACAATTTGGAGATCGTATTAACGAGCTTGTGTTCATTGGTATTGATATGAACAAAGCTGAAATAATTGAAACTTTAGACCGCTGTTTGCTGACAAATGAGGAAATGAATCAAGATTGGGCTACTCTCAAAGATTCCCTTCCTAAGTTTACAGTAAGTGCGTAAATTTTTAGTTTTCAAATCGTAATAATTACGATATAATAACATAGGTCATAAATGGTTACGATACGAACGGAAGGAGCAACATAATGAAATTCAAACCACTTTTAATGGTGCTTGCATTAGGAATCGGAACAGCTCTTGCAGGGTGCAGTTCAAGCAGTGCAAATAACGCATCTGATAATAAAAACAAAAAGTTAGAAGTTTATACAACAATCTACCCTTTACAGGACTTTACTGAAAAAATCGGTGGAAAATATGTAGAAGCTAAAAGCATTTTACCAACCGGTGTAGATGCGCACTCATTTGAGCCTACAACAAAAACAATGGTCAAAATCGCCAACGCGGACGCATTTGTTTACTCAGGAATTGGACTTGAAGGTTTTGCAGATAAAGCACAATCTACACTGAAAAATGAAGATGTAGCTTTAGTAGAAGCTGCCAAAGGAATTAAATTAGCAAAGAGTTCTGAAGATGAACATGCTCATGAGGAAGAACATGAAGAAGAACATGAACATGAAGAAGAGCATAACCACGGAGATACAGACCCTCACGTTTGGCTTGATCCTGTTTTAGCTATTCAATTAGCAGAAAATATTAAAGACGAACTTATTGAATTAAAACCAGATAAAAAAGCAGAGTTTGAAAAGAACTTCCAATCGTTAAAGACTCAGCTTGAAGATGTGGACCAAGAGTTAAAAACAACGATTGGCAACGCACCTCATAAAGAAATTTTAGTATCACATGAAGCCTATGGCTACTGGGAAAAACGATACGGCTTAAAGCAAATTAGCGTAGCGGGTTTATCTCCTACAAATGAGCCGTCTCAAAAACAATTAGAAAACATCGTAAAACAAGCAAAAAAAGACCATATCAAATACTTTATCTTTGACCAAAATTTAAAGCCTAAAGTGTCTACGCTTGTAAAAAATGAAGTGGGAGCTCAAGCTTTAACACTTCATAACTTAGAGTCATTAACAAAAAACGATGTTAAAAATAAAGAAGATTATTTCTCCATTATGCAACACAACATTGATACGTTGAAAAAAGCATTATATTAATAAAAAAACTAGCCTCTCGGCTAGTTTTTTTATTGTAATTTATATTTTTGCTTAAAGCGTTCTACACGGCCGCCTTTATCAGCAAATTTTTGTTTTCCTGTATAAAATGGATGTGTATCCGAGCTGATTTCAACTTTTAAAAGCGGATATGTGTTGCCATCTTCCCATTGAACGGTCTCATTTGATTGTTTTGTAGATCCTGATAAAAATGATGTTCCGCTATTTGTATCCATAAATACAACTTTACGATAGTCTGGATGAATATTTGTTTTCATTAAATATCTCTCCTTTAAAACAATATACACTTATTATAATCGTAATGATTACTATTTTCAAGTTATATGTTTACCAATTCTGATGCATAAAGCGTGGTAAAAAGTGGACAATAAGGTTTATCAATACTTTACTGGAAAGGTTGAAAAATGAATGGATCATTTAGTTACTGCACGTTCAATGTTTGGTCTGAACATGGGAGTACATATCATTTTTGCCACTCTTGGCGTCGGCATTCCTCTCATGATTTTATTGGCTGAAATTCTTTACTACAAAACAAAAGATAAAGATTATGAACTTATGGCACAGCGTTGGACAAAAGGAGCTGCTGTCCTGCTTGGAGTCGCCATTCCTACCGGAACGATTGCTGGTGTACAATTAGCGTTGCTTTGGCCGGGTTTTATGGAAATCGTAGGAAAAGTGATGGCTCTTCCCTTTCAAATTGAAATTTATGCTTTCTTTATTGAGGCTCTGTTTCTCTCTATTTACGTATACGCAGCGGACCGTATTTCTCGAAAAATGAGGATTATCAGTCTAATTTTAGTAGCAATAGGCGCTCTTGCCTCTGCTGTTTTAATTACAAACGTGCACGCATTTGAAGGAACACCTGCTGGCTTTCGAATTTTAAATGGCGAAATTGTAAGCGTAGATCCTTGGGCAGCTTTCTTTAACCCGAGTTTCTTTGTAACGTCCGGTCACGTAGCTGTTTCTGCCTATACAACCGGAGGCTTTGTCATTGCTTCAGTTGCTGCCTTTAAAATGCTTCGTGCGCGAAAACATAATCCAAGAGAATATAAATTTCATCATAAAGCGTTGATGATGGGATTAGTAATCGGCGGAATTTTTTCTTTTGTAACGGCTTTGAATGGACATGAATCTATGCAAAAAGTATACGAATATCAACCCGAAAAACTTGCAGCAGCTGAAGGTCTGTTTGAAACGCAAGATCATGCGCCATTAGCTTTAGGGGGATTTACAGATGAAAAAGAACAGCGAGTTAAATACGGAATTGAGTTTCCATGGATGCTGAGCTTCTTGTCGGGTAATAGCTTTAACACAGTGATTACTGGACTCAATGACTTCCCTAGGGACTATTGGCCGCCGCTTTTTGTGCATACCTTGTTTAACGGTATGGTCATTATCGGATCAATTTTAATTTTAGTGGCGCTAGTGGGCGTTGTTTGGTACAAGTTTTTAAAAAAGAAAAGCTTTCCAAAAATTTTCATGTGGGCATTTGTCGCAACGGGTCCTCTCGCGATCATGGGCATTGAATTCGGCTGGATTTTTGCATGTACAGGAAGACAGCCTTGGGTCATTTACCGCATCATGCGTACATCAGAAGCCGTTACCACTTCTGCTAATTTGCATATTCTATTTTTTTTATTTTTGCTTGTTTATATCGTACTCGTGGCCGCAGTCGCCCTTGTACTGGTGTTTTATTTCAGAAGAAATCCGCTTTCTAAAGAGCTTGCTGCGCAAGCAGATTAAAAAGGATGTGAGAATATGGGTGATTCATTACTAGCAATTACTGTAATATGGGGCTTCATTTTTATCTATGCCGTAATGGGAACGATGGACTTTGGAGCTGGTTTTTGGTCGATGGTATATATTAATCGTACGAAAACAAATGCTACAGATGTAGCAAACAGATATTTATCGCCTACTTGGGAAGTAACCAATGTATTTATCGTTGCGATTGTTGTTGCGCTGTTTAGCTTTTTTCCACGAGCTACATTTACACTTGGAACAGTGTTATTAATACCGGGAAGTATCATTTTACTTCTCTTATCAATTCGAAGCGGATTTTTAGTGTTTTCACATTATGCTAGCAGCTTTAAATATCGGAGAGCGTTGGTTTATATATCCGGTATATCCGGCGTGTTAATTCCTGCTTTTTTAATCGCTGTACTGCCAGTAAGTCAAGGTGGATTTATTGATATAATTGACGGAACGCAGCGATTAAATTTAGCAAAAGTGATTTCAAGTCCGCACGTCTATTCATTTATTGGATTTGCCATTAGCTCTTCGCTGTTTCTATCGTCTCTGTTATTAGCAGATTACTCGAAGTCATCTGACGAAATGGAAGCTTATGCGGTCTATCGACGTGATGCACTCATTACAGGGCCTCTTTCTCTGCTAATGGCTATCTTTATTATGATTACGATGAAATCTGAAGCAAGCTGGTTATATGATAAAATGATGCAGTTTAAGCCCCTTCTTTACGGGTCTGTAGGTCTCTTTGTAGTGGCTGGCATTGCCCTTCTGCTGCCTTCTCAAAAAGGAAAAGGAATGCCTCGTTTAGCCGTGGTATCCATTGTCCTTCAATATTTCTTAGCAAGTTACGTATACGGGCGAAGTCATTTACCGTATGTCGTGTATCCAAACGTAACGATTGAGAATGGATTTACACATCCCGATGCGTTTCATTCTTTATTTATTGTGTATATTGTTGGCTTTGCGATTTTATTTCCTGGATTCTTTTATTTCTGGCGTTTATTTATGAAAGATAATAAAGAATACAGCAAAAAGAAGCCATATTAAAAAACCGGTCAGCATTTGACCGGTTTTTCTTATGAAGCAGCAGATTTTGCTACTACTTCAGCAAAATCTTTAGCAAATATCTTACATCTTTCTACGTCTTCTCCAAAGGGAGAGAGCTCGACTTTTAAACCCGGAACAATTATATTTCCATTTCGTTCTGTTATTTTTTCTTCTAGCACATCAACTGCTCCGCAAAAAACATCATATGATGAATCACCTGAACCAAATACAGCCACCTGCTTTTGACTGAAATCTATATCATCCATTTCATCATAAAGATCTAAAAAATCATCTGGCAGCTCTCCATCTCCCCATGTATAAGCTCCAAAGATAATAGATTCTGCGGATACAAGGTCAGAAGCATCAATGTCATATACTTCTGCTCGTTTCACATGCAATCCATGCTTGACTAATTCTTCTTCGATCAAATCGGCTATTGCTTCTGTGTTACCTGACATACTCGCATAAGCTAGTAAGATTTCCTTCATGTAAATGACGCTCCTTTACACCAGCAGTGTTGGCCGCACATCCCCTTCTTCAGCACATTCTCGTTGAAGAGGACAGCTTTCACACTCACTGGATGCATAATTCTTTTGAAAATGTTTTGGTTCCATTAATACACTTTTGACAATATGTAGTTGAAGTATTGCTTTTTTATAATCGTCTGGTGCAGTATGATAAGTTGTTGTTTCTCCCGTTAATAATGAATAAAAACGAATTTGTTCAGGAACCTTTTTAAAAGCTTGTTTCGAAAAAACGATAATAAAGTCTTTCATTGCGTTTTTCACTTCTTCATGGTCATCTAGAATGAATTTTGTTACCGTATAGGACTTCTCTGTCCATGCAGCAAAATCAATGGTTAGAGAAAGGTTGCTTTGAATTTCTTCTACATAAACGCTGTATTTCTCAAACACAAAAAGCGGTAGTTCCACATGTGCTTTCTCTCCTAAAAACCTTAGTAAATAATCGCTTACTTTAGCTAACACATCGTAATAGTGAACGGGTGATGAAAACATATTTGGCTTTAGGCGCCAATATTTTTCAATAAGCTGTAAAACATAGAGGTTTGAGCGATACTCAACGGGCTTGCTATAGTATATTTTAATGATTTGATGGACAGTTACTTGAACAAGCTGTTTCCAATCTATAGATGTTTTTTTCAAAAGAAGCTGCTGCTGATAAAATTTGTACGGACATCGAATAAATTGTTCGATGTGGTCGTTAGAGAGTGTCTTTATATGCACTTTTATCGGTTCCACCTATGTCTCACCACCCTAATTGAAATTCATTCTCAATAATGATTAAAAATTAAATCATGAAATTTGCTCAATCACTTTACGAATAGCACTCCATGAATGTTTAACGAAATAAATTGGTTTTTGCTGTTTTTTTGCCTTCTCTTTAATAACTTTTGCCATATTGTGATTAATAAAATCCGTAATAACTAATACAAACCCAATATGTTCGGGTATTTCTCGCTTCACCATATTGCTTTTACGGCCATCTAAATGAATTACTTCATTAAATCCTTCTCCCGCTAAACGATCTGTAATATGCTTTAACCTGTCTCCTCCTACAACCATAACTGATGACATGTTTGTTCCCTCCCAATTAATTATTCATTTAATGATTTGACAACAACCTGTATTTTTTACTATATACACAGTTTAATTGAGAATGATTCTCTTTGTCAATGTTTAATTGATAAAAATTCTCAATTAAAATGAAAGTCTACACCTTTCTTATAAGTTAGTTGAGTTTTGACCATACTATAGCTATCACATACAAAGGAGGGTTAACGTTGGAACAAAACATTCTTTGTGAAGTAAATAACTGTCACTTTTGGAAAAATGGAAATCACTGCGGCGCAGAAGAAATTTACGTGGTAAGTCATAGCGGAAAACATGCAGCAAGCAGCTATGAAACAGACTGCAAAACGTTCAAACCAACTGAAGCGTAACCCGCAAAAGGACAGCCTCTTGGTTGTCTTTTTTCTCTCTTCAAGATCATAAAAAAGGAGACTAATATGAAAACTGAACAGCTAATTCATTTTTTTAAAGAAGAAGCAATAAAAGCAAATGAACAAACCTTTCCAATCTATGTACAATCGTTTACTCATTTATGGACATACAAATGGGGAACGCTTGAAAACATCCCAGAAGAAATTGACGACTTAATTACCACACGCGCGTTAGAACTTGGACTTATTCACTTAAAAAAAGCTGACTAATCAATAAGAAAATTAGTCAGCTTTTGTGTTTATAGATCATCAAATCCATTCGCATCTGATGCTTTTGTATATTGTCTTGATTTCTGTTCAAAGAAATCCGTTTTTCCTAAATCTACCTCTTGATAAGCAATAATCCAACGGAGAGGATTTTCAATCGGTGCTTCTGGGAAAGCAGCTCGACCGAAGCCTAGCTGATTACAGCGTTTATTGGCCATGTATTCAATATACTGCTGCAGTTCTTTCATCGTGATGCCGTCGAATTTTTCTCCGATAACAGATTCCGCCCATTCAATTTCAAGACGAGCTGCCTCTTGGAACGTTTCAACTACAAACGTTTCTAGCTCCTCCGTACGATAAGCTGGATTTTCATTCAGTACTTCCTTGAAAATCTTTTCAAATAACCCAACGTGAAGCTGTTCATCACGATTGATATAGTTAATCATAGTAGATGTCGCCACCATCTTTTGATTTCTCGCAAGATTATAGAAGAAAGCAAATCCGCTATAGAAGAAAAGGCCTTCTAAAATAACATCATATACCATAGACTTCAAAAAGTTTTCAACCGTTGCTTCTTCGCTAAATGCTTTATATCCGTTTGTAATAAAGTCATTTCGAGCGCGAAGCTTTTCGTCTGTGCGCCAGTATTCAAATACTTCATCTTGTTTTCCTTTTGGTACAAGACTTGATAAAACATATGAATACGAATGATTATGAACCACTTCTTGCTGCGCTAAAATAATCATTAGAGCATTAATTGAAGAATCGGTTACATAGTCAGCTACTTTGCTAGCATAATCTGATTGAATACTGTCCAGTAGCGCCAGCAAGCCAATAATTTTTAAAAAGCTCTCTTGTTCGTCAGCCGTTAACTGAGGGAACTGCTTAATATCTTGACCCATATTAATTTCAAACGGCGTCCAGAAGTTAGCTAGCATACGCTTGTATTTAGGGAACGCCCATGAAAATCGGACGTCATCCCAGTTTAGAATATTTGAGCTCTTGCCGTTGATGATTCCTGTCGAACGGTTCGGAGCTGTTTCGTTCATTAATTCTCGTTTTAACATGCTTGTCATCAATTATTCACTCCTTTTAACTATGACAGCTTTCACATTCTTCAATGACTTCACTTGATGTTGAACGTACGTAGTAGGTCGTTTTTAACTTTTCTTTCCATGCCGTCATATGAAGATCCAGCAGCTCTTTTGCTCGGATATCATTTTGCACATATAAGTTGAATGAAATGGATTGATCAATATGGCGCTGGCGCTTGGCGTTTTGCTTAATGCTCCAGTGCTGATCAATTAAATAAACGGACTTATAATACCAGTTTGTTGCTGGTGATAAATCTGGTGCCGTCACCGGGATTTTATAGTTTTTCTTTTCCTCTGAATAAAACTTACGGAAAATCGGATCAATACTTGCAGTAGAACCCGCGATAATAGATGTTGATGAATTAGGTGCTACAGCCATTAAGTATCCATTTCTTATTCCGTTATTTTGAACTTCGTTACGCAGTTCACTCCACGCTTCGCTTGTGTATTTACGTGTTTCAAAATAAGCGCCTGACTCAAAATCTGAGCCTTTAAATAATGGATATGCGTCTTTTTCTTTAGCTAAGTTCATGCTTGCCTGTACGGTTAAGTAAGCAATTTGCTCATACAATTCATCGCAATATGCTACCGCTTCATCTGTTTCCCATGCTATTTTCTTTAAGGCAAGCAAATGGTTCCAACCAAATGTGCCAAGCCCTACTGCGCGGTACTTTTGGTTTGTTAGTTTTGCTTGAAGTACCGGCAAATCATTTAACTCAATAACGTTATCAAGCATGCGTACTTGAATTGGAATTAAACGTTCAAGCACATCTTCAGTTACGGCTCTTGCTAAGTTGATAGAAGAAAGATTACATACAACAAAATCGCCCGGATTCTTTGTAATAATAATTTTTCCGTCTTCCGTAATTTCCTCTGTTACGACCGTTGTGCTTTGGTTTTGCGTGATTTCTGTACATAAGTTGCTGCAGTAGATCATGCCCTCGTGGCGGTTTTGATTAGCTCGGTTAACTGTATCACGATAGAACATATAAGGCGTTCCGGTTTCAAGCTGCGAAAGCATAATGCGCTTGAAGATTTCAATAGCAGGTACTGTTTCTCTTGAAAGATGCTTATTATTTACACACTCAGCGTAACGAGTGCGGAACGAACCGCTGCCTTCTTCTTCATCATAAAAATCTTCTAACGAGTAGCCCATCAGCGTACGAACTTCGTGAGGATCGAATAAGTGCCAGTCTTCACGTGCTTCTACTTTTTCCATAAACAAATCTGGCAAACATACGCCAGTGAATAAATCATGCGTGCGCTGGCGTTCGTCACCATTGTTCAAACGCGCGTCTAAGAATGAAAAGATGTCTTTATGCCATACGTCTAAATATACGGCAATAGCTCCTTGTCGTTGACCTAGCTGATCGACACTTACAGCCGTATTATTTAGCTGTTTCATCCATGGAATTGTTCCTGATGATACGCCTTTAAAACCTTTTATATCACTTCCTCGGCTTCTAATATGACCGAGGTAGACACCAATTCCGCCTCCATTTTTACTAAGCGTGGCCAAATCTGTATTGCTATCATAAATACCGCGTAAGCTGTCATCAATCGTATCAATAAAGCAGCTAGATAGCTGTCCATAGCTTTTTCCTGCGTTTGAAAGTGTTGGTGTGGCAACCGTCATATATAGACTAGAAAGCGCCCAGTACGCTTCTTTTACTAATGCTGTTCGATTTTCTTTCTTTTCTTGAGACATCAGCGTCATAGCAATGATAAGAAAACGTTCTTGCGGTAATTCGTATACGCGCTTATCATGTGATGTCGCTAAATAGCGATCTGCTAATGTCAGCAATCCAATGTATGTAAATAAACGATCGCGTTCAGGAATAATGACTGAAGCAATTTCATTAATTTCTTCTTCTGTATATGTTTTTAATAGTTGTTTATTATAAATGCCGATTTTTGTTAGTTCTTGAATAAGCTGATAAAACGAACCGTACTTCTCTTTTTTATCATAACCTCGGTTGTCCGCTGCTTTTCGATATAGTTCGTTTAAGTAGACGTCTGCCGCTACGTACGTCCAATCTGGTTCTTCCATTGAAATACGCTCTAGGGCTGCCAAAATTAGTACGTTTGCAACCTTTTCGTCCGTCATATTTTCCTTTACTGTGACAGTTTGAATAACCTTTTCCTCATACAAAGAAAAATCAAGCTGCGTAAATTCTTTTTTTAAACGTTCAATATATGCAGTTAATTCATGTAGAATTGTAGGCTTTAATGTATTCACCATAAATATGGCTCCTCTCTTCACTTCAAAATAAAAAATCGCTCACCGTACCTCGGTGAGCGAATAGAACGAAGATAGAAGAAGACGCTAAGTCTTTTCTCAATCCTCGCTCTACCCTCTCACCTCCCGAAGAAGATAAAACGACATAAAAAAGGCAGGTCTCCTGACTTATGCTTCTTTTTACTTTAAGGCCTTCCCATGATGTTTACTCACAGTGGATCTCCTTATTTCATCAGCATTCACAGTTGCGGGGACAGCTTTGGATTTTCACCAAATTCCCTTTTAAGTCTTTTTATCAGACACCTTTTTCACTGGAAAACACAAAATATAGTATTTTATTATCGATTCCAAAACAACATATTGTGTTATGTTATAAACACATTATATAGGACAACTTAGAAAACTATCAACCTATTTTCAAAAATAATTTTGTTTTTCACGATAAAACCCTTCGACTTTTTTCATCAAACTATTCCATCATAACATGTTTTGACACGCTTGATGGAACAATGTGCTCTTTTTAAAAAATTTGTCCTATTTTTCTACTAAACATTGACAACATCAATAAAAAAACCGTTTTTCATAAAAAAAACGGTTTTTAATTATTTGTATTCTTTTTCAAATGCTGTGATTGTTTTGATAAACTTTTTATCAATATCGTATCCTATCCCCGGTTTCTCCTTCACCTTTATTACTCCGGCTTCTACCTCTACTTCGGGCTTAATAATATCTTTTTCCCAATAGCGAGACGACGCAGAAATGTCACCTGGTATCGTGAAAGAAGGCAGTGTGGCAAGGGCGATGTTATGAGCTCGTGAAATCCCGGCTTCTAACATTCCTCCAACCCAAAGTCTTACACCATGCTGGGCGCATAAATCATGAATTTGCTTGGCTACGGACAGTCCGCCAACTCGACCGATTTTCACATTGATAATCTGACAGCTTTTTTGTTCGATCGCATGACGCGCGTCTTCATAGCTCACAATACTTTCATCTAAGCAAATCGGCGTCTTCATTTGCTTTTGTAACAAGCGATGATCAAGGATATCGTCAGAACTTAACGGCTGTTCGATCATCATCAAATTCAATTCATCTAGCTTTTTCAATGAATCACTATTGCTTAACGTATAGGCTGAATTGGCATCAGCCATAAGAGGAATGGTTGGAAATTCACCCCGAATTTGTTTCAGTAACTCATAGTCAGCACCCGGCTTAATTTTCACTTTAAAGCGCTTATAGCCATCTTTCATGTAAGTCTTTATTTGTTCCTTCATGATGGAAATATCATTTAAGCCAACTACCACTCCAGCTTCTACAGCAGGCCTTACTCCTCCAATTACTTCAGATAACGGCTTATTTTGCCGCTTTGCATACAAATCCCATACAGCACAGTCCAAAGCTGCTTTAGCCATGTTATTTCGCTTTAGAGGTTTGAATAATTTTTGAACGTCCTCTGGTTTTTGAAGCTGCTGGTGAAGAAGCGAAGGAATTAAAAAATCATCTAACATATGAAAACATGTCTGAATTGTTTCTTCCGTATACCAAGGAGATGAAAAAGCAACGACTTCTCCCCACCCTGTAAATCCTTTTTCATCTTCTACTTCAAGCAAAATCAATTCTCTATCCTGCACTGTACCATAGCTTGTTGAAAAAGGAGAAAGAAGCTTCATGCCAATTTTATAAAGATGTACTTTTTTTATAATCACCGATTAACTCCCTTTCTGTATGAGCGATGATAGCTTCCGGCGTATGATTTTATTAGAAGCCGTTCGGGGCAGCTCCTCTACTCGAACGAAATACTTTGGAAGTTTGTACTTTGCTAAAAATTGTTGCATGTGTAAAGATAATGCTTCATCTGAAACGTCTTCGTTTGTAACGATGCATGCTGCCGGAACTTGTCCCCATTTTTCATCCTCTACTCCCGTTACACCAGCCTCTTTAACAGCCGGATGCTTCAACAAAACATTTTCAATTTCAGCTGGATATACATTTTCTCCACCTGAAATAATAAGGTCCGAACGTCTGTCTAATACATATAGGAAGCCTTCTTCATCCACTTTCCCGATATCTCCTGTATAGAACCAGCCTTGTTGAATTGCTTTTTTAGTAGCCTCAGGTTTATTTAAATATCCTTTTGTAACATTTAGACCTTTAACAATGATTTCTCCTGCTTCACTTGTCTCATTTCCTTTTTCATCTACAATTTTCATTGCACATGGAAATAATGGTTTACCTGCTGATCCCAATTTTCGCAAACTATCTTCAGGTGAAAGCGTAACGAACTGTGAAGATGTTTCTGTCATTCCATACGTTTGATAAACAGGAATTTCTTTATTCACACAAGCCTCTAAAATAGTAAGCGGTGCAGGTCCTCCTCCTAAAAGCATACAGCGAAACGTATTTGGATACTTGCGTTCAGCTAATTCATCAAGCATGTTGGACAGCATAGAAGTAACAACTGAAATAATCGTTACACCTTTGTTTTCAATTGCTTCATTCACTGCTCTTGCTTCAAATCGTTCTTCTAAAATAATTTTCATTCCGTAAAAGACGCTTCGCATTAAAATAGATAAGCCGCTAATATGAAACAAAGGAACCGCTATAAGCCAGCAGTCTTTTTCATTTAGTCCTAAATTAAGCGCTGAGCCAACGGAACTCCACCAATGATTTCCATATGTCTGCAGCACTCCTTTTGGATGACCTGTTGTTCCAGACGTATACATAATGGTGAACGTCTCCTCGAGATTCCACGTTTTCTGAAAATTAGTTTCGGTTTCTGGAGAACTTTTTAAAACAGGTAAAGTAAGCTGAGTAATGGAACTTTGGAATTCTCTCACTATAAATGTTTCATCCGCAATAAGCAACAACACGTTTGCATCTGTTAGCTGATAATTAATTTCTTCGTTTGTCAAACGCGTGTTGACGAGCAGCAACCGAGCGCCAATATAAGAAACCGCATGTAAAATCTCAATAAACTCCACGCTATTTTTCATGTATAAAGCAATGGTATCGCCTTGCTTTACACCGTTAAACGAAAGCTGCTGTGCTACTTTTTGAACACGCTGATGAAGCTCTTGAAAAGTAAGGGACGTTTGCGGTGTTTCTACCGCCACTCGATTTGGCGTCAAATATGCTCTTTGCATCAGCCCATTGGGAATCGTTTGGCTACTCATGAATTTCTCTCCTTTTTATACTGATTAACTAAATTAAATTGAAAAAAACAGCCTGATGATAATCACCAAGCTGTTTCAGCTGTTTAAGGGAAACGTGGGAACTGTTGGAAGTCTGGATTGCGTTTTTCCTTAAATGCATCGCGACCTTCTTTTGCCTCATCGGTTGTGTAATAAAGAAGCGTTGCGTCACCCGCAAATTGCTGGATACCAGCTAAGCCATCCGTATCAGCATTAAATGCTGCTTTTAAGAAACGAAGAGCGGTTGGACTTTTTTCTAACATCTCTTCACACCATTGAATTGTTTCAGCTTCAAGCTGTTCTAATGGAACGACCGTGTTTACTAATCCCATGTCTAGTGCTTCTTGAGCGTTGTACTGACGGCATAAGAACCAGATCTCACGCGCTTTCTTATGACCTACGATGCGAGCTAAGTAACCAGAGCCATATCCTGCATCAAAGCTTCCAACTTTAGGACCTGTTTGTCCAAAGACTGCGTTATCCGCTGCAATTGTTAAGTCACATACAACGTGAAGAACGTGGCCTCCACCAATTGCATAGCCTGATACCATCGCAACAACCGGCTTTGGAATTACGCGAATTAAACGCTGTAAATCTAGAACGTTTAGACGTGGAATTTCATCTTCTCCTACATAGCCGCCGTGGCCGCGAACTTTTTGGTCTCCGCCTGAGCAAAATGCTTTATCTCCAGCACCTGCTAATACAATTACTCCAATGCTTGCATCGTCACGAGCATATGCAAATGCATCGATCAATTCCATTACTGTTTTTGGACGGAATGCATTGTGCACTTCCGGACGGTTAATCGTAATTTTAGCGATTCCGTTATATGTTTCGTATAAAATGTCTTCATACTGACGTGCTGATGTCCATTCAACTGTCATCTTTATTTCCTCCTAATTATGTAGTAGCTAAGAACTCATTTACTATTCTACCAAAAATCTCAGGTTGTTCCACGTGAATTGCATGGCCTGTCCCTAAAATAATTTTAGACGTAGCATTTGGTATTAATGTTTGCATTTCTTTGGAAATTAAACAAAACTTTTGATCTACTTCTCCTGTAATAAGCAAAACCGGCATCAACAGATCGTCCAGCTTCTCCCAAAGGGACGGCTGGACACCCGTTCCCATTCCTTTCAAACTGTTGGAAAGGCCGATTTCTGTATGCGAAAGTCTTTCTTTACGCACCGCTTCTTGAACATGGCTAGGCAATTGCTTTTGAGAACTAAAAAGAGGGGTTTCCTCCCAAAAGTTCACAAATTCTTCAATCCCATTTTTCATAATGCGGCTCGCCAGCTGTTCATCTTTTTCTTTTCTTAGCTTTTGTTCTTCTCGCGTTTTTAAACCAGGCGATGCGCTTTCTAATACCAACTTTTTCACAAGGTGTGGATATCGCTGAGCAAATGAAAGAGCAAGCCTTCCTCCCATCGAATATCCAATTACATTCACCTGTGATAGAGATAGCTGTTCAAGCAGCTCATGCATTGCTTCAACAACTGCTTCCATTGAATATGATTTGATTTCTTTCGGAGCTGCTGATTGGCCATGACCAATAATATCAACAGCAATCACCTGATAGTCTTTAGCGAATTTCTTCATGAAGGTACGCCAGGTTTGAGAAGAACCGGTAAAGCCGTGAAGCAGAAGCAGCGGCTCTCCTTTTCCCTCGGTGTGCACATAGTAAGATACACCACTTAATTGATACATCATTGCTTATTCCTCACCGTTTGACAAATTTATTTCCTCGGAAACAAGTTTCCACAAACTGCGATGAGTCTCTACATTTTCTGTACGAGTGGTACGAATCTCTACAACATGCAACCCGCCTTTTGCGAAAGCATGGTTCATTGCATGTCGAAATTCTTCCCAGCTTCTTGCTGAAGAAAATGTGCCATCATACAGACGAGTGGCATGCTCAAAATTTAATCCAGTTGGCGTACCGAATAAAAATTCAAAGTGCTTTTCCTGTTTTGACTGCGGTAAAAATGAAAAAATTCCTCCGCCGTCATTGTTAACTAGCACAACGGTTAAATTTAAATTATGCATTTTAGCTGCCAGCAGACCATTTAAATCGTGATAAAACGATAGGTCACCAATAAATAAAACGGTGTGATCGTAAGCCGTACTTACGCCTAGAGCAGACGAAACCACACCATCAATTCCATTTGCTCCCCGATTTACAAAGAGTGGAATATCTTTTTCCGTATTTAGGAAGAAAGAATCAATATCTCGAACAGGCATTGAATTTCCAGCAAACAAAGCCGTGCCTTCAGGTACTACATCAACAATTTCTTGAACTACTTGTCCTTCGAACCATTCCTGGCCAGAAGTTAATGTTCTCAGAGCCTGTGCAGTTTGAGCATTAATCTTTTTCCACAGACTCAGCCATGAAGTAGACTCCTCTTGATTCGCTGAAAGACGCTTGATCAGTTCTTCACAAAATAATTTCTCATCGGCTTCAATCATCACTGTTGAACGCAAAGTAGGATCTCTCCAGCCTTTACCTTGGTCAATTACAAACATTTCTGTCGGCTCGTGTGCTTTCAAAAATTGCAATAGCGGTTTCGATACCGGCATCGCGCCAAAACGAATGACAACTTCCGGGTGAAAACGCTCATCAACCTTATCACTTTTTAAAAATGTATCATATGTCTCTATTACATTTTCTTTTGAATGCTTGCCGCTTCTTAATTGTGATAACGGATCTGCAAGGACCGGAAAGCTTAAAGATTCACCTAAACGGCATACGCTGTCTACTGCTTTTAAAGACATTTGATCTCCGCATATAATAAGTCCTTTTGTTGTTCCCTCTAAGCGCTTCGCAATTTCTTCGAATCCTTTTTCAGATAGAGATGCTTCTCCATGAATAGCAGCCACATATGATTTACCGCGTTTCCCCTGACTCCATAAATCCTCAATAGACAAATCTGGTACAATCGGTTCACGTAAAGGTACGTTAATGTGTACAGGACCGCTCGGTATAGCTTGAGCTGTATGAACAGCCCTTGAAGCTACTGTTCGAATATAACGATTCATATCTGCACTTTCTTCTGGTAAAGCTGTATCTACAAACCACTTCGCATATTGACCGAAAAGATGATTCTGATTAATGGCCTGCGGGGCACCTATATCCCTTAACTCATGCGGCCGATCCGCTGTGATAACTACTAAAGGAATGCGTGAGTAGTGAGCTTCAATTACTGCAGGATAATAATTCGCTGCAGCTGTTCCAGATGTACATACAAGCGCCACTGGTTTTTTCTTTGCTTTTGCTATTCCTAGAGCAAAAAAGCCGGCGGAACGTTCATCAATATTTAAGTGCACATGAATATCAGGGTGCTCAGCCATAAGCATCGCAATAGGCGTTGAACGTGACCCTGGACTGACCACTACTTCTTCAACATTTGCTTCTACTAATTCATCCACGAATGACGCAATATACGTTGTTAATGATTTAATGTGTTCCACGCATAATCCCTCCTAAAGCTGAAAGCATCGGGTTGAATTTAATTCTTGTTTCTTCATATTCACTTTCAGGCGTAGAATCTGCTACAATTCCACAGCCCGCAAATAAAACCGCTTCTTTTTGCTGAATAACAGCGGAGCGGATTCCTACTATAAATTCACCGTTTCCGTTGATATCCATCCATCCTAAAGGAGCTGCATACCACCCTCGTTCAAAGGATTCTAGCTTTCGAATAATAGGCAGAGCCTCCTGTTGAGGATATCCTCCTAGCGCTGGTGTTGGATGGAGCTTTTGAATAAATGAAAATAGCGTAACATTTTCCTTTATACGCCCTTTAACAGGTGTATACAAATGTTGAATATGCTTTGTTTTATATAAACTTGGCGTACTGGGAATTTCTACTTCATAACAATAAGAATTCATCGCTTCTTTAATCATATGAACAACAACATCGTGCTCAATTAAGTTCTTAGGATCTTGAAGCAATTCCTCACCCAGTTCGTGATCTTCCTGCCTTGTCTTTCCTCTTGGAATCGAACCCGCTAAACAAGTGGAAAACACATAATCTCCTTGTTTTTGCACTAGCCTTTCTGGGGAAGCGCCGATAAAATGCTGGTGCTCTCCCTCTAAAATATATGTGTAGCTAGTTGGCTGTTCCTTTAACAGACGCTGAAGCACGTATTCAGTAGAAATATCTTCATTAAATTTTACTTTTAATTGACGAGCAAGAACCACTTTCTCTATAGCCTGTTGCTTAATTAAAGTAGTAGCTCTTTCAACATTTCCTTTAAATTTCTCTACCCCAATTTCCTCTTTTTCCAACAGCAAAGGTGAAATATGAGATTCCCCGTCGTACTCTTCACAAAGAACAAGTTTTTGGACCTCTTCGAAATAATTGATGTGCTTTTTAACAGAATCTTGTCCTTTAACCATCATATTAACGGTAAGGTATCCTTCTTTGTCTACCTGAGTATATAACAGAGTTGGAATCATAAATTTTGAACTCGGGAAATCACTCCAATAGTTTTCTCGATACTGATTTGGGTCAAATGAAAATCCTCCAAATAAAAGAGGACCTGTCCCGTCTGGGAAAATTTGATTATTTTTATAAAAGTCTTCTTTTATAAAGCGCTTCCATTCATTTTCAATGTGGAAATAACGTTCTTTTGCTGCATTGGTGCAAATAGTATGCGCATATCCTAATCCAACAAATGTATAATAACTGTTGGGATCTTTCCAAAAAAAGCGTTCTTTATAAAACTGGTCATGTCCGTTCGCATAAAAAATAAGGGGGTCAATAGGTCTTACTTTTTTCACTAAACTGACCAATTTTGGCTGATTTTCATTTTTTGCACACTCAATCGCATCTTTAATGTATTCTTGTACTAACTGTTCGGTCGTTGCAATCACACTACGTCCCCCCGTTCATCTTTTTTCTTAAGTCTGTAACTAACTTATTATAAACTTTCAGTTCAAAAAAATCTAGCATCGCGATTCACAAGAAAAAATTAATTTCGCTTGTCTAAATTATGCCTTTTCATTAAATGAATCAAAAATCTTTATGATCTATTTAGTACTCCTTAGACCTCGAGAACGTTATTTTTATCATACCCTTTTCTATAACCTTTAACTTTCTTTAATTTTCCACTCCTTTTCTCTCTTAGCTTCATGAATATCCCAAATACTCCTAATATGAATCGTGTTTTTTTGAATTTTTAACACATACTACAAAAGCACAATAAATTTTTAAGGGGGAGCTTCATGACACTTTCAAAACAAGAAATCAGTCAGTTAAAACAAAATTTACAGCAGCAGCAGGCTGATATTCAATCGCATTTTGATCAAAATGATCATTTTGGTCTAACTCGAAGCGACGCTCACGATGCTGTAGGAGAACTTTCAAGCTACGATAACCACCCTGGTGACACAGCCACGGAAACATACGAGCGTGAAAAAGACCTTGCACTAAATGAACATGCAAAACAAGAGCTACATGAAATAGAAGAAGCACTTCAGGCAATCGCTCACAGCACGTATGGAACATGCAAAGTATGTGGAGCAGATATCTCGTTTGAAAGACTTCAGGCTGTACCAACTACTTTATACTGTAGAGAACATAGCCCATCACAGGATATTCCAAAGCACAGACCTGTAGAAGAAAATGTTCTCCATCACCCATTTGGTCAATACGACTATGACGATACCGAAACGACAGGATATGACGCAGAAGATTCTTGGCAAGACGTTGCGCGTTACGGGACGTCTGAATCTCCTTCTGATTTTATAGAAGATACGTCTAACTATAGTGAAACCTATATTGAGGCAGATGAAGCTATCGGGTACGTTGAAGATTATGAAAACTTTGCCGCTACCGATTTATATGGACAGCCTCTTCCTATTTACCCTTCAAAAGAGCATGAGCGATATGAAAATGCACTGGATGAAGAAGGTACGATGACCATATTTGGAGATTTACCGGCCTATGAGAAAGATCCATACACTGAAAAGGAGTAGTTCTTCATACTACTCTTTTTTCTATTTTTAGTAGGAGCTATAGGAGATGACATCGAATGAATAGGAGATTAGAATTAATAATGAGGTGAAAATGATGAATGCACATGAAATTGATTATAAATTGTATGGAGATGACATGCAGTTTGTTGAAATTGAATTAGATCCTTCAGAAAGTGTTATAGCAGAAGCTGGAGGAATGATGATGATGGAAGATGATATTGAGATGGAAACCATCTTTGGTGACGGTTCTTCCTCCAACAGCAGCGGGCTGTTTAATAAACTAAAAGGAGCTGGGAAACGCGTATTAACTGGTGAAAGTTTATTTATGACGGTATATACAAATAACGGATATCACAAACGAAAAGTATCCTTCGCTTCACCTTTTCCAGGCAAGATTATTCCTGTCGATTTAGAGCAGCTCGATCATAAAATCATTTGTCAAAAGAGCTCCTTTTTATGCGCTGCTAAAGGCGTATCCGTTGGCATTGATTTTCAAAAAAAACTAGGAACGGGCTTCTTTGGCGGTGAAGGTTTTATTATGCAAAAATTAGAAGGTAACGGCTTGGCATTTTTGCATGCAGGCGGGACCATTCATAAAAGACAGCTGCAGCCGGGTGAACGCCTTCGTGTGGATACTGGATGTTTAGTGGCCATGACCCGCGATGTAAACTACAACATCGAATATGTAGGGAAAATTAAAACAGCTCTGTTTGGAGGAGAAGGCATGTTTTTTGCTACTCTGTCAGGACCAGGAACAGTTTGGATTCAATCTCTTCCTTTTAGCCGACTAGCCGATCGCGTTTTATCAAGTGCAGTTTCGCCAACGGGAGGTAAAGGTGAAGGCAGTATCCTTGGTTCTTTAGGTGATTTCTTAAACGGTGACAACAGATAAAATAAAAAAGGTGTAGTCTTTGACTACACCTTTTCTATTTATTGATTTAATAAATTTTTAGTGGAGTGAATTCCCCAAATATCAGATGCATATTCCTCAATCGTTCGATCACTAGAAAAAAAGCCGGAGTGTGCAATGTTCGTCGCACTCATTTGAAGCCATTTATTTTCATTTCTATAAGCTTCGTTTACTTTTTGCTGTGCCGTAACGTATGAGTCAAAGTCACGGAGTACATAGTATTCATCATTTTGCATTAATAATGAATCATATATAGGCTCGAATAAGTCATATGTGTCAGGCAGGAAGCCGTTTGTAAGCTGCTCGAGCACTTGTCGAATCCGCTTATCATGATGGTAATAATCATAGGCACGGTATCCTCCATTTTGCTGATAGCTTAACACTTCTTCGGCTTTTAATCCAAAAATAAAGACATTATCTTTTCCTACTGCCTCGCTAATTTCGACGTTCGCTCCGTCCATCGTGCCAAGAGTTAACGCTCCGTTCATCATGAATTTCATATTTCCCGTTCCCGAAGCTTCTTTGCTGGCGGTTGAAATCTGTTCACTGACATCCGCTGCAGGAAAGATATACTCAGCAAGTGACACACGATAGTTTTCTAAAAAAACGACTTTTAAAAACGGTGATGTTTGTGGATCATTATTGACAACATCAGCTACAGAGTTAATTAGCTTGATGACTTTTTTTGCATAATAATAGCCGGGAGAAGCTTTCGCACCAAAAATAAATGTACGAGGAACGATTTGAAAATTAGGGTCTTCTTTTAATCGATTGTACAAATACATAATGTGCAGCACATTTAAAAGCTGCCTTTTGTAAGCATGAAGCCTTTTAACCTGTACATCAAAAATAGAATTAGAATCTATTTTAATTCCCGTTTGCTCTTGAATAATATCCGCAAGCAGCTTTTTACGCTGTTGTTTTACTGTTTTTAGTCCTTGTAAAAAGCTTGGATCTTCCACATACTCTTGGAGCTTTATAAGAGAATGCGGCTGTTTAATCCATTTATCTCCTATCACCTCGGTGATAAGGGAGGAAAGCTGCGGGTTAGCTTTTAACAACCAGCGCCGGTGGGTAATTCCGTTCGTTTTATTGTTAAATTTAGCAGGATAAAACTGATAAAAATCTTTCATTTCTCGTTCTTTTAAAATATCAGTATGAATCTTTGCTACACCGTTTACTTTATAACTTCCCACAATTGCTAAATGAGCCATCTTTACTAACCCGTGTGCTAAAATAGCCATATTTTCAATCCGCTGCCAGTCTCCTGGATATGATTCCCATAATTCTTTACAAAAGCGCTCATTAATTTCTTCAATAATCATATACACGCGTGGAAGCAAGGGTTGAAATAAATCAATCGGCCATTTCTCAAGGGCTTCAGAAAGAGTCGTATGATTTGTGTATGATATGGTATTGGACGTAATATGCCATGCATCTTCCCATTCCATTTTTTCTTCATCCAATAAAATTCTCATTAGCTCAGGAATCGCAAGTACAGGATGCGTATCGTTAATATGAATGGCTACTTTTTCGTGAAAGTTTGTAAGTGTTTGATAGGTATTTCGATGTGCTCTGATAATACTTTGTAAGCTAGCTGACACAAGAAAATATTGCTGTTTCAATCTTAATATTTTACCATCTTCATGTGTATCATCTGGATATAAAAATTCTGATACAGCCTCTGTTTGACGCTTATACTCCATCACATCTTTATGTACTGGAAATGATGAAGGCTCCGCATTCCAAAGGCGAAGTGTATTCACTGTATCTGTTTTATACCCGATAACCGGGATGTCATAAGGAACAGCAGAGACGGGTTCTCCTTTTACATGACGAAAAGAGAATTTTTCGTCTTCCTGTACCATTTCAACTTCGCCCCAAAAGTTCACTTCTATGGCTTGATCTAATTTGCGTACTTCCCATGAATTCCCATGCCTTAACCACTGTTCTGGGAGCTCAATTTGAAAGCCGTTTACAATCTTTTGATCAAACAAACCGTGTTTATAGCGAATCCCATAACCGTGGCCAGGAAGATTAAGTGAAGCAAGAGAATCTAAAAAACAAGCAGCAAGCCTGCCTAATCCGCCGTTTCCTAATCCTGCGTCTACTTCTATCTCTTCAATATTTTCAAGTGAAATATTCAGATCACTTAATCCTTCTTTTACAACTTCCCGAATTCCTAAGTTCAACAGATTTTGACCCAATAGTCTGCCTAATAAAAATTCGATAGAAAGATAATACACTTGCTTTGTATGTGAAGACCTATGAATTTCATTGGTTGAAATCCAATCGCTGCTAATATACTCTCGCACCATATTTCCTAATGTATGATAGTGATCTTGAACAGTAGATTCTTTAAAGCTCTTTCCATATGTCATTTCCAGCTTTTTTAAAAAAGCCTCTTGAAAGCTTTTTTTATCAGAGAACAATCTGCTCACCCTTTCACGATGGAGTAGATGTCAAATTTGAATACAATTGATTATATTTAAATGCCGATTGCCCCCAGCTATAATCCTGACTCATAGCATCCATCATTAATTTTTTCCATACATCTTTTTGGTGATAAAATGAAACAGCTCTTTCTAACGTATGAAGCATGTCATGAGCATTATAATTCTTAAAAGAGAAGCCATTTCCCTCTCCGCTATATTCATTATAAGCTTTGACCGTGTCATTCAGGCCGCCCGTTTCACGCACGACTGGAATGGTTCCATATTTTAAGGCTATTAATTGTCCGAGTCCGCAAGGCTCAAAACGGGAAGGCATTAAAAATAAATCCGTACCGGCATAAACTTTATGAGCAAGTTCCTCATTAAAACCAATAATGGCTTTTACTTGTTGCGGGTACGTATCTTCCATCTCACGGAAAAACTGCTCAAACTCGTATTCTCCAGTTCCTAAAATAACAATTTGGGCTCCTAAGTTAACCGTCTCATGGAAAACGTGCTTAACTAAATCCAATCCCTTCTGCTGAGTTAACCTTGTAACCATCGAAATAATTGGAACATCCTTATTTTCTTCTAATTCAAGATAGCGCTGGAGCTCTTTTTTATTTTTATATTTTCCTTCAATCTCTTCTACCGAATAAGGATAAGATATAAGCTGATCTGCGTCTGGGCTATAAGCTTCTTCATCGATTCCATTTACAATCCCAATTAAATCTTGATTTCGCTGACGCAATAACCCATCTAAACTTTCTCCGTAATATGGCATTTGAATTTCATCTCGATATGTAGGACTTACCGTGGTAATTTTATCAGCTGATACAAGAGCAGCTTTCATAAAATTAATGTTCCCATAAAACTCGAGCTGGCTTGTAGTAAAATAATATTCATTTAAATTTAATAACTCATATAAATTGCTCTTAGGGAAGATTCCTTGGAATTGCAAGTTATGAATCGTAAAGACCGTCTGAATATGATCATACATATCATAATTAGCACGAAGTAAAAATGGAATCATAGCCGTATGCCAGTCGTGACAATGAATAATATCAGGCTCATTCTCTAAAAATGGGATAGCTTCAAGCACAGCTCTGCTGAAAAAAGCAAATCGTTCAGCGTCATCGTAGTGCCCATATAAGCTATCTCTTTTAAAATAATATTCATTATCAATGAAAATATATTTAACGCCATCCATCGTTAACGATTCAATTCCGCAGTACTGTCTTCTCCACCCAACCTGCACATGAATAACTTTTTCAAGCACCATTTCATCTTGATAATGTTGAGGAATCGTTCCGTACTTTGGCATGACTACACATACGTTCGTTCCTAACTTTTTTAATTCTTTAGGCAGGGCACCAGCTACGTCTGCTAATCCTCCTGTTTTAATAAAAGGTACACATTCTGATACAGCAAATAATACATTCACGACTTCATCAACGCTCCTTGAGTTGTTCCTTTAGCAATGACTCTAGGTAATCCTGACTCACCTAGCAACGTTTCATTACTTCCTATTTTCACATCTTTGTCTAAAACAACATTTTCTAATACACTATTTTCTAAGATAACGCCTTTTTGCATCACAATGCTATTCTTAACGACCGTACCTTTTCCAATTTTAACGCCTCGGAAGATAATACTATTTTCCACATGCCCTTCAATCACGCACCCGTTTGCGATCATTGAGTTTTTCACAACCGCTTTTTTTGCGTAACGAGTAGGCGGTTCATCTTTTACTTTAGTGAAAACAGGACGTTCGTTGATAAATAACTGCTTCCAGACATCTGGAGATAAAATTTCCATACTTGTTTTATAGTAGGCATCTAAGCTAGAAATCTCAGCCGTATATCCATGGTGCTCATACTTTTCTACACGATGAGATTGTGCCATATATCGAACCATTTCTTTAATCGTATAAAAATCATGGGATTCATTTTGCAAAATATTAACTAGAATAGATTTATTAATAATATACATATTAAGCGATTTATCACCCTGCTTCATTTCAGTAATATCTGCATTTGAAGCAATATGACGTTGCAGCACGTGCTCAAAGTCAACTGTACATATCGTATAACTATTCGCAATTAATACGTATTCCTGCTTACTTCTTAAGAAATAATCAATATGATAACGGAACTGCGTGAATAGTGATGGACTTTCTAAGTGTAAATCACTTGTCATAGGAGGGAAAATAAACAATCCATCTCGCTTCCGATCCAAATCCCACTCTTTTCCTGAACCTATATGATCCATCAATGCGCGATAGCGATCACGAGGAAAAATGGCAACGCTCGAAATTCCAGAGTTCACCATATTAGAAAGCGTAAAATCGATTAATCGATAGCGCCCTGCAAAAGGAATGGCAGCAATCGATCTATAAAAGGTTAAAGGTTGCAGCGCTGTTGTGTTTGTACAAGCATCAATAATACCAAGCATTTGATTATTCAATGTCGTTCATCCTCTCTGTTCGTTAAATGCATTTAGCAACTGATTCAATCAATTCTTGAGTAACAAGAATTACTTCTTCGCTTCCTTTGGTCGGTCGAATAATAGTACCGTCTGGAACTTCAATGTCCGATGGAACAATTGCGTTTTCAATATATACGTTAGAACCTATCTTTGCAGTAGGCATGACAACCGTTTTCTTGACCTCAGAACCTGAGCCGATTTGTACACCTGGAAATAACACGGACTGCTCTACGTTTCCTTCAACAACGCACCCTTCATTTACTAATGACTCCACCACGCAGGCGTTTGGCGCGATATATTGAGGAGGCTGATTAGGGTTAACAGAGTATACTTTCCATGAAGAGTCAAATAAATTAAGCTCGTCTTTATCACATAACAAATCCATATTCGCTTCCCACAAGCTTTTTACAGTTCCCACATCTTTCCAATAACCTTGGAAAGGGTATGCAATTAGCTTTTTCTTTTCATCTAGTAAAAGCGGAATAACATCTTTACCAAAATCATGGCTTGAATATGGATTGCGTGCATCCATTTCTAAATATTCTTTTAAAATACTCCATTTAAAAATATAAATCCCCATGGAAGCTAGATTGTTTTTAGGACGCTGAGGCTTTTCATCGAACTCCATTACGTCTAGGTCACTATTTGTATTTAAAATACCAAAACGGCTCGCTTCCTCCCAAGGTACTTCAATAACAGAAATCGTTACGTCTGCTTCTTTGTTTATATGATAATCAAGCATATTTTCATAGTTCATTTTATAAATGTGATCACCTGATAGAATCAGTACGTACTCAGGATCATATTGTGTTAAATAGTTTAAATTTTCATAAATAGCGCTAGCCGTCCCTTTATACCACTTTACTCCATCTGACTCCGCGTATGGAGGCAATACCGTGACGCCACCATTCCGTCGGTCCAAATCCCAAGCGCTTCCAATTCCAATGTATGAATTGAGAACTAGCGGTTGGTATTGTGTTAACACACCTACTGTTTCAATACCTGAATTTGTACAATTACTTAAAGCAAAATCAATAATTCGATATTTACCACCAAATGGTACAGCTGGCTTTGCTAGATTTTTTGTAAGTGAACTTAGCCGACTACCTTTTCCTCCTGCCAATAACATCGCTACGCATTTCTTTTTTAACATGTTGTTTTCTCTCCCCTCGTTTTCTCTTTGCTCGCAGTATACTAATACCAAACGGCGGAATATTCATTTCAATGCAAAAAGGTTGGCCGTGAAACGATTCATCCACTGATTTTAATGCCTTTTTATTTACAATGCCTGAACCGCCGTACACTTCGTCATCACTGTTAATAACTTCAATGTACTCTGTCTCAACTGGAACTCCAACTTTGTAAGAATGATATGGATGCTCAGAAAAATTGCTAACAACTATAAAAATCTCCTGATTTTCTTTCGACTTACGAATAAAAGAGAAAATTTGTTGATGATGGTTGTTAACATCAATCCATTCAAATCCATCTGGATTATGGTCTAATTCATATAAAGGCTTGCTTCTCTTATAAATCTTGATGAGATCCTTCATATATCCGTTAAGATTGCGATGCATATCAAAATCATAAAGCATCCAATCCAACTCCTCTAAATCTTTCCACTCATCAAATTGGCCAAACTCTCCGCCCATAAATAAAAGCTTTTTCCCAGGGTGTGCAAAGAAATATCCATATAGCAGTCGAAGCTGTGCAAACTTGCGCCAGTAATCACCTGGCATTTTATTAAGTAATGATTTTTTCCCATGTACGACTTCATCATGAGAAAGCGGCAAAATAAAGTTTTCGTTAAACGCATACATTAGTGAAAAGGTCATTTTATCGTGAAGATAGGGACGCCTTTCCACGCCAGCTTCCATGTAGGTTAAAACGTCATTCATCCATCCCATGTTCCACTTATAATTAAAGCCTAAACCGCCCTCATACGTAGGTGCTGTAACAAGCGGCCAGTCCGTTGAATCTTCTGCCATCATTAATATCGTTTCATCAGATTCAAAAACAGCTTCATTCAACTTTTTCAAGAAGCTGACAGCTCCATCATTCACTGCTTTTCCAGAAGAATTTTGCCAATAAAGCATATTGGCTACAGCATCTACTCGAAATCCATCTATATGGAAGTACTCCAACCAAAACAAAGCGTTCGAAATCAGAAAACTTTGTACTTCAGGCTTTCCTAAATCGAAATTAGCTGTTCCCCAAACGTAGTTTTCACGATCGGGCTCTTGTTTGTATTCATAAGTAGGTTCTCCATCGAACATATACAGACCATGTTCATCCTTACAAAAATGCCCGGGTACCCAGTCTAAAAGAACCCCTATATTGTTTTGATGACACTCATCTATAAAGTTCATCAACTCTTTAGGTGTACCGTATCGACTGGTAGCAGAATAGTATCCAATTCCTTGATATCCCCAGGATCGGTCGAGCGGATGCTCAATGACTGGTAATAACTCAATATGTGTAAAACCTTGTTCAGCAATATAAGGAATAAGCTCCTGTGCTAATTCACTATATGTATAAAGGCTGCCATCTTCATGAGTCCTCCAAGACCCTGCATGCAGCTCGTAAATACACAGGGGTCTTTCATATATATTTTGCTGTTTTTTCTTTCTACGCCAATATTGATCGTTCCATTTGTACCCATCCAATGAGTAAACAATAGACGCAGTGTTCGGACGCACTTCACTGAAGAAAGCGTATGGATCTGCTTTTAATTTTTTTTGATTGCTTTGTGTGATGATTTCATATTTATAAATAGTCCCTTGTTCTAATTCAGGGATAAATGTCATCCAAATACCTTCTTCATTAACTTTAACCATTGAATGTTGAAAGCCATTCCATTTATTAAAATCACCTACAACGCTTACACCCTTTGCATGAGGTGCCCACACGCAAAATCGTACGCCTTCAATTCCTTCTACCGTTACCTGATGCGCACCGAAAATAGAGTAACTGCGAAATAAGTTTCCTTCGTGATACAAATGAACATCAAATTCAGTAGGCTGAACCGCTAGATTCACTTTTGCCACCCCTTTAACTTCAAACATAATATACGCACATAATATACGCTTCTTACCACTCATTCCCTTTTACAGTAAAAACATAAACCTTTTCTACAAATATAATAGAATAAATGTTCTTTAAAATTACTCTTTATTCCATACTCTTCATACTTTATTACTTTATGAATAATTCCATATGATATAGGGAAAATCCTGCTTAAAACTTACTTTTTATTCTGAAAATTCATGGTAATTATTCCTAACTATTATTTCTGTTTACTTAATCTTTAAAAAAGCGCAAATAAAAAAGGTTTGCATATATGCAAACCTTTTTGAGATGACCCGTACGGGATTCGAACCCGTGTTACCGCCGTGAAAGGGCGGTGTCTTAACCGCTTGACCAACGGGCCATATTTAAATTTAAAACGACTGGCGGAGAAGGAGGGATTTGAACCCTCGCGCCGCTTACACGACCTACACCCTTAGCAGGGGCGCCTCTTCAGCCACTTGAGTACTTCTCCGTATGGCTCCACAGGTAGGACTCGAACCTACGACCGATCGGTTAACAGCCGATAGCTCTACCACTGAGCTACTGTGGAATATGGTGGGCCTAAGTGGACTCGAACCACCGACCTCACGCTTATCAGGCGTGCGCTCTAACCAGCTGAGCTATAGGCCCATTTTTGGAGCGGGTGATGAGAATCGAACTCACGACATCAGCTTGGAAGGCTGAGGTTTTACCACTAAACTACACCCGCGTTACTTAAGATGGGGCGACTGATGGGAATCGAACCCACGAATGCCGGAACCACAATCCGGTGCGTTAACCACTTCGCCACAATCGCCGTCTTAAAATGGTGGCTCGGGACGGAATCGAACCGCCGACACAAGGATTTTCAGTCCTTTGCTCTACCAACTGAGCTACCGAGCCAAACAAAATGGCGGTCCCGACGGGAATCGAACCCGCGATCTCCTGCGTGACAGGCAGGCATGTTAACCGCTACACCACGGGACCACTTTGGTTGCGGGGACAGGATTTGAACCTGCGACCTTCGGGTTATGAGCCCGACGAGCTACCGAACTGCTCCACCCCGCGATGATATGAATATGATATAAATAAATGGCGGAGGAAGAGGGATTCGAACCCCCGCGGGCTTTAACACCCCTGTCGGTTTTCAAGACCGATCCCTTCAGCCGGACTTGGGTATTCCTCCGTATATTTATAACAAATGTAACTTATATGGTAGCGGCGGAGGGAGTCGAACCCACGACCTCACGGGTATGAACCGTACGCTCTAGCCAGCTGAGCTACACCGCCATATTATTCGTTACAATTATTCAGTTTAATTGGTGGAGCCTAGCGGGATCGAACCGCTGACCTCCTGCGTGCAAGGCAGGCGCTCTCCCAGCTGAGCTAAGGCCCCATAAATGGTCGGGAAGACAGGATTCGAACCTGCGACCCCTTGGTCCCAA